>CAVTRW010000010.1:0-320685 GCA_963737195.1 uncultured Verrucomicrobiae bacterium
TCCTCGTCGCGGTCCACGCAGCCATCTACATGTTTATCCGGTGTTAAGTTTAAGGAGCCGAACGTTGCACCGGCACACTGCCGGCTCCCGAGCGTCCGCGAAATCCTTTCACCTTTCGACGCGGTCACTCCGCCGTCAGGTTAGCCTGCTGTCCACGTTTGCCGCCGTAGCAGGCGTCCAGCTCCAAACGTCACGGTCAATTAAGCCGCGAGAGCGAGATCTTGGTGATCTGCGTTTATTTGTTTTGGTCCGGTTTTTTACGAGGCCAACGAACCATCCTCGACATGCCGTCTGCGTTTCAAACGATGAGTCGAAACCAGTACGCCCCCTTTTTTCCCAAGGGTCTAATCTAACGAAACGACCTGGATTTTCAATCACCACTCTTATTCGTTCTCTGCTCATGCTCGATGCCTGGTCGATTACGAGCAAAGGAAGAGGGAGACGCTACTTATGTGCGCGAACGATTGTCACCGGCGCGCCGTGTCGCAATAACCGCAACAACTCCCTCAGATCATCCTTCAAAAGTGCGATGCCGTGTGTCGGCCGCGGCCCGTCGCTCACTTTGCCCGTGGTCTTTTCCGAAACTTCCAGCGCTGATTCTGACTCAACGCTTTCATCGTCCACCCCGTAGAGAACATAACCGCGATCGCCAAAATGAATTCGCGCCGACGCTTCTTCGCGATCTCGCTCCGTCTCCGGCGAAACGATCCGTCCATCTTTCCAGAAAACTGTCGCCTTCACCTTCATCGTCACGCGCGCATGATTCGAATGGGGCAGGTTCATGTCGACAATCGGATATTGTTTAAAAAAGCCGTCGCCGTGATGCACGACCGCGCGCTCGTTAGGCAAATCAAGCGTGAGCGTGAAATCGGAATCCGGAATGACAAGCTGATCACCGGGATGGAGCAGATCGGATTGCAGCTCGTTGACACGCAGGATTTCCGCGGGTGTTGAATCGAGCTTATGCGCGATGCGCCAGAGAGTATCGCCGCGCTTCACGATGTATTCGGTCTTGCCAAAAAGATTATCTTTCGAAAAAAACATTTGCGTGTTGATGTCGCCGAGAAGATCGCGCGCGGCCGGTGATTGCGGCGCATTCGGATAGATCCGGAGTTGGTCGCGCAAAAGTTTCCGGGCATCGACCAGCTTCCCTTCGATTTGAAGTTTTCGCGCCTTCTCGATCTGCAGCATCAACGGATGCACGTAAACAACGGGCGCGAAGGTCGCCGAGACATCATACGGATGAAATGCGTGATACGTGAAGTAAGCGCCGCCGCCGATGACTCCCAGGCCGAGAGCCAGTACAATCAGAAATTGCATCGGACTCATGAAACGATAGGACCGATAGCGCGACCGCATATAGATAGCCTCGCTAAATCTCGGAGCGTCGCCAGTCCGATCTCGCCCTCGGGCAATGAAGTGGTAAATCGCACCGCCTGCGGCCAAAGAATGTTCTTGCGCAGAGCATTGCCGTGCCGGACGACTTTTCCTGCATGTCGGAAGCTCTGCCATTCGATCAGCGCGCGTGTTTCATTGCCGGCCAGGCCAAATCGGGAACGACTCTGCTCGTGGCCTTGCTCGACAATCATCCCGAGCTACTCGTGCTTCCCGAAGAAACAGCCTACTTCCCGACTGTTCTGACCAAATACGGCAAAGCGCTCGCGGCGCGAACAGTTTGATTACCTAACGAAAGAATCGCTTTCCAATGTTGTCTTCGGCGGTCCCTGCAAATGGGGAAAGCGCGATTACTCGTATTTTCCGACGGCGAAATTTCTTAGCTTGTTTGAAGAACACGCGTTCGATCCGGCGAATGCCGACAAAGATTTGCTCATTATCATGTTGGAATCGTACGCGGAAACGATTGGGCGTCCGCTCGAGACGGTCAGGCGCTGGGTGGAAAAGACGCCCGCCAACCGCAATCATCTTCCCGCTATCTTCAGCCGTTTTCCACAGGCGAAAGTTCTTCTGACCATGCGCGATCCGCGCGCGATCCTGGCCGCGCAAATCGCACTCGAAAAAACGCGACAGCTGCGCCGCTTTTCCATTTACTACGTCGTGAGTCATTGGCTCAAGGCCGCATCGCTCGCAGCAGCATCGTTGCGCGGTGAAGATGCGCGTACCTTTGTCGTGCCTTACGAGAAGCTCGTGCTGGATCCTGCATCGTGGATGGAAAAGGTTTGCGCCTTTCTCGAGATCCGTTTCGACCGCGACACGGTTTTGAAACCGACAAAGGCAGGGAAACTTTGGCGCGGCAATTCTGCTGCTGAGATTGATTTCTCGGTAATCAGCACCGAACCGCTGACGCGCTGGGAGAATGAGCTTTCGCCGGATGAAATCGGCTGGGTGGAATGGCATTGTCGCGAACTCATGCCAATTTTCGGCTACGAACCGCGATTGAGCCGGCGTGAATTGCGCCATTGGTTTCGGCCGATGCGTTACGAAACGCCGCGCGAATATTTGAAATCGCGGCTTTACTCATATCGCGACTCCCTCAAGTCACAGCGCACTCGTTAGGCCGTGTCGCCACTCCGGCTCAACCTCAGCAGCCGAGCCCGCCAATTATCGGGCGGGGACGCCATTATCGTCTCGATTCCAAAGAGCGGACGCACCTGGCTGCGCGCTTTTCTCTGCGCCTATTTTTGCAAGCGTGAAGGCATTCCGTTTTCCCTCGAACCGGAAAAGCAGGTTCCGGGGCGAATCCCGCGCATCGTTTATTCGCACGATTTGTTCGAGCAACGCACCAAAGCGGACCGATGGGACAAAGTGCGTGGAAAATATTTGATTCCAGCGGCCGAGCTGCGGCGGGCGAAAATTATCCTGCTCGCGCGCGATCCGCGCGATGCGTTCGTGTCGCATTACCTGCAGTTGGTGCGGCGGTCGGCCGATACGCCTAACGAGTTGAAGCAAAAGAGCGTCAGCGAACTTTTGCGCGACGATGCGTTTGGAATCAAGGCTATTGTCGAGACAATGAATCGGTGGCTCCACGAATTCAGTCGCAGAAAAAATTTCCTGCTTGTTCGTTACGAACGCCTGCGGAGCGACCCGGCGACACACTTTCGTGCTTTGCTCGGCGAACTGGGTGAATCGCCGCCGAACGCGGAAGCTTTCGCGCATGCGCTCGCGTTCTCGGACTTCGAAAACATGAAAAAACTTGAAGCCGCCGGCGCATTCGAATCCAAAATTCTGAAACCCGGCAATGTGACCGATCCGGAATCATTCAAAGTGCGCCGCGGAAAAGTTGGCGGATACCGCGAATATCTGACGGAAGAGGACCAGCGTTACGCGTGGGAAGCAATAAAGCAACTGGACGCGCGCTTCGGTTATGGAACGTAATGCTGGCTTGAAACGTGCGGTAAATTTTTCATGAGCGTCAAACTCGCGAATCCAACGAAGCAAAAAAAAGACGTGGAATGGCTCGAGGCGCTCAACCACGCGATCCTTACGTCGGCACTCGATTGCATCATCACGATGGATGCGCAGGGGCGCGTGCTCGAATTCAATCCCGCCGCCGAACGCGTGTTTGGTTACACGCGAGCGGAAGTCATCGGCCAGGAGCTGGCCGAGCTGATCATTCCCCAGCCCTTGCGCGAACGTCATCGACGCGGTCTCGCACATTACCTCGCCACCAGCGAAGGTCCGATTCTGGACCGCCGCATCGAAATTACTGCTTTGCGCGCCGACGGTTCCGAGATCTTGGTGGAGCTGGCCATCACCGCTTTTCGCGCGAACCGCGAACCGGTTTTCACGGCTTATCTTCGCGATGTCACCGAACGCATTCGCACGGAGCGGAGACGCGCGGCGCAATATGCCATCGCAAGTTTGTTGGCCGGCTCGTGGAGTCTTACCGAAGCGGGCGAAGAAATTCTGCAGACAATTGCCAACAGCGGAAGCTGGATCTTCGCGGCGATGTGGGTGCGCGAGGAGAATGAAGGTTTGCACTGCGCTTGCACGTGGCAGGCTGCGGATGAGAAGCTCAACTTCTTCGATCAATCAACGCGAGCCGTGCGATTGAAAACATCAATCGGCCTTCCCGGCCGTGTGGTTGAATCCCAGAAACCCACCTGGATTCAAGACGTGACGCAGGACCAAAATTTTCCGCGCCTCGAGGCTGCGGCCCACTCCGGCTTACGCGGTGCGTTCGCTTTTCCCCTCTTTGCCAATGGAGAAGTAAACGGCGTGATTGAGTTGTTTAGCCCGGCTGTCGTCCAGCCGGACGACGATCTCTTGCAGATGGTCGACTCGTTAGGCAATCAGGTTGGGCTTTTTATTCATCGCCGTGAGATGGAGCAAGCCTTGCAGGAGGAAAAGGAAAATGCCGAGGCGGCGAACGCGGCGAAGGATCAATTCCTCGCCAACCTCAGTCATGAGCTGCGCACACCGCTCACGCCGGTTCTGATCTGGGCCGGCGGCATGATGAAACAACCCGGTGTGCCAAGCGATATCGTACAGGGATTGGAAATGGTCTGCCGCAACGTGGAACTCGAAGCCCGCTTGATTGACGACATGCTCGACCTGACGCGACTCGCGCGTGGAAAGCTGCAGCTCGATTTGCGCCCAGCGGATGCGCACGAGTTGATCCGGCACGCGATGGAAATTGTGGGCGGCGATATCAGCGCGCGTCGCATGAACATTCTCATCGCGCTTGATGCAACGGAACACACTGTAGTCGCTGACGCCGCGCGCCTGCAGCAGGTTTTTTGGAATTTGCTTCGCAACGCCTACAAATTCACACTCGACAACGGCACCGTCTCGGTGCACTCGAGCAATCCCATGCCGGAAAAATTGCGGATCGAAATCACTGACACGGGTGTCGGAATTGATCAGAAGGATTTGGAAAGAATTTTCAATGCTTTCGAGCAAGTCGGCACGCGACACGAAGGACTTGGACTCGGTCTCGCGATCAGCAAAGCGGTGGTGGACATGCACGGCGGGACGATCAGCGCGCGCAGCGAGGGCCTTGAAAAGGGATCGACTTTTGTTGTTGATCTTCCGCTGCAACAGGCCTAACGCGCGTTTATCTGCGTGACCTCGATGCGAACCGGGTTCGCAGTTAGATACGAATAACCGCAAAGAACACGCGAACATGAAAATCATTCTCGGCTTCCTCGCTGCGATAATCCTGCAAACCCAAACCACTTTGGCGGAACAAAAGATTACCGTTCGCTTCGGTCATTTCCCGAATGTCACGCACGCGCAGGGCGTGATCGCGCATGCATTTTCACGCGAAGGCAAAGGGTGGTTCGAGCAACGCCTTGGCCCGAATGTTGAAATCCAATGGTTCACCTATAACGCGGGGCCATCCGCGATGGAGGCGATGTTCGCGGGCTCGCTTGATGTTGCCTATGTCGGACAAGGGCCGGCTCTGAACGCGCATTTCAAATCGAACGGCGCTGAAGTCCGAATCATTTCCGGCGCGGCGAATGGCGGCGCGGCGCTTGTTGTCAAAGCCGATTCACCAATTAAGGCGCCTGCCGATTTTCGCGGAAAAAAAATCGCGACTCCGCAGCTCGGAAACACGCAGGATATTTCCTGCCGCGCCTGGCTGAAGGCGCAGGGTTTCAAGATCACTCTGACCGGTGGTGATGCGCTCGTGATTCCAACTTCGAATCCGGATCAGCTCGCGCTTTTCCAAAAAGGCAGCGTCGATGCAGTTTGGACGGTGGAACCGTGGGTGACGCGACTGGAGCGCGAAGGTAATGGCAGAATCTTCCTTGAAGACAAGGACGTTTTGACGACGTGGCTCGCTTGCAGCGCAAAATTTCTCGGCGAACATCGCGACCTCGCCAAAAAAATCGCGGCGGCGAATGTGGAACTGACGCAGTGGATTCAGGCGCACCCGCAGGAAGCACAACAAAAATTGATCGCGGAGTTGAAAGCGGAGACGCGATCCGATTTCGCGCCCGACGCGGTGGCCCAGGCCTGGAAGCGAATAAAATTTACGACAGAAGTTTCGCGCGATCTTGTCACCAAGGCGGTCCAGGACGGAAAGGACGCCGGTTTTTTCAAGGGCAACACGGATACATCTAAACTCTTGGAAACTCCTTGATGCGGCGCAAAGCGGGTTCAACCGTCAGTCAGGAGCTGGAAGTTGTCGCGCCGAGCAAGCTCGCGATCGACAACGTCTCGAAAAGTTTCAAGACCGCGACTGGTCTCGTGCAGGCGCTCGATCGCGTGAGTCTGCACGTGAATGAAGGCGAATTTGTTTGTCTCGTCGGCGCGAGCGGTTGCGGAAAGACGACACTGCTCAATCTCATTGCCGGCTTGGAGAAGCCGGACAGCGGCACCGTTATGGCCGACGGCAAACCAATCACCGGCCCCGGTCGCGAGCGGCTCGTCATGTTTCAGGAAGCCGCGCTCTTTCCATGGCTCAATGTTCTCGGCAACGTCATTTTCGGATTGAGGCTGAAGCCGAACTTGAAAGCGCGGGATCGTCGCGACGTTGCGCGGTATTATCTGGAATTGGTTGGACTGACCAAATTCGAACGTGCAAACATTCATGAACTTTCCGGCGGCATGAAACAACGCGTCGCGCTCGCACGCGCGCTCGCACCGAATCCGCGCGTGCTGTTGATGGATGAGCCGTTCGCCGCGCTCGACGCGCTGACGCGCGAGCAACTTTACGCCGATATCCAGCGCATCTGGACGGCGCGACATAAGACGATTGTTTTCGTTACGCACAATGTCCGCGAAGCTGTTTGCCTGGGGAATCGCGTTCTGTTGTTTTCGCCGCACCCCGGCCGCATTCAGGAGGAATTTGTGATTGAGCTGCCGCGTCCGCGTGATCTGAACACGGCAGAGCTGGCCGAATATGCGAGTAGAATCATGCGTTCGCTTCGCGGGTTCACCCAACCAGAAGAAGCTCCTGCAAAATGAAACGAACACTTTTCGCCCTCCTCTTCTTTCTCTTCCTGCTCTTTGTCTGGCAGAAATTGTTCGATGCGAAACTTTGGTCGCCAGTTTTGCTGCCGGCGCCGGCGCAGGTGCTGAGTTATCTCAAAGAAGCAGCGAAGGACGGCACACTTGCGCACGCCATCGTCACCACGATGCGCCGATTACTCATTGGCTACGTTGCCGGAATTATTTTTGGTGTTCCGCTCGGGCTGCTTACCGCGCGCTGGACTTTGCTGCACGATACGATCGGGACGCTGGCGCTTGGATTACAGACTTTGCCGAGCGTCTGCTGGGTGCCGTTGGCGCTTCTCTGGTTCGGTCAAACCGAAGCCGCCATGTTGTTCGTTGTTATCATGGGCACGCTTTGGTCTGTTGTCATCGCAACCGACACCGGCGTGCGCAACGTTCCGCCAATTTACCGTCGCGCCGCGCTCACCATGGGATCGAAACGTTTGCACATGTGGTTCACTGTGATTCTTCCCGCCGCGCTTCCATTTATCGTTAGCGGTATGAAACAGGGCTGGGCCTTCGCGTGGCGTTCGCTCATGGCCGCGGAAATTTTTGTGACGATCCTCACCGGCTTCGGTCTCGGCCAGCTCCTGCATTACGGGCGTGAGCTCAATGCCATGGAGCAGGTCATCGGCATCATGTTTGTTATCGTCGTAATCGGTTTGCTGGCCGACAAAATCCTTTTCTCGCCCGTGGAGCGATTTCTCCATCGCCGGTGGGGTACCAGCCAATAACAGAATGCGATTTTTCCGTTCGCCCAAAGAATCGGTCTCGGCCCGGCGCGAAATCACGATCGTGAACGAGCTTGGATTGCACGCACGTCCCGCTGCGGAATTCGTTAGGCGGGCGAAGGGTTTTCGCTCCGATGTCTGGCTCGTAAAAAACGGCGAGCGCTTTTCCGCCGCCAGCCTGATCGAAGTCATGCGCGCAAATCTTGATCAGGGCGCGACCGCCATCCTCGAAGCGGAAGGAACCGACGCGGAGGTTGCAGTGGAACGGCTCGCCAATTTGGTCCACGGATTCAAGGACAACGATTAAACTGTAGCCACAGCGCTCCGTCGCCGTACGCATTGATTGATCGTTGCTTCGTCCATTCTGTCATTCCGAGCGAAGTCGAGGAATCTCTTGCTGATCAAATGATGAGAGATGTCTCGACTTCGCTCGACATGACAAATTTATTGTGACGCCCCACTCGCACGCGATCGCTCGATTGTGGCAAGAACTACTTCAACGGGCGGGCGACGAGAACGCCCGCATCACTTCCATAACGATACAAATAGCTCGAGAGCCGCGAATCCACGACAACACGTCCGGAGTTATGCGGCGAGGATGCGTGCATGAAATGCAAACCGTCGCTCGTGCGCAAGGCGAGACCGACGTGCGAAGTGGAATACAGACCGCCGCGATCGCGCGAAATAATTCCGATGATATCGCCATCGCGCAGACGCGATTCGATCCCAGCGACACGACTTTTCGGAATCATGATGAGCGGATGCGAACTGACGCGCGCTTCCATATTTGCGAGTGGACCGAGCAAACGTCTATCCGCTTTAAGATAACGATAATGTCGCCAACCCGCGCTCATCTCCCGTGCGGAATGTGAAACGCCAATGCCACCAAGCTCGCGCGTCAGATCAGCGACCAGTCCGCGCCGATCGTTGTCGTAAAGCCAATCCTCCAGATAATGGAGACGGGAAAGATAATCGCCCGTGCATTCACCGCCGCGATAACGATCGAGCTCGATGTAATGCAAAAATTTCGCCGGCGTCCACTCTTCTGCCGGTTCGTTAAGCATGCGCGCAAATGCGAGTGAGATTTCGAAGAACGTCCAGCAGTCCATGCCGTTGAAGTTTGCGGAAGCGGCCTCGATATGGTCGTCGATCTCGAGCGTATACGATCGGTAACGCGTGCCGACCAACGCGCGGCCGACCGCTGCGGTGCGTTCGCCGATCGGCAGCGATTTCCAGTTATTCGTTTTGGCCAGACCAACGAGACGGTCGAATTGGTCCTGACCTTTGAAGACAGTCGAAAACGGTAGACCACTTGCGGCATTGCTCGTTCCGAGCGCGACGAGGACCACAAAGGTCGCGAGAAGAATTTTCTGCATGTGCGTCGACTATGTCATCCTGCCGTGAGTCCGCAACGTGCCCCTAGGGCTTATGGAGGCAGGGCCGAAGGGGCTGGCGGAACTGTCACTCTTGCCGACTTGCGGCGTGGTTAAACACTGCGCCACCGATATTTCATTGTGTGGGAACTTCTTGCCGCGGTGTGCGGCCGCGATCGTTTCGCCCGCTTCATTCACCAATTCGAACGTGCAGATTATTCCCCTGCAAAACACTCCAAGTGCAGGCTGGCAGGCTGCGCTCGCCAGGGTATTTTTCTGCGTGCACGATTTGTTCGCGAACGAAGAAAAGGAAACGGTCGAGCAAACCGCCGCCGCGGCTCCGCTCGCAACTCGCATGCGTCCGCGTTCTCTCGACGAGTTTGTTGGGCAGGAACACATCCTCGCTCCAGGCAAGCTTCTCCGCCGCGCCATCGAAGCCGATCGTTTGCCGTCCGTCATTTTATCCGGACCGCCCGGCACGGGAAAAACGACGCTCGCGCAAATCATCGCCGAGATGACGCAGGCTAAATTCGTTAGGCTAAGCGGCGTCGAGAGCAATATCGCGGAAATGCGGCGGGTGGTTGCGGCGGCGGCGAACCGTCTGCGCAATTCGGGAAAGAAGACAATCGTGTTTGTCGATGAGATTCATCACTTCAACAAAACACAGCAGGACGTTTTGTTGCCCGATGTGGAAAGCGGAAATCTCCGCCTGATCGGCGCGACGACCTACAATCCGTTCTTCTACGTCAATAGCGCACTCGTCTCCCGTTCGCAGGTTTTTCGGCTTGAGCCTCTCAAGCCTAACGACTTAATCACCCTGATGAAACGGGCGCTTAGCGATAAAGAGCGCGGCCTCGGCAATTACAATGTCCAAATCACCGATGACGCGCTGGAATTTCTTGCCGAGGTCAGTGATGGCGACGCGCGCAAAGCGCTAAATGCACTGGAGATCGGTGTTCTTACCACGCCGCCGTCCGGAGGGACGCGCTCCCGCGCGTCCGCGGACGTGCAGAAGCACGTCCCTCCGAGTGAAGACGCGACCATTATTCATTTCGATCTCGCGGTCGCGCAGGAAAGCATCCAACAAAAAGCCGTCGTCTACGATCGCGTCGGCGACGCGCATTACGACACGATCAGCGCGTTTATCAAGAGCATGCGCGCCTCTGATGAAAAAGGCGCGATCTACTGGCTCGCGAAAATGCTGCATGCCGGCGAAGATTTTCGATTCATTGCGCGGCGCATCGTCATTTTCGCGAGCGAAGACGTCGGCCTCGCTGATCCGGAAGCGTTGCCGCTCGCGATCGCGACGCAACAAGCGGTCGAATTTGTCGGCATGCCGGAGGCGCGCATTCCCCTCGCCCACGCGACCGCTTACATGTGTCGCGCCCCAAAAAATCGCGAAGCGTATGAAGCGCTCGGCGCCGCGACCGAAGAAATCGAATCGGAGCAAACACATCGGGTGCCGGAAAATTTGAAGAACAAACATTTCCCGGTGAATCCGGACGGATGAATCAACGCTTGTCCTGTCATTCAGGTAGGGACGTTTCTCCGAAATGTCCGACAAATCGAGGGACGGTTCGGAGAACCATCCCTACCTCAGAATAGAAGAATGAGCGGCGCATCGCCTAACGAGTTATTCAGTCGATTGCATCCGCGCCTCGCGCAATGGTTTCGCGCGACCTATTCCGATTTTACCGATGCGCAGTTGCGCTGCGTCCCTGCGATCCTTAATCGCGAATCGATCCTTCTCACGTCCCCGACCGGCAGCGGCAAAACGCTCGCCGGTTTTCTCGGTGTCTTTGATTTCCTTTTGCGGAAACTCGATCAGGGCATCGCTCACAAACAGCGTGCAATGCATCTATGTCTCTCCGTTGCGCGCGCTCGCCTACGACATCCGCAAGAACTTGCAGGCGCCGATTAAGGCATGGGATTGGAAAAGGATTGCTTCGTACATCTGCGCACCGGCGATACGCCCGCAGCCGAACGCGCAAAGTTTCGACGTAAGCCGGCGCACTTTCTCGTCACGACCCCGGAAAGTCTCGCCGTCATGCTGGCGCAGGAAAATTACGCGGCGCATTTGCGCGACATCGCAGTTCGTCATCGTCGACGAACTGCATTCCTTCGCCGGCAACAAGCGCGGCGCCGACCTGACAATTTCGCTAGAACGATCTGGAGCGAATCCGGAGGGACGTGCTTCCGCACGTCCGGGACATGCAGAAGCATGTCCCTCCGATCGGCAAGACGGCGCTACTTTGTCGCATTGGTCTTTCCGCCACCGCCGCGCCGCTCGATATCTTGGCGCAGTTCCTGGTCGGCGAACGAATCGCGCGTGCCACATCGCTGAGGCGCAGGTCGAAAAGAAATCGATCGTCGAAGTTTTCTCGCCGATCCGGAAACATCCCTATCCGCCCGCCGGTTATACCGGCGCGCGCTTATATGCCGAGCTCGCCGAGCTCATTCGGACCCGCCAATCAGTTCTCGTCTTCACCAATGTGCGTTCCGCCGCGGAACAAATTGGATTGCGCTTGAAAGAATTGCTGCCGGAGTTGAGCGACCAGATTGAAACGCATCACGCTTCGCTCGATCGCAGTGTGCGTCTGGAAGTCGAAGACCGATTGAAAAATGGCGAGCTGCGCGCCGTCGTTTGCTCCACCAGTCTTGAGCTCGGCATCGATATTGGCGCGGTCGATCTCGTCGTCATGGTCGCGACGCCGAAAGGCGTTTCGCGCGCGATCCAACGCATTGGCCGCTCCGGCCATTCGCTCAACCGCACCAGTCACGGCGTGCTCGTCGCAACGAACGTGAACGATCTGGTCGAGGCTACCGTTACGGCGAAGCTGGTAAAACAGCGCGTGCTCGACCCGATTCGTATCCAGAACAAACCATACGATGTCGTCGCTCAGCACATCGTCGGCATGGCCGCGCTCGCCCCGATCGAGATCGAGCAAGCCTTCGAACTCGTTAGGCGTGCGTATCCGTTTCGTGAACTCACACGCAAAGAGTTCGATGAAATTATTCTTTATCTCGAAGGCGGTGGCGCCTCTTTGCGAAAACAATACTCCGGACTTTTTGGCAAGATCTCCGTTCGCGATGGGCTGATTGAGATCGCGCATCCGCGAATCGCGCGGGAATTTCTTGTCAACATTGGAACAATCACCTCGGACAGTTTCGTTGATGTCTTGTTGCGGCGGCGCCGGCTCGGTTCGGTCGAGGACAATTTCATCAAGCAATTGAACATCGGCGACCTGTTCATTCTTGGCGGACGTGTCGTTAGGCTAATCGAGACCGGTGTGCAGGAAGCACATGTCGAGCGCGCCGATGGACACTTGCCGACCGTGCCGCGCTGGAATGCGGCGAAGATGCCGTTGACCTCGGGCGTAGCCCGCGGCGTGCGACAGTTGCGCACAAACCTCGCAGAACAACTGCGCAAACATTCGGACGACGCCGTTTCACGCGATTGGCTCGTCGAAAATTACGATCTCTCCATGGCGAATGCGCAGGCGATCGTCGAACAATTTCGCGCGCAGGAATCGATCTCGGAAATTCCGGTCGGCAGAAAAATGCTGATCGAACTTTATCGCGACGACACACACAGCCATTACTTTTTTCACTCGCTCATTGGACGCAGCGCGAACGACGCGCTCTCGCGCATCGTGGCCTGGCGCGTGAAGAAACGAATCGGCGGCAACGCTCTCGTCACGATTGACGATTACGGTTTTCTTCTCACGCTACGGCGGTTCCAGGAATTGCCGCTGGAGGAATGGCAAAATTGTTTCGCGCGCGCCGGAGCGGAAGACGAATTGCGATTTGCCCTGCGCAATTCCGAGCTGGTGAAATGGCAATTCCGTGGAGTCGCACAAACTGGATTGATGGTTCCGCGCAATCTGCCCGGCCGCGAGCGCAAGCGAAAGCAGATGAACTGGAGCGCAGAAGTCCTTTTCCGTGTCCTCGAAGAACACGAGCCGCAGCATCCGCTGCTGCGCGAAGCCTACCGACAGGCGACGCACACATTTCTCGATGCGGAAGCCGCGTTCGCATTCCTGACCGAGGTTAAAGATTTCGACTGGCGCCTGCTCGAGCTTCCTGTCATTGCGCCATTTTCATTTCCAATCTATGCCAGCGTGATTAAGGAAAGCATGATGCTCGAAGATCCGGCGAGTGCGCTCGAGCGCATTTATCACGAAATGTATGCGAAAGTGGAATCGGTAAAGACGGCGGCGAAAGACGCTGCCTAACGAGTCATGCCATTCAAGGATCGTTTCTCCGCTCACGCCGACGAATATGCGCAATTCCGTCCGCATTATCCGCGCGCGTTGTTCCAATATCTCGCTGAGATATCTCCGGCGCGAACCGGCGCGTGGGATTGCGCAACGGGAAACGGGCAGGCCGCGGTGCCGCTCGCGGAATTTTTCGAACGCGTTATCGCGACGGATGCAAGCGAGGAGCAAATCGCGAACGCAGAGCCGCACGAACGAATCACCTATCATGTCACGACCGCGGAACACAGCGATCTGGAGCGCGAGTCGGTCGACTTGATCACGGTCGCGCAAGCGTTGCACTGGTTCGAGCGCTACGCATTCTACGCGGAAGCGAAACGAGTCCTGAAACCAAACGGAGTGCTCGCGGTCTGGTGCTACAACTTGTTTCGGATCTCACCGGAGATCGACCGAATCGTGGGAGATTTCTACCACGCGACCGTCGGTCCCTACTGGGATTTCGAACGAAACCTCGTCGAAAAAGAATACGCGACGATTGATTTTCCCTTCGAAGAAATGGCTCCGCCGGCTTTCCACATGGAAGCCGAATGGCCACTCGAGCATGTCCTGGGCTACTTTCGCACGTGGTCAGCAACGAAAAATTTTATCGCCGCGCAAAACTTCGATCCCGTGACGGAGCTGCGCGAAAGGCTGCAGCCATTGTGGGGAGATCCCGAAAAACCGAAGATGATCGCATGGCCACTCGGCCTGCGCGTTGGAGCCGTTAGGCCGAGCTAGCTCGTTAGGCCAATTGTTTCCTGCAACCAAAATTCCCGTTCCTCTCCTTGAAAACTTGACGGCTTTAAGCCGTCAAGTTTTGCTGGAGCCGTCCGCCGGGCACGCACTCGAAGGGCGCGACTTAGCACATAATCAGGCATGATTAGAGTCGAAAAGAAAAGAGGGGCGATCTTGCGACCGGCCCCTCCCCCTTCTGCGAGCTGTTTCGACTAGCTCTTACTTTGCGAAACGACTTCGTTCAGCTTGAAGATCGGCAGGAACATCGCGATCACGATGCCGCCGACGATCACGCCGAGAAACACAATCAGCATTGGCTCGATCAGCGATGTCAGCGCGTCGAGCAACGCTTCGATTTCTTCGTCCCAAAAGTCCGCCATTTTTTCCAACATGGTGTCGATCTTGCCGGTGGCTTCACCGGCTGCGACCATGCGCAACAGCATGGGCGGAAAAATCGGCTTCTTCGACATGGCGACGGAAAGGTTGTCACCCTTCTCCACATCCACGCTCACGCTGCGAATGCTTTGTTCGACAACATAGTTTCCGGAAGAGCCGCCGACGATATCGAGCACTTCGAGAATCGGCACGCCGCTGCGAATGAGCTGGGCGAACGTGCGCGAGAAACGCGACATCGCGATCTTTTGCAAAAGTGGTCCGAAAACCGGCAGCTTAAGTTTCCAGCGGTCACTCAGCTTCTTGCCGCGGGGCGATCGCACGAAATACCGAATGCCGAAAACGATCGCCACAATTCCGGCGAGAAGGAGATACCATTCGCTCCGCACAAAATCGCTGACGTCGATGAGAAATTGCGTCGGCGCCGGCAATTTCGCGCCGAAGTCCTTGAAGATTTCGCCGAAGATCGGCACGACTTTCACGATGAGGAATGTCGTAATCGCGAAAGCAATGCAGACAACGATGACCGGGTAGGTCATGGCTGACTTCACTTTCTTGCGCAAACGCGCGCTCGCTTCCAGGAAGCCGGCGAGACGATCGAGAATTTCCGCGAGCAAGCCGCCCGCTTCACCCGCCTTCACCATGCTCGTGAACAGGCGGTTGAACACGCGCGGATGTTTCGAGATTGATTCGTTAAAAGTTTCGCCGCCTTGGACGCGGGCGATGACATCGCTGATCACGTGACGCAAATTCTTCTGCCTCTTCGGATCGCACTGTTCATAAAGCGCCGTCAACGCCTGGACAAGCGAGATACCGGCTTCGATCATGGTCGAGAGTTGCCGGGTAAAGAGAACCAGATCGGTCTCCTTGACGGTCCAACTCTTGTTTCTGCTCTTGGTCGCGGCGGCTTTCTTTTGCAGCGAAAGGACCATGAGACCGCGGCTCATGAGACTGGTTACCGCGTTATCTTCATTGAGAGCGTCATGCACGCCGGAGACAATGCGGCCGGAAGCGTCGCGTGCCTGATAGGAGAAGGTCATCATAGTTATGATATTTCCATTTGATATAGCAAATGGAGTGCCATTGGTATTTTCACAGGCGTCACCTTCCCCTCTTGAGGCCGACTTTTCCGGGGCGATGTTCCCCGTATGGCGAACGCGGCGCGCGAAATCACCAAGCTCACGCAGAGCCTTTGGATTTGGCAATTTTACGACGCGAGCGTGAAAGCAGAGCTTTGCTCGACTGCCCTCAAAACAGCTGCCACCGACATTTTATTCGTCGATCCTGTGCCGCTGGAGGCAGAATCTCTGCAAGATCTCACCCGCGATGGCCGGGTTGCGGGCGTGTTTATTACGAACGTCAATCATTGTCGCGCAGCGAATGACTTTTCGAAAAAATTCGCGGCTCCGATATGGGCTCACGCCGCCACACTCGCGGATTGTTCTTCCCTGCTTCCGCAAACGGTCAGCGACGGTGAAATGTTTTGCGGAGATCTCCTGGCTATCGAAATTCCGGGCGGGCCGGCAGGCGAGACCGCAATTTTTGATGCGAGAGATGGCGGATCGCTCATCGTCGGGGATGCGCTGATCAACTTCGAGCCATATGGTTTCGCGTTTCTGCCGAAGAAATACTGCACGAACGAAAAGCAAATGCACTGCTCGCTGCGCCGGCTACTCGATTATGACTTCGAGCGAATGCTCTTCGCGCACGGGACACCGATAATGCAGTCCGCGCGAAAAAAGCTCGAACAACTTCTGCGGGACAGCGATTGATACGCTGAAATGGTCGAACGTGAGCATCCCGTCGCGCGCTTTCTGCGACTGATTCGCTTTTCGCACACTGTCTTTGCGCTGCCATTTGCGCTCGGCGCGCTCGTGGTCGCAGCCAATGGGCATCCGTCCGCGCGCGTTTTGGTGCTGGTTCTGGTCTGCATGGTTTTCGCGCGCACGGCCGCGATGCTTTTCAATCGCCTTGTCGATTGGTCGCTCGACCAGCGGAATGCGCGAACTGCAACGCGTTATCTTTTGATTCCGAAATCCTCAGCGCTCGTTCTTCTCGTCATCTGCTCGTTAGGCTTTTTGTTCTCCGCAGTCGCCATTAATCGAATGACGGGAGCGCTGGCGATCCCGGCCTTGCTGATCATTTTCTTTTACTCGGTTACTAAACGTTTCACGAATGCGACGCATTTTTTTCTCGGCTTCGCGCTCGCGGTTGCTCCAGTCGGCGCGTGGTTGGCACAAACCGGCAAGTTTGCTTTGCCGCCAATGATTCTTGGCCTCGGAGTAATTTGCTGGGTCGCCGGGTTCGATATCATCTACGCCACGCAGGATTATGACTTCGATCGCCGGGAAAATTTGCGTTCGCTTGTCGTCGCGCTTGGCATTCCGAAAAGTCTGAGGCTTGCCCAATGGCTACATCTGGCGGCGTTCATCACGCTGGTCGCCTTTGGCTTCTTTGCGAACCTTGGCGCAATCTACTTCTGCTCTTTGCTGCTCGTCGCGGTCGCGCTTTTTTTCGAACATCGCATCGCGAAAAATCTCGATGTCACCGCGATCAATCGCGCCTTTTTCCAAAGCAACGCCTTCGTGAGCGCGGTTTTCGTCGTCGCGGTTTGTCTCGATTGCTGGCTGTAGCCACGGCGCTCAGTCGCCGTGCGCCCCGACAGAGCGGGGCGGCTACAACTCGATCTGCGCAATCCGCCGCGCGTGACGACCACCTTCGAACTCGGTCGTTAACCAGATACGCACAATTTGAAGGGCAAGGTCTTCCGCAACAAGGCGTTCGCCTAACGACAGCACATTCGCATCATTGTGCTGACGCGAAAGTTTTGCGCTTTCTTCATTCCAGCAAAGCGCACAACGAACACCGCGCACCTTGTTCGCCACCATCGCCTCGCCGTTACCGGAACCGCCGAAGACAATTCCGCGATCACACTCGCCCTTTGCCACTGCCTCCGCCGCCGGCCGGATGAAAAGCGGATAATCCACCGCTTCCTCACTCCACGTCCCGAAATCCTTCACTTCATGTCCGAGAGAAACGAGCAGTGCTTTGACCTTCTCTTTGTAGCGATACCCCGCGTGATCGGTGCCCAGCGAAATCTTCATCACTCGTTAGGCGTCTCCATGCAACTTTGCCAGGTCGGTCCAAATCTTTCGTTCCGCCTCCGTGACTTTTTTCGGAATCTGGATTTGCGTGACCACGTACAGATCTCCACGTGCCTCGGTGGATGAAGTCAGACCACGCCCACGCAAACGGAAACGCTGTCCACCTTGCGTGCCCGGCGGAATTTTCATCCGTACGTCTCCTTCCAATGTCGGTACCTTTATTTCCGCACCGAGCACCGCCTGCGACGGCAGAATTTTCACTTCGTGAATCAAATCGCTGCCTTCCACCGTGAAATCCGGATGGCGCGCAAGACGAACACGCAAAAACAAATCGCCGCTCTTTCCGCCACGTTCCCCCGCTTCGCCTTGTCCCGCGAGGCGAATGCGTTGTCCTTCGCGAACACCGCGCGGAATTTTTACCTGATAGGTCTCGACCTTGTTTGAGCCGGCGCGTCGCAGCGACACAGCCCGCTTCGCGCCATTCAACGCTTCTTCCAGTGGAACCATGATGTCGGCCTCGACGTCACTTCCGCGTTCCGCCCCTGGGGATCGGCGGCCAAATCCCGCGCCACCGGAGGCGGAACGTCCGCGACCTCCGCCGAAGAATTGTTCGAAGAAATCGCTGAAACCGGTGCCGCCGAATTCAAATTCAACACCGCCATTTCCGCCGCCGTATTGATAAAATCCGCCGGGTTGCTGCTGTCCACCCCAGCCGGGTGGCGGTTGAAATCCTCCCGGCTGATTCCAATTCGCGCCGAGTTGATCGTATTTCTTCCGCTTCTCCGGATCGCTCAGAACTTCGTACGCTTCGTTGATCTGTTTGAACTTCTCTTCCGCCGTGGCCTTGTCTTTGGGTTTGGCCATGTCGGGATGATATTTGCGCGCGAGCTTGCGAAACGCGCTCTTGACCTCATCCTCGCTCGCCGTTTTGGAGACGCCGAGGGTCTCGTAATAATCGCGGAATTGTACTGCCATTGCTAACCAGCTCCGAACTTGTTCGCATCAGCTCTCTCGCGCAACTGCATTGGACTCGATCGCCAGACGAGATCATCGTTTCCCATGCACGAGCTGGGGAAAATGTTGATCATCTTTGGCATTGTCATCGCGGTCCTCGGCCTCGCGCTCTGGAGCGGATTCGGCGGAAATTGGTTAGGCAAATTGCCGGGCGATATTCGCATCGAACGCGGTAACTCCGCGTTCTATTTTCCAATCGTCACCTGCATCATTATCAGCATTGTCTTGAGCCTGATTTTCTCTCTCTTCCGCCGCTGAGCCGAATGCCGCTTCGAATTAGCGCTGCGCCAAATCGACAGCTTCGTCTCGAAGAACACGTCGCGCGTCTTGTGCAATGTCGGCGCTGCCCGCTCATGATTCCGCCGCCGGTTTCGGGCGGAGCAATTGTGAGCAGAATCATGTTGATCGGCCAGGCGCCCGGCGTCCGCGAACCGGTTTTGAAACGTCCGTTCGCGCATACTGCCGGGAAGACTTTGTTTCGCTGGTTCGAGGAATTCTGCGGCCTTAGCGAAATGGAAATGCGCGCGAAGATTTATTTCGCCGCGGTTTGTCGTTGTTTCCCCGGTAAAGCGTCCGGCGGCAGCGATCGCGTTCCCAATCCGCAGGAGATACAAAATTGTTCCTCATGGATGAACGACGAGTTCGCGATCCTCCGCCCGCGTCTTGTCATTCCAGTTGGTCGCCTTGCCATCGACGCGGTTTATTGCCTTCGTGAAGTTAGAAGACGTGATCGGTCGCAGTTTTTCCATGCAAAAAAATCGCTGCCGCTTCGATCTCATTCCGTTGCCGCATCCATCCGGTGTCTCGCCCTGGCATAAAATTCCGCCGGGCAAAAAGTTGTTAGGCAAAGCGATGCGGCTGATTTCAGCTCATCCGGCGGTTGCCGAAATCAAAAGAACGGCGAAAGGTCGAACGCGATGACTGCTGAGACTGCGCACACTCGGACGCGCGATGAAATTCCGGAGACGGACAAATGGGATCTGACTCATCTCTTCGCCGATGTCGGGAAATGGCACGAGGACTTTGCGTGGTTGGAACGCAGTTATCCCGCGATCGCGCAGTGGAAAAATCGCGTCGGCGAATCGCCGCAGACGCTCGCCGACGTGCTCGGGTTCGAGAAGGGACTCGATCAAAAAATCGAGAAGCTTTATCACTACGCGTCGCTACAACAGGCCGAAGACAGCGCGAATTCCGAATATCTCGCGCGCATCGCACAACTGCAGAACCTGCTCACGAAAGTCAGCGAAGCTTTCGCGTTTGTGACGCCTGAGATCCAGGCGATCGACGATGAAAAGTTTGCGCAGTTCCTGAACGATCCCGCGCTGGCTTCGTGGAAAATTAAGCTGAAGAAAATTCGCCGCATGAAGCCGCATGTTCTCTCCGAACGCGAGGAACGCCTGCTCGCGCTGGGCGATTCGGCGATGGACGGATACGACGACGCGTTCTCAAAGCTGACCGATGTCGACATGAAGTTCGGTGCGCTTCCGGACGAACAAGGGCGCGAGGTTCCGCTCACGCAGAGTTCTTTCAGTTCGTTCTTGGTTAAGCGCGATCACGCGTTGCGAAAGCGTGCGTTCCACCAGTTTTACGAGGAGTTCAACGACCACCAATACACGCTCGCTTCATCGCTCGCCTACTCGGTCAAGGCGGACGTCTTTCGCGCGCGCGCGCGAAATTTTCCGTCTGCGCTCGAGGCCTCGCTCTTTCGCGATGATGTACCGATTGCCGTTTACGATGGACTAATCGCGGCGGTTCGCAGCAATCTCGAACCGCTCTTTCGCTACTTCGATTTGCGCCGGCGCGCACTTAAGCTCGACGAACTGCATCACTACGACACGTATGTCCCGCTCGTGCCGCAAATTGAAACCCGCATCTCGTTCGACGAAGCCGTCGAGACCGTGCTGACCGCGCTCCGGCCGCTGGGTGCAGCCTACGTCGATTCGTTAGGCGAAGGTTTGCGCGGCCGCTGGTGCGATCGTTACGAAAATAAAAACAAGCGCAGCGGCGCTTTTTCGTCCGGCAGTTACGGCGCGCCGCCCTATATCCTGATGAATTACAAGGAGGACGTTTTTGCCGACGTCTATACGCTCGCGCACGAAGCCGGGCATTCCATGCACACGTTCCTCGCGCAAAAATCGCAGCTTTTTCAGGACTACGATTATCCGATTTTCCTGGCGGAGGTCGCTTCGACCTTCAACGAAGAGCTGCTCACGCATCATTTGCTCGAGAAAACGACCGATCCAAAGATGCGCGCCTACATCATCAACCGGCAGATCGACGACATTCGCGGCACGCTTTTCCGGCAAACGATGTTCGCCGAGTTCGAAAAGATCATTCATGCGATCGAAGAAAGCGGCGACGGCCTGACGCTCGATGTTTTCAAAAAGGAATATCGCGCACTGCTCGACTCTTACTTCGCTCAAAACTTCGTGATCGATACCGAGCTGGAGCTGGAGTGCCTGCGCATCCCGCATTTCTACAGCGCGTTTTACGTTTACAAATATGCGACCGGAATTTCTGCGGCCACTGCTCTCTCAGAAAAAGTTTTGAGCGGCGAACCGGGCAGCGTCGATGGCTACCTCGCATTCCTGAAATCGGGCGGGTCGAAATTTCCGCTCGAAACATTGAAAGCCGCCGGTGTCGACATGACAACGGCGGCGCCAGTGCAAAGTGCGCTTCGTGTTTTTGAACGGCGCCTCGATGAGCTGGAAACGCTCTTGTTAAGCTGAACAGCTACGCACGAATTCAGTCGGGCCCGCTTTTTGCTCAAAGGCAGGGCGTGCTTTTCGAACAGCGAATCAGAGCGGCATGCGGCTACGCTGAACTGGGAATGACACGTCAATCGTTAGCCGAGCTGAACGCAATCGAGCCGAGGCTGCAAAATCGCCCAGAAGTTTTGCATCTGCGTCTGCATCATCTCATGCAACGCAAAAGTTGGCGCAGCGCTTATCAGATCAGCCGAAAGCTTTGCCGAGTCGCTCCCGAATGCAGCACCGGTTTCCTCCACGGCGGATTTTGTTTGCACCAGCTGGGCAAGACAGCTGCGGCACGCAAACTTTTGCTCACTGGGCCCGCCGTTCTTCGCGAAGAACCAATCTATTACTACAACATGGGTTGCTACGAAGCGCTCCTCGGCAATCCCGACAAAGCGCGCCATCACCTCAAAATCAGTTTCGACATGGACGCCTCCTTTCGCGCGCTTGCGAAGAAAGATCCGGACCTCGCCTCGATTCAGCCAGTGATCTAAGCTATCGAGACGCGGCGATCGCCAAGTCACCGAATTTCAAAACTGGGCGCTTTGGAAAGCGTGCCTCCGTGATTACGCTGCGTGACATGACGCGGATTCCGGATGGGCTGATCAAACGTATCGCGCCGCTATTCGCAGAAAATTTTGCGCAGTTTGGCGAACTCGGTGCGGCGATCTCGATTTGGCAGAATGGCAATCCGCTGCTCGATCTCCATGGCGGATTTCGCGATGCGAACCGTCAGAAACCCTGGGCCGCAGACACACTGGTTCTCATCTGGTCGGCGACGAAAGGACTGGGCAGCGCCTGTCTCCTCCACGTTCTGCAGGAAAATGCGATCACGATCGAACAACGCGTCGCGGAATTCTGGCCGGAATTTGCGCAGAGCGGTAAAAGCGAAATCACTCTTGCGCAGTTGCTTTCCCATCAAGCCGGCCTCGTCGCGTTGGATCAAAAAGTGGATGTCACCGACTACGACGCGATCATTCACGCGCTTGAAAAACAGGCGCCGCTCTGGCCGCCGGGCACCGCGCACGGCTATCATGCGCGCACTTTTGGTTTTCTCGTAGACGAACTGATTCGCCGAATTGCCCTAACGAGTGCAGGCGAATATTGGCGCAAGACTTTCGCCGAGCCGCTCCATCTCGATATCTGGATCGGTTTGCCTAACGAGCAAAACGAACGCGTGGCGACAATCTATGCGGCAAAAGCCGGCGGCGACGCGAAACCGGCGCAGTTCTATCGCGATCTGGCCACACCGGGAACGCGGGTCCGGAAGGTATTCACTTCGCCCGGCGGATTGCACTCCGTCAGCGAAATGAATTCGCCGGCCAGGCGCGCCTTGCCGTTTGTTTCTTTTGGCGGAATCGCAAACGCATCGTCGCTGGGGAAGTTTTATGCCATGCTCGCAAATGGCGGCGAGCTGGACGGCCGGCGTTTTTTCTCCGCCGAAACAATCTATTGGATGACGACGACACTTGCCTCTGGCATGGACCGCGTCTTTCAAATTCCGACCGCGTTTTCTGCCGGCTTCATGAAAGATCCGCCGGAAACGGAGCGCAGGATTTTCGGCCCATCATCGCTTTCCTTCGGACACCCGGGAGCCGGCGGCAGCCACGCTTTCGCCGATCCTGAGAATAATCTCTCGTTCGCCTACGTCATGAATCAGATGGAGCAGTCGCTTTTGCCTAACGAGAAGTCGCTGCGACTGGTCGACGCGATTTACCAGCACGATTCCTCCAGGTAGGGACGCCTCTCCGAGGCGTCCGAAAATAGTGGGACGGCTACGGCGAGCCGTCCCTACCTGAATTGTCGGCGCGACGAGCCGTCGCGCCCTACCGGTCGCCCATCACCATGACGGCGATGTTTCGCCGATGTGATGCGCGACGGTGTTCGAACAGAAAAATTCCCTGCCACGTTCCGAGCTGCATTTCGCCATCAGCAATCGGAATGACTTCGCTCGAACGCGTCAACGCCATGCGAATATGCGAAGTGCTGTCATCGGCGCCTTCATCATCGTGTTCGTAGTCCGCATCTTCAGGCACGAGTTTTTCGAAAAATCTCTCGAGATCGCGGCGCGCGGCCGGCGCCGCATTCTCCATGATAACCAAACTGCAACTGGTGTGACGCGCGAACACCGTGACCGTGCCGGTTTTCACTTTGCTTTCCGCGACAATCTTCTGAACCTGATTGGTTATCTCGTAGGTTCCTTTGCCGCGCGTTGAAACTTCAAAGGTTTTTGTGCTGACTGGCATCGAAGGCCGAACCTAACGATCCCCGGAATTTGCGCAATTCCCGCGGTCATCCCGAGGTCGCCGCGGCGACCGAGGGACCCCGCAAACCGCGAGAAGATATCGTGCGATCCTTCGCTACGCTCAGAATGACGGACAGTGCGTGAGCGTTGCCTCGCTAGAAACGAACGCGTATGCTGCCGCATCAATGCAAGAGGATCTCGAACGCGTGTTGTTTAATGAACAAACAATTCTGCGGCGGCTTGATGAGATGGCGGCGGAAATTTCGCACGATTATCGCGATCGCGAGCTCACAGTGATCGCTGTTCTCAACGGGAGCATCATTTTCATGGCCGACTTGCTGCGACGCATCCCGCTACCACTCAAACTGGATTGTCTCGGCGTCGCCAGTTATCACGGCGGCACCAAATCGACCGGCGAAGTGATCTTTAAGCAGATCGCGTTGCCCGATATCGCCGACCGTCATGTGCTTATTCTCGATGACATTCTCGACAGCGGGCTGAGCCTGGCGGCGATTCGCGAAAAATTGGAAACGGCGAAGCCGCGGACGGTTCGCATCTGCGTTCTTTTGCGCAAACGCAAAGCGCGCGACTTACCAGTGCGTGCGGATTATATCGGCTTCGACATCGAAGATGAGTTCGTTGTCGGTTACGGCCTCGATTACATGGAGCGCTATCGCAACCTGCCGTGCATCGGCGTTCTGCGGAAAGACCTCATCGCCGCAGCATGAAAATTCGGGCGCAATTTTTTGCGCAACTGCGAGACGTTGCCGGAGTCTCGGAAGAAATTGTCGAGCTCCCCGATGGCGCAACCACGGCGGATTTGCTGGCGAAAATTTACGAGCGCGCACCGGCGCTGCGTCACTGGGACAGGAACATTCTCCTCGGCGCCGGAGTCGAATTCGTTGATCGCAAATATGCGCTTCAATCAGGTGAGACGATCGCAATCATGCCGCCGGTCCAGGGCGGTTAGGCGAAGTCAATCGCGAAAGTTCTTGAAGTTGGTTGCGACACCGAAATCGCGGCCACGCACGAACTGGATCACAGCTTGCAGGTCGTCCCTCTTTTTTCCCGTCACGCGAATCTGCTGGTCCTGCAGCTGACTCTGTACCTTGAAATTCTGCCCTTTGATCGCTTGAATGATCTCCTTTGCTTTGTTCCCTTCGAGACCTTGTTTGATTTTCAATTCCTGACGCGCGTGGCCGAGCGGCGAGATAGCCGGCTCTACTTGCTCGATGTTGCGCAAATCAACGCCGCGCTTCGACAGCTTGCCGATCACGATCTCGCGCAGGCCGCGCAGTCGCGCCGCGTCCTCAGCCGTCAGCGTGATCTTGTCTTTTTCGTAGAGGATTTCCGCGACGCTGCCCTTGAAATCGAAACGAGTCGCAAGTTCCTTGCGCGCTTGATTGAGCGCGTTATCGATCTCCTGTTTTTCTACTTCGGAAACAATGTCGAATGATGGCATGGCAATCTCGCTTGGACGGAAAGTGATGTCATTGTGACCGATCGTTTCTCTTGCGACAAATGAGTTTTTTTCGTCAGCGTTTCCATCCAGCTCTCCTTGTCGCTGTCATCGCGTCGGTGCTGCTTTGTAATGGCTGCCATCGCAAAAAATCGCCGGAAGAACAGAAACTGCGGCGCGACTTGCAACAGGCGTTGGCGCAGCATTCCTATCGCGACGCAGAATTGCTCGCGCGTCGTATTCTCCAATACGCGCCTAACGACAACGGCATTTGGAGTCGACTGGTGCAGGCGCAACGCGGAGCGGGCAACCTGCTGGCGGCGAAAGAAACGTTTGCGGCGTGGCGCAGCGCCGTGCGCCATCCTTCGTCAAAGCTGGACGAATATATTGGCGATGTGGCCTTAGCCGAGAACGACCCGGCCGCGGCTTTGCAAGCATGGCACCGATTACTTGGACGTGAGCCACGACATTTGCGTGTCCTGACCAAAGTCGCGCGCCTCGAACAACAGCAACGTCATTGGATGGAAGCAGAGACCGCGTGGACTGCCGCGCTTGGCGTGAAAGAAACCGTCGAAGCTGTGACGCAACGATCACTCTGCCGCCGGCATTTGCATCATTGGCCTGAGGCGCTGGCCGATCTCAATCGCGCGCGGCAGATCGCGCCGAACGATCCTGAAGTGGTCGCCGCTGGCAAACTGTTCGATCGTTTGAACAAATTCCTCGCCGAGATTCGCGACCTCGATGCCGAGCTGGCAGTTTCGCCTAACGACACCATACTCTTAACAGACCGATGTTTGCTGTTTCTGCGAAGTGAAGACTTCGAGCTCGCGCTCGATGATGCTGATGCAGCAGGCAAACTCGCGCCGTGGGCCGTTCGGCCAAAACTTTTCGGTGGTCTCGCCTTGCTGCGACTGGGACAAATCGCGCAGGCGGAAAGTCGCGGAGTTCGCAAATCGTTTCGCATCGAAATGCTGACGCCCGAATTTCTGGAGACGATCCGGCGACTCGATTCGGAAATTTCCGTCGAGCGCACAAATGCAGAGCTCTACGCCACGCGCGCCTGGCACCTGAACGAAATGGAACAGCCTACGTTTGCCTTGCACGATGCGACCGTTGCCGCGCAGTTGGATCCGAAATCGCCGAGCGCCTCCGCCGAAAAAGCTTACGCCCTGATGAAACTCGGCCGCGCGGATGAGGCGTTCGAAGAAATACAACACGCGACGACGCTCGATCCGAACTACGCCACGGCCTGGCAATACCGCGGCGAATTGGAGATGGAGCGTCGCGATTACCTAGCCGCCATCGAATCGCTTTCGCGCGCGCTTTCATTAAATCAGACCGTGGCCGTGCTGGAAAAGCGGGAGGCGTGCTACCGCATGGTCGGTTGGACGCGACAGGCGGAAGAGGATCGGCACATGCTGGAGCAGCTAACAACCGCTCAAGTCAGGTAAGAAGACCTAACGATTAATAACCATGGAGCCGGATATTACCCTTGACCGTCCGGAATTGAAAACGCGGACCCGCCTCTGACCCGATTTTCGCTGAAAGCCGCTTGCGATGACGCGGCATGCTTTCATCTTCGTCTATCATGTTACCGGTGATGTCGCCACCTTTCGTTTCGGCGTCGACTTGGAATGAGGCGACGCGCGGCGGAAAAAGCCCGATCGAACCGTTAGGGATCACAGCGTGCACCAGCCAATCGCCTGCTTCCCACCAGTCGTAGTAAAAATCGATCGCGCCACTGCTCGCCGTACAATCAAGGTTTGTGAAACAATTACGCGCACTCACGCGACCATTTGTCAGCCGCGCCGCGAAGCTTCCTTCCCGCAGGCCATCAACAGAAATCTCGCCGTTGATCAGCTCCGCGTCGATCGTCTTCATGTGCTCCGGCATCGTGATGATGTAATCGATCGTGCCGGAGCGATCGCGCAGGCTCCATTTGTTTTTCGGCGGCGAAGTTGTTTCGATTGAGACCGAATCACCTTGGGACGTGACGCGCATGAGGAGCGCTCGCAGACGCTCGGTGGAGTAAGCGCGCTTGATCGCTTTGACGTGCAACTCCGCAGCAGAGGATCCAAACAAGCGAATGCTGCCGTCGTCGCCCCTAACGTGCAGCACCCCGCCAGCATTGAGCGGATAAGTTTCCTCAATTACGTCCTCCAGTGTTTTGTCGACACCGCCTTTGCAGCCGGTGAAAAGAGTGAACGCGAAGAGAATGAGCAGGCGACGCACGCGCGAGCTTATCTTAGATCGACTCTGCGGACAAAAAATTCCCGTCCGGACTCGCCGCGGCGAGTCCGGACGTGCGGAAGCACGTCCCTCCGGAACTATTCGTAACGCAGCGCGACCATCGGATCGACTTTCATTGCGCGCCGCGCGGGAATAAAGCTCGCGAGCAAAGCTGCGCCGCCGAGTAACACGATCACGCTCGTGTAAGTGAGGACGTCGTTCGCGCCGATTCCGAAAAGCAGCGCAGCCATCAATCGCGTCGCGGCCAGGGCGCCAGCCAGACCAACAACAATTCCAATCGCCACCATCCAGAGACTTTGGCGGAGAATCATTTGCAGCATATCGGTTCGTTGCGCGCCCAGGGCCATGCGGATGCCGATTTCCTTCGTCCGTTGCGAAACGCTGTATGCGATCACTCCATAAATTCCGACGGCGGCGAGGATGACAGCCACACCGGCGAACACTCCGAGCAAGGCCATGTTAAACCGCGGTTGCGCCAGTGTCTGGCTCAGCAGATCGCGCAGCAGCCTTGGTTTCGGAACGAAATTCTGCGCATCCACTTCATGTACCGCGCGACGAACCATCTGCTCGAGACTTGTATCATTCGTTAGGCTGGTGCGCAGGACGATGTCCATTTCAGCCGGCGGGTCTTGTGGATAAGGAATATAGAGTTCCGGCTCACCCGCCTCGGCCAGCGTGTCGTGTCGGGATGTTCCGACAACGCCGACGATTTCGCGCGCCGGCTTCGGGTCACTGGGACTGGCACCCACGATGAGATTTTGCCCGAGTGGATTCTGGTTCGGGAAAAATTTCTTCACGAAAGCTTCGTTTACCATGACGACCGGCTTCGAGTTCGCCTGATCGTGCGCATCGAACGCACGCCCATTCTTTAACGGAATCTGCATCGCGCGGAAATAACCGCTGTCGATGACAAGATGCGATGCTCCCGGCTCCAGGCCGGCTTGCGGCATCGGTTGACCGACAACAGTGAAGGTCATTCCACGACTGTCGCCGCTGAACGGCAGCGGCGTGACGGCGCCGACCGCTTCAATCCCGGGAAGAGCGGCAAGCTTCGGTAGCAGTCGATCGAAAAACTGAAGTTGTTGCTCAGACTGCGGGTAACGCTTCTTGGCAAGGCTTTGCCAAAATGTCAGCACGCGGTCCGGATTAAATCCCGGTTCGACTGCGCGCAAATGGGCGAAGCTGCGAAGGAGAAGACCGGCGCCCACGAGAAGGATGAGTGAGAGCGCAAACTGCGATACAACAAAAATCGAGCGCAATCGATTTCCATGAATTCCGCCAGTCGAGCCGCGCGCCGCATCTTTCAATGATCCACTGACGCTGGCGCGCGATGCATGCAAAGCCGGGACAAGTCCAAACGCAATACTCGTTAGGATGGAAATACCGAAGGTGAAGGCAATCACGCCGGCGTTAATCGTGATTTCGTTTGCGCGTGGAAGATCGCGCGGTCCGAACGCGATCAGCGCGTCGATGCTCCACCAGGCGAGGAGCAGTCCGGCGGCGCCGCCAACAATTGAAAGCAGCAATGTTTCCGAAAGAAATTGCCTAACGATTTGTCCGCGACCAGCACCGAGGGCGGTGCGAATGGCAACTTCGCGTTCACGCGTAGCCGCACGCGCGAGCAAGAGGTTTGCGACATTGGCGCAGGCAATGAGCAACACCAAAGCAACCGCCGTCAGCAAAACAAACAACGCCGGGCGCACATCACCAACCACATCGGCATGGAGCGGAGTGACAAATTCGCTGCGACCGGCATCGCTGTCGGGATACTGCTGCGCTAATTGCGCGGCGATCGTCTTCAGATCGGCGCTGGCCTGACGAAAATCCACGCCCGGTTTTAAGCGACCGACGACAGTGAGAAAATGCGCGCCGCGATGTGTCAACATGATCGGCATGGAGGTCGCCATTACAGGCACCAGCGGCGTGATGTAATCCACGCTTTCGCGTTGCACCGGAAATTTCCATCCTCTCGGCATGACACCAATCACTGTATGAACGCGGCCGCCGACATTGACTTCCCGCCCAATTACTTTCGGGTCACCCGCAAAACGGTTCTGCCACAGTTGATAGCCAAGAACGATAACGCGCGCCGCTCCCGCTTTGTCCTCTTCACGATTAAAACCGCGACCAAGAATCGGCTGCATCTTCAGGACATCAAAAATATCCGCCGTCGCCGCCAGACCGGCGACATCTGCCGCATCGTCGCCTTCGCCAAAAATCATGCCGGCGCCCGTATAAGCCGTCATGCTGGAAAAAGTGTGGTTCTGTTCGCGCAGGTCGACGTAATCGAGATACGAATGAACCTCGTGTTGATTACCCGGCCGCTGCGGCGCCGACGCCCAGACCGCGGCCAGTTGTTCGGGATTGCGGAAATGCCAATGGCCGCAACAAGACGGCATCGATTACACTGAAGATCGCGCTGTTGGCGCCGATACCGAGAGCAAGCGTGATGATTGAAATAATGGTGAATGCTGGCGATTTAATCAGCATGCGGAGGGCATATTTGAGATCAGTAATCATAAGGACTTGTTAGGCATCTGTTAGGTGACAAGCATCTCCGGGGTGATAGGAAGTTTCCGGATCCGTTTGCCAGTCGCGGCAAAAATCGCATTTACAATCGCCGCTACGCTCGGCGGCACCGGCGGCTCGCCCATCCCCGACGGCCGCGTGGCGCCTTCATTGCCGACGATGTGCACTTCGATTGCCGGCGCGTCGTTCATGCGCGCGACTGCGAAATCGGAATACGTCGATTGTTGTGCCGCGCCATTCTTAAACGTGATGCAACCTTTCAGCGCGGACGAAATTCCCCAGATGAATCCGCCTTCAATCTGTTGTTCGACGCCGATGGGATTGATGACCAGGCCGCAATCGACCGCCGCGACGACGCGCTCGATCCTAACATGGCCGTCGGGTTCAACGCGCACATCCACCACATAGGCAATGTGCGTGCGGCCATCGTACATATTGCAGGCCACGCCACGGCCGCGCGGTTTGGAGATCTTTTCGCCCCAGTTCGACTTTTCGCGCACAACATCCAGCACGCGGCGCAATCGACGACGATCGTATGTGTCGTCACCGACCTTGAAGGTGTCCGGTCCTTGCAAGAGCTCGAGGCGAAACGCGAGCGGATCGGCGCCGCGTTCATGTGCGAGTTCGTCGATGAAACATTCGCGCGCAAAGACGCTCGAAGGTGCGAAGACCGCGCGCCACGGCCCGTGTTTCACCGGCAGATCTACCGGCACGTATGCGGTCTGGATTGCCGGAATCGCATAGGGCACATCGTAAACGCCCCAGGACCAACCGCGCCACCAGGCTTCAGTACGCAATTTTTCCGGTTCGATGGCAGAGAGATTATGAAACGAACCAGCCTTGGTGTGCTTCCAGGATCCAATTTTGCCTAACGAATCCAAACCCGCGGCGAGGTAATGCGCTGATGCAGCCTGGAAATGACCATGTTTCATATCGTCCGGCCGCGACCAGAGCACCTGCACGGGAGCTTTTGCGACACGCGATATCTCCGCCGCTTCCAAGGCGTAGTCCGCCGCCAGGCGCCGACCAAAACCGCCGCCGATCAAGGTCACTTCGACGTCAACCTTGTCTTCCGTCGTGCCTAACGACTGTGCGACTTGTCGTTGGACCCGGTTAGGGGCCTGTGTTGGCACGACGATTTTGCAACGATCGCCCTGCACATGTGCGATGCAGTTCATCGTTTCGACCGGCGCATGCGCGTAAAACGGATACGAGTAGATCGCGTCGATCGTGCGCGTGACCGGCGGTGTGTCAGGTGGTGCGTTTTCTTTGCGCGTGATGTTTCCCGTTTCGTGCGCCGCCGCTTCGAGTTTCTTGGCATGAGCGTCGGAATCGAACGCATCCGCCGGCGCGCCCTTCCATTGTATCGCGAGCGCATTCCGGCCCTTGATCGCAGCCCATGTGTTTTCTGCGAGAACGGCGATACCGTACTTCGTTTGCACGATTGACTTCACGCCACGGACACCGCGTGCCTTCGCTTCATCCACCTTCAGCGGATTCGCTCCCGGCCAGGGCGGTCGTTCGACCGAGGCGTAGAGCATGCCGGGAATCTTGGCATCGATGCCGTAGCGCGCGCGGCCGGTCACGATGTCGACGTCATCTACTTTTTTTGTTCGACGACCGATAAGTTTGAAATCGTGCGTGGATTTGAGCGGCGGATTTTTCGGAACTGCAACCTTGCTCGCCTTGTTCAAGACATCGCCAAACGCCAATCGTCGTCCGCTTGCGCTGTGCAGAACACCGCCATGCTCCGCCCTGCATTCGTTAGGCGCGACTTTCCACTGAGCCGCCGCGGCCGCTATCAACATCTCCCGCGCGGCTGCCGCCGCCGGTCGCATCATGGCCCAACCGTCTTCCATGCTTCCGCTGCCTCCGGTCCCAAGGTCATCGAACGGTGCTGCCCCCGGCGATGCCTGCACCAGCTTCACCCGCGACCACTCGGCGCCCAGCTCATCTGCCAGCATTACGGCCAGCGCGGTACGCACACCCTGCCCCATCTCGGATTTGCCGATCGTGAGTGTCACCGTTCCGTCGCGATCGATTTTTACCCAGCCATTCGGCTTGAATTCGTTAGGCGAACCGGCGGCGAAAATGCGAGTGGCGTTGAATCCAATGAGAAGCGAAGCACCGCCGAGTGCGCTTGTTTTCAGAAATGCACGGCGCGACGTGATCATGCCTTTTTCTCCTGCATAAGCACCGCGGCACGTTTGATGGCTTTGCGCATGCGCGGGTAAGTCCCGCAGCGGCAGACCGAATCTGACATGACTTCGTCGATATCGGCATCAGTCGGATTGGGATGATCGCGCAGCACCGCGCAGGCGTTCAGAATCATCCCGGCCTGGCAATAACCGCATTGCGCAACGTCTTCTTCCAGCCACGCACGCTGGCATGGGTGACTCGCATCGCGCGACAAACCTTCGATCGTGGTAAAATTGCGGTTGTGCGCTTCATGCGCGGGAATCTGGCACGAACGAATCGCTTTTCCGTTCTCCAGAACAGTGCACGAACCACAGACGCCGACACCGCAACCGAATTTCGTGCCCGTCAGGCCTAACGAGTCACGAAGAATCCAGACAAGCGGCATGTCATCATCAACATCCACTTCGCGCCGCGCCTCATTAACGTTGAATGACAGTTTACTCATAACGCGAACCGTTCATTCATATCGCAGCGCGATAATCGGATTCACCTGAGTGGCGCGACGTGCGGGAATGAGACAGGCGGCGAGCGCAACGGCGGCGAGAATAAATGCGGTGCCGAGTAACAATGTCGGATTGTGAGCGGAGGTTTTGTAGAGTTGCGAAGTCAGCAAGCTGCCTAACGCAAGCGACACGCCGAGACCGATGAGCAGCCCAAACAGAACGGGCTTCATTCCCTGCGAAAGAATCAACTGCAGGACATCGCGCGCCTGCGCGCCGAGCGCCATGCGCACGCCGATTTCACCGGTGCGCTGCTCGACGGTGTAAGCGACCGCGCCGTAAATTCCGACGAGCGCGAGCAAAAGCGCAATCGCGGCAAACGAACCGAGCAATGTCATGGTCAGACGCTGTTGGCCTAACGAGTCACCGATGATTTGCGGCATGGTCTGAGGTTGGATGATCGGCAGGTCGCGATCCAGTTTGTCGAGCGTGACGCGGACCGTTCCAAGCAGCATCTCGGGCCGGCCGGGTCCCGCGAATAGCAACGGACAGAAACGATGCAGGCCGCTGCGAAAACGGGCGGTAAAATTCGATATCGTTCTTCTGCGAGAGTTGAATCGAGCGGACATCGCCCACCACGCCGATGATCTCGGTAGGTTGGTCGGCACTATTGGATCCGCCAAAGAAGATCTGCCGGCCGATCGGATTCACGCCGGGGAAAATTTTCTCGGCACTTGCCCGGCTGATGATCGCGACGAGCGGATGACCATCGATGTCGTGCTCGTTGAAGTCGCGACCGGAGAGCAGCGGAATTCCGAAGGTGCGAAAATATTTTGGCGAAACGTAATGATTTAATCCGATCGATCTCGCAGTGATCGGCGGGACGGGTCCGTCGGCGCGGGCGTAAGCGGTCCGCGAATATCCGCCGCTCAGTGGCACACTGTCGGTAATTGCGACCGACTCGACACCCGGCGCATTTTGCAATTCGCTTTGCAGACGTTCGGCAAAACGGATGCGCGCAGGATCATCCGGATAATGCGACGGCGGCAGGCCGATTCCGCCAATCCAGATTTTCTCCGGACGAAAACCCATTTCTTCATGACTGAGTCGGAAAAAACTGGCGAGCAAAAGAGCCGCACCCGCGAGCAGAAGAACAGAAAGCGCAACCTGCGCGGTCACGAGAGCGCGCCGGACACGATGTTGACCGACACTGCCGCTGACCGAGCGACCGCCATCTTTCAATCCACCGACGAGATTCGATTGCGAACTTTGCCATGCGGGATAGAGACCGATGGCGAATCCGGTGAGAAGCGACAGACCGAACGTGAATGCGAAGACCGGCCAGCGCAGCGTGATGTTCGGATCGATCGGAACATTGTTGCCCGCAATTTTCGGCGCGAGCGAAATGATCCACGACGCCAAAAGCAGACCGAGCGCGCCCGCGAGCAGACTGAGCAATGTGCTTTCGAAAATGAAAAGGCGAACCAGACCGCGACGTGATGCACCGAGGGCAACGCGCAATGCGATTTCGCGACGGCGCGCGGTGAAGCGCACAAGCAAAAGATTCGCGACGTTGCTGCATGCAATGAGGAGGACAACGGCGACGGCGGCGAGCAACGTGATGAACGCAGGACGCAGATTGCCGAGCGCATCTTCCGCGACGGGAACAAGTGTGACGGTCCAGCTTCCATCGAAGATCGACGGATTGCGTGCGCGATAACTTGCCTGCAAGGTCGAGAGCGCTGCTATCGCCTGCTCGATCGTCACGCCCGGTTTCAACCGGCCGATGCCGCGTAGGTAACCGACACCGCGCATGAGTTGCTCGCGCGTGAGTCCGGGAAGTTGGAACGGCTTCGGTGTCCAAATTTCGCAGTTCGCGCCGAACCACGAGACCGGCATCGTCGGGATAACACCGACGATTGTTGTCGGAACGCCATTCAGCGTCAGGCTGCGTCCGAGCACCTGCGGATCCGAGGCAAGCTGCTTGCGCCAGAAACGCTTCGCTCACGAGCGCGACATCCGCCTTTTCCTCCTCGTTAGGCAAAAAGAGGCGACCGCGCACTGGCCGCACACCGACCAGATCGAAATAGTTTGCCGTCACGATCGCGCCGTTCAACTGCACGGGATCGCCCATGCCGGTAAGAATGAAACCGATGCCGCTATCCGCCGCGATGCTGGAGAAAACAGTTTGGCCATCGCGATAATGCGTGAAGCGCGGCACCGAGAACGGCATCTGCGTCATCTGGCGCTCCTTTGCTTCGCCGTAAATGCGGACGATTCGATCCTGTTCCTTAAACGGAAGACCGCGCAGAAAAAGATTTTCGACCAGAGTGAAAATCGCGCTGTTAGCTCCGATGCCGAATGCGAGCGTGAGAATGGCGATCAAGCTAAAACTCGGCGCCTTAATCAGAACGCGGAGAGCATAGCGTAAGTCATTTAGCATATTCGTGTATCAGGCATCTCTTGATCACTCATATCGAAGCGCGACCATGGGATCGACACGTGTCGCGCGGCGCGCAGGCAGGAAACACGAGAGCGCGGCGACGAGGGTCAGCATTCCGGCGACGGCGATGTAGATCGTCGGGTCGAGTGGATTGACTTTGAAGAGGATGTTCTTGAGCGCGGCGGCTGCGACGACGCCGAGCAGCAGCGCGACGCCGCCGGCCCCGAGCACGAGACCGATCGCGAGTTGCCACGCGCCCTGACTCATGACCATGCGCAAAATGCGCATCGCATCCGCGCCGAGCGCCATTCGAATGCCGAATTCCTGTGTGCGTTGATTGACGGAGAAACTCATAACGCCATAGAGGCCGACGCCGGAGAGAATGAAGGCGACGATGCCGAAGATGGTGAAGAGCGTCGCGATTACGCGACTGCCAGACAGGATGTCGTTGTGAAATTGCGCGGGTGTTCCAGGGAAATACGTCGGCAGATTTGAATCGAGCGCAGCGACGGCTTTGCTCAGCACCGGCCCGAGCGTGTCGGCACGCTGACCGGCACGAGGCCTAACGACTACGGTCGCGAACTGCGTGGCGGGCGACGCACCAAGGAGCGGCATGTAAAATCCAGCGGCTTCGGTCTGCTGATCAAACGGGCCCTGCATCAGCGTATCCGGCACAACGCCGATGATGGTCCGCCATGGCTGTTCTTTCGCGGGATTGAAGATGCGCACCTGATGCCCGAGCGCACTCTGGTTACCCCAATATTTGCGCGCGAAGCTGGCATTCACGATCGCGACCGGCTGTTTCGCGTCACTGTCGTCGAGCGTGAAATCGCGGCCTTCGAGAATCTTGAGTCCGAGCGTCGCGAAGTAGCCGTCTGAAACAGATTCGAAATTACCGCGTGGACGATCGCGATCGGTCAAATAATTCTGGCCGTCGACCTCGTATTGCCCACCCGGCGCAAAGGTCATGCGGAAGCGATCGGTCATCGCGGCGGCTTCAAACTGCGGAGTCACACGCAACTCGCGCACAGCGCGCTTGAAGAACTCGCGTCGTGAATCTTCGGTCGGATAAATTCCCTCCATCAAAGCGAGGCGCGCGGCGTAGAGTCCATTCTCGTCGTAGCCGTAGTCGAGCTTCGTTTGGTTGCGGATCGATTTGATCTGCAACGTCGCGGTGATGAGCAGCGCGGCTGTAAGCGCGATTTGCCCAACGACGAGCACGCGCGTGATGACATTGACGAGACGACTGCTATTGCCGCGCCCGCCTTCTTTCATCACTTCGGCAGCGTTGCTGCGCGAGCTGAGAAATGCGGGAAGCAAACCGGAGACGACGGTTGCGAGCAGCGTGATTGCGAGCGTGAAAGTAAGCACACGTCCATCAATCGTGAATTTCCACCAATACGGCGGCGGAAATGGAGCGGCCCTGACCACTTTGTCGAACATGTCCGTGCCCCAGAAGGCGAGTATCGTTCCGGCGATCGCCCCGAAGATCGCGACGACGAGACTCTCGGTGAGCATTTGCCTAACGAGTCGCCACCGTGTCGCACCGAGCGCACCACGAATGGCGAGTTCCTTTGCGCGCAAAGCCGCACGTCCGAACTGCATGTTCATCACGTTCACACATGCGATCAGCAACACGACGATGACCGCGCCGAGCATGGCCCAGACGATCTGACGAAGTTGCACGCCGGTGAATGCATTGATGAGGGGCAACACACTTGCCGACGTGAAATTCTGATTCGTCTTCGGATTGTCCTTCGCGATGTTGCGCGCGATCGCGATCATCTCCGCGTTCGCCTGGTCGAGCGTCACGCCAGGTTTGAGCCGGCCCATCACCGCCGGCGCGCGAGTGTTCGCGCCGAGGAACAACTCGCCACGCGGAGTCGGCGGCCACTCATTATATAGAGGGGTCCAAAGTTCCTCCGAGACCGGGAACTTAAAGCCGGGCGGCATCACGCCGATGATGGTCGCGGGCTTGCCGTTAACGATGACGTCTTGCCCGACGATGTTCGGATCGGCATTGAAATCGCGGCGCCAGATTTCGTCGCCGAGGATCGCGGTTTTCGGTGAGCCGGGCTTGTTGTCTTCCGCGTTGAAATCGCGCCCGAGCACCGGCGACACGCCAATGATCTTGAACATCTCGTCGGTCACATACGCGCCGGTGTAACGCTGCGGATTGTTTTTGTAGGTAACGTTAATGGTCGAGCCGTTCAGGTAGCCGGCCATCATCGCGAACGATTTCTGCGCCGCCTTGATATCTTCGTAATCCTGCGCGGCGGGGATGTTGCCGTTGCCGAAGTTGTTGTTCTGATCGCTCGCTTTCGGATCGATCAGACCGACGCTGACGAGCTGTTCCGGATGCGGAAATGAAAACCCCCGCAGCACGATGGCATTGAGCACAGCGAATTGCGTCATCGCACCGCCGATACCGAGCGCGAGCACAATGATGGAAAGAAGAAGGAAGACTTTGTCTTTTAGGAGGACGCGGAGTCCGACGCGAATGTCCTGAGTGATTGAATCAAGAATCATAATTAATTTTTTCGTTAGGCGTCGGTTAGGCGAATTTCAGCATGCAATCATTCGGTACGAAGCGTCGCATCGGGTCGACACGGGAAGCGCGATGGGCGGGAGAATCCAGCAGGCGATGGCGGCCGCTAAAGATAGAATGATGCTGACGCCGAGATAAGTAAGCGGATCGCCCGCGCGGACGCCGAAGAGCAAACTGTGCATTAGTCGCGAGAGAAGAAATGCGGCGGCAAATCCGATCGCCAATCCAATGAATCCCGGGGATTTCCGCGATTGGCGAAGAGCAAAGCGGAGATTGTTCATGATACTCCCTTTTTTACTCGTTAGGCATTCTTCCGGGGAGCGCACGCGCCCTCGCGTGCTCGTTGCGGCGCCTTGCCGCAACCCATGTGGCTGGGACAAGTTCGCGACGGCGAGGGCGCCGTCGCCAGCACGCGAGGGCGCGTGCGCTCCCCGGAAAATGCTGCGCGGACACGAAACCTCTTTTGTTGGCGCGAGTTGTTTTGCGCGGAATCGCCGTGCGCTTTGATCACGATCGCGCCGGCTCCACTTTTCAAATGCAACGACTTGCCGCCGCCGTTGATTGTTCCCTTGATGCCGTCGCTGTCACCGCGCGTGCGACTCGCGACCGGTAGATCGCTGTGTACGCTGCCGACGCTGGTTTCGGCGTCGATCGTGAGCGCGGCATTGTTAGGCACGATGACTTCGATCGCGCCCGCCGCTGTTTCCAAGCTCACGTCTCCCACCACGGGGGATGGAAGCTTCGCCGAAATAAAACCACCGGCCGTTTCCGCTTGCAGTTTGCCGCGAATATTAGCGAATGCGAGCTGGCCGCCGGCGCTCTCGACATTCGCGTCTCCAGAAAAGTTTTCCACTTTCACTGTGCCACCTGCGGTCGTAGCGCGGAGACTGCCACTGCCACCATTCGTTTCGATTCTGCCGCCGCTGGTTGCGATTTCGATTTTTCCCTCGCATCCGGAGACTTCAATTTCTCCGCCATCAGTCTCGCCTTTGATTAGTCCATGCAGGAGCGAGAATTTCATATCGCCGCCGTCGGTGTGCGCTTTCACGTTACCAGTGAGGTTTGTGGTCGTGATCGCGCCACCTTGTGTTTTCAGCTCGGCGTTAAAGGCGGACGGGACATGAACGGAATAGCGAGCGTCATTACAAACCTGGCCATCTTCGTCCCAATCTTTTCCGCGGCGCGCGCGCACAGTGACGGTTGTGCCGTCACTTGTTACCGTGATCGGCGCAGAGGCGAAGTATTCCGCTTCCTTCTCTTTTGAAGATGCAGTGATCTTGCGCGAAGCGTTGACAACAACCTTGTCGTTATCGCCGGGCGCGACTTCGATCGTTCCAAAATCAACATCGACAACGAGCTTCCCACCGGATTTTGCGTCGCGCGTGATGTTGACGTTTTCCTCGGTGAGCGCGGAAGCCGCGCCAATCGTAAGTAGAAGCAAAATCGGCAAGAGAAGCGTTGCGCGTGATAATCCGGGGAGCGCACGCGCCTCGCGTGCCGCGGTCGACGCCTCGCCGACCGCCTGGTTAGCAACAAGAACGTTTTCGGCGAGGGCGCCGAAAACTGCACGCGAGGCGCGTGCGCTCCCCGGATCAGTCTGTCGGGTAGCAGCTTTCATTTCACGATCCAGCCGTCGCGCAATTGAATGATGCGGTTCCCGTAAGTCGCGTTCTTATCCGAGTGCGTGACCTGTATGATGGTTGTGCCTTCGCTGTTTAGCTTCTTGAACAGCTGCATGATTTCTTCGCCCTGACTCGAGTGCAGATTTCCCGTCGGCTCATCGGCCAAAATCATTTTCGGGTTGGAAATGATCGCGCGCGCGACGCCAACAAGTTGCTGCTGGCCGCCGGATAACTGGCGCGGATACAAATCGCGTTTCGCCACCATCTGGAATTTGTCGAGCGTGTCGGCCACGATCGCGCTGCGTTCGTTCTTCGGAACGCTGCGATACGAAAGCGGAATCTCGAGATTTTCGTAAACCGTTAAATCATCGAGGAGATGGTATTGCTGAAATACGAAACCGATCTGTTCGTTGCGCAGACTGGCTCGCTCTTTTGCTTTCAAGTTGTGAGCGGCAACGCCATTTAAGAAATATTCGCCGGTCCAACCGTGATCGTGCATTCCGAGAACGTGCAGCAGCGAAGATTTCCCGGCGCCCGACGGTCCCATGATGGAAACGAAATCGCCCTCCTGCACTTCGAGATCGATGTCGCGCAGAACGTAAAAGAACTTTCCTTTCGCGAGCGGATAAACGCGCTCGATGCGTTGCAGTCGGATAAGTGGATCCATCATGATATTTATCCGTGACCGAGCGCGATCATCGGGTCGGCGCGCGTGGCACGACGTGCGGGAACGTAACTGGCGAGGAAGGCCACCGCAGCAAGCGCGAGTGTGACGAAGGCGAACGTTGGGAGATCAAGCGCGCTGACTTGATAAAGAGCAGAGCGCAGAGTCGAGGTGCTGAGCAGCGCCACGACCAGGCCAATGATCGTTCCCGCGCAGACTAACTTGAGCGCGTGCAGAATGACGAGGCGAAGGACGTCACGGCGTTGCGCGCCGAGCGCCATGCGCACGCCGATCTCGTGTGTGCGTTGCACGACGAGGAACGACATGACGCCGTAAATCCCAACCGACGCGAGAACGAGCGCGACGGCGGCAAAAATTCCAAGCAACAGGACCGAGAGGTGTCGGGGCGCGATGGATTCGGCGATCACTTGCTCAAGCGTGCGCACGTGGGCAATCGGTTGGGCGGCATCGATTGCCTGAACTTCGCGGCGAATCGCATTCGTTAGGCTACGCGGATCCTGCGCGCTGCGCACCGCCAGAATCATTGTGCCGTAAGGCGCCTGGGCAAGCGGCACGTAGTATTCCGGCAATGCCGCGGTATCGAGGCCGCGGTGACGGATGTCGGCGACGATGCCGACAATTGTGCCCCAGTCCTTGGCTCCGCCCGGCTTGATGCGTTTGCCCAGCGCTTCCTCGTTAGGCCAATAGCGTTTAGCGAGAGCTTGATTGATGATAACGACGGGCGGCGCGTCTGCTTTATCTGCGGGGGTAAAGAAGCGTCCTTTGATCAGCGGCGTTTCCAAAGCGCGAAAATAATCCGGCGAGATGATGCGAATTTCTTCGTCCGGCCCAGGATGCGCGTCGTCTTCCAGCCGACCTTCAATGTCGAAAGAAGAATCGCTGTTCACGCCGCTCATCGGCAAAATCACCGTAAAACCGGCGTGCGTGACGCCGGGGAGATTCGAAATCCGTCGTTCGACTTCGTCGAAAAAGCCCACGAGCGATTTCTTGGTAGGATATTTCAAAACCGGCAGCGAGATCTCCATCGTCAGCACGTTCTTCGGATTGAATCCCGGATTTACATTTTGCAGACGGACGAAGCTCTTGATCAAAAGCCCGGCGCCGGTGAGAAGGACAAGCGCGAGCGCGACTTCGGCTACGACTAACGAGTTGCGCAGCCGGTTGCGATGACGGCCGGTGGTGGAACTGCGGCCGCCTTCCTTGAGTGATTCAGTTAAATCAGGTTTGCCGCTCGTAAGCGCAGGAACAATTCCGAAGATCAGGCCAGTGCCGACCGCCACAGCTAACGTAACGGCGAGGACGACGAAATCGATACTGACTTCGCTTAAGCGCGGAATCGTCTGCGCGCCGATCGATTTCACGAAACCAATTCCCCAAACTGCGAGGAGAACACCCGCGATGGCGCCGCAAATGGCGAGCAACAGGCTTTCGACCAAACCTTGTCGCAACAAACGAAAACGATTCGCGCCGACTGCGACGCGGATCGCCATTTCTCTTTCGCGCGCGCTCGCGCGCGCCAGCAACATGGTCGTCAGGTTAGCGCATGCGATCAGGAGCACGAGGGCGACTGCGCCGAGCAAAATCAGGAGCAGCGGCTTCATACTGCCAACGACCTGCTCTTTCAGCGGATAAATTGTGGCGCCGAAGCTGTCGGTCTGTGGATAACGGTCCGGATATTTCTTACGCATGCCGGCGACGACGGTTTCGATCTCGGCTTGCGCATGTTTCGGTGCAATACCGCTCGTTAGGCGACCGATCACGCCGTAACTACGCGAGTAACGCGCCTTCATTTCCGCATCGGTGAAAGCCAGAGGCTGCCAGACATCGGCGCGTTCGCCGAACTGTCCACCGTTCAAGTTAAAGAGCGGCAGCGGAAATTCGAAGCTGGCCGGCATGACGCCGACGATGGTGAATGGCTTGCCGTCCGCCAGAATCTTCCGCCCGAGAATTGACGCGTCGCGATTGAATTTCCTTTGCCAGAGACGCTCGCTGATGACGAGGACATCATTGTGTCCGGCTTTGCATTCCTCCGCGCCAAAGGTGCGTCCGCGAATCGGATTGACGCCGAGCAGCGGAAAAAGATCGGCCGAAACAACCGCGCCCGCGACTCGCTCCGGCGCACGACCTTCCGCGAGATTGTAGGTGGTGTTGTTGAAGGCGGCGAGTTTGTCGAAACTGCGCAGCTGCTGCTGGTAATCGACAAACTCGGGCGGCGAGACCGGGATGTTGTCGAGATGCTGATCCTTGAAATGCTGAAACAGCAAAACCAACTGCTGCGGTTTTTGATACGGCAACGGGCGGATGAGAAGCGCGTTAACGAGCGTAAAGACCGCGGTCGTCGCGCCGATTCCCAATGCGAGTGTCACGATCGCGATGAGAGCGAACGCGGGATTCTTGACCAGAATCCGAAAAGCGAAGCGAAGTTCGTTCAGCATAAGAAAAATTGGGAACGGTTGAGCGTTAATCTGGGGAGCGCACGCGCCCTCGCGTGCCCCGTTCGGCGCCTCGCCGAACGGCCGGTCAGTAAGGTTTTCGGCGAGGGCGCCGAAAACTGCACGCGAGGGCGCGTGCGCTCCCCAGAGTTATTCATAACGAAGCGCATCGACCGGATCGAGATGCGTGGCAGAACGCGCCGGGAAATAGCACGCTGCCAAGCCGACCACGAGCAGGATGAGCGGCAAAATAGTGAAGCTGAACGGATCGTGCGCGGAGACCTGCGCAAGATTGTCGCGTAACAGTTGCACGACGAAGTAAGCGGAGACGAGTCCGACAACCAAACCAACGCCGATAAGCCGCAGGCCATCGCGCGTAACCATCGCGAGGACGTCGCGCGCCTGCGCACCGAGCGCGATGCGGATGCCGATTTCCTGCGTGCGTTGCCGGACCGAGTACGACATCACGCCATACAATCCGATCGATGCGAGAAAGAGTGCGATGACGCCAAACGCGGTGAACAGCGTGCCGAAAAATCCGCGTTCCCAGAACGACTCCTTCACCACATCGGTCATGAGTTTCACCTTGTAGATCGGAATGTCCTTGTTGACGGAGAGCACGGCGTTGCGCACGGCGTTGGTGAAACTGGCCGGCGCACTTTGCGTTCGCACCGCGACGGACATGAATTGCTCCGTCTCCTGCGCCTCGGCGAAATACAGTGTCGGCAGTGTGTGCTTCGCCGTCGGCCGATTGTAGACGACATCACGAACAACGCCGACGATCTCGAACCATTTCTGTTTCTCGGGCGGCAATGCGAGTTTGCAGATGCGTTTACCGATCGGATCCTGATTTGGAAATAACGTGCGCGCCGCAGTTTCATCGATGATGGTGACGAGCGGCTTCGATGCGTCATCCGCCGGCGTAAAATCGCGACCGCGCCGGAACGGAACTGCGAGCGCGCGAAAATATCCCGGCGTCACGATCTGCATCCCGGAAATGCGCGCGTCCTGCAGCGCTTTCGGATATTCCTCTCCTTCAAGAATGAAACCGCCGACGCCATTCCCGGAAACCGGCAGGGAAGTAATCGCGCCCGCCGCTTCCACGCCGGGGATTGCTTCCAATCGCGGAATGACCTGATCAAAAAATCGCCTAACGACTTTCTCGTCCTTGTATTGCGGCTTCGGCAGGCCGACACGGAACGTGAGCAGATTTTTTGCTTCGATGCCGGTGTCCATCTGCTGGAGCTTGACGAAACTGCGCATCATCAATCCGGCGCCGATGAGCAGGATCAAAGCGATCGCGACTTCGGCAACGACAAGCCAGTCACGCAGGCGCTGACCGCGAACGCTGCCCATGGCACTGCGGCCGCCTTCTTTTAAGACCTCGGTCAAATTCGGACGCGAAACGCGCAGGGCCGGAAGCAAGCCGAAGAAAATGCCCGAAATCAATCCGGCCGCGACGGCGAAGAAGAAGACGCGGAAGTCGAGATCGAAATGCAGCCAAAACGGCAGCGGAACCGAGATCATCGATACCATCAGATCGATGCCCCAGACCGCGATGATCAAACCGCCGGCTGCGCCGGCAATGCCAATGAGCGCGCTTTCGATGAGCAGTTGCCTAACGACTCGACGGCGATTCGCACCGAGGGCGATACGGATACCGAATTCCTTTGCCCGCGTCGCGCCACGTGCCAAAAGCAGATTGGCGACATTTGCGCAGGCAATCAGGTGAACGAACAAGACCGCGCCCATGAGCAGTAGCATCAGCGTCCGGGCATCGCGCGTGTAGACCTCGCGCAATGGCAACGCGCGAAACGTACTTCCCTTGTTCACATCGGGATGCTCGCGCGCTTCTAATTCCGCAAACCGCGATAGCTCCGCGTTTGCCTGTGCGAGCGTAACGCCGGGCTTGAGCCGGCCGATCGGATTAAGAAAAAACGAGCCGCGCGTTTCTTTCTTTTCATCAAAACGCAGCGGCATCCAGAGATCGGCCTGCTCGGGATAGCGCCAGCCTTTCGGCATGACGCCGATGATCGTCGCCATCATGCCATTCACTTCAACGGTTTTGCCGACGACGCCGGGATTTCCGGCGTAACGTTGCTGCCAAAGGTCGTAACCGAGCAGGACCACCGGCTCCGCGCTCGCCTCGTTTTCTTCCAAACGAAACCATCGCCCGAGAAATGGTGTCACACCGAACATCTGAAACGCGTCGGCCTGAATCGCCGCGCCGAGGTACCGATCCGGCTTTCCTGCGCCGGTGATGATCATGGTCGTGTCCTGCGAGCCGGAAATGCCTTCGATCGTTGTCAGATGCTTGCGCGCATCAAGGAACATCGAGTAATCGAAACCGACGCCGTCTTTCTCATCCATCTTCTTAAGATGATGTTCGATAGCAACGAGCCGCTGCTGATCGCGCATGAACGGCAGCGGCTTGATCAAGAGCGCGTTAACAGCGGAAAAGATCGTACTCGCGAGCCCGATGCCGAGAGCGAGCGTCAAGATCGTAATGATGGCAAAACCGGGCGAGCGGGCGAGCGTGCGCGCAGCGTATCTGAGATCCCGGATCATCCTGCGCTTTCTTTGTTAGTCATCCTGAGCGTAGCGAAGGACCTCGCAGACGTTTGGGAGCGCGCAGCTTCTTTGCACGCCACTAATTGTTCGTTAGATCCTTCGCTTCGCTCGGGATGACACGAACAGCGCGCTCTCATTCACGAAAGGATCGTTAGGCGGCGATGCGATCTTCGACGACGCGGCCGTCGAACAAGTGAACGGTGCGGTCGGCGTGCTGCGCAAAGCGCGCATCGTGCGTAACCATGCAAATGGTTGCGCCACCGGCGTGCAATTCCTTCAGCAAATCCATGACGGCTTCGCCGTTGCGCGAGTCGAGGTTTCCCGTCGGCTCGTCCGCCAGCAAAATCGCCGGCTTCCCGGCAAGCGCTCGAGCGACCGCGACACGCTGTTGCTGCCCGCCGGAAAGCTGGCTTGGTAAATGTTTGGCGCGATGTCCCATGCCGACGCGCTCGAGCGCGGCCAGCGCAAATTGTTTTCGCTCGGATGCGGGCATGCCGCGATACGTCAACGGCAGCTCGACATTTTCGAAAACGGTGAGATCACCAATGAGATTGAAGCTTTGGAAGATGAAACCGATCTCGCGATTGCGAATGCGCGCGCGTTCCGGAAAGGAGAGGTTCGCAACTTCGCCGCCTTTGAGGGAGTAACTGCCATCCGACGGCGTGTCGAGCAGGCCGAGGATGGAGAGGAGCGTTGACTTTCCGCAACCGGAAGGACCGGCGATGGAAAGATATTCGCCCTGGCGAATGTCGAGATGAATGCCGGAGAGCGCGTGCGTCTCCACTTCATCAGTGAGAAAAACTTTAGTCACGCCCTGCAGTTGAATGAGCATTTCGGCGCCATTCCCGTTAGGGCGATGAATCTGGGTTTCTGTTTCGGTAGTTGTCATAGTGGGTAGTTAGTTCAGGCGGATGCGATCGTGGGAATCCCACGCGCTGGTATCGGAAAGAATGACCTGGTCTCCGGGTTGAAGACCGTTTTTAATTTCAATTGTGTTTACGGAACTGCGGCCGAGTTGAACCGGCGTGCGAACCGCCTCGGAACTTCCCGAGACGATTTTGAAAAGACCGACTGTGCTGTTGTCCTGGCCAAAGGCGGGCCGGCCGACATAGACAACATTGTCGAGTCGCTCGAGTTCGATTGTGCCATCGACGCTCAAATCGGGCCGCGCGCCTTTTGGTAATTGTCCATCAATCGCGACATCAACGGTGACCGTTCCCTGCTCCACCGCGGGATCGACACGGATGACGTGACCTTCAACCACACCGTTGCGCGTATCGATCGACGCTTTCTGGTTAACCTGAATGTCTTTCGCCTGCGTTTCCGCGATCTTGATTTGCGCTTTCAGTTTTGTCGGATCGGCGACGCGCGCGAGGTTCGTTCCCGGAATGACGCGTTGTCCAACTTCGACCGGCAATTGCTGCAACACGCCAGCCATTCCCGCACGGACATGCAGCGCCTCGACCTGGTTCGCCTTCAACTTCGCCTGTTGCCCGAGTTGATCGACGGTGGCTTGTTTCGCCGCGAGCTGCGGTTCGATTGAGTTGCGTGCGAATTCGAGTCGCTTCGCTTCGATTGCATCGCGGTTCTTCAGTTCCTCTGCTTTAACTTTCGAAGTCTTGTATTGCAGATCGGCGATCAAACCATCTTTCTGTAATTTGTCGTTAGTCTCGCACTCCATTCTTGCCTGTTCGTATTCGGAGTGGACCTGTGCCGAAGTCGATTCTTGCTGCAAAACTTCGCGCTGCAGCGTCGCGCGCAATGTTGTTAGCTCGGCTTCCGCCGCGTTCGCTTGTAATTCCGCATCGTGCGCAGCTTGTTCGAGCTCCGGACTCGTCAGCTCCAATAAAACTGTGTCCTTGGCTACCTTCGCACCCGGCCGAACGATAATCTTATCCACGCGCCCTTCTGTGTTCGTCGCGATCCATTGAATATCTTCCGGCACCAGCGTTCCTAATCCGCGCACCTGTCGTAACATCGGCCCGCGTTTTACGGTATCGACCCAGACAGTCGACCGATCGACGCTCGGCACCGCTGGTTTCAAGCGCGACAGCAAAACCGTCACCAAAATCAAACCAAGAATCGAGCCCGCGACGATCATGATGCGGCGCTTCTTCTTTTTTCGGGCGACGTCAGGACGCGGGATATCCATCGTGGAACTGCTCGGCGTAAAACCAGCAGGTCGCACGATAGTATTTTCGGCCTTCGCTTCCGAGCTTCGTTGCATCGCGGTTAAAATCCCAATCAGGCTGCGCCGATGGCGCGCACGAAATCATGTAGCGCACTCGCATTACTCAGCAGCGCCGCCGCCACGGTCATGATGATGACCGCGAAAAATGCGCCTTCGCCGGCAAAGCTGTGTGGAGCTTCGACCTCGAAGTAATCGTCGCTGATGTGACGAAACGCGTGCGCATCGGAGATGCGTTTCGCGCAACTGCCGGTCAACGCAACCGTCGTGTAATTGCAATCGGTCTTCGGGAATTTCGTCAGGTTCGGTTTCATTTTCTTTTTCCTCCGTCATCCATGAGATGCACTTCGCATCGCGATTGGATTCAAAAGTTTTTCCTTAGGTGCCGCCCCCTATTGCAATGGCCGTGCCAAGCAGTTTCAGAAAATCACAACTCTCTTGATTCGAGAATCTTACAACTGATGCCTTCAAGGCCACCTAAAGGAAATAACGCCGCTCGTGGGATTACATCGTCCCGCTTTCGGGACATCTAATCTGGGGAGCGCAGGCTGCTGGCCTGCCGTTCGCGGCAGCTTGCCGCGAACACGTTTCATTACTCGTTAGGCAAAGAGATGTGTCCGGCAAGCTGCCGGCCACCGCAGGCTGGCAGCCTGCGCTCCCCAGTCCGAAGCACTTTGCCTAACGAGGCAAACGCAGCAGGGCTTCGCAACCCGAATGTCCGCGCCGTTCCACCAGCGTCAGTGAACCGCCATGCGCTTCCGCAATCTGACGACTCAGCGTTAGTCCGATTCCCGAACCGCCGGGCTTCGTCGTGAAAAAAGGAACAAACAGATTCGTTGGATTCATCACTCCCGGCCCTTCGTCCTGCACAAAAACTTCCACGCATTCACCCGCTTCGCGCCAGCCCACGGCAACACCGCCATTGGTTTCAAGGGATGCGTCCACTGCGTTATGCAAAATGTTGATGAGCAATTGCTCGATCTGCGCGGCATCGGCAACGATTGAAATTTCCGGGCTTGGCAAAACCTGAACGGGCAGCCGTGTTTCCAAAGCGGAGACACGCCTAACGAGTTCACCAAGATCGAATCTTTCTCTTTGCGGAGGAGGCAGGCGCGCGAGCTGCGCATACGCCTGCATGAATCGGCTGAGCGACTCGGCGCGGGTGGCGATCACGTTCAAACCGCTGCGCGCATCGTCCTGCCAGTCCGGCGGCGGCGGATCGCGCAGAATCAAATTTTCCAAGCTGCCCGCGATCGATTTGATGGGCGCGAGCGAATTATTCATTTCGTGCCCAAGCACCCGCACAAGACGTTGCCAGGCATTGCGTTCTTCTTCGCGCAAGGTGCGGCTAAGATCAGTCAACACAACCAGCTCGTGCGGCAAGCCACGCTCACGAAATGTGCTCCGCCGAATTCCCCATCGACCTGAAGCGCCCGGAAAACTCAGCGTCAACGGCGAGTCGACATCGGCCTCGAGCACTGGCGTCAGGCCGAGATCGCTCGCACGCCGGCCGAGCAACTTGTCCATTGGACGCGCCAGAAGATTTTCGCCGGCGCGATTGACGAGACGCAAACGCCGCTCGGGATCAAAGGTGAAAACGGCAACATCGATTTCCGTCATAACGGTGCGCAGCAACGCCGTCGCTTCGAACGCACCCAGACGCTGCAAGCGCAACGTTTCACCCAGCTCGTTCACCTCGAGCAACGCTTCACCAAGTGCATCGTCTTCCTGCGCTCCGCGCGCGCGGATCGAGTAATCACCTTCACGCAACGCGGCGAGCAGATTGGTCATTGTTTGCAAAGGCCGAACGACGTGCTCGCGCGCACTCATCAAAAATCCGAGCCCGAATGCGCCAATGAGCAGCGTGAGCGTCCACTGCACCTTCGGGCTGTGATCACCAAACCAGATCATGACCAGCGCAATGATGACCGCGGGCGCCGCCGCCGCTGCAATCAGCCAGGTCAATCGTCCCTCATAGGACCATTTCCGTCGGCGCTTGCGCTCACGCTTCATCGGGAAGCGTTCGTTAGGCAAACTCTGGGGAGCGCACGCGCCTCGCGTGCTGGTTTTGGCGCCTCGCCAAAACAATCTTCGGAAAAGTTCGCGATCGCGAGGGCGCAATCGCCAGCACGCGAGGCGCGTGCGCTCCCCGGAACCAAACGGCCCTACAATCCATATTGCTGCAGACGCCGATAAAATGCACTTCGGCTCAGTCCGAGCGCTTCCGCTGCTTTGCGCGCGTTACCATCGTGTCGCGCCAAAGCTTTCTTGATGAGGAATGCTTCCACGTCCTCCAGGCTCATATCCTCGAGGCGCGCGGAATCGTCGCGGCCACTCGTTAGGCCGAGATCGTTCGCTTTGACGTGTGTGCCTTGCGCCATCAAGACCGCGCGTTCGATCACATGATCCAGCTCGCGCACGTTGCCGGGATACTGATGCTTCATCAGAAGATCGCGCGCTGGCTCATCAAACCCGGCAAGCTTCTTGTTGTAACGCTGCGCGTGCTGCAGCAAAAATTTGTTCGCCAGCGGCACGATGTCCTCGCGCCGATCCCGCAACGGTGGTAACGAAATCTCGATCGTGTTCAGACGAAAAAGGAGATCCTGACGGAATCGTCCGCCCGATACTTCTTCGTGCAGGTTCGCGTTCGTCGCGGAAATGATGCGGACGTTTGCGTGCAAAGTTTTTGAAGAACCGACACGCTCGAACTCTCCCGTCTCGATCACGCGCAACAGCTTTGCCTGCTGGTTCAGCGGAATGTTCGCGATCTCATCCATGAACAGCGTTCCTTCGTCCGCCAATTCAAATCTGCCCGCACGATCCGTCTTCGCGTCGGTAAACGCGCCCTTCACGTGACCGAACAGTTCGCTCTCGAAAAGTGTTTCCGAAAGCCGCCCATGTTCACCGTAATCATGCTGTGCGAATTGCGCGGCGAAAGTGCGTGCAATGCCTGCGCGACTAATCCCTTGCCGGTTCCGTTTTCGCCGGTGATCAGAATGTTCGCATCCGACGGCGCGACGCGTGTGATCATGTCCATAACCGGTCGCATGACTGGCGATTCGGCGATCAGATTGGGCGCGCCGCCCCGCATCAATTGGTTCGCCGCTTCGAGCCGCCGGCCTTTGCGCAATGCGGCCGACAATTCGATTTGCGTCCGTACAATTGCAAGCAATCGGTCGTTGTCCCACGGCTTCGGAACGAAATCGCGCGCGCCGAGTTTCATCGCTTCGACGGCAAGATCAATCGTGGCCCATGCTGTCATCACCACGATCGGGAGCGTGTTATCGAGCGCCTGGATTCGCGGGATAACTTCGAGACCTTCCTGCCCCGAAGTTGTGTCGCGCGTGTAATTCAAGTCCATCATGAGCAGCGAGTATTCGCGTTTCTCGAGCGAGGCAAAAACGCCGGCCAGCGACGTGACCGCGTCCATCTGGTAACCCTCTGGCTTCAGCAAAATACGAAGCGCTTCCAGCACGTCCTTCTGGTCATCGGCGATGAGAATTCGTTGACTCACGACTGCAATCTCAACCGCGTTTCTCGTCCAAAGTCAATTTCCCCCGGCATGGATACAAGTTGCCTAACGAGTATAGAACTGCAAATGCAGGTTTGCCTGCACGCATTCGCATTCATAGAATGCGACGACTTAACTGCGCAAAGTTGTGCCGGGATTTTCTCGAAGCTGGTTACATGGGATTTTCGTTATTCTGGCAATCGCCGGCGGCGCCGCGCTCACTCTTTTTTCGCTCCGTCAGTCCGATCGCAAGTTGATCGCGCCCGCTAACCGACCAATCGAAGCGCGTCTGGGCAATTACGTGACCTCCAGCTCCTGCCGCTCCTGTCATCCGGGCAATTACGCCAGCTGGCACGCGTCGTTTCATCGCACCATGACGCAACCGGCCTCGACACAGAATTTGCCTAACGACATGGACAAAACCGACTTCGCTTTCGGCGGCCGCGAGTTCAAGGTCGAGCGGCGCGGCGATTCATTCTTTGCTCGCACGCGCCGGCAGGGCGAAGAATTTGGCGAGGCGCGCCAGATCGTTCTCGTCACCGGGTCGCACAATCTCCAGATCCCCTGGATGGAAACAAACGATGGCCGAACGCTGGAACAATTTCCCTTCGGTTACATCGTCGCTGAAAAAATGTGGGCGCCGGTGAGCGAAACGTTTCTCATCCCGCCCGACTTGAAGGAATATTATTCCATCGGCGCATGGAACGGCGCCTGTATGGATTGCCACGTCACGCACGGCGAATCGCGTTTCGTGAAGGGCAACAAATGGGATTCGCAGGTCGCAGAATTCGGCATCGCATGCGAAGCGTGTCACAGCGAAGGACACGAACATATCGCGCGCAATCGCGACCCGATTCGGCGATTCAAAATTCACCTAACGAGCAAAACGGATTCGACGATCACGAATCCGTCGAGGTTGAAAGGACCGGAGTCTGCGCTGGCCTGCGGCCAATGTCACAGTGTCTGGGCTTTCAACAACATGACGGACAAGATCGATTTCAACCGGCACGGCGCCGGTTTTCGGCCGGGGACAAACGATCTTGTGCAGCGTTTTGTCGTGCAGCCGAATGCAACCGATCACACCGAACAAAAGAATTTCATTCGCAAAACCGAGCCGGATTTTTTCCAGAATCGATTCTGGGGCGATGGCATGATTCGCGTCACCGGGCGTGAATACAACGGCACGCAGGCATCGCCCTGTTTTCGCGGCGGCGAATTTTCCTGCATCTCCTGTCATGAAATGCATCTTGATTCGCCTAACGAGTCGAGCCTGCAACGCTGGACACATCACGCGCAGTTAAAACCGCACATGGATGGGGACGCGGCCTGCTTGCAATGTCACAAGACGATGGCGACGAACATCACCGCGCATACGCACCATGATGCGAATTCCGAGGGCAGCCGCTGCTACAACTGCCACATGCCGCGCACGACATTCGGATTATTGCGCGCCATGCGCAGCCATCAGGTTTCGTCGCCCAACGTGCATGAAAGCGTCGCTTACGGTCGACCAAACGCCTGCAATCTTTGTCATCTCGACAAAACGCTGGCGTGGACCTCGCAAAAACTTCACGCGTGGTACAAGCAACCGGAATCAGAATTGTCGGCGGAGGATCAAACTGTTTCGGCGGCAGTGCAGTGGATCGTGAAAGGCGATGCCGGTCAGCGCGCTCTTATCGCGTGGGGAATGGGCTGGGAACCGGCGCAGAAAATTTCCGGACGCGACTGGCTCTATCCGTATCTCATTTACAGCATGACCGATTCGTATGCCGCCGTGCGATTTGACGCGTGGAAGTCGCTGCAAACGTTGCCCGGCTTCAACGACTTTCCTTTTACCTACACGGCGAATGAGCGCGCGTTGAACGAGGCCGCATCGGACGCCTACGCGAAATGGTTGCAACGCGTGCGCGATTTGTCGCCACCCTTCCCAGCCGAAAGCGTGCTTGAGAATGATGGCCGTTTTCGCACCGATGTTTTTCAAAAATTGCGCGGCGAACGTGACGAGAAACCGATTGTGCTTGCAGAATAATCTGGAGGGCGCCGCGCCGTCGGCGCCGCGATATTTGGGACACGACAGGGCGTGTCCCTCCATTAGAATGACAGCGCTTTTGATATGAACGACGCGGCTGATAGACATATCCGTTTTGGGTGGTGGTCGCTTTTTGTTTTCGTCTGTATCGGCATCACGCTGGAGACGCTGCACGGATTCAAGAGCAGCTGGTATCTCGATGTAGGCAACGAAATCCGGCGGCTGATGTTTACGCTCGGGCACGCGCATGGCGCCGCGCTCTCGCTCATCAACATCGCCGCTGGCCTAACGAGTCGTGCAATGATGAATGGTCAACTGCGTCGCTCAACTTCCTTCTGCCTGATCTGGGCCACCGTTCTCATCCCCGGCGGTTTTTTTCTCGGCGGCTTCGCCACGTTCGGCGGTGATCCCGGCCTGGGTGTCTGGCTTGTGCCAATTGGAGCGATCCTGCTCCTCTACGCCGTCGGCCGTTTTGCGCTCGATTTGTCCCGGAAATGAAAAAATCATTGCTGCTGTCTTTCGTTTTTCTGCCTAACGACCCTGCACGCAGAACTTCCACCGCTCATTCCGCGCGAAATTCTTTTTGGCAATCCCGAACGATCGCATCCGGAAATTTCTCCGGACGGCAAACAAATCGCCTGGCTAGCCGGAGATAAAAGTGGCGTCCTGAATGTTTGGGTCAGCGGGCTCGATGGAAAAAATGCGCAAACGGTAACGAGCGAGAGTCATCGGCCAATTCTTTGGTACAAATGGAATGGCGACGGCAAACACATCCTTTATCTCCAGGACAACGACGGAAACGAAATCGACCATCTCTTCTCCGCCGATCTTGAGACTAAGAAAGTGCGGGATCTGACGCCCTTTCCTGGAGTGCGTGCGCAAAATGTTCTGACCGATCCACAACATCCGAAATTCGTTCTCGTTGCGCTGAACAAACGTGATCCGCACGCGTTCGACATGTATCGCGTCGACATTGAAGCCGGCGCCATCACTCTTGAAGCAGAGAATCAGGGCGATGTTCTCACCTGGAAGACGGACAAGGAGTTCGTCATTCGCGCCGCAACCGCCTTCGATGGCAAGACTGGAAACACGATCATTCGCGTACGTGATGCGATCGATAAGCCTTGGCGCGATCTCGTCACGATGCCCTTTGAACGTGCGCTCTTTGGAGGCCAGGTGGTGGAAGGCTCCCTCATCGCCGGTTTCGATCCGGATGGAAAAAGTCTAATCATTCACTCCGCCCTGCATTCAGACAATGGGCGACTCGTTAGGGTAAATTTGAGTGACGGTAAGGAGACCGACGTCCTCGCCGCAGGACGAGCAATGCGACGTGGCCGACGAAAATGATGATAAACCCAAAGTTATTCGGCGAACCGAAAACGCACAAAATTCAGGCGGTCGCGTTTGATTACACTACGCCGCACTGGGTTTTCCTCGATCCGGAGCTAAAGGCTAATTTCGAACAAATCGGCAAAGGAGTTTCGGGATTTCTCGACCTTGTTAGTCGCGATCTTGCCGATCAAAAATGGATCATCGCCTCCAGAGAGGAGCGATGCGCCCACTTCCTATTACTTGTTCGATCGCGAAAAGAAAATAACAACGCCGCTTTTTTCCGAACAATCCAAGCTGGCACGCGTTTGCCCTGTCGCCGAAGAAATCTGTCGTCATCAAAGCGCGCGATGGATTGCCACTCGTTAGTTACCTGACAACTCCATCCGGAGTCGAGCCGAAGAATTTACCGCTTAGTGCTCGACGTGCACGGCGGGCCATGGTTTCGCGATCTCGACAATTACGATCAGGAAGTGCAACTCCTCGCCAATCGTGGTTACGCCGTGCTGCAGGTGAACTATCGCGGCTCGACCGGCTTCGGAATTAAATTTCTAAACGCGGGCACACACCAATGGGGGCTCGGCACTCAGGAAGATCTCTACGATGCCGTGCAATGGGCGATCGATCAAAAAATCGCCGACCCGAAACGGATTGCATCGCTGGGTTGGTCGGGTGGTGGATTCGCCACGTTGCGAGCGCTGGAAATGCGGCCTGATCTTTTCGCGTGTGGCGTTGATGGCGTTGGGCCGGGAGATATCGCCACATTGTTCCGTTCCTTTCCAAGTTACTGGTCGAACATCACTGCGCGCTGGCGGCGACGCGCGGGCGATGCGGATCACGATGAAGAATGGAATCGCAAGATTTCACCGCTCTATCATGTCGATTCGATCCGCGCGCCGCTGCTGATTGGTCAGGGCAAAAACGATCCGCGGGTGACCATTGCCAACACCGACGCGATGGTCGCTGCTCTGCGAAAAGCAAAACGCGACGTGACGTACATCGTTTATCCCGATGAAGGTCACGGCTTCCAACGGCCTGAGAACAATCTCGATTTCTACGGGCGCGTTGAAGAATTTCTCGCGAAACATCTCGGCGGCCGCGCTGAGCCTTGGAAAAAAATCACCGGATCAAGCGAGGAGGTGCGATGAGAATTTCGCGCCTTGTCATCCCAAGCGGAGCGAGGGACCTCACCATCTTTCTTCCAGTGTTTGCGAGATTCTTCGCTTCGCTCAGAATGACATGCGTTTTGATGGCGCTCCTCCTTTTGGCGCTCATGACAAAGGTTCTCCTGGCCGAACCAAGTTCCATTGCAAAACAAACTCGCGATTGGCGCGCGCAACACGAACAGGAAATTCTCGGCGAATTTTCCGATCTGCTCGCGATTCCCAATCTCGCGAGCGACGCGCCCAACATTCAGCGGAATGCCGAAACGATTCGCGCCTTGTGCGAAAAGCGCGGCCTAACGACTAAACTCCTGAAACATGAAGGCGCGCCACCGATTGTTGTCGCGGATCTGATCGCACCAGGCGCAAAACGCACGATCGCGTTCTACGCGCACTACGACGGACAACCGGTCGATCTCGCGCGCTGGAAGACCGATCCGTGGAAACCGGTCATGCGCGATCAGGCGGGGAACGATGTCGACTGGCGAAACGCGAAAACGATTGATCCGGAGTGGCGCTTATATGCGCGCTCGGCCGGAGATGATAAGGCACCGATCATCGCGATGCTTGCTGCGCTGGATGCGCTTCGTTCTGTGAATGCGAAGCCGTCGGTGAATTTTCGTTTTGTCTTCGAAGGAGAAGAAGAAGCTGGCTCGCCTCACCTCGCCGCTTATCTCGCGGAAAATCCGGAAATCCTGCGACCCGATGCATGGATTTTATGCGATGGGCCGGTTCATCAAAGCCGCCGCGCGGAATTGTTCTTCGGCGCCCGCGGCACGATCGACCTGGAGCTGACCGTCTACGGACCCGGTCAAAGGTTTGCACGACGGGCATTACGGAAACTGGGTGCCGAATCCAATCGTTAGGCTGACGCATTTGATCGACTCCATGCGCGACGAGAGCGGACGAATCCTGATCAAGGATTTTTACAAGGACGTTAAAGCTCCGACCTCGGCCGAGCGCGCTGCGTTGACGAAAATTCCAAATGTCGAAGCTGATTTGCGTCGCGAATTTCAAATCGATGGCACGGAAGGAAACGGAAAGCCGCTGAACGAGCTGCTCATGCTTCCAGCGCTGAATGTGCGTGGGATCCAGTCCGGTCATGTTGAAGCGCAAGCATCAAACACCATTCAGACGGAAGCCAGTGCATCAATCGATTTTCGCCTTGTGCCTAACGAGACGCCGGATTCGATCAAGCCGCCGGTCGAACGCCACGTTCAGGAACAGGGATACTTCATTGTGCGCGATACGCCGGACGCGCCAACGCGGCTGGCGCACCCCAAAATCGTGAAAGTAAAATGGGGAGCGGGATATCCGCCGGCGCGCACGGCGCTCGACCTTCCGCTCTCACGCGAAATGGCAGACATTATGACGGCGATGGGTCACGAACCGGTTCGGCTGCCGACCGTTGGCGGCAGCATCCCAATGTATTTGTTCCAGCAGCCTAACGATACACCGGTCATCGGTCTCCCGATTGCAAACCACGATGACAATCAACACGCTGCTGATGAAAATCTGCGGCTGCAAAATCTCTGGGATGGAATCGAGATTTACGCGGCGCTGTTTGCGGGATCGTCCGGGTAGCGCACGCGTCTCGCGTGCTGGTGATCGCGTCTCGCGATCACGAACTTTTCTCTACGTAAGCACTCTGTCGTCCGGCGCTCGGATAAACGAAAAGCTTGTTTCGGCGAGACGTCGAAACCAACACGCGAGACGCGTGCGCTACCCGGATGATGGCGGTGCTTCTCCGTGAGCTTTTGGGTCGGCAACCTGGTTAAGTCCGCGCCGTTCCAGTAGCGGCTCGATATACGGATCGCGACCCGTGAAGTCGTGGAAAAGCTGCATCGCATCGGCGCTGCCGCCGCGCGAAAGCAGCGTCTTGCGGAAATGATCGCCGTTCTCGCGTTTCAAACCGCCGTGTTGCTTCATCCATTCCACGCTGTCGGCATCCAGTTCCTCGCTCCAGATGTAGGAATAATAACCAGCGGAATAACCGCCGGCGAAGGCATGCGAAAAATAAGTGCTGCGATAACGCGGCGGCACAGTTGGCACATCGACTCCCGCTTTCTTCAGCGCTTCCGCTTCGAACGCGAGACAGTCGTTAGGCACCTGGTCTGGTTTCAATTGATGCCAGGCCTGATCGAGCAGCGTTGCCGCCAGATATTCCGTCGTCTTGAAACCCTGATTAAATTTTTCCGCGGCTTCTACTTTATCGAGCAGCTCCTGCGGCATGGGCGCGCCGGTTTTATAATGCTTCGCGTAATTCTTCAGCACCTCCGGCCACGCCATCCACATTTCGTTCACCTGCGATGGATACTCGACGAAATCGCGCGGCACGCTCGTTCCACTGAAGCGCGGATACTTCACGTTCGAAAACATTCCGTGGAGCGCATGCCCGAACTCGTGAAACATCGTGCGCACCTCGTCGTGCGTGAGAAGCGTTGGCTGGCCCTTTTCCGGCTTGGGAATGTTGAGATGATTTGCAACCACCGGTTTGAAGCCTAACAAGTCGCTCTGTCGAACATACGAGTTCATCCACGCGCCGCCACGTTTCGATGGGCGCGCGTAATAATCCGCCAAAAAAAGCGCGAGCGGTTTGCCATCGGCATCGGAAACTTCAAAGACGCGAACGTCCGGCTGATACACTGGCAGATCGTGTCGCTCTTTGAACGTGATGCCGTAAAGCTTCGTCGCCGCGTAGAAAACGCCATCGCGCAAGACGTGATCGAGTTCGAAGTAGGGACGGATTTGCGATTCATCGAACGCGTAACGCGCCTGCCGCACTTTTTCGGAATAAAGCGCCCAGTCCCACGCTGCGAGTTTGAATCCGCCATTTTCCTGATCGATCACCTTTTGCATCTCCGCTTCTTCGCGATGCGCATTCGCCACCGCCGGTGGCGCAAGCTGGGCAAGAAGTTTGTTTACCGTGTCGACGTTTTTCGCCGTCTGGTCTTCCAACTGATACGCCGCATGACTTGCATAACCGAGCAGCGCCGCACGTTCCGCTCGCAGTTTCACTGTGCGCAAAACCACATCGCGCGTATCCCATTCGTTGCCGCGACTGTTTCGTCCGAGTGATGTTTGCATGATGCGCTCGCGCACAGCGCGATTTTTCAGAAACGTCAGCTCAGGCTGGCCGGTCGTATTCTGCAGAGGAAAAACAAACTTCCCTTCTTTTTTCTCCGACTTGGCCGCGGCGACCGCAGCCGCGATATCACTGTCCGAAAGTCCATCCAGATCAGCGCGGTTATCGACCACGATCGATAACGCATTCTTTTCGTTCAGAACGTCCTGCTGGAATTTCGATTGTAGCTCGGCCAGCTCTGCATTCATGGCCTTCAGTTTTGTTTTGTCCGCATCCGAAAGCTTCGCGCCCGCGCGCACAAAATCCTTGTAGTAACGTTCGACCAGCCACTTCGATTCTGGATCGAGATTGAGTTTGTCGCGGTCGTTGTAAATCGCTTCCACCCGGGCGAAGAGCGCGCTGTTCAGATGAATCGCATCATTATGGGCCGCAAGCTTCGGCGCCATCTCCTTGTCGATCTTCTGCATCTCCGGATTGGTGTTGCAGGCGTTCAGGCTGGAAAAAATGCGATCGACACGGGCGAGTAGTTCGCCCGATCGCTCCATCGCCACGATCGTATTTTCGAAAGTCGGCTTCTCCGGATCAGCCGCGATCTTATCCATTTGCTTCAACTCCTCCGCCATTCCCTGCTCGTACGCGGGAGTGAAATGCTCGTTCTTGATCTTATCGAACGGCGGGATGTGAAACGGCAACGTGCTTTCAGTGAGCAACGGATTTGCAGTCATCGATTTCTTCTTTTGTGAAGTTGCGTGGGATTTCTCCGCTGCAAAAAGCGAACCGGCAAGGATCGAACAAACGAAAACGAGAGCAAATTTTCTCATAGCGATGGTGAGGTTGAGTTGGATCGGAAACTCCGAGGCGATCCGAGTGAAGTAATTACACGAGCGTTGCCAGTCGACAAAATTCTTTGTCGCATCAAACCCAGAGCCGTCGATCAAAGCTTCGATATTGAATCGCTTCGCTCACGTGCTCGGGCGCGATTTGGTCCTTCGAATCGAGATCGGCAATTGTGCGCGAAACTTTAAGAATGCGGTCGTAGGCGCGCGCGCTCAGATTTAGTTCCGACATGGCGATGCGAATTAGTTCCTGGCACTCGTCGGTCAATTGACAATTCTGTTTGATCTGGCGCGGGCCCATGCGCGCGTTGCATGTTGTCTTGGGAGATTTCTGAAATCGCGAACGTTGACGTTGTTGCGCGCGCATGACACGTTCGCGAATCGCAGCGGAAGTTTCTTCCGTTCGCTGACTCGATAGATCGCGATATTCCACGGCGGGAACTTCCACATGCAGATCAATGCGATCGAGGAGCGGACCCGAAATGCGTTGGCGATAACGCTGAATCTGGATCGGACTGCACCGGCATTCGCGTTTCAAGTCGCCGAAATATCCACACGGACAGGGATTCATCGCGGCGATGAGCATGAACTCTGCGGGGAATGTGAGACTTCCCGCTGCGCGCGAAATCGTGACCTTCCCGTCTTCGATCGGCTGCCGCATCACCTCAAGCGTCGAGCGCTTGAATTCCGGAAGCTCGTCCAGAAACAAGACGCCGTTATGCGCGAGACTCACTTCGCCTGGACTCGGAAACGCGCCGCCGCCTAACAAACCGATATCGCTGATGGTGTGATGCGGCGAACGAAACGGCCGCGTCGCGACAAACGATCGTTCACTATCGAGCATGCCGGCAATGCTGTGAATCTTGGTCGTGTCGATCGCTTCCTCGAGCGACATCGGCGGAATGATCGTGGCGATGCGTTTTGCGAGCATCGATTTGCCGGAGCCCGGCGGGCCGATCATGAGGACGTTGTGACCACCGGCAACGGCGACTTCGATCGCGCGCTTCACGTGCCCCTGTCCTTTCACGTCAGCGAAATCGACATCGTAATTTTGATGCGTTGAAAAAAATTCGGTCATGTCCCCGCGCACGGCCGTGAGCGTTGTTTGTCCGGTGAGAAATTGAAAAGCGTCGCGCAAATTTTTTACTCCATAGATGGCGATGCCTTTCACCATCGCGGCCTCGCGCGCGTTTGCTTCCGGAACGATGAGCGCCTCGCGCTTTCGGCGACGCGCTTCAATTGCGACTGGCAACACACCCTTCACTGCGCGAACCGCGCCGTTCAGCGCGAGCTCACCGACAAAGCTGAAGCGCTCGATTTTTTCCGGATCGACTTTTTCGTTCAACGCGATCATGCCAAGCGCAATTGGCAGATCGAAACTGGGCCCTTCTTTCTTAATGTCGGCGGGCGCGAGATTGATTGTCGTGCGACCGCGCGGCCAGCGATACGCGCTGTTCATGATCGCGGTGGTGACGCGATCGCGACTTTCCTTTACCGCCGCATCGGGCAAACCGACGATGACGATCTTCGGTTCTCCGCGGCCTTCGTTGACTTCGATCTCAACTTCGTAGGCATCTACTCCGTAAACGGCGGCGGAATAAATTTTCGCGAGCATTCGAGGGGAAGTCTGGCAAAGACCAGATTCGATGGGAAGACTTGAACGCTAACGTATGTCATCCCGAGGTCGCCGCGGCGACCGAGGGACCTCACGAATAATTCCCGGCGTCATAACGCCAATCACTTCTCGCGAGGTTCTTCGCTTCGCTCAGAATGACCCGGGTGAGAACAGTGCAACTCGCGCCGAACAGCGGATGCAGCGACCATCTTTTTCCGGGGAGCGCACGCGCCGCGCGTGCACTTTTCGGCGCCCTCGGCGAAAAGCCGCTCTCATCTAAAGCAGAGCGCTCGACGAGGCGCCGAGCGCGGCACGCGAGGGCGCGTGTGCTCCCCGGATTCAATACGGAATTTTGTCCGGCTTCGCCGCCCATTCGTGAAACAACTGGAGCGCGTAATCGCGTGAGATCTGTTGCATCGGCAGCGAGCGCGCGGCGATTTCGAGCGGAAGCTGTTCGTAAATAAATTGATCATCGAACCCGGCCTCGGCCGCATCGTGTCGCGTGCTCGCATAGAAAACAGCATCGAGTCGCGCCCAGTAAATTGCGGCCAGACACATCGGGCACGGTTCGCAACTCGTGTAAAGTTCGCAGCCGCGCAGATCAAATCGACCGATGGTGCGACACGCTTCGCGAATAGCGAGAATTTCGGCGTGCGCCGTCGGATCGAGTTCTTCGGTCACGCGATTATAGCCGCGACCAACCGCGCGTCCGTCGCAAACGACAACGGCGCCAAACGGTCCGCTGCCTTTTTTTGCCTGCATACCCGCGCGCGCGAGGTCGACAGCCTCGCGCATCCAGCGTTCGTGCGACTCGTTAGGCAAAAGGGGCGCGCTCAAAATTCAAATGCCTCAATCACTTCGACGTTCGGTGTTCGATGTTGGATGTTCGGCGTTTTCCGTTCTCCCATTAGAGCTGTGCGAACGCCTCGTCCAGAACCTCGAGCAGAAAATCCACGTCCTGCTCTTGAATGTTCATCGGCGGCGAAAAACGAACGGTCTGCCCATGCAATCCGCCCTTGCCAAGGAGCAGGCCGAGATCGCGACAGTTCTCCATCACCTGCGCGCATTCGGCCTTGGCCGGCTCTTTCGTCTTGCGATCCTTCACCAGCTCGATGCCGAGCATCAGTCCTTTGCCGCGGACGTCGCCAATGATGTTGTGTTTCTCCTGTAGCCTAACGAGTCCGGCGGAAATGCGTTTGCCCATGCGAAGCGAATTTTCCTGCAACTTCTCGCGATCGATCACATCGAGCACGGCCGAACCCTGCGCGCAAACGACCGGATTCCCGCCGAAAGTGTTGAAGTGCGTGCGGGCCGCGAGCGTCTTCGCGATTTCGGGCGTGGTCACGACCGCGGCTAACGGACAACCATTTCCGATTCCCTTCGCCATCGTCACGATGTCGGGAATGACACCCTGCGTTTCGAATCCCCAGTAATGCGTGCCGGTGCGGCCGAATCCGGCCTGCACTTCGTCGGCGATGCAAACGCCGCCGGCCGCGCGCACATGTTCGTAGGCGTGCTTGAGATAGTTGTCGGGAAAAACAATGCAACCGCCTACGCCTTGGATCGATTCGGCAATGAACGCGCCCACTTGTCCGGACGTGGCGTAGTCGATCAGGTTCTGAACGTCGGCCGCATAATTTTTTCCGGCATCCGGATTATCATTTCCCCAGAGGCCGCGATACGGATCAGGCGCGATCGCGTGATGCACGCCGAAACTGTGCGGCACATTGAATTTCCACGTGCGATGCGCGGTCAGCCCCATCGTCAGCGCGTTGCCGCCATGATAGGCATTGCGCAATGCGATGATGTCGTAATTACCGGTGTAAGCGCGGGCCATGAGCAACGCCAGATCGTTCGCTTCCGAACCGGAATTGACGAAATAGCAAACCTTGAGATCGCCCGGCATCTTCGAGGCGAGCTTCTGCGCGTAGAGCGCGATGTTCGGATGGAGATAAATCGTGGTCGAATGCTGTAGCGTTTCATTTTGCCTGTTGGCCGCGGCCACAACTTCGGGGTGACAATGACCCACGCTGATGGTGACGATTCCACCGAGCGCATCAAGGTAACGTTTGCCCGTTTCGTCCCAGACATACTGCATCTTTGCCCTCCACGAGCATGAGCGGCTTTTTGTAGTAGAGAAAAATTCCCGGGTTCAGGAATTCCTTGCGCAGGCGCAACACTTCATCCGCGGATGGGCCGGAATATTTCTGTGGCTGATGATCGTACGGCGGCAATTCAGGCTGTTGCATTGTCAGTCATTGTAGCGGCGGTCTCTGACCGTCGCACTTATTTCTCGAGGAGTTACCGTTATCTGCCAAAAGAATGCGACGGTCAGAGACCGCCGCTACAGAAGAAGGCGTCGTCACTACTTGTTAGGCAAGATCTTGCGTAAGAAAAGATACATCACAAACGCAATCGCGAAGCCGACAAACCACGCATAGTCGTAAAGTGTGACAAGGAAGTGCGGCACGCTTGTTGGGCTGATCAACTTAACGTTCACGAGAAAACCGGGAATGTTCGGCAGAACGGCGACGAGTCAGCGCGAACAGCGCCACAATGCTGAACCCATTCGAATACGAATACGGCCCGTTTTCGCGATAAAGTCCTTTCGCGTCGAGCTGGCGATGCCGGTAAACGAAATAGTCGGCAATCATGATTCCACCGATCGGCCCAAGGAGTGCGCTGTAACCAACCAGCCAGGTGAAAATGTAACCGGACGGATCGGCCACCAGTTTCCACGGCATGATGAGAATGCCGATGACACCGGTGATAAGGCCACCAATGCGAAAAGAAATCTTATGCGGCGCAAGATGCGCGAAATCATTCGCCGGACTAACGACATTGGCCGCGATGTTCGTCGCCAATGTGGCAATGCAAAGTGCGAGCATGGCGATCACGAGCACGACGGGATTTGTGAAATGCGTCAGCACATCGACCGGATCCCAGATTGGCTGTCCGTAAATGATCGTCGTCGCCGACGTTACCGCCACGCCGATGAACGCATACAGCGCCATCGTGAACGGCAGACCAAGCGCCTGGCCGATGACTTGATCGCGTTGAGAATGCGCGTAACGCGAAAAATCCGGAATGTTCAGCGAGAGCGTCGCCCAAAAACCGACCATGCCGGTGAGCGCCGGAACGAAGAAGGCAAAGAATTGTCCGCTCTTCGGTTGGCCGGGATCGAAAGCCGAAGGTTGCGACAGAATCGGACCGAACCCGCCCGCGTTTTTATAAGCCCACCATAGGAGCAGCAATCCAAGCGCGATGAGCAGCGGCGCTTTGATGTTCAACAGCCACCGAATGCAATCGATCCCCTTGTAGACGACAAGCATGTTGATTCCCCAGAAAAAGAGGAAGCAAACGAACTGCGCGATCGTGATGTCGAGAATGGGCAGAACGATTCCGCCGGCGAGCGACGGAACAAAGACCGCGAGAATTTTGTAAATCGCGTTGCCGCCGATCCACGTCTGGATGCCAAACCAGCCGCACGCGACGAACGCGCGCATCAGCGCCGGAATATTTGCGCCGCGCGTCCCAAACGACGCGCGACAAAAAACCGGGAACGGAATTCCATAATGTGTGCCAGCGTGCGCATTCAAGATCATCGGAATGACGACGATGACGTTGCCGAGAAAAATCGTCAGGATCGCCTGCGACCAGTTCATGCCGCCGCCGATAAGCGACGATGCGAGCATGTAAGTCGGGATGCAGGCCGACATCGAAATCCAGAGCGCGGCGAAACTGCCGACGCGCCATTTGCGCCGCGAGGCCGGAACCGGAGCGAGATCCTTATTATATAGACGGCTCTGCGCCAGATCGAGGTCAACGTCGACATCCGGCGCAAGCGAAGGCGAAACCGTGCTCATGCAAACGACGGCTCGCGCTCGAGAAATCGGCCACGGCCAAATTCGCCGACAAATTCTCCATCGCGCGCCGCGACTTTGCCGCGCACGGTCACGACATGCGGCCGGCCTTCGATCCCGAAACCTTCAAACGAATTGTAATCGACGTTCATAAGATGCGTTTTCGCCGAAATTTTTCCGCGATAGTTCGGGTCGTAAACGACAAGGTCAGCGTCGCTGCCGACCTGGATCGCGCCCTTGCGCGGAAACAGTCCAAATAATTTCGCCGCCGCCGTGCTGGCCGTTTCGACGAATCGCTTCAGATCGATGCGATCTCGTTTCACGCCATAGGTGAAATAGAGATTCACCCGATCTTCCAGTGACGGAATGCCATTCGGGATTTTTGTGAAGTCGCCATCGCCCATTCGCTTCTGCGTTTCGAAATCGAATGGCGCGTGATCGGTGGCAAGCGTCGCAATCGAGCCATCGCGCAAACCGTTCCAGAGCACGTCCTGATTTTTTTTGTCACGCAATGGCGGCGACATCACATTTTTTGCGCCTTCGAAATTCGGCTTCTCCGCGTCGGTGCGATCGAGCAGCAAATATTGAATGAGCGTCTCGACCGAAACGCGCACACCCGCGTCGCGACCGCGCATCGCTTCGCCCAGCGCCTCTTCGCAACTGGTGTGCACGATGTAAACCGGGGCGCCGGTGATTCCGGCGAAAGTCATCAGGTGATGCACGCCTTCGGCTTCCACTTGCGGCGGCCGGCTCCAATAATGCCACTCCGGCCCGGTCTTTCCTTCGCTCAGCAATTTCTTCTGCAATTCGAAAACCAAATCCGCGTTCTCGCAGTGCGCCGTCGTAACAACGCCTAACGACTTTGCGAGTTGCAGTGTGTTGAACAGTTCCTCGTCAGTGATTCCGAACGCGCCTTTGTAAGCGAGGAAGATCTTGAAGCTGCTCACCCCGCGACGGACGATCGCTTCGAAATCCTTTTTGGTTTCGTCGTCGAAACGCGTCACGCCCATGTGAAACGTGAAATCGCAGGCACTGTTACCGCGAGTTTTGCCTAACCAAAGCTCGAATGCTTCCATCGGACGGTCCGTCCGCGCCGGACAAATCATTTCGATGAACGTCGTCGTTCCACCGACAAGCGCCGCGCGACTCGCCGTTTCATGATTATCCTTCGCCGACGTTCCCATGAACGGCAGATAGATGTGAACGTGTGGGTCGATGAATCCGGGGAAAACATATTTTCCCGAAGCGTCGATCACTTCCGCATCAGCCGGGCGCCTGAATATTCGGCTCAATGCGCGTGATCGTTTCGCCCTCGCAAAAAATATCGGCAACGTATTGTTCGTTAGGCGTAACAATCTCGCCGCCGCGAATGAGCAAACTCATGAGGCGAAAGCACCAATCTCCAAGCTCCAAATTCCAAAGAAGCACCAATCACCAAGCTCCAATTCGCCGCCTATCGTGCTTTCTATGGAGTTTGGATGTTTGGAGTTTCCCTGGAGCTTGGAGCTTGGAATTTGGAGCTTTTTCACTTCTTCCAGACGTCGCCGACGTCGTCGCCGAACCAGCGCGTGGAAACGACTTTCTGCTGCGTGTAAAACTGCACGCCTTCTTTGCCCTGGATGTGCAGGTCGCCGTAAAAAGATTCGTCCCACCCGGTGAAAGGAAACATCGCCATCGTCGCGGGCACGCCAACGTTGATCCCGACCATGCCGGCTTTGACGCGATGCTTGAATTCGCGCGCGGCTTTGCCGGAGTTTGTGAAAATGGCCGCGCCGTTCCCGTAGGCTGACTTGTTTGCCACCTCGATCGCGTGGTCGAGATCCTCCATGCGCATGACGTTGAGCACCGGGCCGAAAACTTCTTCGCGCGCAATCGTCATTTCATTCTGCACCTGATCGACAATCGTTGCGCCCATGTAAAAGCCGTCAGGCGCATGCATGAACATTCACTCCGCGTCCATCAGCGATAATTTTGGCGCCTTCTTTCTCGCTGGTCTCCACCAGGCTCATGATACGCGCGCGGTGTTGGGCGGTGATGACCGGCCCCATGTCCGGCTGGGTTTCGACATCGGTCGGACCGACCCTGATCGCGCGCGCTGCTTTGACTAACGAGGGCAAAACGTGATCTGCGGCTTTGCCAACTGTGATCGCGGTTGAGCCCGCCATGCAACGTTCGCCGGCGCAACCGAACGCGGCCGTAGCGAGCGCTTCCACCGTGCGCGGCACATCCGCATCCGGCATCACCACAATGTAATTTTTCGCGCCGCCATTGGCCTGCACACGTTTGCCGTGACGCGTTCCCGTTTCATAAATGTGTTTTGCCACCGGAGAAGAGCCGACGAATGAAATCGCTTTCACTTTCGGATGCGTCAGAAGCGCATCGACGCATTCGCGGCCGCCGGGAACAACGTTCAAAACGCCCTTGGGCAAACCCGCCTTTTCCAACAACTCGATGATGAGCAACGCGGTGAGCGGAACTTTTTCGCTCGGCTTGAGCACGAAAGTATTTCCGCACGCGAGCGCGAGCGGGAACATCCACATCGGCACCATCGCTGGAAAATTAAACGGCGTGATGCCAACGCAAACGCCGAGCGGTTGTAGCATTGTCTCGCAATCGACGCCGCGCGCGAGATTCTCGAGCGTATCGCCCATGAGCAGCGACGGAACGCCGCACGCGTATTCGATGTTTTCGATTCCGCGATAGGCGCTGCCGCGCGCTTCGGCCAACGTTTTCCCATGTTCCCGCGAAACGCTCGCGCAAATGCGATCGAAATTTTCTTCGACTAATTGCCGGTAGCGAAAGAACAAACGCGCGCGCTCGACCGGCGGCGTGTCGCGCCATGCGGGAAACGCGTCGGCCGCCGCATCGACTGCGGCATCGACATGCTGCTTCGTGCAAAGCGGAACTGCCGCGATGATTTCACCGCGCGATGGATTGAAGACGGGCGATTTCTCGACGCCGGAGATCTCGTGCCACTCGCCGCCGATGAATGCAGGAACGGAAGTCATAAACCCCAAATCCCAAACCCCAAACCCAAGGGAAGCTCCAAATTCCAAGCTCCAAGCTCGAGGGAAGCTCCAAACTTCAAGCTCCAACTTAAGACGTGCATCATTGTCTGAACATGCTGCGAAAATGAGGTGCAGCTCTTTTGCTTCGCGGTAGAGCGTTCGGGCTTCGTTCGCCAACTTTGGTTCGGCAGCCGCGATCAGGCGCAGGAAATACTTAGTTTCTTTCGCCTCCTTCACGCAACGACCGATCGTATTGCGAAAGTCCTTTTTCGAGACACGCTCATTCGCTTCACAATAATTCGCGCCAACGCTCGTGCCGCAGCCAACGACGTGACCAACTAAACGATCGTTCGCCGGATGACGCGGAATTTTCTTCGCGAATCGAACAATCGATTCACCAAAGATCGCCGTCCGTTCCTCCAAATCGAATGGATGCCGCACCGAATTGTTAGCAGACGGCTGCTCGTTTACCCGCGCTGCTCCATTCCAGTGATCCGAATAATCAAACGCTGTTTTTCGCTCGCGAGCGCAACTTGGTGTTTGGCGCTTGGAGCTTCTCTGGAGCTTGGATGTTGGTGCTTGGAGCTTCAATTCAGCCTCGCGCTAATGCATCCGATTGTTTCACAAAATCATCGCCGCTCCATTCGCCATCGGCCTTCACCATCTTCTTCGCTGCGGCGGCATCGGCGGCAGCTTTCTGTTTCGCTTTGCGCTCGGCCTGCATACGCACGAGCTCGGCGTGCGTCGTGAAATAATCGAGGCTCTTCCCTTTGAAATCGGCCAGCGTTTCGAATTTGTGTTTCTCCATGAAGGCGAGCAGTTCCTCGCACATCGGTTTCACGCATTCGTAGCCGAACTTCATCACGCCGGTGCAAACCTGCGTCGTGTCTGCGCCTAACAAGATGAATTGCGCGGCGTCGCCGCCGCTCTCGATTCCGCCAATGGCGGAGAGCGTCTTACCTGGAAATTCGCGCCGAATCATGGTCGCGATTTCCATCACCATGCGCAGCGCAATCGGTCGCACCGCCTTCGATGAATAACCACCAGGCGTGGTGAATCCTTCGACCGTCGGCTCCGGACGCAACGTATCGAGATTCACTGCAATGATGCTGCGAATCGTGTTAATCGCGCTCACGCCTTCACACCCGCCGCGAAACGCCGCGCGGCTCGGATCGGTGATGTGCGTGACGTTCGGAGTCATCTTCGCCCACACCGGTTTCTTCGCCGCCTTCATCACCCAGCCAACAACTTCCTCGACAATCTCAGGATTTTCCCCCATCGCCGCGCCCATTTTTCGCTCGGGCAATCCGTGCGGGCAGGAAAAGTTCAGCTCGAACGAATCGACGCCGGCATCCTGGCAACGCTCGACGATCTCGGCCCACGCATCCTTGTTGTATTCCTCCATGATCGACGCGATGAGCACGCCGTCGGGAAACTGGTCTTTGCATTTCTTGAATTCGTCGAGCCAGATGTTGAACGGCCGATCGCTGATGAGCTCGATGTTTTCCCAGCCGATCACTTCCTTGCGATCGGCCGAATGCAATTTGCCGTAGCGCGGCGTGACGTTGATGACCTTGGAGGAATCGAGGCTGACCGTTTTCGCAATAACCGCGCCCCAACCTTCGCGGAATGCGCGCGTGATGACATTCAGGTTTGTCCCCGGCGGGCCGGAGCCGATGACAAAGGGATTGGGTAACTTCAAGCCGTCGACTGTGGTAGCGAGTGTTGGCATAACTGACTCCTTTGAAACGTAAGCTCTATTTTACCAACTGGCGTCCGTTGATACGACCGAAAAATAAACCCCAAATCCCAAACCCCAAGCACCAGGGAATACCCACTTTCAAGCACCAACGACGCTTCGCATAACTGTACTTGGAGCTTGAATATTGGAGCTTCCTTGGGATTTGGGGTTTGGTGCTTGGGGTTTTAACCGCCTCCGACCCAGCGCATCGCCTTGTCTGCCAGCCTGTCGAAAGCGGCCACGCACATCTCCAGATGCTCTTCCTTCGTGTCTTCGATCTTGTTGTGACTGATGCCATGCAAGCTTTGCACGAACATCATGACGGTCGGAATACCGGCGCGGGCCACCTCGGCCGCGTCATGCAGCGGACCGGATGGCATGCGATGCGGTTTTGCGCCGGTCTCGGAAATGGCTTCATCGGCAAATGTGATCAGCTCATTATTAAAGAGGATGGGTTCGATCTGCCAGATGCGGTCCCACGAAACAGAGACATTCCCCTCCTTCGCGAAACGCTCGCTCGCTTCCTTCGCTTCCTTCAACATTTGCGCGAGCGCCTTCGCATCGAGATGGCGCTGATCGAGCGTGATTCGGCAATCTTCGCACCACACTGGTGACGATCCCGGGTTTCGTTAGGCAGGAACCGATCGTGCAGACACCGCCATTGCTGCGTTCGGCGATGCGATAAATTTCCGGACTCATTTTTGCGGCGGCGAGGAAAGCATCCTTGCGACGATTCATCGGCGTGCTGCCGGAATGCGCCGCCTGGCCGTGGAAAGTGATCGCGTGACGCTCGACACCAAACGTGCCGAGCACCGTGCCTAACGGAAGATCGAGATCGAGCAACACCGGGCCCTGCTCAATATGCAATTCGATGTAAGCGGCCGCGTTCGTTAGTTCACTGCCGGAATCCTTCACCTTCTCGAAATCGATGCCGCGTTCTTTCAAGGCATCTGGCAATGCGACCCCGTCCTTGTCTTTCAACGCACGCGCCTCGTTCATGTCGAGATTTCCCGAACAGGCCGAAGAACCAAAAAGACTCTTCCCGAAACGTGCACCTTCTTCGTCTGCCCAGTCGACCAGGCGCACCGTCACCGGCGGCTTGCCTTCGTATTGCGCTGCGATCCGGCGAAGAATTTCAACGCCCGCGAGCGTATTCAGACAGCCATCAAGCCAGCCACCATTCGGAACGGAATCGATGTGTCCGCCAATGAGCAGCGCTCTTGCCGCATTGCCGCGCAACGTCGCCCAAAAATTTCCGGCCGCGTCATTGTGAATTTCAACGCCGCGCACGCCTTCAATTTTTTTTCGCAACCACGCGCGCGCTTTCACCCACGTTGGCGTAAACGCGACACGCTGCGCGCCATTCTCATCAGCCGTCAATGCGCGCAGTTCCTTTAATTCAGCGACGGTGCGTTTCGTATCCAACATTGCGCGCCGCGCGCACCTAAGTCGTTAGGCGCAAACGCTAGCGCTTTTGCGCCGCGCCGTTTTTCGGTTTCCCGTTGCGATGGCCGTTGCCATTGCGCTTGAGCGGCGTCGGTAACTCAACTTCTTCATCGCCCAAAATAAATTCCTCCGTCTTCTGCCGCGCTTCGTCGTCGGTGAATTGTTGTGGCGGCGTTTTCATGAAGTAGCTGGACGGTCCGATGAGCGCGCCCGACATACCGCGATCGAGCGCCAGTTTCGCGCAGCGGACAGCATCGATGACGACGCCGGCGGAGTTCGGTGAATCCCACACTTCCAACTTCAGCTCACAATTAATCGGCACGTTTCCAAACGTCGTTCCCTCCATGCGGATATAACACCACTTGCGATCGGCCAGCCACGGCACGTAGTCGCTCGGACCGACGTGGACGTTTTCCGCCGGCATGCGGTGACCGAGCTGACTCGTAACGGCTTGCGTCTTGGAAATCTTTTTCGATTCGAGCCGCTCGCGTTCGAGCATGTTCATGAAATCAGTATTGCCGCCGAAATTTAGTTGGTAAGTGCGATCGAGCCGGACACCGCGATCGCGGAACAGATTCGTTAGGACGCGATGCGCGATGGTGGCGCCGACCTGCGATTTGATGTCGTCGCCGATGATCGGCAGCTTGCGTTCTTCGAATCGCCGTTGCCAGTAACGCTGCGACGCGATGAAAACCGGAACGCAATTGATGAAGGCGCAGCCGGCCTCGAGGATTTGTTCGACGTACCACTTCGTCGCCATCTCGGAACCGACGGGCAGATAGGAAATGACAACGTCGGTTCGCGTCTTTTTCAGAATGCCGATGATATCGTCGGTCGAGCCGGGTGATTTTTTGACGATGCGCTTCACGTATTTGCCGAGGCCATCGTGGGTCATGCCGCGGTGAACTTTCACCCCGAGCTTAGGTACTTCGGAGAAACGAATGGTGTTGTTAGGTTCGGCGAAGATCGCTTCGCTCAGGTCGCGCCCGACCTTGTTCACGCCGATGTCGAAGGCAGCCGAAAACTCAATGTCGCGCACGTGATACCCGCCGAGCTCGACGTGCATCAGGCCGGGGACAAGATCGTTCTCGCTGGCGTCCCGATAAAATTCGATCCCCTGAACAAGGGACGAAGCGCAGTTGCCAACACCGATAATACCCACCCGAATCTTATTCTTCATTCTTCCACCGCTTTCTTAAGGGCCGCGTGATGGTTCGCACAATCCGGGGCGGGCGTCGAGCTTCATCTATTAATGAGGAAAAGGCGCGCATCTGGCCGGCGCGATCCGTTTACTGCAATGCGGGTGATGCCACGTTCGCACCAAGATGAAATCCGGCCCTGGTTCTGCTGCAAAATACCCCCTGCTGAAAACATTGAACAAAATGCGTCCGCAGGCTGTCATAAATCCGATATTTAACCTTGTTAAGTAAACCAAAAGTGCTAAAAAAGCCAAGTTACGAGGCTTCGAGAACCCCAACGACTGGAACTCTCTAGGATGAAGCCCCCCTTGTCCCTACTGCATGAAAAGTTATATGGCTGCCGAAGATAGCGATACTGGAATAAAGATTTATTTGCGCGAGATCGGGCAGATCCCGCTGCTCACCCCTGAGCAGGAGATCGAGCTCGCCGCCAAAATTAAGAAAGGCGACAAAGAAGCGCGCGCGCTCATGATTCGCTCCAACCTCCGGTTGGTGGTGAAGATTGCGCACGATTACGCGAACCTGGGTCTGCCTCTGCTCGACCTCATCTCCGAGGGCAACATCGGTTTGATGAAGGCGGTGGAGCGCTTTGATCCGGCAAAGGGCGGCAAGCTCAGCACTTACGCCGCGTGGTGGATCAAACAATCGATCAAGCGCGCCCTGGCAAACCAGAGCAAGACGATCCGTTTGCCCGTGCATCTCGTCGATAAGATTTCGAAGATGCGCCGCGTCTCCCTGCAAATGAGCGAGGAGCTCGGGCGCGAACCGACCGATGACGAGCTCGGCGAAGAAATCGGCATCGCGAGCGGAAAAGTTTCGCAGCTGAAGACCGTGTCGATCCGGCCGGCTTCGCTCGATGCGCCGATCAGCGATGACGATTCAACCGAGTTCGGCGAAATCGTCGGCGACGAAGATGCGCAGACGCCGTTCGAACTGTTGCGCGACAAGAACTTGCGCAACGAAGTCGGCGGCTTGCTCGAAGTGCTCGACGATCGCGAGCGCAAGATCATCTTCTCGCGCTTCGGGCTCGATGGCGGAAAGCCGAAGACGCTCGAGGAAGTCGGCAAGAAATTTGGCGTCACGCGCGAGCGCATTCGCCAGCTGCAGAACATCGCGCTCTCAAAATTGCGTCGCGCTCTTAGCAAAAAAGAGCGTCCGGTCGACGTCGAGTTGCCGGTCGAAGCGTAAGTCGAAATATTTTTTGTTCACGAACGCGCGGAAGCGAACCTTCCGCGCGTTTTGTTTTTTCGCGCGTAGAGCGGCGCACTTTGCTTCAAGATTGCGCGGACTTAGGATACGCGCGCGATGCCGCGCCGCCCACTGCTCGCCAGCTCCGTTCGTTCAAGCACCAATTGCCTGACGAAAAATTTCCGAGCGAGATCACACACGCGCATTCGCCGCGCGTCTTCGGCCTCGATTTGTTGCGCGCGATCGCGATTCTGAGCGTCGTCGTCGCGCATTATAGCGTCGTTATCTACGACCATATGCCGTGGTGGTATGGCCTCATCGGCCACGGCGGATTTTACGGCGTCGAACTCTTCTTTGTTCTGAGCGGATTTCTTATCGGCCGCATTTTGCTTCGAAGCGAACAACAGTTGGCGCAACCATCCGGAATCGCGGTCTTTTATATTCGACGCTGGTTTCGCACGCTGCCGCTCTTCTGGCTTTTCATTGCGGTGAATGTGTTGCTGGAATTTTTCCTGCGCGATCGCCGCCTCACTCTTACCGAAATTCTCGGGCACGGATTCTTTCTCCAAAATTTTGCAGCGCTGAAAATGTCGTTCTTTGGGGAATCCTGGAGCCTCGCCGTTGAAGAGTGGTTCTATTTGCTCTTCCCTTTCGCGCTTTGGCTTGGCCTGAAAATCTGGAAACGTTTCGACACTGTGTTCCTGCTCACCGCTGCCGCTTTCTTCCTTTTTTCAACGGTGGCACGAATGCTCTCCGCGCCGCACCCAAATGCGAGCTGGACCGATTGGCAGCGCATGGTCGTGATCTATCGCTTTGACGCGTTGATGATCGGCGTGTTCGCAGCGTGGCTTTCGCTTCGATTTCCAAATGTTTGGCGAGCGCGCCCCGCCATCAGCGCACTCGCCGGACTCGTCCTCCTCATCGCCATGTACGCGACGCTCTGGAATTTTTCCGATCACCAACTCGCACAAGGCGCCGATTCCTATTTCGCGCGCACATTTCGCTTCACCTTCGTTTCCGTTGGGTTCGCGCTTGCTTCTGCCGATCGCGTCGAACTGGAAATTGAATCGTGAAAATTTCGCCAGCCTAACCATTCGACGCATCGCGCTCTGGTCGTACGCGCTTTACCTCGTTCACATGGTCGTTTACCAAGTCGTCACAGAAAATTTTCTTCGCGGCTGGAAAACATCGGCGCTTCAGGGCTTCGCTTCGTTTGCCTTGCAAATCGCCGGCTGCCATCACCATCAGCGCGCTGCTCTATCGCTTCTACGAATCGCGCTGCACACATCTTCGCGACAAAGTCGCACCGCGAATTCATGCGTTTTGGCCACCGCGCGAACGCCGCGCCGGCAAAGCTGCAAATTCCGCAAGCCTGAAACGAACGACGCGCGCCGCTACTGCGCGCACCGCAATTGCACCGAATCGATCACGCCGCCTTTTGGCCGCGCATCGCTGATAATGACGAGATTGTCGCCTTTGTGCGTGAGTCGCGCTGTCGCGCAAAAATTTTTCCGCGCGCGTGATCGTCGTATCGGGATCCGCGGCAAAAGCAAGGCGCGACGGAAATGTTCCCCAATACAACACGAGCCGACGTTTTACCGCTTCGCTGTCCGTGAAAGCAAAAATCGGTGCGTGCTCCGGCCGCATGTTCGAAACATTGCGCGGCCGCGTTCCGTGCTTCGTGAACACGATCAGCTTCGCGTTCGCGAGAGAATTCGCGAGCACCACCGCCGAGGCCACCGTTTTCTGACGCGAGTTTTCCAGGATCGCACTTTCGGCGAAACCGGCGCCGCCGCTTCTTTCAATCCGTCGCGCGACGCGGTCGAATATCTTCACACATTCGACCGGATAACGGCCAACGGTTGTCTCCGCGCTCAGCATGATCGCGTCCGCCTGCTCGAAAACGGCGTTGGCGATGTCGGTAATTTCCGCGCGAGTCGGCACCGGATTTTCAACCATCGATTCGAGCATGTGCGTGGCCACGATGACCGGTTTGCCTAACCGAATGCAGCGTTTCACGATGCGCCGTTGAATGATCGGCAATTCTTCCATCGGAATTTCGATACCGAGATCGCCGCGCGCGACCATGATCGCATCGGCCGCTTCGATCATCTCGTCGATCTGTTTCACCGCCGATTGCTCTTCGATCTTGGCGATGATTTGCGCGTTGCTCTTTTTTCTTCGCAAGACACGCCGCAGCTCTTCGATGTCATCCTTCTTTCGCGCGAAACTGAGTGCGATGAAATCCGCTTCAATCGCGACACCGAGATCGATATCCCGCAGGTCCTTTTTCGTGAGGGCCGGCAGTTTCACATGCACGCCGGGCAGATTGATGTGCCGGCGCGACCCCAGCTTTCCGCCGATCACGACCCTGCAACGAACTCGGTCGCGACTCTTGCTCATGACCACGAGTTGGATGACGCCGCTGTCGACAAGAACGGTGTCGCCGACGCTCACGTCCTTCACCAATCCGGCATAGTTGACATCGACCGAATATTTTTCCTTGGCGCGCGCGCCCGCCACCCTCAGTTCGAGAAAATCGCCACGCTTTAATTCCAATTCGTTAGGCAATGCGCCCGTGCGAATCGCCGGGCCCTGAGTGTCGAGCAGGATCGCGAGCGGCCTCTCCAATTCTTTTTCGAGTTGCCGAATTCTCCTAACGACGGTTCGCACCCAGCCATGCTGGGCATGACTCATGTTGAACCGGAAAATATCCGCTCCCGCGCGAATCAATCCGCGCAACGTCTCGCTCGTCTCCGTCGCCGGCCCGAGCGTGCAGATGATTTTTGTTCGGCGCATGCGCTAGAGGTTTAAGTCGCAAACAGGAAAAGCAAGCATCCGTTTGAGCAGGCATGGGGCCGGGTGCGAAGATCGACACGTTGATTTCACGCCGACGTTTGAGGACATTCGATAGTTTGAATGGTATGCACCGGCTGCTTTGATCGCGCGAATGGATAACATCGCCGCTACTTCCACACAGGCCAACAGCATCAAGGAGGGTGTTGTCCCGCCGCTGAAGAAATGGCCGCGGCGGCATAAGTTTCTTTTTCATCTCGATGAACCGACGACATGGGATCCACGCATTCGCTGGCTCCGGCTATCGGGCTGGTGTGTGGCCAGAAATGGCGCGCCGTTGCATGGAATTCGCGCGCGTCTGCGCGAGAAGATCTTTCCCGGACGATTTGAACACGATCGTTCCGACGTGCTCGATGAAGTGCAAGTGACGGGCGCCCCATTGCGTTGCGGTTTCGTAATTCCACTTTTTCTTCCAGCGGGCAAAGCGCAGCTTGTCATCGAAGCGGTCGATACCGATGACGTCTGGCATCAGGTTCACACGCGGATAGTGCGCGGATCGATCTTGTCTCACCCAGGTCAGCGACTCTGGTGCGACGTCGACACGGATGAACCGTATCGTTTCTGGTTTGATTTGCCTAACGATTGGTCCACGAAGACGCATCAGCTCCACATTTCCGGATGGTGCTTCGCAAAAAATCCACCGGAGATTAGCGAACTGCGCGCGCGGATCGGAGAAAAAATCTTCGCCGCCCGTTACGGAATCCAGCGTCCGGATGTGGCCGCCGCTTTCAACAATCAAGATGGCTCGCTGCGCAGTGGCTTCGATGTTGATGCGATCCTGCCTCGCGCTTATTCCACGCTCGTGATGGAAGCACGGCGCGATACGGCGATATGGGAAGTCTTCTATTGCCGAAGAGTCCGTGGCTCTTGGAAATTTTTCGAATGATGAACACGCTGCTGTCGACTGCGCTCGCCTGTCCGAATTGTCATGGCGCGCTTGTTTTCAGCGCCGATCAATTGCGCTGTGCGAAGTGCGACGGTTCATTCGCGGTAAAACGCGGTGTCCCGATATTTTCCGGGGAAGAAATTGAGATCGTCGCCGAGAGCCACAAGAGCAACTCGCTCGGAGCCGAGTACGAAAAAATCTTGAGCGAAGGGAAAGATTTCGTCCTCCACATCGGCGCCGGCGCCACGACAACGCGTTTTCCAAATTGCATCGAGCTGGAACATAAAATTTTTCGACACACCGATGTCGTGGGCGATGCGCACCATCTTCCTTTTCGCGATAATGTCTTCGATCGCGTCTTCGCTTTCAACGTCTTCGAGCACTTGCGCGATCCGAAAACGGCTGCGGCTGAGATCCTGCGTGTTCTCAAACCCGGAGGCTCGGTCGCAATTCACACTGCATTCCTCCAGCCGTTGCACGAGGAACCAGCGCACTTTTTTAACTGCACCGCTTATGGCGCCCGCGAATGGTTCGCTCATTTTGCAATTGATCGTTGTGAGGTGAGCCCGAATTTTTCGCCGGCTTACATGCTTGGATTTTTAAGCGCGACTTTGCTCGATACGCTTCGCGCTGGAAACGTCGCGGAAGAAGAACAGGATGCGATCGGCCAAACGTCGCTTGCCGACTGGGCGCGTTTTTGGGAAGGCAAAACCGGTGCGCCACCCGGCTTTGCCACGCTGCAAAATCTTCCACCATTTTTGCAGCAACGCGTTGCCGCCGGTTTCGAATTGCATGCGCACAAGCGCAGCCTCGGAAGGAAACTAATGACGACTGCGCACGAAACCTCGCTTGTGGCCAGGACGAGGCGAGCAGTCGCGATTTCCGCGCATGGGTCGGAATTTTGACCGACGATGTCGCGGCGACCGGGATGTTTCGCGCCGAAGGATGGGTCTTCTCGCCGGCAAGCGAGATCGATCAGGTCCGCGCGGTTGTCGGACAAGAAAGTTGGACCGGCCAGTACGGCCTGCCGCGTCCAGACGTCGCCGCGACCTTTCCCGAAATTCCCCACGCCACTTTCAGCGGCTTCACCATTTTCATTCCGGTCCCAGCAAAAAGAGAATTCGAGCTGCGGCTTCAGGCACCGAATGGCGCTGGAGAAATTCCGCACGTTTTTCCGCCAGCAAATTTCTCTCGCCCGGCCTGCGCCTGAAACGACTCGTTAGGCCATCGGAGAAAAATCTCTATCGCTATGAGGGCCTCCAGCGCGGCTACGTTTGCTGGATCGACGAACCGCGTCGATTGGAACAAACTTCCGAGGCGTTTTCGGCTCGCGGGCTGGTGCTTTGCCAAGAGCGGCGCCAGGATCGAAGCGATCCGCGCGCGCGTTGGAGACTCTGAGTTCAACGCCAAGATCGGTATTTTCCGGCCGGATGTCGCGATCTCGTGCGGCGACAGCGAATTGATTTTCAAGAGCGGGTTCGAGCTCATGGTCGACCTGCCGCGTCAGCGTTCCACTTTACGATTGGAAGCGCGTCATGCCGATGGTGAATGGAGCGAAATTTTTTCACGCGCAGTCCGTCCGGCACTGCTTAGTTTTCGCATAGGTAAGGCCGAACCGATTTCGGGAATTGGCGATTACAAAACGTGGATCAAACTCTACGACACATCTCAGCCGAAGTGATCAGCGCAAAATTCGCAATCACATCCTCGCATTTCCCAAACAGCCGCTGATCTCGATCGTGATGCCGGTTTACAACCCGGCACCGCGTCATTTGCGCGATGCGTTGCGATCGGTGCGCGCACAGCTGTATCCGAACTGGCAGCTCTGCATCGTAGATGACGGTTCCACCGACAAGCAGGTGCGCGGGATTCTTGCGCGTTACGCCAGGATCGATCGACGCATCACGGTAAAATTTCGCGAGAAAAATGGCGGCATCGCCGCCGCATCGAACGACGCACTTACTCTCGCGACCGGCGAGTGGGTCGCCCTGATGGATCATGACGATTGGCTCGCCCCTACCGCACTGTATTTTGCGGCGCACGAAATCAACGAGCATCCTGACGCGCAGTTAATTTATACTGACGAGGACAAGCTGGATCGCGCCGGGCGCCGATACGATCCGCATTTCAAGTCGGATTGGAATTACGATCTTCTCTTATCGCAAAACTACATTTCGCATCTGAGTTTCTATCGCCGCGAACTGATCGACGAAACCGGCGGTTTCCGCCCGAACTTTGAAGGCGCGCAGGATTATGATTTAACACTTCGTTGCGCTGAACAAATCGATCCGTCGCAAATCCGGCATATCCCGCGCGTCCTCTATCACTGGCGCGCGGCTGATTCGAGCGCTGCTTCTTCCATCGACGCAAAACCACAGGCGCGAGAATCGGCGCGGCGGGCGGTGCAGGAACATCTTGATCGCCGCCAGATACGCGCCTCGGTCGAGCCGCACCGCACGATTTATCAGCGCGTGAAATATGAGCTTCCGTCCGACCTTCCGCTGGTCTCGATCATTATTCCAACGCGCGACCGGCTCGCCCTTCTTCGAATGTGCATCCAAAGCATCCTGGATAAGACGGAATACCCAAACTACGAGATCATTGTTATCGACAACGACAGTGCTGAGGCCGAGACGAAGCATTACTTAAATTCGTTAGGTAACCATGAACGAATTCGTGTGTGCAAAGTTGAGGGCGCGTTCAGCTTTGGCAAACTCAGTAATCGCGGAGTCGCCCTCGCCCGTGGCTCCTTCGTTGTTTTGTTAAACAACGATATCGAAGTAATCGAAGGTTCCTGGCTGGGGGAAATGGTCGGTCACGCGTTGCGGCCCAATGTTGGCGCGGTCGGCGCTCTGCTTCGTTATCCCAACGGTCTCATTCAACATGGCGGAGTCATTCTCGGCGCCGGCGGCATCGCGAGCCATGCCCATCCCGATATTCGTCTTGAAGATGGTTACTTTTGCCGGCCGCACCTAACCCAGGATCTTTCCGCCGTGACTGCGGCGTGCATGCTCATCCGAAAAGCGACCTACATGAAAGTAGGCGGCTTTGATGAAGTAAACCTGCCCGTCGCCTTTAACGACGTCGACTTTTGTCTGCGCCTGCGGCAGGCTGGGTTCCTCATCGTCTGGACGCCACACGCTGCGCTTTATCATCACGAATCCGCCAGTCGCGGGCTGGAGGACAGCCTAACGAAATATCGGCGGTTCAATGCGGAAAGCGATTTCATGAAAACAAAATGGGGAGACACCATTCAGGAGGATCCCTACTACAATCCAAACCTGTCGATAGACGATAAGTTTTTCCGGCTCGCATTCCCACCGCGCCTGCGAAAGCCGTGGCAGCATTTTTGAGCATCCGTATTTATTAGCTCGATGGAACCGACGCCGCCTGCGGAGCCTTATCTGTTTCGATTCGATGCTCCGATTCCACGTCGTATTTTCGGCGAAAAGCTCGATTTAAGTGGATGGCTCGTTCGCGCCGACGGCAGGCCCATACATGGTATCCGCGCTGTATTGCGCCGGCCACTTGCTCGCCGTCGCATTTTCGCTGCGCGCCGCAAGAGGAGTCGGCCCGACGTAGCCGCCGCCTTTCCTGATCTTCCTGAAGCGAAGGCCAGCGGTTTTCTCCTGGAACTCAACCTTGCTCTCGGTCGCAATAACCTCGACCTGCAACTGCGCAACGAGGATCGCTCATGGCATAGCTTTCATTCGTTAGTCATATCAGCTTACCCATTTCGGTTTCTAACAAGGATGGGCCTATCTAACGTGCGCGACGTAGTCGTTACACATCTGCAAAAGCGGGCCAATATCCGAGGACTAGCACAGAACCCATCCGTTCCACCAGCGAGACTTTCGACCGCGCGTTCCGAACGTCTTCCTCTAACAAAAGTTAATCTTTTTGCCACGACCAAATCCAACCTCTTCATTTTGGAAATTGGCCGCCTTATCTCCGCGGGCTTCCGCGAACTGGGCCGCGAATCCCAGCTGTTGCTTGATCAAATTCCGGACAAGGTTCCCCCTGCTGACACTCTTCAGGTTATCGTCACGCCTCATGAGTATTACAATCTTTTCCTGTCCGAAAAGGTCTCTTCAGAGGAAGCGGCTGAGCTAACGAAGAACGCGGTTTTGTTTTGTACGGAACAACCCGAGACCGGCTGGTTTTACAACAACCTTCCCTGGGCGGAAAAGGCCCTCGCCGTTGCCGATCTGAACTCGTTAGGTGTGGAAGCATATCGATTGCGCGGAATTAACAGTTACCATTTTCGTCTCGGCTACCACGATATTCTTTCCGCTTCTCGTTTGAAGCCGCATGCGGAACGGAAAACAGATATCACCTTCATCGGTGCGATGACGAACCGCCGCGACGAGTTCTTTGCGCGTCACGCGCCTTTCTTCTCAGCACACCGATGTCATATACGCTTTGTGCCGCTTGGCTTCGCTAAGACAAACGTAACCAGGAGTTATCTGGAGGAGTCGCGCCGTAACGCCCTTCTCAACGACAGCAGGCTTCTGCTCAATCTTCATTACTCAGAGCAGAAGTATTTCGAGTGGCACCGTGCGCTCATCGCGCTGGCCAATGGCTGTTGCCTCATCACGGAAACATCGGAAGGATATGCCGACCTCGTTCCCGGCCGCCATTTCATCATGACGGAACCGGATGACTTGATAGCCTGTTGCGAGTATTACCTCGGACATCCGGAGGAGGCAGCGGCGATTGCGCGTGCAGGTAACGACTTCATCCGAACCCATCTGCGGCAGTCACAGATGTGTGCGGATTTCCTGAATGCGCTTCAGTCTGGGCCACAAAGCAAAAACATCTCAGCGGTTAGCGATGCGCCGCCACACGCGATGCCTAAGCCTTTAGCCCGGGCGATTACCAGGACTGGGACGCGCAAGCTTTGGCAAGCCTTCGTCCAGGATTGGGAGAACCTAACAATACGAACCTCGGCTTCAGCTCCAGAGTCTTCGTCAGCGCCCAATACCCCAGAACGGGAGTTAGTGCTGCAGCGGCGCGAAGCCTATGGGCTCCGTTTGAAACAACAGCACACCAGTCGCGCTCGTTCCGAGAAAATCTGGAGTTATCACGACAACGAAAGTTATCGGACCGCTAAGAACCCGGCTCTGTCGGTCGTGATCACACTTTTCAACTATGCTCATCACATTGGAGAATGCTTTGCCAGCATCGAACGCGCGGCGGCGGCGTTACCCGACCAAGTCGAAGTCGTCATTGTCAACGACGCGTCCAGCGACGAATCCGTTGCCCAGGCGATTGCCTGCCAGAATAACAGCCAACTTCCTGTTCGCATTGTCGACAAGCAGCTCAACACCGGACTGGCCGACGCGCGCAACGTCGGAGTCGAAATCGCACGCGCACCCTATATCTTCATGATGGATGCCGACAATCTCGTTTATCCGGGCGCCCTGTCCCAGCTATTCACTACGATAACTAACGAGAACGCGGCCGCCGCTTACAGCCTTCTTTGTCGATTCAAGGGAACGACCAATAACCGTGTTGGGCTGCTTTCCTACTACGATTGGGATCCACAGATTCTTGTGCAACAGCCCTACATCGATGCCATGGCAATGTTTCGGCGCGATGTGTTGTTGGAATTCCACTATGACACAGCGCTAAGCCAGATTGGCTGGTTCGGCTGGGAAGATTACGAGCTGTGGCTCCGCTTTGCCCAACGAAACTACAGGGTCGCTTTTGTGCCAAACATGCTGTGTCTTTATCGGCATCACGACACTTCCATGATCAACGTGACCAATCTTTTCGAAATAGAACTGGTCGAGCATTTCATGGATCGGTTTCAGGATCTTGCCGGCAAATTCGAACCGCGCGAAATGCTCTTTGGCGTGTTGCGCGAAAAGATTCCCGCCCTGCGCCGCAGTCTGGCGCTTCAAACAAGGCGCGTCTGAGGTAACGCCGTCCCCAAAATAAAACGCGGCACGCTTTTTCAAACGTGCCGCGCTGCAGAGAAAGTTTCGCTATTGCTGCTTCTTTGCTTTACCCGTGTGGCTAAGGGCCTCTTTCACCATTGCGAGATGCTCTTTCAAAGTTGGAACGGTTTTCGCGGCCCAACCCTTGATCTCCGCGTCGTCCCCCGACTTGGCCTCCGCTTCGAACGCTTTGATATCTGACTTGTGATCGCTCTCCATCGTGGCCAAATAATCACCATCAAAATTCTCCTTCCGGAAGTTACGCGGCTTACCCGGACTAAGATCCATGTTCAGACCCTTCTTTTTCCCGAGTTCAGCTAGTTCCTTGTTCGATCGGGTGTGGTCGGCAACCATGCGTGAAGCAACTTTTTTCACTTCTGCACTCTGAGCGTGTGCTTCTGCAGAGTTTCCGTCTGCCACTTCTGCCACTCCGCCATTGGCCGCCATCTGGATGAATTTTCTGTCCTTGTCGCTCATCTTTACCGCCGCTTGCTGCTTGGGCGGTTCATCTCTTTTGCGCAGGTGAGGATTATCGGAGGTGGAAGTGTTTCCTGTTTGCGCGTCGGCCGTAGCCGCAAAAGCGAACGCGCTCACCGCCGTTATCGCCAGCGCAGATTGTAAAATTGAGATCGGTTTTCGTTTCATAAGAGTTTTTTAATTAGGGTTTTCCGTGGTTGTCCACGGTATCTAAAAATTCGGAAGCGCCGTCAATGCTGGACGTGACAAAAACCGTAGCTTTCGTTTTCGTAACCTCAGCTCAGGCCGGCGGCGGTTCGTCTTTAGCGTAAGAACTTTCGACCCGCTCGGCGACATCCTTGTAGCCGTAATCGGCTTCGTAAATCTCCTTCATGCACGCGATCGATTTCGGCGCATCGCCCATCTGCGCGTAAACGAGACCGAGATTGTAGGTAATCTCCTTTTTCATCGCATCCATCCCGATGATCTCCTTCGCCGCGTCCTCGAATTGTTTTGCCGCGAGATCGAGCATGCCCAGCTCACGATAGGCGCGCCCGAGAAGATTCATCGCTTTCAAGCGCGCATTGGGATTTTGCCGCGCGCGCTGCAGTTGCGGAACGGCATCGCGAAATTGTCCCGCATTCAAAAGATGTTCGCCCAGTTCAAAGCGCAATTGCAGATCGGTCGGATTGCGATCCACGCGCTTTTGAGCGTCTTCGATGAGAATGGTTGCCCGGTTTTTCTTCGCCTCACCCAGGGCCGCTTCCGTTTCCGCATACAACTGATCGCCGGAAGCGTGCGCCGCCAGGAACGCTTGGTGTTGCGCGATCTCGACCTCGGACCGTTTCATCTTCAAATCGGAGACCTTGCGCACGAGACCGGCGTCGCTCTGATTCGTTAGCTGCGCGGCGTACTCGTACCACGCGATGGCATTCTCGAAATCCTGCTTCTGTTCGTAGAGCGCGCCTAACCGGCGCGCATGATCCACACTTTGCGGCTCCACCTGATGCTTCGTGTACGTCTCCGTCAATTGCTGATCGAGCGATTCGCCAGTCAGCGCCATGCGCCCCTGTTGCTCGAGCGAAACCGCGAGCTCCTTGTCCTTGATTAAATCGCGATAACTTTCCGCCTGCGTCCACCCGCCGCTGCTCATGGAAGCGCGGGCCGAAGCATCTTTGCCTAACCGCAAAGCCTCCGCATCAAGTGGATCGATTTCCGTGATGCGGTTGTAAACCTCCACTTCCCGTTCGCTTTGACCAAGTTCGTGATGCAGCCGGCCGAGCTCATGCAGAATCTTCACGTCGCGCGGATTTTCTTCGAGCAACGTTTGCAGGGCAAAGACACCGATCTCCGGCCAACCCGCCGTTACCGCCGCTTCTTTCAAAACGAGATTGGCCTGCTTGTTATACGGTTCGTCTTCCAAAACTTTCTCCGTCATTTCCACGGCGTGTTTCGGATCCTTCTTGATCTCGCGCTGCGCCTTCATCACCGCGAGCGGCGCGCTCGAGATATTGAAGAAGCTCTTTTTCGTCGCCTTACTTTTCGTCACTTCGGTGCGGCGCAGTAACTGCCTCCCGGTCAAAAATTCCGGCTCCTGTTTCAGGATGGCCTGGAGCAGCGAGATAGCGTAACCGAAATTGCGCAGCTCGATCGCGGCCACGGCTTTCAGCCAATGGCTGCGTTGCGTCTCGCTGAGATCCTTTTCTGTCTTAATCGCCATCGCACACGAACATTGATTCAACCAGAAAATCAGTCCCTCATCCTAACCTTCTCCCAGAGGGAGAAGCGACCGCGCTCCCACCTTTTCCCAATGGGTTACTCTAGGAAAATTGGACTCCTCTCCCTCTGGGAGAGGGAAGGGTGAGAGAATTTCATGCATGAGCAAGTTTACAACAAATCCATCTGCGGTTTATCTCCCGCGGCGACTGATTTCTTCACTCGTCGTCCTTTTGTTTTGCCCGGCGCCTCGACTGCGCCGTTCGGTTTTTCGAGATGACTCAGAATGTCTTTCGCGCGCTCCAATATTTCCTTCGGCAAGCCGGCCAGTCGCGCCACTTGAATGCCGTAACTCTTGTCCGCGCCGCCCGGAATAATCTTGCGCAGAAAAATGATCTGCTCATTCCATTCGCGCACCGCGACGTTGCAGTTGAAAACGCCGCTTTTTTCCTGCGCCAGTTTCGTTAGCTCGTGATAATGCGTCGCAAAAAGCACGCGCGCTTTGATCTTGTCGTGCAGGAATTCCGCCACGCTCCAGGCGATGGAAAGACCGTCAAAGGTCGATGTCCCGCGTCCGATCTCATCCAGGATAACGAGACTGCGCTCGCTCGCATTGTTCACGATGTTCGCCGTCTCGTTCATCTCGACCATGAACGTCGATTGGCCGCGCGCGAGGTCGTCATTCGCGCCGACACGCGTGAAAATGCGATCGACCAATCCGATTTCCGCGCTCGCTGCCGGCACGAAGCTGCCAATCTGCGCGAGCAAAACGATCAACGCCACCTGCCGGATGTAGGTCGATTTCCCCGCCATGTTTGGTCCGGTGATGATGCCGAGCCGGCGTCTTCTCGCCATCGAGTTCGGTGTCGTTAGGCACGAACTTCTCTTCGGCCAGGTTTTGGTCCAGCACTGGATGACGACCGTCCCGAATGATCAAGCGCAACGAATCATTCAGTTCCGGCCGGCAATAATGAAAGAGCCGCGCCGTCTCCGCCAGACCGCAAAGTGCATCGAGAGTGGCAAGCGCAGCCGCGGTTTTTTGCAGCGGTCCGAGTTCGCGCAGCGTTTCCTCACGCAGTTTTTGGAAGAGTTCGTACTCGAGATGACGCGCTCGCTCGTCCGCGCCGAGAATTTTCGCTTCCATTTCCTTTAACTCCGGCGTGATGAAGCGTTCGCCGCCAACCGTCGTTTGTTTGCGCGTGTAATGCGCGGGCGCGTTCGCGAGGTTCGATTTCGTTATTTCGATGAAGTAACCGAACACGGAATTGAAACGGACCTTGAGCGATTTGATGCCGGTGCTTTCGATCTCGCGTTCCTGCAAAGCGGAAATCCAGGTTTTTCCCTCGTGCGACGCGCGCCGCAATTCATCGAGGTTGCGATCGAATCCATCACGGAAAATCCCGCCATCTTTCAAAACAAGTGGCGGATCATCTTTCAAGGCTGTCGCCAGTTTTGCAGCGAGCTCCGGCATCTCGTGGATGTCATTTTGCAGATTTTCACTCAGGTAGGGACGTTTCTCCGAAACGTCCGAAGAATTCGAGGGACGGCTTGGAGAGCCATCCCTACCTGTGCCGAAATTTTTCCGCTCGATCAGTTTGCCGAGTTCACGTCTTACCTCCGGAATTACCTCCAGAGAATTCTTGAGCGCGACCAGATCACGCGCGTTTCCTGAAGCCTGGCTCAATCGCCCGGCAGCGCGCTCGATATCACGAATCGATTTCAGCGATTCGCGCAGTGAGCCTAACAAGTCCGATTCGTGCAACAGATCGGCGATCATCTGCTGGCGGCAATTCAGCTCCGCCACGTCACGAAGCGGCCGCAAAATCCACGCGCGCAATTTCCGTCCGCCCATCGGCGTCGCCGTGCGGTCGATCACGCTGAGTAAACTCGCGCCGCGATCATTTCGCGTTTCGACCAGCTCGAGATTTGTCTGCGTCGCGGCATCGAGCAGGACGTAATCGCTCGACGCGTCGCAACGCAACGTCGCGAGATGATCGATCTTGCGCCGAAGCTGATGTTTCAAGTAATGCACGAGCGCGCCTGCGGCCGCGACCGCTGCCGTCATCTGCTCGCAACCAAAACCATCGAGCGATTTGACCCGAAAATGCTCGCACAGTGTGAAGCGCGCATGCTCCGGTAGGAAGGCATAGTCATCGTACGGCATCACACGCTCGATCTCGGAAAATTGCTCGCGTTGTCCTTCGCTCATCAGTAGCTCGGCCGGCGCGACGCGCGCGATTTCATCGAGCAGCGCGCTGCTGTTTTCCAACTGCGTTAGCCGAAATTCTCCCGTGCTCAGATCGGCGTAGGCGAAACCGAATGTGTTGTCGCCCGCTTCATGATAAATCGCGCCGACATAGTTCGCGCGCTTGGCCTGCAGCAAATCGAGTTCGCTGATCGTCCCGGCGCTGACAATCTGAGTGATCTCGCGATTTACGATTTTGCCCGGCTGCGGATCGCTCGTTTGATCGCAAATCGCGACTCGCCGCCCGGCCTTGATCAGCTTTGCGATATAATTTTGCGCGGCATGATACGGCACACCGCACATCGGCACTTCGTTTCGCTTCGTTAGGGCGACATTGAGAAGACCCGACGCTTCCTTCGCGTCCTCGAAAAACATTTCGTAAAAATCGCCCAGCCGAAAAAGCAGCAGCGTGTCTGCGGGAATACTTTTCCGCAGACGCTGGTATTGCTGCATCATCGGCGTCAGCGCATCGGCCATCGCCTAAAGAATGAAATCAACTACCCGCGATTGCGAGTTTGAATTGGGGACAGAGCGGCGTCATCGCAAGTTGTCATCCTGAGCGTCAGCGAAGGACCTCGCGAGCGTCTTCTTCGATTATGAAAGGTCCCTCGCATTCGCTCGGGGTGATAAACTTCGGCCGTCGCGCCCTACCGAATTAGGACGAGAATTTTCCGTAAACCGCGATCAACGGATAACGGCAGTGAGTCTTCGAATAATAATCGCTGACGAAGCCGTTCCTGGTGCGGATCTCGACGTGGCCGGCCTTCCGGCCGTGACTGTAGACGAGCACGGCACCGAGGGGCGCATCATAGGGATCATTAACGGGAAGTTTTCGGAATCCGTAAAAGCGCACTAATTCTTCCCCCGCTTGACGCGCATAAGCACTGCGCGGATACGAAGTGACCGCGCCTGCGGCAACCAGCGCTTCCTTAACGTAATGCCAGCAGCGCGCTTTCGATCGCGCGTGCGCACGCTCATCCGCAATGCTTGCGGCACGCATTAATTTCGGGTCGAGCCGGGGATCAACATGCGCCAGCGGATGCACGATTGGCGCACCGTAGTAATGATTAACGATAGGCGCGGAAGTGGTCTTCCCTGAAGTGTTCTTATAATAGAACTTCGTTTTCGACGGCAATATACCGGCTGCATTCGCCGTCAGACTAGATGCACCCATGTACATGGCGCACAGCAGTATGGAGAAGGAAAGAGTTCGCACGACCGCGCGTCATATGGCGGCAATTGTTGCCTCGCGCAACCATTTTTTTAGCGAAAAACGCGATTTTTTTCAAGAGATAAACGCGTCACGGCACTTTCGGAACATCCACTCCGACTGCGAATTCCGATTAAAGAATGAAGTTAAATCCTCAGCTTCTCCCACAGAATGGAAGCCGAGCCGATGGCGTCAGGGCGGCTGGCACGGTGGAAATGAAACGACTTATTGCGACGACTGTACTTTGCCTGCTGCTCCCCGCCGGGATTTACGCGCGGCAACAATCGTTTCTTGCCCGCGTCACGGTTTATTGGGCAAGCGGCGGCGGCGGTTCGGACGCATGCACACGCGAACATAAGTGCGCCACGGGCGCCATTCTGCGCACGGGTCATTGCGCGGTTGATCCCAAGAAAATTCCGTACGGTAGCAAAGTGATTTTTCCCGACGCCACCTGTGTCGCCGTCGACACCGGGCGCGACGTCATTAACCGCAAAGCGGCCCGCCGAACCGGACGCACTGCGAGTGAACGCAGCGCTGTTGTCGTTGATCGATTCTTTGAAACAAAACGCGAGGCGATGGCCTGGGCCAATGCGCACCCGCATTTCATGACGCTGCGCGTCGAATCGCCTAACGAACAATCGGTTACCAGTGACGCCCCGCCTGTTGCGCGGAAAAATTCACAGGTTGCCCTCTGGAATATTGTTCAAGCATCGCCGAAACACACAACGCCGCCATCCCGCCGCTCGAGTGTTGTCCTCTACCCGATCGCCGATTCGCCGCAGAAAAAATTGATCGCGGCCAACGGCAATGGTGCCGCCGGCCTTCAGCTCTCGCGGCGCTTCTAAGCTCGTTAGTCCTTCCCGAGCTGATAAAGGTATTCGACGTAAGACATCACCGCGTCGTCAAACCCGGCAATTTTCGGATTGGCTGATTCGATCACGTAATACTCATCTGGCGCGTGCGCACCACTGCCGTGCCCCAAACCGTAATGTCCCGCTCCGAGACTTAGTGGAGGATTGGTAAAAACATAACCCGGCCATGAACCACCAAGTCGCGGCAACAGCACCGGATCGATCCCGTGATCTTTATAGACTGCTTCTTCCGCTTTGATGATCGGTGAATTTAACGGCGTCGTTGTCGGATCGTAACCGCCAGTCATGTTCACATCGATATCTCCATAGCCGTGTTTCGCCAGATGCGCCTTCAATGCCGCGAGCGCACCGCTCGCGGTTTGATTCGGAACAAGACGCAGATCGAGTTTTGCGATCGCCTGGTGCGGCAAAATGGTTTTGCCGCCCGGACCAGTGTAACCGCCGATGATTCCTTCGATGTTCACTGTCGGCGTGTCGGCCATACGCTGCAGCGCCTGCTCCCAACTGATATCGCGCACCCAATGTTTCACGCCCATCATTTTTTTCGCGGCGTCTTCGTTCAATCGCTTCGCCGCAGTATCGATCATTGATTTCTCCGCTGCCGTGAGCGGGCGAACATTTTTCGTCAGGCCTTCGATCGCGGGCTCGTTTCCGTCCGGTGTCACGAGCGTGTTCAACGCCTGCACCAAATGCCAGACCGGACTATCGACTCGCGCCTTGTTCGATGAATGGATATCTTTCAGCGGACCGCGACCCCATTTTTCGCCGTTCGAAGTCAGCTCCACTTCGATCACGCCTTTTGCGCCGAGCGTGATCGTGACCATTCCGTCCGGATCCTGCGCCGCGAACGGCATGAAAATTCCCGCGCACTTCGAGAGCGCCTTCTCGATCTCGGGTTTATGCACGACCTGCCCGAAATGCGGCGAACCGATTTCTTCTTCGCCTTCCGCAACGAAAACAAAATTGACCGGCATCTTTTTCCCCGCTGCTTTGATGGCGTGCAACGCCGCGAGAAATGTCGCTTCGGGTCCCTTCTGATTCACCGCCCCACGACCGACCATCACTTTGCCAAAGCCCGGCTTTATCGACGATCGCCGCTTCCGTCGGTGGCGACGACCATTCCTTCGGATCGAACTGCTTCACGTCGTACATGAAATAAAGCCCGACCGTTTTCGGCGCACCCGCATCGAGTGTCGCGAACACACCTGGCTTGCCTTCGGTTTCAACGCGTTCCGCACGTTGAAATCCCGCATCCTTTAACAGCTTGATCATGTAATCCGCGCCTTCCGGATAACCGCGATTTTCCGCCGCGATCGAGACTTGATGAATCCAGTCCTGCAACCGCTTCACCGCTTCATCATGCTGCTTTGTGACCTGCGCCTTGATGTCGGCAAACTCCTCGGGCGCAGAGAAAGCGCGCTGACTCGTAAACGAGATCCACGTCAAAACCGCAAACGCCGCGGCGAAAAATATTTTCCGGTTCATTCTCTTTTAATGCCTGCTCACCGCGCGCTGGCAAATCGAAATCTCAATTAGCGTTGCAGCAATCCGGGGAGCGCACGCGCCTCGCGTGCTGGCGATGGCGCCCTCGCCATCGCGAACTTTTCCCTGTGGGAATGGCGTTTTCGGCGAGGCGCCGAAACGAGCACGCGAGGCGCGTGCGCTCCCCAGATTGCAACTCTTGCGCGACGCGACAAGGTTCCCGACCGATGCCTGAACAATTTCACGTCCGTTGCGCCACGCCGGCTGATGCCGAGATCATCGGCACGCATCGCGCGCGCATGTTTCACGACATGGGCGACATCCCCGATCATTTGTTCGAGGAATTTCAAGCCCGCTCGCGCGATCGCATCCGCGAACAGTTGACCAGCGGCGAATATGTCGGCTGGCTCGCGAGTCCCGCAGACTCGTTAGGCAAAATCATCTCCGGTGCCGGCGCGCAGTTGCGGCAGGTAATGCCGCATCCATCCACAAGTCCAAATGGCGAGGCTGGAATTGCCGAAGGACGTCACGCCATCATCATCAACGTTTTTACCGAACCGGAATGGCGCCGGCGCGGCGTTGCTGCACTTTTACTGCAACACATCATCGATTGGTCGCGTAAGAGCGGCTCGATCGACTTGTCCTGCACGCCTCCGACGAAGGCCGCGCTCTCTACGAGAAACTCGGTTTTGTTCTGACGAACGAAATGAAGTTCGTCGGAAACTAGATATCCCTATCATGTTGCTAATCGGTTGTCACCCCGAACGAAGTGAGGGACCTCACGACCAATCATCGACGATCATTTTTACCCAACCGCTATCGCTTCGACAAATCGTCGCGATAAATCGTTCCGCCTTTCATCACAAAACCGACGCGGCGAAACAACGTCACATCCTTCAGCGGATCGCCCGGCACTGCGATCAAATCCGCGAACTTTCCCTGCTTCGACGCTGCCAATGCGATCATTCCAGCCAATGATCTCGGCATTAAGACTTGTCGCGGCCACGATCGTTGCCGCGGTTGGCTCTCCGAGTTGATGGCGCACTTCGATCTCGCGCCAGTTCTCGCCATGCTCGATCACCGCGGCATCGGTTCCCAATCCAATCGGAATTTTCGCGGCCAGCGCGCGTTTGAATCCCGCAATCATGACCGATCGAATTTCGCGACCGCGTTGCCGCTCCGATTCCGGAACGTTGTGTTGCGCACCTTCGTTCTCGACCGCATCCAGCACATCGAGCGTTGGAACGTAAAACGTTTTTCGATTCGACGCCTTGATCAGCGCGATCGCTTCATCATCGAGATCCGATCCGTGATCCACCGTGCGCACGCCAGCGCGGATCGCCGCTTTGATTCCGGCCGCTCCATGCGCGTGCGCCGCCACTTGTTTTCCCCAGCGATTCGCTTCCGTCACCGCCGCCTGCATTTCCGCATCCGAATATTGCTGCGCGCCTGGTTTGATTCCCTTCGAAAGCACCGCGCCGGTGGCCATGATCTTGATGAAGTCGGCGCCGTTCTTGAAATTTGTGCGAACTGCTTTCGTCACTTCTTCCGGGACCGTCGGCGAGATTCTTCACCGTCGGCACATCGACATAGATGGAAAACTGTTTCGCATCGCCCGCGCCGCCGGTTGATGAAACATAATTTCCCGCAACCAACAGACGCGGACCTGGCACCGCGCCTTCATCGATCGCGTTGCGCAGATCGACATCCACGTACGGCCATGTCGGCCCCATGTCGCGGCAAGTCGTAAAACCCGCCATCAGTGTAACGCGCGCGTTGCGCGCTCCCCAAAGCGCGTCATGACCCGGCGTCGTTTTCGTTAGGCCATCTTCCCAATGCACGCCCATGCGATTGGTCAGGTGCGTGTGCAAATCAATCAGACCAGGCAACAACGTTGCGTCGCCCAGATCGATAACTTTCGCGTTCGCCGGAACGTTAAGGTTGTGGCCAACCTCTCCGATCTTCTCCCCCTCAATGCGCACCATTGCCGGAGAAATTGGTTCGCCGCCACGTCCATCCATCAGTCGCCCCGCTTTGATGATAATGGTTTCCGCGTTGAGTGGAGCAACGAACCCGAGCGCGACAACCAGACAAATTTGCCTAACGAATGAAATACGCATGCTTTGCATCATGCATCCGCATCAACTTTTCCGTCGAGCGCAAAGCAGATTCCCGGAGGATAGGCTTCCAGTCCGCCACAGGACGGACTCGCTGCGGCGAGCCTGTCTCGGCCGACGGGCATCCTGCCCGTCGATCTGCAATGTGGGAGCCGCCTCAGCGCGAGGACTGTGGGATGACAATCATAAGTCGGGACACTGAGGTCCCTCCCACATTCAATCTTTGCACAAATGACTCGCCCTCACCTTAATCCTCTCCCAAACCCTTCCTTTGCCCTCACTGGCGCTTCGCGTCCGTCTCTCCCAAAGGGAGAGAGGGAGAGGAGATTTACTCCTTGCGCAAATAAATCGTTTCGAAACCACGTCGCGCCAACGCGCTACTCTTCTCCCACCGGGAGAAGAATAAAAGATGAGGGCCTCTTCAAAAACTTGATGCGGTCTCGTCGCGCATCACTAATTTCAAACTCTATGGCAACACGAACTGGATCCGCTGTTTGGGAAGGCACGCTGAAAGGCGGCAAAGGAAGTTTAAAACTTGGAAGCGGCGCTTATGAAGGCGCTTATTCGTTTTCTTCACGCTTCGAAGAAGGCCAGGGCACAAATCCCGAGGAGCTAATCGGCGCCGCCGAGGCCGCCTGTTTTTCCATGGCTCTGTCAGCCAATCTTGAAAAAGCCGGTCATCCCGCGACCCGCATCAGCACCACTGCGACCGTGAAACTGGAAATGGTCGACGGCGCTCCAACAATCACAACTATCGATCTCAACACCAACGCCGAAGTCCCCGATATCGACGACAAGGCATTTCAGGAACAAGCCGAGAAAACGAAGAAGACCTGTCCCGTCTCCCGCGCGCTCGCCGGTCCGAAGATTAATCTGATCGCGAAGCTCACGAATCGGTAGGGCGCGACGGTCCTTCGCGCCACAACGATGTTGCACGCCGCTCTTCCATTTGCGGCTGTGCAGATCACAGGACCATTGGCAATTTCCCCTAACGAGTAATCAATGGCCCGAAGAAAACATCGTCACCGCCATTCCTGGCTCTACCGTCACTCGCTCACCATCGTCGCGGTCCTGCTTCTTCTTCTCTGGTTCGTCGGTTACATTTCGCTCCCACCGAAAAGCCATCTTGCGGTCTTTTGCGGAAACGCCATTGCCGATTGGAGCGGGTCACTTGTGATTATTCTCGGGACAAAATTCTTCTACGAAGTCGGTTCGGCGGAAAGCAAACCCGTGCGCGGCCGCGTGCCTAATCCGTTCCTCGAATTTCTGCGCGAGCATTCGCTTCTCCTTCTTATCATCGTGACCGGTATTGGATGGGCCTGCCTCTTCTTGAAAATGAATCCCGAAAGCAAATGGGGCGAGGTCGTGGGCAATATTGTCTCGGAATGGGTGCAGATGGCCGGCCTTGTTTTCCTCACCAAACGACTCGTGGAGATCGGATCGAAGGAGTAGCGCGAAATCGGACGTCAGGTAGGGACGGCTCTCCGCAGCCGTCCCATTATTTTCGGACGCCTCGGAGAGGCGTCCCTACCTAATCCCGCAGCGTGTTCATCCCGCTACGGATGATGCGGTTGATCAATTGCGGATACGGCAGTCCGGCCTTGTCCGCTGACAGCGCGAAGTCTTCATCATCGGCCAGAATCGGATTCGGATTCGCCTCGATGAAATAAACTTCGCCGGCGGCAGTCAGCCGCAGATCGATACGCGCGTAACCGTCGATCGTGAGCAAACGATAGATCCGCTTGCACGTCTCCTCGATGTGCGTCACCAGCGCCGGTTCGAGCCCGTTCGCGAAAACATTCTGCAAGCCTTTGCGCTTGCGATATTCCTCGTCCCACTTCGCGCTGTAGGTCGCGATCTTCGGTTCGTTAGGCGGCGTTTCGCCCCAGATCATTTCGCGCATCGGGAATACTGTCAGGCGCGTGTTGCCCATCAGGCTTACGTAAATTTCCCGGCCTTCGATGTATTCCTCCGCGATCACATCGCTGTCGTATTTTTCGTGGATGAAAGCGCAGCGCTCTTTGAATTGCTCGTCGTTCTCGACAAACGATGCGCGTGAAATTCCATACGACGCTTCTTCCTTCACCGGCTTGACCAAAAGCGGGAACTTCAACGGCTTCGGTCGCGCGATCCGCTGCCCGCGCGGGATGACGACGAATCCGGGCACATGAATTTTGTGATAATGCAGGATTTTTTTCGAGATGCCCTTGTGCTTGCACAGCGTCAGCCCGGTTGAGCCGCAACCGGTAAACGGCAGCTCCTGCATTTCGAAAAACGAAACAATGTTCTGGTCGAACGAGGTGTTGTTCTTGAAGCGCTCAACCAGATTGAAAAGAACGTCGGGCGCGAAATTTTGCAGCTTCTGCCGCAGGAGATCGACATCGTCATAGATCGCGAGATGCTCCGCCGCGTGACCGAGCTTGCCGAGCGCAGCCATCACATCCGCCTCAGTCTTCCAATCCTTCGTCTTCATCTCCTTGCTGAAATCCTGATCGATCTTGGTCGGACTGGTCCCATCGAACAGCACGAGGACTTTGAGTTTCTTCTTCACGCGATTAGGCCTTTCGCTTCCCTTTCAGGTAGGGACGTTTCTCCGAACGTCCGATGAATATGGGACGGCTCGGAGAGCCATCCCTACCTGAAATAAAAGATGTCTCGACATGACAAAAATTTATTTCGTGCGCTTGAATTTTCCGGTGAACAAATAATTCATCACTAGCGTTGTAATATAAGAGGTCACGCGAAAATCCTGTCGCGGATCATCATTAAGCACGTGCAGTTCCAGCTGATCGCAACGTTCGATCAAACGCGCGAGCAATTTGTTCACGCGATATTTCTTCTCGTTAGTCCATTGGCAAACCGAGTTCAGTAAACGCCGCCGCGTGCGCCGCAGATACGAGCTCGCCCAGATTCGCCCCGGTCCGGGCGTCGCCGAAAAGAGCTGACGCAGATCCGCATCGTAAAAATCCGGATACGTATCTTCAAACAGCTTCCGCTTGCGCGCGTAATAGGTCTTGAGCTTGACGTTGAGACAATCGTAATCCGCCACGCGAAACTTCGGCACATGCACCGGCGCCTCGCCCGCGAGCGAGCGCATGAGTTCGTCCATGTATTCGAGTTTTTGCAGCGCCACCTTCCAGCCCGCGTATTGCTTGCGCCAATCCAGCTCCGGCGTCAGCCAGATCGCGAACGTCTCCGCGAAATCTTCATCCGGATGACTCTGCGCATACCAATCGTCCAGATGCACCACGTAACTGCGGCTGAACGGCCGCGGCCGATAAAAATTCGGCGTCGGTTCATCCGTTGTTTTCCCGAAAGTCTGCTGCCATTTTTTCTTCCGCTGCAATTCGTAGGCATAGCTGTAAGCGTGCGCCGCCTCGTGCCGCATCAATTTCATGAACCAGTCCGGCGTTTCGCCTTCCACTTCCAGCATCATGCTCCGCTCCAGTCCGCGCAGCCGGTTATGCACGAGAAAAAACGGAACAAAGATCGCCGGAATCCCGATCGGCACGAACCATTCATCGCCGACAAAACACGGCGGATGAAACACGAGCCCCTTCGCCGAAAGCTCATCGTAAAGCTGCTTGATGAGTGGCTCCAGCGCCGTCCCCTCCAGCGTGAGGCCGAGCGTGGAAATGCGCCGCTCAAGCAATTCCTCGTCGCCTAACGAAACCCAATCGGGAGTTTCCATTCCGCGCACGGTAACAGCAGACGAAGAGCTGTCACATCGCGTCCGGTTATGGACCTAATTGCCATGCTACGTCGGAGGCGACAAGGCGGTCCCAACTGTGGCAGCGATTTTCTGAGCAATGTTCTTCTCGTTCAGCTTTGTTTATTGGCCAATCGGTGACATTTGCGTGATTCGCATTGCTAGATGTCGGTGCGGCCTTTACTGAAGTTTATTTGATACGAATACTCGCGCCCTTACGTCCGCGCGCCCGTGTAGTGTCTTCTCCGCAGACTCGGCGACCGCGTAACCAATTCGCCAAATAGCAGGCTCGTCTAATTGAATATGGCGTGTGACCGAAAGCGCGGTACGGATGTGGGACGAAAGCGTCCGGTTTCACGGTACGATCGTGTCGAATTCTGTTCCGTTGCAAAATGAAACGCGCCAGCAGTTCGTCAGGGAGAACTTCTCCCAAGTCTGGTGACGCTTCGCCTTGAGTCACTTCGTGTGAAGGCGAGCGATTAAATCGCTGATTTGCGATGGAAGTTCGCCAAGAAACGGCTCCGTTCCGAAAGCGGAACTGATTCCAAACAACGCCGCATAATGCAGAAGACCATCTGCATCAATACTAACCGACACCGTCTGAGTAGGAGAAACATACCATTCGATGGTAACGTTGCCATCAGGTTCGGAGCCAACTGTTGGTGCCGGAATTGTTGGTGGCAAAGCCTCGATGAAATTATAGGCATTTCGATACGCTTGAATTTCCAATGGCATCGCTTGATAACCATCCCAGTTTGAAAGCGCACACTTTCCGCAACGGAAGCTAGTTGTTGGTGAAGGGCGTGAGATTGCTTTCCGAATGTTTCGGCTCCCTGAATGTGTTCTCGGCTTTCCTGAGCGAGGTCGGCAATGAAATTCGCTGAATCACTCGCGCCACAGGTCACTGCAGCGGTAGTCATAAGAGCTGAGAATCCCAAAGCAGTTTTTCACCTGAACGAATCTATCACGGAAGGCAACAAACTTCCAAAAAACGCTTTGTTCTTTAACCACCGCATCTCTGAGAGAGAAGTTTCTAGACTAGAGTCGTTCGTAGCGAGTCCACCAGAATGAAAAACGTCAATATCTAATATTAGCGCAGGTAATCGTTTTCCGAACGGCGGCTCAATTGTGCGCACAATATTGATTCCATATTGATGACCTGGAACCGTCATTTTGTCATGATGAGAGGAAAAGCCGGCAAACGGTATGTCTAATCCCACAGGCTCTTTGGGAGCTGCTATCAGATAATCTTCTAATCGAATTTCTCCCGAAAAAGGGATTCGATCGATGAAGCGCAAACCAATTCGCTGTATTTCGGGTGGTCTTGTGATTCCAGAATGGATGCGCCAAAGTCGAAGAGCCTCTGCGATGAACTGCGTCCAATCAGTGTAGGGTGAAAGGCGAGTAAATGAGAAACGGTCGCGATAAAATTTGGCGATCTGCAGGCGATCAAGAGATCGAAAAACTAGCCCTTTCCAACGTCGATCCTCAGCTGGCTGTCGCTAAATGCCTTCCTTTGTGACAGCGAATTGCTGCTGCACTTTAGTTTCTTCTTCAAACTGTGGATAGTCGGGCAAAGCTTGCCTAAGCTCGCGTCCAATCGTTTCCCTTTGCCACTCTCCTTCGGCACGCGCTCGGAATTCTAAGACGGCTTCAACAATCGGCGCTTTCGAAAGGTGATCGAAGTTTTCGGATAAGTTAATATTAACTGTCGAGATTGCCATCGGAGGTGAGATCGGAAGGCTGCTGTATGTTTATCTTTTCACCCTCAATGAACGCAAGGCGTATGCCGAAAAAGTGGAAATGCGCAACCTTTTTATCGTATCTGCTCCGGCATACCAGCTTCAACAAGTCGCTGCATTAATTTCTCCAACACCGCTTCGTCGCGATACCATTCCTGTTCGCGCACATATTTAGTCGTTAGGTCGGGCTGCAACGCGAGCGCAGTGCGCGCGAGTTTTTGCGCTTGCTCGGTTTCGCCTAACGCCATGCGCGCGGCGATTTGATAAAGCCGCGAGCGTCTTGTCTGAAACGGGAGTGCGCACAAATGTTCGATCGCTTCGCGATGAACGATTCTTGCGCGTACAAGGCGACCCGCGTTCCTCGACACACCAAACAGGGAAGATACGGCGCGGCTTCTGCTCAGCTCTATATATTATGAGCTCCCCTTATGATTGGAACGAGCTGGATCGAGCGATCCATGCGTTAGGCAAAAGCACGGCGGCGTTGCCGGAAGTTTATCGTCAGCTGACCGAAGGCGAACTTTGCGCGCTGATGCCGTATCACCCGGAAGTCGACGGGAGACGATGGCAATTCAAAACGGTTCGCCGTTTAACTTCGTCATGCTACAAGACGCGGAGGGCGATGTGGTGCCGATCTTCAGCTCTGAGGAACGCGCGGAAGAAAGCCTGACCAAGGGAAGGTGCCGCCAAATACCTTTTGCACGGCGAAGATGAAAGCGCGCGAGATGCTCGAGATCCTCGGAAAGATGAATATGCAGGCACTCCTGAATAAGGGGTGCTCGACTGGCGCGTTCATCCTGCCGCCAGACATGATGCGCGATCTGGCGAGTGGCGAGGCGTTCAAGCCGACCGTCCCTACGGGCAAGACAGAGGAGTTCACGCTCAAGATTGTCGAGCCGGCGGATTACCCGACAGATTTGATTCAGCCGTTGTTCGAGACGCTGCGGCGCGACCGGAAATTTCGCGCCGCCTGGGTCTTCCGGAAACCGGAGCCGACAGCGGAAGCCGGGACGCGCTACATGTTCATGGTTGTGATGAATCCGCGCGATGAAGTGCTGGAGCACGATTTCAGGATCGTGTTGGCCAATACGAATCAGCCGCCTAACGAAGCGTCCGCGACGTTCGTCGATGAAAGCGATGCCGCCTGCATCGCCGTTCTGCTCAAAGCAGGCCGGCCGTTTTATCGCGCGCCGGATTTCAAAGGTTAGACGCTCGCCGCACTCCACTTCGCCAGGTGAATCGAGCGCGCGACGGACGGCCCGGCGGTCCGTCCTTACCAATTTATGCGACGGTCATAGACCGCCGCTACAGCAAAGGTGGATCGAGCAGTCCCTTGCTCGATGTTGTTTAGGCGGCGAAGCCGCATTTGTCCTAGCATCGCCCGCGGAGCGGCCGATCCACCGGTGCGCGGATCATGATGGTAGCGCCGCCGTTACTGCGCCGCCGAGAAGTTTACGTTCTTGACTCGTTTGCCCTAACGAGTCAATACTCGCCGCCGAACGGAGGACCAACCAATGTTACATCTCGATACTGGGAATACTGCCTTCATGCTCCTGTGCGCCAGCCTGGTCATGTTGATGACGCCGGGGCTGGCATTTTTTTACGGCGGACTCGTCGGACGCAAGAACGTCCTCGCCATCATGATGCAGAGCTTCGTCTCGATGGGCTGGACCACGATTTTGTGGTGGGCCTTCGGGTTTTCGCTCTGCTTTTCCGGCGACCAAAAGACGGGCACGGATTTTTTCGGCATCATCGGCAACTTCAACTGGATCGGGCTGCGCGGCATCACGCTTTCGACGCCGTCGCCTAACGACACGATTCCAATGATTGTCTTCTGCGGTTACCAGATGATGTTCGCCATCATCACACCGGCGTTGATTACCGGGGCATTCACCAACCGCATCACGTTCAAGGCTTACATGGTGTTTCTGACGGCGTGGTTGATCTTCGTTTATTTTCCGTTCGTCCATATGGTTTGGGGCGGCGGCATGCTCGCGCAGTGGGGCGTGAAAGATTTCGCGGGCGGAATCGTCGTGCACAACATCGCGGGCATCGCCGCGCTCGCGTCCATTCTCTATGTCGGCAAACGCAAGGTGGTCGATCGCGGGCCGCACAGTATTCCGCTGGTTGCGCTCGGCACTGGCTTGCTCTGGTTCGGTTGGTACGGATTTAACGCCGGCTCGGAATTCCGCGTCGATTCGACAACGGCGGTGGCTTTTCTCAATACCGACATTGCCGCTTCGTTCGCCGCGATCGCATGGCTCTGCGTCGATTGGCGTTCCTCGAAAAAACCGAAGTTCCTCGGCTTGTTGACGGGCGCGGTCGCGGGACTCGCGACGATCACACCGGCGGCGGGTTACGTTTCACCGGCAACCGCCTGCATCATCGGTCTGGTCGCGGGGGTGGTTTGTTTCTACGCCTGCGCGTTGAAAAACAAACTGGGATGGGATGATGCGCTCGATGTGTGGGGCGTGCACGGTGTCGGCGGTTTTCTCGGCATCGTCCTGCTCGGCGTGTTCGCCTCGACAGCGTGGAACCCGGCAGCAAACGGCGGCACGAACGGATTGCTCGCGGGCGATTCGACTTTCTTTTTGAAGCAGCTCGCTGCCGGACTGTTTTCATCAGTGTGGGCGTTCGTGTTCACGTTCGGAATGTTGTGGATCATCGATCGCATCACCGTTGTGCGCGTGGAGGATGAGCACGAGGAAGCTCGGTCTGGACGAAGCGATCCACGGAGAGACAGCCTATGTGGAAGTGGATGTGGCCGTAGTGCGAACGCAATCGTTGTGACCGCAGACATTGCTTGCGGTCAACTGCGCGAGAGTTGAGAAGGTGGATCGAGCGCTCCGCGCTCGATATTAAAAAGTAAATGCGGCTCCGCCGCCTAGGTAGCATCGGGCAGGGACTGCCCGATCCACCTCCAGCATCGCCCGCGGAGCGGCCGATCTACCATTAAAACTCACGAATTGACGAACGCCGTATCTGGACAGTATCCTGTCCATGTGAAATCGATCACCTACACCGCAGCGCGGGAAAATCTTGCGAGCACGATCAACCGCGTTTGTGAAGATCAGGCGCCGGTGGTGATTACCCGAAACCGCGATCAGGCAGTTGTGATGATCTCGCTAGCGGAATACGAGTCGCTTCAGGAGACTGCGTATTTGTTGCGCTCGCCTGCTAACGCCAAGCGCCTGTTGAAGTCGATCGATTCACTCGAACGGGGCAAAGGCATTCGGAAAAAACTCAAGCTGGAGACGTGAACCTCGTCTTTTCGACGGAGGCTTGGGAAGAATATCTCTACTGGCAGCGAACCGATCCAGACACGCTGAGGCGCGTCAATCTGCTCATTAAAGAGATCATGCGCGATCCATATCGCGGAATTGGTAAACCCGAGCCGCTCAGACACGCATTGAAGGGTTACTGGTCGCGTCGTATCACGGCCGAGCATCGGATTGTTTACAAGAAAGTTGGCGATCAAATTCTCATCGCGCAGTTGCGATATCATTATCGATAGCAAGACAAAACTGGACAGCGGCGGCGTCTCGTTGTTGAGTCCAGGTGCGCCCGCGACCGCATCACAATCTTATTGCGCTTATGATGATCGATCTGCGGTTCGCGTTTCGGCAGTTGTTCAAATCGCCCGGCTTCACCTTGCTTGCGGTCATTACGCTTGCGCTCGGGATCGGGCTTAACACTGCAATCTTCAGTCTTATTAATGATCTTTTCCTGCGCGGACTGCCATTTCATCAGCCCCAGCGAATGGTTCATCTTTATGGGAACGCCAAGGACGGCAGCCTGCCCGAGATCGGCATCTCGGCACCGCGCTTCATGCAGTGGCGTGACGGAAAGAGCGCGCTCTTCGACGGTCTGGCCGCCGATACAGGCGCGGCTATGACGTTGACCGGCGTGGGCGATCCGGTGCAGGTGCTCGGCTTTCGCGCGACGGCGAACTATTTCGATGTGCTCGGTGTTCGCCCTATCATCGGACGCAATTTTTTGCCTAACGAAGAGGAAGGCGCTGATGTTGCAATTGTCACAGAAAATTTCTGGCGGAAACGTCTCGGCGGCGATCCGAATGTAGTCGGACGCGGCATCACGCTCGATGGCGCCGTGCACACGATCGTCGGCGTTCTGCCGAAACTACCGGTAACATGGACCGGTCCCAACGCGGAAGTCTGGACGACGAAACCGTTTCAACTTCCCGGCTTTACCCACGAGCGCATGATGCGCGGCACCGGATTTCTGCGCGTGGTCGCGCGATTGAAACCGGGGGTGACGCTGCAGCAAGTGCGCGCGGCGCTGCCATCGCTCGATCAAGCCTACAGCGTGCAATACCCGGAGAAGATCGATGCCAGCATGTTCACGACGATCAAGACGCTGCCGGAAGATGTGACCGCAAATTTGCGCGCCGGTTTTGCGACACTGTTCGCGGCGGTCAGTTTTGTTTTGCTCATCGCATGTAGCAACGTCGCCAATCTGTTACTCGTTAGGTTCAGCGGACGTCGGCGTGAGATTGCATTACGCATGGCGCTCGGTGCGTCGCGTGGAAGCGTGATGCGGTTGTTTGTTTTCGAAAGCGTCCTCGTCAGTGCGATAGCCGGTCTGGTCGGGTCGTTCTTCGCGTGGCAACTCGTTCCGCTCGTCCCGAGAATGGCGGCGAATTTTCTCCCGCTGGAAGCGAACACCGCGACCAGTCTTTCTATTCCCGTCCTCATTTTCACGGTCGCATTGTCGCTTCTGACCGGGTTGCTCATGGGAATTTATCCGGCCCTGCAAAGCTCGCGCGCGGACCTCGTCGATGGACTGAAGGAAGGCGGTCGTGGATCGAGCGGCAGTGTGCGCCAACAACGGTTTCGCAAAATTCTGGTCGGCGCGCAGGTCGCACTCTCGGTCACGTTGCTCGCAGGTGCGGCGTTGCTCATTACCAGTTTCGTTAGGCTGAGCCAGCAAAATACCGGATTCAATCCGAAGAATCTCTGGGTCGGCTTCATCACGTTTCCCGAAGCGCGATATCCCGATATGGCATCGCGCACGCGCTTCGGCGAGCAGTTACAACGCGCGTTGCGCGAAACGCAGGGATTCGAGGATGCGTCCTTCAGCAGCGATTTCCCCCTCTTCGGCGGCGCCGGTGCGACACTTTACGCGCGACCGGAAGGCAATGTGCCTCCAGTGAGCGAACGACAAGGCGCGCCCTCACACGATATCGAGCCGGGATTTTTCCGTACGTGGAACATTCCGATTCTGGCTGGTCGCGACTTTGATCAGCACGACCTTGAGGGACATCAAAACGTCATTCTCATCAGTCAGGCCGGTGCGAAAAAAGTTTTCCCTAACGAAAATCCAATCGGCAAAACATTGCTCATCACGAGCAGCAGCGTTCCGGTAGAAATCATCGGCATCGTCGGCGATGTGCGCTCGGTACAATTGGCCAGAGCCAACGACATGGAATTTTATCGCCCGTGGGCGCAGGAAAATTTTCCCTTTGGCGCGATCACGGTTCGCAGCGCGATGAAGACGGAGGCGGTGACGAGACTTGTGCAGGAGCGATTGGGGCGAATCGATCCGATGCTCGCGATCGCGCTGCCGCAGGCGATGGACGACGTCGTCGCGCAGGCGCTCGGGCAGGCGCGGCTGATGATGTGGTTGCTCGGAATTTTCGCCGGCGTCGCGTTACTGCTCGCGACGGTCGGAATCTATGGCGCGGTCGCTTACACGGTCGAACAACGCACCGGCGAAATCGGTGTGCGCATGGCGCTCGGCGCGCAAACAATGGACGTGTTGCGCCTCGTCGTGCTGCAGGGAATGAAGCCCGTGATTTTTGGTTTGATCATCGGCTTAACGGCCGCCCTTGCCGTGGGCCGCTTGATCAAATCGCAGCTTTTCGAAACCTCCGCCTACAACCCGATGCTGTTGAGCGGCACACTTGTGATACTTGCGGTGGCTGCATTGCTCGCCTGTCTCTTCCCCGCGCGTCGCGCCACACTCGTGAATCCTGTCGAGGCCTTGCGCAGCGAATAAAGTTGTAGAGGCGCTCGCCGCGGCGAGCGCCTGATAACTTGGATTCGGCGTTTGACGCAAACGCCGCTACACCGATGCGAGATATCAGGTGCGAATAGAGATTTATTTGTTATCGCCGTCGGTCCTTTTCTGTCATCCTGAGCGAAGCGAAGGACCTCGCGAACATTCTCCGTTTTTCCACGCTAGATATCTTTTGCGAGGTCACTCGGTCGCCGCGGCGACCTCGGGATGACCATGATGCTGCCACGACTCGTTTGAACGGAGCAACTTGTCGATTCGAACGTTTCGACCCGGCCGGCGGGCCTGCTCAAAGACTTTCGCAATCGTGCCCGACCAACCGGGTGATGCCGGGCTCAGTTTCATTCCGATGACGGCGCCCGCGACGCACGACCGTATCGCGTCCCACCGGCGACCTGCAAAAATTTAATGAAAAATTCTTTGACGGCTGTCACTGTGTTGCACATACTGTGTTTTACATAGTGTCCTGCACACAGTAACATAAAATGACGATAAGCGGCTCCAATATCATCTGCGATGAGAGCGACGGACCTGAACATCGATCTCTTTAACAATCTCCGGCTCGAACTCCGGCGCGGGCTGCTCATCGTGGCGGTGCTCGCGCAACTGCGGAACGAGCACTACGGCTACAGCCTGCGCACCGATCTGGCCGCGCTGGGCATGGAGATGGATGAAGGAACGCTCTATCCCCTGCTGCGACGGCTCGAAAGTCAGGGATTACTCGAGAGCGAGTGGCGCGAGGAAAACAATCGCCGGAAGCGGTTCTACAAACTTTCCAAAGAAGGTCGGCAGATTTTGAAACTGCTCCTGGCCGAACTCGAGAAGATCAACGCTTCCCTCACCCGCATTATTTAGCCTAACGAACAATCAACGAAAATGAACGCACAACTTCTCGATCGCTACCTCACCGCCGTAAAATTCTGGCTGCCGAAAAAGCAGCGCGACGACATCGCCGCCGAACTCGCGGGCAATCTTCAGGCCGAGATCGACGATCGCGCGGCCGAACTTGGCCGGCCGTTGACTGATGACGAGGTCGCTGCGCTTCTCAAACAACACGGCTCGCCGATGGTGGTGGCTTCGCGTTATCAGGAACAACACCGCACCGTCACCTTCGGGCGACAGCTCATCGGGCCAGTCGTTTTTCCGTTCTATTGGATCGCGATCAAAGTCACGCTCGTTCTGCTGTTGATCACCGGCATCATCCCGATCTTCCTTGTCGACACACACGGTCCGCCATTTGCCGGGCTCGGTTACGCCCTTGTCCGTATCGTGCGCTTTACATTACCGGCGCTCGTTTTCATGACATTGCTTTTCGCGGCGATCGATTTCTGCCTGCGCAAATTTCATTTTCTCGAAAATTGGCGGACCGAGTGGGACCCGCGCAAACTTCCGCCCGCCAATCGTCAGGCCAAACAAGTGCGCCGCTCGAGTTCCATCGCCGGCATCATCTTCCAATCGATCTTCATCGTCTGGTGGTGGAATCATGGGAGCATTCCGTTTGTTGTCGTCACGAAAGCCGGCGCGCAGGTGCATTTCGCGCCAATCCTGGCGACTCTGCATCTCCCGATCCTGATCATCATGTTCATCAATCTCACGCAACATTGGATCAATCTCGTCGAACCGGACTGGCGCTGGCTGCCGCCGCTCACCGGTGTAATTAGCAGCATCATCGGCCTCATCGTGATCTATCCGTTACTCCACACGTCGCCGCTGATTTCAGTTTTCGATCCGACGGGAATTCCGATGAGCGCGCGTGAAGCGAGCGAACTCCAGAATCTTTTCTCCTGGGGGGCGATCAATCTTTGGTTTGGAATCATGATCGTCGGCGCGATCTACGCCTGGCGCCTGGTTCACGTCTTGTGGCAAATGTTTCCGCGGACGCCGATGGGCACGACGAGCAATGGTGCGGCGCATGTTTGATCATGAAACGCTTCAGTCTGGCGAAACGATGCAGCTGCTTCGCTGTGCGAAGCGCGCACGTCGCCCGCCCGCCTTCACGTTGCTTCGACGTGGCGGGGCGGGGCGCGCGGCTACAGATACGCTGAGCGGTGCTGCATTACGGATTTTGCCGCAACGCGATGTCGTGTAAAACAACGTCGTGAATGAAACGGCTCGCTTCGAAGAGATCTTCGCGCTGAGCAAGCCGGATCCAGCGTTATGGACGCTGTATATTATCCGCGCGTTGTTGTCGGGGCCGGGCGTGATCTTCGCCCTGCCGTATCTTTATTTTCGATATCACACGCTGCGCTACGCTTTCGATGAAGAAGGAATTCATATGCGTGTGGGGATCCTTTTCCGACGCGAGGTGAATCTCACCTACGCGCGCATTCAGGATATTCATTTGCGCTCGGGTATCCTTCAGCGCTGGCTCGGGCTGGCCGATATTCAAATCCAGACTGCATCCGGCTCGGCTGACGCGGAGCTGGTGATCGAAGGATTTAAACAATACGAAGCGATCCGCGATTTTCTCTACACGCGGATGCGCGGTTATCACGCGCCGACTCCATCGCCGGCGAACACGACGGCCGGAACGGCCGATGCCAATACCGAGATGGTGTCGCTACTGCTGACGATCCGCGACGAGTTACGACAGACACGCGAGTTACTCGAACAACGAAGTGCGTCATCAGATTCGTTAGGCCAACGCAATCCATCGCGCGATGTTTAGCGCCTTTCGAGAATGGTGCGAGCGCTGGCTCCGCATTCCGGGTGATCCGGAGCCGCCACCCGGCGACGAAGCGCGCACGCAACGTTTTCGCGCGGCGCCAAATTTTTACAAGTATCTGCTCTTTATCTGGGGATTGAAGAGCCTCGGCCTTCTCGCGGTCCTGATACCATCGACGATTTTTCCGCTGGTCGCTATTTTGCTGTCGCAGCATGACAATCAGGTTGCGGTCATAATTTCCACGGCGGTTCCATTGATCGTCCTTGGCATCGCGCTCGGGTTGCGATTGTTTGCGCTGGCACTCGTTAGGCTTGATTTCGAAAAGCGCTGGTATCTCGTGACCGATCGCAGCCTGCGCATTCGTGAAGGCATCGTGAACGTGCGCGAAATGACGATCACTTTTGCGAACATTCAAAACATCTCGATCTCGCAAGGCCCGCTTCAACGCGCGATCGGCATCGCCGATTTGCGTGTGGATACCGCCGGCGGTTCGAGCCCGGCGCGTCGTCACCAGAAAGGAATGCCGCAAAGTATGCACACCGCGTGGTTCCGCGGCGTCGATAACGCGAATGCGATCCGTGAACTCATCCAGAAACGGTTGCGCGAATTGAAGGATTCCGGTCTGGGCGATCGCGAAGAAGCCACGGCGACTGCGCACGAGGCGAACGTATTGGTTTCCGACGAATTCCTCGCCGCATTACGGGCGGTTGTAACTGAAGCAATGGCATTGCGAGCGTCCGCGGCGACACTCTGATGGAGGGACGTGCGCTGTCGCGTCCCAAGTTTCCCGGCACCGACGGCGCGGCACCCTCCAGTTTCCGAGTTGCGCAATCCTAATGACGGCGAAATTTTCCTGAATGAGAGCGGCCACCTCACTTTTACGCGGCGTCGTTGTCCTTGCGGCGTTCGCATTAGTCCAAACCAATCTGCACGCGGCGGAACCGTTCTTCGACGGGCTCGGTTCGTATTCGCGCAAGATCACGACCAATTCGCCGAAGGCGCAGCGCTACTTCAATCAAGGCCTCGCGTTTTACCATGGTTTCAATCATGGCGCGGCAATTCGCTCGTTTCAGGAAGCGGCGCGGCTCGATCCGAAATGTGCGATGGCACATTGGGGGATCGCGCTCGCGTGCGGTCCGCACATCAATAACATGGTCGTGTCGCCGGCGGATGCGGAATTGGCGTGGCAGGAACTCACGCTCGCAAAACAAAACGCGGAGCACGCATCGCCAGTGGAGCGCGATCTGATCGAAGCGCTCAGTCATCGTTATGCGAATCCGCAACCGCAGGATCGCGTGCCGCTGGATCAAGCTTATGCCGATGCGATGCGCGCGGTCTGGCAAAAATATCCTAACGACCAGGATGTCGGCGCGTTTTTCGCGGAAGCGATGATGGATTTACGGCCGTGGAATCAATGGACGCCCGAAGGTCAGGCAAATCCCGGCACCGAAGAAATTTTGGCGACACTCGACGCCGTCTTAAAGATGAATCCGAAACATCCGTTCGCGAATCATCTTTACATTCACGCGACGGAAGCTTCGCCGCATCCGGAGCGCGCGATTACGGCAGCGAATCGCCTGCGTCAACTGCAACCGGGCCTCGCGCACAACGTTCACATGCCTTCACACATTGATATCCGCACCGGACGCTGGCAGAAAGCGATCGATACGAACGTGAACGCAGTTGCAGCCGATCAACGCTATCGAAAAATCGTTGGGCGGCCGACTGGCTTCATCAACGTTTATGTCGCGCACAATCGACACATGCTTGCCTACGCTGCGATGATGGCCGGTCAACGTGAGCTCGCGCTAAAACACATCCGCGCCATGGTCGCACAGTTGCCGGCAGATTTTCTGAAGGAGAACGCATTACAGGCGGAATTGTGGATCGCGATGCCGCTGGAAGTGATGGTGCGCTTCGGAATGTGGGACGCGATTCTGGCTGAGCCCGACAATTATCCTGATTACATGGTCGGCACGCGCGCCTTTCATCACGCTGCGCGCGCCGTCGCCTATGCGGCAAAAGGCGATACGGAAAATGCGCGCAAGGAACAGGCGATCTTTGTAGAAAGAACAAAACTGGTTCCGAAAGAAGATGTGCTTGGGAACAACACCGCGCAGGACGTGCTCGCGCTCGCCGCGCGTATGGTCGAAGGCGAAATTCTAGTTCGCGAGAATAAACTCGATGCCGGAATCGCAGAGCTTCGTGAAGCGATCAAGCTGGAGGATGCGCTGCATTACGACGAACCGCCCCCATGGATGATCCCAGTCCGGCACTCGTTAGGTGCGACGCTGATGCAGAATGGCCGCTACGCCGAGGCCGAGCAGGTTTATCGTGATGATCTGAAGCATTTGCCGGGCAACGGATGGTCGCTCTTTGGCCTAACGAGTAGCCTGCGCGCGCAGAAAAAAAATGCGGACGAAGTCGCGGCGAATCAGGCGAAGTTCAAAAAACTCTGGGCGAACGCCGACACAAAAATCACGAGCTCGTGTCTGTGTCAGCCGGTGAAGATGTAGAGGCGCTCGCCGCGGCGAACGCCTGCGTTTTCAGATTCGGCGTTTGACACAAACGCCGCTACAAATGCCGGCTAGTCGATGACCTGCACGCCTTCGGTCGCGGTGCGTTGCGCGTAGAGCTCGCTCAGTCGCTTCGTCATCAGCCCTACATTGCCATCGCCGATCACTCGGTCGTCGATTCTTATAACGCCGGCGAGTTCGCCCATCGTTCCAGTGCAAAAGACTTCGTTAGCTGAGTAAGCTTCATCGAGCTTCAAATCCGTTTCCGCGCATTGAATCTTTTCGGCTGAGCAAATCTCGAGCACGGTCGCGCGCGTGATTCCTTCCGGGCAAGCGATGACCCGACTCGTCGCGACCTCGCCGTTACGCACAAGGAAAACGTGCGTCGCGTTCGTCTCGGCAATCAATCCGTGAATGTCGAGCATGAGCGCGTCGTCGGCGCCGGCGTTGTTCGCTTCGATCTTCGCAAGAATGGAGTTGAGCAAGTTGGCGTGATGAATGCGCGGATCAAGAATCTCTGGCGGCGGGCGACGGAATTGACTCGTGATTAACTTCAAACCGGTCTTCGCGTAGACAGGCGCCTTGTGCTCTGCGAGCACGATCAAAGTCGGGCCCGATTGATTCAACCGCGGGTCCATCCCGGAAGTGATTTTCATTCCACGCGTCAGCGTCAGGCGAATGTGGACGCCATCGCGCATTTTGTTCGCCACGAGTGTGCGTCTGATCTCTTCGATGATCTTCTCGTTAGGCGGAATTTCTGCGAACGAAAGAGCGATCGCGGAGCGACGCAATCGCTCGAGGTGTTCATTCAGTTTGAAAATGCGGCCATCGTAAAGTCGCAAGCCTTCCCAAACGGCGTCTCCGGCCTGCACAGCGGAATCGAAGGGGCTGATTCCCGCTTCGTCGCGATGCACGAGGCGACCATTGATGTTGACGATCAAGTCGCGGTTCTTCTCGTTAAATTGCTGCAGCATTTCTCTTCTTCTGTCATTCCGAGCGGAGCGAGGAACCTCTCATTTGCTAACCCGTCACACTAATTTCGTCGAGGTCCCTCGCTCCGCTCGGGATGACAAGCGTCTTTAGCGGACTCGGTATTGATAAAGCTCCTCGTAACATTCACGGCAACGATCGTGAATGGCACGCAAGCGATCCGGCACCGATTGTTCTTTCGCGCGATACGGCTGGAAGCAAGTCGACCTGCGCGACTTCGCCATACCAATGTTTCGCCCAGATACCGTCGGTCTCGCGCAAGCCGGGCGACCACGACAGCATCGCTTCGTCGAACTTTACGCCGATAGCATCGCAAAGCGCCCGCAAGATCCGCTGGTGGATTTTCAGAACATCTCGCGCGTCGACAACGGACGGGAATCGCCATCAGTGTAACCGCGGATCCATCTGAAAATTTCGAGTTGTTGGACGAAGCCGAGATCTTCAACGGTCAGATCTTCGTTCTTCTTTATATAGGAGCAGATCACTTCCGCCGGATCGCGAATGAGAAAGCAGTTTGTAACTTTGCCTAACCAATCCCGATCCACTTCCGGAAGGAGATGATGCGTCATCTGTTTTTGGTAAATGATTTTGGTTTTGGTCGGGGCGCTGCTCCGAAAGCTTTCGCGAGACCGGCCCGTTCCACATTCGGTGGCGATTTTCCGCCAATCAGTTTCGCCGTGCGCGATCACTTCATCCGCGCCGGGATGATTTTTGCCGGTCGCCTTCAAATAGAAAGCGTAGAACGGTTCATCTACTACAACCGTGTCTTCGCGATTGCCCCACGATCGCATCATCGCTGTCGAGATATTGCGGGGGCCGGACCACATGGCGATACGGATCGGCGGAGTTGGATTGGTTCTTTCAACAGGCACGGCAGTTAACACTAACTGGGCCATAACGACTCGTCACGCAGGTCGCATCTTTGCAACAACGGTGGAAACCTCTGCCTCGGAAGGCAAAGAATTAATTCAGCGTTTCTATATGCGGACGAACCACTTACGATAGCTGATCGAACGACCGATTCGACAGGTACGGTATTCGCTTTAACTTATACCGAGATGAAGACGATCAACGCGCAGACCTGCATGGCCGAAGTCCGGCTGGCGGCGTAGGCGCGTCGCGATCTCGCCAAGTTGGAGACCGCACATTCGCGGAACCCCAGTGGTCGAATCCTCGGGCGCAGTGTGCCTGGGTAACCCGATCGAAATCGAATCAACTTGAATCATCAATATGAAAGCAACACCTCAAATAGATTTCCGTGAGCGTTCTTCGCGCGGCGAAAGCCGTGGATTACGCGCGCACGGGAGTTTCCCATTAACCGATTACCAGTTCCGCTCGAGTGCGGAGGCGCGAAGCGTCTCTGCCTTGTTGCCGGGAAATACGCGCCGCGTTTCCGAGCTGCACAAGTTCTGGAAACTGAGCAGCGAATTTCTCGGTGACGAAACGAGCCGCGATTATGTGAAGGAAGGAATTCTCTTCACGGTAATCGTTGCCGTTTCGGCCTGGCCAATCATGCAAATGATCGGCGCGCTGGCGCGGTTAGTGAAGTAAGCGACAGCGCCGGAAACTTGGCCGTCATCAGTGCCTAAAAACTTGACGGCTTAAAGCCGTCAAGTTTGAAACTGATGGGATCGTACCAGAGCAGGCGGATGCCTTAAAGCGCCAACGTTTCCTGTTCCGCAGCCGGGATGAACGTCGAGAACTTCTTCGTCAGGTCACCAAGCTTGGCGATGTAGTAATCGACGTTTTCGTCCCGGTTCTGCGGATCGAACTCGCTCGCGAGCTTGGCTGCTTCGTAGGCGGCGACTTTTTTCGGCGTGGCTTTGACGTAGTAACTGATCTGGTCGCCCGGTTTGTAGGCGCGGCCACTCGTTAGGGCAAGTTCGTAGGCCGCAGCGCGATTGCGCGCGGAGCCGGCGATTTTCGCTTTGTACTTTTCCAGCGAATCCTGCAGCGTGTCGGTCTTCATCAACATGTCGATGGGCCATTCCTGCTTGCGGATTTTTTGCTCGAAGTCTTCGCGCAACGCGCCGATCGCATCCGACTTTCCTTCCATGACGAGCTTGATCATTTCCTCCATGAACACGCGCTGGAACTTTTCGAGCCCGCGGGACTTTAACGCGCCGCCTTTGATGACGACGTCGCCTTCGCGCGTAAGGAGCGCGTAGTTTTTCGCCTTGTAGCTAAACATCGCGTCGAATTGCTCGTCGAATTCGACTTCGATTCCCGCGAGGCAATTCCTTTGCGAGCTCACTGCGAAATTTCTCCATCGCCGTGGAACCGGCATCTTGCCGGTTATTTTTTATAGACAGGCTGGAAGCCTGTTCCACAACATTTTTCGGCGGAACGAAATAGATCCCATCGGTATCGACCTCGATGACTTGCGCGCCTTGTTTGCCGTCAGCCAGTCGATCATTTTCTTCAAAAGATCGCGCCCGATCTGAGTGACGCGCGCGGCCGCATCGAAATCGGCAAAGTTTCCCTGCGCGAAACCGAGATAGCCGTAGAAGCTGTTAATGAGAATCTTGAAGGTATTTTGCAGCGCGTGGAAATTACGCTGTTGTTTCGTGATCTTTCGCAGCGCGCATGTCGGCCTTCGCTTGCAGACGAAACGTGCGCAAGTCGGTGAGCAGATGCCGGAAGATCTGGAGTTGGTCGCTCACGGGAAAACAATCGAACTGCAGCATGATCGACGGATAGAGCGACGCGATATCGCAATGCCAGACGTTACGCGCGACACCGGTAAAGAAGATATCGGTGTAGCCACCTTCGAACCCGCGCACCATCGGCATTTCCGGAATGGAATGGCGTTGCCGGAAATATTCGCGGAGGAAGAGCGCGTTGATGCGCGTGGCATTTCCGCGCACGATCACGTCCTGATAATTGTAGGGAAAAATCTGCGCCTGGATGAAATAGCTTGGGCTTAGCAATTCGGAAACGGCACGCGTTTCGCGCACGGCACATAGCGCTCGCTTTCGGAACTTTTCGCTTCCTTTTGCATACGCGCGCTCCAGTTCCTTGCCGGTAAGCGCCGATAACTCCTCGCTATCACAAAACCCGAAGTGACGCGCGACGTCGACGCGTTCGAAACCAGAAAGTGTGCGCAAACCGACATCGTAAAATTGCGCGAGCAAAAACGTGTCGACAAAATGGCGTCCTTCGACGCTGAACTTCGGGTAATCGATCGTCTTCTCCGCAATCTGCAGTCGCGACGGGCGCGAACGCAGGAAACCGCCGCTTCGTCCCCAATCGAGTTTCGTTTTCGCTTTGCGCGCCCGCGCGACGAGATAAGGCAGATCGAAACGAAAAAGATCGTGACCTTCGATGACATCAGGATCGCGCTCTTTGATAATACTCGTTAGGCGTTTGAGCGCGTCGTGTTCGGATTCGTCGGCATTTTTCGGATCGACGACAATCAATTCTTCCCAGCCCGAATTATCCGAAAGCGCAATGCTCGCGATGTGACTTTGCGAAGCTTGCGCGAGATCGTTTTCGCCGGTGGGTGAAAGCACTTCGATCTGCAGCCGGCGCACTTCCTCGAACGGAAGTTGTTTGAAAAGCGTCCGTCCGGTGTGAGTGAGATAATGCTGCACCGGATCGCTCAACGCGAAGAAGCTGCGGCCCGCTTTTTTCAAGCCGTTGCGCAGCGCGATGAGTTCCTTCCAACTGTTGACGCTTTTCAGCCAGCCGTAACGCAAATCACCGGCGAGCTTCTCCGCTTCGATATCGAGATCGGAAACATCCGAATCGAGCCAGACGAAAGGATGGAACTCTTCGATGTCGCACGCGGTGCCGCCATCTTTTTCGCGCCGATAAACTTTGACCGTTCCGGTTTCGCCAAGCTCAATCGCAACGATGCGCGGCGTCGGATCACTACCGAAGAGCAGGGTGTTCTTTTCGAAATCCATTTCTTTGTCATGTCGAGCGAAGTCGAGACATCTCTCGCTCTCTCGAGGTACAGTAAGAGATTCCTCGACTTCGCTCGGAATGACAAGAGAGGCCGAACGCAATTAGCATTTGAGAGATGCTTCGACTTCGCTCAGCATGACAAAATGAAGATTCCTTCTGTCCTTGTCGCCTTCCTAAGTTTAGCCACGCCACTTTTCGCGCAACAAAGTGCTCAATCTCTCGCCCAGAGCGAGCTGCCGGCGCTTCTCACTACTTACAAGGATCTGCATACCAATCCTGAGTTATCAACGCACGAACAACGAACCGCCGCGATCGTGGCGAAGGGTTTGAAAGCGGCCGGCTGCGAAGTGACAGAAAATTTCGGGAAGTATCCAAACCCGGCCTTAAAATGTTACGGCGTGGTCGGCGTGATGAAGAATGGCGCCGGGCCGACCGTCCTGGTGCGCACCGATTTGGATGCATTGCCGGTCGAAGAGGAAACCGGTTTGCCTTACGCGAGCAAAGTCGTGACGAAGAATGACGAGGGGAAAGAGGTCCACGTCATGCACGCATGCGGTCACGACATTCACATGTCGGTTTTTCTCGGCGCAGCCGAGGCGCTCGCGAAACTGAAAGATCAATGGCACGGGACGATTCTGTTCATCGGACAACCGGCGGAGGAAACAGTCGGCGGCGCAAAGGCGATGCTGGCGGATGGCCTTTACACAAAATTTCCGAAACCTGATTTCGCGCTTGGCTTGCATGACAGTGCCGAAGTCGCGGCCGGCAAGGTTGCGGTCACGGAAGGTTACGCCTGCGCGAATGTCGATTCAGTCAATGTCACGGTGCGCGGCATCGGTGGACACGGCGCGTATCCGCACAAGACAAAAGATCCTGTTGTGCTGGCCGCAGAAATCATTAACGCCTGGCAAACCATCGCCAGTCGCGAAAACGATCCGATCGACCCGATTGTCGTGACGGTGGGCGACATTCACGGCGGGACGAAGCGCAACATCATTCCCAACGAAGTGCGCATGGAATTGACCGTGCGCACTTACAAGAGCGACGTGCGCGAGCGCGTGCTCGCCGCGATCGAACGCATCGCGAAAGGTTGCGCGATGGCGGCCGGCATTCCGAAAGAGCTCGAACCGATCGTCGAAGTGCAGAAGGACCAGTTTACACCCTCGATGTATAACAATCCCGAGCTAACGAAACGAATCGCGGCCGTATTCCAAAAAACATTCGGCGCCGACAATGTCGAGACGCGACCGCCGACGATGGGCGGCGAAGATTTTTCGGAATTTAGCCTGCCCGATCATTCCATACCGGCATTGCAATTTGGTCTCGGCGCCGTCGCTCCCGACAAAGTGGCGGAGAGCCGGAAAACCGGCAAACCGCTTCCGAGTTTGCATTCGAGCAAATTCGCACCAGTTCCGGAGCCGACGATCAAGACCGGTGTGATCGCGATGACCGATGCCGTGCTTGAATTGATGAAGAAGTAAACGCGTTCGCGCATTGCGTGTCGTCCCGAGCGAATGCGAGGGACCTCACGAAATCAGACGCGAAGTTGCTTGAACAAATGTGCACACCGCAGAGATCGCGAGATCCTTCGCTTCGATCAGGATGACAGAGCTTCGCGGCGCAGCTCATTACTTCACGCGCACGTTTTTGCGCAGGAAAGTTGGCACATCGAGGTCCTGACCTTCCACGATTGTCGGTTCGCTTTTCTCGAAGCGGCCGCGCGTGACTGGTTCGAACTGCAATACTTCTTGTTTTGCGGCGTATTTCTTTTCCGGAGCAGGCTTTGGCTCCTTGGGAAGGATCAGCTTTTTCTTGGGAGCGACTGGAGGCGGCGCGGGTGGCAGCGGTTCTTCGACTGCAATCTCTTCCTCCACTTCGGCGACCGGTTCCGGATTTAACTCGGCGAATTCTGCAAACTCCGTTTCCAGCTTCGGAGTTTCGACCGGTTCATCGGGTGGCGCTTCAACAACCGGCGGCTCTTCGCGCTGCTGTTCCCAAATCGGCGGCGCAGGCGGAACTGGCGGTGGCGGCGGTTCAACCGGCTCAGGCATGGGCGCGAAAGTTTTTTTCGGCGGTTCCGTCACTACGCCATCGGGCGAGAGAGAACTGATCAGCGTCACGCTCAACCGATTTCCCATTCGACTGTCGACCGCAGTACCGAAAAAAATCTGCGTGTGATCGCTGATGTGGCGACCGAGATCTTTCATCAGGATTTCCACTTCCGACAGAGTCATGCCTGGCCCGCCGGCGATTTGCACGAGCACGTGCGCGGCATCGGCAAGCATCTTCCCGCGATTCATCAGCGGATTCTTTAGCGCCTGGGTGAGCGCATCATGCGCGCGATTGTCGGATTCGGATTCGCCAAAACCAAAGAGGCAGCGGCCGTTCCGCGTGCGCAAGGCCGCCAGCAAATCGTCGAAGCCAATGCGAATCAGTCCCGGACGTTGAATCAGGTTCACGATCGAACGGACACTTTGACTGATCGTGTTGTCGGCCACGGCGAAGGCCTGATGAATCCCGGCTTTCGGCGCGACCATGTCGCCCATGCGATCGTTCTCGAAACAAATCACGGCGTCGGCGCTTTGATTGAATCGCTCGAGTGCTTCCTGCGCCTGAATCGTGCGGCGCCGTCCTTCGAAGGAAAATGGGAGCGTCGCAAGACCAACCACGAGCGACCCGGCATCGCGCGCAATTTGCGCGATGAGCGGCGCTGCACCGGAGCCGGTGCCACCGCCGAGACCGGCGCAAATGAAAATCATTCTCGCGCCGGAAAGCGCCTGGCGAATTTCATCCGCCGATTCTGACGCGGCGTTGTAGCCAACTTCCGGGTCGCCGCCGGCGCCGAGCCCGCGCGTCACGCCGCGACCGAGCTGCACTTTAATTCCGGCGACGGAACTGGCGAGCGATTGAACATCGGTGTTCATCACGACGTGTTCCGCTTTGTCGAGACCATCGAGCACGATCCGATCGAGCGCATTCGCTCCCGCGCCGCCGACACCGACGACCTTGATCGGAATGATTTCCTCTTCGCGTTCCGGAAGACTGTAGTTTTTGCTGAGCTGAATCATAACTTCGAAATTCCACTTAAATCCCAAGCACCAAATCCCAAACCCCAGGGAAATTCCAATCTCCAAATCCCAAACGCGCGACGCGACGCTTCTTGAATATTGGAGCTTGGTGTTTCCCTGGTGCTTGGGGTTTGGTGCTTGGTGCTTTTTTTCTCATTCATCGCATTCCGTTAAAAATCTTCCCGAACATCCGGCTGAAACCGCGCCGGGGACGTCCGCGATCCGATTGCACGGCCTGCGCGTACTTGATCAGCCCAATCGCGGTGGAGAATTGCGGGTTCTCGAACGCACTCGTTAGGCCGGACATGGTCTGGGCATGCGAAACGCGGGCCGGTAGTTCGAAAATCTCGCCGGCCAGATGATCGATTCCGCGCAAATGACTGCAGCCGCCGGTGATGAAAATGCCCTCGCCGATGTAGTTGATGAACGATTGCTCTTCCAGCTTGCGCTTGAGCAGTTCCAGCGTTTCGCGCAGCCGAAGATGGATGATGGTGTTGAGTGTCTCGCGCTCGATTTCTTTGCCGGCGAAACCGGAATCATCTTTCAGCAACACCGTTTCGCCCGGCAAACAATTTCCGAGAATCACGCTGCCCTCTTCAATCTTCAGCCGTTCCGCGCGCGCCATCGGAATGCGCAGACCCATCGAAATATCGTTCGTGATGTGATCACCGCCGACAGCGAGACAGCCGCTTTGCTGCACCGCGCCGTCGACATACAAAATGTAATCGGTCGTCCCGCCACCGATATCGATGACGAGCGAACCAAGATTTTTCTGGTGCTGGGTGAGGACGACCTGCGCAGAAGCGAGCGCATTGAAGACGACGTCTTCCACCTCGAGCGGCAGTTCCTTTACGCAGCGAATCGTATTTTGAATGCGCGTGCGCACTCCATGGACGATGTGAAAATCCGCCTCCAAGCGCTGCCCGAGCATTCCGATTGGGTTGAGCACGCCGTCCTGTCCGTCGACGTGATAATGCTGAATGATCGAATGCAGGAACGCGTTCTGCGCGGGAATGCTGACTTCGCGCGCGTTCACCTTCACATCTTCGATGTCCTGTTCGTCGATCTCATCGCGATCTTCGACTAACGAAACGCTCCCGCGATTGTTGAAGCTTTGAATGTGCGAACCGGAAACGCCGACATACACATTGCGAACCATGACGTCACTTTTTTGTTCCGCATCGACGACGGCTTCGTGCACACATTTCATCGCCGTCTCGAAATCGACGATCTCGCCTTTGCGCACACCGCGAGATGGCGCCTGACCGACGCCGAGAATCTTGATCGTTCCGTCCGTCCGGCTTTCCCCCACCACTACGCAAATTTTCGAGGTCCCAATTTCAAGACCGACCAACAAATCACTACTCGCCATTACTCTGAATCCTTTCTGCCACGATGAACTGGAATTGCCTTTTTTACCGGCATCGCCTTCGCCTTTTTTGTCGGCATTGGCGTCGCTGTCGGTTTCGGTAAAGGATGAACCGGAGTTGCTCTTAAAATTCGTGGCTCCTGACCTTCCGGATCGATCGTCTCGTTGATGACCTCAGCGGCAGGTTGCGTGAATGTGACCGGAATGTTGCGCTGCACGAGGAGGTTCACGGTTTGCAGCTCGCGCTTCGAATCGTCCGAATAAACGAGGAATTGCTCGAGCCGTCGCAACTGCGCCGCGAGATGATCGAATCCAAAGTTGACCTGCATGCGGTTCTTGTCGGTCACGAGAAGGCAGTAGCCTTTCGACAAATCGATCTCGCGGATTTGAAAACGCGTTTGCATGTAACTGCTGCTGTTGAGGCGTAACAAATCGAGCGCCGCTTTGGCTTCGAATGATGAAATCGTCGCGCCCGCTGCGAGCGAATCATCGGTGCAGCCGACGATGGTCGGCAGACCGAGATATTCGGGCAGCAATTTTTTCTCCTTCATCAAGGCGCCGCGGCCATCGATCAGAAACGCAACATCGGAAGCGAACGGATCGGAAATTTCTTTCTCGCTCGTGATCCACGCGATCGGTTTGCGTTCGACGATGTGAATATCGATCTCGGATGGCATTCGCCGGGTTACCTGTACTTCATCGACCTGCGGGAGTTCCTGCAATGCGTCGTGCACCTTTTGCAGATTGACGTTGAAAATGTTTTCGCCTTCACGCACTCCGGCTGTTTTCAGAATTTGCTCGCGCTGCAACGTGCCATCCGTTTGCACGGCGATCTGCCGCAATTGGTAATCGGCGTTTTCGAAGAACAGTCGTCTTGCGGCGTACTGCACCCCGAAGTAGCCACTGGTTACGAGCGCGAGGACGAGGACGATTTTCGAGAGGAAAACAAGGATGCGGCGGTTGCGGTATTGCGTGGCTTTTCGGGAGCGCACTTTGACATCAAGCAAGTGCTGCTGCTTGCGCTGCCGCGAATTGGACGCGCGCTGGTTGCGGACGTTGGTTCGTCTTGTGCGCGTTCTCATTTGGCTGGGCGCGCCGCGCGCGAGAGGTCGATGATGCGCGCGCACAGTTGCGGGTAGCTGATTCCCGCAGCTGCCGCCGCGTCGGGCAGCAAACTCACTTCCGTCATCCCCGGGATGGTATTGATTTCGAGCACAGTCGGTTCGCCTTCCTCCGGCAGGATGATGTCCACGCGCGAATAAACTTTCAGGCCTAACGAACGATGTGCGCGCAGCGCCAAATCCTGAATGGCCTTCGTCTGCTCTTCCGCAATGGAAGCCGGACAAACATGCTCGGCGCCGCCGCCCGCGCTCGGATTGAGGAATGGATATTTGTTTGTGAAATCGTAAAAGCCGCCCTTGGCAATGATCTCGAGAATCGGGAGCGCGATGTCACCGAGAATTCCAATCGTCAGCTCGCGCCCCGGTATGAATTTTTCAACGAGAAATTCCTGATCGTACTTCGCGCCATCTTCCAAAGCCGATGCGATCTCGCGATCGGTCTTCGCAATGTAAATACCGACGGTCGAGCCCTGGCGCGGCGCTTTGATGACGATCGGAGTTGGGATTGTCGGCTTCTGGCCGGAGCGAATCACCTGCCAGTTCGGTGTGGTAATTCCCGCTTCTCGGAACTTTTCCTTCGAGCGGATCTTGTCGAACGCCAGCCGGCTTCCTTCCACGTCTTCGCCGGTGTAAGCGATGCCGCGGTCCTCGAGAATCTGCTGGATCTGGCCGTCTTCGCCGAAAGTTCCGTGCAGGCAGATAAAAGCGAGCTCAGTGTCGTCAGGCAATTTGAAATGTTCGTCCCGCACATCGATTTCCGTGACGTCGGCGCCTAACGAGCGCAGCGCCCCGGCGACACCGCGACCAGTGGCAAGCGAGACGTCGCGTTCCGAGCCCGGCCCGCCCATCAGGACTGCGATTTTCTTTACGGCAAGCATTGTCATTTTCGGTTGGGTAGCGCACGCGTCTCGCGTGCCGGCGATGGCGTCTCGCCATCGCGAACTTCCTGCTTATCGCTGAGAGAAATCAAATCGTTAGGCAAAGCGAAAAACTGTTGCGGCGAGACACCGCAACCAACACGCGAGACGCGTGCGCTACCCCGAATTCTTCTCACGCCTCTTCCCCCACGATTTGCACTTCCGTTTGCAATTCGATCCCGCGTTTCGCTCGCGCTGCCTCCTGAATCTTCGTAATCAATTCCAGAATGTCCGTCGCACTCGCCCCGCCATCGTTGACGATAAAATTGCCGTGCACGTTCGAGACGCGCGCTTTGCCGACGGCCAAATTTTTCAGGCCAAGCTCGTCGACTAATTTTCCGGCCGGACAGCTTTGCGGATTTTTGAAAATGCAGCCGGCACTTTTTGCAATCGGCTGCGAAGTGCGTCGTTTCTGTTGCGATTCGTCCAATCGGCGCGCGATCTCATCGGCCGATGCCGGCTCGCCATGAAACACCGCCGAAACCGCATAATTTTTTTCCAGCGAGGGAACGTGACGGTAGTGCACTTCCAGCTGATCGGGAGTTTTCTCGTGAGGTTTTCCTTCGCCGTCGAGGTAACGAATGCGCAGCACGCGATCGAATGTCTGCGAACCCATCGCGCCCGCGTTCATGCGCAGCCCGCCGCCGACTTCGCCGGGAATTCCTTCCATCCATTCGAGTCCGCCGAGGCTGGCCGCCTTCGCCGCGTAGGCGACCTCCTTCAATTTAACGCCGGCGCCAGCAGTGATTTCGTTTCCGTGAATTTCAATCTTTTCGAAATCGCCACCGCTCGGATGCACAACCACGCCACGAATACCTCCATCGCGTACGAGCAAATTTGAACCGCGACCAATGACGAAGAGCGGCAGGTTTTCGCTCCGGCAAAAACGAATCAGCTCGCCAAATGTTTTTTCGTTGCGCGGCTCAACCCAGAATTGCGCCGGACCGCCAACGCGCAGCGTCGTATGTTTCGCGAGCGATTCGTAAAGGCGCACGTCGCCTTCTTCGCCCACAATATCCTTGAGCTTCTCTGCGATGACGAGATCGGCCGCGAGGAGCGAGAGCTGTTCGTGAATGTTTCCGGCGCCGAGACTAACGACAAGATCGCCGGGATCGAGCATGTTGCCGACATCACTGTGCACCAATTCTAATCGCGGCTGATAAGTGACGCCGCGATGGCCTTGCGCCGTGAGCTCATCGGCGATCAGCTGGCCAGTGACGCCGGCGACCGGCGCCTCGTTCGATCCGTAAACATCCGTCACGACGACATGCTCGGAGTCGTGAAACGCGCAGCCGAATTCGCGACGCAACGCCTTCGTCCGCGAATAGCGATGCGGTTGGAACATTGTCAGGACGCGTTTGCGCCCGATCGACTTCGCCGTCTTTAACGTCGCGCGGATTTCGGTTGGGTGATGTCCGTAATCATCCACCAGCAGGAAGCGATCGCTTTCGTATTTAATTTCGAAACGACGGCGGGCGTGCTCGAAACGCGCGAGCGATTTTTTGATTTTCTCGAATGGAATTCCCAATTCCATCCCGAGTGCGATGACACCCAGCGCGTTGCTCACATTGTGCTGGCCTGGGACGCTGAGAATGGCTTCGCCCAACTGTTGCCCACGCTGATAAACACAAAAGACCGAGGCGAAATCCTTCAGCTCGATGTCGGTACCGCGATAATCGGCATTATCGGCGAATCCAAATGAAATCGCGCGCGGGCGAATTTCACAAAGGCGTTTCACGTTCGCGTCGTCGGCGCAGTAAAAAACTTTTCCGCTCGTCTGCTTGAGCAATTGCGCAAAGACCATCTCGATCGCGGCGAGATCAGCGTAAAAATCGAGATGCTCTTCCTCTATATTTAAGAGCAGCGCATGTTCGGGATGGAAAAAGCGAATTGTGCCGTCGCTTTCGTCACCTTCCGCCACGAAATATTCGCCCTGCGCATCCCAGTGCGCGTTCGTCCCGAGAATCGGAATTTCCGCGCCAACGTAGTGGGATGGATGCAAACCGCCCTCACGCAACGCATGCGCCACCATCGATGACGTCGTCGTCTTCCCGTGCATCCCGGCGATGATGATCCCGCGTTTCCCGCGCATGATTGCAGCCAGCGCTTCGGCGCGGCGCAGCAGAAGTTTTCCGCTTTCGCGCGCACTCGTTAGGATAGGATTCTCCTGTTTGATGGCAGAGGAATAAATGATGACATCGGCTGAACTGGCATCTTCGGCGCGATGTTCGCGGTGAAACCGCAAACCGAGCAGCTGCAGCCGGTCGGTCTCAAGCGATCTGATTTTATCGGAACCGCTCACTTCATGTCCGAGCTCGAGCAAAAGCGTGGCGATCCCACTCATGCCACTGCCGGCGACGCCAACGAGATGCACGCGATGCCGCTCTTGCGTCAGAATTTTTTGCAAATCTGGCTCAGCTGTCCGCGTCATGACTGGTTTGGGTGTACTTTTCCATCGCTTTGACGACGAGGGTGGCCGCGTCCTTCGGCGCGAGACGCGAAGAATTCTCCGACATGCGTTGGAGCCTGGCCGGCTCGCTTACGAGTTCGCGGATTTTTCGCGCGAGGATGTCACCGGCAAGTTCCGATTCCTTGAGAACAATTGCCGCTTCGCCACGCGCGAAAATCTCAGCGTTGCGCGTTTGATGATTATCGGACGCGAACGGGTACGGGATCAGAATTGCCGGCAAAGAAAAGGCGGCGAGTTCGGCCAGGCTGGCTGCGCCCGAACGCGCGATGGCCAGATCCGCCGCGCTGTAGACTACTTCCATCTGATGATGGAACGCGGCAACGTAAGCCGGAATATTTTCGCGCTGGTAATTGTCCGCGACCAGACGTTCGTCACGCGCACCGGAAAGATGAATGACCTGCAGCGGTAATTCCCTGAACGTGGTCATCGATTTGATGATGGCCTGGTTTACGCCGGTCGCGCCCTGGCTTCCACCCATCACCAGCAACGTCGTCAGATGGTCGCGCAACCCGAGTTGTTGCAACGCAGTTTTGCGATCGATGCGCTTGAGCTCAGTCCGAATCGGCGTGCCGGTAAATTCTGTTTTTACTTTCGGGAAAAACTGCGCGCATTCCTTGAATCCGAGCAACACTGCGCGCACCATCCGCGCCGTCATGCGATTGGCGCGGCCCGGAACGGCATTCGACTCGTGAATGAAGGTCGGCACGCCGCGCATCCGCCCCGCCATCACCGGCGCGGTGGAAGTAAAGCCGCCCATCCCGAGAATGAGATTCGGCTGGAATTTCCGATAGATCGCGCGGCAGAGTGAAAGGCTTTCGTTAAATCGCCTAACGAATCCCAAAATCGCCGGCGAGAACGGTGAGGGCAAACCGATGCTCGGCAATTTTTCCACGCGAAAATCCGAGTGTGACGAGACGGCGAGGGAGTCGATCTCCTTTTCGGAAATGAAGAGCATCACTTCATGGCCATGGCCGCGCAGCACTTCCGCGACCGCGACGCCGGGAAACAAATGCCCGCCAGTTCCTCCGCATGCGACAACAGCGTTCATGGAATTGCCAATTTACGCGGCGAGACCTCTGGCGAGCGTGCCGCATTGTCTGGGGAGCGCACGCGCCTCGCGTGCTGGCGAAGGCGCCCCCGCCTTCGCGAACTTTTTTTAGGTAAATGGATGGGAAAGGCGCATTGCGGCGAGGCGCCGCAATGGACGCCCGAGGCGGGCGTGCTCCCCGGAATAAATTGAGGCGTCCCGAGCGTAACGATCCTCATATTCTTGGCGTGATGCGCGACTGCAGCACGACGCGCTTTTTGTTCAGGGTCGGATCCAAAATTGCCTGCCGGTAAATGTTAAGCAGCAATCCGATTCCAAACAGGAAGGCGGCGAGATTGGAGCCGCCGTAGCTGATGAATGGAAGCGGGAGGCCCTTGTTCGGCAGGAGCGACGTGGTCACGCCAATGTTCACGGCCGCCTGCAAAGCAAGGACCGAAACGATCCCCGTTCCGAGCAAGAGACCAAACCGATCTTTCGCGTGCAGCGCAATCATTGTTCCGCAAACGATGATGACGACGAAGAGAAAGACGACAAACAGACTGGCGCGCAAACCAAGCTCCTCTCCGATAATTGGGAAAATGAAATCGGTATGCGCGTAGGGCAGGTAAAGCATTTTTTGCCGGCCGTTGCCGAGGCCGAGACCTTCCATTCCACCGCTGCCCCAGGCGATGAGCGCCTGCATTTGCTGGAGGCCATCAGTCTGCTGATGCGCTTTGAGATCGCGAAAGGCGGTGAGCCGGGCCATGCGCTCGGGCATTCTAATGGCGAGCAGAGCCAGCCCGCCGATTCCGCCTAACGAAATCAAACCGAGCAGCCCCGGATTTGCTCCAGCGACAAACATGATCGCAAACATGGTCGCACCGATGAGCGCGGTAGTTCCGAGATCGACTTCGCAAACGATGAGCGCGAGAAGAGATCCTACAAAAATTAGCGGCAAGACAAAACCCTTGATCAATGTGCCGCTCGATTTTTCGTGGCGCGCGTACCACGCAGCGAGAAAGATAACAACCGCGATCTTTGCCAACTCGGACGGTTGAAATCGGAATGAGCCGTGGCCAAGCCAGCGACGTGAGCCGTTGATCCGCATCCCGACATGCGGAACGAAACACAAAGCCAGGACGACGAGCGCGAGCCCGAACCAGATCCAGGCCGTGCGCTGCCAAAAATGGTAATCGACCAGCGCACCGATCATGCAGCCGACGAGTCCGATGCCGAGCCAGACCGCCTGACGCTTGATGAAATAATAAACGTCGTTGTGGCTGCTTCGCGCGAATGCGCTCGTGCTAAATAGCATGACGATGCCGATGACGAGCATCACAAGCACGGCGAGAAATAGAATGTAAGCGCTCTTACGGTGCATCGTTTCGAAAATCTAGTCGTCGGATTTTTTTGTCGTCTTCGTCGTTTTGGCGGGGATCGAAAGTTTTTGCCCGATCTGCAACTTCTTCGGGTCATCAATGTGATTCAGCTCGATCAGACTGTCGTAGGAGACCTTGAACTTGCGCGCGATCGTCACCGGATTATCGCCTTTGACTACGACGTAGGTTTTTCCGGAATCCGTCACCGAACTTTTCGCCGCGTGCTTCGCTTTGTCCGCCTTCGGTTCCTCTTTGGCAACGACCGGGTGCTTTGGTTTTTCTTCGTCGCGATTCGCGGTCGCGCTCGGTTTCTCAGTTTGCAGCGCGGAACTTTGCGTGGATGCATCCTCCGTTTTCACGTTCGCACTCCTGGCCATCGGCGGTGGCGGCAAACCGCCCTGGCGCGTCTTGATCGCGTTGAACGCGATGATGCCGGCGACGGCGACGACATGCAGAACCAGAACAATCAGCAGCGCGCGCGACAGCTTCATGTTCGGTTCCGACATTTCTTCGTAATCCATTCCGTTCGTATCGGCGAGGGAACGTCGTGCCGTGCTGGCGCGCAGCTTTTTGCGTCGAAATAACTTGGGCATTTTCATCTTTGTCTCGGCAGGGCGTGGACGAGCGCGCGAAATTGATCGCCGCGATCGGCGTAGCTCTTGAACATGTCGAAGGAAGAAGTTCCCGGGGAAAAGAGAACAATCTCGTCCGGCCGGGCCATTTGGTGCGCGCGCTCGACTGCATCGGCCAGCGAATCGGCGATTTCGGTCGGCACAGCGCCTTCCCAATCACGCGCAATGCTCTGCGCCATTTCTCCAATGAGAATAACCGCGCGCGCTTTTTGCCTAACGAGTTCGCGAAGGGATTCGTAGGTAAAACCTTTATCCTTTCCGCCCGCGATGAGAATGACCGGTTTATTTTGCGCGTTCAACGCTGCTTCAACCGCGTCCAGATTGGTCGCCTTTGAATCATTGATGTAGGTCGCGCCGGCAACTTCGCGGACGAATTCGCACCGGTGCGGTTGCGGTTCGTATTGCGACAACGGCGGGACCATCTGCTCGAATGTCAATCCACGCGCGCGACCAACGGCGAGCGTCGCCATCAGGTTTTCGATGTTGTGCGATCCCTTCAGCTTGGTGTCGGCCAGGCGCAGCACTGCTTCGTCGTGATAGGCAATGGCGCCGCCTTCGAGACGAAGATCCGCCTCGTCATCGTAAGCGCTGAACGTGATCGGTCGCGCCTTGATCGGCGGGCAGTTGTTCGAGCGCGTTAACGACAGCAACATCATCCGCCGTCTGGTAATCGAAGATACGCAGTTTCGCCGCGCGATATTCCGCGACTGATGCGTAGCGATCGAGATGATCGGGCGCGAAATTTAGCCAGACACTGATCGCGGGCCGGAAAGTGCGAATCGTTTCCAACTGAAACGAACTCACTTCGACAGTGAGCACGTCATATTTTTCCTGCCGGCGAACGATGTCCGATAACGGCTTGCCGATATTTCCGCATGCGATCGTGCGCTGGCCGCATGCGTTCAGCATTTGGGCAACGAGCTCCGTCGTCGTTGTCTTGCCGTTCGTGCCCGTGATGGCAATGACGGGCCGCTCACACGAAAGCCAGCCGAGCTCGAGCTCACCGATCGTTTCGATTTTTCGTGACGAAAAATTTTGCGCAAGCGGCGAATCCGGATCGATGCCCGGACTGAGGACAACCAGATCGTAGGAAGAAGAATCGTGCTCCACTTCCGGTCCGCACATCACGCGCACATTCTGCCCGCGCAGATTTTCCAGCGTCGACTTGAGCAGATTTTTTTCGTCGGCACTATCGAGCACGGTCACTTGCGCTCCTTCCTCGACAAGCAAAAGCGCCGCGGCGGTTCCGCTAAGTCCCGCTCCGAGCACCGCGACTTTCTTGTTTTGGTAACGCTTGCTCATCTCAATTTCAGTGTGGCCAGCCCGAGGAGCGCGCAGATTGCCGACAAAATCCAAAACCGCACGATCACCGTGTTCTCCTTCCAACCGGCGAGCTCGAAATGATGATGGATCGGCGACATGGCGAAGATGCGTTTGCCGGTGAGCTTGAAACTCAACACCTGGAGAATGACCGAGACCGCTTCGATCACGAAGACGCCGCCAACAACCGTGAGCAGAAGCTCCTGTTTACAACAAATCGCGACGACACCGATCATTCCGCCAATCGCAAGCGAACCGGTGTCACCCATGAAAACGCGCGCCGGATGACAATTGAACCAGAGAAATCCGAGACCGGCGCCGACGAGCGCGCTGCAAAGCACGGTCAACTCGCCGGTGAAAGGATAAAACGGCACCTGCAAATATTCGGCGATTCGGTAATTGCCCGCGGCGTAGGAAAGCAGCGCGTAGGCGAACGCAACCGTGATGGTGCAACCGGCAGCGAGACCGTCGAGGCCATCGGTGAGATTTACGGCATTCGATGAACCAACCACGACGAGCGCAAAGAAAACAAAAGTGAACCAGCCCATGTTCGTTACGACCGGCACCTTGACGAATGGCAGGTAAAGCAGCCGCGCCTGCACCTCGATCAGCGGGCTCGTTAGGAAAACGGCCGTGACGATGGCGGCGAGGATTATTTGAAAAAGAAATTTCAGCCGCGCCGGGACGCCGTCGGATTTCTTACTGACCACTTTGAGGTAGTCGTCGACGAAACCGAGGACACCGAGATAGACCAGGGTGAAGAGAACGAGCCAGACGAAACGATTATCCGGCCGCGCCCAAAGCACGCCGGAAATGAAAACCGAACCGATGATGAGAACGCCGCCCATGGTTGGCGTTCCTTGTTTTCCGCCGTGCAATTCGGCGAGTCGCCGCACTTCTTCAGCAGTGCGAATCGGTTGCCCGACTTTCAGCGAGATGAGTTTGCGGATGATGAAATTGCCAAAGAGAAGGCACAATACAAAAGCGGTGATCGCCGCCGCGACCGCACGAAATGTGATGTAGGAAAAAACATTGAAGCCGGGAACCTGCTCGCTGAAGTGATGGAGGTAGAAGATCACGAGGCAATTCCCTCCGCGGATTGACGTCGGGCAAACTCTTCCAGCACACGTTCCGTGCGCGCGGCCCGGCTGCCCTTGATCAGGACCAGGTCGTTAGGCGATGTTTCCCCGGCAAGAATTTCCGCTGCCTCGGAAACGGAACCGACACTGCGCGCGTTTTCCAAGCCGGCGTCGCGCGCGGCGTCGGCAATCGTCGCCGCGGTTTTGCCGATCGCGATCAACTCATCGATCTTCAATGTCGCGGCCGCTTCACCAACTTCGCGGTGACCTCGTTCCGATTCGCTCGCCCAGCTCCGCCATTTCGCCGAGAACAGCGACGCGGCGACCGTCCGTTTCTAACTCGGCCAGAGTCGCGAGCGCAGCCCGCATCGATTCCGGATTCGCATTGTAGCTGTCGTCGATGAACTGGACACCGCGGATCGTTTTAATTTGCAAACGCGCTTTCGTTAGGGGCGCGGAAGCAAGACCGGCCGCACAATTTTCAATCGAAAGCCCGAATACACGCCCGGCCGCAACCGCGAGCAGAGCATTTTGAATCATGTGCAGTCCCGGCACCGGCAATTGTGCGCGGCAGCGATGCGCGCCCTCGAGAATGGTGAATTCGGAGCCGCTCGCGCTCTGTCGCAGATCGGTTGCGCGCAACGATCCTTCCTTCGTGCCGGCGAATACAGTTTTTGCGCGTGTGCGTCTCGCAATTTCCGCACTGAAAGAATCGTCCGCGTTCAGAATCAATGTCCCGTCCGCGCCCAACGCTTCGGCGAGCGCGCCTTTTTCCCGTGCAATCGCTTCACGCGATCCCATGAATTCGATGTGAGCGACGCCGATGTTGGTGATGATTCCGACATCGGGCGCAGCGATTTTGGCGAGTGCAGCAATCTCGCCCGGATGATTCATGCCCAATTCCCAAACGCCAATCTCATCCTTCGATGTCGCTTCCAAAATCGTCCGCGGAAGGCCGACGTGATTGTTGAAATTCCCTTCTGTTTTTGTAACGCGGAAGCGAGTGCCGAGGACGGCGGCGGCGAAATCCTTCGTCGTGGTTTTGCCGTTGCTGCCGGTGATGGCGACGACCTTGAGCGGAAGGGACTGACGGTAACGTGCCGCGATCTGTTGGTAAGCGATCAACGTGTTGTCGACGCGGAGGAGCGCAAGATCTTCGGGAGCTTTATCAGTCCAATTGCGGTCCACGATCGCGCCAACGGCACCGCGCTCGATGGCTTTGGCGATGAAAGCATGTCCGTCGAAATTCTCCCCGCGCAAGGCCACAAACAAATCCCCAGGCTGTAGAGTGCGCGAATCGGTGCTGATGCGGGTAACGCTTCTGACATTGCCTAACGACAATTGTCCGTCACAAAATTCTGCGATCTTCGAAAGCGTTAATGAATCCATTGCGTGATCGAAGAATTCCGGGGAGCGCGCCCGCCTCGGGCGCACTTTTCGGCGCCTCGCCGAAAAGCCCGCGAAAAGTTCGCGATGGCGAGGGCGCCATCGCCAGCGCCCGAGGCGGGCGCGCTCCCCGGGACTTGCGCGGCGCTGTGCGTGAAATTCGAATGGATGTTCATCATCAAAATTCCACCGGATGATCCTCAAGTGCGCGACGCGCGACTTGGACGTCGTCGAACGGGATCGTGTGATCGGCGAATTCCTGGTAGGTCTCGTGGCCTTTGCCGGCGATCAGGACGATATCGTGCGGTTGCGCCAGCGCGACGGCGCGCGAAATCGCTTCGGTGCGATCGGGAATCTTTTCGTAGTGCGTGGAGCGAAAACCCTTCTCGACTTCGGCGATGATCGCGTCGGGATTTTCCTTGCGCGGATTGTCGGAAGTAATGATGCCGAAATCAGCGTTCTGATCGACGACCCGTCCCATGAGCGGCCGCTTCCGCCGATCGCGATCGCCGCCGCAACCGAAAACGACAATCAGTTTGCGCGGCTGCAATTCGCGCAGCGTTTTCAGAACATTGAGCAGCGCATCATCGGTGTGCGCGTAATCGACGAAAACCTGGAACTGGCGCTTCGCTGGAACGGCTTCAAGTCGACCGGGAACCTGCGGCGATTTGTTCAGGCTCAGAATCGCTTCGCGCAAACTAATCCCGAGACTAGTCGCCGCGGCCAGCGCGGCCATGGAATTCGCGACGTTGAATCTTCCGATCAACGGAACGCGCACGAGATAACTTTTGCCGCGCGCATCGAGCTGATAGGAAGTGCCGCCAAATTCCATGCGATAATTTGATGCGCGAAAATCTGCGTGCACGCCCATTCCGTAGGTAATGACCGGCGTTTTCTTCCCGATGCGATCGATCAACAACTGCCCGTAATGATCGTCGGCATTGATCACCGCCGTGGACTTCTTTTTCGTCTTCTGGTCCGGTAACGCCATGAAGAGCTTCGCCTTCGCGTCGAAGTAATTCTCCATCGTGCCGTGAAAATCGAGATGGTCCTGCGTGAGGTTGGTGAACACGGCTACGTCCCACTCCAATCCCCGCGTCCTCTCCTGCGCCAGTGCGTGCGAAGAAACCTCCATCGCCGCAGCTTTGCATCCGGCATCGGCGATTTGCGCGAGCAGTTCCTGCACTTCCAATGATTCGGGCGTGGTGCGAACGGCAGGTAGAACGCGCTCACCAATTTCGTAGCGCACGGTGCCGATGAGCCCGCAACGCAGCCCGGCTTTTTCGCAGATGTGCTTGATTAAAAATGTGGTGGTGGTTTTTCCATTCGTGCCGGTAACACCGGCCATTTTTAAACGACGGGCCGGCCTCTGATAAAACGCGGCCGCGAGATCCGCGAGCGCTTCGCGCGAGTCTTCCACCACCACAGTGGTGGCGCGGGAATGTTTTTCTTCCCGCTCAGTAACGATACACGAAGCACCACGGTCGATCGCCTGGCCGATGAACTGGTGGCCGTCGCTCTTTCTCCCCTTTGAGCGCAACGAAGAGAGTGTTCTTCTGAACGCGTCGCGAATCATACGCGATGCTTTCGACGTCGCGCTCGAGCGGCCCGAGGATTTGGCGCGGCGTAATCGCGGCGATGAGAGTTTTGAGCTGCATGAGGAACGCGAACGTCTGCGCAAGATACTCAACGTCGCGGGGAATTGGTTAAGGCAATACGTCCCGCGCTCTCTCCTTTGCCTGGTTCCTCATGCGGCTCGAGATCAAGATAACGCGCCGCTTTCTCCGCTACTCGGGCGAAGATAGGGCCGGCGACCTGTCCGCCATAATTCAATTCCGGTTTGCTCGTGTGCGCATCGTCCAGCACAACGAGTCCGACAAATTCCGCGTGATCGGCCGGCAAATATCCGATGAAGGAAACAATTTCCTTGCCGTGTTCGTAGCCGCCTTTGGGATCGACCTTTTGCGCCGTGCCGGTTTTTCCCGCGATCGTAAAACCGGGAACAGCGGCCGCTGCGGCGGTGCCGCGATCACTCACGACACCGCGCAGGGCATCACCGATCATACTGGCCGTCTTTGGCGAAATTACCTGTCGCAAAATAACCGGCGAAAATTTGCTGACCGTTTTTCCATTGCTGTCCGTGATCGATTTCACGATGCGCGGCGTCACGAGTTTGCCGCCATTGGCGATTGCCGCCATCGCCACCGTCATTTGCAATGGTGTCACTCCGATCTCGTGCCCCATTGGAATTCGCGTGATCGAAATTTTGCTCCACGATTGCGGCGAATGGACCATTCCGCGAATCTCACCCGGCAATTCGACGCCGGTCCGATCGCCAAAACCAAAACGGCGGATGTATTCGTAGAATTTCTCCTCGCCCACGCTCATCGCCAGCTTGGCTGCGCCGATGTTGCTCGACTTCACCAGCACATCGCGCACGGTCAGTTCGCCGTAGGCTTTGTGATCGTGCAGCACGCGTCCGCCATAACTCCAGGCGCCGTTCTCGCAGAAAATCGTGGTGTCAGGTTTGACCTTGCCTTCGTTCAAGGCCGAAGCCGCAGTCACAATCTTGAAGGTCGATCCCGGCTCCATCAGATCGATGATGGCGCGATTTTTCATCTCCTCCGGTTTTGCTTTCGCGCGCAAGTTGAGATCGAAGTTCGGACGATTCGCCATGGCAAGAATCTCGCCTGTCTGCGGGCGCATCAGAATGATCGTCGCCTTTAGCGGATGATATTCCTGCATGGCGGCGTCGATTTCGTTCTCCACGATATTTTGCAGATTCAAATCGACCGTGAGATGCACATCGAAACCGTCGCGCGGCGCGCGTTCCTGCCCGCGGTAAAGAACAATCTCCTGGCCCGACGGTTTGCGTTCGATGCAGCGATATCCATCCTGGCCATGCAGATAGTCTTCCATCGACATCTCGACGCCCTGAATGCCTCGATGCTCGCCGTCGATGAAACCAATGACATGACAGAGCATGGAGCCGTTTGGATAGATGCGCTGCGAATCCCGCTCGAGGCTGATGCCGCGTAGATTTTTTGCGCGCAACTCATCGCGCAAGTTGCAGGCCTCGGCTTCGGGAACCTCGCGTTTGAGAACGATGTAAGGTCGATTGCTGCGCAGTTTTTCCAACAGCTCCGCCGCCGGAATCTTTAAACGCGGACTAACGAGTGCGACGGTTTCGTCGAGTTTATTAATGAGGGTGGCATCGGCCACGACCGTTTCCACCGGTACGTTATGCGCGAGCACCTCGTTGTTGGCGTCAAAGATGTCTCCACGTTCCGCATAGATCTTTTGTTTGTAACCGTGGTTCTTCGCTGCGATCTCGGCGTACTCATCGTGCTTGAGCAGCTGCAGATAAACCAACCGAAATGAGAACAGACTGAAGAGCGCGATGAAACCCAGGCAGAGCAAGGCGCACCGCGTCCGTCCGTTCCATTTCATGGGCGCGCTCCTTCGTTAACGACTGGTTGAATCGCATCCTCTTCCGCTGAGTGAGCAGGCGCGAGCCGGACAATGTTTTCCTCGGCGATCGGAACCATCTTCAAATAGCCTTCCTTCATTCGCCGCTGCAACGCCACGCGCGAGGTCAGCACATTGATTTGCCCCGTCGCGTCTTCGTTCTGGCTGCGCAAGCTGGCCAGGTCGCGCTCGAGCCGGTTCTGCTGATCGCCCAGGCGATGCAGCTGAATATTTAAATAGACGTAGATCAAACCGGTCAGCGCGAAAAAAATGGTGAGCACAATCCAGCGCGCCAGCGATGGCGCATCGATCGAGTTCATTGTCTTTCGGCGCGATCGATTCATTTGATTTTCTCCGCCACCCGCAGTTTTGCGCTGCGCGAACGCGGGTTAACGCGCTGTTCTGTTTCGCCGGGTTCGACCGGTTTCGCGGTGACCAATTGCAAATCCCAATCGGGATTTGGTCGCGGTTCCGGCCATTCCGGTCGATCCAGCCATTGGCGACTGCGATCACGGAAGAAATTTTTCACGATGCGGTCTTCCAGTGAATGAAAGGTGATGACCGCGATGCGCCCGCCAACTTCGAGTCGATCCGTCAGCGCGCGCAAACCCTGTTCCAGAGCGCCGAGTTCATCGTTTACTTCCATCCTCAACGCTTGGAAAACCTGCGTCGCAGGATGGCGGCGTCCGTGCCGGCCGACAATTTTCTCGATCGCGCGTGCAAGCGAAACGGTATCGATAAACGGAGCCGTCTTTCGCGTTTTCACGATCATCGCGGCGATGCGTCGCGCGGCCGGCTCTTCACCGTAATCGCGAAACAACTGCGTGAGTTCTTCCTCGCCGTAACTATTAAGAATGGTGGCCGCCGTCAGTTCGCTGCGCGGATCCATCCGCATATCGAGCGGACCGGGACGCATGATGCTGAAACCGCGCTCGGGATTTTCCAGTTGCCGCGATGAAACACCGAGATCGAGTAGCGCGCCGCCAATGCGCGGGATTCCGAGTTGATCGAGCACTTCATTGATTGAGCGAAAGTTGCACTGACGGAATTTGATCCGTTCAGCAAATGTCGAAAGCCGCGCGGCTGCGTATTCAATCGCATCGGGATCCTGGTCCAAAGCGAGAACGTTCGCGCCCGCGCGCAGGATCGCTTCACTATGTCCGCCGCCGCCACACGTCGCATCGACGACAAGGGTGCCGGCTTTCGGCGCAAGTAACTCCAGCACTTCTGCGACGAGTACCGGCCGATGATAAATCGCGTCCTCCATTTCCGCCTCCTCTTCGATGGTTAATGGACCGGTCGCGAACCAGATCGGTCGTTCAAACAACAATGCGTTCATCCCGTGCTCGCTATAACCCAATGAGATTGGCCACGTGTTGGTAGGTGGCGGTTTCCTCTTCGTGCGCGCGTTTCCACCGCGCGAGGTTCCAAATTTCAAAACGTCCGCGGCCGCCGACGAGTGCAACTTCGCCTTTCAGGCTGAGTTGTTTGCAAAAATGTTCCGGCAAGACGAGCCGACCCTGTTTGTCCGATGCGCCATGTTCAGCGCGCGCATGCAAGTGGCGCGAAAAAATGCGACGATCGCGCGCCGAAACGCTCGTCTCGGACGCGACGGCCGAACTCATGCGATCAAACTCCGGGTGCGACATAACCAACAGGCACTGCTGGTTGGCGTCGGCGAGCAGGATGAAGTCTTCGCTCTCCCCGCGGCGCCAGCGTGAAGGAATGGTGAGACGATTCTTTTCGTCGATAGCGTGACGAAAATTACCGGCGTAGAAAGTTTGTGGCTGAGAGTCGTTGTCCATACGCCAGTGGAAGACTGGGCCATTTCAATCCACTTTCCTCCACTTCTAACCACCTTCCGTGCCAGCGGTCAATAAAAATTCGCGCCCGTTTGCGGCATTTTTTCCTGCGGCTAGAATGCCGCTCGTCATGCGACTCCTCTCCACCGCCGCAATCGTTCTCGCTGCGGGACTTACGCGCGCCAGCCATCGGACAGGCGACTACCGGCCGACGCCGTGCGCGTTACGGTTTCAATCAACGCCGATGGATCGCGCACAACCTATCGCTTCGACGATGCGCATCATACCGCCGCGGCGAGGACGACAACGCGCGAAGGCAAGTTGCTGGGAACGACCCGTTACACGCTTGATGATGCCGGTCATTTCGCGACGGGTGAAGTGTACGGAGCGGATTCAAAGCTGCGCTTCAAATCCGTCTACAAATACGACGACGCCGGCCGGCAGACCCAGGAAATCCAATCCGACAAGAGCGATAACGTTTTGCACAAGATCGTTTACACCTATGACTCGTTAGGCAAGCCGACAGGTTACGCGGTCTATGACGGCGCGGGTCGATTGATCAGTCAGACGAACGCTGCGAGACCGTCCGCTACGCCGGCGAAGAAGAAAAAGTCACGCTAGCTGTGCCACTTGCCTCTACCCGTAAACAGGACTAAAGGAGTGCGCTAATGATCGATTACATCCAGAAGGGCGGCATGCTCATGTGGCCGATCCTTATCTGCAGCATCATTTCCATTGGTGTTTTTGCCGAACGCCTTTTTTATTTCCATCGCGCGACCATTCATGTGGCCGAGTTTCTGCAGGGGCTATCCAATCTCGTTAGGCGCAGGAATTTTGCCGAAGCGCTCCATGAATCCGCCGGCACACCGGGCCCGGTCGCGCGGGTCATTCATGCAGCGATTATCCGGCATGATGCGCCGCGGGCAGAGCTAAAGGACATTGTGCAGGAAGCGGGACAACTCGAAGTCCCGAAGCTCGAGCGCTTTCTCGGTGTGCTCGCGACTCTCGCTTTTCTCACGCCGCTCCTTGGCTTGTTAGGCACAGTCGCCGGCATGATTGAAACTTTCGGGACCATTTCCTCCAACGGCGGTTATGCCACCGTGACCGAGCTTTCCGGCGGTATATATAAGAGCCTGCTTACAACCGCGGCGGGCCTGGTCGTGGCGACTCCTACTTTCCTTGCCTACAGTTATCTCTCTTCGCGCGTAAACACGATGATGCACGACATGGAGCGGGCCGGTATTGAAATCGTGCACATGCTGACGGACCGCGAGCCGGCGAGCGACATCATCAGTTTCGAACCGGCGCACCAGACCCGGAAATCCGAGCGCTAACTAACGAGTGATCCGTTCGACGTGAAATGAAACTCACGCGCACGAGGAATTATACCTTTGGCTGGCTCTGCGTTTTTCCGGCGGTTAACGTCCTCTTCCTCCTCATCTTCTTCCTGCTGCTCAGCTCGAACTTCGTTTTGCAGCCGGGAATTGCGATCGCAGCACCGTTCTCGCGTTTTACCCTCGGTCCGCAGGCTAACCAGCAAATCATCAGCATCACGGGCGGTGCCAATGCGTCGATCTATTTTCGGGATCAAAAAGTCACATTGGAACAGCTCGATCCGCTTTTGCAGAAGGCGAAAGAAGAAGGGCGATCGCTCATCATTCGCGCGGATCGATCGACACCTTACGAATTAGTCGTGGCCGTGACGAACGCCGCTCTGGAACGCGGTATCACGTCGGTCGCGCTCGCAACCAGCTCGACAAGATGACGCAGGATTTGCTTTTCGCCTGGGAACCGCGTCGCCCGCGGCATCTGGCCATCGCCGGTTTCCTGGCTCTGTCTGCCGCCGCCCATGCCTTCTGTTTTTATCTATTTCAAATTGTCTACCCGCCTACGGTCGCGTTGCTTCCGCCTCCGGCGCGCGTGAATTTCATTTCGAATAATTCCGATGAAGGGCGAACGCTTTTGCGCTGGGTCGCCGCGGAAGATCCGGCGCTGGCCACAACCACTCAGCGTTCGCCGGAGGCAAAAGCCTTCCTTTTGCCCAGGCTCACTCATGTCCCCTCTTACTCGACTATGCAGCCCGCGCTCAAACCCTGGCTTTTCCCGAAGGCTGACGCGCAATCGCCGAGCGCGCGACCGCCGGCACCAGTCCCAATTGCGCGCACGCAAAATCAACCGGCTCCATTCGCCGCTCCGACTTCGATCGTTTTGGCCAACAAGAACGATTCGTTAGGCCAAGTGCAATCGCCTGCCATGAAGTTTACAGCTTCAACGCGCGAATCACCGCAGAACGCAACTTTCCTCATCGCACTGGATCAGAGCGGAAGCGTTCGCTATTGCTTCCTTCAGAATTCTTCCGGCGATAGCGCATTGGATGAACAGGCGCGTGCTTATCTCCTCCGTTCCCGATTCGAGCGGGGAAAAAATGCGGCGACGAGCGCCTCCGATGAATTAAAATGGACGACGGTGACGATCGAATGGGGCAATGATGTCGCCATCCCGGCGCCGCCGCCCGCAAGCGCAACTTCGCCGTGATCCGCGTCACTCTCGCGGTTCTGGTCACAATCTATTTGCTGCTTTTTCTTGCAGCGGTTTTTCTTCTTTGGATAGTGGGAGAATGGAACCGGCGCCGGCGTGAGCGACGGGCCTTGCGCCATCGGCTGCGGTGCGTGATTTGCGCGTTTGAATTCGAGGATCGAACCGACGCGCTACTCCCGCGGTGTCCGCGCTGTGGAAGCCTGAACGAAAGACTCAAACTGGATCGTATTTAATTATGGGAATGTGGATCGGCCGAAATCGAAAAGCTCGCGTGACCTACGGGTTCGACGAAATCGCACTCGTCCCCGGCCGCGTGACGATTAATCCTAACGAAGTCGATATCATGTGGCGTTTGCCGCGCAAGAATGCGGAGCCGCTGGAGTTTAAAATTCCAATCCTGGCCAGCGCGATGGATGGCGTCGTCGATGTGCGCTTCGCCATCGCCATGAGCAAACTCGGCGGCCTTGCCGTTCTGAATCTCGAAGGCGTGCAAACGCGCTACAAAAATCCGCAGGAAGTTCTGCAAAAAGTTGTCGAGACCGACAAATCGGAAGTGACCGCGCTGCTGCAAAAAATTTATCAGGAACCGGTGCAGGAGGATTTGATTGCCGCGCGCATCCGCCAGATCAAAGACGGCGGAGCGATCGCCGCTGTCAGCTCGATTCCGCAACGCGCGGCGGAATTCGGCGCCATCGCGCAGGAAGCGGGTGCGGATGTTTTTGTCGTGCAAAGCACGGTTTCGACGGTGCGCCATATTTCCACTGAATATCAGTCGCTCGATCTGAAAAAATTCTGCAGCGACATGCGCATTCCTGTCATCGTCGGAAACACGGTTGGTTACGACGTGACAGTGGAAATCATGGAATGCGGGCCCGCCGCGGTTCTCATCGGAGTCGGACCAGGCGCGGCTTGCACTTCACGCGGCGTCCTCGGCCTCGGAGTTCCACAGGTTACTGCAACAGTCGACTGCGCAGCGGCGCGCGATTTTTATTTCAAGAAAACGGCGCGCTATGTCCCGATCATCACCGACGGCGGAATGAGCAAGGGCGGCGATGTTTGCAAAGCTCTCGCATCCGGCGCGGACGCAGTGATGGTCGGCAGCGCTTTTGCCAAGGCACAGGAAGCGCCGGGTCATGGCTATCATTGGGGAATGGCGACGCCGCATGCCAATCTCCCGCGCGGCACGCGCATCAAGGTCGGCGCCACCGGCTCGCTCAAACAAATCTTGTTCGGACCCGCCGAAGTGGATGATGGCAGCCAGAATCTCGTCGGCGCAATCACCACCTGCATGGGCAACGTCGGCGCGCGCGACATCGCCGAATTTCAGCAAACCGAAATCATCATTGCGCCTTCCATCAAAACGGAAGGTAAACTTTTCCAGACGGTGCAGAGCGTAGGCATGGGCACACGCTAAGGAAGTGACAACCGCCCGGAAATGCGTCACAGGTAAGGCCGGTCGTTAACCAGCTTTCGCCCAATCATGAAAGATCGAAGAGTCGTTATCACCGGGCTTGGAGTCGTTACGCCGCTGGGCAACGACCTCGTCACCTTTTGGGATAAACTGAAAAGGGGCGTCAGCGGCATCCATCGCATCGAGTCGTTCGATGTCAGCGCGTATGATTGTCAGATCGGCGGCGAAGTGCCCAACTTCGACCCGAAGAATTATTTCAGGAATCCTAAAGACGTGAGGCGGACCGATCGGTTCGCGCAACTTGCCTTCGCCGCCGCCAAGATGGCAATGGAAGATGCCGGGATCGATCCGTACGGACAGGAGAACCGCGATCGTTTCGGATCAATCATCAGCAGCGGTATTGGCGGACTCGATACACTTGAGACGCAGCACAACATTCTAGTCCAGAAAGGGCCATCGCGCGTTTCCGCTTTCACCATTCCGATGCTCATCAGTAACATGGCGAGCGGCTTCGCTTCGATGGAGTTCGGATTGCGCGGTCCCAACCTTTGCATCGTCACAGCCTGCGCCACTTCAAACAACGCCATCGGCGAGTCGTGGCGCATGATCAAATTCGGCGATGCCGATATTTTCATCGCCGGCGGTTCGGAAGCATCGATGAGCCCGATTGGTCTTGCCGGCTTTTCGGCAATGAAGGCTCTCAGCACGCGCAACGACGAGCCGGAGCGCGCGTCGCGCCCATTCGACCGAGACCGCGATGGTTTTGTCATGAGCGAAGGCGCCGGAATCGTCGTGGTCGAAGAACTCGAACATGCCAAAGCGCGCGGCGCGAAAATTTACTGCGAACTCGCGGGCTATGGACTCACTGCGGACGCATATCACATGACGGCACCGGACCCGCAGGGAGAAGGTGCGGCGCGCGCGATGAAGATCGCGCTCGAACACGCCGGCGTTTCCCCTGAACGAGGTTGATTACATCAACGCGCACGCGACCTCGACCGGCCTCGGCGACATTTGTGAAACACGCGCGATCAAATCTGTTTTTGGCGCGTATGCCAAAAACGGTCTCGCCATCAGTTCCACGAAATCGATGACCGGCCACGCACTGGGCGGAGCCGGCGCGATTGAAATGGCGGCGTGCGCGCTGGCCATGCGCGATTCGATCATTCCGCCCACGATCAATCTCGACAATCCGGATCCGGAATGTGATCTCGATTACACGCCGCACGTCGCGCGGGAAAAGAAGATTCGCGTTGTCCTGAACAACTCATTCGGTTTTGGCGGGCATAACGCCACACTCGTGGCGAAAGAATTCACCGAATAATTTCCGATCGGCTGACGATCGCGGTCACTTCTCCCGTGCCTAACGAGAGCGAAGCTTTTCCTTCGATTACGGGTCGCTGAAAATCTCGGCGTTGCCGATATCGCTCGCAGAAAAAGCAATTTCGTGCGTGTTGCCCTGCAACGACTTCAAAAGGTCGGCTACCTTTTGCGCCGCGCCCACCGAATAGAAGCGCACCAGACCGACCGTCGTGCGTTTGCCGAAAACCGTGATCATGATCGTGTCGTCATCGACCGAATTCATGAAGATGTGATTGCCGTTTCCCTGATGATAGAGCGCGTTGAATTCAATTTCGCCGATGCGACGCGCCAGTTCTTTGGTCGCCGCGAATGATCCGGCAGCAAGCGCCGCGATAATGGTCACATCCATGATCGAAATGTCACCGTACTGCGAGATCACGTTGCCGCCGCGGTCGATCACAACCGTCAGCTCCGCTTCTGCCTTTTGCAGAAACTCGGCCAGGATGCCATCGAGCGTCGCTACGTCTTCGAGTTTAAAAACAGGAATCGCGTTCATACAGGTGCGCTTTCCTCCTGCGTCACAGTCGGTGGCTCAACCGGGATAGCCACGGGCAGCGGTGCGGTCTTAGGCGCTTCACTTTGTTTGCTAAATTTGTGCAGCAAAATTTGCGAGACGGCGTTGAGGGAGGCGAAAACGTTCTGGCCCGTGCTGGAAATCACTTCGAAGGCTTGCGCGCGCCGCTTCCGATTGTTCAGCACATATTCCAGATAATTGACCGGCGCGATGTTCGGCAGGTCGCGCTTGTTGTACTGCAACACGTAGGGAATCTCGTCGATCGAGATGTTTTGCTTCGATAGATTGTCGGCGAGATTTTTGAAACTCTCGACGTTCTCCTCCATTTTTTCCCACTGCGAATCGGCCACGAAAACAACGCCATCAACGCTGCGCAGAACGAGCTGCCGTGTCGCGTTATAAATCACCTGACCGGGCACGGTGTAGAGCTGGAACTTCGTCACGAAACCTTTGATCACGACGGCATTCACCGGCAGAAAGTCGAAGAACAACGTGCGATCCGCGGCGGTCGCGAGCGAAACAAGATCGCCACGATTGGACGGATTTATTCGCTGGTGAATGTAACCAAGGTTGGTCGTCTTGCCGCAAAGTGCGGGACCGTAGTAGACGATTTTGAACTGAATCTCGCGGCTGGCGTAATTAATGATCGACATGGGATGGCTCGTTTTGCGGATAGGTGCGGGAAAGATCGGTCAGCATTCGATGAAGTTCGGCGCGGACATCCGGGGTCAGCTCGCCGTTCGTGTGTAAGGCGGTTAGGCAAATGTTGGCATGCTTGAGAAAAGTGATGCTGGATTTGGTGCAATGAAGTGTGAGCGCTCCGAGATCGCCGATCTGCGTATCGCTCAGGTGTGTTTCGATTCGTTGCAGAAATGAAGGTGCAACTGCGCACAACGCATCGGCGCCGATTTCCGGTGGCAGATCTCCCGCCAGGCTCAATCCGTCGGTGAAGGTGAGTGAAGACGCGCGCACGCCAGGGAGCGCGTTGATTTGTGTAATGATACTCTTCGCATCGACCGTCGGCTCGGGCTTTTCAGCCGGCTCGCTCTTCGCGCTCGGCGCAGCAGTCACTGTCGGTTCGGTCTTCGCCGGTTCCGTTGTGGCGGCTGGTTGGAACGTCGCATCGGGTTGCGGTGGTGATGGCGGTTCATTGCCAAAACGCTTCGCGTCTTCGGCCGCAGTGGTGGAGAAAGGCGTCTCGATTACTTCGCCCACTTCGCGTTCTTCCTGGTCGTCGCGCATCCGCAACGCCTCGTTAGGCAAATTCTTCAGCACTTCCTGCAACGGCAGCAACACTGGCATTTGCAGATTTTTCGCGCTGAAAAAGCGCCGACTATCCGGCGGTAGCGCTTTCTCGAAAAGTTCCGGCGGCACCGTTACGCGTCCGCTCGTGAGCTGCGAATGAATCAGCGCGAAGGAAAATTCCACGCGCGCATCGTCCGGCACGTCCTTCGGATCGCCGCTTAACTCAAAGACCGGCAGGCTTTCTAAAATCGGTTTTAGCGCGAGGCTGATTTTCCTGTCGCCCGACGGTGGCTCGACCATTTCCGGCGGCATCGCGGCTGCGGGTTTACGCGGAAGTTCCATTTCGGTTGGTTCACCTTCGAATGGAATACGCGCGCGGATGGGCGCAGGCACATCGGTGGAAACGGGCGGCCCGCTTGAGGCTGGAACTCTCTCAGAGGCGGGCGCACCCGTTCCTTTCGGTGGAAGGTGAAACGGAATTCGTTCGGGAGCCGTCCTCGACGGCTTTTCAGTTTTCCCTTTTCCCACCGGTTGTGTCGCGAGCGAAATCCGCAGCGGCTTTTCCGTCTGCGATTCCGGTACCCGAATCACTCTTTCAACAGCGGCGGCCGCTTCAGGGTTTGCCGCCGCGATTGCTTCCGCAGTCGCAGGTATTGGAACAAATTTTTGGCTGATACTTGCCTCGGGCTCTGCCGCGGCAATCGTCGGAGCGGTCGCCGCTTCCACTCGCACCGGCGGTTTGGCCGAGCCTTTCAACGGCTCGTTAGGCACACCGAAGCGTTCGCTGTCCTCGAGCGTGACTTGCAGGAATGGCGTCTCCACTTGCGGCACCGTTTCCTCGCTCGTCTGGTCGCGCCGCACCTGCATTTGCATGAATGCTTCCAGGACTTTGTCGAACGGCAGCGCGATCTCCGTCGTGTCGCTGGCCTCGACCGGTTTGAGAAAAATCTCCGGCGCCTGTTTGTAAATACTCGTTAGGGCAACGCTCGGTTTGCCCGCCGCCATTTTCTTCTCCAGCTCCGATGCCTTGAGTAAGAGGCGGCGCGAAGAACCCAGGCTTTCCAAGGGTTTCGTTATCCCTTCGGGCAATCGATTCAGCACGTCGGCCAGATCGAGCGAGATCGCGCGTTCCACGCGTGGCTCGAGCGCGAGCGCGACCGCCGGCGGCAAGTCCTTCACATTTTTCTTTTTCGGACCAAATGAAATTGCGCGCGGCGTCACCGAGGGCGCCTCGAACGTTCCTTCGTTCAACGCTGCGGCCGCCGTATCCGAGGTCTCCTGCGTCGTGACCGCACGCGTCGTGTTCGGCATCACGGTCTTGCTCAGCCGTTCGCCTTCCGGCTTGGAAATGGCGGACGGCTTCAAGGTCTGTTGCGCGGCGGGTTTGGTCTCCTTGCGGCGCGCGGCACCTTTTTTGAAACGATCGAGAAATGGGATCTTCATCTTCTTCATCTGCTTAGTGATCCTCAGCCGTGACGCGCAGGATTTCCTCCAGAGTGGTTGCGCCTTCGAGGGCTTTCTCGATGCCCACCATGCGCAACGTCTTCATTCCTTCATTGATAGCCTGGTTCTTGATCACGACCGCGGACGCGCGCTTGATGATCAATCGCCGGATCGCTTCCGAGACCGGCAGCGCTTCGACAATCGCGAGCCGGCCGAGATAACCGCGGCCTTTGCATCGGTCGCAGCCGGCGCCGTGGTAAAACGTGCCGCTGGCGCCCCCCTCGATCCCGAGTTTGGCCACCGCTTCCGCATCCGGTTTAAATTCTTCGCGGCAATTCATGCACACGCGCCTAACGAGTCGCTGTGCGCAGGTCATGATGACCGAGCTTGAGATCAGGAACGGCTCGATTCCCATGTCGTCGAGTCGCGTGATCGCGCCGGCCGCGTCGTTCGTGTGCAAAGTCGAAAGCACCTGGTGACCGGTCAGCGCCGCTTTCACCGCGATGTCGGCAGTTTCGTTGTCACGAATTTCACCCACCATCACGATGTCCGGGTCCTGGCGCAGGATGGAGCGCAGGGCCGAAGCGAAATCGAGTCCGATATCGTTGCGAACCGAAACCTGGTTGATGCCAGTCAGCTCGTACTCGATCGGATCTTCGACCGTGACGATGTTGTATTGCGGGCTGTTCAATTCCTGCAACACCGAGTAGAGCGTCGTCGTCTTTCCCGAACCGGTCGGGCCCGTCACCAAAATCATTCCGTGCGGCGCATCGATCGCGTGCCGGAATTTGCCGAGCGTCCCCTCGTCCAAACCCATCTGCTCGATGCTTCCAGTCAGCGACGCCTTGTCGAGAATACGAATAACGATCTTCTCTCCGTACGCGGTCGGCAGAATCGAAATACGCAGATCGACTTCTTTGCCGATAACTTTGATGCGGAAACGTCCGTCCTGCGGCACGCGCCGTTCCGCGATGTTCAATCCAGCGAGAATTTTGATGCGCGATGTAATCGCAAGCTGCAGCGCTTTCGGAGGCGATTCCGCCGCCACCAATTCGCCATCGATGCGGTAACGCAGTTTCAGCGTTTTCTGGAATGGCTCGATGTGAATGTCCGACGCCTTTTCCTTGATCGCCTGCACCAGGATCAGATTCACGATCTTGATTACCGGTGCGTCTTCGCTGTCCGTCGCGAGCCGATCGAGATCGATCTCCTCGTTCTTCGCCGTCTGAACTTCGACGTCTGTATTCTGGGCGACTTCTTCCGACACCTGACGCAACACCTGCGTCATGTTCGCGCCGCCCGCGTGCATGCCGGCGAGTGTTTCGGTGACCGCTTTTTCCGTCGCGATCATCGGAACAATTTCCAACTGCACCCGTCGTTTCAGATCGTCGACCGCGAGAATGTTCGTCGGGTCGGCCATCGCCACGAAAAGCTTGCCGTCCAGTTGCGCGATCGGCACCAGCTTGTTCGCCTTCGCCATCTCGCGCGGCACGAGCGACATGATCTGCTCCGGCACGCGAATCTTCGACAAATTTACCGGCGGCGTATTCAGACAGCGTCCCATGCTGAACGCCATGTCCTGTTCCGTAACGAATTGCTTGTCCGTTAAAATCTTGAGCAGCCGCCCGCCTTCTTTCTTCTGCGTCGCGACCGCTTCCTCGAGCTGATTCGGAAGAAGGAGTCCTTCCTCGATCAGAACATCGGCGATTCGTTCTCCGAAAGATTTGCTTCTCATGTTATGCCGGGCGGGTATCGAGCCGGTAAATATCCTGCAGCGATTTCACGATCGGGGCCGGTCGCGCGAGATACCACGCCACCGTGTAATCGAGCGATTGCTGCACCGCTTCGCGCCCCGCCACATCAAACGGATTGCAGCACGCGATCATGATCGTCCGGCTGATTAAATCGAACGGCACAAACAAGCCGGCCGAGCGTAAGATGGTCCGGCAACATGCGTGCCACCTGCCGATCAACGTCGTAATATTCCAGCGGCACGTAAGCGAACTTCGTCCGGTCGATTAGCGCCGAGAGCACGGCGTCCACCTTGTCCGTGTCCTGGCGGGCAAGTTTTTCCAAAAGCGACGACGCCAGCGTTTGTCCGGCCAGATCCTTGTTCAACGTCTTCACCGTTTCCAGCGCCGCCGTCACTTCTTCTTCGGAGAAGAGCTGTTGTACGATCAAAAATTTCGCGAGCTGATCGTCGCCGCGTTCCTGCAGCTCGTGCGTGAGCCGGTGCCGCGTTTCCGGCATCTCGATTAACGACGCGCCATTCGCGCCGCCCGCCACCAGATCGGTTGCGATCAAACCTGTGTGCGCGCCCACTTCACCCTTTTTTCCGGTCAGTTGCAGTTTGTTTTCGATCTCACCCTGCAACGCCAGAATCTCCGGCGAGTTCGGTTCCCTCAGCAGAATGACTTCACACTCTTGCAGCGCGAGCGTGTAAGAGCCGACGTTGTAATACGCCTCGGCCAACCGTCGCGAGACCCGGAACGACTCCTCGAGCCGGCCGATCTTGCGATAGCCCTCCTTCAGAATCTCCAGCGACTGATAATCATCAGGTTGTGTTTGAGTAATGACCTCAAACATCTCGATCGTCTGGACGATCTGACTTTTCTCTTCCTCTGATAACGTGTGTTCCAGCACGGTGTCGCTGTAAAAGCTAGAACCATGCCGATAGCGTGAGTGCGCCAAGTGACGAGTGATCAAGACTGTAGCGGAGGATCTCGTGTTCGGCCGCACCTTCGGCCGTCGGACAATGCTTCAAATCGCCGTCAATTTGACTTTAACTCGGGTTCTTCAAAGCCTATAGTTTTCGCAGTGACAAACGCTCGACGCGCCACCGCTCCGACCTCTGCCCCAACTCGCCTGCCACGCCGAAGTCTAACGAAGGCGGGTCACTTTCCTCTGCCTTTACGCTGCCAAAGCTGCGTGGCCGCTTCGGCTTTACGCTGTTGGAACTCCTCGTCGTCATCGGACTCATGTCCATCTTACTTGTTGCGGTTGTGCCTGCAGTCACGAGCCTTTCGAAGTCAAATAACATCAACACCGCGGGGCGCATGGTCGCGAATTCGCTGACTATTGCTCGATCGGAAGCCATTAATGAACGCACGCTCATCCGATTCGAGGTCGTTACCGACTGGCCCAACAATCTGGCCGCCGCTTATCGCAAATTTACCTTAGTGCAACACGATCTCACCAGCGGCACCGACAAACAGCTCACGAAATGGGAAACGCTGCCCGACGGTATGATATTCAATCCGCAAGATCCAACCCCTGGTTCTGGGTCGTACTTTTTTGTATTAAACCAAACGCAAAATCCAAAGCTCACTTCGGGCGGACAGGACATCACAACGACTTACATTGAGTTCTCTCCTACGGGGCGCTAAACGTCGCTCCATCAAACAGTCCAGTTCGCTTGCGCGTCGTTCAAGGTTATCTCCCGTCTCCGAGCTCCACATCGGTTACATTGACCGGGGCGAACAATTGGTTTGAGACCAGCGTCGATTCATTGATTGGGAGAATTAAGATTCTACGACCATAGATTTGCATGCGAAATCGCAACGGCTTTTCCCTTGTTGAAGTTACGTTAGCTATTGGCGTCATCGCCTTCGCGCTGATCGCCCTATTGGGGCTACTTCCTGTCGGGATGAAATCGGGAGCGGAAGCAATCGACGCAACACACGTAAGCTTAATCGGCGTCGACAGTGGAAATCGTGTCAAGAATGCGGTTACAAGCGTGATCTTCGCCAGTGCCAGCGATACTACGCTTCCGACTTGGTTTTACAATCGCGATGGCGCTTACGTGGGAACAACGGTGACCACAGATTCATATTACCGTGCCGATGCCACAATTCACAAAGATTGGGGCGCAAATCCATCGCCGCCAAATGTTGATGCAACGACTTTGAGACCTGCAACCGTCCAGGTGCGCTGGCCGATCAATACATCGAATGGGAACGCGCTCGGTTCGAGTGGAGGTTCATTTACATTTTATGTAAGGAGGCCATGAGCCGGCAATCTTCAAAGGCTTCCGGTTTTACTCTTGTCGAGTTACTGATCGCGATAACTATCCTCACCGTTGTCGTGGTTTTGTTGACATCACTTTTGTCTGGAGTAAGCCGCGCCTGGATTTCAAGTGAACGACAAGTCGAAACATTCCAAGACGGCCGAGCGATCCTTGAAATGATATCGCGCGAGCTTTCGCAAGCCTGTATCTCCCCGACCTTACAGTTCGTCCAAAATCCAACTCTATCTGGAGCAAATCAAAGGGCTAATTCCAGTAGCCTCTTCTGGCAAGCGGGCCTTACCTCGACTGATAAGGGTAATCTCTGTGAGGTTGGCTATTTCCTAAGCGAGGATACCGCGCAGCATACATTCCAGTTGAAACGCTTTTTCGTGCCGCCGACCGATACTAGCAATTATCAAATCTTCGCGAATCCCGCAAACGACAGTGCGGCCCTTTGGGTAACAAACTTCGTCGCAACACCATCGCTGAATACGGTTGTATCAGACGGAGTTGTCGCCTTCTGGATACGTTGCCTGGATATGAATGGCGACCCAATTCCCTGGGTCGCTGCCGCTCCGCCTCTTCAGTTTAATTCGGCCGCTCATTTCCAGCCTGCCGTTCCAGCTCCTGCGCCGTCACCCAACTTTAAATACACAAACTCTTCTTCTACCGTTCAAGCCCACCTCTTACCCGCGGCTGCGGAGTTGACTATTGTCACAATAGATTCCAAGACGATGCAGCGAAGCCGCGCATCGATTCCAAACTTGCCTGCCCTTAGTAATCCGCAAGATGTGCCAAATGCAATTATCGCATTCAATCAGAACTTGATTACGAACAAAGTTCAGACGGCTCGCACTTTCAGTGCTCGCGTAGGCCTAAAGAGCTCAGCTCAATAACAAATGACAGTTAGCATTCGATATCGAGAAAAAGAGAAGGGCATCGCATTAGTTATCACACTCGCGATTCTGGTTATCGCGACGATCCTTGTCGTCGGCTTTACATCAGCTATGCGGACAGAACGTCAAGCGTCAGCGGCTATGGCAAATAACGAAACGGCGAGTCTGATCGCACAAAGCGCTGTGGATCACGCGATCTCGATCTTAGATCAGAATATTCCCCAGCCAATTCCGCCGGCTTCCTCGACGGCAAATCCCATAAATTGGATTGTCAGTCCGGGCCTGCTGACGACGGTGCGTGGGCCTAATACCACTGCGCAAATTCCTCTTAGCTCCGGCCCGCCGGCCCCCCTGCCCGCACAAAACGCCGAACTAAATCTGCCACAGCTTTCCGGTTCCGGTTTTACTATTCTTCCAACGTCGGCATCGATGCGAGTAGCTTGGGTTCCTGTTCTAAAAGATCCAGCGACCACACCGAGCGCTAGCAACCAAATCACGGGGAGGTACGCTTTTTGGATCGACGATGAAGGTGCGAGAATCAACGTAAATACCGCCTACGGAAAGCCGACGGGGATGGACTTTACCAGGCTCACACCCGGGGTTATCACCGTTGGCTCTGCAACTTATCCGCTAGGTCATCCAAGCTCAGTGAATCTCGATGTCTTAGACCTGCCGAGTAATACGATTGACTCGACTAGTATGGCCGCAGCGGTGGGCACCCAAGGCGGTTTCAGTTCAATTGACCAAATTAAAGCTTACGTCTCAAGCGGAGACCCAAGCGCGCTTCTGAACGCAAATAAATTCAATCTTACTGCCTACAGTAGAGCTCCGGAGTTCAACGTCTTCGGTAAGTCGCGATTATATTTTTTGCGAAGAGCGACTGGGCAACTCGGCTTCCCGCTTTTTCAATTCTTCCGAGACAGTGAAGGGCCAAACTATTTCCCGATGGAGGAAAATGGAAATAGGGCCGATCGGCATTCTCTTTATTACACTGCGGCAGCGATATCCGATTATCTGAATCGTAATGATTGGCCCGGAATGCCTGCTCGTAGTTTCGTGGACAAATGGGGAGGCGGTCTAGTGGGGCAACGCGAAGCTGATCAGGTTGCCTGGAACCTTGTTTCTCTTGGAAGCTTCGCATCCGGCGACCTAACCGGACCTGCGGCGAGTGGCCACTATTACGAGCTAGCAAACACGGCGCAGCCAAGCGAGATAGGCTTTGTCAGTATAAATAAGCCAAACACAGATGTCGTTGTCGGTAAGCTAAGTAATAAAGCGATGCTACCCGCTTATCCGTTGCCACTGGTGAACGAGGTATCGCTCGTTATTTCTCCCGAGTCTTACACGTTAGGCGACGGTACCCAGAAATATCGACTACATATTTCGTTAAATATTGAGCTGTGGCTTCCTCCCGGATATCCGGCTTTCGATTTTGCACAATCCCAAATGACGGTCGGAATGACATATCTTTCCTATCATGTCACACAGGCGCCTCCCGGGAGTGCAAACTCTCAACAAGAGGACGCTAAGTATGTCGATCGATCACCGACCCCTAACGATAATGGAATTAGAAAGCTCTGGATGTCGAATACGGGCGGCACAATGAACGCCGGCCAGTATTTGCAATTAACGACGCTGCTTCCTTGTTACGTTAGGAACACCACTGGATTCAGCGATGGTACGACTGGTGCGGAGGACTTCACAACGACCGGAACCATTTCAGCTGACTTCAAGATGCGCTTGTTTGCGCTCACGTTAAGCGCGGGCACGAAGCGCACATACCAACTAATCCCTGTTTGGGATACGCATGATCCGGGAACGACCGCCGCTCCGACGACATGGGATCCACCGCCACCAGCGAATCCTCCCGCAGCGCTTTCGCCTCCAAGCGATGATGCAAAAGATTACATCGAATTTCAGTTTGATCTTGATCCTTCATCATTCAGCAGCGGCGAGATTATCACGCGCAGCTTGGAAGTTGCTGATCCACGTCTTGGCGGATTGGCACGAAGCTGGCAACAAGCTCCGCACTTTTCGGAACCCCAAACCGAGAATGCCGACACGATGAATGCCGTTAACGCTGCAACAACCGCGGCTGGATACGATACCCAAAAGCTGGCCTTCGTTGACCTGTCTCAAACCGGCCTAAGCTCGAATCATCCGTCGATTGGATTTCTGTCGTTTATCCCAACAGGAATGCAACGCGCAGTGCCTGGATCCGCTCTAACGTTCCAGCGGAGCGCGTCTTCTTCGGAATTACCCGATTGGCTGCTGCTCGATCTAGTGGCCCCAAATGTTACGGCCGTCAATTATCCTACGATGTCGTACATGAACAGCACTGCCGGTCTGATAAATGTTAACGGTCAAATAGATCCCGCAATCGCAGTCTTCTCGCGTTGGCAACCCCTCCAAGGATTGCTGGAAAACCTGCCCGGTATCAGTGGCTCAGGCAATGCCTCAACCATTGTCACCAACCTGTTAAATCACACAATGAGTGGAACAGACTTTGGAGCGGCCGGAGTCTATGATTATCCTGGCGAAATTTGTGAAGTAGCGGGAGTAGCCGATAACGGGGCAACCGATTGGGACAAAGAAACGATTATCCGAAACATCGCTAGTAGCATCACAACGAAATCGAATGCTTTTAGTGTATGGGGAGTCGCGCAAACGGTTAAAAAGAAAACTACAAACACATCGTACGGGACGTTTGAACAAGGAGATATTGTGATGGGAGAGAAACGCTTTGAGGCAATTATCGAGCGCTATGTTTGGAAGGGAAATGACTCAATTGGGGGACAAGGCCACGTTAGCGGCGAAGGCGGAAGCTATGACCAACTTTCTTCGTCAGCTGCTCAACCTGGACATCCGCCTCCTTACACTGGGGGTACATGGGAAAAGCTCGACGGACCAGATGCCCCTACCTACCCTGTATCCACTTCTTCAGATCCGTGGGTTCAAAATTCGCCGAACTATGTCGCAAGCACAATCGACGCCGCTAACAACCCAGTGCGTGCTTTGATGAAGTATCGGGTGGTTTACTTTAGATTCTTGGATGAATAGTTGTCGCCATTTAGCACTTCGTCTGTGGCTTATCGGTTTGCTTTTGTCATTAGTCATCGGTGGGCCGGGAGGAGTATTTGCCCAAGCTGCTCCTGGACCGCATAAACCAATCATTCCCCTGCAACCAGGCAACTTGTTCCCTTACCTGCCTTCTACTCCCGTAGGGTGGGAGCTGAAGGAATCTAAAGCCAAGAACTATTTCCTAGGGTGGATTTGCTCTCAAGCATCCAGGGAATTTAACCGACCGGTGAAGAGTGGGCCAGGAAGTCCTCAATCGCCGCCGATGATAACGCGCATCAGAGTAATGGATACGGGCTACTATGGATCATTTAATGGTGACTTCGACAATTTTCGGGTCGGCAAATATCCGGGGGCCGAAAGTCTTTTAATCGCGGGTATGCCTGCGCGAAAAATCACGCTGGCTACAACAAAGGAACGCCTGCGAGTATCTGTTCGTGGAAGATTTATAGTCGAGGTTGAAACCGAAAATCAGCCAGCGAATACAGGCGAAGCATGGATCAAGCTTTTTGATTTCCGAAAACTGGCAACCATCCCCGACTCCGGAAGTACACAGTTACCGAAGCCGATTGTTATTCAATCGTTAGACGAGCTTAATCCAAAAAATAACTCCAGTTCCCAGCTTTACTGGAGTGGAGCCCCCTCAACGGAATAGTTGCAAGCCCGTCACGAAAAACGATCTTCGGTCCAGGGATCGGCGGTGTTGCTGTAACCGCGCACTTCCCAGAAGCCGGGTTTGTCTTCGGCGACGAATTCGATTTGCCTAACGAACTTGGCGCCTTTCCAGGCATACAGTTTCGGGATAATGATGCGCGCGGGTCCGCCGTGATCGCGCGGGATCGGTTTGCCGTCGAACTGGGTGGCGACAAGGACGTCATCGTCGCAGACGTCGTCGAAGCGGACATTGGTGGTGTAGCCGTCGTAGCTGGAGAAAAGGACGTGCCGCACTTCCGGTTTTGGCCTAACGAGTTCGATGAGAGTGAAGAAGGCGACGCCGCGCCAGCGACAATCGAACTTGCTCCAGGTGGTGACGCAATGGAAGTCGCTCACGTCTTCAAATTGCGGGAGGGCGTTGAACTGTTCCCAGGTAAATGTTTGCGGGTTCTCGACCAGGCCGCCGACTTCGAGGCGCCATTCGCCTAACGAGATGTCGGGTTTGACCCCGAGATCGAGCACGGGAAAGCCGGGCGTGAGATGCTGGCCGGGCGGCAGGCGGTTTTTTTTGGAGGGATATGCTTCTGCATGTCCCGGACGTGCGGAAGCACGTCCCTCCGCTGCTTTGCCGCTCATTTTGCGCGCCCAGCGTTCCTTGCGCTCGATCAATGATGGATTGGGTTCGGCCACAGGAAGAAATTAAGTCCTGATTCTGAATCTGGAAGCCAGGAATCCAGGAAGCGACTTGGAAACAAGATATTCTGAACTCACAGCGATCTGGGAAGTCTTCGGAACCAAATCTCCTGGATTTCTGGTTTCCAAATTAATCGGCAAAGCTTCTGCGAAAGATAGTGGATTGGGTGCAGCCACGAAGAAAAGCTAAACGCGAATTTTCACCGGAGGGACATGCTTCCGCATGTCCTGGACGCGCAGAAGCACGTCCCTCCATTTACTTTCCGGCTTTGAGCAGCTTGATGGCGTCGCGCAATTCGGCGGCGCGTTCGTAGAGTTCCTTCGCAATAGCGGTTTCCATTTCGCGCTGCATGATCTCGAGTTTGGAGAGGGGGCGCTTGGAGCTGACTTCTTCCAACCACTCCTCCAAAAACGCGAGTTCGGAACTTTTTTGCGCGAGCTCGGGGAAGTTCGATTGCTGGAAAAATTCCTGAATGGTGTCGCGCCCGCGCTCGATCTCTTTCATGGCGTCGGCAAATTTCCCTTCACCGAGAAGGATGGAAGCCTTGGCGCGCGTGTTCATCATGATGACGTAGGGACGAAATTGCTGGAACGTCCAGACCACTTCGTCACGCTCGGTGTGGCCGGCGACGAAATTGAACAAGTCGAGGTTGCGTTGCGTATCGCGGATGACGCGCTGGAAATCGTTGATCTGAAAAAGACTGAGGTAGCGATGGTAATACTGGATGCCTTCCTGCTGCAGTTCGGCGCATTGTTCCGGCGTGAGGTGATAGGTCTCGCCGCGTTCTTCGGCACGCTGCGCGCGACGTTGATGATAAACGAGCAGGGACTCGCAGTTGTGCGGGCGCTGACCATCGGGCCGGCCTTCCATTTCCATCTGCAGCAGACCGAGGTCGATGCGCAGTTGCAATTTCTCGCGCCCATCGAGTCCCATGATTTTGCGAACCTTGATCGAGCCCGGTTCGTGCGACCAATCTTTGACCAGCCAATTTAAATCGAGACTCATGATGCTTAATGATCGGACACGAGGTGTTCGTTTGTCAACGGGCTCAGGGTCGCATGTTAAGAAATGGCAGCAGCAGATTTCGTAGAACTTTGGAGATTGATTCCAGAAGCAGGAAACCGGGGAGCATTTGTTGTTTCGGAATTAGCGAGCTCGTCAGCCAGGATGGCCGACGGCCGAGTCAGGCTCGCCACGGGACGAGTCCGTCCGATTGGCGGACTAGAAGCCTAACTTCCAATTAATCGGTGGAATCTGCGAGACGTGTGGATGAAGCTTGCGCCGGCGTGGAACAGGAAATCGAATCTTTCATTCGTTTCCTCGCGGTCGAGCGCGGTCTTTCGGACAACTATCAGTTATCGACGCGGCGATCGCTTGCCGAATTTTCGGACTGGTGTGCAAGCACGCGACAGATCACGCATCCGCGCGGTGTGACGCTGCCGTTGATCACTGATTATCTCGATGCGCGCAAGCGCAGCGGACTTTCCGCGTCATCGATCAAATTAATTGTCGTGGCGCTGAAGGTATTTTTTCGGTTTCTCGCCGGCAAAAAAGTGATCGAGCGCGATCCGACGGAGACGCTGAGTTTGCCGCGGATCGAACGTTATCTGCCGGAAACGCTGAACGAATTGCAGGTGGAGCAGTTGATCGAGAGCATCGACACAAAACAACCATTCGGTCTGCGCGATCGCGCGATGATCGAATTGCTTTACGCGAGCGGGCTGCGCATTTCCGAACTGGCGAACGCGCGTCTGGAAAATCTGGATGTAAACGAGCGCATCCTGCGTGTCACGGGCAAGGGCAACAAAACACGTCTTGTTCCGGTGGGACAAAAAGCGTGTGCGGCGATCGCGAGCTATCTTTCGACCGAGCGACCGAAGCTCGTGAAGCGGCGCAGTAGCAGCGAAATTTTCCTTTCGGCGCGCGGAACGAAACTAACGACAACGCGGATCTGGCAGATCGTGAAGGAGTGCGCACGCCGCTCGGGTCTTGAGACGAATATCTATCCGCATTTGTTGCGGCACAGTTTCGCAACGCATCTTCTCGGCAACGGCGCCGATTTGCGCATCATCCAGGAAATGCTCGGGCACGCGGATATCTCGACGACACAGGTCTACACGCATGTGGATCAGCAACGATTGAAGGCAGTGCATCGTAAATTTCATCCGCGCGCCTGATGTAGCGCCTCGCTCGGTCGGGCCACAGATGTGCACGGCAACAGAGCGCCGTGGCTACATTTGATTTGGCGACCGTCGTAGACCGCCGCTACAGTCCCGCCTCATGAGAAAAGTCTTCTGGCTGATGCTTGTCGCGCTCGCGGTGGCTGCCGCGATCTGGTACGGGCGCCGCGTTGCGGAAAAAAACGCGACCATTGCCGTGACTTCGTTGCTGCCCGCGGAAACGCTTTTCGTGATGCACCTGCCGGACTTCAATCAAACGCGCGAGCAATGGCATGAGACCGATATTTACAAGATCAGACAAGAGCCGGAAGTCCGTGCGTTTTTGCAAAAGCCGCTGGCGCGCGTTCCGAAAACAGAAGCGGCTGCGCGGAATCTGGCAGAGTTCGAGAAGCTCGCGCCAAAAGACATTTTCTTTGCGATTACATCCTGGACTAGCGGAGTGAAGGCGGCTGGCGGGTTCCGTTTCAAAGGCACAGCGGACGACGCGGAGAAAGTTGTCTCGCAACTTCGAACGAAACTTCTGGCAAGGGCACCAGAAGCGAAAACGGAAACGATCAATTACCAGGAGCATCAGATTCAATCGATCACGGTCAAGGGCCAAACGCTGGCGACGGTTTACGACAAAGATTGGTTTTTCGTGACGAACAATGTCGCCGAACTCAAGACGATGCTCGATCGCGTCGACGGCCGATTGAAAGATCGCGGTGCGACGCTGGCGGGCGATTCAGCATTCTCCGCTGCGTTCAGGCACATTCCCTCGAGCTATGCGGTGATGGTTTACGGGCGACTGGATCGCTATATCGAAAAAGTCATGCCGCTACTCGAGAGTACTGCGAACGTCGCGGCCGGGAATCAACCGATTTATCGCCAAATGCATGCATTCTGTGGCGCGCTTAGGTTTGAGGGCGGCAAGATGCGCGACGTGCTTTTTGTCGGCATGCCGCAACTGGTCGACGCAGGGACTCTGACGCGAAGTTCGCTCACACTCGGAACAAAAGAGACATTCCTTTATCTGGCGAGCTTTCTGAATTTACCGAACCAAATGACGTGGCCGACAGGTGGACTTCCCGGTTCCGGAATTGCCGGGATGGTGCAGAGGGTTGTGGGAGCGATTTCAAGTACGGGTGTCACCATGGCGGAATGGAATTCAGCATTCGGGACGGAACTTGGGTTATTGGGCACCTGGCCCAATGGAACGCAGTGGCCGGCCTTCATCGCCACTGTGCCGGTGAAGGATCCGGCTAAAGCGGGTCAACTTTTCACGAAGATGACGACGGCGCCGGACGGCACTTCTCTGGCGCGCGAAGAGAACGGCGTCCGCTTCTTCACGGTTCGCGAAGGCGGGACTCCATTCTCCATCACGCCGACAATTGCGTTGTCGGACAAGCTTCTCGTCGCCGGCACGGCGGAGGGCGCCGTGGACGCGGCGATAAAACGAAGTTCGAACGCTGCTTCGGAATTGGCGTCGTCGGAAATATTTCGCGCGGCCGAGCGTGCCGTGCCGTCGGCCAAACAGGCATTCTTGTATATTGATTCAGCACTGCTCTACAACCGCCTGGATGCAGCGCTACGACCAATGCTGCTGATGGGAGCGGCGTTTATCCCGTCGATCAGCCAGAATATCGATTTAAGCAAATGGCCTCCCGCCGAAACGATTACGCAACACCTTAGCCCGATCGTTATGTCGCAAAGTTATGAAACTGACGGCTACGTCACGGAGTCGATTGGACCGGTCACTTTCTATGGAGCGGCCGCAAGCGGAGTCGCACTGGGTGGCGCGGCGATGATGCTCTATCAGCATCAGACTCATGGTGCGGGTGGACTTGGAGGGTTGGTGCCGCCCCTGGCTCAGCCGTCTCCGAGCGCAGTTCCGCCCGCCACTTCTCCGTCACCGGGGGCGACGCCATAACTGCATCAGGCTGAGTCGTTCCGACCCGCAGGGATACTGGAACGTGATGGCCGCATTTGTCGCACTTTCGCGACAAAATAGCTGCGTTTTCGCAAAAACGTGTTATCCTTGCCGCCCTATGGCTATTCTCAAGAAAAACGCGTTTTCCCGTCGAGTCCCTGATCTGGTCACCGAGGAGTTGGTCGCGGTCCTTTCCCGTCGTTCCTCCTTTGAGTTCAAGCAGCTTTTCGACATCGTCCACGAAAACCTTCGGGCGCGTAACGCTGCCAGTGGCGGCGAGGAAATGCTCCGTCTGCGAGCCTACGAGAAATTGCAAAATCTCGTCGCGCGCGGCGCAGTTAAAAAGAATGGCAAGAAGTACAAAGGACTACCGTCGGCTTTGGCTCAGGCAATCGCACCGCAAAACGGTCATCCGGCGGCCGCGATGAGGTAAGACTGCTCTTTTCGGATTCAATCGCACGATGCTGCGAGATTATGTCCCACTGCTGCTGCAGATCGTAGTGGCGGTTGGGTTTGCTGTCTCCGCGCTCGTCGTTAGTATCATCCTGGGTAAGACAGGACGGCGCACCCGCGTTAAGGACACGGCGTACGAGTGCGGCATGGTCCCCCAGGGCGAAGCTGTTCCGCGTTTCAGTGTGAAGTTCTACCTCGTGGCGATGCTCTTCATCCTGTTCGATCTCGAAATCGTGTTCATGTACCCGTGGGCAGTCGTTTACAAAGAAGCCATTGTCGAAAGCAAAACGATCTTCTGGAGTATGCTGAGTTTCGTCACAATTCTGATGGTCGGCTACGCTTACGCGCTGAAAAAAGGCGCATTCGATTGGAAGAAGTAGGCGTCTCGCGCCGGCAGACATCAAACTAGCTGAAGCGAATTGTCGGCGCGGTTATCGCTTGCGCGAGACGTGCTCTCCGCCTAAACCTTAGCCTCCATGGTTCATCACATTGTTCTCTTTAAACTGAAGCCCGAAGTCACTCCTGCTCGAGTGGAAGAGATGATGATGAACACCCGGATGCAATTGCTGAAAATCCCCGAAGTGCTGAGCATTAAATGCGGCAAGCGTATCGATCCGGAATTGCCGTGGCCATTCTTCATCGCGATTGATTTTGAATCGATGGATAAATACGAAATTTTCCGGGAAGATCCGATCCAGGTGAAGTTCATGGAGGAAGTGATCAAGCCCAACACGGCTGACGCGCTCACGCTCGATTTCGAAATGGATCCGGGCAAAGACGTTCGCTTTTCCTGACTTTCTTTCTTCCTCTACCGCTTCCTCTCAATCTTCGTTCTTTTCGTGAGAGATCAGAAGCAGAGGAAGAGGTAGAGGAAGAATAGAATGCGACTCGCTTATCTTTATTCCCGTTATCCGGTCGTCTCGCAGACGTTCTGCGACATGGAAATGCTGGAGCTGGAGCGCCGCGGTTTTGATCTGGTCATCGGCTCTGTCCATTCACCGCTAACGAGCCTTCGACACGAACATCTGCGACGATTGAAGGTGCCGATTCATTACGCCCCGCCGCAATCGATTCTCAAAATCTGGGAAAAGCGGGCGAAGAGCCAATGGACGCTGGCCGCATGAACTAATCGAAGAGCATGAGAAAAAATATGGCCCATCTTTCAAGGCGGGCCTGCGTGCACGCAACGCACTATACTTTGCCGATTTGTTTGAGCGCGAGGGAGTCGATCACGTGCATGTTCACTTCGCGAACCGTGCCGCCCATACGGCAATTTTTCTCAAACACCTGAGCGGAATTCCGTTCAGCATCACGGCGCACGGACAGGATTTCATGTCCGATCTGGGGCAGGACGATTTGCTTCGTGAAATTTGCGCTGCCGCCGAATTCATCGCGGTGGAAACGGATTACAGCCGCGACCTTTTGCAAAAACGTTGCGCTGATTCGGCTGAAAAGATTCATCGCGTCTACAACGGAATGGATCTAGCGAATCTAAAAGAACTTTTGCCACCATCAGATTCTGCTCGACCTCTTATCGTTAGTGTCGGCCGGCTCGTGGCCTTTAAAGGTTTCGAAAATCTGATTGCCGCTTGCGGTTTACTGCACGCGAAAGGTCTGGGTTTTCGTTGCGAAATTATCGGCGATGGTCCGTTACGCGAGAAGTTGCAGGAACAAATCGCTGCGGCGCAATTAGAATCTCTTGTCGTGTTGCGCGGATCGTTGAGTCAGGCACAGGTTTTCAAAGCATTGGAGCGGTCCGATATTTTCGCATTGGCATCGATCGTTGATAGCTCAGGTGCAAGCGATGTTTTTCCGACCGTCATCCAGGAAGCGATGGCCCACGCACGTCCGGTTGTCTCCACTCGCCTCGCTGGGATTTCGGAGACAGTTGTTGATGGCAAGACTGGTTTGCTTGTGCCGCCGGGGGATGCTCCAGCGTTGGCCGACGCTCTGGAAAAATTGCTTCGCAACGGCGATCTGCGTACGCAATTCGGAGCAACCGGGAAAACACGAATCGAAAAACACTTCCAGATACAGACGACGATCGAGCCATTGCTTGATCTTTTTGCTCAGCTAAAAAGCAACGCACCGACGCGATCTCATGCTCAACCTGCCGAGGGCAAAATCGCGTATCTAATTGATCTCTGGCCGGACGAGCGCTTGCCGATGCTGGAGAAAGAACTTCTCGAGATGGAACGACGTAACGTTGCTATTACCGCTCTGGTTTGTCGAACTCCCACCGAACAGCGTTTCAATGGCTTGATGGAACAACTCGCGCCGCGACTTCAGTTTCTCCCCGACGCGATGGCGGTGGAAGCGGATTGGCGCAATGAACCCGAGCTGGCCCATCGGCTTGAAAATGATCGCGCGGCAAAAACCGATCGTGCGCCTGCCGACCTTTTCCTGCAACAGGCACGTTTTGCGCTGGCTTTGCGCAAAGTGATTCGGCAAAAGAAAATTTCACATCTTCACGCCACCAGTTCGCGCGCGCTGATCTGCGGAGTCATGTTAAAAAAAATGCACGATGTGAGTTTGAGTGCGACGATTGAATCGCAACCGGCTCTCTCGACTCGCGTGATCGAACAAGCCTTAAATGAATGTGTCGGCGGTCGCATCAACGATCGCGAACTGAGCGATCGCCTCGGTAGCAGTTTTGTTTTCGAGAGCGGACTTCTCGGGATTGGTTTGAGCCGAAGCGATCGCTTTTGGCGGGAATGGTCGCAGTTACTTGAGCAATGGAGCAGCCAAAAACAAAGCAACTGAACAAGAAGGCCATTCTTCTCGCGGGTGGCGCGGGCACCCGCTTGTTCCCGCTGACGAAGATCGTCTGCAAGCAGCTTCTCCCGGTCTACGACAAACCGATGATCTGTTACCCGCTTGCCACATTGATGCTCGGTGGATTGCGGAACATTCTGATTATTTCGACGCCGAAAGATATCCCCATGCTCCGCAATTTTCTCGGCGATGGTTCGCAGCTCGGCATCACCATCTCCTACGCCGAACAACCCCGACCCGAAGGTATCGCGCAGGCGTTTCTCATTGGCGCGGATTTTATCGACGGGACCGGCGTCTCATTGATTCTTGGCGACAACATTTTTTACGGCAAGCTTGATTTCTACCGGGAAGCACTCGCAATTGAAAAGGGAGCCTGCATTTTCGGATATCAAGTGCGAGACCCGGAACGATACGGAGTGGTCGAGTTTGGTGACGATGGGCGGGCTATCAGCTTGGAGGAGAAGCCCAAGAGTCCCAAAAGTCAGTTCGCCGTTCCGGGCTTATATGTCTACGACGAACAGGTGGTCGATATTTGCCGAACGCTGCAACCCTCGGCCCGTGGTGAATTGGAAATCACTGACCTTAATTGTGTTTATCTCCAGCGGAATCAGCTCTTTGTTCGCTTGCTCGGCCGCGGGATGGCCTGGCTCGACACCGGAACTCAGACGAGCCTTCTCGAGGCCGGCAACTACATTGCGACGATTGAACATCGGCAGGGATTGAAGGTGGCGTGTCTTGAGGAGATTGCGCTGCGAATGGGGTTTATCGACCACGCTCAGTTGGAAAAGATCATCGATAAATTACCGAAAGCTGAATACCGGGAATACCTCCGCATCGTCTGCGACGAAGCCCCGGGCGCAGCTTTGTAGAGTCACAATTCTTTCTTAAAATGCTGGCTGGTGGCGTTATGGAAATTATAAAAACGGCACATCCTGTGCTGCTTTTGACACTCCAAAATGTCACCTCACTTCGCGAAGCGTTCAGTTTCCTTACAAGCCTTCACGATCACTGAAGCCGTCGTCGCTCTTACCATCATCGGCATTGGGATTGGCTCGATGATTACTTCGATGGGCCAACTGAATCAGGAAGCGAGCATCAGTCGAAATGCAACGGGTGCCGATGCCGCGTTACAGAATCAGATTGACCTGCTGCTCTCCGATGGGCCGTTCAATCCACAGAAAACGGGATCGGACGGTCAGCCACAAATTCCGCCGGAATTAACGATAGGCACTCATACAACAACCAACGTTCCGATTTATCGCGAGCCCAATTCCGGAGTGATCGTCTCCGGCACGATGACTACAACCGTGACTGACATTAGTCAGAACGCCTTTGGCCAGACCTTATACATGTATCAGGCAACCGTAACCGTTTCCTATGTTTACCGCGGACACACATACACCGCTTCGCGAACAACAATGAGAACTTCAGATATATGAACGACCGCACGACCTCAAAAGCGATTCATGGTCTTACGTTAATCGAAGTCACGATGGCTCTCGGCTTACTCGGCGTCTTCGGCATTGCCGTCTATTCCATGCTGAACATCGGCATGATTCTGGGCGCGAAAAATACTGCCGTGAATACTGCGCATCAACAAGCCCGGACGGCAATGTTACAGATGATCCAGGATCTTCACTCCGCCGTCTCGCTTCCGGCTCTAAGCGACGTCAATCACGTTCCTTTAGTCAACCCAGCTCCAAATACAGCCGCTCCGGGAATTTCGTTTCAGCTGTGGTCTGCCGGGCCTTATAAGGTTTCTGCCGACGCCGCGGCTGGTTCGTCAACAATCGAAATCCAAGTACCTAACGGTTCACGAGTGCCCGTCGTTGGACAACGAGTAGTCGTCCAGGGTCATCGCATCGAGGAAGACATCACTTCGGTTACGAGTCTTGGCGGAGGGACTTACCGCCTCACTCTTGCCGACTCGCTCGTCAATGGTATATCCGGCACCGGCGATCCGACCTTCTATAACATTAGTTGCTTCATTACCGATCATTGCTCTTACACAGTAACGAACGGTACTCTGCAATGGACTGGACCAACTACTAAAAAGGCCTTTTCGATCCTTGGTAACGACATCACTAGCCCAACGCCTTTTACTACTCCCAATACACCGGCCGGCGCGCTCTACTATCGCTTTGTCGCCGCCATTAACCTTTGCACCTCGGATGCCAGCTACAACAACCGTGGCTTCAAATCCGCCAATATCCTTCTCAACGGTCAGGTACCAATGCGCGCGCGTTTAACGGATTACCAATGAAAACTCAACTCAACGGAAAAAATTCAGGTTCAGCCATCGTCGTCGTCTTATCCATAACCGTAACCGTCGCGGCCATTGTCGCCGTCTCGATGGAATATACCGCGACGATCCGGCGCTATGTTCAGCGCAGCCAGGCGTTGCAATCCGCAGTCGCAATCGGCGACGGCGCCTTGGAAAACGCTTTCTCTTACTGGCGGGGAATTTGCCGCTCAAGCACAGATATACCTCTTCCAACAAGCGCGTTTGCCGACCCTAACATCCCTCTTCCGACACAGGCGCAGTTCCCAAATGTACCTGGCTTTACCGCCCAAGTGGCTCCCGCCGACCTGAGCCAGCAACATCCGCCGACCATCTCTAACTATAGCGTGATAGCGGTGGATCCCGAACTCAATCCAATAGCAACCGGAGGTGACTTAATTCCGGGCATGGGCCAGGGACCTACAAGTAAGACCTTTTACTACCTTGCTCAAGCTGACGTCACTCTACCCGTGCTCAAGGACCACGTTACAGCGAAGATAAGACGAGTCTTGCAGCGACAGGAGATGTCGCCATGGAACTACGCTATCTTCTACGTTGATCCGCTGGAAATTCATCCTGGCGCCCCCATGAACGTATGGGGCTGGGTCCATACGAACGCCGACCTTTACACCGGACACAACTACCTGCATTTTCAGGATAAGGTAACTTATGCCAGCGATTGGTTCGTAGGCTTCCGGAACGGCGATCCGCGCTCACCAACCGGGAGCACCCCGGAAACACCTACGAACCCAAGCTATCCTAACAATTTGCCGCCCGCCTATGATGTCGCGCATCAGCCGTTCGGTCTCGACTCAACGCTTATATTCAGCACCGCGGATGTAAATCCGAACAATGACAGTTACCGTGAACTGATCGAACAGCCTAACGGCGCTTATTCAGACCCGTTAGGTGGGAAGCGCTATTACGACCAGGCGGGCGTCAAGATTCTAATCAACGGCAGCAATGTCGTAACAATCAAAGACGCTAGTGGCGCTGTAGTTACCAGCGGTCAGTTCTATAACATCTTTAGGAACGCAATTACCACGAATCAACCGATTCAGGATAATCGTGAGGGTGCAAGTGTGCGATTGGCTACGCTCGATGTCGGTGCGATTAACGACAAAATCCGAGATGGCACCCTCGCTTCATTCAACAAGATTATCTACATAGCGGATACAAGCGCCGCCGCGAACGGCGGCACCCCCAAGCGCGGGATTCGTCTAAGAAACGGAACTAACATGGCGAACGGCGGCTTGACCGTAGCAAGCGCTAATCCGGTTTACATCCAGGGCGACTACAACACCGGTGGCAACCCGCCTTCCAATTCCGGCGATGCCACCCACCCGCAAGTGAACGGTTATACGCGCCAACCGTGTGCGGTCGTAGCCGATGCGATCAACATTTTGTCCAACGCCTGGGCTGATTCCAACTCGGCATCGGACTTAAGCGCCCGCAATGCTTCCAACACCACGATCAACGCTGCCATCGTTTCCGGCATAGTCCCGAGCAGCAATAACAATTACAGCGGCGGGGCGGAAAACTTTCCTCGTTTTCTCGAGAACTGGAGCGGGAGGACGTTTACCTATTACGGCTCGATGGTAGAGCTTTACCAAAGCCGGCAGTCCATCGGCCGTTGGGGAATGGACAACGTCTACAATCCCCCGAACCGGCAATGGTTTTTCGACACCAATTTTCAGTTCAACGCCCCGCCCGGAAGCTTGCTCATTTACAGCTACATCAAAGGCAGGTGGTTTGTCAGCCAATGACCAGAGGAATGTTTCGCGGCCCTTGGTGGCCTCTTCTATTCATCCTAAGTGCCAGCCCACTCAGGGCGGAACTAGATCTCTCGCCGCGTGAGGAGAAATTTGAGCTCGACGGAATCCAGTTGACGCATCTTGTGTTCGAGAACGGGACGAACAACAAAACAACCTATCAACCTCCCAAACACTGGAGTTACTCCGGCAGCGATAATAAACTGCAACTACAACCGCCGGAAAAAGGTCAGGCGGACATTGCCATCTCAAAGATACCCCGAGAGGATGCAATCGCGTTTGAAGAAACAAATCGGGAAAAGCTAAAGCAGAAAGCGATAACTTCTCTGCCTCAGGATTGCTCCGATATTAAAATGGAAAGCGAACAGGCTAACCCGCTTCAAATCAGTGGGCGCAACACTTATCTGTTTCAACTGAGTTATGTTCGCTTCGGCGAAAGATTTAAGCGTTACTTCCTTCTTGTAGATCTGTCAAATGGCCAGCTTCTATGCCAGTTAACCAGTCGGGAACGAGATTACGAGGGATTGGTTAATGATTTTCAACACAGTCTCTGTTCCTGGCAACATCTTATCTAGGTTGTTCGCGCAGGAGATGATTAGTGTCAGCCAATAGTTTGGTTATCGCGTCGGGTGCGGTCGCATCGTAGTAACCGCGGATTTCGCCCCGTCGATCCACCAGTACCATACGGGTGCTGTGCACGGGTGTGCCGTTTTCCTTACTCCCGTCCGAGATGCCTAGCTTAAATCCATCACGCGACAGTCGATAGATCGTATCCTCTGGACCGGTGAGAAAATCCCACCGTTGTGGCTGCGCGTTCAGTTTCTCTGCGTAACCACTCAGCACCTGTGGTGTATCGTGTTCCGGATCCACGCTGAACGAAACAAGATGGACGTCCGTCTTCTCGAGCGGCTTTTGTAATTCGCTCATGCGGCTGCTAATCATCGGGCACGGTCCTGGACACATGGTAAAGATGAAGTCCGCAATCCAGATCTTTCCGCGTAATTGCTCCGATCCAAATGGGCGATCGTTCTGGTTCGTTAGCTCGAAGCTTGGAACATTTCCGTAAGAGTGAATGGTCCGGCTACGCAACTGTTTTACTTCGGCCTGCCGCAGAAGAAGCAGCAGGCCTGCGATTACGAGCGGCAGCAGAAGAAGAAAAGCTTTCCAGGCGATAGCAACCTTTGAAAGGGGCGGGTTGGCGGCGGCAGCAGTAGTCATGTTTTTGTTATCACCAGTGCCAGAAGCAGCAGCGGAAGGTAAATAATCGAGGTCAGAAACAGAGACCGCGCCGCGCGCGGAGTGCGGCGCTTGTGAAAATGCATCGCGGCAGCCGTAAACCACGCTCCAAGCGCAAAGGCGGCGATGAGATAGACTGCGCTCGTTAGGCCGAGATAAGTTGGAATGCCGGTAACAATCAATAGGAGCATGCAGAAGAGAACGCTTTGACTCGCACTACGCGCTCCCGTTTCATCACCGCTCGACAACATCCGAAAGCCGGCGCGGTCATAATCTTCACGATACATCCATGCAATGGCGAAGAAATGCGGGATTTGCCAGACGAACATGATCGCAAACAGGGCCCATGCCTCTGCGCTGAGACGACCTTGCGCAGCCGCCCAACCGATCATTGGCGGGATGGCCCCTGGCACGGCGCCGACCAGAGTGTTGGTTGTGCTAAAACGCTTGAGTGGCGTATAACCGAAAATGTAAATCGCGATCGTGGCCGCGGCCAGAAAGGTCGTCAGTCCGTTACTAGTAAGATTGAGGTAAAGAAGCCCGCCGATGGCCAACACCATTCCGATAATGAGCGCATCACGCGGTCGCATACGACCAGCTGGAATCGGACGCGCTTTTGTTCGCAACATGAGCGCATCGAGATGGTGTTCCCACCATTGATTGAGCGCCGCCGCGCCAGCCGCGGCGAGCGCGGTTCCAAACACGACATGAAAGAACAGCGCGTAGTTCAAGGGCGGACTCGCGCCGAGATAATATCCGACCGCGGTCGTGAGCAACACGAGAAGCGTCAGGCGCGCTTTAACCAGTTCGGCAAAGTCGGAGAAAACGCGGCTTTGCAGATTGCCTGAAGCGGAAGTCACGACAGCCGTTTTCATAGGAAGCGAGCGCTTTCAGGAACAAGCGATTGCGGCATTGGTTCTACAGCAACTTTCGTTTGCGCAAGTCGCATGCAAATCGCAACGAGAGCTACACTCAGAGCGAAGATCACGGCGCCAATCGCGACATGCGCGGTCGCAATATCGGCCGCCTTGTTACTCCAAACTGTCCACGCACCTAGTACGACTTGGCAAGCGACGAGAAAGACCCACCAGTTCGACAAACCTCGAAGCGAACCCGCCTGGCGAACACAGCTGCGCACGAGAAACCAAAACGTGATCACAAACGTCGCGATGATGAGAGCAACAAAGCGATGCGCCAGTTGCAGCCAGATTTGAAATGCATTTACATCGGACAAGGCGCGCGCATCGCGCCAGGCATTGATGGCAGCCAGTTTTGGGGCGCTGACATCAGGGATGATTTTGCCGTAGGCGAGTGGGAAATCGAGAATGGAAAGATCGCGATGTTGATGCCGCATCGTCGCGCCGAGTGACGAGCTGCACGTAAATCATAATCGCTGTGATAATCGAAACTCGAACGAGGGTGCGGACGTTATCCGATTGAAGCGGGATTCAAAGAAAGTCGGTCCCAAAAATTTGTGGTCACAAGCGCGATGACAATCAGCGTCGCGAAATACGCCTGTGCGAGGCCGGCGTGGAAAATTCCGATTTCGTCCTTTAATAGCGTCACGCGCAGACCGCCGAGAACACCCTGAATAATCACAGCAACAAGAGCGGCATAACCAAGGTTGCGGACCCAGCGACGAGGTTCGGATCGCCAAAGCCAAATGGCGAGAATGATTGTGAGAAACCCGACAGTGGACGCGATGAGACGATGGATGTGCTCGAAAAAAATTCCGCCGATCCATTTGCTGAATGGGAAAAAGAACATGTTGTAGCCGAAAGTGGTCGGCCAATCCGGCACGGCGAGTCCGGCGTTTTTGCTCGTGACCATTCCGCCGCTGCAAATGAGGAATAGCGTGGCGATGGCAGTGAACCAGGCAAACCAGTTGAGCCACTTACTGCGGCGATCCGCGACCGCTGAATTCTTGAATGAAATTTCGTTCACGCTCGCGAACAATAATCCCGTCTCTGCAATAATGCGACGGTCGGAGACCGCCGCTACAGCAGAAGATTGGAACTATCCGCCGCCGCTTGGATTTTCTGTTTTTGGCGCTCCCGGCGGCGGGACCGAGCCGGGTGTTGGACCCGGAGGGGGCTCGCCCGGCGGCCGCGCAGTTGGCGGCGGCGCGCTTTGCGTGCCGGAAAGCTCCACGCGCTCTTTCAGCCACGCCTGATAATCAGCGGGTGTATCGACGACGAGTGTGCCTTTCATACCATAATGGCCGAGGCCGCAAAGCTGACCGCAGACAATTTCGTAAGTTCCGGGCGTAATTGGCCGAAACCACATTGGAATCATCTGGCCGGGAATCGCGTCCTGCGCGATGCGCATGCTCACGAGCGCGAAATTATGAATCACATCCTTGGAAGTTAACTCGACGATGACCGGTTTATTGACCGGCACATGCAATTCACCGAGCACAACAAGATCGTCCTTCGCCGCCGGATCGTTCGAATCAAGTCCGACCGGATTTGTGTTCGTGACGAGATTCACATCGCGCCGGCCAAAAACACCGTCCGGACCTGGGAGATGAAAATTCCAATTGAACTGCTGGCCGATGGCGTGAACAAGAACCGCATCTTTGTCTCGCGGAAATTCGTTCACGCGTTTGGCCCAAAGCGGCACAGCAAAGCCGACGAGTAAGACGGCTTCGATCAACACAACGGCAAATTCCAAATGCGTTGAGATGCCGCTTTTCACACCTTCATGATCGGCCTGGCGATGGCGGCTTTTATGGAAACGAATAAGAACAAAAATGAAATAGCACGACCATCCGACAAAGAGTGAGCCCATGAACCAATGACAGAACTCGAGAATGTGATCGATCTGGTAGCCATGCTCCGAAGCATTCACCGGCTGGCCGAGGAACTGATTGATGAGCGCGAGGCTACTCATACTTTTCGAAATCTTCTTCCACGAGCTGCTCGTGCGGCTCGAGCGGAGTGTGCGCGTGTCGCCAGAGATGAAAACTAAATGCACCGACTCCACCGAGAACAGACATGATTGCTCCCATCAAAACCCAGATGGCGATGGCGATGTGCTCGGTAGATTTCGCGTCCTTGTCGCCGAAACAAACCGAACAAGCCAAAGCTTGCGTGATGGGCGAGCTGAGAAAAATCGCGAGCAGAACAAACAATTTCGCCTTCATGTGATGAGACGCGCCTTCTTCATTTTCTTCCAAAACCAAACGCCGTAAACGAGAAGCGCAAACGCGGCGATGAACGACCAGATCGCGCCAGCCCGATAAACCGGTTCGCCCGCGACGAGATCAACCCAGATGCACCACGACCCGATGCCGAGCGCGAGCAGCGTCGAAAACACAATGAAAACGAGGTGGAATCCTTTCAAGGTCATTCAATGGTGGACCGGATCGTACCAGGCGAGAAACGTCAGCCAGAAAAGCGCAAATACGAAAAGACCGGTGAAGATTAAGACGCGGTAAATCAATTTTTTCTCCGCGGAAAGGTGCATGAAAATCGCGGCAACCAATCCAGCCTTAAACATGGCGACGAGCATCGCGACGGCGATGTTTGCTTTGCGCGTTCCAAAATCGACATACGACAATGCGACGGTAATGCCGGTGAAGAGGAGCAACGTCGCGCCTACCATCATGTATTTTTTTACATGATGCGCGACCTCGTGAGCGTAATGCTCGTGCTCGGCAGCATCCTGCGCTACTTCGGGCGGATTGTTCATAGTAGATAAAAAAGCGGGAACACAAAAATCCAAACCAGATCAACAAAGTGCCAGAATAATCCGGCGACCTCAACCCGGTTGGCGAGATGTTCGGGATTGCGCTGGTAAACGCGCTTGCTTACCGGCAGCCACATGTAAATGAAAACAAGAACGCCCGCGAGCACGTGCAAACCGTGCAAACCGGTAATAGTGAAGTAGCTGGCGAAGTAGGTGTTGTGCGTCGGCAAAAACATTGTCGCGCGCTCGACGTCTTCCTTTTCGATCTTCCCGATTTTTTCGGTCGGCGGAACGTAAAGAAAATGGGGACGGTCCATTACCCGATTCGTCGGGTCGGCGTTCACCGGGTCGAGCGCCACTTCATATTCTTTGATGTTCGGATCATTGAGCGCCTCGCGATTATGCAGATGACCTGAGATCTCGACTCGCGGCGGCAGTCCTTCCGCCATCAAATGATGATTGCCGAGATACTGCTCATATTTCTCCAGCGAATCCTTCTTAATATACGCGCCGAAGTGCTCGTATTTCTGCGGCCACTCGTAACCGAGTTTGACCACAAGAAAGATAATTCCACAGAGAATGGTGATCCCCATGTAAACCTGATAGCGCGCGTACTGTCGCATTTTCAACGCCGCCCACGCGAGGACCACAGTTACCGAAGAGGCGATGAGAATCGCGGTGTTAAATGTTCCTACCGGAACGTTGAGCAGACCATGCGGCCAGTAACCCGGCTCGGCGTCGAGTCGGAGAAAAATGTAACCGGAAAAAAGTCCGCCGAAGAGCATGACTTCCGAGGCGAGAAAAAGCCAGATGCCAATCTTGGCGTTCCAAAGGCCGGTATCGGGACGAGCAGCAACTGTGTATGGAATTTCCATTTTTCTGACTCGTTAGGCGTGAACGAGCTCGGCTGGCTTGCGCGGCGCGCGTTCGCTCGGGTCGACCGGTTCGTTTTGCATGGTGAAATCGCGTTCGCGCCCGGGCAGGCTGTATTCGTAAGGGCCGCGATAAGCCACTGGTGTGTCGACGAAATTTCCATGCGGCGGCGGCGATGGCGCAGTCCATTCGAGCGTGGTCGCTTCCCACGGATTGTCGTTCACTTTTTTGCCGTGCTTGATGCTCCAGAAGAAATTGATGATGAATGGAATTTGCGCGAGGCCCATGCACCAGGCCGCGATCGAGATCGGCTGATTCCAGTGAAATCCGGAAAGGCCCCACGCCTTTTCGTTAGCCAAATTCCAGCCCTGGCCGCCGTCGTACCAACGGCGATGCATGCCGAGCATTCCCTGCAAGAACATCGGAAGAAAGATGACGTTCATACAAATGAGCGACGGCCAGAAATGCACCTTCCCCCAGAACTCGCTCATCATCCGTCCAGTCGCTTTCGGGAACCAAAAATAAATTCCGGCGAAGAGCGCGAAGATTGTGCCAGGCGCGACGATGTAATGGAAATGCGCGATGACGTAATAGGTATCGTGCAGGTAAAGGTCAGCGCTGTTGAACGCGAGCGGAATACCGGTTAGGCCGCCGATGCCAAACATCGGCAGGAACGCCGTCGCAAAAAGCATCGGCACGGTAAATCGAATTGAACCACCCCAGAGTGAAATAAAGAACGCGCTCAAAATAATCACCGACGGAATCGAAATGATCAGCGTCGTGGTTTGGAAGAATGCGCTCACGGCGCTGCCCATGCCGGTGAGCCACATGTGATGGGCCCAAACGATAAAGGAGAGAAAACCGAGGACGAGTACGGCGAAGACAAGTGATTTGTAACCCCAGAGCGGTTTGCGTGAATTGTTCGCCAATATTTCAGCGACAATGCCCATGCCGGGCAGGATGAGCACGTAAACTTCGGGGTGCCCAAGAAACCAAAACATGTGCTGCCACAAGAGCGGACTGCCACCGCCGCTAATGTGCACGGCCGCGCCGTTAACGATCAAACCGGCGGGCAGGAAAAAACTCGTTGCTGCCACGCGGTCCATCAGTTGCATGATGATGGCGGCTTCGAGCGGAGGAAAGGCGAGCAACAGCAAAAACGCCGTCACAAATTGCGCCCAAACGAAAAATGGCAGCCGCATCCACGTCAGGCCTTTGGCGCGCAATTGAATGATGGTGGTGATGAAGTTCACCGCGCCCAGCAATGACGAAGTGATCAGGAAAATGAATCCGATCAGCCAAAGATTCTGACCGTTAAAAAACGAATCGAACCCGGGACCCTTATCAGCGATGTCCGCAAGCGGTGTGTAAGATGTCCAGCCGCCTTTGGCTGCGCCGCCGGGAACAAAGAAGCTTGCCAGCATAATAACGCCGCCAACCCAAAACGCCCAGAAACTGGCAGCGTTGATTTTCGGAAAAGTCATGTCGGGCGCGCCGATTTGCAGCGGCACGACAAAATTTCCGAAGGCCGCAAAGGCGAGCGGCACAATACCAAGGAAAATCATGATCGTGCCATGCATCGCGCCTAACGAGTTGTAAAATTCCGGCGTCATCTTGCCGTCCGGCATCGACCCAGGTCCGAAGAGATGGCCAAGGGCGTTCCCGATAACCGGCAGCGCTTGTCCCGGATAGGCCAGTTGCCAGCGCATCAACATCATGAGTGAGAAACCGAGGAAGAGAAAGACCAGGCCACAAAGCCCATACTGAATGCCAATGACCTTGTGGTCGGTTGAGAAAATGTATTTTCGCAAAAAGCCGAGCTCGTGGTGCTCATGCTCGCCGTGATGATGTGGATCGTGCGCGGAATGGGAAGCCAGTTCAGTGGAAGCATCCATAGAAGGAAAAATTGAAGCTGAATATCACGGTAAACTTTTCAAGAGGAAAGCGCGAATTTGCAGAATTTGAGCGAGTCGCTGCCTTGATGTGAGCAATGATGAACGCGCGAAAGGCTTCGCTTGTCTCTTCCTCGGTCTCGGATGAAAAACGGTGGCGCAGCCAATAAGTCGCAGCTGGAAGAAGATTTGAGCGTTCACATCCTGAGCGCCTCCGCGGCAATGGTCGGTGTTTGTCTGACGGTTATCGGACTCATTCGCATCGTCATCACTCTTGGAAAGTTCAATACGATTGCAGACAATCTTCTCGCGGTCGCAGCGCTCATCTTTCTCATTTCCTGTTTCTGTTCCTACTGGGCACTACGCACGCGTCGCACACGGCGGATGCATCGCCTCGAGCGAATCGCTGATGTCGCATTTTTAGTCGGCCTGTTATTAATGGTGGCGGTTTGCGGCGTGATCACTTTTGCCATGATTTGATCGGGCGTCGCTCCGGAATATTATGCCGGTGATGCCGCGCGCCGGATTCTCGAAAACGTTATTCGTTTGCTTGCTTTGCAGCGCTAGTCTTGCCCCTGGGCAAAGCCTGACACCGACTCCCACGGCAACGATTTTTCCGACGGCCACGCCGACCGCGACTCCGACCGGCGGCAGCCCAACACCCACTCCGAGCGCGACGCCAACTCCATCAGCCCTGCCGACAGCTTCTGCGACTCCGACGCCAAGCGTAACGCCCAGCCCAAGCGCTACGCCAACACCGAGCGCAACGCCAGGAGGCGGCACACCCACGCCGACTGTCGCGCCGACCGCCGGTCAACTGCTGAACATTTCGACACGCGCGCTCGTGCAGACAGGAAGCGAAGTCCTGATTGGCGGCTTCGTTATCACTGGGTCGAACGCAAAAACCGTGGTCATTCGCGCGATCGGTCCTTCGCTGAGCAGATTCGGCGTGCCGGGTGTGCTGGCCGATCCCATTCTCGATCTGTTCGATGCGAACCAGAATCTCATTCAGGAAAACGATAACTGGAGAGAAGGGCAGGAAGCCGACATCATGACGACCGGACTCGCGCCGAGCGATGATCGCGAATCTGCCGTTATCCTTACACTGGAACCGTCGGCTTATACCGCTGTCGTCTCGAGCAACACCGGCACGAACGGCGTCGGCTTGATTGAAGTGTTCGACCTCGATCCCACCGTCGGCTCCATCCTCGGTAACATTAGCTCACGCGGATTTGTCGGAACCGGAGACAACGTGCTGATTGGCGGTTTGATTATCGGTCCGGCAAATACCAATGCGAATGTGATTGTGCGCGCGATTGGTCCGTCGTTGACCGGTTCGAATGTTGCCGGTCCCTTGCAGGATCCAACCCTCACCGTGCACAATGGCAATGGCACGATGATCGCGGCGAATGATAATTGGCGCGATGCGCAGGAGGCACTGATTCAATCGAATAACCTCGGGCCCACGGATAATCGCGAGTCGGCGATTTTCGCTTCGCTTTCCGCGGGAAATTACACCGCCATCGTACGTGGACGAAATGATACTACGGGAGTCGCGTTGGTAGAGGTGTACCGCGTTCCTTAGGCGCAGCCAACAGGTCCCAACAGACGAGGTGGTTCGCTATTAAAAAAATATGAAAGCTATTCGCGTACATGAATTCGGAGCACCGGAGGTGTTGCAGCTGGAAGAGTTGCCAACTCCGCAACCCGGGCCGGGACAAGTAGTAGTCAAAATGCACGCCGTTGGAGTGAATCCTGTCGAAACTTACATCCGCGCCGGAAAGTATTCGCGCTTGCCAAAGTTGCCTTACACGCCGGGCAATGACGGTGCGGGCGTGATCGAGAAAACGGGAGATGATGTGACTGACTTCCGCGCAGGCGATCGAGTTTACATCGCCGGATCAATCAGCGGTAGCTACGCCGAACATGCGGTCTGCACCACGCAGCAAGTGCATTCGTTACCCGCAAATACCTCGTTCGCGCAAGGCGCAGCAATGGGCACACCGTACGCCACGGCGTATCGCGGGCTCATTCAACGAGCGGAAGCGCAGCCGGGCGAAACCGTTCTCGTTCACGGCGCGAGCGGCGGCGTGGGCACGGCGGCGCTGCAACTGGCGCGCGCGCATGGACTGCGCGTCTTCGGCACGGCAAGTACGGAGGAGGGGCGCAAATTAGTGCGCGAACAGGGCGCGCACGAAGTGTTCGATCATCGCGCAGTGGATCATTTCGAGCAGATCATGAACGCGACGTCGGGACGCGGCGTGGATGTCGTCGTGGAATTGCTCGCGAATGTGAATCTGGCAAAAGATCTGACGATTCTTTCGAAGAACGGCCGCGTCACAGTCATCGGCAGCCGCGGGCGGATCGAAATTGATCCGCGCGATACGATGATGCGCGACGCCGATATTCGCGGAATGGCGCTGCCGAACACCCCGCCGGAAAAAATGGCGAGCATTCATGCCGCCCTCGTGGCTGGTTTGGAAAATGGAACGTTGCGGCCGGTGATTGGGAAGGAATTTCCGTTCGCCGAAGCGGCCGCAGCGCATCGCGCCGTGATGGAATCAGGAGCGCTCGGGAAAATTGTGCTCGTGCTCTGACTCGTTAGGCCCAAGCAGACGCCGATTCGATCGCGGACACGTGATCAGCTTTTCGGCGCGGGCGTCGGAGCGGCTGTTTTCGATTGTTCGTTAGGCGGAGGAGCTCCGCCTTCGCCACCAGGCAAATTGGTGTCGGGCGGGACGGCCTTTAAGTCCGCTTCCGTCCACGAATCAGTGCGCCCGGCAAGTTCTTTGCGCAAGGCCGCGACCTGTTCCGCTGAAATCGGACCGCCGGTGTTTCCCCACTCCTGACGAACGAACGTGAGCACATCGGAGATTTTTTGATCGTTCAGCGTTTTTTCCCACGGTTGCATCACGGCGGATCCGAACTGCTGGCCCTTCACCGTGACCGGACCGGTCAGGCCTTTCAGCACGATCATGGCAGGAAGTCGCGAACCACCATTCACAATTTCAGAGCCGGCAAGCGGCGGATATTGGCCGGCAACGCCGAGGCCGCTCATTTGATGGCAGGTCGCGCAATTGGCTGAGAAGATCTTTTTGCCGCGCTCGACGGGAGTGAGTTCAGCCGCTTGCACGGGGCCGCCCCCTGCTGCTCCATGTTTCTTTGCCGGTTGGGCCCCGCCTAAGGGATCGAGTCCGTCTCCGCTAAAATTTCCCGAGTAACGGCCGAGGTAGGCGCCGCCGAAGAAAACGGCGAGACCGTAAAGCGCGATGAGCCAAAGCGAGAGTGGCTCGAGTCCCGCGCGCGGCTCGCGTTTCTCGCGCTGAATGGCGGCATGCGTTTCCTGCACCTCTTCCGTCTCGCCATAATCCATTCCCTGGCGAACGCGTTTCGGTGTGGACGGATTCTCGTTCATTTATTTTGCCGGCGCCGGGGACGCCGCGGGCGATGCGGCCGGTGCCGCCGCAGTATTTTTCACTTCCTTCAATGGATGCGATTGATCGAGCGACATCAAATAGGCGACGAGACACTTCGCCTGGTAGGTCGGAACGATTTCCCAACCCATGGGTGGCGCATCGGTTGAGGATTCATCGAAAATCAAGGCGTCGGCCGCAACTTCGCCTGTGATCCGCCGTTTTTCGTAGAGAAAACGAAATGACGGCATGGTCGAATCCGTGGTCACACTACGCGGATTATATAAGTGGCGATGATGCCACGCTTCCGTGTAAGGCAACGGCACGCCGTTCACCGCTGTGACCGATTCGTTAGGCGAAGAAGGACTCGGTGATGGCGTTGGATTTTGTGCAGCTGCCGGCGGCGCGCTCGTCGTTTGCGAAGCTGGCGCTGGTGAAACCGCAGCCGCTGGTGATGCGGCTGGCGACGCCGCAGGCGCGGGTGCGCCAGTCGTAGCCGGCGTTGTCGCGGATGGCGGCGGCGCATTTTGATCGGTCACGGGCGCGCGGTGTCCAACGTTCGCCAGATCAGGACCAACGCGCACTTTGCCGAGCAACACCGGCCGATCGAAAATGTAATCACGCGGTGCGCTGCGACGTTCGCCCCATTTCCGTTCGAGATCGGATCCGGCATAATCGGCGCGCACCTGTTGCGTGTGACAGTAGTTGCAGCCATTCGCGGCATAAACGCGACGGCCGCGCTCCGCCATACCCGATCGCGGCATCGGATACACATCGGTTCCATCCTCCTCCATCTGCGGATCGAGATGACCGATCTGTAAATTCGGAATGAAAATCAGACCGGTCCATGAGAACGCGAACGTCCCGAAAATTCCGAGAAAAAGTGGGAGCAATCCTTTCACGGATGAACGTCCTCCGGTTCGATCGGGTTAAGAAACGTCGGGACAGTGGCGTTGCGGCCCAGACCGAAAAGCATCAACCCAAAATGATAGGCGAAAATGAAATGGGAAATCGTGAGCAGAACTCCGGAAAGACTGCGACCACGCAAATAGGGCAGAACCGATTGCGTGCTTTCCATGAATGAAAGCGACGCGTCATTCATGCTCAATCCCTGAACAAGCCCGCCGACGAGAAGCATCAACACCATCAACCCAACGCCATAGACTGATGACCAAAAGTGCAGCTTGATTAGCGTTGCGTAACGCCATTCGCGTCCGACCAATCGCGGCACGATGTAGTACATCGAACCAAACATCACCATCGTGAAAAACGCGTAGAGACCGAGATGCGAATAGGCAATGCTCACTTCGGTGAAGTGAACGATCTGCGCCATCGATCGCAGCGAAATGATCACGCCGACAATGCTAAACGCGGAGTAGGAGATCGCGCCGAAAACGGTGAAGCGCAGGGTCGGGCTGTAACGCATGAGCGGGAAATAGCCGCGCATGGTCATGTGATGATTCAATCCCACGGTTGCCACCGGGATGATGGACAGAATCGTAGCCGCGATGCTCGCCGTTACCATCCATGCCGGGAATGGTCCGTCGATCAATCGCTGCATTCCTGTCCAACTCGCGAACAGGGCGTAAGTCCAAAATCCGATCGTCGCCAGATTATAACTGTAAACCGGACGCCCGATTACTTTTGGAATCATGTAATACGCAGTGCCCAATCCAATCGCGCCTAACCAAAGGAACATGAGATTGTTCGCGTACCACCAATTGACCACGGCCTGCATCACGCCCTGCACCGGGACGATGAAAAGCATCACGTGCGTCGCAGCGTAGAGCCATGGGAACCAGAGAAAGGCGGCGAGCAAATACCATTGCGTGATGTAAATGGTGTCACCGCGCCGGAACCGGAACATCAACACCGCCCACGACATCACGAGCAGATAGGCAACGAAAAGAACGACCGCGGAATAAAGCGGAAACTCGAGCCACTCGTAGCCGGTACTGTCGCCGGCAAAGATTCCGACTATGCCAAGCAGTACACCGAAATTCCAAAAGGCCGCACCGGTCACGAGCAAGAGCGGATGACGCAATGTTGTGCGACACAAACGCGCCATGAGCCAGATCGCGGTTCCCATTCCCGCCATCGATGCCCATCCGTAAACCATGACGCTCATGTGCGCGGCGCGCACGCGACCGAATGTGAGGTAACTAATTCCAGACAACAGGTCGGGGGCGTGCAGTTTCCAGGAAGCGACACCGGCGAGCAGCGTGCCGAGCAAAAGCCACGCAATCGCCGAAGTGTAAAACATCAGCACCGGCACGCGCGTCGATGCGTCGATCAAAGCGCGCTCGACGTTTTCAATTTCCCGCGGAGTGATCTGGTCCGGAGCCGGCTGTAATCCTGACGCCATTCTTGAAGTTGCCTTGTCCGTTACCGTTTCCATTTCGATGCTTCCAAAACTTTTGCTTCCAATGAATCGGGCGCCGGTTTGCCTTTTCGAAACCAGCGACGGCGCGGCATGACGAGATCGGTCGGCATGCCGATCGGTTCTTCTGCGTCAAAAATCATCTCCGCATTTTTTTCGTAGCGCTTCATTCGGTTGATCAGATCGGAAATGCTCATGGCGTCGGAGTTTTGCCGGCCACTGGCAACGGCCTTCCAGGCGGCGATTGCACGGGCGTCGGCACGGGTTTGCCCGCTGGATTTGGCTGGGCCGCGCCAGACGGTGGCGAAGCAGCCGGCGTGGCTGATGCGCCAGGTTGTGTTCCCGGAGGAGCGGAGGCGGGATTAGCGGCGCCGGTTGGCTGGCCGCGAATTTCCGATTTCGGACCTTCGACAGAAACCGGTTTTGGCGTGGCGTTCGCGGGCGAGTGTGGCGCGGCACTTGGCTGCGCGGAAGGCGCGGTCGCGCCGGTTGGTGGAGCGGAGGCCGCGGGTGCGGGCGTTGCGATTGGACCCGCCGGCATTGGTTTGTTCGATGCGAGATCAGCCACGGTCAGTTCCATCGCGCGATCTACCGGAATCCTTACCGTGCCCTTGTTCTTATCGACCCAGGCGTAACTCGTTAGGGCGGCGGTCGCATCCTTATGCAGTTGCTCCAGCTTTTCCATGCGCGCTTTCGCACGTTTTTCTTCGTAAGTGTCGCCGCGCGGAATTGCGCCAATTACAACCCAGACAAACAGAGCGAAAACGATAAACAGCAAAACCACACCAATCCACGTGCCGAACATGGAGTGCGGCTGCTGAAAATCGAAGTGGCGGCGAGATTCGTTCATTTAATTCGTTAGGCGCAATGATTCGATCAGGCGCGGATCGCGCGTCGGAAAGAGCGAAGACTTGCCCACAATCCGCAGGTAAAAAAATCCGAGCGTCGCGCCAATAGCGACGAGAGGAACAAAATCCCAGATGCTAAGATGCACGCCGGTCTGATGCAGGGCCGGCAGGACGATGATGTAGACGTCGAGCAATTGCATGAACATCATCCACCCCGCGAGATAACAGAGCTGATGCGGATGTTTTTTGATCGAACGCAGAAGCAAGATCGCGAACGGCACAAAAAAGCGGCCGACGACGAGCAGAGTACTCAGGAGCCACCACGATTCCGTATTCCGCTGGATGAAATAGTGCGTTTCCTCCGGAATGTTTGCATACCAATAAAGCATGTATTGGCTGAAGCCGATGTAGGCCCAGAAAACACAGAAGGCGAGCATCCATTTCCCCATGATGTGGTAATGCTCGAGCGTGACTGTTTCCCGCAAATAGCCCGCTTTGCGCAGCGCCGTGATGATGAGCACGAGGAACGCCATCGAACTCCCGGCCGCGCCCGCAAAAATATACGGGCCCCACATGGTCGAATACCATTTGAAGTTCAGGCTCATCAGCCAATCGAAAGCCGCGAAGGTCAGACACAAACCGAAAAGCGGCAGACTGATGAATGCGACCTTGCGCAGCGCAACGGTGAACCGCGGATTGCCGTCCTTATCCTGCCGCACGGAATAACTGCGCAGGAAAAACGCCGACAGAATGAAGAAGGCGAAGAAAATCACCACGCGAACGAGGAAGAAATTCCAGTTCAAATAACCACGCTTCGCATCAAGCGTTGCGTCTGCTCCCGGCAGAATGTTCATCCAGTCATAAAGATGATGCCGGAGGAGCAGAACCGGAATGAAGAGAACTGCGAGAACGGGGAAAAGAGCGACAATGTTTTCGAGCTGTCGCCTAACGACTACGGTCCACTCCGCATCGGTCGCGTAATGCACGATGATCCAGAACAGGCAGCCGGCAGAAAACCGTGAAGTAAAATGCAAAACCGAACAGCCAGGAGAAACTGAATTGCTGCGGCGACAGGAACGCACCGAGCACGCTCAGTCCGAGACCAACGACTGCGATCACAGCGAGCAACGTGGAGAGCCCGGCGAAACGACCGTTCTCGAAATATTCGCCCTCCGGCGTTGGAGCATCGTGCAAGCGTTCGCTCATTTCTTTGCTGCCTCCGGTGTGGGCGCGGGTGTTGCCGCAGGTTTGTCCAAGTCCGCGCGATGCTCGGACGGCACATCAGCCGCGGTCGTGCGTTGACTGCGCTGTAAAGCGCGCAGATAACAGATGATCGCCCACCGATCCGCCACGACGACGTTAGGTCCGTAAGCCATCATCGTGTTCTTGCCGTTAGTAATGGTGTTGAAAATTTCTCCGTCCGCCATTTTGCGAATGCGATCGTCCTGCAACGTCACCACCGTCGCGAGCCCATATTGTTTCGTAACGCCATCGCCCGCCGCGGTCGCGCCGTGACACATCGCACATGTAATATTGAAACGCTGGCGCCCGCGCTCCATCAGCTGCGCGTTCACTTCCATCGGAATCCCCGTCCCCCAGTTGTTCCCCATCTTTCCGGTGTCGTAATAATCGGTGCCCTCACTAAATCCCAACGCCGGATGCGGTTCGCTCGCGGAAACATTCGCCGCCGGCGTCGCGATCGTCTGCGGTTTCGGAAATTCGTAGCCGAGCGGAACCGTTCCCACGATGGGCGCGCGAGCGAAGCGATTATCGGAAAAAAAAGCCAGTGGCGCCTGCGCGCGGCCTCGTGGTTGCCGCACCATGTCAGGAAAAAGTTCGATTGGCGAACCGGTGCTGTGCTCTCCGCGAAATCCAAGAAACGCCACCATCGCGATCCCAGTCAGGAAAAATATGAGGAAGAAGCCGCGCAACATATTACGTGTGCGAAAAACTCCCTTCTTTCGGGCGCGAGCACATTTGCTGAAGCCGAACTGGTTGAACCCCTCGCCCTACCCTCTCCCCTTGATCAAGGGGAGAGGACAAAGGTGAGGGATTGAATCCGCTTACTCGAACAAATGTGTGCGTCGCGTCCATTCGTTACTCTTCGTGAATGATCGTGATGTGTTGCCCTCCGCTTTGCGTGAGGAGCTGTTCCGCTTCCGATTCCGTAAAACGCGGGTCGCGCGCCTCGATGATCAGGAAAAATCCGTCGTTCGTCGCGCGTTTGAATCGTTCCCAGTTAAAAACGGGATGATTCCAACGCGGCAGCCCATTCATGATCAGCATCGCGAAAAATGCGGCGAAGGCCGAGAAAAGAACCGTCAACTCGAACATGATCGGGAAGAAGGCCGGCACGGTGAAAAAGTTTTCCGGTTTTCCGTGTACGATCAGCGGATAGATGAACGACGACGGTCCAAATTCTAAAATCGCCGCGGTAAGCAAACCGCTAACGCCGCCCGCAAGGACAACCGCGCTAAGCCACGATTTTCCGAGACCCATCGCGCCGTCCATTCCATGAATCGGGAATGGCGAGTACACATCCCAGCGTTTGAATCCGGCATCGCGCACGCGCTTGGCCGCTGCGTAGAGCGCCGCGGCACTCGAAAATTCCGCGCCCATTCCGTAAACCTTGTTGCCGGACGGCGTTCTCAATTGCGCTCCTTTCCACCAGCGGCGACTGGATGGTGTTGCTCCGGTGTGGCGTAATGTGGATCAGCTTCCGGCACGACGATTTTTACTTCCGACATCGCGATCATCGGCAGAAAGCGAATGAAGAGGAGGAAGAGCGAGGTGAAAATTCCAAACGTCCCGATGAATGTCCAGATGTCGACCCAGGTCGGGATGAACAGGCCCCACGACGACGGGAGAAAGTCGCGATGCAATCCGCCGACGATAATGATGAAGCGCTCGAACCACATGCCGGCGTTAACGCACATGCAGACGAAGTAAACGACGAAGACGTTGCGCCGGCACCATCTGAACCAAAAGAGCTGCGGCGAAAGCACGTTGCAGAAAAGCATGCCCGTCCACCAGTACCACCAGTAGGGGCCGAAAATGCGATTATAGAAGGCGAATTTCTCGTACTGGTTCCCGCTGTACCAGGCAATGAAAAATTCCATCGCGTAGGCGTAGGCGACGATGGAGCCCGTGAGCAAAATGATCTTCGCCATTTTGTCGACGTGCTGTGGCGTGATGATGTCGTGCAGCTTGAAGATCGCGCGCGCTGGCAGCATCAAGGTCAGCACCATGGCAAACCCACCGAAGATCGCGCCGGCAACGAAGTAGGGCGGGAAGATCGTTGTATGCCACGTCGGCAAAATTGACGTCGCGAAGTCGAAGGACACGACGCTATGCACGGAGAGAACCAGCGGCGTGGAAAGCCCCGCCAAAAGCAGATATGCCATTTCGTAATGGCGCCAGTTACGATTCGAACCACGCCAGCCGACCGCAAAAATTCCGAACAGGAATTTTTTGATCTTGGCCACGGACCGATCGCGCAACGTCGCGAGATCCGGAATCAAACCAGTATACCAGAACAAAACTGAAACCGTGAAGTAGGTCGAGACCGCGAAGACGTCCCACAAAAGCGGGCTGCGAAAATTAGGCCAGATGCCGTAGTTATTCGGCAACGGCGCGAGATACCACGCCATCCAAACGCGTCCGACGTGAACGCCGGGAAAAATCGCCGCGCAAATAACCGCGAACAACGTCATCGCTTCGGCCGAACGATTGATCGAGGTGCGCCATTTTTGGCGCAGCAAAAATAGAATCGCCGAAATCAAAGTGCCGGCGTGTCCGATACCGATCCAGAAAACGAAATTCGTGATGTCCCACGCCCAGCCGACCGGGTGATTTAGCCCCCATGTTCCGACGCCAGTCGAAATCTGGTAGCCGAGACAAAAGAGACCAAAACCAGCGACGAGCGCGGTGATCGTAAACGTTACCCACCACCAACGCGGCGCGGGATCTTCAACGACGCCGGAAATGCGATTGGTGATCCAGCTGAAGTTGCGTTTGTTCAGAACAAGCGGCACACGCGCGAGAGGGCGTTCGACCGAAGTCGAAGCCTCGCCGGCAATCACGTCTGGAACTGTGGTTGAGCCGTCCATAACTCTACTCTGTCATCCCGAGCGCAAGCGAGGGACCTCGCGATCTTGGTTTGAGTGTCCATGAAAGAGCGCCGCGCAAAATGACTTCGTGAGATCCTTCGCTTCGCTCAGGATGACCGCGTTGAGTGCCGCACACTTTCATCACGGTCTGGCCTCCGTTTTCATCGAGTGGTCAGCGCTTTCGCCATTTTCTCCCGAATCAATGCTGGCCACGGCGATCTTCTGCGCATCAGGCATTTTCGGATTCGGATTACGAATGCGCGCGAGATAACTCGTGCGCGTGTTCACATTCAAATATTTCAGGAGCCGGTAATTGCGATCCTGATTTTTCATCTGCATGACGCGGCTTTCTGGATCTTTCGTATCACCAAAGACAATTGCTCCGGTCGGACAGGCCTGCGCGCAGGCGGTCGTGAAAGAATCGGTCGGGATTTTCGTGTTGTCTGAAGCGCCGGCGCGAACGTGGGCGGCGATCTTTGCCGTCTCGATTCGTTGCACGCAGTAGGTGCACTTCTCCATCACGCCACGCATACGCACGGTGACGTTTGGATTTTTCCCCATCTTCACGATGTCGGGCGCACCTTTGTGCGTGAGCGGGCCAAAGTATTCTTTGTAAACGGTAAGCACGCCGGCAATTTTCTTTTTGCCGATCGGCCGCTGATTGTAATCGAAGAAATTGAAGCGCCGCACTTTGAACGGACAATTGTTCGCGCAATACCGTGTGCCGATGCAGCGGTTGTAGGCCATCACGTTCAAGCCGTCTTCGCTGTGAATGGTCGCGTTGACCGGACAAACCGTTTCGCAGGGCGCATTTTCGCAGTGCTGACACATCATCGGCTCGTGCACCATCTCGGGATCGGACGGGTATTCGCGCTTGTCTTCGTTGTATGGCTGCGCGCTGGCATAGTAACGATCGATCCGGATCCAATGCATGGCGCGACCGTGGCTGACCTGAAGTTTGCCGACGATCGGAATGTTGTTCTCGCTTTGGCAGGCGATAACGCATGCGCTGCAGCCGGTGCACACATTTAAATCGACCGACATTCCCCATTGCTGAGCGGCAGTCAGCGGCGGATGCGTGTAAATGGATGGCAGAGGATTCGGTTCTTCCTCATCTCCCGCGATTTTTTGCGCGAACTCGTTATCCGCGCGGTAACCATCGATCGTCGCTTCGCGCACGAGCCCGCGACCCTCGATGCTCCAGTGATCCTGCGTGATCGAGAGCGGATACGTGCCCGCAACTTTTTCAACCGTCACGCTTTCGATCGCCTGACCGTCAGCGACGATGTAATGCGGATTGTTCGGCGTGCGCAAAAGATAAGCGTTGAATCCGGCTTCTTCGCCAACCGGGCCCGTTTGTTTGCGGCCGTAGCCTAACGAAATGGTGATCGAATTATCGGCATGGCCGGGCGAGATCAGCGCCGCGATCACGAGCTCGTACACGGCGTTCACCAGCTTTTCGTTTCCGTGCTCGTCTTTCTTCGGTTGGGTTGCTGTGGATTTGACCGAAATCTTGATCAAATCGCCATTCGCGACCTTGAGCGCATGCGCATATGCGGGGCTCATGAGCGCGGCGTTGTCCCACGTGAGCTTCGTCACCGGGTCCGGCATTTCCTGGAGCCAGCCGTTGTTGATGTAACGGCCATCATCGATCGCGTAACTGCCGACGAGAACAATCTCCGGTGTTTGCGGCGTCGGCGGCGCTGTTGGAGCCCAAAGCGTATGCGCTATTCCGCCGGCGGTATTGCCGTTGAAGGTCGGCGGTTTATCGCGCAATTGAATATGCGAAGCGAATCCGTCGTGGAGAAATTTCGACCAGGCCGCTTCGAAATCTCCCGGCGCGCCGCTCTGGCGAAATGTTTCCCTAACGAGTTCCGGTCCCTCAAGTTTCGGCCCGCCGAGCAGCATGTTCATCATCTCAATTTCCGAGAGTCCGCCGAAGAGCGGGAGAATCATCGGTTGAATCGCGAGATACGCGCCATCAGCAGTGAGGGCGTCGCCCCACGATTCGAGATAATGCGCCATCGGCACATGCCACTGGCTCGCGCTCGATGTTGCATCTTCGTAATAACCGAGCCGCACAACGTCCGGCACTTTTTTCTGAAGATCGGGCCAATCGAGCTGTTGCTTTGTTTGCGGATCAATCGTTAGGGCACGGGGCGCGTTGTAAATCGGGTCGCCGCCGAAAATGAAAAGTTGTTTGATTCGGCCCGTCGCCATGTCGCCGGCGAGTTGCAGAATGCTGTTCTCGGTTTGATTGCGGATGCGCTCGCGCACGATCAGCGTTTTGCCCAAATTTTTGAGCGCGGAATTAATTCCGTAAACGAGCAGCTGCACCACGACCGGTTGCTGCGGGCCGGCCAACACCAGACTCGCGCCCGGTTTCGCCATGAGATCGGCCGCCGCTTCGGTCAACCATCGATCATCAAAGGTCGCGCCTTGCGGCGCTCTTAATGTCGCCAGGACAGAACCGAGACCCGCGTCCTGCGTTGCCGCCGCAATTTTTCCAGCAAGCGCATGCGCCACGGCCGGGACCTGACTGGCGGCGCAACGCATCCGGTGATCCGCCATTGCCCCGGTGAGTGTAAAACGATTTTCGACGACGTAGAGGCGGTTCATCGTGTCTTTTGCTGCGGCGACGCGACGCCGCGACGTGAAAGCACGAACCCCAGCGAGATCGCCTTCGCCGCAACTCAGAAAATCGTTGTCGAGCGCGAAGACGACATCGGCGCGTTCCAACTGCGGAAGGAGCACGGTGTTTTCGCCGAAACTCATCTGCGTGCTAAAACCTTGCGCGGGACTGAGCAGCGGATCGTAAACGCACCAGTGCATTTGCGGGTAAATTTTCTGCAGCTCCTGGCGCAAACGTTCACGCGTCGGCGAATGTGTTTCTTCAACCAGAAACGCCAAACCGGCGCCACCATCGGCCGCGATTTTTCCGCGCAGCTCTCCGAGATATTTTTCGAATGCGGCGCCATCGGTTCCCTTGCCTTTGTTAACGAAATATTTCGAACGCGCCGGATCGTAGAGATCGAGAATAGAAGCTTGCGCGTAGAGATCGGAGGCGCCGCCACTAGCGGGATGGAGCGGATTGCCATCGACCTTGGTCGGCCGGCCATCGTGCGTCGTGACAACAAGCGGCAACGCACCGTTGCGCCGCGGCATCGCGGTCGCGTAAAAGAGCGGCTTACCCGGAATCGCCCACTCCGCGCTTTTGGTGAATGGAACGAGATGCGCTTCGGGCCTGCGACAACTCGTTAGGCCAAAGCCGGCCAGCGCCATCGACGCGCCCATGAATTTTAAGAAACTGCGACGGGACCATTCGTCCCCTTCCATCTGTGCGGCGCCGGATGGGAACTCGCGCTCAAGCCAGCCGCGAAATTCCGGTGTGTCGCTCAATTCGCCAACGCTGCGCCAATACCGTTTGCCGGTGAGCGATTCGGGCGGGTGTTCGAAAACGCGTTTCATGGCTTCGCTCCGCTTCGCCCCGTTAAATCGTTAAACCGTTGAATCGTTAAATCGGAATCCCGATGTAACGATGTAACGATGCAACGAATCACGCCCATTCTCATCGGTGGCACCCCTGACAATTCACCGGCGGCCTGATATCCCAGCGTTCCTTCAACGTTTGGCCGATCTCCCGTTGCTTCAGCGTTTGTTTCTTCGACAAATCTTCCTCCGCCTCTTTCGGCTGTCCGTACTTCGCGACGAACTCCGCCGGTTTCACATCCTCCGGTTTCCAATCGAGATTGAAGACCTGATCTTCCGGGCGCAGGAAATTTTCCGGATGGCGATGACATTCCAAACACCACGCCATGCTGTGGGGTTTGGCGTGATACACGACCGGCATATGATTGACCTGGCCGTGACAATTCGCGCAGCTGATCCCGCGATTCACATGCGCCGAATGATTAAAGAAAACATAATCGGGCGTGCGATGAACCTGCACCCAGTCGACGGGCTCACCTGATTTCCAGCTCGCCCGCACGGGTTCGAGCTTCGGATTATCCTTCTGCACTTGCGTGTGGCAATTCATACAGGTCTGCGTGTTCGGGACGTTCGAATGCGCCGCGACTTCGACAAAACTGTGGCAATAACGGCAATCCATTCCGAGTTGCGTGACGTGAATGTCGTGCGGAAACGGCACCGGCTGGATCGGTTGATAACCGACGCGCGTGTACTTCGGCGTGACGTAATACCACGTCGCCGCCGTCAATCCACAAACGCTGACGATAGCGCAGATGGCGAGCTTGAGAGGCAGCCAGTTCGTCCAGCGTGGAAAGAAATTCGCCATAACGAATCAGCAAGGCCGCGGCGTTCGGCAGCGCAAGCAACGAGCGAAAATTTTTGCGAAACGGTTAAGCAGGTTCAAAGGTCGCGGGTTAAGGTTCGCTCCGCTCGTGCCAAGCGAACGGGGCACTCTATAAATCGAGAGAGGGATGGCAAAAGAAAATTCGTCGCTCATTTTCGATTCTTTCATTAAAAACCTGCACGGCGGATTTGTTCGCGAGACCTGCGAAATTGATAACGTCAAAACTTAGGCAAGCGGTCAATGTGAAAGCGCCTCTTTTTCGGTGCAGTTGCGTCGCTGTTTTAGCACTTGTTTCTCTATCATCGCGCATGCACGCAGCCGAGGATGTCGACCTCGTTTTCGTAAACGGAAATATTTACACGGTGAACAATCGGTAGCCGCACGGCGAGGCCATCGCTGTTCGCGGCGAACGCATCGTCTTTGTCGGTTCGAATGAAGATCGACGTCGCGTTCCAAAAAGAACGTGAGTTCAAGCGGCGCTCCATGGTAGATTGCGCGCTTGGCAGACAACCCCCAATGAAGAGATCACTCATCGGCGCGAAGCGCCCGGTGCTGAGCTTGCTGTTATCCGCATTTGTTTTTCTTGCGAGGACTCCAACCAGCATCGCCGGTAGCGCGACATGGTCGGCAAGTCCGCCCACAAACTCCTGGCACAGCCCCAGCAATTGGACGCCAATGACTGTGCCGAATGGCCCTAACGACACGGCAACATTCGAGGCCAGCAATCAGCCAAACATTACGATTTCAGCAAACACTGAGGTAAATGGAATTACCTTCAACGCCGGCAGTATGTATACCCTAACGAACAACGCAGGGACAGCTTGGACCATCAGTGGCACCGGCATCACAAACAATTCGGGAGTCGTGCAGTCGTTCATTATTTCCGGCCAGCTCGCATTCACGAATTCCGCATCGATCGGAAATGGCATCTACATCAGCGATGCTCCTAATGCGACTATCACATTTTCGAACTCGGCCAGCCCGGGCCACGCGACTGTGTTTCCTTACAACGGTTCCGCGGTAAATTTCCTCGGTTCCACGACTGCCGCGAACGCCACCTTTTTCCACGGCGCTGCCGCCGATGTGAACTTCTATGATTCTTCCACAGCTGGAAATGCAACGTTTAATAATTCGGGCAGCTCGCGGACGATGTTTTTTGGTACATCCAACGCGGGCAGCGCGAATTTCACGCTTCAGAGTGGTTCGCTACGAACAGATGACAACTCACCGGCACAGTTTGCCGACAAAATCACCGCTCCATCTGGCGGATCTCCGCCTCCCGGTTCGAAGGTTGTTTTTAACAACAATTCCAGCGCGGCCAACGCAAACTTTTCCATGAACAGCAACAGTTCGTTGGACTTCGCCGACATGGCCAGCGCTGGTAACAGCACGATCACCTGCAACGCCGGCGCAAAGATATTCTTGTCCGGTACTTCGAGCGCCGGAACTGCGACTTTGATTGCGAATACTGGTTCGAACATGACCACCGCAGGCAGGATTCTGCTGTGGGGAAGTGCCACGGCCGACACGGCACACGTTCAAGTTCTTGGAAACGGTAATCTCAATCTCACCGGCAATACCGCGCCCGGTCTCGCAGTTGGCTCGATTCAAGGAGACGGCTTTATCCTTCTTGGAAGCAGAACGCTAACCGTTGGCACAAACGACGGCACGACCACCTTTTCCGGACAAATTCAGGACACGAGTCCAGGCGGCTCGATCATCAAGGAGGGCACCGGAACGCTCATATTAACTAATTCAAGCAGCTATCGGGGCCCCACGCTGATCAACAACGGAACTCTTCGCGCATCGGCGGATTTGGCTCTCGGTGCGTCCAGCACAATCGGCGCTTATCTGAGCGTCGGAGTCAATGGCACGCTCACGCTCGACAGCGGCGCGACGAACAATTACATCCCGGACTTCGCCAGCCTGTTTCTCGTCAGCGGCTCAACGGTCAATCTCAACTTCACAGGCAATGCCGATCGCCTCCGTAGTTTGTTCGTCAACGGTGTTCAGCTTCCACCTGGAATCTATGGCAGTGTCGCCAGCGGTGCGCCCAATCAACTCTCGCAACTCAATGGTATTGGAAAAATCATCGCCACGACCAGAGCGGTATCTCGCAAGATCCACGGACCCGCGGGTGCATTCGATATCGATCTTCCGCTGGCCGGTCCGCCGGGAATTGAATGTCGCCTCGGCGGAACGAATCACGATTACCAGATCGTCCTCACTTTCTTCGATAACGTTGCATTCAGTTTTGTCAGTGTTCCCACCAACACAGCGGTAGTCGCGAACGCCAGCGGCAACAACACGAACACCATTACAATCGATCTCACCGGTGTCGCCAACGCGCAGACGACCCAGATTATCGTCCACAATCTCAACGACGGCACGAATATGACCGACCTCTACCTTTCAATGGGCGTGCTCATCGCCGATGTGAATGCAAACCGCGTCGTTAACGCTTCTGATGTCGCACAGGTTAAAAGCCAGAGCGGTCAACCTGTCACGGCCTCAAATTTTCGCTCCGACATCAATTGTAACGGTGCGATCAACGCTGGCGACATAATTCAGCCGAAGTTGCAGTCCGGAACGTTCCTGCCGTAACTCTCCGCCTACTTAGCCGCGAAAAAGTCTTAGACGCGGCGAATATCTTCAGGCGAAGCTGAACGCGTCGCATCAAGAAATGAACGCGAAAAAACTTTGGCCCACTTGCCGGCTTGCATCGCTCATCGCTTCATTCCTGGTCGCAGGAACCGTTCACGGCCAAGATGTCGACCTCGTTTTTGTAAACGGAAATACTTATACCGTGAACCAGCGGCAGCCGCACGCCGAAGCGATAGCAGTGCGCGGCGAACGGATCGTCTTTGTCGGTTCGAATGAAGACGCAAAAAAATTACACGCGAAAAAGCAGATCGATTTGAAAGGCGCAACGGTCGTGCCCGGTCTGACCGATTCGCACTGCCACATCTTCGGCATCGGCGAGCGCGAGATGAAATTGAATCTCGAGAGAACCAACACGCGCGAAGATTTTCTCGCCAAAGTGAAAGCGCGCGTCGCGCAAACCGAACCAGGCAAATGGATCACCGGCCGCGGTTGGATCGAGACATTTTGGAAACCGCCCACGTTTCCGACGCGTGAAGACCTGGACAAGATCGCGCCGAACAATCCGATTTTTCTGGAGCGAGCGGACGGTCATGCCGCGGTCGTAAACAGCGCAGCGCTAAAGATTGCCGGAATTAATCGCGATACGGCGAATCCGTTTGGCGGAGAAATTTTGAAGGACAAAGCGGGCGATCCCAACGGGATGTTGCTCGATTACGCGCAGGACCTCGTGGAAAAGAATATTCCAAAAGCGACGGAAGCGGAGCGCGCAGAGGCGCTGCTGCGCGGAGTCGAACGCGAGATCAAGCTGGGCTGGTGCGAAATTCAAAATGCCGGCAGCGACCTGGAAGACCAGGCTATTATCCGTCGCGCCTTCGAAGCGAAGAAAATCAAACTGCGCATTTACAATGCGGCGTGGGGACCGGGCGACGCCTCAAATGCTCTGCTGAAAAATGGCGCGACGCTGAACGCTTACGATCACCATTTCACACTGCGCACGATTAAAGTGATTTTCGATGGTGCGCTCGGTTCACGCGGCGCGGCCCTGCTCGCTCCGTATTCCGACCAACCCGACACTTCCGGTTACTTCAGGCAGAAGCCGGAGGAATTATCGCCGATGTTCGAGGAAGCGTTGCGCCGCGGTATTCAAGTCGAGACGCATGCCATCGGTGATCGCGCCAATCGAGTGATTCTCGATCTTTACGAAAAAGCGTTCGAGACCGTTTCGCCTAACGAGCGAAAGATTCGCGATCCGCGCTGGCGCGTGGAGCATGCGCAAAATCTCACTGCGCAGGACCTGCCGCGCTTTGCGAAACTCGGCGTCATCGCATCGATGCAACCATCACATGCAATTAGCGATTTGTTTTTCGCGCCCGCGCGTCTGGGCCTGGAACGACTCGCAGGCGCTTACGCGTGGAATTCTCTGCTCAAGACTGGCGCGATCATTTGCGGCGGATCGGATGCACCGGTCGAACGCGGCGAACCGATGATTGAATTCTACGCCGCGGTTGCGCGTAAAAGCGTGAAAGGATTTTCCGGCGAAGGCTGGCATCCGGAACAGGCGGTGAGTCGCGAAGAGGCGCTCAAGATGTTTACGCTCTCGCCGGCTTACGCCGCATTTGAAGAAAACGACAAAGGCTCAATCGAGCCGGGCAAGCTGGCCGATCTCACCGTTCTTTCGGACGACATCATGACAATCCCCGAGCCGAAAATCCTGAAAACCCGCTGTGTCATGACTATAACCGGCGGTGAAATCGCGAGTGGAAATCCGTAGGCGGCGCGAGCCCCGCGTATTATCATTGTCCGCGAGGGAGATCATCTATGAAAAAGGGGGGTGCGGTCCTTGGGGCCGCCATGTTCATTTCCGTAAGCGCGTTCGCGCAGGTCACAACCGGATCCGGAACGACTGGGAGAATTCCGCTTTGGACCGGCGCGCACGCGCAAGGCAATTCTGTCATCACACAATCTGGCGCTAACATCGGTATCGGTACCACGGCGCCGACTTCGCCGCTCACCATTCTGAGCGGTAGCGCATCGCCGGCGATTTACGCGCGCGATACCGGCAGCGGCCCTGCGGTGTGGGGCATTGCCAATTCCGGGTTCGGCTTGCGTGGTAACAGCGCGTCCGGCCCCGGAGTCGGCGGCTACAGCACAAGCTATGTCGGTTTGTTAGGCAACAGCACCAACAATATTGGTATCTGGGGAATTCATGCCGCAGGGACCGGAACGCAACCCGGTGTGCGCGGCCAAACGGCATCGACCGATCCCAATTCGTCGGGCGTTGCCGGATTCGCCGGCAACGGCATCGGCGTTTACGGCCAAAGTACGAACCGCAATGGCGTGGAAGGTTTTGGGGGCGCCAACGGCGTGAAAGGCACATGCTCCTTACAGGATGGGAACGGCGTTTTCGGCGAAGCCGATCTCGGCTCGTCCGCTTATGCGGTTTACGGAAGCAGCACCACCGGCTTTGGCGTGGTCGGATCAACCACCGGCGCAGGCGATGGCGTGACGGGGTTTGCCAGCGGATCGAATTCGTCTGGCGGCAATTTCATGAGTGCCGCTTATCGCGGAGGCGTCGCTCAGGGCGGCGGCGGTGCCTACGATTTCGTCGTTCAGAATAACGGCAACGGGGTCGGTCTTCGTGTCGACAACAATGCTTCGATCGGCGGTGATCTCATCGTCGCCGGATCGAAAACTGGTTATGTGGTCGATCACATGCAAAATGCCGACGCTCTTCCGTTCGAGCAGGGCGATGTTGTCGTCATCGCCGACAATAGCGCGGCGCCGGTAATCGGGACAATTCCCGTTCCCCGCGTCAGACTTGCGACAGTGGCTAACGACACCGCCGTCGTCGGCATCGTCGACCGCGTGACGTATGTTCCATCGGAAAAAATTCGCTCACAATATAACGCACAACAGCAAGCTGATCGCGAGGCAGCCAGTCAGACGATGGCTGCGCAGCCCGGCGGAAAAATTGTGCGTAAGGCAAACATCAGCGATCGCATTAGCGATGCAGTGGGAACGATCCACACAGATGACACGAGCGTGCGAGCGGAACCCGGAAGTTACTGCAGCGTGGTAACGCTGGGCGCGTATAAGTCAGTCAAAGTGGACGCGAACTATGGCGCGATCAAAGCCGGCGACTTACTTACGACGAGCTGGCACGCCGGCTACGCAATGAAAGTGCAGGACAAACTCGCCGCTAGCGGCGCCGTTATCGGTAAAGCACTCGGAAGTCTTGCTACCGGCACGGGCACGATCCCGGTTTTGGTAACTCTGAAGTAGTTGGCGAGTTAAGACGATCGGTTACGAATACAGATATTCGTCGTGATATTCGCGTGCGGGCGCGAACTGCACCGCTTCATCGCCGCCGCTTTCCGGATACTCGAAAATTTGTCCTTCGTAATTGCGGATCACGATCTTTTCGTTGTCGTGATACAGAATGTAACCGGGATTAATCGGCACCTTGCCGCCGCCGCCGGGAGCGTCGATGACGAATTGCGGCACAGCGTAACCGGTGGTGTGACCGCGCAAGCCTTCGATAATCTCAATTCCCTTCGCGACCGAGGTGCGCAGATGCGCCGAGCCGTTAATCAAATCGCATTGATATATATAATAAGGGCGTACCCGGCACATGAGAAGTTTGTGCACCAGCGTCTTCATCGTTTCCAAGTCGTCGTTCACGCCTTTGAGCAAAACGCTCTGGTTGCCTAACGGAATGCCGTGATTCGCCAAACGCTCGAGCGCTTCTTTTACTTCAATCGTCAGCTCACGCGGATGATTCACGTGCACGCTCATCCAAAGCGGATGATACTTTTGCAGCATCGCGCACAGCTCGGGCGTGATGCGTTGCGGGAGAAAAATCGGAACCCGCGTTCCGATACGCAGAAATTCGATGTGCGGAATCGCGCGCAGCCGGCTCAGGATTTTCTCGAGCTTATCGTCGCTGAAGAGCAATGCGTCGCCGCCGGAGAGAAGCACGTCGCGCACTTCGGTGTGTTCTTCGAGATAACGAAACGCTTCCTCGAAATTCGTGTGCAACTCCTGTTCGCCCACGCCGCTCACCACGCGACTGCGCGTGCAGTAGCGGCAGTAACTCGCGCACCGATCCGTTACCAAAAACAGAACGCGATCCGGATATCGATGCACCAAACCCGGCACCGGCATGTGCGAATCTTCGCCACACGGGTCCGCCATGTCGTAGGGCGACGTCCACGATTCTTCCACGCGCGGGATGACCTGGCGCCGGATCGGACAATCCGGATTATCGCGTTCGATCAGATTGAAAAAGTGCGGCGTAACCGCGAGCGCGAGTTTCGTTCCCGAAAGCAGCACGCCGTTGCGTTCTTCATCGGAAAGCACGAGATGCTGCTCGAGCTGGGCCAGCGAAGTGACGCGATTCTTCAGCTGCCATTTCCAATCATTCCAGAGTTCGGGTGAGACATCGGGCCAATAGCCCGGCAGATGCGAAACGAACTTTTTCGCATCCTTTTTGCCGACGGCAAGAGTAACCATTTTCTTTGAGGACGGAAAAGTTAAGGGCCTTAACAATGGTGTCAACGCAGGCACTTTGATGTGCGTAGCGCACATGCATGGAGGGCGCCGCGCCGTCGGCCCCTTTTCTTATGAAAATGAGGACACGACAGCGCGTGTCCCTCCAGGAGGGGTGTGCGATTTGCTCATGCGGTGTGCGTCTCTACAATTGAACAGCTGCGGATGCGGCCTGTCCAAAAACGAACTGATGCGTGGGATATTTTTGCTGCCGATTTTTTTTGCCGCGAGTGCGCCTTTGCACGGCGCTGAATCTGCACCCGCACCGACTCCAACCGTTCCGGCCGCAGCCGCCGAAGCAGGCAAGGATGTCGTGCATCAGCTCAACAACGCGTTTGCCAAAGCGTTCGACGTGGTCGCTCCCAGCGTGGTCATCATCGAAGTGACAAAAAAAGCGGATGGGAACGATACTTCGTCGCTCGATGATCTTCTTTTCCAAAATCAGCCCGATGAAAACAATCCGCGCGGCGCGCCTCGCGGTTTCGCCCCCCAGCAAAGCGAAGGCTCGGGATTTATCGTCAGGCCGGATGGCTACATTTTCACAAACGATCACGTTCTCGATGGCGCGGACCGCGTCGAGGTGAAGCTCAAGGACGGCCGCGAATTTCAGGCGAAAATTATCGGGCGCGACGAAAAGACGGATGTCGCGGTGATCAAGATCGATGCGGCCAATCTGCCGGTCGTGCATTTCGGCGACAGCGAACAGGTCCGCGTGGGTCAATTTGCCTTTGCCATCGGGGCGCCTTTCCGGCTCGATTACACATTCACTTCCGGCGTGATCAGTGGCAAAGGCCGAAGCAAGCTGATTGATAATGCCGGGTATTCCATCTCGGATTACCTGCAGACCGATGCCTCGATCAATCCCGGCAACAGCGGCGGTCCGCTCTGCGACATCGATGGCAACGTGGTCGGGATGAACACGCTGATCAACGGTTTGAATCGCGGGCTCGGTTTCGCCATTCCAAGTAATCTCGTTAGGGAAATCGGCGATCAACTGGTCGCCGGCCACAAAATCGTTAGGCCGTGGCTCGGTATTCGCATCGAAACCCTCGGCGACGACCAATCCATTCGCGATTTGTTCAAGGGCGTCGATCACGGCGTGGTCGTGCGCACGATCGAAGCCGACGCGCCCGCTTACAAAAGCGAGCTGCGCCCGTTCGATGTCATCACCGCGGTCGATGCCACGCCGGTCAGCACCGATACGCAATTGCAGCGCGAAGTTTTGAAAAAGAAAGTCGGGCAAAATGTCGAGCTCAGTGTCTGGCGCAAAGGTCAGACATTGAAAATTCCGATCACGACGGCGGAATTGCCTAACCAGGTGGCGACGGCTGCGCCTAACGAACCGAATCCGGCCACGCAACCGCGCGAAGAAGACGCAAACAAGTTTGGTCTGCAAGTGCAGGAGTTGACCAGGGACGTGGCGACCCGGCTCAAGCTCAATGTGCAACAGGGCGTGATTGTGACCGATGTTGCCGATAACAGCATCGCGGCCGCGCAGGATATTCAGCGCGAAGATGTGATCACGGAAGTGGACGGCAGAATGGTGACGAATGTGGCGACGTTTCGCGAAGCGCTGAACAAATCGGATCCGCGCCGCGGCATTTTGCTTTATCTCGATCGCAAAGGAAGCAAGACCTTCGCAGTTTTAAAGGCGAACTCCTGAACGCGATGAAGTTCGCGGCGGCGATCTGCCTGGTTTTCGCCGTCATCGCATTTGCAGATGCGGAAACAGTCACTCCGCTCGGTGCCGGTCTGCGCGAAGAAGCGAATTTATGGGTGACCTGTGCGTTATCGACTCCGCCGCGGCCGGGCGAAATTCCCGTCCTGGAATCCAAGGCCGAATGTGACAGCGCGGCCGGGATCTACCATTACAAGCTCTGGTTGCCGCGCGGGTATCTGGCGCAAACGCACCGCTCCTGGCCGTGCGTTTTCATCGCCTCCCCTTTCGGTAATGCGCGCATGGGCAACATGGCAGAGTCGCTTAAACGCACACACGTCGTCGTTATGCTCGTCGAATCACGCAATGGACCGTGGCCACCAACGATCGGAAATTTCGTGGCCGCGCATGACGATGTCGTTAGGCGAATTCGCATTCGCGAAGGACAGAAGATCGCGACAGGACTTTCGGGCGGGGCGCGCGCCAGCTCGGTTTTTGTGCAAATACGGCCGGGATTCGCCGGCGTGATCATGCAAGGCGCCGGCGTCGCCCGCACCGATAACGGCGCCTATTATTTCAATCACATCGCGCACAATCCAGCGATGCTCTTTGCCCTGCTCATTGGCGAAAACGATCCACGCCGGACCGAGATCGCAGAGCTGCAACATCAGATCGCACCCGATCATCTTGCGGTGTTGTTATTTCACGGCGGACATCAATGGGCGCCCGCTGAAGCGTTTGCCAAAGCACTGAATTGGATCGAAACCCGCGCGCCTCGATAAGAACGCGACGCGGCGCTGCTCGCTTTCAGCAAGCAAATGATTGTCCATCTCTCGACCCGATCGAGAGACAACAATCGCAAACGGAAGAGCGGTTAGGCTGAACTTCTGCCAGAAACCAAAAGAATGATCCCGCCGACGATGCAAACGCCGCCGACGATTGGTCCGATTGGCACCGGGTGCTCCGTATGCTTGTTAATTTCCAGCGGACCCAGTTTCGCCACGTTTTCTTTGGTGGTGAAACTGGTATAACCGCCGTACGCAAGCATGACGATGCCGACGACAAGCAGAATGATTCCCAGGATTCCAGCTGGTTTCATAATATTAGAGTGTCCGACGACGAAGCGCTCAAAGCGTTCGTCTGCCTTGGATCAGATTGATGATCAGAATCACCACTGCGATCACGAGCAGGATATGGATGAAGCCACCCATCGTGTAGGAAGTGACCAGGCCCAAAAGCCACAGCACGAGTAGAATCACGAATATAGTCCAGAGCATAAGTCTCCTTGGTTGAGGTTTCTCTCTAGTTCGCGTCCGGTCCGGTCTCTGCGCTTATCGGACCCAACAAATTTCGCAATTCCCAAACCTCCCAATATACACGGTGGTTGAACAAATTACTGGCAATTCAGGATCAAACCGCATAGAACGCATCTCCAAATTCCGGACCCGACACATCACCATGCAATCCCGCGTTCTTATCATTTACCTCATCGCTGTCAGTCTCTTATCGGGCTGTGCCTATCAAGGCGTCGTCGTCGACAAACGATCCCGCCCACTGCCCTTCCCGGAATCACTTGGGGTCGACGGCATGTATACGTTTAATCTTCGCAATCACGCTGGCGAAGTTCATTCCCAGATGGTGACAGCGTATGTCTTCTACAATTACCGCGTCGGCGATTATTTTAACGATTTGCAACCGCCGCCAGCACAGCCGGGGAAAGGGATGCCCGGTCCAATGTACCGGGCCAACCCGGAGCTACAAGAACCTCCGATACCGCTAGGGCCGGAACCGATGCGCACACGCAAACCGACCGATCAACCCTATCATCCGGTCAGGACAACGAGCGTCCATCATTCGCCTAAGCACGAAGCGAAAGTCGCAAAGACCGCCATTAAAAAACATCACCGACACCCTTCGAAGCTGGCTGCGTCACCTCGCAGGGCGCATCGCTCACACAACGCCTGATTTGGTTTCGTCAGGCTTAGCCAGGGACAATTGCGATGGTGCGCGATACAGGGTTCGAACCTGTGACCCCTACCGTGTCAAGGTAGTGCTCTACCACTGAGCTAACCGCGCAAAGAATAGTGACAAGTGGCAAGTGACACGGGCGCAGTCAAGCAGAAGAGTAGCGGCTGATCCCGCGCGCGAAGATGGATCCTGTTTCCACTGAACGTCTTTTCGGTTTTCGTCACGCCTTCGATTCACCCGTTACATTGTGGATCACGATTGCGGTCGTGGCGGTGCTCGTCATTGCCGCCATCATGGTGCGCGTTTTGCATGTTTTGCATCGCACCGACGAAAAGTTGCACGACGAATTAGTCAAGCGCGTCAACTCATGGGCGGTAATGACCCCGCTGTTGCTCGCGCCGGTCCTGCTCGGCGCGGCCTGGACCATTCTCGCGGTCGCGATACTAAGCGTGCTTTGTTATCGCGAGTTCGCGCGCGCGACCGGATTTTTTCGTTATCGCTCGCTCAGCATTGTCGTGGTGCTTGGAATTATCGCGACGACATGCGCGGTCGCGGATCATTGGTACGGGCTCTTCGTCGCCATTCCCCCGCTCACGATCGTGCTTCTCGCCATGGTCGCCATTCTGCGCGACGAGCCGCGCGGTTATATTCAACGGGTCGGCCTCGGCGTGATCGGTTTCCTGTTGTTCGGCCATTGCCTCGGCCATCTCAGTTACATGACGAATGATGCCGATTTTCGCCCGATCATCATGCTCATCATTCTGACCGTCGAATTGAACGACGTCTTTGCCTACATCACCGGCAAACTTTTCGGGCGCCGCAAAATTGCGCCACACACCAGTCCGAACAAAACGCTCGGCGGCGCGCTCGGCGCTCTTATTCTAACAACAGCGTTAGTCGCGACGATTGGTCATTTTGTTTTTCGCGGCTCCGCCATTGATACGGCGGTGAAATTGATCGGCCTCGGATTGATCGTCAGCGTCGCCGGCCAATTCGGCGATCTCATGCTCTCATCGATCAAACGCGATATCGGCATCAAGGACATGGGCGCGACCATTCCCGGACACGGCGGTTTTCTCGATCGCTTCGACAGCCTGCTGCTGGTTTCACCGGCCGTGTTTCATTACGTCGCTTATTTTCGCGGCTTCGGCCTCGATCAGCCGATCCGCATTTTTTCCATCGGAGCCTAACGAATGGACGCGTGGCGTTTTGAGCCGGCGCACGATCTTGGATTAAGCGGCGCGCAGCGGCGACGCAGTTTGCTCCGCGAAGTTGGATTGGAAAGCGCGATCTCCTGTTTTCTCTGGCGAACGGTCACGCGCGCGTATCTCGCGATCGCGCATCGCCTCCAAATCCAAGGCCGCAACAATCTGCCGGCGCGCCCTCCGTTTGTGCTCGTGGCCAATCACGCCAGTCATCTCGATGCCGTTGTTCTAGGCGCAATTTTGCCCGCGCGTTTTGTCGGCGCCGTGTTCCCGATCGCGGCCGGCGACACGTTCTTTACCAAGCCCGCTTCATCCATCTTCGCCACCGCCTGCATGAACGCGCTGCCGATCTGGCGAAAAAATTGCGGCGCGCATTCGCTCGAAGATTTGCGGGAACGATTAGCCGGGGGTGAATGCGTTTACATTTTGTTTCCCGAAGGCACGCGCACGCGAACCGGCGCGACGGGAAAATTCAAACCCGGTCTCGGCCGGCTGGTCGCGGGCACGAACGTGCCCATTGTTCCCTGTTATTTGCGCGGACCGTTTGAGGCGCTGCCGCCGTCGCGAAAAATTCCGCGTTGGAAAAAAATCAGCGTGGCCATTGGCAAGCCGCTGTCGTTCCCGGGGACGACGAATGATCGGGCCGGGTGGGAATCGATTGCGGAGACGGCGGAGAATGCCGTCCGCTCCCTGGCCGACAAAACTTCGGCTCGTTAGGCCGCGAGTTTGACTGCGTCTCTGTGACCGAGAATCCGAACCGTCTCTTTTAGTTGCTCGGCTTTCAGCGGCTTCTTTAACACGGTCACCGGACCCTTGGCCAAAATGCGATCGAGCATTTCGCTGTCGGGATAACCGGTAATGATAACGATCGGACAATCCGGCTGTTCTTCCTTGGCGGTTTCGTAAACATCGTCCGCCGGACCGTCAGGCAATTTCAGATCGAGGAAGATCATGTCGAACTTTTGTTTTTCGAGCGCGACAAGCGCTTCCTTGACTGTGCCGACAACAACGCGACTGAACCCGATCTTCTTCAAGAAAATCTTGAAGAGACTTTGCAGGCTGGCGTCGTCATCAACCACCAGAACAGTCGGCTGGCCCGACTTGTCTTCCTTCAGGATATCCTTATCCAGGGAAGATTTTTTGATGCGCCATCGACCACCGATTTGAATGGCGGGAAGCTGACCCCGTTGAACGAGATAATAAACGGTTGGAAGTGGAATCCGCAGGTATTTGGCGGTTTCCTTAACCGTCAGGAGATTGTGCATGTGTGGAAAATCAGCAACTCGTTTCAAGTTCGGCAAGACATTTCGCTCCGAACCAGCTTTATAAATTTCAGAATTGGTGTCAATCAATACTTCCTCGTTAGGTTCAGGGGCGACCGGCCACCCGGCTCCAGCCGAAGATAGCGTGTGAATTTCACCCTGATTCCGATGCAACTTCGCGACTGGACAATCCGGAGGGTGCGGTAGAAATTCGGCCCTTCATGAGCGTTCTGTTCTTCCGGCGATTTCTGCAACGACCTTTTCAAGTCGCCTCCATCATTCCCAGTTCCAAGGCGCTGGTCGACCGCGTTTCCGCCAAGATCGATTTCACCCGGGCACGGGTCATTGCCGAATACGGTCCGGGCGAAGGTGTGCATACGCGCCAGATCGTTAGTCGCATGCGCAAGGATGCGAAGCTGCTCCTGTTCGAACTCGATGGCGCTTTCTCACGCGATCTCCGCCGGCAGTTTGCCAACGATCCGCGCGTTCACGTTTTTCACGCCGACGCGGCTACTCTGCCGAATGAGCTGGAGCGCCTGGGCGTGGAACATTGCGACTACATCATTTCCGGAATTCCGTTCAGCATTCTTGAGATCAACAAAAAGCGCGATCTGCTCCAGAAAACACATGACGCGCTCAAACCCGGCGGCAGCTTCATCATTTATCAGGTGACGAACGAACTGAAACAGCACGCCACTTTTTTCGACGAATCGGAGTCGGAATATTTTTTGCAGAATATTCCGCCGATGTTCATCACCGTTTTTCATAAAGCGGACACGCGGAACGGCAGCGAACACCATTCTCGCAACGGCGCCACTCCGCTGGCCGCGCACATCAGTTCATGACGTCAGGCAAAACCCGCATCGAGAAAGACTCGATGGGCGAAATGTCCGTCCCGGAGTCGGCGCTGTATGGAGCGTCGACCCAGCGGGCGGTCTTGAATTTTCCGATCAGTGGATATCGCTTCACCCGGCCATTCATTCGCGCGCTCGGTTTGATCAAATGGGCCGCGGCGCAGGCCAATCACGATCTCGGTTTGCTCGACGCGCATCGGTCCGCCTTCATCGTGCAGGCGGCCGAAGAAGTGATCGAAGGAAAACTCGACGAACATTTTCCGCTCGACATTTTCCAGACCGGTTCCGGCACGAGCACGAACACCAACGCCAATGAAGTCATCTCGAATCGTTGCTGTCAGCTTGCCGGCAAACCAATCGGCGCAAAAGATCCGGTTCACCCTAACGACCATGTCAACATGGGACAGTCGAGCAACGACGTGATCCCATCGGCCATGCACATCAGCGCGGCGGAACAGTTGAAGAATTTTCTCATACCCGCTCTCGAGGAATTGCATGGCGAGTTGGAGAAAAAGGCGAAAGAATTTTGGGACGTGATCAAGATCGGCCGCACGCATTTGATGGATGCGACCCCGGTCCGGCTTGGCCAGGAATTCAGCGGCTACGCGCAACAGGTCGCTTATGCGAAAGAGCGTGCGCAACGCGCGATCGCGGTCTTGCAGGAACTCGCGCTCGGCGGCACGGCTGTCGGCACCGGGCTGAATCGTCACGTCGATTTTCCGAAAAAAGTGATGACGCATCTTGCGCATCGCACTGGAATTCCATTCCGCGAAGCGACGAATCATTTCGAAGCCCAGGGCGGAAAAGACGCGTTCGTCGAAGCGAGCGGTTTGCTGAAAACGATCGCGGTCAGCCTGTTCAAGATCGCGAATGACATTCGCTGGCTCGGCAGCGGTCCGCGTTGCGGCATCGCCGAGATTCGATTGCCGGAAACACAACCGGGCAGCTCGATCATGCCGGGAAAAGTGAACCCGGTCATGTGCGAAGCGATGATGATGGTCTGCGCGCAGGTGATCGGAAGCGACAGCACGCATCGCGTGGGCGGGCGCGAATGGGAACTTCGAGCTCAACGTCATGATGCCGGTGATGGCGCATCATCTTCTCGAGAGCATTCGCATTTTGAAAAACGCCTGCGACGTCTTTGCCGAAAAATGCGTCGCCGGAATTACCGCGAACGAAAAGCGTTGCGCGGAACTGGTCGAGCTTTCCATGGCCATGGTGACGAGTCTCGCGCCCAAAATCGGTTACGATCGCGCGGCCGAAATTGCCAAGGAAAGTGCGCGCACGGGAAAAACGGTGCGCGAACTTTGTCGCGAGAAAAAGATTCTGCCCGAAGGCGAACTGAATGACGCGCTCGATCCAGTGAAGATGACCGAACCGGGTGGAACCGGTTCCGGGGGCGGTTAAAAGAGAGTGTCATCCTGAGCGAAGCGAAGGATCTCCCAATCGACCTCAGGCGAAATCGTGGGATGTTTCGCTGCGCTCAACATGACAGATGAAGTTAATTTGCCCTAACAAATGGTAGCCAACGTTAACGGCCCGCAATTTTCCGGCGGCGCAAATATCGCGATCAAATGTCCCGCTCATACATATGAGCAGACGATTGCGTTTTATCGCGACACGCTCGGACTTCCGCTGATCGAACAGGAAGCGGATGGCTGCATTTTCCAGTTCGGTCCGAACCGGCTCTGGATCGATCGCGTGCCGAACCTGAGCCATGCCGATATCTGGCTGGAACTGGAAACGAACGACACCGAAGCGGCCGCGTCTTACTTAAAAATAAATGGCGTGGCGCGTCGCGATGAAGTCGAACCGCTGCGCGAAGATTTCGACGGGTTCTGGATTTCCGATCCGGCCGGCGTGATCCATCTCGTCATCGGACACGAAGAAGCCTAACGACAAAAAATTGATGGATCGCGCAACAATCGTCGCGCAATTCGATTGTCTCCTCCCCCTCGCTGCGACCTGGGTTCGCAAACAGGAAACGCGCATGCTGCGCATCGGTGTGCCGCTTTCAGAGCAGGAAATGAACGACGCACGCACAATCGGTGTGGCCGAACCGGAGCGTGTCCGTCTGCTGCAACTGGATTGCGTCCCCTTTCCGACTGATCCGATGTTAAAAGCAGCAGCGGTCGCCATTCAGTTTCTCACTCCGGTAACGTGCGGTCTCACGTTGCGCTACGGGATTTTTATCCGCAGCGATTGCTGGCGCGATCGCGCGCTGATCGCGCACGAACTCGTGCACGTGATGCAATACGAACGGTTCGGCGGCATTCTTCCCTTCCTGCGCCAGTATCTTTCCGAATGCATCACGATCGGCTATCCCGAAGCGCCGCTGGAACAGGAAGCGATCACTCTCTCGAAATCCGTGTTGTAAGTTTTCGCGGACCGGCAATGGCGCCGCCTTAACCTCGCCTAACGAGTCGGTTTCTTGCGGTGACCGAGCATCTCGGCCCGCGCCGTGCGCGGATCAACGCGCGTGAGATTTTTTTCCATGAACGGCTTGAGCAACGGTATGTGCGGAATTTCACAAAGGTGCTCCGCGATAAACCAGATCGGTTTTTCCGTTGTCATCCAGTCGAGATGATCGAAGCGCGCGAGGTTTACCGGCCGCGAGTAGCGCCGCAACGTTCGCTCGAAGCGCAGGTTGAAATAGATATTGAAATAGCTCAACGCCAGTTCGCGCAACGTGCGATAGACCGGCTCGCGATACCGGCAGCCCGTGAAATTAGACATCGCAACCGCGCCCCAATGTCCGCGCACTTTATAAATCGCAACGACGTGATCAGTGTCCTGTTCCGCTTCGAGGTCGAAAATGAGCGGCGGAAATCCGAGCACGCGCAATGCCGCGGCGGCGAAGATCGCGCCTTCAAAACACGATCCGGTCCGATCATGTAAAACTTTTCGCGGCGAGCGCGCGGTGTAAGCGAGATTGTACGGCAGTGCATCGAGAAAACGCTGAATGCCGGCCGGTGTCTTCAGCGCGCCCAGCGTCCGTAATTCGGCGGGAGAAAATCCAAGATCGCGTTTTGCAGGATAAGCCGACATCAAAGAGAACCCTCACCCTTCCCTCTCCCAAAGGGAGAGGAGTCCGCTTTTCCTAACGCGATGTCCTTCGCGGAAAGTTCCGACCGCGCTCACTTCTCCCTGAGGGAGAAGGTTAGGATGAGGGTCCGCACTTGGCGCGTCGCTCGAAGATCTCATTTTCAATTTTCCCCGACGTGTCGCCCGACAATCACGAGATCGCGTTCGACGCCGTCGAGTTTCGCGATCCGCGGCAATAATCCCCAGCGCTCGAATCCCGCCTTCGTGAAAAAACGCAGACTCGGCTCGTTATGGGCAAAGACGTGACCGATCAATGCCGTGATTTCGAGTGATGGTGCGCGCGCGATGGCTTCGTCGATCAAACTGCGCGCGACGCCGCAGCGGCGAAACTCTTCATGCACGTAGACGCTCACTTCCGCCGTGCCGGCATAAGCGCAGCGCGGCAGAAACGATTGCAAACTCAACCACGCAATCACCCGCTCTCTATCGTTCATGACCCAGAGCGGATGATGATCGGACGAATGCGCGCGGAACCACGGCAAACGTTCCTCCACCGAAACCGGTTCCAATGTCGCGCTGACCATTCGGCTCGGAATAGTGGCGTTGAAAATTTCGACGATCGCCGGCAGATCTGCTTCCGTCGCGTCGCGGATGATCATGCCTTTTTTGTAGCGGCGGTCTCCGACCGTCGCAAACTTTCTGCCGCCGCCTCGCCTAACGAGTAGAGTGCGACCGTCATAGACCGCCGCTACCGGACGGAAACGGTTTGGAAAAAGACGTCGTCAAATGTCGGTTGAAACGCGCGCAGGAAAGTTTCGCCAATTTGAAATCGCGGGCTGATCGCGCGCTGGTCCGCGCAATAAACTTCAATCTCGCGCCGCTCATATTTTTCGAGCAAGGCCTGGACCGCCCCGGTGGCCAGCACCGGCGTGTTACAATCGCGACTGAGATGACCAAGCACGACCCGCTCAATTTTTCCCGGTAGCAATTGCTCGATCACGCTCGCTGCCGCCGTATTGGAGAGATGACCGTGTCGCGACTGAATGCGTTGCTTCACCGGCCACGGCCGATGCGGATCGTTCTGCAACATTTTCTCGTCGTGATTCGTTTCGATGACAAGCGTCTGCACCTGGCGGAGACGCTCGACGAGTAATTTTGTCGGGTAACCAAGATCGGTAATGAAGCCAAGACCGCTCCGGCCGGCGTGAAAAGCGAACCCAACCGGATCGACCGCATCGTGCGGAACGGGAAACGTTTGCACGGTGATGTCGCAAATCGAAAATTCCGCGCCGGTGCGGAAGATGCGCCAGTTGCGATGCTCGCCTAACGAGTCGCACCCGTAACGAACTGCTTCGGCCGTGAGTGCATTGCAATAAATCGGGATCTGGAATTTCCGGCAAAGCACTTCAAGGCCGCACACGTGATCGCCGTGCTCGTGCGTGAGCAGGACACCGTCGAGCTGTTCGATCCTCACTCCGCAAAGCTCGAGCCGCGTCAGGATTTGGCGCGCGCTCAATCCACCATCGACGAGGAGCCGGCAATGATCGGTCGTGACGAGGGCGCTATTCCCGGCACTGCCGCTGCCGAGAATCGTGAGGCTGAACACGGCGGTATTAAGCGACGGCGCGTTCGACTTCGCAAATGGAATCACGCAAGAAATCGGAACATAGACTTCCAGTCTGTGAGCCAAGCGGGTTTGAAACCCGCTCCGACAAGGAAGCAGCGGACAACATGTCCGCTGGGCGCACAGGCCAGAGGCCTATGTTCCAGCGCGGTTTGGCAACGCTAGTATGCGCGCTTTTTTCGCGCCGTAATCGAGCGAACGGAACATCCGGATTTCCTCGAGACGCCGCATGCCGTTGAGGGTGTCGAGAAATCTGGTGTAACTCGTCGCCAGCTCCGTCGTCTCAAGATAACGTCCGCGCAGATTTGCGCATTGAAACGCATTGGGATTTTGCCGCGCGAAAAGATGAAAGCGCAGCCAGCGGCGATCGGTGCGCGAGACACGTTGCGTTTTGCGAAAGAAAGCGACGAACAACAGGAGTACGAGATAAGTATCGACTTGCGCCTGCAGCTCGAGATTGCGCGCAAATTCTTCCGACTCAATTTCGCGCCGCCCCGTCTTAAACTGCAGCGCCGCGTGCAGCGCGTGATTGAGTTCTTCGACGAAAGCGATGAGCGAATGGATGTTCGCGTCGTTCAATCCGGCGCGCGGATCGTGCCGCTCCAGTTGTTCGATGAGCCAGCGCGAATAATAAATCCCGACGAACAGCCGATCGTTTGCGTGCCGCAAGAACGTACGCGCCAGCTCGCTCAGTTCGCGCGCCGAAGCTCCCGCCAGTTTGCTCAGCTGCGCGCAGCGCGCGCGATCGATGATACAATCTTCAAGATTGATACCGACCTGCGCGTAAGTGCGCTCGAAAAGTTTCTGGATCTGGCTGAAAAGCGTTTCGTTCACGAGCTACGGCGACTCAATCATTCTTTCGCACAACGGTCACAACGGAAACAAAGGCCACAAAGTTTTCCTGGTGAATCGTTGTGAACCTTGGTGGCCGTTGCGTGAGAAATCGAGGAATCACAGCAGCAGATTGGCATCGCCTTCATCGAGATTAAGCAGTTGATCGGAAAGCTGGTTTAGCGCCAGACGAACATCGCGAAACCGATCGGCTAATCCTTCAAAGACATCGTTGAGTTCGCATCGACGCGCCGTCGCGTGAGAAGAGACCAGTTGAAAATTGGTGCGGCCAATCTGCTCGTAAAATTCCAGGTCGGGCGCGCCGCGCCGGCTGCGGAGTTGCGTGTTCTCGTGAAAAATGCCGCTGATAAAGAGCGAATAATTTCCGACATGCGCGCGCAACAGGAACGCCTGTTCTGGCGTCACGCGCGTCAACGCGATGAGCATGTCCGAAATGTATTGCGCACTCGACTCGCTGGCGGCATGCGGCGAACGCAAAAGGTGCGCACGCGAAAATGTTTCCAAGAGCGAACCGACATAATCACAAATTTTGCGATCGCTGATTCCCGCCTGCTGCAAGACGTGCCGCGCGAGCACGTAAAAATAAAATTGGGATGAAATCGTGAGCTGGTGTGGCCGGGTCAGGATTGCGTCCACCAGTCGCGGATGATCGAGCACGTTATCGCGGGTATCGCCATCGGCGAGCAGATCGACGAGCGAGACGTGATCTTTTTGCGAACGCGCCAGCGTACGCACGACGAAATCGAAATCCGCTGCGGTAAACCGCGCCCGACAATTCGCCCTGATCACCGGAGAACTATTATGAGCAACGCGGGTGCCAAATGGCAAGAGGTTCTTGCCAGAATTACGAAGAAAGCGGCGGTGGTTTCGCGGCGACGAACGATTTCGTTAGGCCAACAAAACGCTCTTTCCAGATCTCGGCTTCGGGAAAGAGCGCGCGCAATTCCGCTTCGTTCAACATCCGCGTCGTGTCGAGATAACGCGCCTGAGCCTTTGCATCGGGCCGGGTAATCCATCCCCAAACAGTAAAGTTCCGGAGCAAACGCGCCTGCCATTTCCGGGGAAGCCAATGGATGAATGGAGTAACCACGTGCGGCTCTAGAAAAAAATTGCGGTTCGGTGTTTGCACAAAATAGGAACGCCCGACACGCCGCACTTCATCGGCAAACCGGCGCTGATCCTGCGCCGTGCCGAGATGTTCGATGACGGAATTGCTGTAAACGATTTCGAATGATTGATCGGGAAAAGGCAACTGCCGCGCATCGCCCACCACCCATTCGAATTGGCCGCTCTCTGCACCTTGCACACCAAGATTCAGAATCGTCACACGTGGCGCAAACGGCAGCAGCGTCCAGTTAAATTCGCGGCCGCCGATGTCGAGCACGCGCGTTTCGGGACGAATGTTGAATCGCTCGAAGAAAAGCTCCATGCGGCGTCGGCGAAAGCCGCGGAAGAATTGAAAGAGCGGTTCGATATCCACTTTTGCTTCGTCTGTCAGAAGAGTCGCAGGCAGACTGCGCTCTGTGAAGTCAGAGAAACACGCGCACCTGCGGCGGAGTACTATCCTCGCGGCCGGGTCGGTCAGCGCTTCGGCCACGGTGACAATCTGTGCGCTCGCCGCGACCGCGTTGATCCTGCGCGTGCTACCGCGGGCAGAAGCGGGACGGTTCGCGCTGCTGGTGGAGCTGTTATATGCCCTCGGCGTTCTCGGAACGCTCGGACAAGCAACGCTGCAAGCACGCCTGTATCAACAAGCGCCTGCCGGACATTTCGATTGGTGGCAGGATCTGCGATCCACGCTTGTCATCACTTTCCCGGCGCTCGCGCTCGCGGTCGCGTTACTCGTCATTCCATATGGCCTAACGAGTTTTGAATTTGTCTTTCTCGTAACCGGTTCGGAACTCTTTGTGCTCGTCAGCTGCGTCAGCGCGGTCCTGGCGCAGCAGCAGCAATACGCGTGGTCGAGCGCATTGCTGCGGTTGCCTAACGGATTACTGATTGTTCCGACAGCCCTGATGCTGGTTCGTCACAGGTGGCTCAATCTGCATTTTATCCTTGTTGGTTTTCTTCTTCTCCTGTTCGTCGTACTCGTCCTTAGTTTCGCGCTCTTAAGCCGGCGTCTGAAGCGCGGACGCGCCAGGCTGACGTTCAAGCAGCGTCTTCCGGGTTTGACGTTTCTGATTGCGCTCGTCGCCATCATCGCGACGCAACGCGGCATGATCACGGTCGCCGGCGCCATTCTCACGCCGGAACGCGTCGCGTCGCTCGCCGCACTCATCGTTCTCCTGCGCGTTTTCGATCTCGTCGGCGAACCGACCGGTCGCGTTTTTTCCACCGAAATGGCGCGCAATCCCGGCGCCATCACACGGCCAATGCTGGTCATGCCATGGTTGATCGCAGCCATTCTTTCGGCGCTTTTGCTTGTCGCGCTTCCTCCGATCGCGCGACATTTTTATGCAGGGCGCTACGACGCCGCGATTCCGTTGCTGCCGTGTTTGGTGGCCGCGGGCGCATTGCGACTGGTGGAACTTGTCCCGCGGGGTTTTGCCTTTTATCTCGCGTCGACGCGAGCCCTGAACGTATTCGCCGGTGTGCAATCTGTCGTCGCGGTCGGTGGAATCTTTCTCATGGTGAAATGGACGCAGAATTTTGATTTGCGCGGAACGGTTTGGGCGGGCGCAATCATCGCCGCCATCCGGGTCGCAATCAGTTACGTTTTCTTCGCTACGGTTCGACGCAGCTCAGCGACGAGCCGCGAGCGTTTCGACGTAGAACCGCTCCAGGTCGCGAGCGAGGAACCGCCAGTCTAATTTCGATTCCGCCAGCTCGCGTCCGCGCTCGCCCATTTCATCGGCAAGCGTGCGATCTTCAAACAGGCGCAGGACTGCGCGCGCAAAAGCCTCGGGCGTGTCGTCAGTCGCGAAACCAACACGCTCGCGTGCGACCAATTCTCCAAGGTCGCCGGTGCGATTGGTCACGATCGCGCGGCCGGCGGAAAGATAATCGCCGAGCTTGTTCGGATAACGAAACTGATTCACCTCACGATTCGTGTAGGGCAGAAGCAGGACATCGGCGCAAGCCATGGCGCGCGCCATCGTTTCACGATCGAGCAATCCCAGCCTAACGAGTTGAGAAGCAAGGCCCGCTTCGGCGATGATGCGATCCAAAATTGGAAAGCGCCGTCCGGCGATAACGAGCAGAGCCCGCGGACAACGCCTAACGAGTTCGACAAACGATTGCGCGAGATACTCAGCGTCGTAGGGAGACAAACCGGCATGGAGCGCGATCGGAACATCTTCCGGGAAACCGAACTCGCGCCGCATCTCCTTTTTCGGCAACGGCCGGATCAGATCCGAGCTGGCCCCGACCGGGAGCAGCAGAATGGGCACATTGAAACGCCGTTCCGCGCGCTCGCGCAGTTTTGTATTAATCACAGTCAACGCATGGGCGCGATCGCGCACACGTTCCTCGAGAAACTCATCCACCGCCCCGAGCGAGAAACGCGACAGCCATCGTCTCTCGCCCGCAATGCCGTCAAATCCCCAGAGATCAGCCCAATCAATCACGCACGGTATGCCGCGGCGACGGGCGGCTAGCAATGCCGGGAACGACACCGTCGGTCGATGATCGAAACAATGGATCAAATCACAGTCGATCGTTCGCAGATGACGGAAGCGGCTGACAAGATCGAACGGACTCAGCCCGCTCTCGCGCGCCCGATCGTTCAGCGGATCGAAAGACTCCATCACGCGCACGCCGTTGAGCAATTGGCTCTGCGCTCGCCCGCGGACACTGGCGCCAGCGAAGAGAGTTACGTTGTGTCCGAACGCGACGAGATGCCGCCCTAACGAGTGCGCCCGGCTGAAGGTGCCGCGCGCAATCGTGTTATGCACCAGCATTACGATGCGCACGCCTGCCTGCCTCGCTCGACGTGCGCAAGGAAAGCAAGCGCCGCCAGTATTGTGTCGCCTCGCCCGCCAGCCAGGCGCCGTGACCAGCTGCAACGACCGGCCACGTTCCAAAAAAATCGAAGAGACAACGGGATCGCAGGCACGCGCCGAAGGTGCGTCCGATAAGTTTGATCAGACGCAGCGGAAAAATGGTGACCAAAAACATCGCGCACGTGCGCGCCGTCTCCCAATTTTCGGATTCCGCTCGCAAGCGCGCGAAATCAGCGCCGCGCGCGAAACGTTCACGCAATAACTGACCGAACGTGCTGCGATGATCGTGATCAACGATGGCATCGGAAGCGAAATGGAGCGCGTTTCCACGCCGCACCAGTTCCCAGCTGAGCAATGTGTCGCCGATCATTTCGCGGCCATCGAATCCGCCGGCCTCCGCCAGCATCGCGCGCGAACAGAGAAAGTTTACCGACGCGGCGATGGGCACGGTGCGCGGCGGGCCGCCGGGAAGCCAGAGATCGAATTTAGCGAGATGAATCCCACGACAAAGCCACGTCTTTTGCAGACTGGCGACGGCCCCGGCAATCGCACCGGTTGTCGCGCCGTGCGCGGCCAGTAGTCTCTCGATCCAATCCGGTTTGGCCACAATATCGGGATCGGTGAAGAGCAGCAGATCGTAACGCGCGAGTTTTACGCCAACATTCCGTGCTTCATGCGGGAGCAGACGCTGTTTTGCACGATGAAAACGAATCTCGGGGAAATCGCGCGCGATCTGCGCAATGGCGTCGCTCTCGCTGCTATCAATCAGGATGGTTTCGAAATCGCGGAACGTTTGTTGGCGCAAACTTTCGAGCGTGGCCCGCGCCGTGGCGTGTGATTCGAATGAAGGAATGATGACCGAGACGTGCGGCGCTGAAGAAGCCGGACTCATCACGCCAATTCCTCGCGTCGCAAACGCGGCTCGTTCATTTCAAAGTGCGAAAACTCATGTGCGCCTTTGTCGAGCTTGTTCAGTAAGCCGGCAATTTGCCCAGCGGCCGCGCAATGGCTGGCGGCAATAAAAAATGGCAGATCGGCGAGAAACCGGAAGAAGGCGGAAAGCCCAAACCGCGGCATGTAACGTAGAACTTTGACGGCGCGCCACCACGGCATCAGCGGCGTGAGCAAAATCCAAGTAACGCGGCGCGGCGCGCTCCAGCGAAAAAGTTTCGCGCGCACATGGGAAAAGCACCAATTCCAATAGAAGATGCCTGTGGCCAGACTGCGGAATGTGTTTTCATTGCGGTGCGCGATTTTTGCCGCTGGCTCGTAAAGAAACCGACAACCGTCCCGCGCCATCAACCGCTGCAGAACGAGATCGGCGTTGAGCAACATCTCGAGTTTGTCGTCGTAACGGAGAAGAACATCCCGCTTGAAGGCCGAGTTTTGTCCCGGCACAAAATTCGCAGGGCCGCCGCGCACCTGTGGCCGCACGTAAATTCCGTAGTTCATCCGAAACGCCTGATTGCTGTGCAGGCTGTCGGGATTGCCGTTGATAAAATCGCCGCCAATCGCCGCCCACGGGCCTTCGTGCGCGCGGATGAACACTTCCGCCGTCCCCGGCTGCATCTCGCAATGCTCTTCCATGAAACAAATGACCGGCGCACGGGCCGCGCGAATACCATCGGCGCGCGCGGACGGCGAGTAGATGGTCGGGCGTTTGTCTCGTTAGGCGAACATGCGGATGATCGCTTCCCGGAATCGGCGGACAATCGACCGGCCCGAGATCGTAGAGCAAAATTTCCATGCGATCGATGGCGCTTTGTTCGAGCAAGCTCTGCAAGGCGAGGCGTTCGCGCTCGCGCTGGCTGCCAAGAACGAGAATGACGGACAATGCGGGGACCTCGGAGGCGGACTCCTGAGATGTTGATCGAGGCGCAGCCACGGTCAGACCAGATTACCGCACCCGATAAAGAAGCGCCGCATTTTCTTTGCGCACCAGTTCGATAGCGGGATTGCGTGCGATCTGCTCCTGAAGCGCGGCATCAATTTGCGGCCGAATCGCCCCGACAAAAAACCACGGGAAAGCCCGCGTCCCGCATCCAGCGCGCCGATTCTGCGGTCGACATGTCGCGGGCGTAAAGTTCGCGGGTAAAATGCGCGGGATTTTTGCCGCGCTTCAATGGAGACAATTCTCAGACCGGCGGCAAGCGACTGATTGGTTCGTCTGGTGACGCGCAAAATATGGCAGCCAAATCGCGGCGTCATACCCTGCGCCTGTCCCTGATCGAAGAACGAGCGCGCGGCGATCTTCTCTTCGGGCGGAACGTTTTCCTTGATCCACGACATCAAACGCACGTCGTCCGCCAGAACGATATCGGCAAGATTGCGGGAAGGCGGGCACGGTCACTGCGCTCCAAATCGATAATGAGAGAGCGACAAGCCAGCAGGACGAATTCTCCGCGGGCTTGCCCCCACCGCTTGCGAAATTTTTCGCAGATAATAGCCGACCGCGAAACCGCCCATCGCGGCAATCGCCGTTTGCACGGCAAATTTCCAATGAATCTCGTCGATGATACCGGCGCGATTGATCCCGATCAGGCGCGGATTCATCGCGAGCGTGACAAGCACCCAGCCGGCGAGATACCAGATCGCGTCACGACGTCGGAGCAACACGAGGATTGCACCGAGCAAGGCGAGACAGGAAGGAATGATTTTTTGCGGCGTATTGAAACCGGTTCGCAAAATTCCGGCATGATCGAGAACGGGGGCGCCGAACGCATTGGGATTAGGCGGGGGCGCTTCCAGCACGATGCGCTGCAAATTTTTGCCGGCCTTCGCGTGCAGCACAGCGTTCAGCTTCGGGGCGCTCAACACCACCGCCAATGCGACTACAGCGAACGTTCGAACAAAAATGCGCAGCAAATATTTCCGCCGCGCAAATTCGCGCGAGGTGATTACGCAAACGACTTGGCTCCCAACAATAGCCGCCGCCAGGATCGCGAAGATGAGTGCGGTTTTATATTGAGTTAGGACAAGGCCGGCAATGGTAAGAGCGCAAAGCAATAGCAGCGGCCAGCTCGTTTTCCGGTCGAACTGAGACAGCAGCGACGTGAGCAAAACCAGAGCGCTCGACAAAACAGTGGCCCCAGCCAGGAGGAGCCAGCGCCCGGGGATGTCGTAAAAATAAAGATGTTGCGCGTAAGTTTCCCAAAGAGCGACCGCGAAGACGCCGCCCCAAACCGAGCGCGTCCAAAGTCGCACCAGTCCAAAGACGGAGAGGACGGCACAGGCGCCGATCACGCGCGCCATGATCAAAACGGCGAACGAAGCATCCGCGCCCGTCATCCAAACGAAAAGCGCGGTGACGGCGTGGAAGCCAAAATGATAAGTAAAAGTCTCGCAGTCGCTGTAAGGCGCCCACGATTGAAACAGTCCGTGGTGATCGAGCAGCAGTTGCACAATGATCGCATGTTGCGCGGAATCGACTCCCGGCGGCACAATCCAATCGCGCGTAGAATTAAAGCGGACGACCAGGAGCAGAAGCAGAAGCGCGGCGAGAACCACGCAGCCTAACCAGTCGCGATGCAGTGATGGCAGATGCGGTCGCCATTGCACAAATGCGACGAGCGACAAACCAAGAACAATCCACGGGATGGGCCAGCCGAGCTTTAACGAAAAAACTCTCCGCCCAGAGAAAGAGCACCGTTACCCCTGCGATCGTGACACCGGGTGCGAGAACACTGCGCGAGATCAGGTCAAGACGCGGAGCGCAAAGACGCAGAAGAGAAAAGCCCGGCAAAAACAAAAGCGCCGCGGCCGCGCATGCAAAAAGACAAAGTTGAACGACCATATGGCCTAACGAGAGCGCATGCGCCAACCCTCGGCCCGCGTTTTGGCGTGGCGGAAGGGGTGGGATTCGAACCCACGGTGAGTTTTACCCCACGCTCGATTTCGAGTCGAGTGCCTTAAACCGGACTCAGCCACCCTTCCGAAGGTTGAGCGCTCATTATCCCGTGAGATGCTCCGTTTGCAAAGGATGGATGCGCGTTTCTCAAAATGGCTGCGGAAACTTCCGCGTCGCTACAAAAAATACCGCCAGCCCGCCGGTCTCTGGTCGATGACGATCGCGCGCGAGCTGGCTTTCTGCGAATCCTACGCGCGCGAATGTTTTTCCGGTGCCGGCCGAATCGTCGATCTCGGTTGCTGGTTCGGTGCGACGACGTTTTCACTGGCGCGCGGCCTAACGAAGAATCGGCACGCGAAAAATAATCGGCGGATCGATGCGTTCGATCTTTTCATCTGGAACAGGTGGATGCAGCTGGCGGCAGACCCGATCGGGATGCCGGTGAAATATCGTGAAGGAGAAAGTTTCTTTCCCGAAGTGCAGGAGCTGATCGCGCCCTACCAGGACATCGTCCGGTTACATCAGGAGGACCTGATGCAGCATCAGCCGGAAAACCTGCCGGTGGAATTTCTTTTCATCGACGCATTCAAAACCTGGCCGCTGGCCGGAAAGATTGTCCGCGATTTTTTTCCGCTGCTGATTCCGGATGTTTCTGTCGTCGTGCAACAGGATTTCATTTTCCACCAACCGGTCGCCGCGACGAGCCATCTTTTGATGTGGCGATTGCGCGATCATTTCGAGTGGCTGCATCAAATCCCGCGCTCGGGCAGCGTGGTTTTCTTGTGCAAAAAAAGAATCGATCCCGACACTTTGCCGTCGCTGGAACCGGAATCGTTTTCGCTCGAAGAAATCGATGAGGCGTATGAATACAGCCGGGCCTGCGTCGTTGAGGACGACCGGAGAACACATGTCGAGGCGACGAAGTTATTATTCCTGATCGAACGCGGGAATTACGGCGCCGCTTTGAAACATGCGCAGTCGCTGGCAGAAAGGGGAATCAAGTTGCGCGAGCACGTTCTGGCGGATGCGCGCGATCAAATCACACAAGCGGAACGACTCGTTAGGGCAAATGGTCTGTCAGACGAAACGCAAACCGCGACGGCGCAGCTCGCCGAAATCCGGGCAATCTTGTCGTCCCTTTGAGTGGAATTCGGGGCGCCCCGCGAAGTTTTAACCGTCCGAAAAAAATGTAACATTTTTCGGCTTGCATGGGGTCTTTTCCTGGCTGCATGTTGTATACCCGCGCAGCGCTCTACCCCATATGTTGTTGTATCGCTATTCACACCTTATTCCCTGCGCTATTCGCTCCAATTCACTTCTAATTCACAAATCCTCAATCGCCGCACTTGACCTGCCATGATTCAACTCAAACCCGGAATCACTCCTTCTTCGCTGAACAAAAACGCTAAATCGCGCCGAACGCGCAAAAGTCGCATGGCGAACAAGAAAGATGCGGCGCTTCGTTTCGATCGCGTTTTTAGCGACGCGGCGGTCACGCCATTCGAGCAAATCGAATGGGAGCGACGCACCGCCGAGATCAACGATGACAGCGGCAAGATTATTTTCCGGCAGGAAGACATCGAGGTTCCGAAAAACTGGACCGCGCTCGCGACAAAGATCGCGGTCTCGAAATATTTCTATGGCGACATCGCCAATGGGACTGATCCGCACAAGGGCGGGCGTGAGACGTCCGTGCGGCAGTTGATCCATCGAGTGACGCGCACAATCACGGACTGGGGAATTGCCGACGGTTATTTTGCCGATGCGGAAACGGCGGAAGTTTTCTATGACGAGCTCACGTGGCTCTGCGTGAATCAGCATGGCGCGTTCAACTCGCCGGTCTGGTTCAATGTCGGGTTGTATCATCAGTACGGAATCGGCAAAGACGCCGGACTCGGGAAATTATTTTTACAATCGCGAGACTGGTCAGGCCGAGCGCGCCTCGACGCAGTACGAATATCCACAAGGCAGCGCCTGTTTCATTCAATCGGTCGACGACACGATGGAAGACATCATGCGCCTGGCGATGAGCGAAGCGATGCTCTTCAAGTACGGCAGCGGTACCGGCACCGATCTCTCTTCGTTGCGCAGCACACGCGAAAAACTAAGCGGCGGCGGCAAGCCGAGCGGCCCGCTTTCGTTCCTGAAGGTTTACGATCAGATCGCAAATGTGGTGAAGAGCGGCGGCAAAACGCGGCGCGCCGCGAAGATGAACACGCTCAAGGATTGGCATCCGGACATCGAGGAATTCATCGATGCGAAGCAGAACGAAGAGAAAAAAGCGTGGGCGCTGATCGAACAGGGTTACGACGGCAGCTACAACGGCGACGCTTACGGCTCGGTCATGTATCAAAACGAAAATCTAAGCGTGCGCGTGAGCGATGAATTCATGGATGCCGCGGTGGAGGATCGGGAATGGTGGACGCGACGGGTGCGCGACGGCCAGCCGTGCGACAAGAAGGATGCGCGCACGCTCCTGCGCAAAATCGCGGAAGGCACGCATGTCTGCGGCGATCCCGGGATGCAATTCGATACCACGATTCACAAGTGGCATACCTGCAAAGGAACGTGCCGACAGAATTCGACCAATCCTTGTTCGGAATATCTCTTTCTCGATAATACCGCCTGCAATCTTGCCTCGTTGAACTTGATGAAGTTCAAGAACGCGGAAGGCGCGTTCGACATCGAGCGGTTCAAGGCGGCGGTGCGAATTTTCATCACCGCACAGGAAATCATCGTCGACAACGCGAGTTATCCGATCAAGGAGATCGCGGAGAATTCGCACATCTTCCGCACGCTCGGTCTCGGTTACGCGAACCTCGGCTCGCTCATCATGAGTTATGGCTACGGTTATGACTCGGTCGAAGGCCGCGCCTTGTGCGGTGCGATCACGTCGATCATGACCGGCGAATCCTACGAACAAAGTGCGCGCATGGCGCGAGTGCTCGGCGCGTTTCCCGGTTATCGCGATGCGCGTTGCAGCGGCGTTTCGAAACCGGTCGCGAAAGACAATGTGAAATCGATGCTCGAAGTGATCGATCTCCATCGGTGCGCCGTGACGGAAATTCCCGATGCCGAAGAGTTCGCCTACTTGAAAGAGGAAGCCGGCAAAGTCTGGGAACGCGCCGCCCAATCAGGAAAGCGACATGGTTATCGCAACGCGCAGGTCACCGTTCTCGCGCCCACCGGCACGATTAGTTTCCTGATGGATTGCGACACGACCGGCATCGAACCGGACATCGCGCTGGTAAAATACAAACTGCTCGCCGGCGGCGGCATGTTGAAAATCGTCAATCAAACGGTCAAACCGGCGCTGGAAAAACTCGGTTACAATTCAGAAGAGATCGAGCGCATCATCGCGCACATCGACGCGTTCGACACGATCGAAGACGTGCCGGACAGCGACGGCTCGATCATTTCGTCCGGCTTGAAGCCGGAACATCTGCCGATTTTCGATTGCGCATTTAGGCCGGCTAAAGGCGAACGCTCGTTAGGCTACATGGCGCATCTGCGCATGATGGCGGCGGCGCAACCGTTCCTGAGCGGCGCGATTTCGAAAACGGTCAACATGCCGGAAACGGTGACAGTTGATGAAATCATGGACGCATACGTCGAAGGCTGGCGGCTCGGTTTGAAATCGATCGCGATGTATCGCGACGGGTCGAAACGCTCGGCTCCGTTGAATACAAGGAAAACGAAAGACATGGGCGGCGCGCTCGACATGACTGTTGGAGCGGCCCGAACTCGAAGCGCGCATTCTCGAACTCGAAGAAGAACTTTCCGTCGTGCGCGGACAAACCGGCGCGCCATCGCATGCCCGACACACGCATGTCGCTCACGCATCGTTTCGAGATCGCGGGCCACGAAGGCTACATCACGGTCGGCCTTTTCGAAGATGGCATGCCGGGCGAACTCTTCATCACGATGTCGAAAGAAGGCAGCACCATCGGCGGATTGATGGATACGGTCGGCACACTCACCTCCATCGCGCTGCAATACGGCGTGCCGCTGGAAAGCCTGGTGAAAAAATTCGCCTACCAGCGTTTCGAGCCGAGCGGCTTCACCAAGAATCCGGACATTCGCAGCGCGACCAGCATCACGGATTACGTTTTTCGCTGGTTAGGCTGCCAGTTTATCAAAGGATACAAGGAAGCGACCTCACCGAATCGCGGCCAGGCGGAGCTGCCGATGAAGGAGATTCCGGAAATGGATAAGAAGGCGATTAATCGCCCGGTCTCCGAACTGTCGCGCACGGCCGAGAAAGAAATTCTCGATGTCGTAACCAACCATACGCCTAACGAGGGCTCGCCTCACGTGAGCGGCAACGGCCACAGCCACGCCGAGCGCGTACAGGAAGCGCTCGGCACCATGTTCATGGACATCACGTGCTCGCATTGCGGAAGCAACAAGGTGGTCCGCGCCGGCGCCTGCGGTGTCTGCACCGAATGCGGCACGAGTCAGGGTTGCAGCTAAGAAATTCTCAACGTTCATCGGCGTCTGCGGACGGCTGAAACGGTGTCGTTTCGCGTTTCTATTATGATGTTACGGAACTGGGCGATGATACTGGGCTTGGCCGTTATCGTCACCGGCTGCGCTTCGAACTCGTACACGATTGTCGGACAAGTCCGGCCGGCGATTGATCCGGGCCGTGTCGAAGTCTTTACTTCGCCACCGCGGCATTATGAGGAGATAGCGCTGCTGGATGCTTCAAGCGCGGGCGACTTCGGACATTCCTCTCGAGCGGGAACACACGAAGCGATTTACCGAATGAAGGAAGATGCAGCCAAACTTGGCGCAAACGGCGTCCTGCTAACCGGCATGGGCGAACACTATAGCGGGTCGCTCGGGATCGGAGTTGGTGGATACGGTTATTCCAGCGGTCACTCTCATTTCGCGGCTGGCGGTGGCAGCGTCGGAGTGGAAGGCCCGATTGTGCAAACCGGCGTCCACGGCATCGCTATTTATGTGCCCGGTCGGGATTAAAGCACAGCTCTTGTTAGGCATTTGATTTTTGGCCGGTTCCGCGTAACATCGGCGCACTGTTTTGCGGACAGGACCGCGCCCATGCCGGGTGCGTTGCAAACAGATCGTCCCGCAAAACCGATACTAGCGTGCACTCCATGAACGAAGCGGAAATTCAACGACAAAAAGAGATTCAACAGGCAGAAGAACTTCTTTTTGCCGGACACCAGGAACTTGGGTTCGCCAAAGGTTTATTTCTCGGAAAATTTATCGCCGACTGGGCGATGCCCTATCCGCGCATTCCGGCCGCGCAGCAGGCTGAACTCGATCAGTCGCTCATCGAAGTGCGAAAGTTTCTGGATGAAAATTTGGATCCAACGACGATCGATCGGGAAGCCGATATTCCACGCTCCGTAATCGACGGACTTGGCCACGTCGGCGTTTTGGGAATGACGGCACCGAAGGAATTCGGCGGCCGCGGATTCTCACAAATGGCCTATTGCAAGGTGCTGGAAGAAATCGGCGCGCGCGACGCTTCCACTTCCGTTTTCACTAACGCACATCATTCCATCGGCATTCGCGCGCTACTGCTTTTCGGAACACGCGAGCAAAAACAGCAATGGCTGCCGCGGCTTGTGAATGGCGAACAGTTGGCCGCTTTCGCTTTGACGGAAGAAAACGCCGGGTCCGACGCGGCCAATGTGCAGATGCAGGCGCGGCCGAGCGAGGACGGCACACATTTCATTCTTAACGGCGAAAAGCGTTACATCACTAACGCAGCGATCGCGCAGGTTCTCACCGTCATGGCGCGCACGCCTGTTCCCGGCAAAGAAGGCAAGACTTCAATCACCGCATTCCTCGTTACACCCGACATGCCCGGCTTCACCATGCTCGAGCCGCGCATGCCGAAACTTGGCATCCGCGGAACCGCGACCGGACGCTTTGCCTTGAAAGATGTGCGCGTGCCGAAAGAAAATGTTCTCGGTCCGTTAGGCAAAGGTTTGCGCGTCGCACTGACGGTTTTGGATTTTGGGCGGACTACTTTCGGCGCTTGTTGCACCGGCGCGGCCAAGACTTGTCTGCGACTCGCCATTCAACACGCGAATACGCGCCAGCAGTTTAACAAAACGCTGGGCGATTTCGATCTGGTCAAAAAGAAAGTCGCGCGCATGGCGGCGGACGTTTACGCGATGGAAGCGATGACGGCGGTGACGGCGTCGCTCATCGATCGCGGTCTCGAGGATTACATGATCGAGACGGCGATGCTGAAGGTATTCACAACGGAACGTTTGTGGGATGCGGTGAACGACACATTCCAGATCCACGGCGGTTCCGCTTACTTCGACGATTCCCCGTTAGGCAGAATTCTGCGCGACGCGCGCATCAATCAAATCGGCGAAGGCAGTAACGAAGTGCTGACGTCCTTCATTGCGCTCGTCGGCATGCGCGGACCGGGCATGGAGTTTAAGGAAATTTACGACAACATGCTGAAGCCTTCGCGCCAGGGTATCGGCAAAGCGTGGACAGCCGGTATGAATCGCCTCGGCGCCGCCGTGCGAATTCCCGACGTGCCGGTGAAGAGCGATCGCTTGCAATCGCACGCGAAACAGCTCGGCCGTTTGATCTGGAAATTCAATCTCGCGGTCAACCGCGCGCTCATCACTTATCGCGAACCAATTCTCGACATGCAGCTGATTCAGGAACGAATCGCCGGCGCGGCCATGGAAATGTTCGCCTCGGCGTGCGTCTTGAGTCGATGGGACTCGGAATTACAGGCGCGTGCACGAAATGGAAGCTCGATTGCCGAGAATGATCACGCTCCCGATCTTTTCCTGCGTCGTTCTTTCCGAAACATTCGCAACTTCCTTGGAACCATCGTTGAGAACGATGACGCCGCACTTCTCACCACGGCCAACGCAGTCCTTGGCAAAGAACCGACCGCTGGACGAAACGGTCGTTAGGAATCTGATAGCCCGCGGCGTCTAACGACGCCACGCCTGATTGCACTAATTCGCGGATAATTGGCGCAATCTCTGCGTCAACTTGCGCTCGCATGACGACGAGCGACGTGAAACGGGAAATCGGTCCGCGTTTCCCCTGGTGGTGTGTTGTTGGCCTCGTTCTGACTTTCTGTCTTTGCGTAGCTCTGAAACTTAACGGCTCTTCCGTGGGGATGTGGAGTGATCTCTTGCAGGAACACGGCAGCCCGCGCGGATTGTTATTTTCCTCGCCAAAACTGTCGCGCATAGACGAATGGGGCGTTTGGACGCCGGCCATGCTTTCACAAGCGCAGCAAACGCCGCCATTCCCGATCGAAAACAAAAGTCTCGGCGCCGGGCGCGCACCGTTGATCATGAGCGTTCCGGTTGCGTATTACACAACGCTGTTTCGGCCGCAGCTCTGGGGATTTTTTCTTTTCGATTTCGAGCACGGCTTTTCATTTTATTGGTGTGCGAAGGCCTTCGGTTTACTGCTGGCAGTGGGTTGGGCCCTGCGCCAAATCGGCCTGCGCAGTCGTTTGCTCGTCATCTTCGGCGCGGTCTGGGTCGTTTTTTCCAGTTGGGTGCAATGGTGGTTCTCTTCGCCGGCGATGTTTCCGGAGATGATCGCAACCTGGGCCATCTGCCTCGGCTGTGCGGTTGAATTTCTCAAGCGTACGCCGCGCTGGAAAATAGTGGCGGCGTTGGTGGGTTTTATTTTTTGCGGAACGAATTTCGTGCTCTGTCTTTATCCGCCGGGCCAGATTCCCCTGATCTTATTGATGCTTGCGATATTGACCGGCATTTGGCTGGAACGTCGCTATGAGATTGACCAGCCATCGGCCATGCGGGCGCTGCTTCTCCTTGCCGCCGCGTCCACCGTAATCGTTCTGATCCTCATCCGCTTCTGGATTGACGTGCGACCGACGCTGGAAATTGTCGCGCATACGGTCTATCCCGGAACGCGCCGCAGCAGCGGTGGCGGTCTTACTCTCTTCAAACTGTTTTCGGGCGTGCTCGGTTTTTTCGAAGCCGAGCAAGTTGGCCCGGCCGTTTACGAGAACATTTCGGAAGCGAGCAACTTTTATCCGCTCTGGCCGGCGGCAGCGCTGGCCGTTCTCGGGGCATGCTTCCGAACAAAGAAGCCGATCTCACCTTTAATCGCGGCATTGTCAGTCTTTCTCATCTGCTCAAGCATTTATTGCCTCGTTCGGCCGCCGAGATGGCTATTGCACGTAACCCTATTGGAATTCGTTACGGATAGGCGGGTCATCCTCGCGCTCGGGATCGCAAATATTATTTTCTGTTGTTTGTTTTTGGATCGATACCGCTTTGCGATTTTTTCAAAACGTGGTGCAGCCATCGCCGGGTTTTCGGTCTGGTTTGCAATTGTCATTCTCCTTTGGCGGGCGCGGATCGAAAATTTCGTTTATTTCTCCGACCCCTGGCACTGGATTTATCCGCTTACGATCAGCGCTGTCATTCTTTGCTTCTTCTTTTGGGAACGCCTGCGCTATCGGTTTCTTCCTGCAGTTCTTGGCTTGCTTCTAATCTTCAGCAATGCGGGAATTAATCCGCTCATGCGCGGATTGTCTCCGCTCCTCGATTCCGCTGCATTTAAATCCATCGATCGATTACGGAAGATTGATCCGGATGGAAAATGGATGGTCTTCAACAATCGCTACTTTGCGCAACTGGTTAAAGCGACGGGCGCGCCGATTTTTAATGGAACCAAGATCGTGCCTGACCTTCCCTTCCTCCATCAGCTCGATCCGGGGACAAATGATTTCACTTATAACCGCTATGCCAACATCGTATGCGAACTACCACGGAATGAGCTCCCGGTAGATGGCGGTTTGGTCTCTCCCGACTTCTACATCTTATTTTTGCCGCCTAATCTGCCCCCGTTCCTGAATGCCGGCTATCGTTACGTTCTTTTCCCTAACGAGTGGAAAGCTGCTGCCACTTACGGCTTTTCGCTGGTAGAGCGAATCTCGCCGGGCGATCTCTGGATTTACCATTGGAATTCGCCGGCAAAACTCGCTCTGAAATAATGCGGTGCCTGGCAAGAATCGCGATTCGGAACGTCAGTAGGCCGGTGGGACTGGTCCATTTCTAGCTGTTTTTCGCAGGCCAATGCGCCCCGAAGAACACGAATCCGAGCCCGTCGATCTTCAGGGGAAACGTCTGCTCATTTTCATCGTCGCCTACAATGCAGAAACGACGATCGAAAAGGTGCTCAGTCGCATTCCGGCGAGTCTCCAGAACGATGGTGTTGAAGTCTTGATCATTGATGATTCATCGAAGGATCACACTTTCCGAAACGGTCTCCGCTATCAGCAGACTACTTCCGATTTCAAGATCACGGTTTTGCGCACGCCGGAAAATCAAGGCTACGGCGGTAATCAAAAGCTCGGTTATCGCTACGCCATCGATCATCAATTCGACCTCGTCGCTTTGCTGCACGGCGATGGGCAGTACGCGCCGGAAAAACTTCCGGACCTGCTTCAGCCATTGTTGCGCGACGAAGCGGATGCGGTCTTCGGCTCACGCATGATCGACAAACGCGCGGCGTGGTGCGGCGGCATGCCGGTTTACAAATGGATCGGAAACCAGATTCTCACGGCATTCCAGAATCGCGCGCTGCACACCAGGCTCTCGGAATTTCATTCTGGTTACCGCCTCTATTCCACGAAGGCGCTTGCGCAGATTCCGTTCGAAAAAAACACGAACGACTTCCATTTCGACACAGAGATCATCATTCAGCTCCTGCTCAAAAAGATGCACATCGCCGAGCTGCCGATCCCAACGTTCTACGGCGACGAAATCTGTCACGTGAACGGATTGAAATACGCCTGGGACGTCGTCCGCTCGACCATCAAGGCGCGACTCTGCCGCATCAATTTGTTTTTCGATCGCAAGTTCGACGTCGCCCCGGAACCGGCCACGCACAGCGACAAGCTCGGCTTTCCATCTTCGCAAACGTTCGCCGTCGAAGCGTGCGAGCCGGGGAAAAAAATCCTGCAGCTCGGACTTGGCCACGCCAATGTCGCAGCAGAATTGCAAAGGCGGAATTGCCTCGTTACTGCGATCGATTTTGCGGCTAACGAGTTAGCGCGCAATGGATCGTGCGTTGTTCCGACGCCGAGCCTGCCGGCGAACCTTCCGAAGTATGACCAAATTCTCCTCATGGACCTGGTCGAGCATCTGCACGATCCGGAAAGTTTCCTTGATGAGCTACGATTGAAAACCGCGGGCCGTCGTCCCGAAGTCGTAATCACGGCCGCAAACGTGGCGTTCTTCATCACACGCCTCATGCTCCTGTTCGGACAGTTCAATTACAGCCGGAAAGGAATTCTCGGTCTCGGTCACCGCCGTTTATTTACCTTCAAGACTCTGCGATCGTCGCTCGAACAAGCCGGCTATGAAATTCTGGAAGAGCGCGGCGTGCCGGCGCCATTTCCACTCGCGTTGGAAAGAAAGCGTTGGAGTCGCGCTCTCCTGAAGCTCAACCAATTCCTCCTGGGTTTCTCAAAGACACTTTTTTCCTATCAAATCTGCATCCGCGCGCGCGCGCTCCCGGACTCGCGTCATCTTCTCAAGGAAACAATTTCCAGCAGCAAGACCTTGCGAGCCGAAGTGCTCGCCAACGTCGCCTAAGCACCCTCCTCCGGCCCGCTTACTGGCACGACCACTGCTTGAAACAGGGCCATGCCTTCTGTCGAGTTCAGGCCGCCTTCTGCCCGCAACATTCAGACCCGCCGCCAACGTGCCGCCACAGCACTGGTCTCGCGGCCCATGTTTCGCGAGATCGAGGCCTGTCGCATCTGCGGAAATCGCGACCTCGTTTCGATTCTCTCCCTCGGCCAACAATACCTGACTGGAGTCTTTCCTCGCGCGGGCACAGCGAAACTAAGTCATGGCCCGCTCGAACTGGTCGCGTGTAACCGAGCTAGCTCGAACAAAGCGTGTGGCCTCGTGCAATTGCGCCAGACCTACAATCTCAACGAGATGTACGGCGATAACTACGGCTACCGATCCGGATTGAATCGTTCCATGGTCCGGCATCTCGAGGACAAGGTCGGTCAGCTCATGAGCCGTTATCCGCTGAAACCCGGGGACGTCGTTCTCGATATCGGTAGCAACGACGGAACGCTGCTTTCCTTTTACCCGCAACTCGGCGTTAGCGTTGTCGGTATCGACCCGACGGCAAGGAAGTTCGCGCCGTTTTACGCCAAGCATATCTCGCTGCTACCCGACTTCTTTTCCGCGCGGCTTTTCCGAAAAAAATTCGGCACGAAGCGCGCACGAATCGTTACCTCCATCGCGATGTTCTACGACCTGGAGAATCCGCTCAGCTTCATGAAGGAAGTGGTCTCCATCCTGGAGCCGGAAGGTGTCTGGCATTTTGAGATGAGTTACTTGCCGGCGCTGGTTCAGACAATGGGTTACGACACCATCTGTCACGAGCACCTGGAGTATTACTCTCTGCGCCAGATCAAATGGATGGTCGATCGTTGCGGTCTCAAAATCATCGACGTCGAATTCAACAAAACCAATGGCGGTAGCTTTGCCGTTACCGTCGCGCGCCAGGTGTCGTCGCATCCCGAAATGACGACAAAACTGGAAGAGCTATTGCGCGCGGAAGAAACGGAAGGTCTCGCCACGCCTGCGCGCCAACGCGCATTCACCAAGGCTGTCGAAACACACAAAAAGAAACTGATCGCCCTGCTGCAGTCCCTGAAAAAAGAAAAGAAGAAAGTGATCGGTTACGGCGCTTCCACGAAAGGCAACGTGCTCCTGCAACATTGCGGCATTACTCGGGCGCTGCTTCCCGCCATTGCCGAAGTAAACCCGGACAAGTATGGTTGCTTTACTCCCGGCACGAACATTCCCATTATCTCGGAAGCTGAGGCACATGCCTTCAGACCGGATTACCTCTTCGTATTGCCATGGCATTTTCGCGATAATCTTATACAGCGGGAAAGCGCGTTTCTGCATGGCGGCGGCAAAATGATCTTCCCGCTTCCGCAAATCGAAATCATTGGAGGATAGGTTCGCCATGCGACGCGCGCTCATCATTGGCGCGGGCGGCCAGGACGGACGTCTGCTCGCACCTTTCCTGGCCAATCGTGGCCGCGATGTGCATGGATGGATTCGTCGCGAGCTTTCAGAACCAGCTCCGTGCGCGACCGCTATCGTCGACATCCTTTCACCTTCCGACGTCGAGAAGAAGTTGGATGCTTTTCAGCCTAACGAGATTTACTATCTCGCCGCGTTCCATCACGCCACTGAGGACTCGATCTCGTCGAGCACGGGTGACCTTCTCCGACGCAGTTTTGACGTGCATGTTACCGGTCTGCTCAACGTCCTGTCGGCGATGAAAGGGCATTGCCCTAATGCCCGGCTCTTTTACGCTGCTTCCTCACACATCTTTGGTAAATCGGAGAAGGATTGGCAGGACGAAAGAACGCCGCTGCGCCCGGACTCACCGTATGCAATTTCCAAGACAGCCGGTCTACGCTGCTGCCAGCTCTTTCGCCAGCGCGAAAACATTTTCGCCGCTACCGGTATTCTCTTTAACCACGAATCCGCTCTGCGAACGTCTTCGTTTGTCTCGAAAAAGATCGTCCGTGGCGCCTTGCAGGCGCGTCGTGACCCCGCCTTTCAGCTGGATCTGGGGGATCTCGATGCGCGCGCTGACTGGGGCTACGCCCCCGACTACGTCGACGCCATGTTTCGCATCCTGCAGCTCCCGCAGGCTGGCGACTACGTTGTCGCTTCCGGCGAATTGCATTCCGTCCGCGAATTTGTCGAACTCGCCTTCGATGAAGTCGGACTCGATTGGCGAGACCATGTAAGGACAAAAGAGGATCTGCTCAAGCGCAATTCCTATCCATTGCGCGGCGATGCCTCCAAGTTGCGCCATGCGACCGGCTGGTCGCCTACCCTCAAGTTCGACCAGCTTGTTCGCCAGCTAGTCCAGGAAACGGGGGAAAGTTTGTGAGCCAATCCAAGCTTCTCATCTTCATCCCTACCTACAATGAAGCTGAGAATGTAGAGCGACTTTGCCGAGATTTGGTGGCGCTTCAACTCGATGCCGACATTCTGTTCTGCGATGATAACTCGGCCGATGGAACCGGCGGGATTATCGATCGTCTGGCGGTTGAATTCCCTCATGTGCAGGCAAAACATCGCCCCGGCAAGCTTGGTATCGGTAGCGCGCACCAGGAAGGCATTCAATACGCCTACGAGAATGGTTATGAGACCCTCGTGACAATGGATTGCGACTTCACGCACCAGCCTGTCGATGTAAAGCATCTGCTCGAAGTGGCGCGAGCTAGTAGCAGTTCGGTTATCATCGGCTCGCGTTACCAGAAAGAGAATAGCCTGCCGGGCTGGAACCTTCTTCGCCGATCCCTCACTTATCTCGGCCATTTTCTGACTGTGAATCTGCTCCGTTTGCCGCACGATGCGACCGGCGCGTTGCGTGTTTATAAGCTGGATGAAGTGCCACAGTCGTTATTCGATCGCGTTCGATCGTTAGGTTATTCTTTCTTCTTTGAGAGCTTGTTCGTCCTGCACCGGAACGGCATTTTCATCGAGGAAATGCCGATCTCGCTGCCAGCCCGAACCTACGGGCACTCTAAGATGTCCTGGCGCGAAACTTTCCGCAGCGTGTCGCGTTTACTCGGCCTTTACTGGGCTAGCATTCGCCGTCCGGATACATTTCTCCTTACATCACCTATCCCGCCAATTCTGGATGCAGAGCTGCCGCTGGAGGATCCGCAGGGTTGGGATAGCTACTGGGCGCGCGGTCAGGAAAAGAGCCGCCGGCTTTACGCTTTTGTCGCCAGTGTCTATCGCCGGCTGGCTATCCGGCGAAACCTGAATCATTTCATCCATAAACATTTCTCGCCCGGTGCACGCTTGCTTCACGCCGGTTGCGGTTCCGGCCAGGTCGATTCCGAGCTGTCGCGCGAAATGAAGATCACCGCTGTTGATATTTCACTCCCCGCACTTGAATCATATCGGCGCAACAATCCGGGCGCTGAAGCTGTTCGGCACGGCGACATTCTGCATTTGCGAGGGGTAGACGGTGAGACTTTCGATGGTGCATACAACCTTGGCGTAGTCGAACATTTTTCCCATGATCAGATCGTCCAGATCTTGCGCGAGATGGGACGCGCCGTAAAACCCGGCGGCAAGGTAGTTATCTTCTGGCCGCACCATCGCGCCACCAGCGTCTTCGTGCTCAAGGCCATTCACTGGTTGCTAAACTGCTTTCGACACCGCGGCGGAACCCAGGTACAATTGCATCCGCCGGAAATCTCATTACTACAATCACGCGACCAGGCGCGTGAGCTGGTCGAGCGCGCCGGGTTTAATCTGGTCGAGTATTACTTCGGTATGCGCGATCTTCTTGTGCAGGCGGTCATAGTCGGATCGAAACGTTGAATCCATCGTCGTCCTCGTTAGTTACTGTTGCGAAGGACGAGCCCAAGTCCACGAGACGCGTTGTCACTAGCTCGCCGCCTCGGATCGATCGATGGCTTGGTGTTTTCGAGTGGCTGGTTGTCGCGCTGGTAGTAGTCACCGCAATCAGTCTTCATTTCCGTTTTGTCACCCACGTGGGCGGTTTGTGGCGCGACGAAGCCAATAGTGTGCAACTCGCTACTCTGCCTCATTTCAGAGAGATTTGGCGCGCACTCGAGTTCGATTCTTTCCCACTATTGTTCTTTGGTATCCTGCGCGCGTGGACCCGACTGTTCGGGCCGGAGAACGACACGGCACTGCGCGCGCTTGGATTCATTGTCGGATTGAGCGTTCTCGCCGCCTTGTGGCTTAATGCTCGCCGACTCGGCGCCCGCGTGCCAGTGCTCTCGCTCGCGCTGGTTGGGCTTAATCCCATGTTGATTCGCTATGGCGATTCAACGCGAGCATACGGAATCGGTATTCTGCTTATTCTTCTTGTTTTCTGGAGCTACTGGCGACTTGTCGAAACGCCATCGCCGAATCTCGGCAAGATCATGTTCGCGGGGGTGTTCGCTCTCTTGAGTGTGCAATGCCTGTATTACAACTCAGTCTTGTTACTGGCCATCTCAGCTGGGGCGATCGCGGTCGCGCTGCGTATCCAGGCTTGGCGAACGATCGTCATTATTCTCGCAATCGGCATACTCGCGGCCGCCTCGCTGTTGCCATACCTCCCGATGATGCGGCGGATGCACGGATGGACGTTTCTCGTTAGTTTTCCGGTTACCTTATCGTGGCTGTGGTTACGTATATGCGAAGTCCTGGGATCCCCGGATCCGATAGCTATCTGGTTATGGACAGGAGCATTCTTCGTCGGAGTGATTGCTGTCGTGAATCTGGGTATTCGTCGTCAACTGCCGTCACCGATTTTGTTTGCGACTGTCACCTGCCTCGTCGCCATTCCGGTCTACGCGATGTTTCTGCGCGTGCTAAGCTACTACACTCAGCCATGGTATTACATCACCCTAACCATCCTCGTTGCCTGTTGCTTGGATATCCTGCTCGGTGGTTCGGGAGGATCGAACTGCCGGCACGACTGCTGGCTTGCTCCGCGGTATTCGTCTGCTTCTATCCGTCGCTCTTCTTTCTCTGGCAACACTTCCCGCCTGGGAGGAGATTGCCTACGCGGCACACGAATGTAGATCTTGGTCGCGGCTGCCCTTCGAACCGAAGTGACCCGAGATGATGTTATTCGTTGCAACTCATTGGCAATACGCCGTGAGTTTATCTCGTTATTACCACGGTCCAGCCGAGATTCTCACGTTGCCACCAATTGCCGATCATCGTTTCCATCGTTACGACCTCGCATTGCAGCAGATGAGAAAACCCGAGCCGCTCCAACCTGTTTACAAACGACTTGAAGAAGCGTTACGATCCGGTCATCGAGCTTTCTTCGTCGGTGCCCTGCCCTATCCCCGCCCGGACGTGCCCCCGCCGGTTGTTTCGCTCGGATATCGCGAGGCGAACGGGACATGGCATGGCGGCAACTATGATGGCGTATGGCCAGTCCTAGCGGGATACTTTGTGCAGGCTCACGCCAGGGAATGCCGACAGATCCCGGTCCCGATTCCCAACCGTGCTCGCGTGCAGCGGCACGAACACCTCGCCCTTAGTGTAGTTGCGGGCTGGCGCTAGGTAATTCCTCAGCGCGACTTGAGAATGTGCAGAGCCCGCAGGAGGCCTTCCGTTACCAGCTCGTAAGCCGGGTAATGAACGAACAGAACAAGGTATTGCTCGTAATTCGTAGGCACAAAGCAGAACGGTAATAGCAGCGATCAGCACGTTACGGTAACGACTCGTCGCCGGCACAAGCCGCGTTAGCTCGGTGAATCCAAGGAAGCAAAGTGGCATGTCCCACATGTTCGCGTAACGAAGGTTCATTCCATACTTGATATTGCACATGACGGCATAGCTGGCGGCGATGAACAGGGCCAGAAACAGTTCGGGTTTTTGTTCGCGACCAAGGTAAAATAGAGCACCGATCGCGAGCAATAGGATCAGGGGGTTCACCAGAAGCAGGTCGACGAGGTAACGATACCAGGGGCCGTCGCCAGTCATGACGGCATAGGCAAGCTGATAGTTCTTGCTTACGGATAGTTGATAGGATGCGACAAGCGTAGAGAATCCACCCGCAAGGAAGACAAGTGTGACTGCGCCGAGCAGCGGCCCCAGGGCTGTTGCCAGAAGAAGCTGATTACTAACAGTCCCAAACTTGAACCATCGATTCGCGATCAAAATTGCAACTAACGCAACGAAGACGAAGAAGGCGTTCTCTTTTGTTAACACCAACAAGCACGAGAGCCAGGGTGTATCCGACAAGCGGCGCAATCTTCCCGGGCGCCTGCAAATTTTCCCAGAGCATCCACAAACAGAGCAACGCCCAGAAAGTGAAGAAACCGTCAACGAGCGCATGTTGCGACATGTGAAGTTGTGTAGGGGCAGAATGCGATTAGACCTGCAACCGCAAGACCCCAGGCCGGTCCTTTAAGCCGCCAGGCGAACGTCGCCGACAGTAATAAGGTCAGAATACTGAAGAACGCCGAGACGTCGTGCAGTGCCGCCAGCGCTTCCGTTCCAAGCAGTCCATGCCAGAGATAGGCAGTGAAGATGTAGAGAAAGCGTAACGGAGGAAGAATGGAGCCGGGCAACTTTCTTTGGATCGCGATATATTGGTCGACAATGTCCGGGTATCCACCAAGCCCGACTTTGGAAAGACTGTTGACGTACTCGCGATAAAGACCTTCATCGAAACCAATGCCGCTGAATTTCGGATTAGGATGAAGCCAGCCAACACTATGCAAGGGCATTCCGCTGAGGAACGCCGACGAAGGCAACCGAAGAAAACTGCCGACTACAAGAACCGCGATGAGCGTTGCGAGATAAAGAGTGCGTTCTCGCTGGCGCGACTCTGACATGGCTTTGTCTTATCCGGCAACGCGAAAGCTTAGCAAGCGTAAGCTCGGAGTCTTGGCAACCGCGCTCCGCCAAAGGCAAACAAGCCCAATAATCAGGACCATCCACGGCCAGATTGTCCACGGCGTCCACACGCGATTGAGCTGGTTAGTCGAGATAGCGACATACCAGGGCAGACCGCCAGCAGTAACATTGTAGAAGAAGAAGACAAAGAGAGCGCTGGTTGCGGTCAGCCATGCATATAAACGCGCGGACAAAAAGAGAACAAATGGCGCCAGCCAGACCATGTACTGAACGCACACACCAGGTGAGAAGATGAAGAAGACGATCCAGCCATAGGCGATTGAATTGATAAAGCCACGTTCATCCAGGCCACGACGGCGCCAGGCGAGGCCGAGAATCGCGATTACTACGATTATCTTGAGCACGGTAACAATGAGCGCTTCCCATGGCGGAAAATGGTGAAAGGTCACAACTCCAAACTGCGGCAGATTCGTTAGGCGCAACCAGTAGCTAATGCCCCAGATTCCCCAAAAGCTGCCATAAGCCAAAACGTTTTTGACGAATAGCATCGGAAAATGGATGAGCGGTTCCATCCATAGCGCGGCGGAACAAAGAGCGAATGGCAGAACAAACGACGCCGTCTTACCGCGCTTGTTAAAATAGAAAAAGAAAATGGGCAAAAATAAGAGCGGAATGATTTTCACCTGGCAGCTGAGCGCGAGCATGATTCCGGCAAGCACCGGTGTGCCTCTTAACACCGACAATGCCGCGAGGAGGAGAAACATTACCATGACCGGATCCGTATTGCCGTGGAATCCGCTGATCATGAGCGAGACCGGACTTAGAGCGAACAAGAACAATGCCCATGGAGGAATGGCGATGCGGGGATCTTTTTTTGTTACCCACAACAGGGCGAGACATGTGATGAGATCAGCGAAAATTCCAGGGAGTCGAATCAGAAGCGGAAAGCTCAGGCCGGCTTCGCGAAACGCCTGTTGATGATCGAGCTGGTAGATGACGCGCAGATAATAGGCCGTGAGCGGTGGATGGTTGAACGAGATATCGTTTTGATAGGTCCATTGCAAACCGTGCTGATGCAGTGAGCGCGCAAATTCGTAGAAGGTAATTACATCGTTCGTTCCGAAAGTGTTGCTCGCGATCATGATTTTCAGAACGAATGCGATTAGCGCAGCGGTGATGATCCCAAATGTGGTGAAATCGCGCGTCTGGACGGTCGCGGCGGCGCCCTGGCTGATCAAAGCAGGGGCAGCACCTGGCGATGTTTGCGTCAGTAACACAGAAGGAAATTCCAGTTCAGCAGCTTCAGTGCCCTACTCTGCTCAACGAAGCTTGCTCCTCGTTAGCTCATCCCTCAGTGCCAGAAATTCCGGACGAGTCGGATCCAGTTTGATCGCCTGCTCAATCTCGTTCCGCGCATTCTCCGGATCACCCGCGTCGATATGAGCTCGCGAGAGCAGGTAGTAGGTCTTGGCGTCCCGCGTATCCTGCTCGAGCGCCTTGGTAAAAAACGCCGCCGCCAACTGCCCACGGCCCTCCTCCAGGGCGAGCACACCAAGGTTGTTGTAACTGCCTTCGTGCCTGGGATCGAGGTGAAGCGTGGTCAGGTAAAATGACTTCGCGGTCTCGCGATGACCCTGAGCCAGTCGCAGGTTTCCGAGGGCAAAATTTAGCTCGGCATTGTCGGGAACGTAAGCGTACGCGAGGTCCAGCTTTTGTTCCGCAGCGGCCAGATGATTCAGGTCGAGAGATTGCAAGCCCGTGTTGTAGCTGTCCAGCGCCCAGAGTGACGGATCGCGCTTGGGTATGGAGACGAATATGGCGGCAAGAAAGAGCAGGCCGGCGTAAGCAAGCGCAGGCCGGAATCGTGCACCGGCGCAGCGCTCCCAGAATTCGAAAGTGCCGAATGCCGCAAACAAGAGTAGGCCCGGAACAGCAGCCAACCGATAACGTTCAGTAACAAACACGCTGAGCAAGGAGAGCATGTGCAGAAGGATGGCAGCGGCGATCCAGCGACTGAGACGGTAGGATTTCCAAGCGAGGATGGCGCCTGGGATAGCAAGCGCGGCGATCAATCCGTACGCCAGGCCAGGCAGGGTGATGCCTTCTTCACGCAAAGTGGTAATGACGCTGAGATCGTCGTAGCGAAAGGCGTTCCAAAAGTTGAGAACCTTAACGCCAACCAATTTCAGCCAGGCACCAAAGTGGTGCGCGACATAGCTTTTCGCCTTGGCGGACCAATAGGCGCTAACTTCAGAGCGCTTGAGCGGATGGCCGGCGGCAGCTTCCGCTCCACGAATGGAGTCCTGCAACATCGCTTCCTGCCCAGCGTGCAAACCGGCCGGGAAATGTGGGTAGCCATTGGCCCATGGATTATTTCCGATCCAAAGATTGACGCCGCTGTGGGCGGAAAGAAAAACCGGGTCACGAGCAACGATTGAGTTGTGCAGAAACGCGGGCGAAGCACCCAGACCAACGCCGAGGAGGATCGACACAGCAGCAATGGTCGGTGACCACTTGCCCTTACGTTCCCACTTGAAGAAAACAGCGGCTAAAAGAAGCGGGACGACAAAAAGGATCGTCGCAACCCCCATCGCCGTGAAGCCGACAAGAATACCGAATAACAAGGTGACACCCAACTTGGGGCAGCTTTTCACGGGCGATGATCTGCCAGACGAGAAACCAGAAAACGAAGACCAGCCATGACGTCGGCATCAGGATGACCGAGTAGGCCTGAGCGGACTGAGAAAATCCCCAGCCCAGCGCCGCGATTAGCCCGATCACTTTCCCGCGGTTCCGAAGAACGCTTTCGGGTTGCAGCGAGCTATTACCGAAAACCTTTGTCGCGGATCGAAAGACAAGGACAGCGGTCCCGCTGTCGAGGCAGGCCTGGAAAAAAGCGGGGAGAAACGGGCTGTATCCAAAAACCTTGTAGATCGCGGCCAATAGATACGCGTAAAGGGGCAGACCATAAAACGCGAGATGGTCGGTCCAGTGTCCGCGGACGATTCGCAAAGCCCAATCGTTGTAGAAATGCATGTCACCATGTGCAGGAAAGAGAAAAGGCGATGTGGTGAGGCGAGCGAGCACGAACAAGCGCAGGAAAAGCACTGTCGCAAAAACGTAAATCTCGAGGGGAACGCGGTGTCGATTTTTGGACATGATTTTGGGCATTTGCATGACCTAAAAAGCGCCCTGTTTGGCACTAACACTGCTTTTTAAACGCCACATCCGCGATTGATGTCGTGGGTCGCAGTCAAACAAACAAGAGATAAACGAAAGCAATAACATGTTAAACCAAATCAACAAACGCCGCGGGGGTTTCACCCTTGTGGAAATCATGATCGTGGTCGCGATCATCGCGCTGCTTGCCGCAATTGCCGTGCCGGGCTTCCTCCGCGCACGCAAACGCTCACAAGCCAGCCGTATTCTCAATGATCTGCGTTTGATCGACGCTGCCGTCGACCAATACGCGATTGAGAATAACAAGACGAGCGGCTCCAACGGTCGGCACTACTGACTGGACGAACTACCTGAAGAAGGGTTCTACGCTCTATATGACGGGCGCCGACCTCTTCGGAAACGGTTATGGTCAAATGAGTGTCGATGCGCTGCCAAAGTGTCCGCAAACGGCCTGGAACACGTTGTCGGATGTGGCGGGATCGGAGTTCTGGTCGCCCTACGGCCACTGGTAAGAATCTAACGATATCTAACGATTCATTCGCCTGTCATCGAAGGTGGCGGTGGCAGGGAATGAGTCGTGAGAAGGGCACGATGGGTCACGGCTTAGCAGTAATCCATTCGTAATTAATGACGATAGAAACATACCGACGAAGTGGTTTCACCCTGGTGGAAATCATGATCGTCGTCGCAATCATCGCCCTGCTTGCAGCCATCGCGGTTCCAGGTTTCTTGCGCGCGCGGAAACGCTCACAGGCTTCTAAAATACTGAACGATCTCCGGATGATCGATGCCGCAATCGACCAATACGCGATCGAGAATGGCAAAAAGACCGGCGATCCTGTCGGCACGACTGACTGGACAAATTACGTGAAGAAAGACAGCACGCTGTATGTTACCGGGCAGGATCTGTTCGGTTTTGGTTACGGCTCTCAAAGTGTCGACACCTTGCCGAAGGCATCGCAACAAGCTTGGGATACGTTGTCGGATGTTGCCGGTTCGGAGTTCTGGTCGCCTTTCGGGCACTACTAGGTTCACCCACCCCACAATGACAAATTCGGAGAGCAATCCCGCTCTTCCGGTTGGCGCGGTTGCACGAGTCGCCACCTATTTACAGCGGTGGTGGGTTTGTTGCGCGATCCTGGTCCTGTCTGGGTTCATCGTACGCATGCCGGCGCTGCAGGGGCGGCTGATCTGGGATGATCAATATCTGGCGCACGATAGTCCGTTCATCAAAAGTCCGATCCTAATTGTGGAAGCGTTTCGTCATTATCTCTTTCTGGATTCGTTTTCACCCCATTACCGACCGGTCCAAAGCGTCTCCTTCATGTTCGACTACGCCTTTTGGAACACGAACACCTACGGCTTCCATCTCACTAATATCCTACTCCACCTAACGAGCGGGATTCTGCTGTACTTCCTGCTGCGCCGACTCTTTCGACCCTGGGGCGACGGGACAACGATTTCGCTTACGGCCTTGCTCGTGGCGCTCGTCTGGATTGTTCATCCCGTGCACAGCGCGGCCGTGGATTACATTTCCGGGCGAGCAGACAGTCTGGCTTTCGCCTTTGCCTGCGGGGCGTGGTTGCTCGTTCTGCACGGACGCCGGAGACAATGCGGGTTACCACGGTTCTTGTGCTACGCGCTCGCTGTCGCGAGCGCACTGCTGGCACTTTGCTCACGCGAAATCGCCCTGGTCTGGTTCGTCCTGTTTCTGCTGCACATCTTCCTTTTCGATCAGGAATCCAACCCACGGTTTAGATTTGTCTCGTTAGGCTGCTGTATCGCATTGCTCGCCCTCTATGTGGGTCTTCGGCAATTGCCGGAGCAACGTCCCCATTTCAATCCTTCGTCGGAGTGGAGCCCGTCAACACGCGCCGTCCTGATGCTGCGCGCGCTGGGTGATTATGGGCGCCTGATGGTTTTCCCGAGCAGCCTGCACATGGAGCGAACGCTGATTGATCCTAACAACTACCGCACGAAAGAGAGCTGGCGAGACTCAGTGAAGAGCGAATACCTCTCGATGCTCGGTCTGCTGATCGCGGTGGCGACCAGTGCCGCATGCATTCGAAAAGGGCGCGGGCAAGCGATGCGAATTTTCGGCGCGACGTGGTTTGTCGTCGGCTACGTGCCAGTGTCAAACATTATTGAGCTCAACGCGACCGTGGCGGAACACTGGCTCTATCTTCCGAGCGTCGGATTTTTAATTTTTCTCGCAGGATGTGCGATCGATCTTCCACTGACATTTAGAAAAGCGTCGGTCGCGCTCGCCTGTTGCGCAGTCGTCGCGTTTGGCATTCGAAGCGCGATCCGAAGCACCGATTGGATTACGCCGGAAGTTTTTTATCAACGCACCCTCGCGGCCGGAGGAATGACTGCACGCATCGGTGTTAATCTCGCGCAAATCTACGCGAATCGCGGCGAGTACGAGAAAGCCGTGGGAATTTATCGTCGCGTGCTCGCGATGGTGCCGGAATATCCCATCGCGCGGACAAATCTGGCCGAGATTTTGTACCGCCAAGGGAAGAAAGCTGAAGCCGAAGCGCTGCTCCAATCCACTACGAACGCGACCGTCGCCACTCGAAAAGATTATCCGCGGACCTGGATTGCGGCGTTGAATCTTGCACAGGTTCATCACGAAGCGAAAAATGACAAACAGGCGCTCGCGGTGCTCGAGCGCGCGCGAGTCGATTATCCTCACACCTGGGAAATCATCTCGCTCGAGGCGGAAATCCTGCGCCTAACGAAAGGACCGAATGCAGCCCTTCATCTCGTCGAGAATTTTGCGCAGCGAAATTGGTGGCATTACGGCGCATCGATCGCACTCGGCCGCCTGTATTTTGAAGCGGGTAATCTGCAACGTGCAGAAACCGCATTTCATCATGCCAGTTTGCTCGACGTCCACGATGTCGAGGCGTTGAATTTGATCGCGACCATGAGCATGCGGCAGAACCATCTCGAGGACGCGTTTCGCGCGCAACGCCGCGCCGTGGCGCGACAACCGGATGAGCCGCGACAGTACGTGATGCTTTCCAACATTCTGGAAAAGATGGGGCGAAGAGACGAAGCTCGACTGGCGATGGCGAAAGTGAGCCAGCTGCAGTCGCTTGCGCAAGCGACGGCGGTGGCGAATTAGCCGCGCGGTTTTTGTTCCACGGTCGTTGACTTGGTAGCATGCTGCGTTAGCATCGCGACGCTTTCGCGCGCTTCGCCATGGGTGCTCGCATTTACACCAATTCGGACGCGAACCTGAAGCCGTTGCGCGGCAAAACGTGCGCAGTTATTGGCTTTGGATCGCAGGGGCACGCGCACGCATTGAATCTGAGAGATAGCGGGCTCGATGTGATCATCGGCCTTTATCGCGGCAGCAAGTCGCGAGCGCTGGCGAGAAAACATAATCTTCCTGTATTCGATACGGCCGAAGCGGCGCGGCGGGGTGATATCTTGTTCCTCGCATTGCCCGACACAAAAATTCCGGAAGTTTACGAACGCGACATCGCGCCGAATCTGCATCCAAATCAAACGCTGCTCTTTGCTCACGGCTTCGCCATTTTGTATCGCACGATTCGTCCACCCAAAATTCTCGATATCATCATGGTCGCCCCGCTGGGATTGGGACGAATGGTGCGCCATGAATTTGAACACGGCCGCGGCGTTCCGGCGCTGATTGCTGTCCAACAGGATTGCTCGAACCGGGCGCAGCAGACCGCACTAGCCTGGGCAAAAGGCATCGGAGCGACGCGCGCGGGAGTACTCGTTAGTTCCTTTCGCGAAGAGACCGAAACCGATCTGTTCAGCGAACAAGCCGTCTTGTGCGGAGGCATGAGCCAGCTCGTGCAGGCTGGATTTGAAACGCTGGTCGAGGCGGGTTACGCACCGGAGATCGCGTACTTCGAATGCCTGCATGAATTGAAATTCATCGTTGATCTTATGCACGAATCCGGACTGGCGGGAATGCGTCGTCTGATTTCCGAAACCGCGCTCTGGGGCGAACTCAAAGTCGGGCCGACCATTATCGACTCACACGTAAAGAAGAAGATGGCAGCGGCGCTGCGCCGCATTCGCAGCGGTGGTTTCGCGCGTGAGCTGCTTAACGAAACACACGGCGGACGGCGAAAGATTGAACGGATGCGGCGCGCGGCGGATGCGCGTCTCATAGAGCAAATCGGGGATCGACTGCGCAATCGAATGGCTTGGAAAAAAGGCCGCCGAGGAAAAAAACATTCCTGAACCGGCGTGCAGCCGGTTTCGACACTTCGCGAATTTGGTCGCGATGCCGAGCCCGTTAGTTGTTGGAGATCCGCGGATCACCGATCACCAGCATCGGAATCGTGGTCGTCGGAATCCCGCCGAGCCGGTCGATCGGCTGCGGCACAGCCGAAGCGGTGGTCTTTACATAGTAAATGACCCTCTTCGGCTTTTGGATTACTTGATCCTCTCGCTGCGCGACGTTTTTATAGTCGCTGCCAGCGAATGCGGTGACGCAGAGCGCGAGGCTCAGCACAGTTCCAACGCACAACAGGCGGGCAAGCCTGCAGGTTGTTTTCATATCCTGATTTTGCGCCTCGCTTCGGTTTTATGCAATTTGATTTTTGCGACTAAAATCAGACGAAACCGGTCATTGCTCCCAAAGAAAATGTTCCAGTCGCAACTGCGCAAGACGCGCTTTCGCTTCGTCGCTCCGCGCGCCATCGGCAGCCGCGAGCTTTTGATAGATAACGGCGGCGGAATCCCACTTTTGTTGCTGTTCCAACAACCGCGCGGCGTTGAACCCGGCTTTGTAGTACCAGAAAAACTCGCGCGGTTTGCCCGGCTGCCCTTCATCCTCGAGGACGCGATAAAAAATCGCTAACGAGTCTGCGGCGTCGCCCGCTTTTTCAAGACAGACACCTTTCTTGAATAGCGCCTGATTTTTCCAGTGCGGGGGTGCCTCATTGTCGGAAATGAGTTGGTCGTAAACTTCGATCGCGCGTTTGTAATTTTCCGGAGCGCTCGGACCCATTTCAAAATAAATGTCGCCCTTGCCGCAAAGCGCTTCGCGTTTTTCTCCCGGTTTTGCGTCCCCCTTTAGCACTTCGTCGTAAATAGCAAGCGCATCCTGGGGTTTGCCCAGCTTGCGTTCAATTACCGCCTGCTCATTGCGCGCCGCCCATTTTAACTCGCCTTCCTTTTTGACGACGTCGCTGAAGAGCGTGAGCGCGTGTTCGAGCGAATTTGATCCCATGCTTGCCAGCGCCGATTCCGCCGCGAAGAACAGCGCTTTTTCGGCCAACGGTCCGTTGGGATCCTGTGTGGCAAGCAATTCGAACTGGGTCTGCGCGTTCGCGAAATCCTGAGCGCGATAATACGTTTCCGCCAGTTTCATCCGAACATCGCGCGTGAAATTTGAATTGGGATGGTCGCGCAAAAATTGGTTGGCCAGTTCGATAATTTTCCCGCTGTCACCGTTCGGACTCGTTTCTTCGATCCAGATGTTGAGATAATCCGCGCGTTCGCGCGCAAGCGCAGTCGGATGCGAATCCATCGCTCGCCGTAAGAGCGCAGCGGCTTCGTCCAGCCGTGGCGGCGATGCATGAAATGCAATCTCAGCCAATGCAACCCACGCTTCCGAAACACGTTTGTTCGTCGGAAAATCGCGCACGAAATTATTCAGCGAATTAGCGGCTCTGGGGTCATTCTGCGCGGCCTGCACGAGGCCTTGTTCCAGAAGCAAATCGGCCGCTGCTTCGTCATTCTTGGCGCCGCCGCGTAATTCGCCGGAGTCCGCCGCAAAGTGCGCGTCATTCGCGATCTGCAGCCAGCCAAGGGAGGCATTAAACAGGGCGTCTCTTGCCGGCGCTCCGTCGATGCGGGCGACTTTTTCGAATTCTCGCGCTGACGCTTCGAACCGCTTCGCCTCATAATTAATGTCCGCGGTGAGCCAGCTCAATTCGGCCAGTTGCCTCGATGTCGGATGCAACGATCGAGCGGAGTCGAGGACAGCAATCGCATCATCAAATCGGTGATCTTCCCTTTGCAACTGCGCGAACTCCAGAAAACCCCCGAGCAAGTCCGGCCGCTTCGGCGCTGTGCTGACCATTGCCCGAAAATTATCGACCGCCGCCGCGCGATGACCGACACGCAATTCCGCGCGCGCCAGATACCATTGCGCGAATGCGCGCCGCGGTTGTTCTGGCGCAGACGACCAGCGCGTCAATTCAGTACGGGAAGGTTTTCGCTCAACCTGATAAACCTGGTCGAGCTTCGCAAAAACTTTTGCCAGATCCGGATCGTTACCATGATGTTCGATGAATTCCTCGAGCACATCATCTGCGGTTTCGGGGGCTTTCAGCTCCATCTGCACATCGGAAATGGCGAACAACGTCGCAATGACTAACGAGTGATGGGCCGGCTCCGATTTCTTCAGGATGGTTTCGAAAAGTGCGAGCGCTCTCTCGGGACGATGCAGCTCGGCATCGATGCGTCCCCGCAAATATCGGCGTTCCTGCTTTTCCAGAGCCGACTGCGCCTGCGCTCTCGACAGAACGTTGGCGGCGCTTTCGGTGTCATGTTTGTCGAGTAGCAACTCAGTCGCGCGAAATCGCGCGCGTAAATTCCAGCGCGGGTTCTCGAAAAGTTCGACGAGAACGTCCAACGCTTCGTCCTTTTGATTGAGTGCACGCAACGATTCCGCTTTCCCAAACAGCGCGTCGCCACGCAGCGCGGGATCCTTTTCGTCGCGCACCGCTTCATCGTACGCTGTTGCCGCCTCCTGCCATCGGCCGAGTGACGCGAACGCCTGGCCTCTCCAAAAATGAGCCGCGGATAGACCGCGCAATTGAGGATCCCCAAGAACTTTGAGCGCCGATTCTCCCTCGCCCGCAGCAATCAACGCTTCGGCCAGCTTCAAGGTCGCGAGTCGTTTTTCCTGTGCGGGAAGATTTTTGCGAAGCAGTTTGTGCAGGCGTTCGGTCGCGACTTCGGGCACACCTTCGTCCAGCGGCCGTGAAGCAGAACGAAGATTGAGCGCTTCGTCAGCAAAACAAAAGCTCGACCCCGCTAATACGATGGCTGCGAAAAGCGCGCGCGATATTTTCATCGACCGTTCAAAAGCGGACGCAAATATTGTCCGGTAAAACTTTGCGGAAGTTCCGCGATTTTCTCAGGCGGACCAGCGCCGACAATTTCGCCGCCGCGCTCGCCTCCTTCCGGGCCCAGATCGATGATCCAATCCGCACACTTGATCATCTCAAGATTGTGCTCAATCACCACGAGCGTGTTACCGGCATCGCGCAATTTCATTAACACCTGCAGAAGTTTCTCGATATCGGCGAAATGCAAACCGGTCGTCGGCTCGTCGAGAATGTAAATGGTGCGGCCGGTCGCCTTCTTCGCCAATTCCGTGGCGAGCTTGACGCGTTGCGCTTCACCGCCGGAAAGCGTCGTGCCCGCCTGACCGAGCTGCAAATATCCAAGGCCGACATCGAGCAGCGCGACCAGTTTGTCGGAAATCGCGGGGACATTGCGAAAGAAACGCGCGGCCTCGTCCACGGTCATGTTCAAGACGTCGGCAATGTTCTTTCCTTTGTAAGTGATCTCGAGCGTTTCGCGATTATAGCGCTGTCCGTGACAGACTTCGCATTCGACATAAACGTCCGGCAGAAAATGCATCTCGATTTTGATCAGCCCGCCGCCTTCGCAATTCTCACAGCGTCCACCTTTGACGTTGAAACTGAATCGACCCGCATCGTATCCGCGCACGCGCGCCGCCGGCAGTTGCGCAAAAAGTTCGCGAATCGGAGTGAACGCGCCGGTGTAGGTGATCGGATTCGAGCGCGGAGTTCGTCCAATCGCGCTTTGATCGATCACGATGGCCTTATCGAGATGCTCCATGCCACGAAGCGCGCGAAACGTTCCCGGTTTCTCTTTCGAATTGTAAAAATGACGAAACAGACGCCCGGCGCAGAACATCATCGACTAGCGTCGATTTCCCGCTGCCGGAAACGCCCGGTTACGCACGTCAGCAAACCGAGCGGAAAAGAAGCGTCGATCGCTTTCAGATTATTTTCAGCCGCACCGACGAGCGTCAGCCAGCCCTCTTCTCCGCGCGGTTTCGCGCGCTGTTTCGGGACCGCGATGCGGATGCGGCCGGAAAGGTAATCTGCCGTCAGCGAATTTTTGGCGGTAAGAATTTCTTGGAGTTTTCCTTGCGCGACCAATTCTCCGCCACGCGGACCGGCACCCGGGCCAAGGTCGAGAATGTGATCCGCCGCCCGAATTGTTTCCTCATCGTGTTCGACAACAATGACTGAATTCCCGAGATCGCGCAGACGTCGCAGCGTTGTCAGCAATCGCGCATTATCGCGTTGATGCAGGCCGATGCTCGGTTCGTCCAAAACATACAGCACGCCAGCAAGTCCAGAACCGATTTGCGTCGCCAGGCGAATGCGCTGCGCTTCGCCGCCGGAGAGCGTGCCACTTTCGCGATTCAACGTCAGGTAACCGAGCCCGACTTCGACCAAAAATTTCAGGCGCGATTCAATTTCCCGGACGACATCCGTGACGATGAGCCGCTGCTGCTCGGTCAATTGCAGTCGTCCAATGTATTCTGCCGCTGCTGCTGTCGTCAGTTCGCTGAATTGGTGAATGTTGAGCTCGCGACCTGTCTCGTCCTTGATTGTGACGGCCAAGATCTCCGGCTTGAGACGAGCACCGCCACAAACTTTGCAAGGCACACGCGTCATGAACGCGCGGATGCGATTGCGCGTAAATTCGCTCTCGGTTTCTTCGTAGAGCCGCTGCATCTGCGGCACCAATCCCTCGAACGGTTTTGCCACCTTGTGTTTGCCGTTGCTTCCGAAAGTCATAGCAATCGGCTGATCGCCAGTGCCGAAATAGAGCGCCTCTTTAAACTCGTTAGGCAAATCGGCAAACGGCATCTCTTCATCTACGCGGAAATGTTTCACGAGCGCGCCTTGCAGTTGACGATAATAAGCCTGCATTCGTTTCGTCCCGCGGCGCCATGGTGTGATCGCCCCTTCCGCCAGCGTTTTTTGCTGATCGGAAATCATCAGCTCCACATCGCAGACAAGCTGTGTCCCAAGACCATGGCATGCCGGACACGCGCCAAGGTGACTATTGAACGAAAAGTGTCGCGGGGTCAGTTCGCCTAACGAGAAACCGGTTTCAGGATCGCTGTAGTCAGTCGAGTAGCGTCGCTCCTCCCATTTTTCTGGCGCCGTCGCCGTTGCCCTCAGCACCACAAGCCGATTTCCTCCCCATTTCAACGCCGTCTCAACCGAGTCCGCAAGCCGCGGGCGGATTCCTTCGCGCACAATCAAACGATCAACAACCGCTTCGATTGTATGGCGTCCGCCCTTCTTCAACCGGATGGGTTCGGGCCGGCTGAGCTCGAGGATCTCGCCGTCGACTCGCACTCGAACAAACCCCTCCCGCTTCAGTTTTTCGATAACATCGCGGAATTCACCCGTTTCATTTTGGACGATAGGTGCCAGCAACACGATGCGCGATTCGGCCTCGTAGACCGCAATCTCATCGACGATTTGCTGCGCCGTTTGGCGGCGGATCGGACGGCCCGTTCGCGGATCATGTGGCTGGCCAATGGCCGAAAACAGAACGCGCAAATAGTCGAAAATCTCGGTCGTGGTGGCAATGGTCGAGCGCGGGTTCGCCCCGGCGCTCCGTTGTTCAATGGCGATGGCCGGCGAAAGCCCCTCGATAAAATCCACGTCCGGCTTTTCCATCTTATCGAGGAACTGCCGGGCGTAAGCCGAGAGGCTTTCGACGTAGCGCCGCTGGCCTTCCGCATAGAGTGTATCGAAGGCGAGCGACGATTTTCCCGACCCGCTCAGACCGGTAATAACGACAAGTTTTTCCCGGGGAATCTCGACATGGAGATTCTTTAAATTGTGCTGGCGGGCGCCACTGATCTTGATACTTTGCGCGGGCATCCGGACTAAATACGTCGAACCTTTAAGTCAAGCACGGTTGTTGCTCTTCACCAGCAGTATCTTATGAACGAAGCCGCTATGGGTATTTCACAGGAGGAATTGGCCGGATTGCAGAGCAAATTCAGCGAGATCAAGCACTCCATTAATAACGCCCTGGCGGTGATGATGGCGCTCTCGGAAATGTCCCAGCGGCGGCCGGATTACTCTGAGAAACTGGCCAGCACCGTCTTGAGCAAAGCCCCTCAAATCGTGTCCAGCCTGCAGGAATTCACCCAGGCACTGAACGAAAAAGCCGGCCCAAAGCCAGAAGGCCCTATCTAGCTCCTACGGGGTCTGTGGACTCGGCACCGGGCTCACCGAAGCCGCCGGACTGGCCGTTACCGTAGCTGCCGGAACAGCTCCCACCGCCGCATCAGCCGCATTAGGTGAAGGCGCAGCCGTCGCTGCGGCCGCAGGCGTTGGATTCGTCACAGTTCCCGGCGCCCCGACCGCGGAGGAAGGTTCTGGTTTTGGTAAGGGAGCGGTTGTTTTTGCGGCTTCAGCTTTCAACAGTTCGCGTCGCAAATTACTGCTGCTCATCGAGCGATGCGCATAGAGAATCGAAAGCAGAAAGGTGAGAAAAAAGAACAAGCCGGCCAGCCATGCCGTCGCCTTGGTCAGGACGTTGGTCGTTTGTGCGCCGAAAATATTTTCCGTGACGCCGCCGCCAAAGGCCGCGCCCAATCCCTCGCTCTTTGGCCGTTGCATGAGAATGATCAAAAGCATCAGCAGCGACACCAAGACATAGAAGGTGAGAAGAATATTGATCAGGATATTCATTTCCGGGGACGGGGAATATGGCTAAAGGCGGCCGTTTGTAAACGGCGGCCTTTACTCTTCCTTTTCCTCTCGCTCTTACTCTTGCTCATGATCGAATCGGTTGCGATCACGATGCCGAGCATGAGCGTGAGAAAGAGTAAGAGTATCTTGCATTAGCTATGAAAGTTGCCGGACAACATTTTCGTACGATCTGGCTAAAACCAGACGATCCGAGCGTTGTCCAGATCATCGATCAAACAGCGCTGCCACATCGGTTCGTCGTGGAAGATGTCACAAGCGTCGAACAAATGGCGACGGCGATCCGCGAGATGCATGTGCGCGGCGCGGGATTGATTGGAGCAGCCGCCGGCTACGGGATGTATCTCGCCGCACTTACCGCGGCAGAAGCCGAGGACTTCGATCGCCAGATCTCCAAGGCTGCCGCACAACTGAAAAACACACGGCCAACAGCAGTCAATCTCGCGTGGGCCATCGAGCGTCAGCTAGCCCGTGTCTCTACAGGTAAAGGCATCAAGGAAAAGATCGTGCTCGCACTCGACACCGCACAGCAGATTGCCGACGAAGATGCAGAACATTGCCGGCGAATCGGCCTTCACGGGTTGGAATTGATCCAACGAATTGCGAACCGTAAAGCCAACCAGCCCGTTAACATCCTGACGCATTGCAACGCCGGTTGGCTCGCGTTTGTCGATCATGGATCGGCCACCGCGCCGATTTACGCCGCGCATGATCTCGGCGTACCGGTTCATGTCTGGGTCGACGAAACGCGGCCGCGCAATCAAGGCTCGAGGCTGACGGCATGGGAATTGTGCGAGCACGGCGTGCCGCACACAGTCATTGCTGACAACACCGGCGGTCATTTGATGCAACGCGGAGATGTCGATCTGGTCATTGTCGGAACGGATCGCACGACATACACGGGCGATGTCGCCAACAAGATCGGCACTTACTTAAAGGCGCTCGCGGCAAAAGATAATGGTGTGCCGTTTTATGTCGCGCTGCCTTCTTCGTCGTTCGATTGGCAAATGCGCGACGGCTTAAGCGAAATACCAATCGAACAACGTGATGCGGAGGAAGTGAAATACGCCGACGGCTGGGCGAAAGACCAGCACCTTAATGTGCGTCTCACACCGGAAAATAGTCCGGCCGCGAACTACGGTTTCGATATCACGCCGCGACGGCTCGTGACGGGACTGATCACCGAGCGCGGAATTTGCGAAGCGAACGAGCGCAGCATCCTTACGCTTTTTCCGGAGCACGCTTCTTGAGCGAAACTGGCGTCATCAAGTTTCAGTGCGAACACACAGCGACCGAGCTGGCGCCGTTCCCCTCTTTCGCAGAACTCAAAATGGTGCGGCAGAAAATGCGAGACTTGGACCTCGTCGGAGTAGACGATCACGGAATCGGTTTTGGCAACGTCAGCGTTCGAGGCGATACGACGAATTCATTTTACATTACCGGGTCGGGGACTGGCGGCCTACCCGATCTTGACGCTGAAAGATTGTGCCAAAGTCATCGCCTGGGATTTCGATCGTAATTGGCTGCGTTGCGAGGGCGAAACGATTGCTTCCGCCGAATCGCTCACACATGCCGCCGTTTACTCAATGGATCGCGACGTGCGCATCGTGATGCATGGTCACAGCACGCGGCTGTGGCGCTGGCTGCTCGAACAAGGACCTGCGACTCGCGGCGATGTCGCGTATGGCACGCCCGGGATGGCGCGCGAGGTACAGCGGTTGTTTGCGGAAACCGACGTGCGCACGAAAAAAATATTCGCGATGAAAGGACACGTGAATGGCTTCATCGTCTTCGGCAACAATCTTACGGATGCGCTGAGCGCGCTCGACTTCAACTAAGCCGATCAACCCGCGGAGCATTCCGTTTTTTGTGGGCGTTCCAAATCTCGTCGAGATCGACGAGGGAAACGTCACCGAGGGATTTTCCCCTCGCTTGCAATTCATCTTCGAGCGCATTGAAGCGCTGGACAAATTTGTCGGTCGCCCGTTGCAATGTTGTTTCGGCGTCGAGATTAATCTTCCGAGCGAGATTCACCACCGCAAATAGCAAGTCGCCAATTTCTTCCTCCGCTTTGTCTTTCTGACTCGAATCAATTGCTTCTTTCGCCTCAGTAAGTTCTTCATCTACCTTCGCGATTACCTCTCCCACATCCTTCCAGTCGAAATTCACGTGCGCGGCTTTCCTCTGCACTTTTTGGGCGCGCATCAGCGCGGGCAGAGCCGCGCCGACTTCATCCAAGTAATTTTTCTTTTGCTCTTTCTTTTCATCGAGCTTGATCGCGTCCCACTGCCTAACGACTCCAGCCGGATCACGCACGACACTGTCACCAAAAACATGCGGATGGCGCCGAATCAGTTTTTCGGTGATTGATTCGATGACTTGATCGATATCGAATCGTTGCTGCTCGTGCGCGATCTCGGCGTGCATCAGCACCAGCAGCAAAACGTCGCCGAGCTCTTCCCGGAGATTGGCGTCATCGCTGTTTTGGATTGCGGCAACCGCTTCATAGACTTCCTCGACCATCTTGGGACTGAGCGAGGCGTTGGTTTGCTCTCGATCCCACGGACAACCTCCCGGCGCGCGTAGCTGCGCCACGATCTCGCGCAACTTTTCAAAGCGAGAACTCATATCCGCCAGAGCGAGCGGTGCGTGCGGAATTCCGAAACTTCGCCAACTGTCTTTTTGCCGACATAAATCGTGATGCCAATCACAATGACGAAGGTGCCGGCGAAAATTGCCGCGACCAGCCAGGCGGGAATGTGGCCGACTCTGAGCGCATGATAAAAATCGCTGACGCCATTCATTGAGGCGGGGCCATGCAGAAAAATTTTCGTCACCCACGCGATCAAGATCAGGATGAAAATGAAAACGTAATTGCGTTTCAAGCGCCGCCCCACGGCTTCGAGTTTGCTGATCTTGAACGACGGCAGGATCAGATCTTCGCAGACCAGTTTTTTCCATTCGCCCTGCAGCATGTCGCGATTTTCCATCACCATCGGAACAAGAAAATGCGCTTCCAGCATGCGCACCCGCGCACGAAATGCGTCGTAAAATCGATAACGGCGCGCCTCGATCCAGAGCATGACCCACACAATCGCGAGATTGAAAAAGAAAATGATGTGCGGCACTTCGCGGTTTGAAAACGCGATCGTGATGATGGCGGTGCTGCTTGTGATGGCCCAGTTTGTGGTGATGTCGAGCCGCTGCCGCCAGATCATGATGCGTGAAAGTTCGCCGCGGTAAAAATGCGACATGGCATTGACGTAACCGGGATCGTAAATGCTTTTCTGCAGCGAGAGCGTCGCTTCGTCAGTTGGCGCCGATGAAATCTTTTCAGTTGCCACAGCGGAATCGTAGACTGGATAACCGGCTTTGCCGCGATAATCCAACAAATCCTCTAAGGACCTATGGCCGTTGTTCTCACTGATCTTCTGGATGAAAACCAAATTGCGCTCGATCTGCGGTCGCGAACCCGGGATGAAGCGATACGCGAAATCGTCGGCCTGATGCAGACCAGCGGAAAGATTCAGGACGGAGAGAAATTTCTCGCTGCCGTGATCGAGAGGGAAAACAGCAGTTCCACGGTTGCTGAACACGGCGTCGCGTTTCCGCATGCCCGCACCGATCTGGTAAAGCAAATTGTGCTTGGTATCGGGCGCAGCAGCGAAGGCGTGGAGTTCGACGAATCGAACAATCTGGTCCACCTCATTTTCGTCATCGGCGTGCCGCGCCAGATGATTCAGGACTATCTCGTCTGTGTCGGAGCCCTCGCGCGCCTAACGAGAGACAAAGCAATTCGCGAAGCCCTACTCAAAGCTGCGACCGCCGCGGAGTTCGTCGAGCAATTACGCACCGCATCGCTTCAACTGGAGTAATCTTTGTAGCGGCGATCTCTGATCGTCGCATTTTTCGAACGGCGGTTGCAAACCACCACGACAAAGTCAGTTTGGCTTTTTCAGCAAACGATTGCGCGCACGATCAAGGGCGCGCCGTTCGCCCGCAGTCAAACTGCCGATCCCTGACTTCGCGATCTTGTCCAGAATCGGATCGACGGAGGCGTAGATATCGTCCGGCTCCACCACGCGCCGGCCATTTTCCTTCGGCACGACGGTGAATTTCGGCTTCGGACTTAACCGCGTTTTCAAATTATCCCACCAAACCAATTCCGGTCCGACCCCGCGTGCGCGAATGAAAAGAAATGCCGCGCCCAAACTTATCCAAAGAACCGCGAGCTCCGCCCACACATGGTAGGCGAGCAATTGCAATGAATAAGCGCCAGCCAAAACCAAGGCAGCCCATTTCGCCGTGATGCGAAAGAGCAATTCCGCATTTGGGTAAATGGTTGCGAAGGCGACAAAGATTCCGAAATGCAGGGCCGCCGAACCGCCGAGGCCGGCGCGCTCGCGCAATCCCCACAAGGAAAGAAAAACGGACGGCAGAAACAACAGGACTAGATAAAGCCAGATGAAAGCACGGCGCCCGATGAAGCGCTCGACCTCGCGCCCAAAGGCAAAGAGCATGTACATCTCGATTGCAAACCAGATCAATCCCGATGGCGGATGCACAAAGGCGTACGTGCCGAGCTGCCAGACGGCGCCGTGCCACACTTGTGCGCTGTCGAATTGCAACAGGTTCAAGATCGCTCCGCCGCCGAGCGCCATGAGAAAGCAGGCGAGCACCATGCAGACGGCGTGCAAGCCGACCAGCAGCGTCGTGACGTCAAGCGGATACCGCCCCATCCACGCGACCGGTTTATAATCATCGGAGGTAGTGACTCCGAACATGATTCACTTTCACCCCGCCACGAGTTCGCGCAAGCTGACGCGCGTAAAAATCGCTTGGAGAAGCTGCGTGAAGCGGCGAAAATCACGGTTTCTCCTGCCTGAATCATGACCAATATCGCGCCAGCCATTTCTCCGCCGCAGGGAATTGGCGATTCAAAATCAAGCAATCAGGCAGTTCTCGATTGGGTCGAGGAAACCGCCCGCCTGACCGAGCCAGAAAATATTTTCTGGTGCGACGGCTCCGAGAAAGAAAAGCAATTCCTGATCGAACAGGCGCTGCGGCAAAACATTTTGTTCAAGCTCAATCAGGAAAAGGTCCCCGGTTCGTATTTGCATCGCTCGAATCCGAACGATGTTGCGCGCGTCGAGCAATTCACGCTGATCTGCACGCCGACAAAAGAGGAAGCGGGCCCGACAAATAATTGGGCCGCGCCTAACGAAACCTACGCGAAGCTGAACGGCCTGCTCAAAGGCGCGATGAAGGGGCGGACCATGTTCGTTATTCCCTACATCATGGGACCGCCCGATTCGCCACTGACGAAAGTCGGATTCGAAATTACCGACTCCATCTACGTCGTGCTGAGTATGCGCATCATGACGCGCATGGGCGAGATCGCGATCAAACGTCTCGGTAACGATCCCAATGCGGAATGGAATCGCGGAACGCATTCGCTTCTCGACGTGAATCCGGACCGACGCTGGATCTGCCATTTCCCGCAGGACAACACGATTATCTCTGTCGGCTCGGGTTACGGTGGAAATGTTTTACTGAGCAAAAAATGTCTCGCGCTGCGCATCGGTTCGTATCTCGCGCGCAAACAGGGCTGGCTCGCCGAGCACATGTTGATCCTCGGCGTCGAGTCGCCGGAAGGTGAAAAGCATTACGTGGCGGCGGCGTTCCCAAGTGCATGCGGAAAAACCAATTTCGCCATGCTCATTCCGCCGCAACATTTCAAGGGCTGGAAAGTCACCACCGTCGGCGACGACATCGCGTGGATGCAGATTCGCGATGGACGTTTGTATGCGGTGAATCCGGAGAACGGATATTTCGGCGTCGTGCCGGGCACGAGTTACAAATCAAACGCCAACGCGATGAAATCGATCGAGCGCGATACTCTTTATACAAACGTCGCGCTGACCGATGACGGCGATGTTTGGTGGGAAGGGAAGGATGGCCCGCCCCCGAAACACGCCATCGACTGGAGCGGGAAAGATTGGACGCCGGATTCGAAAGAGAAAGCGGCGCATCCGAATTCGCGTTTCGCCACGCCGATGCGTAACAATCCGGCGCTCGATCCCGAAGTGGAGAACGGCGAGGGCGTACCGATCAGCGCCATTATTTTTGGCGGACGCCGCAGCGACACGATGCCGCTCGTTTTCCAGGCGCGCGATTGGGAACACGGCACTTATATTGGCGCTACGATGGGTTCAGAGACAACGGCGGCTGCGGCTGGCGCAGTTGGTCAGGTGCGCCGCGACCCGATGGCGATGCTGCCGTTCTGCGGTTACAACATGGGGCAATATTTCCAGCACTGGCTCGAGATCGGTCCGCGCCTGAAAAATGCGCCGCTCATTTTTCACGTGAATTGGTTCCGCAAAGGTGCCGACGGAAAATTTTTGTGGCCCGGCTTCGGCGACAACATGCGCGTGTTGAAATGGATCATCGATCGTTGCGACGCCCGCGGTGGCGCCGCGGAAACAGAAATCGGTTTCATTCCGCGCCCCGAGGATTTCGATCTCGCCGAGATCGACGTTTCGCGAGAAACGATGCGGGAACTTTTCTCGATCAAGCCCGAAGAGTGGAAGAAGGAACTCGAAACGCAGTCGGAATTTTTCAAGACGCTCGGCAAGGATTTGCCGCGCGAGTTGATCGCGCAGCACGACAAACTTGCAGAAAAATTCGCTTAGTAGCGGGTCATCCTGACCGCAGGGAAAGGATCTCGCGAACGCGGTAGCTGGTTTGCGACTCTCTAGAGCGTCCGTGAGGTCCCTCGCCCCGAGAGTTCGGGGCTCGGGATGACATTTCTTTAGCGCGATTTTACCCAAAAATTTGCGAACATGTTCGCCATCTGGAATTGTCTCCGGTGGGTTCGAAGGTCGTCGAAAGAAATTACGTCACTGCACCAACTGAGCGCGGTTGTGTTGAGATTCGAGGCGCGCGTCAGAACAATCTCAAGGGCATCGACCTCGATCTGCCGCTTGGCGAATTAACCGTCATCACCGGTCCGAGCGGGAGCGGGAAATCATCGCTCGCCTTCGACACGATCTACGCCGAAGGCCAGCGCCGCTACGTCGAGACGTTCAGTCCTTACATGCGGCAATTTCTCGATCGCATGGACAAACCGCGCGTCGACGATATCCGCGGAATTCCTCCCGCGATCGCGATCGAGCAGGCGAATCCGGTGAAAAGCTCGCGCTCCACCGTCGGCACGATGACGGAGATCAACGATTATTTGAAGTTACTCTGGCCGCGCATCGCGCACGCGTTTTGCCCTAGCTGCGGACGCGAGATTCGACCTGAAACAGCGAAGTCGATTGCAGATCAAATCGTGGCACAGTTTCAAAACGCGAGTCATGCCGCGCCCCGAACGCTTTCGAGGCGAGAGACCTCACGAACCACGCCGACGCCATCGAACAATCGCGAGATCCTTCGCTTCGCTCAGGAAGACCAGAAAGAGAGCGTGACGTTGCTCATCACTTTCTGGGTTTCCGTTCCGCCGAAAACTGAGCCGCGCGATTTCTTCAATTTCTTGCAGCAACAAGGCTACCTGCGCGTCTGGATCGACGGCCAGGTCGTGCGCGTCGATGCCGAATCAAAAATCAAAAGACTCGGTGCGCGCGTGCAGGTCATCCAGGACCGCATCGTGATCAGCGATGAAAATCGCACGCGACTCACCGAAGCAATCGAGATCGCACTTCGTTTCGGCAAAGACAGGATCAACGTCGTCGACCTCGATTCCAAAACCGAGCACCCGTTCTCGACCGGCTGGCACTGCGCACATTGCGACCTCGACATTCGCCCGCCGACACCGGGTCTTTTCAGTTTCAATAATCCGTTAGGCGCGTGCCCGGAATGTCGCGGGTTCGGTCGCACCATCGCGATCGATCTCAACCGCGCGATCCCCGATCGTTCGCTCTCGATCGCACAAGGTGCGGTCCGCGTTTTTCGCGGAGAAGAAATGGGCGAGTCGCAAAAGGATTTGCTACGCGCCTGCGCCCGCGAAGAAATCGATGTCCATCTTCCATTCGAAGAATTGCCGAAGGCGGATCAGGACTTCGTCATCAACGGCGAAAAGCGGAGCGGCGAGTACACGGACGACGATTACGAAAACGATCGCTGGTACGGCGTCCGCGGTTTTTTCAAATGGCTCGAGAGCAAGACCTACAAAATGCATGTGCGCGTTTTGCTCAGTCGATATCGCGCTTACACGACGTGTCCGAGTTGCCACGGCGGACGCTTCCAGCCCGAGACGCTGAATTATCGTGTCGGAAAATCTGGCAATGGCGGCATGCTGACATTGCCGCAGTTCGACGCCCTCGCCATTTCGGCGGCGCGCGACGTGCTTACGCATGTCGATCTTCCGCCTAACGACTCAACGGCGGAGATGTTGCGCCGTGAAATTTGCGCGCGGCTCAATTATCTTTGCGAAGTCGGCCTCGGTTATCTGACGCTCGATCGCTCGACGCGTACGTTGAGCGGCGGCGAAGTGCAACGAGTAAACCTAACGACCTGTCTCGGCGCATCGCTCGTAAACACGCTCTTCGTCATGGACGAACCAAGCGTCGGTCTGCATCCGCGCGATGTCGGCCGCCTGGTGCGCGTGATGCACAACCTGCGCGACAAAGGCAACACGCTCCTCGTCGTCGAACATGAGGAAGCAATCATCCGCGCGTCGGACAATCTGATCGACATCGGCCCCGGCCGCGGCGAACGCGGCGGCGAATTGGTGTTCAATGGAGCACTTGGTGAGTTTCTCGGAGGACAAAAGTGGCACGGGCTTCCAGCCCGTGAAGCAAAAACCACAGGCTGGAAGCCTGTGCCACAATCGCTAACCCGCGATTATCTCGCCGGAGAAAAACGCATCCCCATTCCCAAATCGCGCCGCAAATTTTCGCGCGCGATTAAGATCGCCGGTGCGAGCGAAAATAATCTCAAGAAAATCGATGTCGAAATTCCGCTCGGCATTTTCACCTGTGTGACCGGCGTTTCCGGCTCTGGAAAATCCACGCTCATTCACGATGTCCTCTATCGGAATCTGATGCGCGCCCGCGGCGAATCGAACGACCAGGAGCCGGGCGCGTGCAAGAGCGTAACCGGCGCGCATCGCGTCGGCGATATTGTGATGGTCGACCAAACGCCGCTCGCACGCACGCCGCGCTCGACGCCGATTTTGTATCTCGGTCTCTACGACCGCGTGCGCGAACTTTTCGCCGCGCAGCCGGAAGCGATGTCGCAAGGGCTGACGGCGAGCGCATTCTCCTTCAATTCCGGCAGCGGCCGTTGTGAACGTTGTTGCGGGACCGGCTTCGAGAAAATTGAGATGCAGTTCCTGAGCGATCTCTACGTGCGCTGTGCCGAATGCGAAGGCCGGCGTTTTCAACCGCACGTGTTGAAAGTGAAGCTGCACGACAAATCGATTCACGATCTGCTCGAAATGACGGTGAACGAGGCAACGCAGTTTTTCGCGCAGATTGGCGAGCAGAAAACATTGTCCAATCCGCTCGACGTGCTGGAAGAAGTAGGGCTGGGTTATCTTCGACTCGGCCAGCCGCTGAATACATTATCCGGAGGTGAATCGCAGCGCCTCAAACTCGTTAGGCATCTCGCTGATATCGAAAACCGGATACCGGAAACCGGAAAGAAAGAAGTGCCCGGTAATCTTTTTATCTTCGACGAACCGACGACCGGGTTGCACTTCGATGATGTCGCGATTTTGCTGCAACTGTTTCAACGACTCGCCGATCGCGGCCATTCGCTTGTTGTCATTGAGCACAACCTTGAAGTCATCAAATGCGCGGATTGGATCATCGATCTCGGTCCGGAAGCTGGAGAGGATGGCGGTGAAGTTGTCGAAGTCGGGACGCCGGAACAAATATCGCGCGTCGATCAATCGCACACCGGGAAATTTCTTCGGTCTGTCTTGGGGAGCGCGCCCGCCTCGGGCGCTGTTCGCGGCGCCTCGCCGCGAACTCTTGGCGCGTTGTACCAGGATGAAGAGGACATTCTTTCTTTGCGCGCAGCAGAAGAGCCATTCCGCGAGGCGCGGAACGGAGCGCCCGAGGCGGGCGCGCTCCCCAGACAAAATGGCGCGATCGCCATTCACGGCGCGCGCGAGCACAATCTCAAAAACATCGATGTCAAAATTCCGCGCGACCAGATGGTCATCATCACCGGCCTGAGCGGTTCCGGAAAATCGACGCTCGCGTTCGACATTTTGTTCGCGGAAGGGCAGCGCCGATTTCTCGATTCGATGTCGCCGTATGCGCGGCAGTTTGTCGAGCAGCTCGAAAAACCCGATGTCGATCTGGTCGAAGGTTTGCCGCCAAGTGTGGCGATCGAGCAACGCGTCACGCGCGGCGGCGGCAAATCAACCGTCGCCACGGTAACGGAAGTTTATCATTTTCTCCGTCTGCTCTTCGCCAAAACCGGGACGCAATTTTGTCCGGACTGCGACCTGCCAGTCGAGAAACAGAGTCTCGCCGCGATTGTAAAACAGGTTGAGACGGCGGCGAAACGCGGCCAGCTCAAAGTGCTCGCGCCGCTCGTCAAAGCGCGAAAAGGATTTCACACCGACGTCGCGCGCTGGGCGGAGCGCCAGGGATTCGACACGCTCTTTGTCGATGGCCAGTTGATTCCGGTCGCACAATTTCGAAAACTGGAGCGTTTCAAGGAACACACCATCGATGTTGTCGTCGGTGTGATCGATGCGAAACGAATTTTGAAAGCGCGCAACCTTGTCCAGCGCGCGCTCGATATCGGACGCGGCACTGCACATCTGCTCGATGCGAAACATCGGCTCACGATCATGAGCACGGAGATGAGTTGTCCGGGCTGCGGACGCGCTTTCGAGGAACTCGACCCGCGTCTATTTTCGTTCAACTCTCCGCACGGCGCGTGCGAAGAATGTGGCGGTTTCGGCGAAATCTGGAATCAGGATTTGCAAACCGGCGCGGAAGATAATGGCGAATCAGTCCTGGAAAACGAGCTCGCGGCCGAGCGCGAGTCGGAATGGATCGATGAAGTGGAAGCGCAGGTTTGTCCGGCGTGTCATGGCTCGCGTTTGAATCCGGTCGCGCGACATGTGCGGTTGCAGGGTCACACGATTGATGACTTCACGGCGCTATCCGCAGGCGAAGCGTTGAAGTTGTTAGGCAAACTACGTTTCACCGGCACACAAAAAACCATCTCGGCCGATCTCGTTCCGGAAATCCAGCAGCGCCTTCATTTCATGGAAAAGGTCGGTCTCGGTTATCTCGCGCTCGGTCGTTCCGCGAAAACGCTGAGCGGCGGCGAATCGCAACGAATTCGGCTCGCGGCGCAGCTCGGCTCGAATTTGCGCGGCGTGCTTTACGTTCTCGATGAGCCAACCATCGGTCTGCATCCACGCGACAATCTGCGCCTGCTCGAAACGCTCACCGCACTCCGGAAAAAGGGAAATTCGCTCGTCATCGTCGAGCACGACGAAGAAACAATGCGGCGCGCGGATCACATCATCGATCTCGGTCCGCGCGCGGGTGTGCATGGAGGTGAAATCGTCGCCGAAGGAACGCTGCGTGACATCGAGCAAAATTCGCTTTCCGAAACGGGCCGCTGTTTGAAGACACCGCTTTGTCACCCGACGCGAAAGCAACGGCGCTCGTTAGGCGAAGTGGAGAAATGGATCGAGATTCGCGGCGCGCAAGCGAACAACCTCAAAGATGTCGACGTTCAGTTTCCGGTTGGGCGCTTGTCGGTCATCACCGGAATTTCCGGTTCGGGCAAATCAACCTTGCTGCATGAAGTTTTGCTCCCCGCGGTGAAAGAATGTCTGGGGAGCGCGCCCGCCTCGGGCGCAGTGGCTCGCGCCTCGCGAGCCACCTCAAGCGATCTGGAGGACCTTTTCGGTAATGAGCGTCTCTCCGCTTTGCGGCGAGGCGCCGCAAAGAACGCCCGAGGCGGGCGTGCTCCCCGGAATGTACGCAGCGGCGGTTCGATTTCGGGGGCGGAATTTGTTGAAGCCGTTTACGAAGTTGATCAATCGCCGATCGGAAAAACTTCGCGCTCGACTCCGGCGACCTACATCAAAGTGTTCGACGAAATTCGGAATCTTTACGCCCAACTGCCGGTCTCGCGTGTGCGCGGCTATTCAGCGAGCCGCTTTTCCTTCAATGCCGAAGGTGGACGCTGCGAATCATGCAAGGGCCAGGGCGTGATCAAACTGGAGATGAGTTTCCTGCCGAGCAGTTATGTGCCGTGCGAAGATTGCGGCGGAAAACGTTACAACCCGCAAACGCTCGAAGTTCTCTACAACGAAAAATCGATCGGCGATGTGATGGAGATGACGATCGAAGAAGCAGCGGAATTTTTTGGCGCGAATCCGAAAATCGCGCGCTCACTTTCGTTACTGGTCGATACCGGGCTCGGTTATCTGAAACTGGGGCAGCCGAGTCCGACGTTGAGCGGCGGCGAAGCGCAACGTCTGAAGCTAACGAGCGAGCTTACGCGCGGCATCGGACGCGCGCAGCACGAACGCATTCGCAAAATGCGCAAACCGAAATCGACACTCTATCTATTAGAGGAGCCGACGATCGGATTGCACATGGCCGATGTGGAATTGCTGCTGAACGTCCTTCATCGGTTGGTTGATGAAGGAAACACCGTCATCGTGATCGAGCACAACCTGAGCGTCATCGCCGAAGCCGATTACCTTGTCGACATCGGGCCGGAAGCCGGACCGGACGGGGGTGAGATTGTCGCGACCGGCACACCGGAGGAAGTTGCGAAAAATCGCGTCAGTCGGACGGCGCCATTTTTGCGAAAGGTTTTGAAGTCGAAACCGCACAAACATCACGGTCATCCTGAGCGCAAGCGAAGGACCTCACAATCGCTCTAGATAATTCGCGAGATCCCTCGCATTCGCTCGGGATGACAAGCCTTTTGCTGTGGCCGTACAGAAACACAACGTTATTGCCGAGTCCCGCGCGTTGATGTTGCCGCTTCGAGTGAACTCGTCGACAATCGCGCGCGATGTTCGCTTATTACGTCCACGACCTTAATCCCCTCATCTTCCGCATTTGGGGAAATTTCGGGCCGCGTTGGTACGGCATGGCCTATGTGCTCGCGTTCCTTTGCGCTTTCGCGCTCCTGCGGCATCTGGCGCGACGCGGCTACATGGAACTTCCGGTCGAGCGCGTGGCGGATTTTGTCACGTGGGCCGCGCTTTTCGGCGTGATGGTTGGAGGACGACTCGGATACGTCCTGTTTTATCGGCCGGAAATGTTACGCGAGCCGCTTTCGATTTTCAAAGTTTGGGAAGGCGGGATGTCGAGTCATGGCGGAATCATCGGCCTGTTTCTCTTCACGCTGTTTTATGCGCGTCGTCACAAACTTTCGTGGACGAACCTTGGCGACAATCTCGTCGTCGTCTCGCCGATCGGAATATTTTTCGGGCGCTGCGCCAATTTCATCAACGGCGAGCTTTACGGGCGCGCCGCGACAGTGCCGTGGGCAATGCAGTTCCCCAAAGAACTGCTCGAACCGGCCAATGCGTCTGAAGCTGAGCGCGCGATGGCGGCGTGTCAGAAAATTGATCCGACGCTCAATTCGCCCGACGCGATCGTCGCCGCGGTTCACAGCAATCCACAGGTGAAGGAAACGTTGCGCACAATTCTCACGCCGCGTCATCCATCGCAGATTTATGAAGCGCTGTGCGAAGGCGTTCTACTTTTTCTCATTCTCTGGATCGTGCGCACAAAATTCCGCACGCGTAACGGCGTGCTGACCGGCTTGTTCTTCATCTGCTACGCGATCCTGAGAATTTTCGTCGAAAATTTTCGCGAGCCAGATGCGTCGCTTATCCTTGGCATTACGCGCGGCCAATTCTTTTCTATTTTTCTAATCGTCATTGGCGCCGGATTCCTGCTCGCGGCGGCAAAGGGGTGGACCAAGAAACGGGCAACCCGCTAAAGATTTTTCCACGCGCGGAGCGCGACGTTGCGTATCCTTCTTGAGGATCATGTTCGACAAAAATCTCAGGGCGAATGACGAACCGGATTTCGTGAAAGGGCTCGTCGCGGGCGTTGCGGCCGGCCTGCTTGCTTCGCTCGTGATGGAACAGATTCAATTCGCCTGGAGTAAAGCGGCTGAAGCGCTTGAGCGCTCATCGAAGGAAAGGAAACGGAGAGGGACGAAAACCGGAACCAGCAACAGTAAAAGTAGCGCAGTCGATTTCCAAAACAGTCTTGGGGAAAAGTCTGCCGCAATCGCAAAAGAAATTCGCGGGCGAAGCGGTGCACTATGCGATGGGAGCGACGTCGGGTGCGATCTACGGAGCTGCCACCGAAGCACTGCCCCTAACGACTGCGGGTGACGGACTCGTGTTCGGCGCCGCCGTCTGGCTGCTGGCGGACGAAGTCACCGTGCCGGCACTCGGCTACTCAAAATCGCCGACAGAATTTCCGCTTTCCACACATGTCTACGCGCTCGTGTCGCATTTGGTTTATGGATGGACGACGGAGATGGTGCGACGCGCCGTGCGCAAAGTTTTGTGAGTCGAGCACACTGGGTCCGGTGGCTCGCGCTTGGCCTAACGACATCTCGCAATTGCTTCCGCTGCTCCTTTGAACGAACACGCTTCTTCATCTCCTGGACAGGCACATGTGCGTCCGCCCGAACAGAATTCTGTGCGCGAAAGTAAAACCTCATTCGTCAGCGGCGGCCAAAAGGTCACGGTGGAAGTCTTCATTCCGAGCACGGTTGAGAAATTTCCCGGAGTGATCGTGCTACATGGCGCGGCCGGCATGTTAATGGACGGTCCGGCCGTGCGGCGTTTCGCGCGCGCTCTTGCGGAGAATGGTTTCGAGTCGTTCGTCGTTCATTATTTCGACCGCACCAGAACGATGTTCACGCGCGAGGGTGGAATCCGGAAAAATTTCGAGACCTGGCGCGATTGCGTGAACGACGCAGTCGCCTTTGTAAAGGCGCGCGCGGAATCGAGCGGCGTCGGAATATTTGGTTACTCGTTAGGCGGATACCTTGCCCTGGCCCAGGGAGCACACGATCCGCGCGTTGGCGCGGTGGTCGAATTAGCCGGAGCGATTGAGAAGAACCACGTTTATCTCGTGAAACGGCTGCCGCCGGTTTTGATTTTGCACGGTGATCAGGATCGGCGGGTTCCGGTCGAGAACGCCTATGCGCTCGAAAAAATTTTGCAGCGTCTCGGTGTTACTTATGAGGCGAAAATTTACAAAGGCGAAGGGCATGTCCTTTCTGCTGGGTCGCAGCGAGATGCTTCCGCTCGCACCGTGCAATTTTTCGAAAAACATCTGCGCTGAGTTGTCGCATTGCCTTGTCTGGGGAGGGCGCGTGCGCCCTCGCGCGCACCGTTCGGCGCCCCGCCGAACGGCCTAACGAGCGAAAGATGTTTTCGGCGAGGCGCCGAAAACAACACGCGAGGGCGCGTGTGCTCCCCGGAGCTAACGACGCGCTCCTTTGAAAGGGTTACTTGTCTTGTTTCAGCGCGAGCTCGAGTAACGCCGCGATCTTATCGCCAGGAATTGCTGTGACCTGATCGTGCTGTTCTGGTGTCGGCTGCCATGTCGAAGCGGGCAAACTCGGCGTGAGCTCTTGTTTCGTGATGCCAATCGTCGTGCTCCAGCTACCCGAGTGCAGCTCGATCTGCGCGACGCGATGATCGCGAATCCAAACTCGCGCCGGATAGCCACGCTTGTGCTTCGATTTCTTGCTCGTGATCCCGCGAACATCGAGCACGCGAAAAGTTTGGCCGTTGAGTTCGGCCGTTCCCGCATCATTCACGTCAAACAAAGCGGGCAACAGAATCGCTTTTGTTTCGTCCAGTTGAAAAGGCGGCAGCGGCTTTGTCGAAATGTCGATCCCGACTTTTTCCGCGAGCGGCCCGAATTGCGTCGCCGGAAAAGCCCAGACCGTTTGTTTGTCGCGGCAGATGATCGCCGGTCCGCTGGGCGTCGGAAATTGCACAAGCAGCTTATCGGGAAACTCAAAGGCGACGTGGACCTGCCCGCCGTTTAATTCTGCAGGCAAGCCAGTGGTGGCGCCGATTGTTCCCTGCAAATCAATCGCGTGATTACCGTTACTTCCACTTGGCGTAAGCAACGCAAGAATCGGCGCAATCGATTTCGTCAGAACTTCGAAACGATTTTCGTTCTCGTCGCTTTCCTGCGCAAAGGAGCGAGGCAACGCGATTGAAATCGCGACGCAAATTAATCTGATCACTTTCGTTTTCATCGGAATCCGTTATTACTAGCCTAAGTGGTGCACATGCTCCTTCCGAAGATTCTCGCGGCGGGTGGTCTCCTCTTCGCGTTCGAACACTCCACCATCGCCGGGAAGATGGTGCTGCTTTTGCTCGCTGTCGGTTCAATTTTCAGCTGGTCAATCATGATGACAAAATTGCGCGTCATTCAGTTTGCCAAGAAACAGAATACGCGTTTTCGCGCCGCCTTTCGTCAAGACAGACAGCCGCTGCGTTTGTTCGAAAAAAATGCGCGCTTCGCCGGTTCACCCAATTTCAATGTCTATCGCGCCGGCTGTCAGGAAGTGACGTTTCAAATGCTCGGCTCGGCCGAAGTAGACGAAACTTTTCGCGCGCGCCTTGAAATCGCGGACAAGATCAGCCCGGCGCAAATGCACGCGGTGACCGCGGCGATGGAACGCGCTGTAGGAGAGACCGCGCTCGAACTCGAGTCGCAAATGATTTTGCTCGCGACGGCGGTGAGCGGTTCGCCCTTTCTCGGATTGCTCGGGACGGTCTGGGGCGTGATGGACACCTTTACTGGTGTCGCCATCGCCGGCGCGCCGAACCTGGCGACGATGGCACCGGGTGTTTCGGGTGCGCTCATTACTACGGTGACAGCGCTGTGCGTCGCGATACCTGCGATGTTTGGTTACAATTTTTTGGTCACAAGCATTCGCGCCATGGTCGTGGAGATGGACAACTTCGCGGCCGAACTCGCGTCCGAGTTTGAGCATCGTTACGTCGATCACAGTGCGCGGGTATCGGAGTTTCGACGATGATTGATTGGTTCGGCGTTCGATGTTCGATGTTCAGTGTTCGATGTTTTGATCGAATAGAAGAAGAACGCCGAACATCCAACATCGAACACCGAACATCGAAGTAGGAATATGAGACGCTACTCACAACGCACCAGCCTAACGAGTCTCTCGGAGATCAACATTACGCCGTTACTCGATCTCGCGTTTGTGCTGCTCATTATTTTCATGATCACGACGCCGCTCTTGGAAAACAGCGTGAATCTCGTCATTCCATCGAGCGGCGTCGCCAACACGCCGGTGAACCCCTCGAAGGTGCAGACGATTTCGATGGATCGGACCGAGGCGATTAAACTGAACGATGAACCGGTCGATGCGACGATGCTGGTTGCTCGTTTGACGGAATTGAAACGGACCGATCCCGATGTCGCGATTGTGATTCGGCCGGATCGAGAATTGCCGGTCCAAAAATTGGTTAGCTTGATGGACGCGCTGCAGCGCGCGGAGATCACAAAAGTCGGCATCGCCACGAAAGCTGAGACGAAGCAGTGATGTCGCGGGACACACGCTTTTGGCGCAATGTCACGATCATTGCGCTGGTGCACGTCGCGCTTTTACTCGCGCTCATTCGCTGGAGCAAGATGCCGCGCCGGACGCCGACGAAGGACGTTGTCTGGATGAACGCCCCCGCGGGCGAAGCGGGTGAAACCGCTGTTGCGAGCAAGGCTGCTCCTACGCCGAAAGAATCGACGGTTGTAACTTCTACGCCCGAACCAAAAGTCGAAACGCCCACGCCGGAGGAAGAAAAAGAAGAACCAATCCTGGCGGCGGCCAGGAGCGAAATTCAATTGCCGACGCCGACACCGCATGAAACGCCCACGCCAACTCCGACAGCAACCGCAACGCCCAAACCGAAACCGACTCCTGCTCCGACGCCGCGGCCAACCCCAAAGCACACTCCGAAACCGACGCCCAAACCAACGCCGAAACACACTCCGAAAAAGAAAGTGATCGCCAAGGCGACTCCGAAACCAACCGCGAAACCGAAGAAGAAAGAGAAAGAAGAGGAAAAGGAAGCGGAAGAGACCGCGGAAACGAAAAAGAAAAAGGAAACCGCGAAAACTGCTTTAGCGAAAAACGAAAAAGAGAAAGCGGATGGTGACGACGATTCGTCGGACAAACCGGTGAAGAAAGCGATCGCCGCGCATGATGGCAAAAAAGGAAACGGTGGCAGTGGAAATAGCAGCGGTTCCGGCGGGGCGTCGGAATTCGGTTGGTATGGCAATATGTTGCACGACCGGTTTTATAGTGACTGGGTGCAACCGATCACAAGCGTGCCCGCCGGAGCGAAGCTTTCCGCGTTGGTGAAAATTCGAATTGAAAAAGATGGAACGGTTTCCGATTTTAAAGTCGTTAGGCCATCCGGCAATGTGGTCGTCGACGAATCGGTGGAAGCAATCGCGAAACGCGTGACACAAGTCGATCCCCTGCCCGCCGGTCTGGGCGAAGGCGATCATTACGACGTGAATATTAACTTTGAGCTCAATCCGGAAGAATGACGAGCAGATCGAGCTTGCGTACTGGATTCATCGCAGCCTCGCTTTCTCTCGCCGGTTGTTTTGGTGGCGCAGATCAGTATCCCTACAACCGCGCGCAAGCCGAACTTTACGCACATCAACTGCATGATCGATTTTACGAACGGTGGATCCCGCCGAAATCGGTTCCCGGACCGCACGGTAAGGTTTCGGTGCCAGTGGATGTGCGGATCGATCAGAGCGGACGCGTAGTTGATTTTAAAATTGCGCAACCATCGGGACGGCCGGCGATTGATGAATCAGTCGCAGCAGTGGCGAGTGCTGTTCGGCGAGTTGATCCTCCGCCGTTCGATTTGCACGGCCGCTATTACGCACTACGAATTTATTTTGAACTCGATGTGAAATGATGAAACGAAGCGACCGAATTATTTTTAGCTGCGCTACTCTTTGCCTCTCCTATCGCCGCGCAGGACACGCCAACGATCACCGTTAGCAAAAGCGATCGGATCAACCTGAATGTGACGCCGTTAAGCGGTGGTGAAGGTGCCGTCGCGACGAAGACGCTGCAAAACGATTTGACGCTTTCGGGATTCTTTGTCCTCGGTGGAGCGAACGCCGTCTACACCGCCAGCGGAACCGCGAGCGGCGGTAGCTTGCAGGGACGCGTGGTCGATCACAGCGGCGGCACGGTTCTCGCGAAAACCTACAGCGGGAGCGCGCGACAAAACGCACACCGCTTTGCCGACGACATCGTCGAGACGCTGACGGGAAACAAGGGAATCGCGAACAGCAAGATTTCGTTCATCGCGACGCGCAGCGGCCACAAGGAAGTTTACGTGGCTGATTGCGATGGTTCGAATGTCCGGCAGATGACGCACGATGGCGTAATCAGCGTGCATCCTTCAATCAGTCCTGACGGACGGCGAATTGCCTACACTGGTTATCAAAGCGGCTACCCCGATGTTTACGTGATCGACCTAACGAGTGGCGCGCGCAGTCGCGTCGCGAATTATCCGGGAACAAACAGCGGCGCATCGTTTTCACCTGACGGCGATCGACTCGCGCTGACTGTGAGTAAAGATGGAAATCCCGAGCTGTATACGATCAGCGCGAGCGGCGGCGGCGCGCGACGCCTAACGAGAACACATGGTGTAGAATCAGGACCGACATGGTCGCCGAATGGAGATGAGATTATCTATTCGTCGGACGATCGCGGTTCACCGCAGTTGTATCGCATTTCGGCGGGCGGCGGTTCGGGACAGTTGATCTCGACGGGGCACAGTTACTGCACCGAGCCGAACTGGTCGCCGGATGGGAAAAAGGTCGCGTTCAATGTGCGCGGCGGCGGCGAGTTTCAAATCGCGGTGCTTGATCTCGGTGGCGGCGGAGCGCGCATCGTCGGCGTGGGACAGGATCCGGCGTGGGGGCCGGATTCGCGGCACATCATTTTCACCGAAGGCGGCGCGCTTTACATGCTCGACACCCTAACGAGTCGCAGGAACAAGATTCTCGACGGTCTTGGGAAAATCACCGAGCCGAGTTGGTCGCGGTAAGTTTCTCTAAAGTGCTGTCATCCCGAGCGAAGCGAGGGACCTCGCATAAACGAGGATCTCGTGAGGTTCCTCGCTGCGCTCGGAATGACAGTGATGTCGCGCCGCCTTCATCTCAAAGGAGCGCGAGCGATTTGCCTTCGCGATGTTTCACTTGATCCATCGTGCATTGGCGCGGTGCTTTGTCGCGACGCCAGCGCATAATTTTTGTTCCGTGCCGGAACCGATCGCCGGTGAAATGATCGTAGCTCACTTCGACGACGATTTTCGGATCGACCGGCTCCCATTCGCCGCTTCGTTCCGTGCTCCAACGGCTTGGCCCACCCGGCGCATTGCCGGTGAAGCCCGGCGGTTTGCGCAACGCTTCGAATTTCTTCGTTAGGGCGCGGCGATCTTCCGCTTTGAAGGCGGAAGTGAAATCCGACGTGATGCAACAAGCCGTCATCATCGTACAACCCGAGCAGTAGCGAGCCAATAACGCGCGCGCCGCTCGCATAACGGAATCCGCCGACGACACAATCGGCCGTGCGAATCTGTTTCACCTTCACCACCGCGCTGCGTTCACCGGAGAGGTAAGGCGAGTCGAGCTGTTTCGCGATCACGCCATCAAGATTGCCGCCCACTTTGTCGAACCACTTCTTCGCGACTTTCAGATCGGTCGTGGCTGGTGACAATCGAATGGCCCCTTTCGTTTTAAAATTTGCGCGCGCAAATTTTTCCAAGGCGCGCCTGCGCACCTGCAGCGGCTCCGACACGAGATTTTTTCCTCTTTCGTCGACCAGCAAATCGAAGACAACAAACAAAGCGGGATGGGCTGCGGCCAATTTCTGCACTCGACTTGCCGCGGGATGGAGCCGCAGCTGCAGTTCGTCAAAAGAAAGTGCACCGCCGATTGGAATAACAAGCTCCCCATCGATCACGAATTTTCGCGTCTTCAGTTTCGCGACCGCTTCGGCCACGTCCGGAAAATAACGAGCGAACGGTTGGCCGGATTTCGATTGCAGGAAAATATTTTTCCCATCGCGAAAGGCCAGACAGCGAAAGCCGTCCCACTTCGGTTCGTACTGCCAATTGTCGCCGACGGGAATTTCGTCGACGGAATGCGATTCCATCGGGGGAAATGGCGGTTTGATCGGAAGGGCCATGAATCAAGATGCGCGTGCGCCTAACCAGTCTGTCATTCTGAGCGAAGCGAAGAACCTCACGAACTCAGTTTATGTGAGGTCCCTCGCTCCGCTCGGGATGACACGCAGAAAACGAGAGCGCGCCACGATACGGATGTCTTATTCGCGCGCTGATTTTGGGAAGCGCGTACGCTGTTCCCGTTGGATAACGACGCGGCTCCAGTTTCGGTGGGCGTTTGCCGTTCACGATCGCGCCCGCGACGGAAATGTATGGCAGTTCCGTTTTGTCGGCGGCGCAACGCAACAACAATCCGCCGCGGCTCATGTCTCCTCGTCCGACAAAATCGGAAGGAAAGCGCAAACGTTCCTGAAAATTTGCGAGCAACACGTCGACGTATTTTCCGGTGGCGATGCTGCCGAGCAAAATAACGGAAGCGTCGCGCGAAAGTCTTCTCGCGAGCTTTCGCGCATCCCGCTCGAGTGGCTCGCGATAACGCGGATCGTTCTCGTGAATATCGACCTCGGCAAACTCGCGGAGGTCATCAAGCGTGATGCGCGTTTGCGCGTCGACCAATCCACGTGTCGGCGTAATGACAAAGGCGCCGCAAATTCCGCGAGAGGCGCGAGCAAATGCATTCGCGTAGGCGATCTTGCCACGGAAATAGAGCCCGCTTAGGAAAGTAAAAACTTCGGCGATGGTCGCGCCTTCGCTGCGCAATCGGCGGGCAAGATCAAACTGCGCACGCTCACTCATGATCATCTTCGCCCGTTCGCCGCCGGCGTATGCGGGTGAAAGCAGAAAGATGCATTGGGAAACGAGAATGCCATTTCAACAAACCTGAGCGCATCCGCGCACATTGCAACCACGCGGGAGAAGCGAACGCCGCAATTCGTGTCGAAGTTCTTGCGCTTTCAAACTCGGCGGCCATCCTTGAAGACGTGCGTGTCTTCTGGAAATCCCGATCTGCGACGAATGGCTCGGAAAAGAGCGCGATGTTCGATCCCGATGCAAAACCGGACTTCCTCTGCGTCGGCGCGCAGAAAGCCGGAACGACCTGGCTCTTTGAGCAATTGAATTGGCACGAAGATTTCTGGATGCCGCCGCTCAAGGAAGTGAACTATTTCAATCACATGAGCCGCTCGCGACATCCGGAACGTTCCGCGCGCAGTAATCTGCGCCTGCGAGATGAGCGCGACCGCCGCTTCCTCGAAGCGATGGAAAATCTCTGCGCGCAACAACACATCGACCTTGATCTCTACGCGCAGCTTTTCGCGCCAAAAGGATCGTTGCTTTCCGGCGATGTCTCACCGGCTTATTGCATTGTGCCGGAGGAAATTATTTTGCGAATCGTCGATCGATTTCCCGAACTGAAAGTGATCTTTCTCGCGCGCGATCCGGTCGAGCGAGCATGGTCCGATCTTTCGATGGCTGTGCAATACGGCGGAGTCCGCTCTTTTGACCCGAACGATACCGCAGCCGTGATGCGCAACCTGTTCCATCCAGACATGATCACACGATCGTTCCAAAGTGCGATCGTGGGGCGCTGGCAGCGTCATCTCGCAGATGATCGATTTCGCGTTTATTTTTTCGACGATCTGCAAAGCGATCCCGAACAAACCCGGCGCGAGATCGTGCGTTTTCTCGGCGGCGACGCGGACAAATCGAGCCGCAAGGTGAAAGCGCCGCGCAAGTTCAACGAAACGGGAAGGAAGTTGCCGTTGCTAGATCACGTTCGCGCCGAGGTCGCGCGTTTTTTCGAACAAGAGCTGAAGGCCTGCGCAGTGAAACTGGGTGGCGCAGCGCGGAAGTGGCCCGCGCGTTATGGTTTTCTGTTTCTCTGGTTCGCTCAGATGGCCGGCGATTGCGATTGTTTCGCCTTGGATTTGTTCAGCTGGTGCTGATGATCAGATTTGCCTAACGAATCAGGCACCGCTCAACCGCGCTTCCGCCAGATCGAGATCGCGCTGGATGCGCCGGAGCGCTTCGTCGTTGATGACATTCTGATTGCGCAGACGAATGATCGTCTGGCGTTCCACATTGAGCGCCGACTGTTGCAGACGCTGGTACTTTGGAGTGAGAACCTCGCCCGTCGGATTGCCACTCATCTTTGTGCAAGCTTCGAGTTGTTCGAGGCGCTCCATGTATTCGGCGCGCAGTCGATCGAAAATTTCGCGCGGCAACGAATCGACCGTCGCGCGTTCCTCGATGAAATCGATGGCGGCGCGGTTGGCTTCGAGGCGCGCCTGACGTTCCTCTTCGTCGGTCAAACCGTCATCGACCACGCCCAATCGCCGGATCAATGCCGGTAACGTGAGCCCCTGAAAAACAAGTGTGCTGAGGATGACGCAGAAGGTGAAAAACAAGATGTAACTGCGACCGGGAAATGGCTGGCCGTTATTCAGGACGAACGGCAAAGCAAAGGCGGCGGCGATCGAGACGACGCCGCGCATTCCCGCCCACGCAACAATCGCGGTCTCACCGAAAGATTGTTTCGGATGTTCGATGCAAAATTTTTTGCTGAACAGCCGCGGCAAATAAGTCGCCGGAAAAACCCAGAGAATTCGCGCGACGATGACGACAGCGCTAATCAATAAGCCTTCGCCGATAAGTGTTGGAAGCGATCCGCCGCGCAGCGCCTGTAGAATTCCCGGCAATTGCAGGCCGATGACCATAAAAATGAAACCGTTGAGAAGAAACGAAACCAGTTCCCAAAAGGTCACGGCTTGCAGCCGCGTGCGCGCGCTGAGCGTGAGCGGGCTGTGCCAGCCGAGATAGATTCCCGCCGCAACCACGGCGAGCACACCGGAAACATGCAGATGTTCCGCGATGAGGTAGGCGGCGAACGGCGTGAAAAGCGAAATGGTGATTTGCACCGGCGGATCGTCGAGATGGCGTTGCACCCATCTGATGATGTAACCGACGAGCAAACCCAACGCGGTTCCGCCAAGTCCAACGTAGATGAAGCGCAAGGAGGCATGCCCGAGCGAAAAACTTCCGGTGACCAGGGCGGCAACCGCAAATTGCAGCGCGACGAGCGCGGTCGCATCGTTGACCAGGCTTTCTCCTTCCAAAATCGACTCGATGCGACGCGGTACGCCGAGTCGTCGCACGATTGTGGTCGCGGCAATTGCGTCCGGTGGAGAAACAATTGCGCCAAGGGCGAACGCCGCTGCCCATGGCAGCCCGGGGATAAACGCGTGCGCCGCCCAGGCGACTGTCAGCATGGTCGCGAGGACGAGCCCAATGGCGAGCCACAGAATCGATTGCAGGTTTCGGCGAAAATCGCGCCACGAAGTGAAGAGACTTGCCGGATAGAGGAGCGGCGGAAGAAAAAGAACAAAGACGACGTCGGGCCGAAGTCGTATCTCCGGGAGGCCGGGGACAAAACTCAATGCGAGACCGGCGAGAACGAGCAGAACCGGATACGGCAGCGCCAGTTTCTGCGCGAGCACGACAAGTATCGCCAGCACAATCAGAAGCGCGATGATGATCTCGAACGGCTGCATTGAATTGATGGCCTAACGAATCGGGTCTTTCAGGAATCGATGCGCACGGCAGTCGCGCGCGCGCGATTTGCCTGCAGTTCGGCCAGATGTTTTTCAGACCAGCGACAAATTGCCTGCAACGGCTCGATCAATGTGCGTCCGAGGCGGCTCAAGGCGTATTCCACTTTCGGCGGAACTTCCGGATAGACTTTGCGCTCGATCAAGCCATCCCGTTCGAGGCTGCGCAGCGTTTGCGTGAGCATCTTTTGCGAGATGCCGCCGATCTCGCGTTGCAAAACCGCGTAGCGTTTGGTGCCGCCGGCGAGGACTTGAATGATCAGCGCCGTCCATTTGTCAGCGATGCGAGCCAGCACCAGTCGTGAAGGACAACGAGGGTCGAGAACGTTGTTTTTCTTCGCAGACGATTTTTCAGGAGATTTCATATGCAATGGAGAGTGACGAACCATTCGTTGGGTTCGGTGGAAATCAACTCTGTGATTCTCCAAACGCAGAGCCATCGCTGGTGCGATTCAAAATATCGAATCAGTTGTAACCTCTGATAGTTTAGGCCCGAATGAAGATTCTCGTTATTGGCAGCGGTGGCCGCGAACACGCCGCTCACGTGGAAACTGCAACAATCTTCCGCGGTCGATCGCATCTTTTGCGCGCCGGGAAATGCCGGCACGCGCACTCATCGCGGAGAATGTCGCCAGTCGCGCCGAACGATTTTGCGGCGCTGATTCGATTCGCGAAAGACAACGCGATTGGCCTGACGGTCGTTGGCCCGGATGATCCGCTGGCCGCTGGAATCGTCGATGCGTTCGAGGCGGAGCGGTTGCGAATTTTCGGGCCTAACAAGTCGGCGGCACGATTGGAGTCGTCGAAGATTTTTGCGAAAGAGTTAATGCGCGAACGGCGAATTCCGACCGCGGCGGCGCAAACTTTTTCCGATAGCCGCGACGCGCAGCATTACGCGGCGCAGTTGCAATTCCCGATCGTGATCAAGGCCGACGGTCTTGCGCTTGGCAAGGGTGTCATCATCGCGCAGCACTCAGACGAAGCGGCAAATGCGATCAACGAGATGATGGATGCGGGCAAATTTGGCGAAGCAGGTCGCCGCGTCGTCATCGAAGAATTCTTGCGCGGGTCGGAATGTTCGCTGCACGCGCTGGTCGATGGAAGGAGCTATCGAATTCTCGCGACGGCGCGCGATCACAAACGTGCATTCGACGACGACATGGGTCCGAACACCGGCGGAATGGGTGCAATCAGTCCGGCGGAGAATTGGAACGAGCAACTCGAGACTCAATTTGAAGGCGAGATCATTCAGCCGCTTCTGCGCGGCCTGACGGACAAGAACATTTCGTTTCGCGGATTGCTTTTTCCTGGATTGATCGTGACGGAAAAGGGTGCGCAGGTTCTCGAGTTCAATTGCCGCTTTGGCGACCCGGAAACGCAGGCGATTTTGCCGCGACTGAAATCGGACCTGCTCGAGCTGCTCGTCGCAACCATCGATGGAAATCTCGACAAAATGAAAATCGAGTGGGACGAGCGAACGTGCGTCACTGTTGTGATGGCGTCCGGCGGCTATCCGGAAAAATATGCGACTGGGAAAAAAGTCACCGGTCTCGAGCAAGTGGCGAAATTAAACGACGTTCATGTGTTTCATGCAGGGACGAAGAGGACGAATGGCGATACCGTTACTTCTGGCGGACGCGTCCTCGCAGTGAGTGCGCTCGGCAAAACACAGGACGACGCGCGAAGTCGGGCGTACGATGCGGTTTCACAAATTCATTTCGAGAATTGTCATTACCGCCGCGATATTGCCGTGCGCAAAGAGCGGGATAAACTAACGTCGCGTTGATGCTGCGAGTTTTTTCTCCGGTATTTTTTTGCTGGCTCATGGCCGCGACGATTAACGCTGCGCCATCGGCACTTCCTGCGACCTCCGCATCACCGGCAACTCCGACACCGGGTCCGTCGGCGTTGATCGATTCACTTCAACCAGCGGATTTGCAGCAAGTGATTCCCCTTTTGAAAAGCAACTTCGTCAATCCCGCGGCGTTGAACGAAGTGGAATTGAATCGCGCGACACTACAGGGACTGATCGCGCGACTCGGGCGCGGCGTGGTGTTGTTACCGAATAATTCGGCGACATCGACAGATGCCGGCAGTCCTTTTTACAGCGAAGTGCTCGATGGCCACATCGGCTATTTGCGGTTAGGCGCACTTACCGCCGCGAATCTTCAGGCGATGGACGGCGCGCTGAAAAATTTTGCGACGCAAAAAGTGGACGCGTTGCTAATCGACCTGCGAGCGACTCCGGCGACTAACGACTTTGCGACGACAGCGGAATTTGCGAAGCGTTTCGCACCGAAGGGAAAAACGCTTTTCGTTCTGCGCAAACCGGCGGCGAAACAGGAACAGGTCTTTTCGTCCGACCGCGATCCATCCTATCAGGGATTAATGATGGTGCTGGTCGATGGCAGCACTGCGGGCGCAGCGGAAGTCCTCGGCGCGGCGCTGCGCCTATTCCAGAAAGCGATGATCATCGGACAACCGACGGCCGGTGCCGCAGTCGAGTATGCGGATTTGCCACTGCCGAGCGGAACGATTCTGCGAGTGGCCGTCGGCGAAGTCATGCTGCCTGAGGCGCGTCCATTGTATCCGACCGGACTTACCCCCGATCTGCCGGTGGAAATGCCGGAGAAAGACAAACGCGAAATCTTCCAGGCCAGCCTAACGAAAGGAATGAGCGGTTTCGTTTTCGAAGCCGAACGTCCGCATCTGAACGAAGCTGCATTGCTGGCCGGAACGAATCCGGAATTGGAAACAGCCCAGACAACGCAACGACGTTCGACACCCGGCGAGACGCTGCACGATCCCGTAACGCAACGTGCGGTCGATCTCGTCACGTCGCTTGCCGTTTATCAAAAACGCTGAATCTATTGTCGTTAGGCAACTGGCGTGAATCGCTGGTCAAACGGTCCACGATCAGATAAGATGGCGGCCGATTGAATCCGCTCGAGAAACGCATTGGCTACAAATTTCGCAACTCGTTGCTGCTCGCCGAAGCGCTGACTCATCCCAGCCTGCGGCACGAAACGAAACAGCGCCATTTCGATAATCAGCGCCTGGAGTTTCTTGGGGATGCGGTGCTGCAACTTGTCATTACAGAATATTTATATGCATCGTTTTTGCGCGAAGCCGAAGGCCATCTGACGAAACTGCGCTCGAGGCTTGTCTCGCGCGAATCATTGAAACACCACGCTCTCGCCCTTGATCTCGGTCAACATCTCATGCTCGGGCGCGGCGAAGAAGCGAGCGGCGGACGCATGCGCGATTCGACATTGGCTGATGCTTTCGAGGCGTTAATCGGCGCCATCTATCTCGACAGCGATCTGGGGACGGTGCGTAGCGTTATTCTTCGCGAAATGGGTTCCGAGCTGGCGCAGATCGCAGAAGATCCGGTCGACATTAATCCGAAAGGTCAGTTGCAGGAGTTGCTACAGGCAATCTCGCCGCGCAGTCCCGTTTACGAATTGATTTCGCAAACTGGCCCGGAACACCAAAAGACGTTCATCGTTCGCGTGGTGTGGGAAGGATTGAATCTCGGCGAAGGAACCGGCCGAAGTAAGAAATACGCTGAGACGGCCGCGGCCGTGGAAGCGCTAAAGTCGCGCAAGTGGGTGAAGGAAACCGCGTAGTCGCGATTCGTCGCGAGCGGGCGATCACCGCGAGACAGTTACTCGTTAGGCGAATGATTCAGATGCATGAACGGTTAGCCTGAGCCCTGTTGCCACTGAAAGTGTTGCGAGATTGCGGCGCTGACAAACTTCTTGGCGCGACGGACCGAATTTTCCAAATCGGATCCGCGCGCGAGGCCGGCGGCGATTGCCGCGGAGTAGGTGCAGCCGGTGCCGTGCGTGGAGACACCGCGAACGAACGGAGCCGCAAATTCGGTCACGTTGTGGCCGTCAAAAAGGAGATCGATCGCCTGATCGCGCGCGAGATGCCCGCCTTTGAGTAAAATCGGGATACGGTATTTCTCGAAAAGCTTTTTTACTGCGGTCCGCATCCTGGTGATCGTCCGGATCGCGCCGCCCAGAAGCTGCGCTGCTTCATCCAGATTTGGCGTGATCAAACTGGCGAGGGGAAACAGCTCTTCTTCGTAACAGGTAATCGCACCGTGTTTCAAAAGCACGTCGCCGCTACTCGCGACCATGACAGGATCAACCACAATCGGAATTTCTCGCGCGCGCGCCGCCAATGTTTTCGCTACCAGAGAAATGATTTCGCTCGAATAAAGCATTCCGGTCTTGATCGCAGCGACGGGGAAGCCGTCGAGCAGAACATCAATCTGCTCGCGCACGACATCCGTGTCGACGTTTTGAATGCGCGCAACTTTTCCCGGCATTTCCGCAACCACACAAGTGACTGCGGTTAATCCATAGACGCCGAGCGCGCTGAAAGTTTTCAAGTCGGCTTGAATGCCAGCGCCGGCGCTGCTATCGGAGCCGGCAATTGTTAGCGCGACCGGAAGCGAGCGTTGTGACTTCGATGCCACATCGTTGGCGCGACGGGCCGTCACGCCCTACCGGTTAGCCGCCGTCACTGCCGATGGCTTCGACCGGGCAACCTTCCTGCGCCTCTTTGCAGAGCGCTTCTTCCTCGGGACTCTCGGGTTGTTTGTAGACAAAGGAATGGCCGCCGTCGTCGTTGCGCTTGAAATTGGCGGGCGCGGTTTCACGACACAAATCGCAGTCGATACACTGGTCGTCGACGTAAAATTTACCGTCTACGTTTTCCGGATACTTGTTTGCTGCATCAGCCATTTTCGTCTTCCCAGAATCGGGTCGTGCAAGGTTAGGAAGAAAGCCTCGCGGCGCAAGGATATTTGCGTCTTTACCATAAGACGCAGAACCAGCAGAGAGAGCAGAGCCGAAGAGTTGTGCAAACGCAATGAAACCGAAAGCCAGGAAAACATTGACGGCCTTTCTGATCGAGCTGGTCGTCTATTCCGCCCTCGTGGTCGGTTACTTCTTCGCCGTCCTGCACTTCCTGGCTGGTTGGCTTAACAATCTCGAGAAAACTCACATTCATATTTATGCCATCGTCGCGATCGTTTTGATTATCGGGCAGGCCATCCTGCTCGAGACGGTGACGACGGCATTGATGCGCTTGCTGCAAGGCGGTCGTTCCGAATGATCGCGATGATGTTTCCGATCTCCCACGCGGAGATCAGCCCAATTTATCTCACTGCGGTTGGATTTTTGATCGGGATACTTGGCGGGTTTTTCGGGGTCGGCGGCAGTTTTATCGCTGGTCCTGCCCTGCGCGCTGTCGGGTTGCACTGGAATTTCGCCGTCGGCACCGATCTCGCACATATCGTCGGCAAATCCGTCGTTGCCGCGAAACGTCATCGCGCGATGGGCAATGTCGACCTGCGCCTTGGCCTGATCATGGCCATCGGCACGATCGGTGGCGCGGAAGTTGGCGCCCAGCTCATTCAACATTTCAAGAAAGCCGGAAACGTCGATTACGTGGTGAGCATGGTCTCGATCGTTATTTACGTGGGTATTTCCGCCTTCATGCTCTGGGAGGGCCTGGCCACACTTCGCTCGCGCAAAGGCCGCAAGAATTCAGCGGCGAGCAAGAAGAAAGACGACTCTGCTTTCAAGGGTTTTGCCAAGAGTGTTCAGAAAATAAAAATCTGGCCGATGGTCTCGCTCCCGGTCTCGGGCGTGAAATCAATCTCGCTCTGGATCATCCTCGTTCGTTTCCGTTATCGGCGGATTTTTCAGCGGCTTTCTCGGCGGCGGCGCCGGCTACATCCGCATGCCGTCGATGGTCTACATTCTCGGAATTCCGACACATCTCGCTGTCGGAACCGATTTGTTCGAGATCATCATCTCGGCGAGCTACGGAACTTTCACGCACGCGATCAAAGGCAACGTCGACATTGTGATCGCACTCGTAATGCACACAGGCGGGGCGATCGGCGCGCAAATCGGCGCGATCATGACGCAATACTTCGCCGGACCGAAAATCCGACTCGCTTTCGTTCCGCTCCCGTTGATCGGCGCGGCGATCGTGATTTACACTCTCGTTACCGGACAAAAAATCTGAGGAGTTTCCTGAGATGCGGATTTTGATTTGCAGCGACGGCACCGACCCGGCGGATAAACCGACAAAGCTCGGCGGGTTGATTGCCGGACCATGTCATGCCGCGACGACGCTTCTCGGCATCGCCGAAAAACCGGAACACAAGGAAGCGCTCGGCGCTGCGCTCGAAAGCGAAGCGAAGTTGCTGCGCAACCTTGGCCTCACACCCGAGATCATGATGCGCGAGGGCGATCCGATCCGCGAAATTTTCAATCAAGCCGCAGCAGGAAATTACGAGATCGCGGTCATCGGAGCGCGGCGCACACGGGGTTCGGATCTTTATTGCTATTCGGAGCGCACTTACGAAGTGATCAAGGCGGTACCGGCCGCGGTACTGGTTGCGATTGAAGACTGTCGCGCAGATCAAGCGCATTCTCGTTTGCACCGGTGGCAAACATTACATCGAGGGCGCGGTGCAGCTCACCGGCCAGATCGCGAAATGCATCGGTGCGTCGGTCACACTGCTTCACGTCATGGCCGAACCGCCCGCGATGTATGCTGACCTCGTTAGGCTGGAAGAGGATGTGGACCGTTTGCTCGAATCGGAGTCGGAACTAGGCGTGAATCTGCGCGGGCAAAAGAAGAGTCTGGAAAAAATTGGCGTTAGCGCTGAAGTGCGGGTGCGACACGGCATCGCCATCGACCAAATTTTTGCCGAAATGGAAGAAGGTCATCACGATATGATCGTACTCGGCTCATCACTGGCGCGAGGGCCGTTGCGTCATTACATCATGGGCGATGTGACGCGCAGCGTGCTTAATCGCGCGTCCTGCCCGGTATTGGTCGCGCGCGCCGACAGCGCGGCTGCGCTCGCCCCGGGATTTTGGAATTCGCTCAAACGCATTTTTGCGGCGCCGTGAGCGCCCTGCGGGCGCAAAATCCCAAACTCCAAACCCCAAGTTCCAAAGAAATTCCAAGCTCCAAATTTCAAAATAAACCGCGGCGCACATCTGGAATATTTGGATATTGGAGCTTGCTTCGGGGTTTGGAAGTTTCGCGCGAAGCGCGCGCCAGTTGCGCTCCAAATCGCAGCCGCTACTTTCGCGCAGCATGTTTATGATTCCTATCGCTTTGGTTCGTCGCACCTTTTTCCTGTTCGCGCTGATCGCTCTTGTCTTCTCCGGTTGCAGCAAGAAAGGCGGCGGTTACGGCGCGGGTACGACCGGCGATTACGTCACCGGGACGCCGTTGCCCGAGCGGCGTGAGGGCACTTCGTTTTTCGGCGGCAACGTGAACCGTAATCAGTTTCAACCGATCTATTTCGATTTCGACAGCGAGAGCGTCCGCGCTTCCGAGAGCGGCAAAATTCAGCAGATCGCGCAGTTCATGAATGGAAACTCGAGGGAGATCATTATCGCCGGGTTCACTGATGAACGCGGCACGGCGGAATACAATCGCGGCTTGGGCGAACGTCGCGCCGGCGCGGTGCGCGAAAGTTTGATTGCGCAGGGCGTTGACGGAAACCGCATTCAAACTGTCAGCTTCGGTTTGGAAATGCCGGCCGATCCCGGCCATGACGAATCAGCCTGGGCCAGGAATCGCCGCGCCGAAATCGGAGTGACCCGCTAACGCGGGAAACCCCAAATCACAAGCACCAAACCCCAAAGAAGCCCCAAGCTCCAATATTCAACTCCTTGAAGTTTGGGGCTTGGAATTTCTTTGGTGCTGGGGGCTTGGAGCTTTTCTGAGTGCAATCGCCTAATCCACCCGTCTCCCATTCCCGCGCACGCCGCTGGATTGCGCATCTCTGGCGCGAATGGACGATCGAAAGCTGGCGACCAATCGCGCCGGCGTTTGCTCGCCCGCAGCCTAACGAGTGGAGCAACGACCAGCTTACCGCATCCTGGCTCGGCCATTCCACTGTTCTCATCAACTTTTTCGGCATCAATATCATCACCGATCCCGTGCTATTTCCCCGCATCGGCATCCGCATTCCATTCCTTTTCAACATCGGTCCGAAACGGCTGACGCAAACCGGCGCTCAAGCCTAACGAACTGCCACCGATCGATCTCGTTCTCTTGTCCCACGCACATTTCGATCACATCGACACGCGCACGCTACACAAAATCAGCAAAAGAAGTGGCACAGGCTTCCAGCCTGTACCTCACCGGCAGGATGCCGGTGCCACGAAAGTTGTCACCGCGCCGAGCACGCGCGATCTTTTGCGCTGGATGCGTTTCCGCGAAGTGACCGAACTCCGCTGGGGCGAATCTCACGAGTTGCAAACCGATCGCGGGTCGCTCTGCCTCCGAGCCTTTCGCGTCAATCATTGGGGCGCGCGTCTGCGCAACGACAACTACCGCGGTTACAACGGCTACATTCTCGAGCGCAACAATCGCCGCATCATTTTCGGCGGTGACACGGCTTTGACCGAGAGCTTTGCGGCGTTACGCGACGATCGCCCATACGACCTCGCCATCATGTCGATCGGCGCCTACAACCCGTGGATTCGCTCGCATGCGGATCCTGAGCAAGTCGTCGGAATGTGCAACGCTGCCGGCGTCACTCACATCATGCCAGTTCACCACCAAACATTCCGGCTCAGCTTCGAGCCGTTCCGCGAACCGATCGAACGTTTCCAAGCCGCGTTGCGAAACGAACCGCATCGCATCGCGCTGCGGGAGATCGGCGAAATTTTCATCCTCCCTCGGTAGCGGCGGTCTGTGACGGTCGCATTTTAAGAGGTTGATCTTGGTCCACGATACGGAAAGCATCTTGCTCGTTCGGTTGCAGGATGGCATCTTGCCATTCCTTTTCCCGCCGATGTAGCTCAGTTGGTAGAGCAACGGTTTCGTAAACCGTAGGTCACGGGTTCGAATCCCGTCATCGGCTCCAGATTTTTTACACTCGTCGCGACGCAGACATTCCGGTCTTGCGTCTCATTTCTCAGGCGTGAACAAAAAATCAACGCGCGAAACCCGCGCGGAATTTTTGTTGCCTAGCACGCGTCGGTTTCGGCAGGGCAAAGGCTCGCGTTTTGCTCGTATTTCTCGACACAAATCGTGAAACCGCACTAACCCGAACGTTGCTTTTTTAAACACCACCAACCCACACATGCGACACCGTCCCAGCTCCCGATGGTTCCTCCAATTCTGCCTAACGAGTTATTTTCTTTGCTTCACTTTTGCTTCCGCGCAAGCAATCGTCGATCTCAATAGCGACGGGTTTGATGATATCTGGCAACTCTTTTACAACGCGCAGGGACTAACACAGAACGGCAACGCCGATAACGACGGGCAGGGCGACATCGTCTGGCAGAATAATGCGACCGGCGACGCGCTCAGTCTGGTTGATGCGCGGCGCGACGTTCATCGGCAGCGTGAATCTCGGCAGTGTTCCGACGGTTTGGAACATTGCGGGGTTTGGCGATTTCAACGGCGACGGCAATACCGACATCGTCTGGCAGAACAAGGCAACCGGCGCGCGCACTGTGTGGCTGATGCGGGGAACGACAATTGTCGCGACGCCAAGTTTCGGAAGCGTTAGCATGCAATGGAATATCGCCGCCGTCGGCGATTTCAATCGTGACGGCAAACCGGATCTCCTTTGGCAAAATAACGTGACGGGAGCCTGTGTGATCTGGTTGATGAACGGTATCGCCTACAGCCGAAGCATCAGTCTGCCAGCTGTGCCGGTGAGCTTGGAAAGTAATGGGCGCAGGCTGATTTCGACGGAGACGGTAAAATCGGACATTCTCTGGCAAAACAACGCTAACGGCGCCCGCGTGGTCTGGCTCATGAACGGCACGGTGCTTGATCGCGTGCCGTAAGTATCGGTGTTCTGCCGACACAATGGAACATCGCTGGTGTCGGAGATTTCAATGCCGATGGCGCGCCGGACATTCTTTTTCAAAACGAGCACGACAAGAGCGCGCCAAATCTGGCTGATGAATGGTCTTACGCACACAAGTATCGGTGAACCTAACGAATGTGGCCGGGCCGTGGCAGGTCGCAGGTGTCGGTAACTTCAGCGGAGACGGCATCAGCAACCTCACGGAAAGTTTGGCCGGCACCGATCCATTCAATACGAGATCGGGTTTGCGCATCACGCAGATGACATTCGGTGCGGGAACGGTCACGCTGCGCTGGCCATCGCTTCTTGGAAAACAATATCAGGTTCTCGCGAGCGCAACCGGCGCGCCGAATAGCTGGCAACCGCTCGGCGGAATCTTCAACGGCACCGGCGCAGACATCATCGCGACGCTCAACGTCACACCGACGCAAAAATTTTTCCGCGTCACAGCTTCCGACATCGATACCGATGGCGATGGGCTGAGTGACTGGGAGGAATTGAAGGTCGGCCTCGATCCAAATCTCGTAGCAAGTGATGGCACAAACAACGATTACCAGCGCATCGTCGCCGCGCTTCAGGCAACGACGAGCACGCTCACGATGACGGAAAGCGATCCAGTGTGGTCGTCGGATGGAGCTATCCCCGGCACTTTCACAATTAGTCGAACGGGCCGACTGGATCCCCTAACGATTAATCTTACTTTTAGCGGGACGGCAGTTCCGGGGATCGATTACCAAACGATTCCGCACACCGTTAGTCTGCCTTTCGGCGCGAACAGCGTGGCCGTTCAGATCGCACCGTTAAGCGGAGCGGAAACTTCTCTCGAATTGAGTTTGGCCACGGGAGTTCACTACCAAATCGGCACACCTTCCGACGCGATGATGAATCTCGCGTCACCACAATCGAACGCAGCCGATGCGGCGCGCCTGCTTACCCAGGCGACATTCGGAACGACTCCATCCTTGCTCGCGCATGTTCAAGTAGTCGGATTCCCGGGATTCTTCACCGAACAGTTCAACACGCCGCAGACTTTCACATTGCCTCGGGTCGACGCCGCAATTGCCGCTCTGCCACCAGATTCGGGTGCCTCCAACTCCATGTTTCAGGAAGCATGGTGGAATACGGTTGTTACCGCGCCGGACCAACTGCGGCAGAGAGTAGCGTTCGCCTTCAGCGAAATCTTTGTCGCTTCATCAGTCGGTAATGACATCGGTAACTATCCCGACGGCGTCGCTACCTATTGGGATCTGCTGGCCAGGGACGCATTCGGAAATTTCCGTCAGCTGCTCGAGGACGTCACTCTCAATCCGATGATGGGCGATTACCTCGACATGGTTCATAACGATAAGCCACACCCTGAAAACAATACTGAGCCTAACGAGAATTACGCGCGCGAGGTGATGCAGCTTTTCACGATCGGCCTTTACAAGCTCAATCCGGACGGGACGCGACAGCTCGATGATCAAAATCAGCCCATCCCCACCTACGACCAGGATGTGGTCGAAGGTTTCGCTCATGTTTTTACCGGCTGGTATTGGGCGCAGAACGGGTCGCCGCATTGGAGTTACGCACCGCCAAATTATCGCGCGCCGATGCAGGCGTTCGCGAACCATCATGACACGGGAGCAAAGCTACTTCTTGACGGCGTCACCCTTCCGGCCGGGCAATCCCAAAGCCAGGACCTGCACGACGCGCTTGATTTACTTTTCAATCATCCCAACACCGGCCCGTTCGTCTGCCGAGAACTCATTCAGCGGCTGGTGACCAGTAATCCAAGCCCGGCTTACATTGGGCGCGTCGCGCAAGCATTCGCTGATAATGGCCAGGGTGTTCGTGGCGATTTGAAAGCAGTCATCAAGGCGATCCTGTTGGATCCGGAGGCGCGTTCGCCAGCTGGAACTTCGAGTCCGGACTATGGTCATCAACGTGAACCAATCGTGCGTCTGGCCAATTTGTATCGCGCGTTTAATGCGCACGCGACCAGCGGGAAGTTTGTAGTCAGCAATGTGCTGACGAACTACGGCCAGGCCGCTCTTTCGGCGCCGTCGGTTTTTAATTTCTTCACACCAAATTACGTGCAACCGGGAGCCATCGCCCAAGCCGGAATCTTCTCGCCCGAATTCCAGATCACAACCGATACCACCGTTATCACGACGGCGAACAGCATGCGCTCCAACGTTTATCGCACACCCGGCTCAAATCCGGATTCGATCATTCTCGATCTCACTTCGCTCAGCGCGCTCGCATCAAATCCGGGCGCGCTGGTCGATTCGCTCAACAATCTGCTCATGGGTGGAGAAATGTCCTCCGCTGTGCACGACATCGTCGCGGGTGCGGTCGCACAAATGCCGGCTAACTCTCCACTGGAGCGCGCGCAAACTGCTGTTCACCTCCTCGTCACATCTCCGGATTTCGTCATCGAAAAATAATGAAACCGATACGCCTTCTCCTTCTTTCCTTGAACTCATGAGTATTTCCCGTCGCAGTTTTATTCGACAGGCTGCGTGCGCGGCCGTTGGCACCACCTCGCTCGCTTCAACCGTCTGGAACCTTCGCGCGATGAACGCGGCCGCGACGCAAGCCTTAACAACGAGCACAGAATTCCGCGCGCTCGTTTGCCTTTTCCTTTATGGCGGTAACGACGCGAACAACATGGTCGTGCCGCGGGATAATACGAACTACACCAGCTACGCGAGCGCGCGCGGCCCACTGGCTCTGCCACAAAACACACTGCTATCAGTTAACCTAACGACCCCCGATCCTCAGGGCCGTGACTTCGGCTTGCACCCCAGCATGCCGGAACTGCAAACTCTTTTTAACACCGACCAGCGTCTCGCCGTTGTCGCTAACGTCGGGACTCTCATCGAACCGACAACGGCCGCGCAATATCATAACGGGACCGCGCACTTACCGCCGCAGTTGTTTTCCCACGATGACCAACAGGTCGAATGGCAAACATCGTGGCCGGACGCACCATCACGAAGCGGCTGGGGTGGACGTCTCGCCGATCTTCTCACGTCTTTCAACAATGCCGATGCCGTGTCGATGTCGTTATCGCTCGGCGGAACAAACATGTTCCAGGTGGGTAACAATGTTTTCGTTTACCAGATTTCAAACAACGGAAGCGTTGGTCTGAGCGGATTCAGCGGTAGCCACGGTGCGATTCGATATCAGGCGGTGCAAAACATGTTGAACCTGCCGCATCAGAATCTCTTCGAAGCGGAGTTCGCCAGAATCACCAACCGTTCGATCGCAAACAACGCGCTTATATCGAGCGCACTCTCCGGCGTTACGATCAACACGCCTTTCCCGTCAAACTCGAGCTTGAGTAACCAGTTGCTGATGGCAGCGAAGCTTATCGCCGCGCGCAATACTCTTGGGATGCGGCGGCAGATTTTCTTTTGCTCGGTTGGCGGTTACGACACGCACGAAGACGAGCTTGCGAGCCAGACCGATCTTCTCACCGAGTTGAGTCAATCGATGAACGCCTTTTATCGCGCGACGGAAGAGTTAGGTGTAGCCGATCGCGTTACTACGTTCACCGCGTCGGATTTCGGCCGCACGTTCCAGTCGAATGGTTCGGGGGCGGATCACGCATGGGGAAGTCACGCACTCGTTCTGGGCGGATCCGTGAAGGGCGGCGACATTTACGGCTCGTATCCCACACTCGTTCTCGATGGTCCCGACGACATTGGCGAAGGACGCTGGGTGCCGACTACATCGGTGGATGAATATTCATCCACTCTCGCGAAATGGTTCGGGGTCACCAGCCCGACTGATCTCGCAGCCGTTCTGCCAAACATCAGCCGGTTCGGGCATCCCGATCTTGGATTCATGAACGCGCTGCCCGACCCTCCTCCTCCAGGATCGTAATGTGAAACGTCATGCTTCATTCATTGCCATTATCATCCTCTCTCTATCGCTCGTATTTTTTGCAATTCGGGCGCTGCATAAAAGCCGAAGCTCGCGAACTGGAGCAACGTCTCCGTTGCCGTCTTCCAGCCAACAAATGCCTTCTCAAAGATCCGCAGATCGCGCGATATCATCTTCGCAAAGTGATGAAACAGGAGTTCCCGCTGGCCCGCCTTCGCTTGTTGTTGCAAACGAGGATGCAAAAAGAGGACATGACGCCAGTTCGGATCCGCAATTCCTAGTCGTTAGGCAAATGCTGCGCGACTATCGCGCGGCACTCGGCGAGAATCCGATCGGGACGAATTCCGAGATCACAAAAGCATTGCTCGGCGCCAACTCACGCAAGGCGCGCTTCATCGCCAGTGAAGCCAGACTAAACAGTGCGCATCAACTGATCGATCGCTGGAACCATCCTTACTTTTTCCATCAGCTTTCGCGTCAACGAATGGAAATCCGATCAGCTGGCCCGGACGGGACGATGTGGACGTCGGACGATCAGATAATGCGCTAGCATCGAAATTGTCCGGCAAGATTTTTGAAGCTTCCGGGACGCGAATTCAGTAACATCATTGGATGTCACGGCGACATTGTCTCGCGTTCCTGATATTGCTGGCGGGATTGCCGGCTCCACTTTTTTCGGCCGACCCGGCGTCCGGCGCCGGTTGGAAATCAGAAGGCCAAAGCGGCGGCCTCGCGCTTTTCAGTCAGCCGCGCGCAAACTCGTCGCTCAAGAAATTCAAGGCGATTGGTGAAATCGACGCGCCTGTGCGCAGTGTGCACGCTGTCATCGACGACTTCGAAAATTATCCGAGCTTCATGCCCTACACGGTAGAATGTCGCGTCGTTAAACACGAAAGCGACGCGACATATTTCTACCAGCGCCTTTCGCCCAAAATCGTGAGTGATCGCGATTATACTCTGCGAATACGCGAGAAATCGTGGAAGGGGCAGAATGGTTTGGTCTTTCAACACTCGTTCGAGGCCGCGAATGAGATGGGGCCCGCAGAAACGAAAGGGTTCACGCGCGTGAAAGTTTGCCAGGGCGCATGGATCTTGGAGCCACTCGGTGAAAATAGGACGCGGGCGACTTACACGATTGACACCGACAGCGGCGGCAAGATTCCTGCATTCATTGCGAACCCGGCAACTGAGTTAGCCATCAGGAAAGTCTTCGCCGGCGTGCGTAAACAAGTGAAGAACGATAAATATAACGTGGCGACTCGCTAATATTCGTTAGGTTTATTTTCTCATGAAACTCTGGATCACGGCTGCGTTCGTTGCCGCTTCCATGATTGTAGCAATGCTGGTCGGCAAATGCCTGGCATCGACCAAGGATTTCATGACCCGCGCTGCTATTATTATCGCGTCGCTCCTCCTCTGGACGGCGTGTGTGTGGCTTCTCCTTCTCGTCTGGCGCAACGCTGTTGAACAATAGCTTCATCATCAGGTAGGGATGGCTCTCCGAGCCGTCCCTCGAAGGACGCGTCGGAGACGTGTCCCTACCCGTTCAGATCAAATCCTCAGCGCGGACGTGTTGGGCGGCATACTCTCGCCCGATCTCCTGCAGAAAGGGAATCAGTCGCAGGTTGTCGAGCGAAAGACCGGACTTGCCGTATTGCTTCGCTCTCGCGATTTCAGCGTCGGTAAAGGCGTGGTCATAACGCATGTAGGTAAATTTTCGCTTCGCAATTTCCGCAGGCGCGACATCACGAAAATCGCCAACCTCAGAATCGATTGACTCGCCTTCGCGACAATAACCTATGGTGCGGCACATCATGTCTTGCTGAAGATTGATCGAATCCATGAGCGCGATCGGTAACGAGCGCGCGTGGAAAAGCATGCTCATCTGGTCGGCGCGCCGCGGGCCGATTCCTGTGCGCACACGCCCGGTTCCGATCGAGACGAGCAACATTTTGTCGACGCCGGTTTCCCAGCCAAGTTTGTACGCCGGAAGCGTCGCCATCATATAAAGAAGGAGTGCGGGATTGTTGTAGGGCGTGATTCCGCCATCGACAAAGACCTGCTTGCGACCGCCGAGATCGATTGTTTCCGGCGGGAAGTAAACCGGCGCCGCTGTGCTTGCCCTAACGAGTTGCCACACGGGCAGGTTGAGATTGCAGTCGGGCAGCGCCGGATCGTTGAACTTCGCTGCCGGATTGTTCGAGACCGGCCAGGGCGATCCTGTGGTGTGATTGCGCATGACCAGAGTAAGGAGCGTGCGTAATTTCTTGGTACTCAAAAGCGCCGGGATTTTTCCTTCCGCATCTTCGGAAAACAGCGTCTTGAACATGCGCGTAATCGCATCCGCTTCGAACTTGCTCCAGAACCGCAGATAAATTGGCGCAAGTCGGAACATCTCGATCGCGCGGTTGGTATATAGATCGCGCACTTCCGCCACGCTCATTCCCCATGACAAACAGGTAGCGATGATCGCGCCGGTGCTGGTTCCTCCCAGGAAATGAAAATGATCGGCCAGGACGAGATTCGTATTCCCGGTTTTTTCGCGCAGGAGTTGTTCGATGCGCGCGAGCACTTCAATGGAAAACACGCCGCGAATTCCGCCGCCATCCAGCGCGAGCAATCGTTTCATCAGTTAAATCTGGGGAATCGAAAGAGCGTAAACCATTCGAAGAATTCTCCGGCAAAAAGATTTTCGGTATTTTCGACAGCGCGACGCAGGCTCGAGAAATTCTCGCACTTCTCGACTTGTTGTCGCCCAACCTGCAACGCGTTTTCCATTGCCTTCGAGCTCGCGAGTTGGCGGTTCAGGTCGAAAATAGAAATGAGAGAGAGAGCGCAGCCGGCAGCCAGTGGCAATGCAATCGGCAAGAAAGATCGCACTGCTTCGATGGTAAAAAGATCGAAATGCGAGGTCCCGAAAAAAGTTGTGTAGAGTGTGCGCGCCACCGCCGCCGCAGAAAAGATCCAGAAGCAACAGGTGAAAGCGAAGAGCGCGCTGGAAAGTCTGCGACTGCGTCGGCGAAAATATTCGATCTGGTCGTCGACGCGATTCGACAAATAATCATTTCGCGTTTCGACGAAGCTTTGGGGCGGAACGTTCACTGCGCGCATCTGCAGTAAGCGGACCGATTTTGCGAGCCGGCGAAAATCTCCCAGTTGCGCGAACCAGGCTGGCGGAGCCACGCAACCAATGTTCCACGTCGCCAGCGCCGAACGACAAATCTCAGCAGCAACGCGACATCGGATCCAGTTCTTGTGTGCCTGCTTTCGCTTGATCTGAATGATGGAAACCATGGCTGCGGCAACTAGAAGAAAATTTAGCGCGTCGAGAAAAAAAGATTGAATGCTAAAACCCACACTAAGAGCGGTGAGGATAGCGGCCAGTGCACTCATGATTACGGATGCGGCCACCCAACGACGAAATCGTGGAGCGATTCGCGCAGCTTCCGCATCGACTTTGCCGAAGAAACGGCGGACGCGTTCTTCGCTTCCTTCGGCGACGGGAACAGCAGTGGCCTCTCCATCGGTTGGGAGATGGTTGAGATATTCCATTTCTGGATCGGAAAAGGAGTCGGCAAGGAAACGCTCGCGTTCAATCGTTAGGCGATCCGGATGAATGACAATGAGCGGTCGCCCAAAGTTTCGCGCATGGGCGACGACCTCAGCGGTGCCGCCAGTCCCGCGCGAAGGTTCACCGTCCCAGACAGCAATCATCAGGTCGGCCTCTTCCACCGTCGCGAGACCGCATTCGAGATAAGCGACGTTGCGATCCTTCGCGCCGACGAGTGATTCGACCCGCGCCGCCTTTTGCAAAAGATGACGCGCCTTCTCCCAATCGGTCTCAGAAAAATCGCTTTTGAAATCGCCTTCGGCCAGCGGCAATAAAGCAATCCATGGAATATTCGAAGCGAGACATGCCTCGGCGAAGAGAGTGTCGCCGCCGATGGCAATAGAAGAATGCCCGACAAGCTGGCCGGTAATTTCTTTGCCTAACGAGTGCAAGAGGTCGCGCAGAAGGGCGCCGAGTTTCTCCGAATCGCGCAAACGCCGATGACCGGTGAAGCCAACAATCCAGACCGGAGGCAGGGCAGAGTTCTGGTCCATTACAATTGACCGCGCAGCAAGGGAAGGAGCGCCTTGAGCACCGAAACTTTAAATCGCTTCCCCGCCGGCAAACGCTCGGATTCGTTAGGCGCAACGAGTTGCGACGAAGTGATATGCGTGCAGTTCGGTTTGTGCGCGTTGATGTAACGCGCCAACTGTCGCGCCGTCACTTCGTCGTTAATGGCGATGCCCGTTTCCGTGTTCAAATGCTGCGAGCGCGGATCGACATTGAACGAGCCGACGAGCGCAATTCGATCATCGAGCACGGCCGACTTCGCGTGCAGCGTGTCCGGACCCTTGTATTCCCAAAGATCAACGCCGACGCGGAGAAGTTGTTTCTTCGATGTTTCGTAACCGAGCTGCACCAGCATCGAATCGTTCGACGAAATGGAATTCGTGATCATTTCAATCCTGGTCACGCCCTGATTCTTCGCCCGTTGGATTTCCTGCAAAAGCTCTTTTGTCGGCACGAGGTACGGCGTCTCGACCAGGACAGAGCGACGGGCGCGGCGAAACGCGTCCCGCAGTTTTGTGCTGATGCCGGGTTCCAAACCTTTTCGGCCAACCGGATCATGCAGAAACTGCACCGGTCCGACTTCGCGCGCGCGCCCACTCCAATCGGTGCCGGTATCGAGACGCGGCGTCTTACTCTTGCGCAGTTTTGCACGCGGCAGCATCGAGGACCTGCCGGCCTTGTTGCGCGCGAACACCGGTCGGGTCGTTCACCTTCACCGGGACGACTTCATCGCTGTTCCAAAGCTCGTCGAAATACGCGCTCGAATCCGCCACCGCCTTTCCTTCCACATAAATGTCGCGATCGACGAAGTTCCGCGGCGCGTATCCAAAATAATCGCCTTCGACATTGCGACCGCCGCGGATCATCTGCTTGCCGTCAATGTCCAGACCTTTGTCGTGCATACGGCGCACGAGCCAGCTGAATTTTCGCAGCGTCATCGGATGATAAATTTTGATGAGAATTTTCTCCTGCTTCAGGTATGCGTGCACGGCCGGAGAAATCTTGTTCGAGCGCCCGTCGATAATAACGCGGACCCGGCATCCGCGGCGCGCGGCGTCACGCAGCAACGCCAGGCCGGCGTAGGTAAAGTAGTCGTCGCCGACAATATAGTATTGCGCGTCGATCGAACGTTTCGCCTGCTGGATGAGATCGATGCGGATTTGCGAAGCCTCTCGTGGATCCTCGACGATCCGGACCTTGTCCGCGCGTGACTGTTCGAGGAGACAACAGGTAAGCGTGAAGGCAAGAACCCGTCTCGCAAATGCGATGCGATGGCCTAACGAGTAATAAGCCGGGCTGCCAATCATCGGCCGCCGTTGCCAAAGAAACGGTTCCAGACCGGTACGTATTCTTTGGCGAATGGTTTGTCGGCATAATGCTTTCGGATGTCGGAGAGAACGATCGGCGGGCTTTCATCATCTTCCGATGGCATTTTCATTCCGGCGATGGCGTCGGCCAGATCAGCCAGCCAGGGCGGCGCTTTCTTTCCGGTAAAGCGCAGTTTGGCTGATTCGGCGGCCGTTCGCGCAAGGGAAACGTCCCACGCCCGCACGGTATACATCGCATTCCAGAACGCCCCGGAAAGCGTGACCACCATTTTTCCGTCCGAACTGAAGATCGGATTCGCCATCGCGTCACTAAAACACATCGGTTCGTTACGAAGCTGGTCGAGCCGCGCCCGATCCCACAGCCCGACCATCCCATTCGAACCTGCGACTGTGCCGGCAATGCCCGCGGCAATCGCTGTGCCGGATGGTTCGAATGCGACGCGCATGATCTGATCCGCTTGCGATCTCGGCTTTAGCAAACGCAATGTGCCATCGCGCAAGTCCCACAGGCGCGCCGCCTCCTTCATCGTGGTGGCGGCCACCTCTTTCCCGTCCCCGCTGAAAAGAAGAAGAAAATATCGCGTGTCGGCGTTCGCTTCCGGTGTCGTTAGGCTTGTTTTCGAATCCGGAGTTTCGGGTGCGGGTTGAAGCGTCGCGGTATCGAGCAGTTCGACATTCCCACCAACTTTCGCAACCGCGAGCCGCGTGTCGTCAGGACTGAGGTCGGCCGCAGTCACATCATCGATCGTTGTCGTTTCCCGGAAGTCTTTGCCGTTAAAAGTGAAGATGCTGCAGATGTTCTTGCCGCCGAAACGTTGCGGAACGAGGCAGAGCATATTGCCGTCCCGACTCCATGCGACGGAACGGATCGGTTCCTTGAAATCAACTGTGGTAATACTCGAGCGGTAGGAGGCATCGTGCTCCGACCAGTTACAAACGCGCAGCTTCTCGCGGTTCGGGGGAGAAAGAGCAATGAGAAGGCGTTTGCCATCACGGCTAAACGCAGCTGAATCCAGCACTTTCTTGTTTTCCGGCGACATTTTCTCGGGAACCAGCGGCAGACTCTCGAGCGGCTGGAAATTTTCCGTGCTCCATCGCACCAGGTTTCCATCGGCGGCGACGGCGACAATCTCGCGGTTGTCTGGACTAAACGCGGCACTGAGCAATGGGCTATCGACATAGCGAAGCGGCTGCGATAACGGCGGACACCAATTTTTTGCGACTAACAATTCACTCGTTAGCTTCGCTGCCTCCGTGTTACCTGGGTCCAATCGCAAAGCACGCGCGAGATGACGCAACGAAACGACGTTCCGACGATCGTCGTTAGGCCGACTCAATCGATCCTTTGCGCGCGTGACCAGGCTGGCGCTGCGACGATGCGCTTCCTTGCCGGCAATAAATTGGCCGCGCCCGAACCACGCGGCCAGGCAAAGCGCACCGGCAAAACAAATCGTGAGAACCAGTGCGGCGATACCGAGGCGCCGTTCGCGCCGGTATTGTTTCAACCGCGCCAGCGCTGCCGCTTCGTGTTCGCGCGCTTGTTGAGCCTGCGCTTCCGCTTCCGCGCGCTGGCGTTCCGCCTCCTGCAAGCGGCGCGCGGAGCGCTCCAGCTCTGCCTTTTCCTCGCGCTCTTTCGCCTCGCGAATTTCCCGCGCGTGCCGGCTTTCTTTCACGACATCGCAAAGGACATCGTGCGTTAGCTCCAGCCATTTCGTTTTGTCCTGGCGCCGCTCGCTGATTCGCAGTAGCCGCTCATCGATCAAGCGCTGGATCGCCGCCGAAGGATCGGATACGCCGGCCTGCGACAGACGGTTTTGCGCCCTAACGAGTTCAGCCATGTTGCGATAACCGGTGGGCGTGAGCAGCTCTTCCTCGACAAACTTCTGCACTTCCGGCGCGCTCTTTCGTTCCGGTAATGAATCAAAGCAATCGACATAGAAGCGGTGCAGGATGGAGCGCCCGCTGTTTTTCAAAAGATCATTCGTAATTTCCTGCGTGATCTTGGGAGCGTTGCGGCGCTTGCGTTCGTCATTCAATCCGCGACAAACCATGCTCAGGAGCGCCGGATCGATCTCGAGTTTCGCCTCATCGGTAAATTCGCCATTTCCGTCAGGTGAACTCGCGCCATCGGCTGCTTCGGTTTCACCACGACGGCTGGCGGCGACGATTTCCACGATCTCGCGCGCGACGACCGGCTCGACCAGTTTTTCGCCGGGAATCGCAACGGCATCGAGCGCCTGCCACCCGTTGAGCGGAAGAAGCCGCGTTTCGTTTTCGTGAATCGACGGCATGAGGTCGCTCAGGTCATGCACCTCGGCCAGATAATCTTCGCGCAAGCTCAGGACGACGCGGTAATCCTGGCGCGGAAAATCGAGATCGCTAAATCGGTTGTCGCCCGGTTGCTTCCGATTCATTTCCTTGAGCACGTGCTCGGGTAAACGATTCTCGACACAATCGGCCAGGTCTTTCAAAAAGGCCTGACGAATTGCCTGGCGTGTTTCGCTGCGGCCAAGCGTGAAAATTTCCTCGAACTGATCGAAAACCAAAACCGGCGCGACCCGTTCCCGGGTAGCACTGCGCAATCCGGAAACTTTGCGATGCAAATATTCCCAGAGCGATTCGTCATCACGTGGCATCGGCGACGGTTCGCCCTCTTTCGGTGGAAGCAATTGTTCCTGCTCCAAGGCATCGGCGATCGCTTCGCGAATGAATTGCCGCGTTTGTCCGATGAGCGCGGATGTTCCTTTTCCGCCGAGGCCATCCGCATCGGTGTGACTGAGCCTGATATAAACCGGTAGCCAGCCATCAGCGCGCAGCCGCGGGAAAAGTCCAGCTTGCAGCAGCGAACTTTTGCCGAGGCCCGATTGACCGTAGAGCACCGTAAGCAAACGATGCCGTAACCATTGTCAGCAACAGGTCCGCTTCGGCATCGCGTCCGTGAAAAAAGGCGCAGCTTTTTTCAGCGAAGAAATCCAGGCCCGGCCACGGATTCTCAGTGTCGACCACCACTTGGGCGGCGGGGTCTTCGCTCATTTTCATTGGATCAAGATCAGTCGCGCGTTCCGTCAGTCGCCGTTCGTGCTCTGCGATTCGAAGAGAGCGCGCATTTCATTTTTAAACTGTGGTGTCGCGTCACCATCGGGAAGCTGCCACCAATGCGCGCGCAAGAACGGTTTCGGGACACGCGCGGTGGCGGCTTTCGTGTCATCGATCGTGATTGGGACAATGAAACGAATATCGTCATCCATTGCGCGCGTGCGGTCCGCGGCCTGGTTCCATTCGCGACGGAAAAAACCTTCGAGGCGTCGGTTCGTTGTTTTTGAAATGATCGGCATGAAAAAACGGCAACGCGCGATGTTGTCCTCAATCTTGCGTTCCCAGCCGTCGCCAGCTTCCAGCTTGGCCTGGTCAAACCAGACCGGAAAATCCTTCAGGCTCGCGCGCAAACGTTCCACCGCCGCCTGATCTTCGCGCGCATAACTAATGAAGAGGACGCCGTCCGGCATCGTCGTCGGCAACCGCTCCGAGACCGGAGCTTTTTTCGGTGCCTCGCTCGCGGCCGCGATCTTTTGCGGATTGCGCTCGCCCCAGCGACGCCGCAGTTCGTTGACAAAGGCAACCACGTTACCGCTGCGGAAAATGCGCGTGCTCGTCCAGAATTGCTCGAGAAAGAGGACAAGGTTTTTTTCCTGCGGCGAGTAATCGTCCACCACGTATTCAACGATGTTACGCAGGCGCTCATCGTCCGGTCGCGTCGAAAACGGCGCCGTTTAGCCGCCCGCAGGAAAAAGCGCGCGAGCCAGTCGGAAAAGCTGCAGCCTAACAACAGGAGATGGTTCTTGGAAAACTCGTTAAGCAAATTGACCGGCACGCGCTTTTTGTTTTCGGAATAAAGCGCGCAGACAAACTCGAGCAGATCTTCATCGGAGATGACGACGTTACTTGAATTGACAGTCAGTCGTCCCATCAGGTGATAGAGAAGGGGTTGATTTACTGTGCGCGCGGCGAGCGGCAAATCTTCGACCGCTTTTCCGGAAGGCGGCTTCGGATCATAGGCATGAACAGACGGCCGGCGTGGCTCACCGCCGGCGCTGCTCGATTCCAGCGCTCTTTCCATCAATGGATCAAAGGTGGTCGAAACGAACAATCGAAAATCGGTGATCTCGGCGAGTTGTTTCAAGGGAATGGGCGCCGGCCAATCCGCGACTTCCTTTAGCACCTCAATAATGCTGTAACAAATATCGAAATGATTTCGGCCATGCCGCATGCAGATGCCAACCGCATCGTTCAAAGTGTGGTCGGTTTTCGCTTCATTCGCCAAATGAGGAAACTCCTTTGCCAATTCCTCCAGCAAGCGGCGCGCGATGTGATTATAAAGAAGGATCGGCTGGGTTTTGGTATCCGGAGTGATAGGCAGCAGATCGCGGCCGATGATGGGAATAACCGTGCCAGCTTCGATGTTGATGAGAAGCTTGTCCCAATCGGTTTCTTTCCAGCCTCCGCCGATGTCAGGCGCGACTGGCATCGAAATATCTACCGATCCCATTCGTTATGTATCTCGCTTCTAGGGTAACCACCGCCCCTGTAAAGGTCGACAAGTTTTTGGCTGGTTCGTTTGGCAACGGAAAAAAACGAAACCCTCTCCCTCTCTCCCTGAGGGAGGGAGAGGAGATTTGCACAGAGTCTTTGCGCATATCCCAATCAGCGACGAGCCAAAGGAGAAAGCTTTTTTGTGTTCTAGTGGCACCGAGTTTGCGCTTCTATGGCCTGATGAAAACCTCGCTTGTTCTCGCTGCCCTGGCTCTTAGTGCCGGCATTGTTTTCGCCAGCGAAAAGCTCTCTGATTCCGCCATGAAAGAAAAGCTTCTCGGCTACTGGGGTAACGCGCGCCATTCCTACCTCATCAAATCCGATGGCGTCATGTACATGTGTCCGCGCGATATTTCGACGACAACCAATCGCTGGGATGTGAAAGACGGAAAGTTTTATCTTGATTCCGATCCGCACGAAATTGTCGTCCTGACCGACAAGAAATTCGTTTATCGTACGCTCGGCGCGAAACCGTTCACCGTTTCCTGGACGAGATTGACCGAGAAAGAGGCGGAAGGAAAATAGAAGACGCGTGCCGACTAACGATTCTACAGCCGATCCTGCCGACGCTTCGCTCTTTGGTAATTTCGAAATCCAGCGTGACGCCAGCGGTGCGCCGCTCCTGCTCGGCCAGGGAACATTTGGCCGAACTTATCAGGCGCGTCATCGCTACCTCGAGACCATCGTTGCGCTGAAGATTATCAGCGAACGTTTCGCGCGTGACGCGACCGTGCGTGATCGCTTTCTCACGGAAGCGAAGGCGGCGGCAAAGCTTTCGCACCCGCACATCGCGCGGCTTTTCGATTTCGGCGAAAAGGACGGTGTCCTGTTTTACGCGATGGAATACTGCGCGGGCGGCGATCTCGCCGATTACGTGAAGAAACATGGCGCGCTGGAGTCGCCGCAATTACTCGAGATCGCAAAGCAAGTCGGTGAAGCGCTGCAATGCGCGCATGCCGCCGGCCTCGTGCATCGCGACATCAAACCTTCGAACGTCATGCTCGCGAGCAACGAAATTCCGCTCGCGACGAAATTGATCGACTTCGGACTGGTCCATGTTCACGGCGGTGGCTCGAAGGCATCGGCGGATCCGGCAGATGACGGCGACACTCATATGCTCGGCACACCATTGTTTGCGAGCCCCGAGCAACTCCGCGAAGAAGCAATCGACGCGCGGGCCGATCTTTTCTCGTTAGGTATGACACTTTGGTTCCTTGCCATCGGACAGGCACCCGAGGCGGGATCTTTGTCCGACATTACTTGCAGTCGTCTCAGCGCGGAAAGTTATCGTGGACGGCTGCCCGATAATCTCGTCGACCCAATCAGATCGGGGATTGAACGCCTGATCGAAAAGGATCCGGGCAGTCGTTTCGCGAGTGCGACTGAGTTTCTGCAGTCGTTAGGTCATGAAACCAAAGTAACGGTCGCTCCGCGGACAGAACCGGCGAAAGCGGCCGAACCGAAAGTTGATCCGTTAGCGGTCGAGACGATTGACGGAACTCTTTCGAGCGAATGGAAAACCGGCAGCCGACAAAGCGAAACATTCACCGGAATCAATTACCCCGCGACATCGCAGCAGGATGCAAATCAGCAAGCGTTGTTGCACGTGCTCAACGCCGGCCTGCTCAGGAATGTGGATTTACTCTGGCGTCTGCGTCTCAACGCCGCGCGTTTCGCTTCGCTTCACCTTTCCGGATTGTTTTCGCCTGTGGGCGTGCGCGCCTATTCCGATTTCACCGCCGTCGTTTTGGAAAAGCCCGATTGCACTCCGCTGCTTCAATCCGTCCCGGCGCAATCGACCAGTATGCTGGCCGCGTTGCAGCCAATCCTCGAGAAAATCGCTGACACGTGCGACGCGACCTCCGCGATTTTTTTGCCGGGCGTGAGCCTGCAGGCTTCCGATATCTGGCTGCAATCGCCCGCTCCTGATCTTTCCACGGCGCAGCCGAAACTCTTTCCGAGGTTGCTATCGGCGCGCGACGCACCCGAGTTATCGGAAGGTGCCGAAGCAACCGATGTTGGTTCGACCGTTACTTCGGACATGTTCGCCAGCGCGGATCACGCTGACGACATGCGCGCGCAGTTTGCGCGTTTGATCTACCGACTGTCGGCCGGGCGCAATTGTCCGGCGGCAGCATCGCTCGCTTCGCAAGCCTACGTCGCGGTCCCAAATCTTTCCGAACAGGCAAACCGCACACTGGCGCTCGTTATTGCGCGCAAGCGCGAATACCCGACCTGCCGCGCGTTGTTACAAGACCTCCGCCGCAGTGAAGGCTCAAGCACGTTAACTTCGACACACGTTCAATCGCGCGGCAGCAGCGCCGCACCGCCCTCCCCAGTCGCATCGCCTCCGCTGCCAACGCCATTCGCGGCCAAACCGGACGCGACACGAACAATCATGGGCAGACCGACGGCACCGGAAGCTCCACCACCGGTGACGTTCCGCGAGCCGATTGCTCCGGCCAGACCGTCGCGACCGCCAACAAAACGTTCACCGCTGATTCTCGGCGGCGCGTTGCTCGTGGCGCTGGGCCTCATTTTCGTGGCGTATCGGATGATGAATCGCGGCGGCAGCGCTCCCGCTCAACAAGAGCAACAAACTGCGGAATCCCTTTCGCCGGATACGAAAGTTCGCCTAACGAGTAGTGGGATACCGAAGCACGCAGTCTTTTCCGTTGCCGGAAAAAAACTTGATCCACAGCGCGACGGTTCCGATGTGCTTCTCGGGCTGGGCGGCGTAGCGCGACATTTCCCGATCGAGATCAATGTCGAGGCCAAAGGTTTCAAGCGAACATCGGTTACGATCAAGGATGATGCCGACGTCGCCGCGACTCATCCTGTTTCGCTGTTTCGCAATACCGGACGCATTCTGTTTGTCGGTCCGGAATCCGACTACACGCACGCATCGGTTTCAATGAAGGCGTTGCTGCCAGGTGAGGAAGGATTGGATGAAGTTCGGATCGAGCGCGCAGATCGCGGCACCGAAATCCGGCCGGGCGGGAGAAACACCATCGAAGTTGCGACGGGAATTTATGAAGTGAGTTTGCGCGGCGACAACCCTCGAACGGTGCGCCCGCGATTTTTGGAAAAGAAATATGAAGTCAAGGTCGACGAGCCGGTCTCGATTAATGTTCCGGCTTCATTTGCCGGCACCTACAAAGGTTCCGTGAAGGAAACGAGTTCGAACAATCAGTTTGAATTGCAGGTCACCATTGAGAGTGGACTTTCCAACGGCCAACTAACGGAACAACGCGGAACATCTCCGCGCACCGGAGCCTGGACAGACGGCGTGGTTGGCGCGGATGGAGTTTACCGCGCACAAGCGCACTTCGACGATGGTGATGTCGCGCTCGCCTTACGTTCGGTCGACGAGAAGAAAATTTCCCTCGCGCCCGATGCGGTCACGACCGGACAGCCCTACGCCGTCACCGGCGAGCTGGAAAGACTCGCCGCAGAGCAGTAGCCTAACGAATTCAGCCTAACACGGCCTTTCACCCCGTCTCGTCATGCAGGCTAAAAGCCTGAGTTGCGCGCTGTGACTATTCCGGGGAGCGCACGCGCCCCCGGAATTCGCAAAGACGTCGAGACTATTCGGAATACGTCGAGGGTTTCTCGATCGCGCGGAAGTCTTCCGCCTTGCCCGATGAAACGTTAGGCGGCGCTTTCGCAGGATGGGTTGCGGGTTGATGAGAGACCGTCTGAGGTTCTTCTCCGCAGCCCCAGAAACCGACTGCGAGAATCGCAAGCAGAATGGATTTTTTCATGATGGTAGTTTGTTGAGGGACAGTCTTATCTCGGTGTCGCTTCCGCCGCCGAACCGAAATCGGTCGGACCTGTTGGAATCGGCAACGCGCCTTTTTCATCGCCACGACGTCCAACGAGCACAGCATATGCCGCGAGCCCGGTCGCACGCGCAATGTGCACATATGCCTGCACCGTTCCGCTATAGCTTGAGCGGAATTTTACACCGGCACGCGAAGTGGTGCGGCGGTCATCCAAAATCAAGCTGCCTACTTCGTCGTAGACATAAAGATCGAGATCACGCGCCGCGACATCGCGCCCAACGAGGATCACGTAGTCGACGCCTTTGCTCACGGGAATGAGCAGGCGCACGGTGAACCCGGCGCCGCCGAGTCCACTTGTATTCGTCGGTGCCATGGCGAATCCACGCGCGGTGTAATACACCGCCATGTTATAACAATCGTCTTCCGCTTTCGCCGGATCAGCTTGGACGGGCAATTGCGCAGCGAACAGAAGCGCTGCGATGAGCGAGCCTTTGCAGATTAATTTCATAAATTGGTTCCTCCTACTTGGCGGCGACTGCGGCTTTGACTGCATCGGTCGATAACCGGTTTAACTCGATCACGCTTTCTTTCGGAACACTGCCATCGAGCGGAATGTTGATGATCTTTTGAATTTGCGGCAGCGCTTCGCGCATTTTCGTAACCGCCGCGTTCGATTTCGAAGCCGCGGGTAATCCATCCATCTTCGCTGACAGCGCCTCGATCAGTTTCGGTTCGCGCAACAGATTCGAAGTCGCCGCCGTGTAATGATCTTCAATCAACGCCGTCGTATAACGCGCGCCTTGCAGCCACCCGGCCGTGATCAACAAGGTCGTGCGCGCCGAGCTCTCCTTGTCCTCGAGCTTTTTCATGATGTCCTGCTGGAAAAAGCCGAGCTCCATGAAAACGTTGAGCCATTCCTTCTTGTTCGCCGCCGCGCGAACCGCGCGCGCCCGGTTCAAATCCGAATCAGGCACGCCCATTCGTTTGGCCAGCGTCTCGATGTCGGACGCCGCCTTGTTGAGCAATTCGACGTCTCGCGCTTTCACCGCCATCACGCCATCAGCAATGCGCACACCGAGCACCATCGGGATGACAGTGTCCTTGTCCGTGAATTGATCGGGATCGATGTCGACCGCGACTTTGCGGAAAGTTTGCCCCCAATTGATCTCGCCCGATGGCACCAGTTGATCGAGGGCGAGAAACTTATCGTATGGCGTCGGCATGCCGACGCCCCCATCCTTGGCCGACTTCGGATCGAACGATGCTTTGTCGTCCTTGGCCTTGTCTTCTTGAGCTCCAGCAAACTGCGTCCAGGCGATGAGCGCAGCGGAGAAAACCAGCGCTAGTTTGTAATATGCGGACATTTGCGTCCGAGATACCAGAACGGCCTGATAGCGCGCAAGCACAATTGTTAGGCAAACGGGATTGCGCTGGACAACCAAATGCGCGCAGCGATAGGCTCCTTTATAATAATCGCCATGAAAGCGCGCGAACTTGCATCGGTGTTTTGTGCGACGCTTCTACTCGCGAGTTGCAGTGATCGCGGACAGGAGATGGAGGAAAAGGTCACGCAGATGCAGCGGCAACTCGATGAGGCGCAGAAACAACTGCAAGCCGCGAATCAGGCTTTGGCGGCGCGCACGCCGGCGCCAGCGACGACGCAAACTACCACAACTTCATCATCGGGCGGATTGCCATCGCGCGAAGCGGTTGAGGAAAGTTATGCGACAAGTGTGAACGCGTTTCGCAAGGAATTGGAAACAAACCTGAAGGGCCTCCGGCTGGACTCATGCACCACCCACAGCGTGCAAATGCCGACGGAGTTTTTTCCCTTCACTTCCGAGCTTTCACTCGCTCTCGTTTCGAGTGACGGAAAAAATTTCACCACCGACATTCCCGTAAAAGCGGATGTGACCGGCAAATGGATTTTTCCGACTGTTGCCGAAGTCACACAGCGGATTGAGAACGCGCAGCATGTCGCCAGCGGCAGCAGTTCATCGCGTGCGGCTGCAAAGAAAGAGGCAACAGCTTCCGGTCAACCGCCGCCGTACATGAAAGTCGATGGCACTTTCGTTATTCAATGGCCGGATTCGCACGCGTCTACTCCCGCAGTTGCCGCACGCACTCCGGCGCCGGCGGAAAATCCGCCTGCTCCCGCAGCGTCCGCGCCGCCGCCACCGTCACGTCCGCCACCGGCGCAACCGCAACCTTCCGCTCAACCCGGTGCGCAGCCGGTCATGCCGGTGGATCGTGATGTGAAAATCCAGTTCGGCACGCCGTCGCCGAATTGAGAGCAGCGAACTCAGACATCAAATCCTAAGCGCAGCAAGCTCCAGAGAAACACGAAGCGTGTTCCGATCTTCAAGAGGATGCGCGTGTTGTTTGGAATGACCGCATTGGAGCAGTGCAATCTGGTCGCACCTGCGGACACGGAAATCTTGGATTGCTCCATAACATGCGTGTCATCCTGAGCGCAGCGAAGGACCTCACAAACAAGTGAAGACGTTCTATGTCTATATGATGACGAACAAGAGCCGAGTGGTGTTGTACACCGGCATCACGAACAGCTTGGAAGTTCGAGTCTGGCAACATCGACACGCTCGTCGCGATGGTTTCACAAAAAACTATCACGTAGATCGCCTGGTTTATTACGAGAGTTTTGACGATCCACGTGACGCGATCAGTCGCGAAAAGGAAATTAAGGGTTGGCGTCGCAGTAAGAAAAATACATTGGTCGAGCGCTTGAACCCGAAGTGGGATGATCTTTCCACCATGCTTTACGAGCAATCGCGAGGTCCCTCGGTCGCCACGGCGACCTCGGGATGACCGCGTAAGAGAATGAGCGTGTAAATTGGTTTCTTGAATGAAAGGGCAACTCAGAATTCGAGATCGCGGCTCGGAGCGCGAGATCGAGCTTGATCGCGAAACGTCGCAGATCAGTTCCGCGGCGAACGGGCAGGTTGCGGTCGGGCACACGGTCGCAGATCCAAGCGGGCTTTCTGTGCAATGGGATGCGCGCCAGGCCACGTGGGAGTTGCACGTCGCGTTCGCGCTCTCGACGCCGGCGACTGTCAATTCGCGCGCGGTAAATCCGGGCGAAGAAATTCCACTCTCGAATCTCGACACGATCGAATTTCCCGGCGCGCTCATTCAATTTCAGCGCGTCCTCGCCCCGCCAATGCGCGCGGGTCAGCCGGCATCGCGCGTGGCGCTTGATTCGCAACCGCTCGTCATCGGCCGCGGCGAGTTGCAGAAGACCGGCGATCCTTCGCACCTTGATCTGGATCCGGAAGAAAACATCATCTCGCGTTCGCACGTGACGATTGAATGCGAGAACGGCGAATATTTCATCCGCGATACGAGCCGCACCGGCACGGAATTGAATGGTCGCGCGCTCACGCGCGAACGTCTCGTCTTCGGCGATCGATTTCGCATCGCCGGTTACATGTTCGAGTTTCTCGGCGACGCGATTTCGCGCATCGAACCGGAATCGACCGGCACCATCACCGCGCGCGATGTCACCGTTGTCGCCGGCGGCAAACCGATTCTGGAAAAGGTTTCGCTCAATATCGCAGCCGGCGAATTCATCGGCGTGCTCGGCGGTTCGGGTCAGGGAAAATCGACGTTGCTCAATGCGCTGTGTGGAATTCGCCCGCCGACATCGGGCGACGTTCGCATCGGCGGCGTGTCGCTCGACGATCGCGATCGGCTGCGCGAAATCGGCATCGGCTACGTGCCGCAGGACGACATCGTTCACAAAGAACTTACCGTCACGGAAGCGATCACGTTCAGCGCGCGTTTGCGTTTGAAACTTTCGCCGCGCGAAATTCGTGCGCTGGTCGAACGCGTGATGGCGCGCCTCGGCCTAACGGAACACGCGGCGAAACGCATTTCCGATTTGTCCGGCGGTCAACGCAAACGCGTCAGCATCGCGATCGAGTTGCTCGCCAATCCGAGCGTGCTCTTTCTCGACGAACCGTCGTCAGGTCTCGATCCCGCGACAGAAGAAGCGCTCATGACGCTTTTGCAATCGCTCACGCTGACGAAGCTGACCGTTGTCTGCACGACGCACGTCCTGCAAAAGGCCTACTTGTTCGACCGCCTGCTTTTTGTGCAGGGCGGCCGCCTCGTCTTCGCCGGCAACAGCGATGAAGCGCGCCGCCATTTCTTGTTAGGCGACACCGAGCAGGAAGCGGGCGTTTTGGAATTGTCGCCGCTCGAGCGCATCTACGCCTGTCTCGCCAATTCCGGAAAACCGGCGGCGGAATGGGAAACCGAGTTCAAGCAATCGCCCTTCGCCGCGCGCGCTTTTCCGATTGTTGGCCGCGCGGTCGTTTCTGAAACGACCGACTCGTTAGGCAGATTGAGCGTGCCCGCGCTGCGATCGTTCGCACTGCTCGTGTCGCGCCAGTGGCGCATCGTGAAATCCGATTTCCTCAACATCGCTTTTCTTTTCGTTCAACCGCTGCTCATCGGACTGCTCGTCGGCTGGGTCGCGGACAAATCGGCCATGCGCATGTTTCTCTGCGTCGTGGCGACGATGTGGTTCGGTTGCAGCAACGGCGCGCAACAAATCGTGGGCGAGCTGCCAATTTTTCGCCGGGAACGAATCTCCGGACAGGGCATTAACACCTATATCTTTAGCAAGATCGGATTCCTCTCACTGGTCTCGGTGCTCCAGGGCCTGGTCCTTTTGTTCACCATTTTCACCGCCGCTCGATGGTTTCATCCCGAAGATGTGGATCGCGCCAGCGCGCTGACGGAACTGACGCGCTCCTACACTCTCGGCGCGGAGGAAAATGCCGACGAAGATGCGGCATTCGATGCGGTTGATTTGGAACATCCGAATGCGACGCCCGCTCCGATGGCATCGCACTCGGCAGCGCCGCAGAAAAAACCACCGAGCAAATTTGCGCTGAACACGCTGCTTTCCGCCGGAAAATTTTTCCAGATCACGCAAAACATTCTCGATTCACGGCCGCGCCTTGTGGAAACGGAAGATGGAACACCGCTGCGCGATGAGAAGAACAAGCTCGTTGTGCTGCCCGGAATTTCCGTCGCAGGATTATTAGGGGCGAATCTCGGATTGCGGCTTGCGGCCGTTGTCGCAGCCGCCGTCGTTAGCGTGGGGATTGGATTGATGATTTCAGCGCTGGTCGCGAACACGACGCAGGCGGTCTTGTGGGTCCCGCTTGGTTTTGATTCCGCAAATTCTTTTTGGCGGAATCGTTGTGCAGGTGCCGGACATGAGCCGGTCGGTGCGTTTGTTCAGCCAGCTCATGCCAAGTTTCGCCGCGCAACGGATCATGGATGTCGGTTCGCTTTACGGCCTGGCGGTACCGCTGCTTTCGAATCGCACGAAGACACCGGTCTTTCTCACTTCGCGCGGCGAAAAGGAGCGCGTCGAGTGGACAGATAACGGAAGATCCTATTCCGAGGTTTTCGACAAACTCTCCCTAACGAATACTTCGTTTCAAAACGTGCTCGTGATTCCGGATCGGTTAGGCCAGCACAAACGTGTCGGGGACCGCAGCGAAGATGGGATGCACATCGAGTATCGCGACAGCGTTGAGGCGCGGCGCGATGTTCGTTTTTCCAAGGGAACGGTTTTCCGTTCGCTCCAGCCGTTTCAAACTTCGCTCCTTATTCTCGGAGCATGGGCGGCGCTGTCCTACGTCGTCATTTATTTCGGGTTAAGGTCGAAGCAAACAAGCAAGTGAGCTCGCCTAACGAGTACGCGTATTCCGAAAAGCGTGTCATCCTGAGCGCAGCGAAGGATCTCACAAGTCAGTGAAACGTTCTGTGTCTATATGTGACGAACCATTGATCGAGACGTTGAACCCGAAGTCGGCCGACCTCTCTGCAACATTGTTCGACCAGATGTGAGGTCCCTCGCGTTCGCTCGGGATGACCCGACCGGCCACCGGTGGCGTTTTTCTTGCGTTCGCTACTTCGCCGGATTTTCGCCGCTGCTCGGCTGAAGTCCTACGTCATCCCAAACTTCATCGTGCGGTCCGTAAATGCGTGAATCGGTGACGGTGAGAATTCCTGCCTGCACGATCTCGGTGCCTTCGTGATCTTTCCCGGAAACTTTAATGACACGTTGCGCGATGCCTTTGCCGTAGGTTTTTTCGCCGTACGATTCTGCTTTCAGCGGCGCATAACTTCGCAGAGCGACAATGATCAATTCCGCGCCGCTGGCGGTGAGACGATCTTGCAGGATGCTTAACTTCGCCGGGCGATACGGCGCGGAAGTATTTGAAAGAATGGTTTCGGTGCCAGCGAGCGTCTCGAGTTTTCCGACAACAGAATTTGCGGGCAGAAACATCGACGCCACCGCCGTCGCGAATTGCACCGGACCGCCGCCGCAGCCGCGCAAATCCAGCGTGATCGCTTTCGACGGACCAATCGAACGCAACGCTTCGCGCAAATCGGCCACACCGCGTTCGGATAAAGCGCGGAGACCGATTTGCACGCCGCTCTCGTTTTCCTCCACCGAAACTGGCGTGTAGGAAATTTGTTGCTTTGCTACGGCGACAGTTTCCTCGGCGCCATCGCGATGACGCACGCGCAATTTCACCGAGGGCTCCTGCGTTTCTCCCAGCCACATCCTGATCTGCAAACGCGTCGCGCCGCGCACCGCATGTTCGTTGACCGCGAGAAGATGATCGCCCTGATCAAGTCCTGCGCGATCGGCCGGCCCTCCGCGAATCGGTTCGCAGACAAAACCTTCTTCGCGCCCTTCGATAACCGTGACGCCAACTCCGACATAATCCGGTTCGCCGAATTCCTGAAGTTTCTGCCACGTCTCGTACGAATCGTAACTCGAATAGCGATCCAGCGTCCGGCAATAACCGTGTAGAGAAAGCTCGACCAGACTTTTTAACGATTGGTTGATCTCGGGCGCATGCGCCAGCTCGCGTAATGTGTGCTGATAAATCAACCAATCTTCTTCGTCGGTTTTTCTTTCATAATCAGCGGGAAGCGTCGCCGTAAACTTCGGCCCCAACTCCTGCTTCAAAGCTTTGAGCGCGCCGACGAGAACATCGCGCTCGGAGACGCGATAAATGCACCGCGTCACGATATCGTTCATCGCGTTGCGGAAGAGCTGAAATTCAGCGCGGCCTTCGACGGACGGTTCCTCGCCCCGAATCGGAAGCGACGCGAGCAAAAGACTCGCGAGCAGTATTACTCGCAACGATCGCGCGCTCTGCCTCAACCCTGATCGTCTTCGCTCTTCTGTTTCAGCTCGCGATTTTCCTGCTCGATACGCTCCGTATCGGAGTTGATGCGATTAAGTTCGTGCTGCTTCTGGTCGAGACGCTGCTGCGCCTTATCTTCGCTCCAGAAAATTCCGCCATGATGCGGATCGCCCGTTGTTTCGCACCCGGAGAAAAGTAACAGCGCCGAAAACACCAGGGCAACGTATCGCATAAGAAAGATTAAATGTTGGTTTGATTTTCCAATGCCGCAAGGCGCGACTGCGTCTGGCCAAGTTCCGCTCGCGTTTCTTTGAGGCTGCCGACGCTCTCTTTCAGCTCGCCGTATTTCGAAGAACTGCGGGCCGAACTATCCTGCAACGCATTTTGTTGCGCAGCCACTTCGTTGTCCACGTTTTTGGATTCGGCGTTCGCTTCCTGCTTTAGACTCGCGATCTCGGTGCGAATCTGCGTGACCGCCGCCTTGTCGTGGGAAGCAACTGCCGCCTTGGATCTCTGCTGCAACGCCGCAAGCCGCGACGAAATTTTTTGGTTCACCGCATACGCATGGCGTTTATAACCCCGCGCGCTCGCGATGCACGCGTCCAACCAATCTTCCGCTCGCGCGTATTTCGCTTTTTGATTCGCGACGTGTGTGCCGTAAGCAAAACCAGCCGCGCCGCCTATCGCTGCGCCGGTCGCTGCTCCAATGGCCGCGCCGCGTCCACCGCCGGCCGCCGCGCCAATGCCAGCTCCTAACCGCCGCGCCCAAAAGTGCGCCGAGCCCGGCGCCCTGCGCTTGGGTCGTGCGGCCTTCCTGGGTTTCCGCGCAGCCGGCTAACATTGCCAGCAAAACGAGCACGCTAATAAACAACGACGATCGTCGAATTAAATTCATAGAATTTCTCCTAACGGGCGGTAATAGCGGATTCCGCACCAGCCGCGCAAGACTTTTTGCGATGTCTTGACGAACATCCACACGGAGCCGGTTGGCGACACGCGCGCAAGTCCTTCGCCTCCGCGCACCTAACATCTCGGTCCGCAAAGATCGTTTTAATGTCCTACCGGCTTCGCCGCGCGGCGCGCTATAGCACTCCCAAGTCCGGAGCTAACGACTCTGGGTAAAGCCTAACCAAAACGAAGGAGAAACTCATGAGCACATATTCGTTCAAAATTTTCAACCGAGCGCACATGCCGCTCGTAATCGGAGCGACAATTCAACTAATCGCAACGCTTAGCTTATTTGGACAGGAGCCGGCGGCTTCGCCTGCTCCCGCTGCTGCTAATCAAGGTCCCGTTACGGCTGAAGCCGAGCGCGTCATCGTCACCGGATCGAACATTCCGACGGCGGAAGAAGTCGGTCCAAACCCGGTGCTGAACATCAATCGCGACCTGATTAACAAATCGGGCGAACGGAACGCGGAAGAACTGCTGCGCAATCTGCCGGTAGCCAATGCCAACGGCGTCCCAGTTTCCAATAACGCCACCGGCTTCACTTCTGGCGCGGCTTCAATCTCGCTTCGCGGCTTCGATCCTAGCGCCACGCTCGTATTGATCGATGGCAAACGTGTCGCTCCCTACCCGATTGGAACCGGCGGCACCTTTTCCTTTATCGATTTGTTCACGATTCCGAAAGCGGCAATCGAAAGCATCGAGATTCTGAAGGACGGTGCCTCGACTACTTACGGTGCGGATGCGGTCGCGGGTGTGGTGAACATCAAGCTGTTTCACGAATATCGCGGCGCGGAAGCGACAGTCGAGTACGGCAATACTCTCGACAAGGATGCCGGCGAGTTTTCCGCCGATGTTCTTTTCGGAATCGGCGACGGCAAGACGCAGGTCACCGGCGTGGTCAACTTCTACCATCACAATTCCGTCTTCAATCGTGATCGCGCCTTCTCAAGTGTTCCGCCGTTCCTAAGCTCGAATACCAGTCCTTTCAATCTTCAGCTGAGTAGCGACATAGCGGGAGCCGCAGGAGGATTGAACCTGAACCCTGGCGGGGTTGAATTTGCTTCCGCCCCGGACCTCACTAACGGCCTCGTGCCCGCAGGAGCTTATTTATACAACGTTGGCGCGCGCGTGCGGGGTCCCGCGCCAAGTCCGCTCGTCGGCTTTAACTTCAATCAGTTCTCGGGCTCTTATCCGACTTCAGAACGCTATGGTGGTTACACCAGCTTCGAGCACAAGGTTTGTGAAGATCAGCTCGTTATTTACGGCGACGCGTTTTACCAGAACGTAAAGACACATAACGAACTGGCGCCGGGAGCAACCAACTCCTTCCAGACCACTGGACAGGTGACGCTCGCTATTCCGCCAAATATGCCGATCGCGCCGGGCGCGGAGCCGCCTAACACACCCACGCACCAGGCAACCGGCGTTCCGGACGACGCTTTCAATCCTTTCAATCCATTCAACCAGATTATCTCGGGCGGTTCGCGCGCGCGCCTGGCTGAGTTCGGCAATCGCCTGTTTGATAACGAGAGCGACGCGTTTCTGGCTACCCTGGGAGTAAGAGGCGATAAGCTATTCGATGGTAACTGGGGTTATGACTTCGGCTATCGCTACAGTCAGATCAAGAATACGACGACGGGAACGCTACCTTCTACTTCGCGCTTTAATCGAATCCTTAACGCCGCGGATCCGATCTTCGATCCGGCTTCGGACCAATTCATCGGCACAACTATCCCATTCAATCCATTCGGCGACTATCGCGTCCCGATTCCTACAAATACGGCAACAGTAAACTTCGCTACCGTGCATCCAAAAGACGTCGATACAGCCAAAGTCTGGACGCTCGATCTGAACATCTACACGACGCAGTTGTTCAAGCTACCGGCAGGTGGAGTTGGTCTGGCTTTTGGCGGTCAGTTCCGTCGTGAAAATATTATTCAGGATCCGGATACGCTAAATCTCGAGGGCGACATCATTGGCAGTAATCGCTCTGCAATTACTCACGCTGGTCGCAAGGATTTCGCATTCTACCTGGAAACGGACATCCCGCTCGTAAGTCCGGAGATGAACATTCCGGTATTTCACTCATTGGAGTTTACCGCCGCGGGACGCTACGAGGAATTCCGCAACAACGACACCAATGTTCTGGTTCCGAAAGTCGGGCTTGCGATGGCAGCCATTCGACGACGAACTAACCATCCGAGCGACGTGGGGCGAAGGATTCCGCGAGCCATCTCTCTTCGAGTTATATGCTTCACCTACTTCCGGCTTGTTACCAACTACCTTCATGGGCCACTCCGAGCCGGAAACAGTTATCCTCACCTCGAGCAATCCGAACCTGGCGCCGGAGGACGATCGGAACCTCAGCGCCGGTATCGTCTATACGCCAAAGTATGTGCCAGGCCTGACCGTCTCGCTCGATCTATGGGGCATTGAGCGACACGGCGTTGTCACCTCGCCTATTGCGCAGGAAGTAGTGAACCGCTTTATCGCCGGCAATCTCTTGCCCGGCGAAGTGGTCATTCTCGATCCTTCCGGCACAAGTGTGAATGCCATCTTCGATACCTTCCAAAACGCCGGCCGGCAAAATGCGCGCGGCATCGACATGGGTCTGCAATATCAAAAGCAAACGGCGTGGGGCACCTTTACCTCCTACACGCAGGCGACCTACCTCGATTCCTTTATCTTCCAATCCACCGCGCAGGGTAAAGGACGCGAAGTCAGCGGTTACACTGTTGGCGGCATGGGTGGCGAAGGATACCTGAAATGGAGAGGAATATCGCGGCTGGATTGGGCCTGGAATGGCTTCGATGTCATCGGCACCTTGCGTTACCTCGATGGCTATCGCGAACAGGTTCTTAGCAGCGCCGATTTAGGAGGCACCACCCCGGGGAAGTTCCATTATGTCAAGCACACGTGGACGGTCGATCTGCAGGGGTCCTACGAACTCACCTTTGTCGCCCCAGTAGAATCGCAGCCCGTCGCTGGTTACTCGAAGGACGCCAAGGAAGTCGTGCGCGGCAAGGATGGGAAAGCAGTAGAGACCGGACAAACCGCGAATTACTCCATGCCGTGCTGGAAAAACCTTTTGAACAACACCAAGGTCACCGTCGGTTGCAACAATGTTTTCGGTCAGGATCCGCCAGACGAAATCGGCTTTGAATTCGCCAGTCCCACCAATTATCCCGGGTTCCTCTATGACTCAATTGGACGATTCGTTTACGTTGAATTGACAAAGAAGTTCTGATCACTCGTTAGTTAGTTAGGTTAAAGCCGAAGGCAGCGCTTGTGCGCTGCCTTCCCGCTTTCAAATGCGGCACGGTCGTTTCCCGGAAACGGGATGCGTTTTCCCAATTTCGCAACAGATAACCGTATCGATTTCACTAAGGCAGTCCGTTTACGAGGGGAAAATGGCACGAATCGTAGTGGCACCATGCATGCTATGACGAACCGTGGGAGTTACCGACCAACGAATGAAGCCAAAACCAGTAGGCATACTCGCATTCGACGGTGTCACTGCACTGGATATCACGGGAGCCTGCGAGGTCCTGACAACTGCTACGACGAAGGATGCTTCCGGAAACCAGGAGCAATGTTACGAGACGCTGATCGTAGGAGTAGGTGGTAAGACCATCGTTTCGGAGATGGGCGTCGTCTTTAAAGCCCATAAGACTATTACGACTGCTCCCACTTTCGACACCATCATCATTCCCGGCGGACGCGGCTTGCGCGAACCGGAGACGAATCGCGCAGTTTCAAAGTGGTTGAGCGAGCAGGCTTCTTTAACGCGGCGTTTCGTTTCGGTTTGCACCGGCATTTATGGCTTGGCGCCGAGCGGACTGCTCGATGGTCGCAACGTCACCACCCACTGGCGTTTTGCTCACGATGTGGCCCGCCGCTTCCCGCAATTGCGCATGAACTACACGGCTACGTTCCTGAAGGACGAGCAGTTCTATACCTGCGCCGGTAACCTCGCCGGCATCGAGATGATGATTGCGTTAATTGAAGAAGACTTCGGTCCGGAGGTGGCTTTAACCGTGGCGCGCGAGTTCGCATTGCAGCTACCGCAAGCGGGTGGCGACGCGAATGATTTTCAGCCAACTGTCTGGCAATCCGCCCCGGTCGACCGCCTCGCTGATCTGCCGTGTTGGATTCTGTCTCATCTCCAGCACAATCTTTCTGTCGAACGCCTGGCGGAGCGAGCCGGCCTTTGCCCGCGTCATTTCAGTCGCATCTTCAAACGCCTCTTCCAAACCACGCCGGCGGACTTCGTCGATCAACTGCGATTAAACGAAGCGCGCCGACGCTTGCTCATTCCGCGCTACACTGTTCAAACCGTGGCTGAATCTGTCGGATTCAATAATTGCGATACTTTCCGGCGCGCGTTCGAACGACGCTTCGGTGTCAGCCCGAGCGGCTATCGCAATCGTTTTTCGCTTCGCGCCGGAGAAGTTCATCAAAGGTCAGGCACGCTGCGTCCGTCCATCATTTCGACCCGCAAATTATTACCGAACTGGACTAACTGAATCGCCCTAACCAAACGAGCTGCTTGCAGGTCAACAACATGAAGTCGAGGCATATCGATGATATCGAAGAGCTGATCCTCGACGGGGTCGACCGGCTTCTCGCGCGTGATGGCTACGACGCGATAAGCATTGACACCCTTGCCAGGGAAGTGGGGATAAAAACGGAAACACTCTACCTGTATTTCCCGGCGAAGCGCGACCTCATGCTCTCGCATGTCGATCGAATCGTTCGCGAAGTGCTCCGTCAGCTTAAAAACGTAGCTGAAGGAACCGAGCGCCCGGAGCTAAAAATCCGACGGATGCTCATATTGCGAGTGATGCGCCGTTTCGACAGCGTGCAGCATTATGCTGAAAGTCTGAGCGAGGTGTTGCGAGAGTTGCGTTCGCTTTTACTCGAGCGAAGAGGATATTACTTCGAAGCAGAAGCGAAGATTTTTGCCGCTGTCCTGCGTCAGGGGCAGAAAACGGGCGTGTTCCGCGTGACCGATCGCGTCGCGACCGCCAACTCTTTGGTCGAGGCGACGAACGCCGTCCTGCCTTTCAATCTGACAGAGCAGGAACTTAATCATCGCTCGAAGTTCCAGAAGCGGGTGGAACAGATAGCAGATCTCCTTGTTAGCGCGCTGACCGAGCGCGGTCGGTCGCCCATCCCCGTTAACGGTCGCGGCTAACTGCGGCGACCTAACGAATTATAATCGCGCCAGCAACGCTGGCCAGAACTGTCGTGATTTTGGCCTAGGGCGTTCGGCTTTTGGTGCGCAGCATTTGTCCCATGGAGAAACAACCAATCAGGACTAAAATAATGGAGATCGGGACAATGATCCCGAGTTACCTTTGCGCGATCGGAGCACTTCTGCTCTGGACTGCGCATGTGCAGGCACAAGCCACGTCACCGACACCGGCTGGTTACAGTCCGGCGGCGCCATCTACCAGCTCGCAGAATGGCGCCGTCGGCACTGCCTCACCGGCGCCACAGCCAACTGGTCAGGCAGCCGCGACCGCAGAAGCGGAGCGGGTCATCGTCACAGGTTCGAACATTCCGACAGCGGAAGAAGTCGGACCTAACCCGGTGTTGAACATCAATCGCGACTTGATCAACAAGTCTGGGGAACGAAGCGCAGAAGCGTTGCTCAAAAACCTGCCCGTCGCCAACGCCAATGGTGTTCCGCTCTCGAATAACAACACGGGATTTACTCCAGGAGCCTCTTCCATTTCCCTGCGCGGCTTCGATCCCAGTGCCACACTCGTCCTTATCGACGGGCGGCGCGCGGCACCGTTTCCAGTTGGCCAGGGCGGAACGTTCTCATTTATCGATCTCAATTCCATCCCGCGCTCTGCAATCGAAAGCATCGAGGTATTAAAAGATGGCGCGTCGACGACCTATGGAGCGGACGCTGTGGCCGGCGTCGTTAACATCAAGCTCTACAAAGAATACCGCGGCGCTGAGGTAAGTGTTGAATACGGGAATACGCTGGACAAGGACAACAGTCTCTTCGATGCCGAGCTTCTGTTTGGCATTGGTGACGACAAGACGCAGGTAACCGGCGCACTGAATTTCTACCATCGCAATTCGATCTTCGCCAAGGACCGGGGTAATTCGAACCATCCACCTTTCCAAAGCTCAAATGCGAGTCCCTACAATCTCCAGTTGAGCTTCGAATCCGTCGTTGCCGCCGGAGGAACGCCACCCGCCGGCACCGGGCCAGGCGATGTCTTCTTTGCTCATGCGCCGTTTGGCACTGACGGCCTTAGCCCTGCCGCCGACTATACTTATAGCTCGGGGCCGCTCCAATACATTCAACTTCGGCTCGGTCCAGGGAATGTTTCCTTCATCGGAACGTTACGGCGGTTATACCGCTTTCAATCATAAGGTCTGTGGCGACCAGCTCGTAATCTATGGCGACATGCTCTATGAGAACTCGAAGACGCATAACGAACTTGCGCCATCAGCTACCGGCGACTTCGAGACCAAAGGTCAGCAAACTCTTGCCATTCCACCTAATGCTCCCCTTGGGAGGCGTCACGCCGCCAAATACGCCGACCTTTGCCGAGACTGGTCTTCCGGTTGATGCCTTCAATCCGTTCAATCCATTCGGGCAGATTATCTCCGGTGGTAGTCGCGCACGTCTCGCCGAGTTCGGCAATCGTAAGATCGATAGTGACGTAGACGCCTTCCTTTCCACACTTGGATTCAAAGGCGACAAACTGTTTGATGGAAGCTGGGGTTATGATGCCGGTTTTCGTTATAGCCAGGTCAAGGATACCGAGAACGGCACGTTTGTTTCAGTCAATCGCTTCAAGCGCATCCTGAACGCGGCGGATCCGATCTTTGATCCGGCCTCGGCGGACTTCATCGGCACAACGATTCCATTCGATCCCTTTGGCGACTTCCGCGTGCCGATACCTACGAACCAGGCATCGGTCGACTTCGCAACGATCCATACAAAGGACGTCCAACTATCAAAGCTCGCGACGTTAGACCTAAACATCTACACGACACAACTCTTTAAATTGCCAGCCGGTGGAGTTGGCTTTGCTTTTGGCGGGCAATTTCGTCGTGAGAATATTGTGCAGAATCCCGATGAAGAAGCGGTCACCGGCGATGTTATCGGTTTCTCCAAGGAAGCCATTACGCATGCCGGACGCAAGGACTATGCGTTCTATGCTGAAACGGACGTGCCGGTATTCAGTCCGGAAAATTCGGTTCCTGGCTTTCACTGCCTGGAGTTTACCGCGGCCGCTCGTTTTGAAGCATTCCGGAACAACGATACGAACGTTCTGGTTCCTAAATTCGGATTGCGCTGGCAGCCGTTTCGACGACGAGCTTACGATTCGATCCACATGGGGCGAAGGATTTCGCGAGCCGTCACTCTTCGAGCTCTTCTCTTCACCTACCACGGGATTGCTTCCGACACAATTTTATGGGCATGGTCGGATCCGGAAACGACGACGATCACTTCGAGCAATCCGAACCTGCAGCCGGAAGACTCACGTGCTTTAGTGCCGGGATCGTTTATACACCCAAGTATGTTCCAGGACTGACCCTATCGGTCGATTTGTGGGGGATCGAGCGTCGCGGCGTTGTCACTGCACCAGCGGCGCAGGAAGTCGTGCAACGCTTCATAGCTGGTCACTTGCTGCCCGGAGAAATGGTTCTTCTCGATCCTTAGAGGCCAAACAATTAATGCAGTCATCGACGAGTTCCAAAACGCCGGCCGTCAAAATGCACGCGGCATCGACATGGGTCTGCAATACCAGAGGCAAACTCCGTGGGGTACCTTTACCTCCTACACGCAGGCGACCTATCTCGATTCCTTCATCTTTCAGGCGACGACATTGTCGAAAGGCGTGGAAGTCTCCGGCAATTCGGCTGACCAGGGCACACTTGGCGATGGCTACCTCAAGTGGCGAGGCATCTCACGTCTCGACTGGGCTTGGAATGGATTCGACGTAATAGGAACTCTGCGTTATCTCAGCGGGTTCCATGAACATCTCTTCTCCGGAGCACCAACGCCAGACGGGAATAAGGACCACTGGGTAGACGCAACCTGGTTCTTTGATGTCCAGGCTTCCTACACACTGAACTTTGTCGCTCCTGTAGAACCACAGCCGGTCGCGGGTTATTCGAAGGACGCCAAGGAAATTGTTCGCGGCAAAGATGGTAAGGCAGTCGAAACCGGCCAGACGGCTAACTACTCGATGCCTTGCTGGAAGAACCTGCTCAACAACACGACGTTCACTGTTGGATGTAACGACGTATTCGGCCAGGATCCGCCGGTACAACTGGGAGCCTTCGCCGCCAGCAATGCGAATGATTTTCCCGGCGCAATCTATGACAACGTCGGACGGTTTCTCTACTTTGAGTTAACCAAGAAGTTCTAGGTTTCTCCGTTAGTTAGGTTAGGAAGAGGCAGCGACGCAATCGCTGCCTCTTTTCTTTCCAACGTTTGCCAGGCAGCTACTCGTAGTCCGGCGGAGACGTCGCCCGGTTGAGCACTTTCTCAAATCGCGGATCCTTCCGCAATTCGTCCCAGACCGGATTGAATCGAAGGTCACCGTAGAGCGGTCCGTTAGGAACACCCACGACTTTGGCGAGCTCGTTTATTGCCGCCGCAGGATCGCCGAGCAACGCATACACCTCGGCCAGGCTGCCGATGCAGTTAGCTCCATCAATACTATCCCGCCAAAGCGGTAGCGACTCAGTAAAGCGCTTCGCCAGCGAAACTGCTTCTTCTTTCTGGTGCAACCCGGCATAGGCTTTGGCCAACTCCCCCGATATAATTGGATCGTTAGGTCGGCTGCGCAGCTTCTCCAACCCCAGGTCTCGCGCACGCTCGAATGCCAGGCGCGATTTTTCCTCATCTCCAAGCCAACGTTGGGCTTCGCCTTCCATGACCGCATTAGCTAACTGCGACGAAACATCTTCCCGCGCCGCTTCAAACAATCGAAGGGCCTCCGGATACTGGCGTTGATAAAGTGCAACTACGGCAAGCATCCCGGATTTCCAGCTAACCTCGACCGGCGCTGTTTCGATTAGATTTTTTGCCTTATCAAGCCGACCCGCCCCCAGAGCTCCATCCACTTTGAGCGCCCAAATGGAGCCGGTCGATTCTTTTGGTAGGCGCGCGATCACTTTGTCCCCTACCTCGTCCAACTTCGCGTAATCCCGCACCGCCCGATAGCTTTCCATTAACGTGCGAACGTATATTGCGTCTCGCGGATTTAAGGCTACAGACCTTTCTCCGTCGCGCAGCGCATCTCTCCATCGGCCGAGACGCCGTTCTGTAACTGAGGATAAGGTTAGAAACTCAGCATCTCCGCTGGAAGTTGGGGCAGCCAGATCCAGTTCGCGTTGTGCGCTGATGTAATCGCGCAGTCCATGATAGTAATAACGCGCCTTAGCCAGATGCGCTTCGCCCAAGCCAGGCGCCAATTGCAACGCCTTGTCCGCTTTCTCCTTGGCCGCCTCAAGATGAGCAGCTGTATGTTCGACGTAGCGGTAAAGAATAATGTGGGCATCGACGCTCAGGCAATAAGCAAGCGTGAAGTTCGGGTCACGCTTAATGGCTGCATCCAGCAACCGGATCGCTTCCTTCCTGTTCTTGCCTCCCTCGTCGTTCACCTTGCTCGATCAGTGCGCGCGCTCTCAGGAACAGGTCGTAAGCCTGCATGTCCTCCGTTGGTCGGCGCTCGATCGCTGCTTTCTCTCCGGGCGAGAGAGTCGCTCTTAGCTGGCCGACGATAGATTTGGCAAGCTCACTTTGCAGGGCAAACAAGTCATCGACCGTGCGCTCATAACCTTCCGACCAGATCTGCGTGTCGGTTCGCGTATCAATCAGACGAACGTTGACGCGGACGCGGTCGCCCGATTTCTGAACGGTGCCTTCCAGGACGTTCGCGACATTGAGAGCATGTCCTATTTCCCGCGGGTCCCTGGCTGCTCCCCGGTAATGCTCGACGGCAGAGCGGCTAATCACCTTCAGGTCGGAAACCCTTGCCAAATCAGTCAGGATGTTGTCCTGCACACCGTCAACAAAGTAACTGCTTTCCTTTTCGGTGTTGAGGCTATCGAACGGCAGTACGGCAATACTCTTATCGTTCACTAGCGCCGGCTGTTGGCGATCGGATGAGAATAACGATTGCCGGAGGGAGCGTAACTGCGGGCTAACGAAAAATAGCGTTACGGCGCCGGCGATAATTATGAGAGCCGCCAACTGCCAGCCAAAGCTCTTGTTCCGCTTGAAGAAGCGTTGCGCGCGGTAAACGGTCGTGTTCGGCCGGGCGGCGATGGGGCGCGCCGCAAGGTAACGTTTAATATCTTCGGCAAAGTCACCGACCGAGGCGTAGCGGCGCTGTGGCTCCTTGCGCAGAGCGAATAACGCGATGTTATCCAGATCGCCTTCGAGCTGACGTTTCCGATCGCGATCGAAAACAACCATGCTCGGTTTCAACGGTTCCTTCTCGCAAACAACCCGTGTCAGTTCCTCAGGCGAAGGACGGCCGGAAGAAAATTGATGGGGAGCTTTGTCCGTCAGAATTTCGTAGAGCAGCGCTCCCAGTGCATAAATATCGCTGGCCATCGTGACCGGCTCGCCGCGCGTCTGCTCGGGCGAGACACATGCCGGCGTAAACCTTTGCTGATTCGTCGCCGTAACATCAACGCCGTCCTCACCAGGCTCGAGTAACTTGGCAATGCCGAAATCAAGTAACTTTGGCTCGCCCGCGGTTGTAACAAGGATGTTACTCGGCTTTAAGTCGCGATGGACAATGTGGTCGCGATGAGCGTGTTCTACCGCGGCGCAAACCTTAAGGAACAGCTCGAGTCGTTCCGGGATTGTCAGCCCGTGTTCACGAATAAAGGTCGTGATCGGCTTACCCGAGACATACTCCATCACAAAGTAGGGCAGACCATCATCGGTTGTTCCCGCGTCAATCAGCCGCGCGATACTTTGATGTTCAAGTTGAGCAAGGATTTGTCGTTCGGCACGAAAGCGTCGCACGATCTCATCGGTATCCGTGCCGCGCTTCAGTAACTTGATCGCAACTTGCTTCTCGAATTGTCCATCGGCGCGCGCTGCGAGAAAAACCGTCCCCATTCCGCCACGTCCAATTTCCTGGACGATTCGGTAAGCCCCAAGGCGGTGGCCGATTCGCTCCGACGGAAGTTTGTTCAGGATCGTCTCGCGGATTTTCTCCGCGCACGCTTCAAAGGTTTGCCCCGAATTCTTGAGATACTTCTCGACTTCGTAACGAAGTGTCGTGTCCGTGCCGCACTTCTGCGTCACAAAGGTTGTCCTATCCTCGCCCTCGTGTTCGAGCGCTTCGCCCAGGATTTCCTTAAGTTGTTGCCATTGATGCGGAGCCATAGTGAGAAAGTTTCAGGAATGCGCGTCAGACAGCTCGTGCTGGAGCCAGAGTTTCGCGGTTGACCATTCGCGCTTAACAGTCGCCGGCGAGATTTGCAAGACCTTTGCGATTTCTTCAATCGTTAGGCCACCAAAAAAACGTAGCTCGACGATCTGCGCCTGCCGCGGATCGAGCTTCTCGAGTTCATCTAACACTTCATCAACGGCGGCGATATCAATGTCGGAGCGATGATAGAACTCAATTGCTTCGTCCAGGGTAAGACGAAGCTGATCCTCGCCGCCGCGTTTCACTGCCGTGCGCGCGCTCGCGTAATTCTTCAACACGCGCCGCATCATCTGTGCGGCGATGCCGAGAAATTGCGCGCGGTTCTGCCAATCGACGTTGCGCTGATCGCGCAGGCGCAGATAAGCCTCATGCACCAATGCAGTAGCTTGCAGTGTGTGATTGACGCGCTCACCACGAAGGTAGTTTTGCGCCAGGTTACGCAATTGCTCGTAGACTTCGGGAATCATCGCGCCTAGCAACTCCGCGTCGCTCAAAGTCGTAGTTGCGTCTGCCGCGGTCGGCGCCGGTTGCGCGGCGGCGTGTCCGTTGGCTATGGCCGGCATGGTTGCCCTCATTTATTCCCGTGGTGGAACTGTACGATTCCTCCCAAGTTAATTCCATCGGGAAAGTGTTCTTTTTGTGAGCCGTTTTTGTCGGTTTTCCGGCGTTAGAGGTATGAACAAAATTCTTTCTTCTTCGCCGGAGAGGGCCGCGCGCGAGCGAAAGACAGCGCAGCGAAGCATTGCCTTCATCGGATTCGACGGCGTGCGAACCCTCGACCTAACGGGACCACTTGAAGCGTTTACGGCTGCGCGCATCGTCGCCGCGGATGCAGAAATTGATTGCGACTACGAGCTCGTGGTCGTCGGTGTAAATGGAAAAACGTTCGTCTCGCAATCGGGTGTTATTTTCACCGCGCGCCAAACAATTCAGAGCGCGCGCGAATTCGATACCATCATCGTCCCAGGCGGAAGTCGATTGCAGGAAGGCGGAACGATGACCTCACTTTCGGCCTGGCTCGCGACACAAGCGCCGCGCACACGCCGCATCGCATCGGTTTGCGGCGGGATCTATCCCTTCGCGCAAAGCGGTCTGCTCGATGGTCGCCAGGTCACAACTCATTGGCGACTCGCTCCCGATGTCGCGCACCGTTTCCCGCGGCTGCAGCTAGTTCCAAACACCATCTATATTAAAGATGGTCCGTTCTATACCTCGGCAGGCGTCACGGCCGGGATCGACCTTTCACTTGCTCTGATCGAGGAAGATCACGGGCCGAAGCTTGCGCTCGCGGTCGCGCGCGAGCTCGTCATGTATGTCAAACGTTCGGGCGAGCAGGAGCAATATTCCGAGCCGCTTCGATTTCAGACACAATCGACCGATCGATTTTCCGACATCGTTGCGTGGATTGCGGGACATTTGCACGAAAACCTGTCGGTCGATGTGCTGGCGGAACGTGCGTGCTGTTCGGTTCGGCATTTCAGCCGTCTCTTCAAAGCGGTCTTTGGAAATACACCGGCGGATTTCGTCGAGGAACTGCGCCTGACTGAAGCGCGGCATCGCCTTTCGGCGCCGCGCAATAGCTTGGAAAGCGTGGGCTCTTCGGTTGGATTCCACAGCGTCGATGCTTTCAGTCGCGCATTCGAACGGCGCTTCGGAATGCGACCGCACAGTTATCGGCGCCGGTTTTATCCACTCGGCACAAAACGTTCGTCCGGAAAACGCGCCGCCTGAGATGCAAATGCAAGACCCGATTTGTCGATTCCGCGTCCTACCGAAGTTCCGCGGTTTGAATGATGATTGTCGAAAATACGTATGAATCCAAAGCGCATTGGTTTTGTTGGATTTGATCGCGTGACTGCATCGCACCTCACCGGGCCGGCCGATGCGTTTGCGGCAGCGGCATTGGATGACGGTTTTGGAAATCGCATCGCCTGTTACGAAGTCTGCACCATTGGATTGAACCGCGAACCATTTCATTCCGAATCGGGCATGACGTTTCAGCCGGATTACACGCTGCGAAATGCGCCGCCGCTCGATACGATCGTTATTCCTGGCGGACGTGGTTTGCGTGTGCCGGAAGTGCAGCAATGCATTGCCGATTGGATTTTGAAACATGTTGCCGACACACATCGCGTTGCGTCGATCTGCACTGGCATTTACGCACTCGCTCCCACTGGACTGCTCGATGGCCGACAAGTCACAACACACTGGCGCGTCGCTACCGATGTCGCGCGCCGTTTTCCAAAACTGCGCGTCGATTACAAACGACTCGTTGTCAAAGACGGCCCGTTCTACACGTCCACCGGTCTTACTGCCGGCATCGATTTGTCGCTCGCGTTGATCGAAGAAGATTATGGACGCCACGTTGCCATCGCAGCCGCGCAGGAACTTGTCACTCCGCTGCAACGGCGCGAGCCCGAACAATTTTCCGGAGCGTCAACGCACGACTCGCAGCCGACGGATCGTTTTGCCGAGCTGGTCGGGTGGATCATGCGACATCTGGACGCAGATCTTTCCGTGGAGATACTGGCGCGGCGTGCCTGCATTTCGGAACGGCATTTCAGTCGCGCCTTCAAAAGCGTTTTCGGAACTTCGCCCGCTGAGTTTGTCGAGAACCTGCGTTTGAATGAAGCGCGCCGCCGTTTGTCGACTCGACAAAAGACGCTGCACAGCGTGGCCGAGTCAGTTGGGTTCAAAAGTGCCGATGCATTTCATC
>CAVTRW010000011.1:0-163976 GCA_963737195.1 uncultured Verrucomicrobiae bacterium
GTGTTTTGATTCGCTCGCTTTTGCGGCGCGATTACCTTGCGCCGAATCATGCCTGACTATCCTCCGGCCGAATCGTCGCCCGAGCGTCCGCGTCGCCGGGTGCGTTACCGCGGGAAAAATCCGCGTCGGTTCGAGGAGAAATACAAAGAGCATCAACCCGGGCGTTATTCCGATACGGTCGCGAAAGTGACTCGCGTCCGGGAAGACGCCTGCGGGGACGCATCGACCGATCATGGTGGCTGAAGTTCTCGCCGCGCTCGATCCAAAACCCGGAGAGATCGCGGTCGATGCTACGCTCGGTTACGGCGGTCACGCGCAAGAGATTCTTCCTCTTTTGCAACCGGGCGGGCGCCTGCTTGGTCTCGATGCAGATCCGATCGAGCTGCCGAAAACAGAATCGCGTTTGCGCGCACTGGGCTTCGGTGAAGACACCTTTACTGCGCACCGCACGAACTTCGCGGGATTGCCGCAGGTGCTCGCGCAAAATGGAATCTCCGCTGCCGATATCATCCTGGCCGATCTCGGCGTTTCATCGATGCAACTCGACGATCCCGCGCGCGGTTTCTCGCTCAAGCATGACGGCCCGCTCGATCTGCGGATGAATCCGCAGCGCGGCTCGCCTGCTTCCGTTCTTCTGCAAAAACTGTCCACGCAGAAGCTCGCGCGCCTGTTGCTCGATAACGCTGATGAATCGAATCCAGCTCTGGCGTCGTCGCTCGCTGGAAAAACATTCCAGACCACGCGCGCGCTGGCCGATGCCATTCGCGCCGCACTGCCGGGAGATAAGGACGATGAGCGCGAACTTTCGGTGCGCCGTGTTTTCCAGGCTTTGCGCATCGAAGTGAACGATGAGTTCTCCGCGCTCGAAACTTTTCTGCGCAACCTCCCGGCGTGTCTCAAACCCGACGGACGTGTCGCCATCCTCACCTTTCATTCCGGCGAAGATCGGCGGGTAAAGAAAGCGTTTGCAGCCGGTCTCCGCGATGGCCATTACTCTGAAATCGCGGACGAGGTCGTTAGGCCGGGCGCTGAGGAACGCCGCGCCAACCTTCGCGCGGCTTCCGCGAAACTGCGTTGGGCCAGGCGCCGGTAAGCGTTCCGCGTGTAATATTCCGCCGAATCATGCCCGTCTTCACTAACATCGCCGCCTACAAGTTTGCGTCTTTGCGCGATCTCGAAGCGCTCAAGTCCGAGCTGCGCGAGATGTGCACGAAAGCCGGAATGCGCGGCACCATCCTGCTCAGCCCGGAAGGGATCAATGTCTTCGTCGCCGCCGCTCGTCCCGCTATCGATCGACTTCTCGTTAGGCTCAGAACAATTCCCGAACTCGCCGACCTGACCGCGAAACTAAGTGAAAGCGATCATCAGCCGTTCAATCGAATGCTGGTGAAGATCAAAAAAGAAATCATCGCCTTCGGTATCTCCGGCATCGATCCCGCCTGCCGTCCCGCGCCCAGGCTCGGACCCCGCCAGCTCAAGCAATGGCTCGACCAGGGCAGATCCATCACGCTTCTCGACGCCCGCAACACTTACGAAGTAAAACTCGGCACCTTCCGCGGAGCCCACACGCTCGACCTCGATCATTTCCGCGAATTCCCAATGGCCGCCGCGTGCTCTGCCTACGTCATCTGAAAGACGAACCAGTCGTGACCTTTTGCACCGGTGGCATTCGCTGCGAGAAAGCGGCGCCGCTTTTACAAAAGGCTGGCTTCGCGCAGGTGTTCCAACTCGATGGCGGCATTCTGCGCTATTTCGAGGAATGCGGCGGCGAACATTTCGAAGGCGACTGCTTCGTCTTCGACAAACGCGTCGCGCTCGACGCCTCTCTGCGCGAAACCGGAGCCGCGCTCTGCTTCGTCTGTCAGACTCCACTCACCGCGGTCGAACAGGAAGACCCGCGCTACGTGGAATCCATCTCCTGCCCGCATTGCTACAAAGAAGAAAGCTGCCTAGTGGCCCCATACCAGCTTGCATTCGACGCTGGCGATTTGTGCCTGCTCCAACTTCCTACTTTATCCTTCCTACTTCTAACTTTTCTTACGCGAGTAGCTCTTCGAGTTCTTCGGTCGTTAGGCCGGTCATGAGCGGCTCCTCGCTGTCGATGGCAGCGTCGATCGCCGCGCGCTTCTTCTCCTGCAGCTTTAGGATTTTTTCTTCGACGGTGTCGCGAGTGATCAGCTTGTAGGCGGTGACGACACGGGTTTGCCCGATGCGATGGGCGCGGTCGGTGGCTTGCGCTTCGACCGCGGGATTCCACCACGGATCGAAATGAATGACGGTGTCGGCGGCGGAAAGATTCAGGCCGACGCCGCCGGCTTTCAGACTGATCAGGAAGACTGGAATCGCGGAATCGCTCTGGAAGCGATCCACGATTTCCTGACGCTGTTTGGTCGAGCCGTCGAGATAGCAGAATGGAATCTCGAGCTTCTCCAGGCGTTCGCGAACGAGATGCAGCATCGAGACGAACTGGCTGAAGACGAGGACGCGATGTTCGCCGTCGATCGCTTCCTCGAGGAGTTCGTCGAGCAGGTCCAGCTTGGCGGAAGTCTCTTCCTTATCGATGCCGACGAGGCGCAGATCGCAGCAGACCTGGCGCAAACGGAGCAGACCAGTAAGCATCTTCATTCGTTGGGCACCGGCGTTCACATTCTTGCCGGAACTGCCGAGACCCTGCTGGATCTCGCGCAGCAGCGCGTCGTAGGCGGCGCGTTGCTGACTCGTTAGGCTGCAAGGCACGACCTGTTCGATTTTTTCGGGCAGATCTTTCGCGACGTCGCGTTTCCGCCGGCGAAGCAGGAACGGCTGGAGCCGGCGCGAGAGCCGGCGTTGCACATCGGGCGCGGAGCCGCGCGCGATCGGAAGTTCGTAGCGCTCGCGGAAGTCGTTGCGATTCCCGAGATAACCGGGCAGCGCGAAGTTCATGATCGACCAGAGATCGCGCACCGAATTTTCCATCGGAGTGCCGGTCAGCACGAAGCGATGCTTCGCGCGGAGGGCGAACGCGGCCTGCGCGTTTTGCGTCTCCGGATTTTTGATGTGCTGCGCTTCGTCGAGCACAGCGGTTGAGAAATTGATTTCACGCAATGTGTCGATGTCGCGTCGCAACAGTGCGTAGCTCGTGATAACGATGTCGACGTCTGCGATCGATTTGAAACTCGCGGCGCGACCGGCGCCTTCGAGCACGAGCGTCTTGAGTTCGGGAGTAAACTTCCGCGCTTCATTCTCCCAGTTTGTCACCAGCGATGTCGGGCAAACGACGAGGGCAGGACCATTGCCCTGATGTGCGCGAAGAAACGCGAGCGTCTGCACCGTTTTACCAAGGCCCATCTCGTCCGCGAGAATGCCACCGAGATTGTTCGCCGCGAGGCGCGTGAGCCATTCGAAACCGACACCTTGATACTCGCGCAATTTTTCCGCGAGCGGACCGAGTTTCGTCTTCGCATCCGGAGACGCGTCGCGGCCGGTGATGAACTTCTTCAGTGCTTCGCGACGATCGGCGACGGCGGAGCCAAGCTCGCGCGCCGTTTCTTCGACATATCCGGCGTGAGCGCGGTTGATGCGGTAAAGCCCGGGCTGCGTCTGCGCCGGATCGCAATCGCGTATGACTTGCTCGAAATCCTCCAGGCCCGCGGTGTCGATCACCGCAATGTGGCCATTCTTTAATCGCGTTTGCGATTGGCCGGAGCGAAGCAGCCGCTGAATGTCGGCGTTCGAAAACACTTCGCCACCCGGCGTCGTAAGCGAGTAACGCACCTCGAACCAATCCTGACCCGAGCCGACAATCTCGAGCTTCGGCGTGACGCGCTCGATCTCGCCGCTCCATTTCTCGACCTGCGCGGTGAGCGTGACCTTCCAGTCGCGCTGCAGTCTCGGATAATCGGTCGCGAAAAACCGGACAACATTCGGCTGGCCGTGCAGAACGAAGCCGCCGGCGTCTGTTCGGGCGAAGCCATTCTGCTCGAGCCGCGTGATCGCCGCGTTCTCTGCATCGAGATTCCGCATCAGCACTCGATCAGAATTTCGTGGATCGCGAAACACGAACTGGTCTTGTGCATTCGTTAGGGCTTTGATCGGTGCACGATCGCCGTAGGTGCACATCAATTCACCCGTGACACTGAAAAGCGTGCCGGCCAGCCGCAGCTCAAAGGCTGGTTGCGCAATGGCAATTTCCGGAAGGCGAACGCCTTCGCCGGCGCGCACATCGAATGCATCGCGCAGCCGCGGCAGATCGAATGCGAGAAAATGTAACGCGCGGTCGCCATCGAGCAGCAGACGGCCGCTCGATCAGATGCGTCGAGCCGGCAGGCAACGCTTCGCCGCAGCGAACGAATTCGTTATTCTTCAGCAGCCACGCGTCGGTTGCGTTCCAAAGAAGCAGAGCATTCGGTGGAAAGTTGCATTTCACCGCGATACTCCCCTCGCCGCGCGAGTCGACTAGAAGCTCGGGCCGCAGCGCGGCCGAAGAGATCGTCGCCCGAGTCGCTTTGCCGAACGTGACTCGCGGATGATTCTGCAACGCCGGGAGCAGCCGCAGAAATGCGTCGCGTGACAAGATCGCCATGCCGCTTTCGAAAATCGCCGGGACCGCGCGCAAGCCTTCGCTTAGCGCGAGATCGGCGTCGTCGACTGCGTAGGTACTTCATTCGAGACCGCCGACTTCGACGGATCACTCTTCTTCCCCTCCCAATCGGGAGAGGACTGAGGTGAGGGCCTCCTCTGCTGAGTGCGGAAACGAGCGTGCGGTTTCGAGAAACTTCCGCTTCGACGACAATCATTACCTGCCCTTTCTGCCATGCTCCCGCGAAGTTCGGCGGCAGGATCACGTGCAGTGTCGTTAGGGCAGCGCCAGCCGAATCAGCGGCGACGAACCGTGGACCGACCGGAACTTCGGGCATCGCCGGCTCGTTAGGCGCAGCGACTACAGCGGCTGGCGGATTCAGATAGCCCAGGCCCACCGCAACCGAGTGCGCACAAATTTTTCCCGCCGAGCGAGACTCCCAACAGCTGCAGATATTCTCGACGTCGATCGCGCTTTTGATTCGCAGGCCGGAGCGATAATTCTTCGCGCCTTCGCGCACGTAACCGCTCAGCAAAGGCGGCTCGTATTTCGCCTCAGAGACGCGGCCGCTCTTGAGCAACTCGCGCGCAGGCTTCATCGCCTGCCATCCCCCGGCATTGAGGAGGAGCTTCTCGGTAATCGGAATATCGCTCACGGGCGAGCAACGTCGCGCATTCTGTGCGTTTGCGAAAATCCGCGCGCGTTACTTCGGCCGCGAGTTCGCGATCCGCAGCAGCACGTCGGCGTGACACGGCTCATCAAGCGCGCACCAACACGCGAGATCCTTGTCGTGCAGACAGTGGCGGATGTCGCGCTCGTCGAAGTTATCGGCGAGATGCTGCTCGTATAACTCGACGGCTTTTTCGGCCGTGAGCGTTTCGCCATTCATCAATTGCGAGCCCACCACGTACGGGTTTCCCCAAACAGTTGGCCGGCCCACGTAGATGGCATTCGCCGGCATCTTCCATCCTTTCGCGCGGCTGCGCTGGATTCGCTTCGGTTTGCTCATGAGGCGATAAATCCTCGCGCTGCTTTTCCCTTCCGCAAACAACGGCCTTCGAATTCCATGGTATCTAAGATGACCAAGAAATGATCGTTCACCTCGTCGACGGCACTTACGAACTCTTCCGTCACTTCTATGGCTTGCGCCGATTTACCAAAGGCGTGGACCGTCCCTATGGCGCCGTCGTCGGCGTGCTGCAAACCGTTCTTCAAATGATCGAGAACGGCGACACCTACCTCGGCGTCGCCACCGATCACGTGATCGAGTCGTTTCGCAATCGGCTTTGGGCGGACTACAAGACCGGCGCCGGCATCGAGCCCGCGCTTTTCGCGCAATTCCATCCGCTCGAGGAGGCGCTCGCGGCGATGGGCGTTGTCATCTGGCCGATGATCGAGCTCGAAGCCGATGATGCGCTCGCTTCGGCCGCGCATCTCGCGTCGAAGGACAAGAAGGTCCAGAGAGTCGCCATCTGGACGCCCGATAAGGATCTGGCGCAATGCGTGCGAGGTACGCGCGTGGTGCAGATCGACGGCCGGCGCAAAACGATTCGCGATGCGGCTGGGATACGCGAAAAGTTCGGCGTCAGCCCGCAGCTCATTCCGGACCTGCTCGCGCTCGTGGGCGATACGGCCGACGGCTACCCCGGCATCGCTGGGATCGGCGCCAGGACCGCCGCCCAGCTTTTGAACCGTTATGGTCCGATCGAAAAATTTCCGTCAAACATTCTCGGCGAGCAGCGCGATCTCGCGCTGCTCTTCAAGAATCTCGCGACTCTGCGCATCGATGCGCCACTCTTCAAGAAGGTCGAGACACTGCGCTGGCGCGGTGCAACGCCAGCATTCGCAGCCTGGGCGGAGCGGATGAAAGCACCGCGGCTGCTGGAGCGTTGTGAAAAAGCAGCGTCGGCATTGTAGAGGTGGTCCGAGCCGGACTGGCATAAGTGCCAAGCACCTGTTTGGCGGTTAGGCGCTCGCCGCGGCGAGCGCCTTCACATCTCAGGCCTTGGCGTAAATTTCTGCTCCGCCGTGTAGGGACAAATCACTCGCAGATTGTCAGTTCCCCGGCAATTTGGGACAAGGTAAGGATTCATGAACGGGCATCAGACTGCGGGCGACCCTGCGCAGAGCAATGAAATTCTTGAGTCGATCTTGTCCAACATGGCTGATGCTGTGATTGTAGCGGGACGGGACGAGAAATTTCTGATCTTCAACCCGGCCGCGCAGCGCATGTTCGGCGAAAGCGCGACTGACATCACTTTGGCGGACTGGTCGCGGCGACATGGTCTATACCTGCCGGACAAAGTGACGCTTTTCCCGAGCGATCAAATGCCTCTGGCGCGGGCGATCCGAGGCGAGGAGACGAACCGTGTCGAAATGTTCGTTAGGCAAGCGCACGTTCCGAGGGGGCTTTGGGCGCGGATCAACGGCCGGCCTTTGCGTACAGCCAACGGTGAAATCATAGGCGGTGTCATTGTCTGCCGGGATATCACCGAAGCGAAAGAAGAGGAATTTTTTCGAGCCGGGCAAACTCGAGTCCTCGAACTAATCGCGGAGGACGCGCCGCTGAGCGAGGTTCTCACGAACCTTGTCCTGCTGATGGAAGGTCAAGCCGAAGGACTTCGTTGTTCCATCCTGCTTTTGAGTCGCGATGGCATCCATGTCGAGCACGGCGCGGCGCCGAATCTTCCGGAAGTCTACGTAAAGGCGGTCGATGGCGCTCCGATTGGACCACGTGCGGGTTCGTGCGGCACCGCGATGTACACGCGCCAGCCGGTGGTCGTGAGCGACGTGCTGACCGATCCGCTCTGGGCGGACTACCGCGAGCTCGCGAGAATCTCCGGGCTGCGGGCCTGCTGGTCGACCCCGATTCTCTCATCGCAGGGAGAGGTGCTCGGCTCCTTTGCCATGTATCGTCAGGAATCACGCGGTCCGCATGCCGAAGAGATGCGACTCACCAAGGTCGCCACCCATCTTGCCCGTATCGCAATTGAGCGGAAACGCGCGCAGGCAGAATTGCTCGCGCTCAACGCGGAACTGGAGGACCGGGTACGAAAGCGGACACATGAGCTGCGCGAAAAAAACCAACAGATGGAGGAAGAGCTAAAGATGGCGCGCGAGCTGCAGGTCGCCTTGTTGCCACGGCGGTTTCCCATCATCCCGGTTGGCGCGCTGGCGCATGAGAGCGCTTTAGGTTTTCTTAGCCTCTACGTTCCAACCGGAGACGTGAGCGGTGACTTCTTTAGTGTTTTCCCTGTAGGCGAAAAGGCGGCGGGCGTATTGATCTGCGATGTCATGGGGCACGGGGTGAGGTCTGCGCTTATCACCGGGATGATCCGCGGACTGGTAGAAGAGCATTTGAGTTTTGCGGCTGATCCAGGAGTGCTGCTCACGCACATCAACCACGCGCTCACCGTGATCCTACAGCAAGCCGGTACGACCATGTTCGCGACCTGTTTTTATGTGGTCGCCGATGTGGAGCGGGCGGAACTGCGTTTCGCTAACGCCGGGCACCCATGTGCGCTGCACCTGCGGCGCGACGGCGCTTCCGCCGAAAAGCTCGACGATGAGCAATCGCGGGGTCCGATCATGGGAATTTTCCCTTCTGCCACTTACGCGACGGCGACTCGTTCAATGATGAGAGGCGACCGCGTCATGCTTTTCACTGATGGACTTTACGAGGTAGAGGATGCGACCGGCGCGTTGTTCAACGAAGAGCAGCTCCGAGCGACTGTCACTCGTCACGCTGCCCTAGTGCCGGAGGAATTCTTCGACCGGGTGCTGAGCGATATCCGTAAGTATTCGCAAAGCGAGACCTTCGCGGACGACGTCTGTGTTGTCGGGATGCAGATTCTACGCACCGATTGACGCATCGGTCGCCGGCCTTGCCAATAACCCTGCGCAATCGAGATTGCGATTTCGAAAATGATAGATAGAGACGGTACGGTGTCTTCGCAAAATACTCCGGGCGACATTAGAGCTGAAGTCTTCGAGACGCGTATCGCGTTATCATTCTTCGGCGGCGTGTCCCTGGCTGTTTATGAGAGCGGCATGGCGGTCGAGTTTTTCCGGCTCGTACGCGGCGACGGCATTTACCGGAAACTGCACGAGCAAATCGGCCCTGTTAAGGTGGATATTATCTCTGGGACTTCCGCAGGCGGATTAAGCGCAGCCTTCCTCGCTACGGCCTTGATCAATGGTAGTCCTAACCTTGATCCACTCATGCGGCTCTGGCTTAACAAAGCGAGCTTCGACACACTCCTTACACCTTCGGACAGCAAGACAGCTAGCTCTCTTTTTAATGGCGACCATTTCTTAAAACTAATTGAAGAGGCATTGGAACAGATAGCGGGGAATGATTCAGATGGGCAGCCTTATCAGCATTACCTCGACCTATTCATGACTGCGACCAGCCTGGAAGGTGATGTTAGCTCTTATAAGCTGTACAACCAGGATATCGACGCGCGCTCGCATCAGCGCGTCTTCCGTTTTCGTTACCGCGGCCCGGACGTCCACCAACGCAATATCGGTGAGGAGGAGCATAACGATTTCGACGCCAAACATCGGTCTCTCCTGGCCTTGGCGGCCCGGGCTAGCGCGTCCTTTCCGATGGTCTTCAAACCGGTATCCATCAGCCCGCAGCATTTCAAAAAGTTAAGTCCGGAACTTGCAAGGGATTCCCTGCACATTGACGGCGGAGTCCTTGATAACAAGCCCATAAGACTCGCGCTTGATGCTGTTTTTCACCGGCGCTCGGATAAGCAGGTAGACCGGCGACTCTTCTACGTAGAACCAATCCCGGAAAACATTACTAACATGGAAGACGGCGCCGATGACACCAATCAAGGCGGGAATGCTATTCGCACATGGACTCCTCTCCGCGTCTTATACGCCGCGGTTAAAGACCTGCCGTCTTACCAAAGCATTACCAGTGCACTGGAAGAACTGAAGGCGCGAAATGAAGAACTGGCAGAGCTACGACAAACGCTTAGTCACTACGAATCGCTCGCGTCGAGGATGCTCAGTGTAACGCCGGATGCAACCGACGACTGCTCAAAGCAATCTCAAGCGTCTCCCGGCCGCACTTATGTTCCAGCGACTGATTCAGCTTCGCATCTCTTCCGCGCCCAGGAGGATGGCTACCTGGATTTGCGTCTGAGCCGCAGCTTCAGTCCCTTGTTCGACGCATGCAAAAAGATATCTGACGAATTACTGAAACATCCGGCGGGACGCGATCCGGCAGTCCTGGAAGCGGTCTACCATTTGAAGAACCAGGTACTGTGGACGTTCGACTTCGATTATCATCGCCGACACTATCAGTACCTTCATCAGGTAATACGACAGCTGTTTACACAGTTAGACGAAGGAGAGTTAGTCCGAGATAAACCGGACCGCCTTGCACTTTTTCAGTCTCTGAACCGACTACGGACGCAGTTTAATAACCAGGAGACTGAGGTTGTTAAAAGGCAGGAAGAGTTTGAGAAGACCAGGGGCGAGCTTGAGGAAAAGATCAAAGGGATGTTGCCTGCATTGTCACCAGAACAGTTGAATGGTGGAACAGCAAGGCTCTGCGAGTTATTTGCCGCAACGAGTCGTAATATCGTCGGCCTTCCTGAAGTGAAGGAGCAATGCGGATTCGTTCACCGCCTGCGCCAGGAGGCAAGGCTTGAGCTGGAGAAGGAGCGGGCTCGATTCGACCTGGACATCATGAAAAGCCGGAATGATCCGGGTTTCAGGTCACCATTGGAAGATGGGTATAACTCATTGAAGACAGCCTTGTACCGGTTCCATGAACGCGACATAATTATCTATCCTACAATGCGCAAGAGCGGCGTGGGCGCCTCCGAGCTACAGCCAGTGCTAGCCGCGCGCTTTGGCCCTCTTGACGGCGTAAACTACATGAGGATGCGCGACAAGAGAAACAAGCTAGCGGGGGAAACCGCCTTTCATTTCGGCGGATTCATGAACGAGACCTGGCGCGGAAATGATCTTATCTGGGGAAGATTGGATGCGGTAGAGACAATTCTTGTCCAACTATTGCCCGGCGGCAGAAGTAACCCTTTGTTTCAAGAGTTACTCGCCGAGCAAAAGCGAATCGTGGTCGAGATGCGTGAGAAATTTGAGGTAGGTATTGTTCATCCCCTGTCGAAACAGGACAATGATGGCAACCCGCCTGAGGAGGATATGCTCATCGGGAAACAGAATATTCACGACATCGCTGACAGGACGAAGATAGTCTGGTTAAAACAAGCAGTCGGAACAGCGGTTCGGATGATTTTCTTTCCACGAGTTCCGCTCCCGGGCTGGTGTCAACGATGCCTTTCCGGCTTGTTTATTCGCGTGCTCGTTAGTCCACGACGCGCGCTGCTTATCACAGCTTTTATTTGCGCAGCCTTCATCCTCGGTCTCTCAGCCATAGCGGCCCATTTTCTGGCAAAATGGCTGCCCAGACCCGGATCACTGCCAGCACAAGCAACCGAAGTGTCAGCCTTTATTTGGATATTACTGCTGCTACTTATCTGCTTCGCCATCGCGCAGATCGCCCATTCGATCCGCTCGAAATTCTTGCGGACTCACTCGACTTCCAAGGACATTCAATAGGGGCGCCGTTCCAGTTTCGGCTGACACGGCGACCGCTCCAACATCTCGACACAGCGAAATCGGCGCGATGGGCCGTCACGCCCTACCGTAAACTTCTGCGCCTTGCTCGATGAATTCTTTGCTCTTTTCCTGCATTCGTGATTTTCTGATTCGCCCGTGAGATTGCCTGATTTTAATCGCGCCGGACTGTGGCCGGATATGAGCGAACGTTCCGGGCCGGAGCCAGGACGAGATTGTTCGGATCAAGATCGGATTCCCTTTCAATTCCAATCGCCCTGCATCTTTCGCCATGCGGATGTCCAGATCGCCTGCCCAAACATGACTCATGGTTCGGAGATCGGTGATTACTTCGATATCGACCGGTACCCGCGGGCTATGCACGCATAATACGCGCGTCCCGTCCGGTTCGATCACGATCCACCAATGCCCGAACTTCGGCAGGCTGCGGAAAGAGAATTTAATTACCGTGCGCCCGCCGGGCAGCTGGTCCACATCGATCCGCCGCTGCAAATCGTACATGAGCATTTCGACGTCGAGCTCATCATCGTTCATCTGACCGCGCGCCCATTTCATCCCCCACTCTCCCAGACCAAGAATGATTTGCTTAAGGTCTTTGCTGGCAGCAGTGGGATGATATTCGATTCGCCGTTGATTGGGCGTCGCTTTGCGAACGACGAGGCCGGCCTCTTCAAGCTGGTTGAGACGTTTGGTCAGCAACGTCGGAGAGATCTGCGATAACGCGCGCTGGAAATCGTTGAAGCGCGTCGTGCCGAGCACAAGCTCGCGAATGATGAGAAGGGTCCAGCGTTCGCCCAGCAGTTCGGCAGCCTTGGACACCGGACAGATTTGACCGTAGCGCAAGCTCATCAGTGCGAGGCAAAACACTACATACAAAGTAGTTAATTGCTACATTCTATGTCGTGGGCAGTCGGAAGCGGGCGCTCTTACGTTGCGGCATTGAACGGGAGAAAAACTCCCACCGAAAATTAACCTAAACAATTAGAAGGAAACAAAATGCCACTCGTAAACATTGAAGTGATCGAAAACGTGTTCACTCCTGCGCAAAAGAAACAGATGATCGAGAGAGTGACTGACGCCATGATCTCGGTCGAAGGCGAAGCGCTGCGTCCTTACACGCTCGTCAAAATCGACGAAGTCAAAGAAGGAAACTGGAGCGTCGGCGGCCAGACCTTGACTGCTAACGACGTTCACCGCCTGCAACAGACGAAAGCCAAAGCGGCCTGATCGCGTTCGCGAATTAACAAAAAGCCGGAGTCCGAAAGGGCTCCGGCTTTTTTTGTACGGAATACGGCAGTAACATTTCTGAAATTTCGGAAAACGCTGTTACCAAAACAAGTTCGTCGTGGCGAGACACCCCGACTAAGTCGTCTCGGCGACCGCTACAGCGCCTCGACAGAGCGAGGCGGCTACAGAAAAATCGGCGCGACGGGCCGTCACGCCCTACCGTAAACTTCTGCTCCGCTCTCCGTAAACTCTGTTGCCTTCTGTTTCAATCCTTCGTCGATTGCTTCCGCATTCGTTAGGCCATGTTCAGCGGCGTACTTGCGAACGTCTTCCGTGATCTTCATCGAACAGAAGTGCGGGCCGCACATGGAGCAGAAGTGTGCGGTCTTGGCGCCTTCCATCGGAAGGGTCTCATCATGAAACTCGCGCGCGGTCTCGGGATCGAGCGAGAGATTGAATTGATCTTCCCACCTGAACTCGAAACGCGCTTTGCTGATGGCGTTGTCGCGGTATTGCGCGCCGGGATGGCCCTTCGCTAAATCGGCGGCGTGGGCGGCGATCTTATAAGCAATGACGCCGTCTTTGACGTCTTTCTTATTCGGCAATCCGAGATGTTCTTTCGGCGTGACGTAACAAAGCATGGCGCAGCCGTACCAGCCGATCATGGCCGCACCGATCGCGCTGGTGATGTGATCGTAACCGGGCGCGATGTCGGTCGTTAGGGGACCGAGAGTGTAGAACGGTGCTTCGCCGCACCACTCGAGTTGTTTCTCCATGTTCTCCTTGATCATGTGCATGGGAATGTGGCCCGGGCCTTCGTTCATCACCTGCACATGCTGTTTCCACGCGCGCTGCGTCAGCTCGCCTTGCGTGTAAAGTTCCGCGAACTGCGCTTCGTCGTTCGCGTCCGCGATTGAACCGGGCCGCAAACCGTCGCCGATGGAAAAGCTGACGTCGTAGGCGGCCATGATCTCGCAGATTTCGTCCCACTTCGTGTAGAGAAAACTTTCCTGATGATGCGCGAGGCACCATTTCGCCATGATCGAGCCGCCGCGCGAGACGATGCCGGTGGCGCGCCGCGCCGTCATCGGGATATATCTTAATAGTACCCCGGCGTGGACGGTGAAGTAATCGACCCCCTGCTCCGCCTGTTCGATGAGCGTGTCGCGATAAATTTCCCAGGTCAGTTCTTCGGCGCGGCCGCCTACTTTTTCGAGCGCCTGATAAATCGGCACGGTGCCGATGGGCACGGGCGAATTGCGAATGATCCATTCGCGCGTGGCGTGAATGTTTTTGCCGGTGGAAAGATCCATCACGGTGTCGGCGCCCCATTTCGTGGCCCAACGCATTTTCTCAACCTCCTCTTCGATCGACGACGCGACGGCGCTGTTGCCGATGTTGGCGTTGATCTTTACCAGGAAATTGCGGCCGATGATCATCGGCTCGGATTCGGGATGATTGATGTTGGCCGGGATAATGGCGCGCCCGCGCGCGACTTCTTGCCTAACGAATTCAGGAGTGATCTCGCACGGAATATTCGCGCCGAAACTTTCGCCGGGGTGTTGCTGCCCTAAATCACTTCTACTTTGCAGCCCGTGACTTTCACGAATCGCGATGTATTCCATCTCCGGCGTGATGATTCCCTGTCGCGCGTACCATAGTTGTGTGACAGCGCGGGGTGCGCGGGCGCGCAACGGTCGCTTGGATTCCAAATTGAAGATTTCAGATTTCAGATTGCAATTCTTGCCGTTCGCGCTCGCGGCGTGTTTCTCGGAAAGATAGCCATCGTCCTGTGGCCTAACGAGTCTGCCTTCGATCTCTTCCACATCGCCGCGATCGCGAACCCATTTTGCGCGGAGCGGTGGTAGACCTCGTTCAACGTCACCTTGAAAATCCACGTCGCCCCATGGACCGCTCGTGTCGTAAACGCGGACGGATTCGTTAGGCTCGAGCGTGCCGTCGAGCGATTTCGTCGGCGCGAGTGAAATTTCGCGGAACGGAACGCGCAGATCGGGATGTAGTTTTCCGTTCACGTAAACTTTGCGCGAGTTCGGTAATTGATCAGAGGATGACACGGAGGTCGTCCCTCCAGGTTCGTGCGAATCTTTTTCGGAGATCATGGGAGTCGAGAGTTGATTGTGAGGTCCTTCACTTCGTTCAGGATGACAGCATAAAAAAACCATGCGCAGGAAAACGCATGGCTGATCTCGCTTCCTTCGGCGGCATTACCCGCATCAGGTTCAAGGGGTCGTCCGAATTTCTTCGGACCTCTCAGCCACTGGCTCCCCCGCTCTGCGATTTCAGAATAGGACCGACGCGACGCAAGTCAACAAAACGCAATTGTGGCGGTGCTTGTAACAAGCACCGGTGCGAGCCGCACTGGGACTAAACCAACAGGCGCTCGCCGCGGCGAGCGCCTCTACAACGATGCGATTCTAACGAACGTCGCGAATTACTTGGCGGCTTCCGCTTTCACGTTGGTGTGAAAGATGGCCTGCCATTCTTCTCCACGTTTTTTGTGCCAGACCGAGCTGGCATTGTAGGTGCCGGAGGCGTCCTTCCCATCGTAGGTGCCTTCCACCTTCACCGTGTAGGTCGCGACAGCGACGTTCGGCCCAGGGGAGCTGACCTTGTAATCGCTGATCGCGAACGATTTAATGTCCCACTTTGCCATCGAGTCCACTTCCTTCTGCATGTCGTCGATGCCGTCGGAGTAAACCGCCATCATGTTCGCGGACACGATTTTTTTGAATGCGTCAGCGTTTTTTTCCTTAAACGCCTGCCAGGCCGCATTTTCTTTTTGCATCAACGCATCGGTGTCCGGCGCCGCCGTTGCGACCCCCATGGTCGCGACCAGAATAGCCACTGCATATGTCAGGTATGATTTCATGTTGTTCCTTTCTCGTTTGTTGTTTGCGTGGGAACGTCCCCGGCGCGCGCGTTTTGCCGACGTCCTTCTCGCCTAACGAGTAACCAAATCAGCAAAATTAGAGCTCGACTCTCGGCGAACCGGATAGCCCCAACAGGAGCACACTACGGAGATGCGGCGGGCGAAGTCAACCGTGGGAACTGCAACACTTCGGCGAGGCGTCGATGGCGCGACGGGCCGTCGCGCCCTACCGTTAGTAGCTGACGGGAACGATGGCGGGGGCGGGCGACGGCTTTGGTGCAGTCGAATCGCGCGCCATCAGTTCGCCGGAATTGATGCGGCGATAATCGGCGACGACCATCGGCCGTTTTTTCGTGTCGGCCAGATCGCGATAACCTTCGATGCCAGTGCAGATGGACTGCGCAAGTTTGGCGCGCCAATCTTTGTTCGCGATGAGGCGGCTTTCGCCACGCTCAGTCAGGAACCCGCCTTCAATGAGGACGGCGGGAGTTTTCGTTAGGCGCAAAACCGCAAAGCGTGCGCGCTTGATGCCGCGATCGAATTGATCGTCGTGGCCGAGAATGGAGTGATAGATGCTGGCCGAAAGCTCGAGACTCTGCGCATCGAACGGACTGCCATTCTGTCGATTGATGAAACTGAGAGCGAGATCGTCATCCTGGGACGACGGCGAGCCAACCGGCGTCAGCGAATAAATCTCGAATCCGGTCGCGGCGGGATTTCGGTCGGTCGCATTAAAATGGATGCTGACGAAGATGGAATCCTTTTGCGCATTCGCGATGCGGGCGCGCAAATCCAAGGGAACGAAAACATCGCTCTCGCGCGTCATCACAACCTTGAATCCTTTGGCTTTTAATAGCGGCCGAAGCTGGCGCGCGACATCGAGCGTGAAATCCTTTTCGCAGCCGTAACCGCTGCATGCGCCTTTGTCGTAACCGCCGTGTCCGGCATCGAGCACGACCGTCTGCACTTTGCCCATGTTCTGGATCATGTGCGGGCGCAGTTGTGGCTCGAGCGTTTTCGCGAGATCCACGCGCGAGATCAAAAGCTTTCCGTCCTTCTCGGTAATCGGAAACGAGAGCCAGTTGCGCACGCCGTTAATCATGATCTCGCGGCTGTCGAGCCGCGCTTCCAATTCATTACGCGGATTGCCAAGCCGGACTTTCTTGAGCACCGGATCGGGGATGGTCAGCATCCCGTAAAATTTCGCGATGTTATCGAGGCTGAGATAATCGCGATTGCCAACTTTGACGACATGCCAGTCGGTGTCTTGCCTGGCGAAAGCCACCTGAGCGACACAGGCAACGGCAAAGAGAAAAAGAAGCCCCCGGGAACGAACCATGCGAGCCCGTATTATGGAACAAACGCTGCTTTTTGACAATAGACCGCGGAAAAAATTCCAGACCCCGAATTTTCTCAAAAACTGATCGACATGAATTCCGTATTAACGCTACAAACACCACCTTTTATGCCTAAGCAACTCCCTATCCGAGCGTATGTTTATCGTGCTGTTTGCGCTGGCTGTCGCAGCCCTGTGCGACACCGCCAACTGCTGCCACCGCCTGCGTCTGGCGAGTGGTGAACGCACCGGCCCCGTTTTATTTGTGCGGAACGATTCACGCACTGAGCGGTAACGATTACCCTCTGCCCAAGCCGTATTATCAAGCGCTAAAGGACTCCAAGCGGCTGCTTTTCGAAATCGATCCTGATCCGAAAAGCAATTTTGGGCACGATTTCGTCAGGGCTTCACTTTATCCCAAAGGGGACAGTATTCGACGGCATGTGCACCCGAAGACATGGGAATATCTGGCAAAGAACTTCAAGGCGTCGAACTGGGCAAGTAAAGGCTGGCAAATGGGCGATCTCCTCTTCGACAATTTCGATCAGATGCGACCATGGGCAATCGCTGACATGTGGGGAATCCACGGTTACGATGACGTTTATTCAGAACACGGCGTCGATAATTATCTCGAGTTTCAAGCCACGCGAATGGGCAAACAAACCGGCGGCCTCGAAACCGACCAAGCACACATCGAAGTACTTCGTGGTATGTCCGATATAGATGCTGAATTGACGCTCCTCGACGCAATGGTGCGCGGCGATAAACGGCGAGACGATTATAATACGATACGCGCAGCTTGGAAAAGGGGAGATCTGGGTCCGATCCTTGCAGACGAAGAGCGCTCGCGCAAACTAAACCTCGGCGGCGAAATTCGATTACTTGATTATCGAAACCTCCGCTGGATGAAACGCATCGTTGCCGAAATACAAAGCGGGGTGCCGACGGCGATCGTTGCGGGTGTCGATCATTTTGTCGGGACAAACAGTGTTGTCGACCTGTTGCAGAAACGCGGCTACAAAGTTGAGCAGCTCTAGAATGCGTTGACAGTCACGGACGCGCAGCCGTAGCGATAAACGTTATGGCTGAATGCAGTCGCGCGCGCCTGGCGTTTAACGCAGCGCTCGCACTGCTTCTGTTTCCGATTTCAATTTGCGGCGCCGATCCGGCGAAACATTGCGTCTGGCGCGTGACGAATGTTTCCGCGCCATTCTATTTGGTCGGTTCATTTCACAATTTGCGCGGCGACGATTACCCACTCGCCGCAATTTACGGCAAAGCGCTGGCCGATTCGAAGCGGCTCGTTTTCGAATACGATCCGGCGCAGCGCGATTTGTTTGCCGCGAAATTTCGCGCGGCGGGACAATGTCCGCCCGGGACCGATATCCGGAATGAAATTCATCCGCAAACGCTCGCATTGCTGATCAAATATCTGAGCACGCATCATATCCATTTCGATGACGTAAAAGATCTCAGGCCTTGGGCGCTGGCACTGCGGCTTTGGTCGCGCCGCACTTATGCTACCAACGTCGGCACGCGGTCGCTGGACGATTACCTTTCCTACCAAGCGCGACGGCTGGGCAAGGAAACGCGCGGTCTCGAAACGGTGGATCAACATGTTGCTTTCTGGAAAAACATGCTCCAGCTCGACGGCGAATCAGTGCTCCTCGCGACCATACTTCGCGGCCAACAGATCAGCGCTCGCTTCAATGAAACGCGCGCGGCGTGGAAAAATGGAGATGTCGGTGCTCTTTCGGCGACGACCGAAAGTCTGCGCGAAAAAAATCGCAAGGTCGCGCAACGTTTATTCGATCAGCGCAACCGTCGATGGCTTCCGCGCATTGAAGCGGAAATGAAAACCGGAATACCAACGTCGATCGTCGCGGGTGCCGGACATTTTTCCGGCACGAACAGCGTGATCGATCTGTTGCAGAAACGCGGTTACAAAATCGAGCAGCTGTAGAGGCGGGCGTGCCGCCCGCAAAATAGAGAGTGCGGCCGGCACAACAACAATGACCATCGCACTTATCGACTTGTGATTGAATTTGTCGATCGCTTCTAACAACTGGGGGCGTCGAAATAATGCGACGGTGATAGACCGCCGCTACAGATTTGAGGCGTTGCAAAAACGGGACAGCGAAATCCCGAAAATGGTTTCGAGTCGCGCGAGTCCTATAATTGGAAGTTTTCTTAACTCCCTCTGACAGAGCGCTCTTTGCCAATTCACTTGCGGTGGCACGAACCGTGCAATAGTGCGACCGAAGTCGGATGGCGAACTCGTTCGCCTCTGCTTTCAAAACGAAACCAACCCACAGCGGCGTCAGATCGAAATGCTTGAGCTCTTTCGGTTCGCGCGCCGCAGCTTTGCTGAAAATATGATCAAACAACTTCTCATCGTCACGCTCTGCTCGTTAGGCGCAATTTGTCTGCGCGCACAAACCGAGCCGGAAAAATCGCCCGCTCAACCCGATGCTTCGCGCCCGCCCACGGTGCACGACGCTTCGCACAGGCCGGCGCAAAAAAATCCTCCGCCGGTCGCTTCAATTCCGAAAACGAAGGAACGCGCGAAACCAAAGATCGAGAAAAATCCTCCGGCGTTCGACACGAAGAACATGGACAAGTCCGTCAAACCGGGCGCCGATTTTTTCAGCTATGCCAATGGCGGCTGGTGCAAGCACAATCCAATTCCACCGGAGTATGCGCGCTGGGGGACGTTCAACGAATTGATTGAGAGGAATAACGATGCCCTGCACGCGATCGCGGAAAAGGCGGCGAAGGGATCGGCGCAATCGGAGGCGAGGATCGCCGCCGACGTGCAAGATGGTCGGTGATTTCTACGCCAGCGGAATGGACGAAAAGGCGATCAACGCCGACCGGCGCGAAAGCCGTTGCAGGACGAATTCGATCGCATCAACGCGATGAAGGACACAACCGACCTCGTGAAAGAGATCGGACGTCTGCACAGCATGGGGGTCGGCGCGCTTTTCGGGTTCACGTCCGGACAGGATGACAAGAACAGCACGATGATGATCGCGCAGGCCTACCAGGACGGACTCGGCATGCCGGACCGCGATTACTACACGAAGGACGACGATGCCTCGAAAAAGTTGCGCGAAAAATATGTCGCGCACGTGACGAAAATGTTCTCGCTCCTCGGCGATTCGAAAGACGTCGCGGCGAAAAATGCGAAGACGGTGATGGATATAGAAACGTCGCTGGCAAAGGTCGCACGCACGCGTGTGGAGCTGCGCGATCCGCAAAAGAATTACAACAAAATGTCGCAGGCGGATCTGCAGAAGCTGACGCCTGATTTCAATTGGAGCGATTACTTCGCGGCGACCGATCTTTCGCAAGCCGGCGACATCAATGTCGGGCAACCCGATTTTTTCAAAGGCGCGAATGACGTTTTCAAAAATGTTCCGCTCGACGATTGGAAAACGTATTTGCGCTGGCATGTCGTGAACAACGAAGCACCGGCGCTCGCGAGCGATTTGGAAAAGGAGAATTTCGACTTCTTCCAAAAAGCGCTCACCGGAGTGAAGGAACAAAAACCGCGTTGGAAGCGAGTCGTTACCGTGACGGACGGCGAAATCGGTTTCGCGCTCGGCAAACTTTATGTCGCGGAACATTTCCCGCCGGAAGCGAAAGCGCGGGCGACAGAGATGATCGAGAATATCAAGGAAGCGCTCGCCGACGACATCAAATCGCTCGATTGGATGGACGAACCGACGAAACAGGAAGCGCTCAAGAAACTCGCAGCGATCAATGTGAAAGTCGGTTATCCCGACAAGTGGCGCGATTACTCATCGCTCAAAATTGATCGTGACTCCTACGTTGGAAACGTGATGCGCGCGGACACGTTCGAAGTTAATCGGTTGTTGAATAAAATCGGCAAACCAGTCGATCGCAGCGAATGGGGTCTGACGCCTCCAACTGTGAACGCGTATTACAATCCGACGATGAACGAGATCGTTTTCCCGGCGGGAATTTTGCAGCCGCCGATGTTTGATGCGAATGCGGACGACGCGATTAACTACGGCGGGATCGGAACGGTGATCGGCCACGAGATTACGCACGGCTTTGACGATCAGGGCCGGCAATACGATGCGCAGGGAAATTTGCATGACTGGTGGTCGAAAGCGTCGGCCGACGCCTATACGAAACGCGCGCAACTCGTCGTCGCTCAATACGCGGCTTACGAACCGTTGCCCGGCAAACATCTCAATGGCGAGCTGACGCAGGGCGAAAACATCGCCGACATCGGCGGAGTGAAGATTGCGTATCTCGCGTTGCAAAAAGCGCTCGCGAAACATCCGGAGCGGCAAAAGAAAATCGACGGCTTCACGCCGGAACAGAGATTCTTCCTCGGTTACGCGCAGGCGTGGCGCGCGAATCAACGCGACGAAGACACGCTGCGCCGCATCATGATCGATCCGCATTCGCCTGGGAAATTCCGCGTCAATGGTCCGCTGTCTAACATGGCGGAGTTTGCGAAAGCATTCGATGTCGCCGACAGCGCGCCGATGGTTCGCCCGCCGGACAAGCGGGTCAACATCTGGTAACTCGTTAGGCGACTGATAATGTGGGAGCGGCCTTAGCGCCGCGACTTTGACCAGCTTTCTTTAATGAGTCGGGGCACTAAGGCCCCTCCCACATTCATTCGCGCGGCGCGACCTGAACCCCGAGGGGCTCCGGCGCGCTCGCGAATGAAAGAATTCCTTCCTCCATCGTTACGCCGCGGAACGGGTCGTTGCTGACGAGCAAGTTTCCGTCGAGATCGAGCCAGTCTGCCAGAGCCGCGAGGTGCGCGGCGGCTGACGTGCGAATGCTCGATTGCACCATGCTGCCGATCATGGTTTTCAATCCGGCGTTGCGAGCTGCGCGCAATGCCTCCAGCGCGCGCATCACTCCGCCCGTTTTCGCAAGTTTCACATTGACGCCGTGGAAACATTCCGCACAACGCGCCGCATCACCCGCGTTCATGTATGATTCGTCGGCCACGATCGGAATCGGCGAGCGCGCTTTGAGCCACGCAAAATCTTCAGCCGAATTCGCCGCCGGCATCGGCTGCTCAATCAATTCAAGATGTCGATCGTGCGCGAACTCTTCGATACGCCGCAGCGCTTCCTCTTTCGTCGGCCACGCTTCGTTTGCATCCACGCGCAAAGGTTTGCGCGGCGCGACTTCGCGCAACGCCGCCAAATTCTCGCGGTCGTTAGGCGATCCGACTTTCAGCTTGAGAATCGGATACGACGCCAGCTCCTTCACTTTAGCACGAATCGCGGCCGGCTCATCGATACCGATGGTGATAGAGCTCACGTATCTGCCTTCCGCAAACTCGAGTCCTAATAAATCGTGCAATGACTGCTGCGCCTTTTTCGCCGCGCCATCGACCAGTGCGATGTCGATTGCGCCTTTCGCTGAATAGTCGTTAGGCGAAATGGATTCGACGTAATGTCGGCTCGCATCCACGTCATCAAAGCTCAAACGCGAGATGTCGATCTTGCGTAGAAACGCAACGCACGTCTCCGCGTTTTCACTGTACCGCAGCGATGGCGCGGCCTCGCCGTAACCGACGACGCCATCTTCATCGCGCAGCTCGAGTAACACAATCGGCGCAACATTTCGTCCGCCCGCCTTCTGGCTTGTCGCGATCGTCCACTTGTGGATGAGCGCGAGATCGTATCGGTGGAACGTGAGTTGCATTGCAATGACAATTTGTAAGGCAGTCCGCGTGCCAGCAATGACAGCTTCCAAAACCCCAAATCCCAAACCCCAAGCACAGGGAATCTCCAATCCATCAAACACCACCTAGCGCCACAGTGGCGGCGATTCTTGAAGTTTGAAACTTCTTTGGATTGGTTTGGAGCTTGGGATTTTAATCGCGCTCCGGCGCGATTTTCCGCTTTGTCATCCTGAGCGTAGCGAAGGATCTCGCGAGCGTCCGCTGTAATTTCGTGAGGTCCCTCGCTTTCGCTCGGGATGACAAGGCAATGTTGTGACGCCTATTCCGGCGCGATTTTTCCGCCCCAGCTCAGTATTTTCGCCTTGGTCCCCGCTGCTTCCGCTTCCTTGATGTCGCCATTACGATTGTAGAAAAGCGAAAGGCTTGTCCAGCCGATCTGGTCGTTAGGCCGCAACTCCGTCGCTTTCTTCCCGGCTTCGATCGCCTCGGGAAAACGCCCGATCTTCATCAACGCCATCCCGAGTGCATGCCAGCCATCGAAAAATGTCGGATCGAGTTCCACGCACGCGCGATATTTCTCGACCGCGCTTTCCAATTCGCCAATGGCGAGATCGCCATTGGCATCGTCAAAAAGTTCGTCGCGTGATTCCACTCGTTAGGACAAACGTCGCAGACTCATTCAGGGCATGGCGTCGTCCGGTCAGACTATGTCTGACGCTTCTTCGCGAATCAACTGTCGCACTTCAGTGACGACGAATCGCAGCGTAACAGAACTGTTACGGTTTTCAGCCAACCAACCATCATCAAGGACCCGATACATGGAAAAAGAGATGGCCCAAAAACCATGAGGAGGAAAAATCATGTCTCGACTCTTTTATTCTGAAAACACACAACGTTTCATCCTGTTCCAGGTCGTCATTCTATTCGGCCTGATTGTAACTCAAAACTCGTTAGGTCAGACTGGAGCGAAAATAATCTGGCAAACCGACGCTGGCGGCAGCGTGCTTTCGTATTCCGCCGATGGGCAATTGCTCCTCGCCGGCACCCGTTTGCTCTCCGCTGCTACCGGCGCATTCATCCGCGACTTTCACCTGCCTTATAATGGAGGCGGCCCGAATTCCGTCGCGCTGTCTCGGGATGGGCAATACGCAGCCATCGGCATTCAGGCTTACAATCAGAATCTCGACGTGTTTCGAGTTGCCGACGGCGCATTGCTCGCCGGTCGCATCACGGCACATTCCAACGGTACGACTTCCGTCACGTTTCGCCCGATGGACAATTACTCGCAACCGGCGGCCGCGACGGCACTGCGAAAATCTGGCATCTCCCGGACATGACTCTACTTCGCACATTGAACGGCGGCGTCGGTTATCGCCCGCGCGTTTTCGCGATGGTGTGCTTCTTCAATCGTCCAACGTCGCCGACGACGATCCGAATACTTCCTATGTGACAAGCGTTGCCTATTCGCCGGATGGAAGTGCTCTCGCTTTCGCCGCCATCAACCAGCACATCACTGTTATTCGCAATCCGATCGCGAAGAATCCTCGCAAACAATGATTCGAATCGTTCCGCTCCCGCTCTGCACGATAATCGCAGCTCTGTTGTCTCGCCGACGGGTCAAACGCGACTGACTAACTGGCGACCATCTGGAAGTTCGCTTCTTTCAGCCGCGCCTGGAGCCATTCGAAAAACGCGATCTGCTCCCGGCTTTCGCGGATGCGCGCATCCATCGTCGCGCGCTTGGCTGCAAATTGCGCTTCATTGAGCGGCTCGCGTTTTTCCAGCACCGCGATTAATCCGCCATCGGTTGTCGGTACAAATTGCGAGACTTCGCCCGGACTCAATTGCGCCACCGCGTTTTTGATCGACGGCATATCCGGCGCTTCCTTCGCCTTTTCCTTCTTCGCCTCGCCCTCCGGTGCCTTCACGTCGGTAGTCGGCGGCGTATCATCGACGAGCGAGAACGGCGGAATCGTTTCCGGCTTCAATCCCACCTGTTGCATCGCCGTCGCCGCGGGGACGCCAGTCTTCATCTTCTCTTCCACCTGCCGCCGCGCTTCCGACGCTTTGCTCGCCAGCATTTCGCGCAACCGTTCCTGTTTCAGCGCCTCGACAATTTTTGGCTTCGCTTCTTCGAGCGACAACGGCCGCGCCGGCGTCACGTCTATGAGATGCAGAATGAAAAATCCATCCGCGCCTTGCAACGCATCGCTGTTCGGTTGTTCTTTCGATAACTGAAATGCTGCCTGCGCCACCGCCGGCTCCGCTTTCAATAAAGGATCAGGCGCGGCATTTGTGAATTCGCCTGTCTCCTTGGTTGGCGCGTTGAACTTTGCCGCCACCTGCTTGAAATCGCTCCCCTTCTCCAGCAACGCCTGCGTGAAATCATTCGCGCGATCGGCCAGTTTTTGCAGCGCATCGATGCGCGTCTTGTCCTTGAGTTTCTTTTGCTCGTCCGTCAGCGCGAAACTGACAAACTCCACTTTGCGTTTCTCTTCCGTCTTCAGCTCCGCCTTGTGCACCTCGAAATATTTCGCGATGTCGGCATCGGTCAGGTTCACATCCTTCGCCAGATCCTGATTGTGAAAGCGCGCCACCACCGCATCCATTTTCCCAAACGCCTGCTCGTAATTTGCGCGCACTTCCGATTCCGGCACCTGCGCTCCGGCCGCCAGCAATTGCCGGATGCGATTGAGATTTAATTGATCTGCCGCCAGCTCTTCGATCTGTCCTTCATTAAATCCGAGCGACGGCAAAAAGTTTTGTGAAAACTCGGTGTACTTCTTCAGATCGAATGAGCCCTTCTCTTCGAAAGCCGGCAACGTCTTCACGAACGCCGCGATTTCCGTCGTCGATGCGTGAATGCCGAGCTTCTCTGCTTCATGCTGCAGCACCATGCGATTGACGGCGAATTGCGTTATCGCGTCATTCTCGCTCTGCGCGCCCATGGCCAGGCTTTGCAGCAGCTCATACATGCCCAGTTGTTTCGCCAGCTCCCAAAAGCGCGCATTCCGCTGTATCTCAATGCGCGAAATGTTGCGATCGTAAATGCGCCCGAACAGGTCCGAGCGCATCGACCCGTAATCGGGCCGTTGCACAAAATAGAAAATGAACGGGACCGCGAGAATCGCGATTACAATCATCAGCCATTGCCGATGCTTGCGCAGTAAAGTCATCATAAGCCTGAAATCATCCTTTTATGCCTGTAGCGGCGATCTGCCTGTCGCGCCGAAGCGACGCGAAGGCGCACGACCGTCGCATTTTTTCTGGAACGTGCAGCCGAAAAATAATGTGGCGGAAGTTTCAAAACGCTCCCGCGTCCGGAAAAGGCGGATATTGAGCCTATCGCCCTGCCTCTCTAGATATACCGTGCGAACAACAGCAACGCCTCATGCGCATCAAACTTCTCACAGCCGTTTGGCTGTTATCCACCTCACTCACTCTCGCGCAGTATAATCCTCCGGCTACACCGCCTCCGGATAACATATCGGTCCCGGCTGCGGGTGAGTCGGTCCCGATGCTCAACTTCGGCGGCAGACCGGTCGTCGAAGTCATGATCAACAACAAGGGTCCTTACCGATTCATCTTCGATACCGGTGCATCAGTAAACGTCATCGATACTTCCGTCGCGGCCGAGCTTTCACTCGGAGACGCGCCGAAAATCCAGGAGCTGCGCGTGGGCAACGTTGTCATCCACGACCTCGCTGTCATGGTGAATCCTATTTCGCAAATGCTCGGTGGCGGCGACGTCCCCCGCGGTGTCCTTAATGCCTCATCCTTTCCTGGTAACCTTGTCACCTTCGATTATCCCGGGAAACGCATCGCCTTCCGCAAAGGCGCACTCGCCGCGCCTGACGACAAACAAATCTTTAACTACGATCCCGCCGATCTGCCATCGGTTCCGGTTAAGGTAGCCGGCCGCGAGATCACCGTGCATGTCGACACCGGCGCTCCCTACGCTCTCGCCCTGCCCACGAAATACATGAAAGAAATCCCACTGTCCCATCCTGCCGAACAAAAAGGACACGCCAAGACACACGCCGGCCTCCTCCCCATCTTTGTCGCCACCGTGGAGGGCGACATTTCCGTCGGTGACTTCAAACTGCCCACGCGCGAGCTGCGTTTTACCGATGTCGTTCCCTTCGCCGCGACCGAGCCGAAAGGTCAATTCGGAGCCGAAGGACTGCAGAATTTCGTCCTCACCCTCGATTCACTCAATCATCGCCTGCGTTTCGAACGCTCGGAGAACAAGTAGCTCCGTCAGTTCCGAGAATCGAAAGGCAGCGTCGAAACCCGCGCGCAGTTAGTAGAACTAAGTCCCTTCCATTTTTCTCGCGTCTTCAACCTCTCGACAATGGCCCGACCAAAAGCTAGGCTTTTGCCCCCAACGAGATGAGCACCGCCGAGTTAAAGCAGATGATCGATGCGCGCACCGCGGAGGAGCGTAAATGGATCGCTGCGTATCTGCTGGATCAAATGTTCTCCGTACCCGAGTTGAGGCAAACCGCCGAGGAACTCGCTGAGCTGGAGAGACGACGCGGCGATTTGCGAGCCGGTCGTCAGCGCGTGTCGCAAGCCGAGGCCGAGGCGCACTGGAAAGTCGCCGAAGAGCCCGAGGAATGAGCCAATGGCAGTTTGTTCTCCACCAGCGTGCGCTGGAGGAAATTGACCGGCTCAAGCCTGCAGAGCGTCGAGCCGTGCGCGGCGCTTTATTGCGATTGGTGGAAAACCCGTGGCAAACGCCGGATGGACAGATTCGGCCACCCAGTGATCGCATTTATCTCGTAAAGAATGTCGGCACAATTCGGATCGTTTACTGGCTGGACGCTTTCGTGCGCGAAATCCTGGTCACGCGCATCGATCGACCATAGGGATTCGTTGGCTGACTTTCTCCTTTAGCCTTTCTACTTCCTACTTTCCTCATTCATCTCGCTCGGTCCCAGCATTGAGACGAGCCGCGTGGAGCGAAGCGATTTACGCAGCGGCGTCAGAGTACATCAAGGCGTGAATCGACGTGCTCGGCTATTTGAGAAAGTCACCTTCTATGAGATACCGACGACCCTCACGCCCGAAACTGGAGGCTTTCGTAAATGAAGCTCTCCGCGAAGGCAGCGAGCCGCTCGATCTTGAGCTTTTTTTCTACCGGCTCAATCACAGTCGGTCGTCTATTTTGGCTTGGAATTGTTCGGTCGATTTCATAAAAGCTTTAAACATTATGAGAGCCCTCCAGAATCGGAGACTGTTCACCACGCTGTCGGCATTCTATCTCGTTTTCGCGACTGCAAATATTCATGCGGGCAGTGCGACCTGGCTACAGAATCCAGTAAACGGTAATTGGGACGTTGCAGTTAACTGGACCGCCGGCGGCCCGCCAGAAGGAGGGGGCGACACAGCCAGTTTTGCGACAAGCTCGCAAACTTCGATCCTTCTCTCTTTTGATACAGAAGTAAATGGCATCACCTATTCGCCCGGGGCGAATGCATTCAGCATAACCATTGCGGGTCCATCGATTTTTACCATCAGCGGGGTGGGAATTGCCAATAGCTCCGCCGCTGTGCAAAACTTTATTAATACTAGCGATGCCAGCGGCAATAGCGCGCTAACGTTTTTCACAAATAGTGCGACCGCTGGAGCCGGGATCACTTTCACAAACAACGGGGCAATATCATTTGATGCGATGACCGGTGGGGCGGTTCAGTTTTCAAATACTGCAAACGCAGGCTCAGCGAGTTTTACGAACAATGCCGGGGGCGCCGGTACTTCAGCGGCTATGTGCTCTTCACTGACAGCGCAACGGCGAACAACGCGTCGTTTCTGAACAAGGGCGCAACAAACGCAGCGCTCGGTGGAATCGTAGAGTTTGTGGATACATCGGCAGCCGGCAACAGCACGATCGTTAATGAAGGCAGTATCGGCGATGGATACGGTGGACTTGCCCAATTCTATGATGCGACAACCGCCGGTAACGCTACGATAACGAACAATGGAAGCGCGGTAAGTGGAGGGTCGGGCGGTGGCACTATCTTCGCTGGGAACTCAAACGCGAGTGCCGGCAGCGCAACGCTGATTGCAAATAGCGGCTCTGCCGGGGGTGGCGGCGGTGTTGTCCAGTTTGGCACCCTTTTCCGTCCCAGTGCGACCGATGGCGGAACGGCGCGCGTAAAAGTTTTTGGTAACGGCACTCTCGATATCACTAATCAGTATGTGCCGATCACTGTCGGTTCAGTAGAAGGAACCGGTCTCATAATCGTCGGCGGACAAAATCTGACGGTAGGACGCAATAATCTTAGTACCACCTTTTCGGGTTTGATTAAGGAACAGGGACAAATCGCCGGTTACCAAGGTTCGTTCTCGAAAATCGGTTCCGGGACGCTGACTCTTGAAGGAATGGATAATAACCACATTGGGGATAGTTTGACTCTCGGGCTTAACACTGGCTCGCCGGTCAACCTAAATTTCACGGGCGCAGCCGATGCCATTCTCTCGCTACGCGTGGACGGCGTGCCGCAGGCTCCGGGACTTTACGGCGGCCTTGCGAGTGGAGCTCCGCATCAAATTCCACAACTGACCGGATCAGGACGACTGTTCGTTAGGGCAACTGTCGTTTCTCGCAGGATGCATGGAGGCGTGCCTTTTGACATTCCGCTGCGTTTTAATTGGCCCGCTGCTATCGAGTGCCGATCTGGAGGAGCGGGCGGCAATTATCAGATGGTCGTAACATTTGCCAATCCAACCACGTTCGGCGGGGCTGGTGTGACAGGCGGTGATGGAAGTGTCAGTAGTGCCACGGGCAATGGCACTACGACGCTTACTGTTAATCTCGTCAATGTGAGCGATGACCAGACAATCAATGTGACTCTTGGGTCAGTTAACGATGGTACGACAACAGCCGACCTGCAGATCCCAATGTCAATCCTGATCGGCGATACAAACGGTAACGGGACAGTCAACGCATCCGATGTTTCCCAAACGAAAGCGCAGGCCGGACAGCCGATCACTGCATCAAATTTCCGAGAGGACGTGAATGGCAACGGCGTGATCAACGCGAGCGATGTTAGTCTGGTGAAGTCGAGGGTGGGCACAGCGCTGCCGTGAGCGCGCAGGCTGCCGGCGCTGCCGGTTTTTGATTTTCATTCAGATCTTTCGTGACGGGTGCCAGGGGGTTGTGCTATCTGTATCGCCCGAAAATGCCATTCGTATGCCGCGTCCGGACGCTACTCCGCCTAATCGCCTGTTTCGCTTTGGTCATCCCTGCGTTCGCTCGCGCTGCGACGACGAACGTTAGCGTCGGACAGGGCGGGACTAACTTTGTTCCCAGCTCGGTAACGATCCAGGCCGGGGACACGGTGAAGTGGACCTGGCGTGGCAAATAATCACAGCGCGACGTCCGGCAATCTGACTCCGGACGGCATCTTTGACTCGGGAGTACACAACACTGGGTTCACGTTTTCGTTTACATTCGCGACAGCTGGCATGTATCCCTATTACTGCAGGGTCCACGGAGCGATGATGAGGGGCACGGTTACCGTGACGGCTGCGACACCGACGCCGACTCCTACAGCTACACCAACTCCGACGGCGACACCTACGCCGACCGCGACGCCCACACCTACTGCTACTCCGACGCCGACACCGACACCTTTCTCGTCGCATCCGCTGCTCTTTCCGCCTGTAGCTACCGGGGCGGACATCCCGATTAGTGTTCAACAGAGCTATGTGCAGATACTGGATGGGCCACCTACCTACATGTGGACCTACGGAGGGACTTTCCCCGGCCTCACCATTCGCAGGCCAGCAGGGCAGACAACGCGCCTTACCTTCACCAATAACCTCGATGCGATCGCCGGCTCGCTGACGGTGCATCATCATGGAAACCATTCCACTGCCGAAGATGATGGCTATGTAACCGGAGCCGATTACCTCATCGGAACCGGAGCGTCACGGACCTATACCTTTGACGGAATTGAGAATGGGGAGAATGAGCGCGGGGCGATGCAGTTCTACCACGATCATAAATTGGATGAGACCGGAATGCATGTGTGGATGGGACTGACCGGTCTTTACATCATCGATGATCCCGCGGATCCGGCGACGCTACCTTCGGGTGCTTATGAACTTCCTTTGGTGATAGCCGACCGCCAGTTCGATGAGAACAACCAGTTGGAATACTATTATGATCCGGCGGGCGTAGTTGGGGATAAGGTGCTGATTAACGGTGTCTACCAGCCATACCTGGACGTAGCGGACCGCAAGTATCGTCTGCGTTTCCTAAACGGAGCGAATGCCCGCATCTATATTCTCACTTTGGACACAGGCGACGCGTTCACCCAGATTGGGACGGAGAGCGGCCTGCTGCCGGCACCGGTTTCGCGGACAGCGATGGAGATCGGTCCGGCCGAACGCCTGGACGTTGTCGTCGATTTTTCCGGGAAGCTGGGTCAGGAGATCTACTTGATGGATATGTATAAGGTCACGCCGTTGCTAAAGTTCCGGGTTACTCAGCACGTCGCCGATAACAGTGTTATTCCTGCAACCTTGCGTCCGCTACCTGATATCGGTGAGCCAACGATAACGCGAAACTTCAGCTTCGATTACACTTCGGGCCATTGGACGATCAACGGGATGCAATTCGATCCGAACCGGATCGATGCGCATCCAGTCCTGGGTGCGACGGAGAAGTGGGTCTTTACCAATCCCACCGGAACAACGCACATGGTGCATCATGCACGACGTCGATCAGCAGTGCGTTAGTCGCGACGGCGGACCTTGCTATCCGTATGAAACAATGAAGGAGACCTGGAGCCTTGGCCCGGGCGAGACGCTTGAGCTAAAGCTGAAATTCACGGACCACCTTGGGAAGTACATGTTCCATTGCCACATCCTGGAACACGAGGATGACGGAATGATGTCGCAATTTGAGGTGGTGCCACCCATTACTCCTACAGCGGCGCGTCTCGCGAAAGGTGCAGGGCAGTGCCGGAACTTTTGACATCGACCTGCCGCTGACAGGGACCACCGGAGTCGATTGTCGTAGCGGCGGCGCGACAAACGATTACCAATTAGTCGTTAGGTTTGCGAGCGCTGTTACTTTTGATACGCCGTCGATTACGTCGGGCATTGGCAGCATCGCCGACACAACCGGGAATGGCACAACGACGGCGGTAGTAAATCTCACCGGCGTGACAAACGCGCAGACGATTAAAGTTACTCTGCCAAATGTGAACGACGGAACCAGGATGAATAATGTGGTCATCCCGATGTCGATTCTCATCGGCGACACAAATTGGAATGGCACCGTGAATGCATCGGATGTTGCACAGACGAAGTCGCAAGCCGGTCAGGTGATCACAAACTCAAATTTCCGTGAGGATGTTAATGGCAATGGCGTGATTAACGCGAGCGATGTTGCTCTGGTGAAGTCGAAGACGGGAACGGCGCTGCCGGCTGGCACTCAAAGTAGTGCGGGCCATTAAATTGTCTGTAGCGGTGGTCTCTGACCGTCGCAAATTTCTCCGCACGACATAAGTGCGACGGTCAGAGACCGCCGCTACAGAAGAAAAATCAATCGCCGAACGAAATTTCGACGTCGCGCGCGGTGCGGACGATTTCGCCGTCGGGCGGAACGAGACGAAGACGGTTCACGGCATCCGCGATGGGCACGTCTTTCACCTGATAGTTCTGGTAGCTCACCATTGAGCCGAATTGTTTTTCGTTGATGAGCTGAACAGCTTTGACGCCGAAACGCGTGCCGAGGATGCGGTCGAGTGTGGTCGGCGCGCCGCCGCGTTGTAGATGACCGAGAACGCACGAGCGCGTTTCTTTGCCTGTGCGCGTGGCAATTTCGCGCGCAACGATGTCGCCGATTCCGCCAAGACGAAATTCGCCAGCATGCATTTCGCGTTTCACCTGCTGGCCGTTCTTCGACCGCGCGCCCTCGGCAACGACGACAAGGAAACTTTTGTGCCCTTCGGCGTCGCGCTTTTTAATCGTGGCGGCGATCTTGTCGTAATCGAACGGAATTTCAGGAATGAGAATGATGTCCGCGCCGCCGGCGAGTCCGCCATGCAGCGCGATCCATCCGGCGTGACGGCCCATCACTTCCACGACCATCACGCGTTTATGACTGGTGGCGGTGGTGTGCAATCGATCGAGCGCATCCATAACCGCGGCGACAGCGGAATCGAAACCGAACGTCATCGCCGTCGCTTCCAAATCGTTATCGATTGTTTTGGGAACGCCGATGCAGTTGATTCCATTCTCCTGCAATTGCAGCGCCGTTGTCATTGAACCGTCACCGCCGACGATGATGAGCGCCTGGATGCAGAGTTCTTCCAGAACTTCGCGCGCCTGTTCGACAATTTGGGCCGGAACAATCGCGCGATTTCCCGGGCCGACTTTCGCAACAAAATGTCCGCGATTCGTCGTACCGATAATCGTGCCGCCGAGCGACATGATCCCATCAGTCGATGCGCGATCGAGCACCGTATAATTTCCCGGCGGCAGCAATCCTTCAAAGCCATCGCGAAACCCGATTACTTCCCAGCCGAGTTTTTCGGCGGCGAGAACTACGCCGCGCAGGACCGCGTTCAATCCGGGACAGTCGCCACCGCTCGTTAGAACACCGATGCGAGGCTTTGTCATCTGGCGATCAGAGAATTTCTTTCGGACTCGCCGTGCGTCCGGCAGCGGCCCACTGGTCGTAGAGCTGCCAACCGCGCGCGAGCATTTGCGCGCCTTCCTGGAAGCGGTTTGGACTCGCGAGTAAGACAACGACTAGATGACGCGGATAAACGCGGGTCGCCTGACCAACCTGAACGACTTCCGATTCGCGCGAAGCGGAGAGCACGAGACAATCGCCCGCGCGCGCCGTGCGGCCGGTCTTCACGCCGTCGACGCCGTTTACGCCGAGAAGTTCATTCGTATTACGCAAAAGATAATTCTGAGTGTGCCCGGCGCGGTTAAACGAGATTTGGCGAGTTTTTTGCGAGACATAAAAACGAAAGCCAGCATTGCTCGTGGCGTAACGAGTTAAGCGCGCGACGTCGGCTGCCGTTGAATATGGATGTTCTCTATCGTCACCTCCGTAAGGATTCAGAAAACGCGTGCGTTCCATCTGCAGACGCTTGGCCAGCGCGTTCATCTGTCCGACAAAGATCGTGGTCGGATTCGATCGTGCTTCCGGCGAAACCGGCACGACGGACTGCAACGCGTTGCCGACATGAGCAGCGAGAGTGCAGGCGGCGATGTTGTCCGATTGCACGAGCGCCGCGTAAAGAAGATCACGCACCGTGATTGCGTCGCCTGGTTGAAAGCCAATGTTGTTTTCACTTCCGACGAACGCCTGGGGCGGGATGGCAACGACCTGGTTCAGCTCGCCTTCTCGTTTCGCCGCCCAATCCAAAACCACCATGGCGGTGGCGATCTTTGTTACACTGCCGATCTGGCGTTTTTGACGCGAATTTTTTTCGTCGAGGACGTACCCGGTTTGCGAATCGATGATGATGTACGCTTCGGCGGCGCGCACCGCGCGAGTACTTGCTGCGAACGCGATGAGCGACGCGAAAATGAGACAATAACGTTGAAAAACAATCACGGCGGGACGTTATGCGCGCGGAGTTCGTTCGCAACAGCGAACGCCAAGTCGCGCTGGCATTTTGCTGTGACGATTATTGCAACGCGACGCCGGCACGCGCGCCATAGCGGAACGGATCCTCGCTTAGCGTGAGGTAGATTCTTTCGGCCGCGTTTCTCAAATCAAAGTGCGTCGCGACTCCGAGTCCGCTCGCACGGAGCGTTCCGGATCTGCCTTGACCATGGCTGCCGCCGGCAACATCGAATTCGTAAACGACCAAGCCGCGCTCGACATCAGTGACTCGAACATGAAGCGACATGAATGATCTGCCCACTCCGAAATGCCCAAAGAAAAATCGGCCGAGCTCACTTCCGCCGTCCACGACATCAAATTGGCCTTCAACCAGCCAACCGAGGCGGGGCGATTCGCCTTCTTCCAAAACGCGCGTGGGTGCAATCTTCTCAAGCTGCTCTTTCAAATCGGTGGCGAAAGCAACCGGTGTGAGCGCTTTCCTGATCGGCATCTCGCCATCTGAAGTGGCGACGTCGCCCTCGAAGGTGGCGGTATCGATACAGAATGGGCGGATATAAATCGCGCGCGGATGGGCCGCGCCGACACCGCAGCTGACCATGTGCACGGAGCCGAAATCTTTGCCATCGACAGCTCCACCTCCACCCAAGCCCGCGACCTGGCTCTTCGTTACATACATGTCGGCACAGGAACAGAGAAGAAGACTCGTGATGAGCGCAATTAAGGATTTCATAGTGGTCAAATTCGCGCAGATGCAAAGCGCGCTTCGCAACGCGCCCGGCAAATCTGCTGCGCCTTTTTGATGCAACTCTTGTGCCGCTTCCTAAAATAATTCGGGTGCCATTAGATCCGCTGAGTGCGAGCGAAATCGAGCGCAGTTCTAACGTTTCGGAAACAGTTCTTCCTAGCGCGCGGGAGCAGCCGCGATTTGCCCTAACGAAGCGCGTAATCGTAATGCGGCGCGTGGAGCGTAATCGAGATTATTATTATTAAAAACAACGTGCACATCGTCAGCCGAGCGAGCTAATTTACGGGCACGCTCTGCCACTTCGTTGATTTCCTGATCGCTGTAATCGTAATCGAAACGAGCCGCGACTGTTTTGCCTTTTAAATAGGCCTCGGCGTTTCGACCATGCAGTCGCAAATAATTCAGACATTGGTTTGTCGTTTCGTTCAAGTCTGACGGGAGGATGGTGAAATGCTTTTCGAGGGGCGCATCGACCAAGACCAACGTCAGGGCGTGTCGCCGTAGGAAAATGCGAACGTTGCATCGGCGTGATCACCGGCAATCCAGTGGCGATTTCGAAATTCGATCGCGAGAGGATACGACACTGAGCTTGGAAATTATTTGATCCAGCTCCGACAGGCTGTGCTTTTTCGGGGAAAACGCTGGCGATAATTGAAGTAGCAGAGCGCCGAGCTTGCCTTGGCCACGAAAAATTTCTGCTAACGACGACACCTCGTCGAGGGCCGCCGATTCCAGTTCAGCTGTAAGTTTTACCTTTTCATTGTCGCGAGCAGCGCTCATCACGCGCAATTTCGGAGAAAGTTGTTTGGCAACGGCTGCGTGCCGCGACAACACCCGATGCAATTTGATATCGAACACAAATCGATCCGGCGTACTGCCGCACCCAGCGTTCGACCATCTGCGGCTCTGGAATTGCATAAAAGGTCGAATTGACCTCCACCATTTTGAAATGCTGTGCATACCACGGGAGGCGATCGGCGGCGGCGAGTCCTTTTGGAACCAATATTGAACAAATCCTGGATCGGACCAGCTGGCGGTACCGACGAGAATTCTGCCGCTCTCATTTCGCTGCTTGCCGTTAGAAGACAGGAACCCGGCCTCTTTGTAGATGCAAACCGGCGCGACAGCGCTGGCGGAAATTGGTTGCGGGGGCGGGATTTGAACCCGCGGCCTTCAGGTTATGAGCCTGACGAGCTACCAGGCTGCTCCACCCCGCGTCTTGAAAAACGAGTATTCCGAATGAGAACTAATTGCAAATCTGAATTTCGTGCGTGCGAAAACAAACTTGCTGCTCGCGAGCGCGTGAGCAACATATACGCGCTCGCAACCGACGCAGAAAATTCCAGCGTAGCTCAGTGGTAGAGCGGTCGGCTGTTAACCGATTGGTCGTAGGTTCGAATCCTACCGCTGGAGCCATTCGCGAAATTTGTGCATTCGTGAGCGGGCAGTTCTGTAGCCCTTTGGCGTCAAAAATAGTCCGCTCGGCATCAGCGAAAAATTCGAATGGCACGAAAACGATGCCCGTCCAAGCCCTCTGTTCGATTCTCAAATTATCCACAGTCGCTGAGCAAATATTTTTTCCTGATGCAGATAGCGCACTACTATTCGGTCGCCGATCCATTTACAGCGTTTCATCGGCGTCTGGCACGATTGGTGGTGAGTAGACCGCACGGCTGCGGAACAAAACAGAGAAATTGAAAGATGCAGCCGGAGGAACCGCGATAATTAGATTGACGTATGAGACCGAAATGTAGTTGGCTCTAGTGAGTCTAACGATTATAGCCCACCAGAATGAAACAGAGGGGGCCTACATAGCAAAACCCATATGCTGAGAATGAATGGTTCTGCCCAAAAAGCGCGGCGATGGACCAAGGGCGGCAGCTTGCCCCAATCCAACGGAAGCGCATTCGCGAAAGCCTCCCGCAATAATAGCGGGAACGGTGCGAGTGCGGCCATAACCCCGTTGCTGCGCAGTGTGGTGACAGAATTTTTCGCAGCACAACGCTACGCTCGCGGCGAGTCCGATTCGAATGGCGCTGAACCGCATTCCGCGTCTCGAAATCAATCAAATCTCCGAAACGAAACGAGCGACAGGATCGACGCCGTTGCCGAATCGTCCTTCAAATGCGCGAAATCGGAAAAACACATTGCGCAATTTCCGCGTTGGAAACGAGTACTCGATCTCTGCCTGATCATCGTAACCTTCCCGGTGTGGCTCCCGCTAATGCTCCTCGTCATGGCGCTGATTAAACTCGGGTCCCGAGGACCGATTTTCTATCGGCAGGAACGCGTCGGTTACCGCAGGAAATTGTTCATGATTTTTAAATTTCGAAGCATGAAAGTGAACTCGGATACGAAGAGCCACGAGCAACACCTCGCGACGCTGATCGATGACAATTCACCTATGACCAAGCTCGATGTTAAGGGCGATCCGCGCCTCATTCCATTCGGCCGACTTCTGCGCGCGACGGGCTTGGACGAATTGCCGCAAATCTTCAATGTGGTTCGGGGCGAAATGAGTCTGGTTGGACCGCGCCCGTGTTTGCCCTACGAGTTCCAACGCTACGAACCGTGGCAGCAAGATCGGGTGAATGCGGCCCCGGGCTTAACGGGCTATTGGCAGGTCAATGGGAAAAACAAGACGACCTTTGCCGAGATGATCGACATGGACATTTTCTATTCGAAGAACATGTCTTTGTGGCTGGACTTGTCGATCATGCTCAAAACCATCCCCGCGATTATTCAACAGGTTTTGGAGGCGCGAACTCGGGCGAGAACGGAAAACCGTGCTCGCCCCTCAGATCACGCTCCGCCAGGGCTGCACGAAAGGCAGACGGGACACGCGAATTTATGACAAAACCTATTTCGGTCGGGGTCGTGGGGTGCGGTTATTGGGGACCCTTGCTCGTTCGCAACTTTAAAGGTCTTCCGAGTTGTCGTCTCAAAGCTGTGTGCGATGTGCAGGAGTCGCGCTTGAAGCATATCCGGAGACTTTATTCCGATGTGGAAGGCGTCACCGGTTACGATCAATTGCTTAACGGCGTGGGGCTCGATGCAGTAGTCATCGCAACCCCCGTCAAGCACCACTTCAGTCTTGCTAAAGCCAGTCTCGAAGCCGGCAAGCATACCTTGATCGAGAAACCGATGGCCGCATCCTCGGCTGAATGTGAGGAACTAAATGAGATCGCTAAAAGAAACGGCCTCGTTTTGATGGTTGGCCACACGTTTCTGTATTCCTCAGCTGTCCGCAAGATTGTCGAAATCATCCAGGCGGGAGATATCGGCGATATTCGCTACATTAATGCGCGCCGGTTAAATCTCGGCCTTTTCCAGAAGGATATTAACGTGGCATGGGATTTAGCGCCGCACGATATTTCCATCATCTTGCATATTCTCGGCGAATTTCCGATGTCAGTGAATTGTTCGGGAAACGCGCACGTTACTCCGCACATTGAAGACGTAACCAACATGTCGCTGACCTTCCGCCATAAGCGTTTTGCGACGATTCAAAGCAGCTGGCTCGAACCGCGCAAGGTCCGCGAAATGACTATCGTCGGGACTCGGCGGATGATCGTTTACGATGACTTGCAGCCGCGGGAAAAGATTCGGGTTTACGACGTCCGCGTGGAACGGCCGCCCCACTACAACACCTTCGCGGAGTTTCATTACTCGTACCACTACGGAGATAGCTACATCCCGTACATCGATCAGGAAGAACCGCTTAAAACCGAATGCCAGCATTTCATTGATTGCATTGAAACTGGCGGTGAACCGGTGACGGGCGGACGTGACGGTCTTGAGTTAGTTCGAATTCTTGAGGCTGCCTCCCGGTCACTGAAGGCAGACGGTGCCCCGATCAGATTTTCGCAGTCGCGTCAAGCAGTGCCCGTGCCCTCGATTCCGGCGGAGCCTAAGAAGATCGTGCACGCCGCAGTATGAGCGGCGCGCGACCGACGGAACTTTACCAACGCATTGCGCCAGATGTTAAACTCGGGCGCAATGTATCCATTCAGGCGTTCGTTAATCTGTATGGGTGCGAGATCGGCGACGAGACCAAAATTGGTCCTTTCGTTGAAGTCCAGAAGGGCGCCAAAATTGGAGAGCGCTGCAAAATTTCGAGTCACACTTTTATTTGCGAAGGCGTGACCATCGAGTCGGAAGTTTTCGTCGGTCACGGCGTCACTTTTATTAACGATCGCTATCCGAAGGCGACAATTCCCAGTGGCCGACTGCAGACGGATGCCGATTGGCTCTGTCAGCGAACTGTTGTCAAGCGGGGCGCGTCGATCGGCTCGGGCGCGACCTTGCTTGGCGGAATTACCATCGGGCAAAATGCCATCGTCGGCGCCGGTAGCGTCGTGACCAAGGACGTGCCCGCGGAAGCCCGGGTCGCCGGGAATCCTGCCAGAATTCTTAGTTAAATTTATCGTATGGAAATAAAAGTCCCGTTTCTCGATCTTAAAAACGAACACGCACCTTTGCGCGAAGAATTCGATCAAGCGATTCGTCAGGTGATCGACAGCAGCGCGTTCGCCGGCGGACCATTCGTGACGAAATTTGAAGAAGAGTTCGCGGCGTTCTGCGAGTGCGAACACGCGATTGGCCTCGGCAGCGGCACGGAAGCGATCTGGTTGGTGCTTCTCGCTCTCGGCGTCGGGCCCGGCGACGAAGTTATTACCGTGCCGAGCACCTTCATGGCAACAGCGGAGGCCATCACGTACTGCGGAGCGACGCCGGTCTTTGTCGACATCAATGAGCGCACGTACACGATGGACGTGACGGCGCTGAAAGCGGCAATTACGAAAAGGACCAAGGCGATCATGCCGGTCCACTTGTTCGGCCAGCCCGCGGACATGGATCCGATCATGAAAATCGCGCGAGCGCACAAGCTCTTTGTCGTCGAGGACGCGGCCCAAGCGCACGGCGCCGAGTACAAGGGTCGCAAGGCTGGAACAATCGGTGACGCCGGTTGCTTTAGTTTTTATCCGGGCAAAAATCTGGGCGCTTTTGGAGAAGCAGGTGCGGTCATAACTAATGACTCGGACTTACAGGAAAAGATTCGAATCCTGCGCGACCATGGCCAGATCCAAAAGTATTATCACACCATGGTCGGTTGGAACTGCCGGATGGACGGGATACAGGGAGCGGTTCTAAGTGTGAAATTGCGCGGCCTTGTACGCGGCAATGAGCTTAGACGCGCCCATGCGCTTACATACAACGAGGCGTTCGCCGACATGGAGCACGTCATAGCTCCCGTCGAAGCATCGTATGCGAAACACGTTTACCATGTTTATGCTATCCGCGTTCAGGAACGAAATGATGTGATTGAATTTTTCACCAAGAAGGGCATCGGGTATGGCGTGCACTACCCGGTTCCTATTCATTTGCAGCATGCCTACCGACACCTGGGATATGCCAAAAACGCATTTCCCGTGGCGGAACGCACGGCCGAGGAGTTTCTCTCGTTGCCGATGTATCCCGGTTTGACGCAAGCGCAGCGCAATCTCGTTATCGACGCGGTCAAGGATTGCGTTGCCGCACCGGCCCTTACTTGAAGACCGCTGGAACTAGTTGCAGGAATGCAACTGGCGAAATAACTGGCGCGATTTCGTTCAAAGCGCCGCTCCCGGAGCAGGTATCCGCCGCGCAAAAATACCAATACCGTTTCGTCGATCCACGCATCGGTTCCGAATGGGATCGTCTGGTCGAATCACATCCGGATGCCGGGATTTTTCATTCGTCCGCTTGGGCTAGGGTGTTATGCGGCACTTATGGGCACATGCCATTTTATGTCCAAGTATTTGATGAAAACAGAACGGTGGCGCTACTTCCCCTGTTGCAAATCTCGGCCAGTCTCACAGGGCGCAGAGGAATTAGCCTTCCCTTCAGCGATTTCTGCAGTCCTTTGTTCTTTGACGACAGCGCAAGGAGTTTCCTCCTAACGGAGCTGTCGCATCTCACGCGAGCCAAAAACTGGAAGTTCCTCGAGCTGCGCGGCGGCCCTACTCCACAGGCTAGTGCTATTCCCTCGGCCAGTTTTTACGGACATCAAATCGATCTGCAACACGACGCTCAACACCTGTTTGGTCATCTTACCAGTTCGGTGCGAAGGGCGATACGAAAGGCCACAAAAAATTCTGTCGTTGCCGAGATCAGCCGTACGCCAGAGTCACTCTCGATGTTTTACCAATTGCATCTCCGGACGCGGCGTCGGCATGGCTTGCCGCCGCAGCCGTTCAAGTTTTTCCTCAACATTCAGAAGGAGTTAATCGACAACAATTTGGGATTCATTGTGCTCGCGCGGGCCGCTTCCCGCGCTGTCGCGGCTGCGATGTTTTTTCGCACCGGCACTACCGCGCTTTACAAATATGCAGCGTCCGACGAGCGATACCAGCAGCTCCGAGGCAGCGATCTTGTTCTTTGGGAAGGCATTCAATTTTTGATGGAGACGGGGACGCAGAATCTTCACCTCGGTCGAACATCGATTGAAAATAGCGGTCTAAGGAGATTCAAACTCGGATGGGCCGTGACGGAGCAGATGCTTCATTATTTTCGGTTTGATGTCACTCGCAATTCGTGGCTTAGTTCTCCGAGCCCGCCGGGCACGTGGCATAAAAGAGTTTTTGGCCGACTCCCCTTGAAAATCAACCAACTGGCGGGCGCGATGATTTACCCGCAACTCGATTAGCGCATTCGAAAATGCCAACCGCCTTTACCATTCCGGAAGCGCAACCAGTCACGCCACATTCCGGCATGAATGTGAGCGAAATTCTTTCGGCCATCTTCAAGCACAAAGGCAAAGTCATTCTTTGTGCGCTGGCCGGGCTCATCGCCGCCACTGGCGTTTTCTTTTTCTATCCACGCCGTTACCAATCAGAAGCGAAGCTGCTTGTGCGGTATGTACTCGATCGAAATCCGGTCGACCCGGTTGATAATTCGACGTCAACAACCGGTTTTGGGAAGACAACCGAGAACGTAATTAACTCTGAAGTTGAGATTCTCCAGAGCTGGGACCTTGCTGTTCAAGTGGCCGACGCTATCGGCTACAAGAAACTCGTTCCTGAAATGGGTGATGCAGCTAACCAAAATGCCGCGGCCTATGTGGTCAATGCCGGTTTGGACGTGCAGGCACGAAAAGGCAGCGATATCTTGTTTGTATCCTATACAAACAGCGACCCTAATCTGACTGCATTGGTCCTGAACGAGCTTGTCAATCGCTATTTCGTTAAGCATTTGGAAGTTCATCGGTCCGCTGAAGCCTTCGATTTCGTCAGTCGGCAGACCGATCAGGTCCGCGCTCGTCTGAACGAGACCTATGACGCATTAAAAGCCCTCAAGGACAAGGCGGGTATGACATCCGTCGCAGATAACACTGGCACGCTAAGCGCCGACGTTATTAAGATCGAGGATCAATATCTCGCCGCTCAAGCCGAACTGGCTGAACAAACCGCGCGAGTCAAAGAAATCGAAACTTCGCTCGGAGCGACGGGCGGTGACGCGACCAGCAGTGGCACTGCTGCGAAGGCACCGAGCCCCGCGGGCCCACATCTACCGGCGACGGCTGACGTCGTGCAGCAGTATCAAAGTGTTCTGAAAAGACTGGAGGAGGTTAGGAAGGCGGAGCTCGACCTTCTCTCCAGATATACTCCCGAGAGCGACGTCGTAAAATTGAACCACCTCGAGTTGGCGAAGTTGGAGAACCAGAAACGAGAACTGGAGAAAAAAACTCCTGATGTCATTACGCAGGCGGCAAACTCCAGCTCTGCCGAAGCCGGGCCGATCGACATCGGAGCCGAGCGAGCACGATTGGCTGGAACTAAAGCGAAGGCGGAAACCTTAAAGGCGCGTCTGAATGAGCGGGTGAAGCAACTCTCCGAAGTCGGAGCCCAGATAGCTGACCTCGAGCGGAGGAAAGAGCTGGAAGAAGCTAACTACAAGTATTTTGAGGGAGCCGTGGAAAAGGCCCGGATTGACGAAGCTCTTGATCCTTCGAAGATGCCAAACATCAGCGCGGTCCAGCGACCGTCGCCGCCTATGATCGTTTCCGGCAAGCGCAACAAAATCGCTCTCGCTCTCGCCGGCGGAGGACTTGTAGTTGGAATCGGTTTCGCTCTTCTCAAGGAAATATTTCTAGATAACACATTGAAGCGGCCGCTCGAGCTGGAGACGCAGTTACGGGCTCCATTGTTACTTACAATACCCTTCACCCGCGCGAATGGTAGCTTACCGGTGCCAATAAGAAAAAAGCTGCGCGACAAGGATGACAACGGAAAGGACGGTTACTCAGGCATCGCTCCATGGGAGCCTGACCATTTTATCCGGCCGTACTCCGAAGCTATTCGCGATCGTCTCGGACTGTACTTCAAACTCAACGGCATGACGCACAAGCCGAAGCTTGTCGGCGTAACTGGTTTTTCGCAAGGTTCCGGTAGTTCGACTCTGGCCGCCGGTCTGGCCGCGGCTCTATCCGAGATGGGCGACGGCAAGGTTCTTCTCGTGGATGTGAACGTAGGCAGTGAAGACGTGCATCCATTCTTCAAAGGCAAGTCTGCCCATTCGCTGACGGCCGCGCTGCAATCCTCCGCGGGCATGACCTCCGCCGCAGATGGCCTCTATCTCGCCACCGTCTCGCCGCAAAACGAAACGCCCATGCCGCTCGCTTTGAAGAAATTTTTTGATCTGATGCCTAACCTCAAGACGAGCGATTTCGATTACATAATTTTCGACATGCCCGCTTTGAGCCAGACGAGTCCGACTCTCGGTATGGCGGGTTTCATGGATAAGACACTGGTGATTGTTGAGGCAGAAAAAAGTAACCGCGAAGCTGTAAGACGCGGTTACGCTGAGCTGATCGCCGCGCGCGCAAACGTCTCAGTCGTTCTTAACAAGACCCGGTCATACGTTCCCGAGTGGCTTAATACGGAATCGTAACTAAATCCGGATCGCCTCCCCAACCTCCCGGATGCTAAGCCCCTGGCTATCACTCGGTAAAGAAGAGTTGCGGTAGTATGTTTCTCACTCGCACTTACTACAAATGGAAGCCGTTTATTCCGCGCAGCGTTCGTTTCGCCGCGCGACGAATGCATGCGGCAAGGAACAAGGCGAAATACGCGAGCGTCTGGCCAATTAACCAACTGGCTGCCCGTAAGCCGGAGCATTGGACTGGTTGGCCCGAAGGAAAACAGTTCGCGGTAGTCCTAACGCACGATATCGAATCGGAGGCCGGGCTCGGTCGCGTACGAAGGCTCGCCGAATTGGAAATGCAATTGGGCTTTCGATCTTCCTTTAATTTTATCCCGGAAGGTTCCTATCAAGTTCCAAAGGATCTGCTGGACTGGCTCCGGGCTAATGGCTTCGAGGTTGGAGTGCACGATTTGCATCATGACGGGCAGTTGTATCAAAGCCGCGCTGAGTTTGTCCGAAAATCGCAGCGCATAAATCAATATCTCAAGGACTGGAATGCGAAAGGGTTTCGTTCCGGCTTTATGCTCAACGAATTGGATTGGCTGCACGATCTCGATATCGATTACGACGCGTCCACCTTTGATATCGATCCTTTTGAACCTCAACCGCAGGGCCGCGATACCATTTTTCCTTTTTGGCTGCCTCGCCCGGCCAACGGTAATCCCGAACCAGCATCCAGCAGTTCGCGAGACGGATATGTCGAACTTCCCTATACGCTTCCGCAGGACTCGACACTGTTCCTCCTGCTGCGCGAAACTTCGCCCGCCATTTGGTTGAGAAAGGTTGATTGGATTGCGAAGCACGGCGGCATGGCCCTCGTTAACGTGCATCCTGATTACATTCGTTTCGAAAACGAGCCGGCATCGAACCGGACCTATCCCGTCGCCCGTTACCGCACTTTCCTCGAGCATCTTCGCTCTCGGCATAAAGACTCTTTCTGGCAACTCTTGCCTAACGAGCTGGCTAAGTTTGTCGCGCATCTTAATCCTCGCCCGACCGTTCGTTCTCCAAAACGAGTCTGCATGGTTACGCACTCCTTCTATGAGAGCGATAACCGCGTTACTCGTTATGCAGAAGCGCTGGTCGCGCGCGGGGATCACGTCGATGTCTTCGCGCTCCGACGCTCGCCCGAGATGCCGGCGCAGGAGGTCATTCAGGGCGTTAATGTTTTCCGGATCCAGAATCGCTTCTCGAAAAACGAACGATCGAAATTCGCCTATTTATGGCCGCTCCTTCGCTTCCTAAGAGCGTCGGCTGCGCGCGTCACTCGGCATCACGGCGAGAATAGATATGACCTGTTGCACATTCACAATGTCCCGGATTTTCTTGTCTTCGCTGCATGGTATCCCAAACTCACTGGCGCAAGAATCATTCTCGATATTCACGACATCGTACCGGAATTTTTCGGCAGTAAGTTTGGCATTCCTGCCAACGGAATGATTCTGAAGCTCCTGCGCTGGATGGAGCGGGTCTCTGCCTCTTTTGCGAATTATATCATCATAGCTAACCACCTCTGGCTCGGGAAATACGCGAAGCGAACCGGATCGACCGAACGTTGCACCGCGTTCGTCAACAATGTCGATGCCAACATCTTTGTCCCGGCAACGAGAAAAAGATCGGATGGCAAACTTGTCGTGCTGTTCCCCGGCGGTTTGCAATGGCATCAAGGCGTCGATATCGCCCTTCGTGCTTTTGGCAAGGTCAGAAAGGAGCTGCCTAACGCAGAATTTCATATCTATGGTGATGGCAGCGAAAAAGAATCACTCGTCAAAATGGCCAATGAATTGGAACTTGATGGCAGCGTTCGGTTCTTTAAGCCAACCAGTGTGCGCGAGATCGCTGCAATTATGGCCCAGGCCGATCTTGGAGTCGTGCCGAAGCGCGCCGATTCCTTCGGAAACGAAGCTTACAGCACGAAAATAATGGAGTTTATGGCGGTCGGCGTGCCTGTCGTGGTCTCAAACACGAAGGTGGATCGTCATTATTTTGACGAGTCAGTCGTTCGATTTTTTGAATCGGGCGATTCGGACGCGCTTGCACAGAAGATGCTTGAGCTACTGCGTAATCCGGATTTGCGGCGCGAGATGACTGCTCGCGCATTGGAATATGCGTCAAGAAACAGCTGGCAGCGTCGCAAATCAGACTACCTTGAAATCGTCGATTCCATTTGTGACCGCAGAAGATCCTCTCGCAGGCGCGATCGGCTGCGGGTCGATCGCCAGCCGGCTGTCTGTTCCGGCTGAACCGCGGCGCGTAGTTACTGGAACAACTATGCAATCGCGATTGCAACAAAGCATAAGCTCTCTTCTTCACTGGGTTGAAAGCCACAACTACGCTGCGTACGATCCGGGTGACGGGAATAACTCATTCCTGCACATCCTGACTTTCAACAACCTTCTGCTCGAGCGGCTGCTCCAGCAAAGTGTTTATCGCGCGCCTTTCAACCTTCGCCCGCTTTTGGGCATTCGTCCCCATGTCTCAACCAAAGGGATGGGCTATATGGCGTGGGGCTACGTAAAAATGTTCCAGCAAACCAGAGATCCAAGCTATGAGGAGCGGGCGCGATATTGCCTTAACTGGCTCGTTCAACATCGTTCGGCCGGTCACAAAGATTTTGCCTGGGGTAATGATTTCTCCTTCTCCAGCCGCGGCGGCAAGATACCAAAGGGCGACCCAACTATCGTCTGGAGTAGCTTAATCGGACAAGCCTTCCTGGAGGCATACGACATCCTGGGTGATGCCTCTTACCTTGAAGTCGCCGCGAGCATCTGCGATTGGATTTTGAAGGTGCCCAGAGAACAAACGGAAACGGGAACCTGCCTAAGTTATGTCGCCGACCGGCAAATCTCGATACATAACTCGAACATGCTGGGCGCGGCACTGCTCGCGCGCGTAAGCCATCTTACCAAGCAACCTCAGTATCGAGAGCTGGCCCGCGAGGCCGTTACCTACACTTGTTCCCGGCAGAACGCCGATGGTTCGTGGTTTTACGGCGCGCACCCGAAGTATCACTGGATCGACAACTTTCACACTGGATACAACCTGGACAGCCTGCGCCGTTACATCGATGCGACTAACGACCGGAGCTTTAATGACAGTATGGTCAGCGGCCTCCGCTACTTGATTGAAAACTTCTTCGAAGCAGATGGATGCCCCAAGTATTATCATAATGGCAAGTATCCCATCGACATCCAATGTGCCGCTCAAGCGATCGATACTCTGTCCTACTTTCACGATTACGATCCGCGTTCGCTGCCTTTGGCGCAAAAAGTTGCGCAGTGGACAATCGATCACATGCAGGCGCGGGACGGTCACTTCTATTATCGCGACCTTGGTTGGGCCGTGAACAAAACCCCAATGTTGCATTGGGGTCAGGGCACGATGTTCAAGGCGCTCGCCCATTTGTCTCAGAAGCTCGAGCCTGGCACTGTTCTTTCTAAAACTTAACTTATGGACGTTTATCTCGAAGAATATAGTTCCGATCAGGCGATTCGCCGTTACACTCACGAAACAGCAGGACACGGAATCAGTTACCTGCTCGAACACGAATACTCGCGCATCTATCTCGCTGCTATCCGCGATTATCTGCAGACGAACAACGAACCGCTGCGCGTGCTTGAGTTTGGATGCGGCGGAGGAATGAATATCATCACTCTGCTTCCACTACTGGAACGACAGGGGCTGCAAATTGATTCCGCTGTTGGGACCGATTTCTCCGAAGCGCTCATCGACGCGGCACAGGAAGAAAGCAGAAAGCTCCTCCCGGCGGATCAGCAGGAGAAACTCCGCTTCGTTACCGCGCGTAACGAACAGCTCATCTCCGATATGGCGCAAGGTCTCTCCGTGCCGGAATCGGAGCTGAAGGGTTCATTTCATGTCATCGTCGGCGTGAACACATTTCGTTACTGCCATCGCCTCGGAAAACAGGCGGAGTGCGCGCGTGATATCGCGGATCTGTTGGTTCCCGGCGGCATTTGCGTTATGATCGATATGAACCGCAAGTTTCCGGCGTTTCGCAGCAAATTCCGCGATCGAAAAACCAAGCCGCCGGAAGAACGCTATCTGCCAACGTTGGATGAATATGCGGACCCGTTTGCTAATGCCGGTCTCGAGGTTTTAGAAAAGACGAACTTTTGCTGGGTCCCACATTCCGCCGGCCCGCTACTCACGAAAGTCTGCCGCTTTCTCTCCCCCATCTTGAACATTTTCGCGAGACCATTCGCCATGCGCTCGTTAGTCATCTCGCGAAAGACGCTGGCTCGTTAGTTTATTTCCACGCTCAATCAGATGAGACCTCCTCAGCTGGCAGCGGTCGTAAAGCACGACCGCCTCGAGGCGCATGCAATTGCGCGCCTTGAGCACATTCTGAACTTCCTTGGTATCCCCTACCAAGTGTTCGAGAATGAATCACATCTCGCTGAGGAAGGACTAAACGGTTCCTTGCGCGGGCATTCCTATTCCGTACTCGAACCTATAACCGCCATGCGCATCGCGGGCGGCGAATGTAGCGCTGCCATTGATACGACGGCACATTCGCGGTTTGTTTTTCTGACTAACGATATCCCGACCTGTTCTGAGAAACTTCGATTACTCACGGGATCACGGGAGGTCGGGTTAAAAAGCCTGGCAGGCGTGGTAACTGATGCGGTCGTATGCAAGGAACAGCCGTCTCTGACCAGCGCGATGCACGGATTGGAAGTGCGGCTCACGGCTCGACCCGATGACTACGCGCTGCAGGTAACCGAAACAGGCCCTCTCGAAACGATCATTAGCAGTAAAGACGGCGTTTTATTCTTTGCCACTCAGCAACAAGGTCTGCGCACCTACGTCAGTTGTTCGGCTGCTCTACCGGATTTGCAACGGTCCACCAATGGACGCGCTTTCGACGTAAAGGATGAGTTTCTGTCGATCGTGCCTCTGTTCATGTATTTGAAGTGGGCCTTTCGCGAGGTCTGCTGGCAACCTAACGAACACGGCGCCTGCCTTATCATCGATGACCCGGTTCTGAAGGCGAGATACGGTTGCTGCGATTTCAGACAGATCGACATGCTAATGAAGGAACATTCGTTCACGACGAACATTTCGTTCATTCCATGGAACCGGCGCCGGACATCACGGGAAATGTCCGACCTTGTGCGCAACAGCGATGGAAGATTTTCCATCTCCATTCACGGCTGCAATCACACCGGCGGCGAATTTGGAATTACTGACGTTCCCGCTCTTAATGCCACGGTTCGTTTGGCTCAACAGCGCATGGAATCACATCGTGCCAGCACCGGTATCGATCATGAGCGGATCATGGTTTTTCCTCAGGGAGTCTTCTCAAAGGAAAGCCTGGCTGTGTTGCAGCAAAACCAATTCATCGCGGCCGTTAATACCAAAGTCCTGCCTGCGAACGCCGACCAGCAAGATCTGACGGTCGAAGACGTATGTAGCACGGCGATCCTGAAGTATTACAGCTTTCCTCTTTTCACTCGCAGGTATCCTGAGCATGGTTTGGAAAATTTTGCTTTTGACCTCGTGCTCGGGAAACCCTGTTTCATCGTCGAGCATCACGCGTTTTTTGCTGACGACGGCAAGCGCGCCGTTGAGTTCATCGACAAAGTGAATTCGCTGAATTGCCTCCTGCGCTGGCGCAACCTACCCGACGTGATCAGGCGCTCATTTTTGTCACGACCGGAAGCGGAAGGCGCAGTGCAAATTAAGATGTTTGCGAACGAACTGACGATGACTAACCCGGGACAAAGCGAGCAATTGTGCCGGATCGAGAAGGCTGACGGCGGCAGTACCGGCATAAAAGAGATTTTCATTAATGATGCGCTCGCGTCGCCTCATCGGCATAATGGCTCTATCAGTTTGTCCGGATCGATTCCTGTTGGCGGAAGCTTAAATGTTCGGGTTACGTACGCCAGTTCGGCGGAAGCACCCAAGCTGAACCTTGGGCTTCGCGGATCCCTGCAAGTTGCAACACGCCGCTATTTGTGTGAGTTCAGAGATAATTTTCTGTGTCGACATGAGCGACTTATGAGCTTGGCCCAGGCAACAAAGCGGTTGATCATGCCTTCTCCACAACGCGCCCTGCCCGAGTCGGAAGCAATTTCATCAGCGAACCCGCGGTCATGAGACAACAACAGACCAACGATGGGCGCAAAACCCTGTTACTCATTTCCACCAAGGTGCCGCACTACCGGGTTTCCATTTATAACTATCTACACCGGCGTTTTCGCGAGGAAGGTTGGGAGTTCAAGGTCGCCAGTGACGGGATACAGAGTGAGCTCGACGTGAAGTTCGATTTTCGCAAAGTCGAGTTCCGGTTTTCAAATTATCGCAAATTGATTGAGCAACTGAGACCCGACGTGGTCATGTTCCACCTTCGACTGAAGGATCGGATTTTCTGGCCTTTGATTCACTGGCTGAAGCTTAAGCGGATTCCAATCATTTGCTGGACCAAAGGTGCGAATCTCGATTCACCAGACAACACCCTGCGCTATAATCTGTTTAATTACTTTCATGGATTAAGCGACGCCCTGGTTCTTTATTCCGAGAGGCAGCTTGTCCATATTAGACCGCGATATCGGAATAAGGTGTTTGTAGCTAACAACACAGTTAATTTCGAGGATTACCCCGAGGTGCTCGAGAGCAAGGAAGAGATCAAGAAAGAGTTTGGCATTCCTTTCAAAAAAGTAGTGCTCTTCGTCGGCACAATGGGAGTCGATGGCGACCGCAAGAAGGCGGGGCACATTATTCAAATCTTTCGCGAGCTTGAGCGGCCTGATGTCGGACTGGTATTGGCCGGTGGAGGGATGAGCGATGAACTCAAGTCGCGGCTCAACTCAAAGAATACGCTGTTTTTGGGATCAATACACGATTCCAAAAACCTTCGGATCAGCAAACTATTCAAAGCAGCAGATCTGTTTGCCATTCCAGGACACGTCGGTCTTGGATTGAACCAGGCTTTCTACTGGGGCCTGCCTGTTATCACCGAAGCGGGCCGACATCCGCCGGAAATCCAATACCTCAAGTCCGGCCTAAATGGGTTTATTGTTAAGGAGGATGACCTGCACGAGTTCAAAGAAAAGATGCTTTATCTGCTCGACAACGACGCAATTCGCGCCGAGTTCTCCTCCCGCGCGCGCGAAGGTATTCTGCGCGAAGCCTCGATCGAAGGCATGTTTCTCAGTTTCAGAAAAGCCGTCGATTTTGTCTGCGCCTCAAACGAACACAACGAAGCCGGCCGTCTCAAGCCTGCGGCGGGCGCGACCTAACGAGAGACAAAATGCAGATCAGTATATTTGGAATGGGTTACGTGGGGTGTGTCTCCGGTGCCTGCTTTGCACAGATGGGACACCGGGTTCTCGGCGTCGAACCGAATTCGGTAAAGGTGGATCTAATCAACAGCGGCAAGAGCCCCATCGTCGAGACCGGCCTCGACACGCTAATGGCCGAAGTGGTCCAGTCCCGATCGTTTCAGGCCACATCGGATTGGTCGCGCGCGATCAACGAAACGGATCTGGCCCTGGTTTGTGTTGGCACGCCTAACCGTCCCAATGGCAGCATCGACCTTCGGTATGTTAAGCGCGTTTGCGAGCAGATTGGCGAAGGCATCGCGCAACGAAGCAATCGCTTTACCGTAGCTATTCGAAGCACCGTCGTCCCCGGCACGATGGATAGCCTGGTTATTCCGACAATCGAAAGCTCGTCAGGAAAGAAAGTCGGTAAGGATTTCGGAGTCTGTATGCATCCAGAGTTCCTTCGCGAGGGAACATCGATTCACGACTTCTATTACCCGCCAAAGACGGTGATTGGACAGTATGACGAAGCATCGGGCGAGCCGTTAGCCAAGTTGTATGAATCTGTGCCGGGACCGATCATCCGGACGAGCCTGCGCGTGGCCGAGATGGTGAAATACGCGGACAATTGTTTCCATGCGTTAAAGATCACTTTCGCAAACGAAATAGGTAGCATTTGCAAGGACGCAGGCGTCGATAGTCACGAGGTGATGAATATCTTCTGTCAGGATACGAAGCTGAATATTTCGCCATCGTACCTTAAGCCCGGTTTTGCTTTTGGCGGCTCTTGTCTGCCCAAGGACCTGAAAGCACTCATCTACGAGGCGAAAGCGCGCGACATTAATGTCCCAATGCTCAACTCACTGCTGGAAAGCAATAGTCATCAGATTCAGCGATTAGTAGACAAGCTGGTGACCTACAAAGGCAGGTCGATCGGATTTCTCGGCCTCAGTTTCAAGGGAGGGACCGACGATTTGCGCTCCAGTCCTATTGTTGACGTGGTTGAAGCAATGATTGGCAAAGGATTCGACATCCGCATCTACGACGAACACGTCTCGATTGCCCGCCTTATCGGCGCGAACAAGGAGTATATCGAAAAGGAGATCCCACACATTTCCAAACTCATGTGTGCATCGGCTGACGAAGTCGTCGATAAAAGCGACGTCGTCGTTGTTGCTCATCGAGATGAGAAACTGCGTAATGCGCTCGACGGCATCAAGTCTGGGCGCGTGATTGTGGACGTGGCGCGCATTGCCGAGCGCGCACAATGGAATGGCAGTGAATACTACGGAATCTGCTGGTAGCCGCTCCGAGCAAAACTCGCATGAATCCTGTCATTGCCAACAAAGAGATAGCTGTGCGCGGAAAACTATTCCGCACGGCAAGACTCCGTCACGAATGGTGCGATTTCTTTGAGGACCCGCTGGTCGCAATCGAGCAATTCAAGAATGGCGCACGCGTGGCGGACGTGTTGACGTTTGTCCCTGAAGTTTACGGCGCGCGACCCGCTTATCCATTTCAGAAAGAAACGGCCAGCGTAGCTGTCCTAACGTTTGCCAACTTCAAAACGTGGTGGGACAACATGGGCTTCAAAGCTCGCAACAAGACCCGCAAGGCGCAGAAGGCAGGTGTTGAGCTGCGAATGGATGCGTTGACGGATGATTTCGCGAAGGGCGTCGAGGGCATTTACAATGAATCACCGACGCGGCAGGGTCGCAGATTTTTTCATTACGGCAAGAAGGCGCCAGCTATTAAAGAGGAATTAACTTCGTTTATAGAGCGCTGCTACCTCGTGGGCGCTTACTTCAATGGCGAACTCATCGGTTTCATGAAACTCTTTCAGGGCGAAAATATCCTTCGCACCGTCCACATCGTGGCAAAGCTCAGCTACCGCGACAAATGCGTGATGGACGCCCTTATTGCCAAAGCCGTCGAGCTTTGCGATGAGAAAGCGGTGCAACATTTGCAATACGGAAGCTGGACGGACGGAGGCGTGGGCACTTTCAGAATTAAGCACGGATTTCAGAAAGTTGACGTGCCTCGCTACTTCGTGCCGCTCACTGGGTGGGGGGCGTTGATGCTCCGGCTTAATATGCATCTTCCGCTGCGGGAGCGGTTGCCGCAGAGCTTGGTTGAGGCGCTGAAAAATCTGCGAAGCCGGTGGAATCATTTTCGGCTACAGCCAGGAAAGGAACTTGCTAACGTATAAGCGTCTGCAGCGAATGCGCGTTGCGGCAAAGTTCTTTGGAGAGGTGGCCGAGTGGCCTAAGGCAACGATCTGCAAAGATTGTTATACGGTGAAAACCGTATCGGAGGTTCGAATCCTACCCCTCTCCGCCCCTCACGAGAACCCCCTGTAACTTGTCGCTCCTAAGGATGAAAACTGAATCTGCGACGATCAGCGTCAGGGGGAAGCGCGTGTCGGTTCCGTCGGTAAACATCGATGGAAGCACGATCATCGTCACCGGTAAGTGGCTCAAGGTAGCGATGGTCCAGGACGAGGAATGGTTGCAAGATGAACCGGTCAAGGATCCGCAGAATTTCATTGCCAACTTAAGGCAGCTGCCGCTGAAGGCCGACCTCTTCACTTTCTCGCAAAGACTTGGCGAAACGAAGCCACAATTCGACTTCCATTTTGAATCGGACAACGCCGCGGCGATTCCTATATCTACCTTCGACAAATGGTGGGAGAGCTTGCCTCAAGTAACCAGAAAAAACGTCCGGCGAGCCGGACGGCGCGGAGTTACCGTGAAGGTCGCCCCGTTCAACGACGAGTTGGTTCAAGGTATTACTCAGCTATACAACGAAACACCGATTCGACAGGGCAGACGTTTCTGGCATTACGGCAAGGACTTTAACACGGTAAAGAGAGATAACTCGTCTTATCTGAATCGAAGCGACTTTGTCGTCGCCTATCACAACAACGAAATCATTGGATTCATCAAGCTTGTTTATGTGGGAAAAGTGGCGCGCATGATGCAGATCCTCTCCATGAACAAACATTTCGATAAACGCCCACCGAATGCGTTAATCGCCAAGGCAGTCGAAGTCTGTCATCAAAAAGGATGTTCGCATCTGGTTTACGCTAAATACATCTATGGCAACAAGACCAACAGCCCCGTCACGGAATTCAAGAGACGCAACGGGTTTGAACAATTGCCAATCCGCGTCTATTACATCCCTCTTACCTTGAAGGGACGTATCGCGCTTGCTTTGAAATTACACCTTGGTATCAGGAAAATGATTCCAGAAAAACTGATGACATTTTTGTTGAATACGAGATCGAAGCTTTACGATCGCATTTTCTCTAAACAGAATTCTACAGGGAAGGAAGCTTTGGGAGAGGCCCTCTGATTGTTTTCCTTTCGCAGGTATCCTGACTTTTGCGCCGGTGTAGCTCAACGTTAGAGCGACTGAATTGTAATCAGGAGATGGAGTGTTCAATTCCTCCCGCCGGCTCCAATAACAACAGGAAAGTAATATTGCTTCCGAACGATTAGATGCCTGGGATAGTTGGGATAATCGGTCGGGGGCCATCTTCGGAAACGTCGATCACGCTGAGTGCGATGCTGGAATGCATGATGCACGAACCCACTTATGTTTCCGGGACGCTGACACGAGAAGACCAGGGGCTTGGCGTAGGATGGGTTTCCCACAAGGATTCATTTTCCGATTGCATGCCGATGTGGAATTCATCCGGCGACATCTGTCTCGTCTTCTCAGGAGAGGAACATTCCTCTGCAGAGACCAACGCGAGAAATCTTGTGAAGCGGTATGAAGAGCTTGGCGGCAAGTTCTTCGAATCCCTCAATGGCATATTTAGCGGCTTGATTCTTGACCTACGAAACAACGAGGTCGTTCTTTTTAATGATCGGTATGGATTGAACCGTATTTACTATCATGTAGACAAGGAACGGTTTTACTTCGCTTCGGAAGCCAAGTCCCTGTTAAAGGTACTACCCGGCCTGCGCCGCCTCAATTGCACGAGCTTAAGTGAGCTCTTCTCGTGCGGCTGCACACTCCAGTATCGTTCCTTGTTTGAAGGGGTGAATATTCTACCCGGCGCATCGAAGTGGACCTTTCAGCGCCAGCAACCAACCAGGAAGGAAACTTACTTCGACCACAAAGGTTGGGAAAATCAGCCGCCGTCGTCAGTCTCGGAATACTACGATAATCTGAAAGAGACATTCGAGCATATCCTTCCGCGTTATCTCCGAGGCGATCGCCGGATAGGGTTGTCGCTCACCGGCGGCCTGGACAGTCGGATGATCCTCGCCTGCGCGGATGCTCAACCTTCAACACTTTCTTGTTACACTTTTGGCGGCATGTATCGTGAGTGCGCCGATGTTCGACTGGCGAAACAACTTGCACGAGCTACGAACCAACCTCACGAGACGATCTCTGTTACGCCCACTTTCTTTTCCGAATTTCCCGAGCTCGCGCAGAAGAGCATTTACTACTCCGATGGAGCAATGGACGTCACCGGCGCGGTCGAGTTGTTCGCGAATCGAATCGCGCGGCAGATCGCGCCCGTGCGACTGACAGGCAACTACGGTAGCGAGATTCTGCGTGGGAATGTGGCATTCAAACCAGGTTCGCTCTGTGAATCATTATTTCCGTCGGCGTTCCTCAATTCCTTAAAGACCGCAGCTGCTACCTATGCGAAGGAAAGGGCAGTTAACCGCACATCGTTCATTGCCTTCAAGCAGGTGCCCTGGCATCACTACGCACGCTTTGCGGTTGAGCAGTCGCAGTTAACAGTGCGCTCGCCGTTTCTCGACAACGAATTAGTTAAGCTTGCTTATCGAGCTCCAGCGGAGCTCAGTTTGAACAAGGATTTGACTCATCGCCTGATTGCTGAGTGCTACCCTGCGCTGGCAAAAATTCCAACCGATCGTGGCCGAATACCTCGCTCTGGTGGTTCGGTAACTAAATTTACGATGTTCCGCCAGGAATTCATGCCGCGCGCTGAGTATGTTTATGACTACGGGATGCCGCAATGGCTCGCAAAGATGGATAGACTAATGACACCTTTGCACATAGAACGGCTATTTCTTGGCCGACAGAAGTTCACTCATTTCCGCGTCTGGTATCGCAATGAACTGTCAAATTATGTGAAGGAAATCCTTCTCGATCCGCGTACCCTTTCTCGCCCTTATCTAAGCGGACGACATGTCGAGGAAGCAGTTCTGGCTCACACAAGTGGTCGCGGAAACTATACCTCCGAGATTCACAAGCTGCTTTCCAGCGAATTGATCCAGCGAGAGCTCATCGAACGCAACTGACCGATGTCACAATTAATCCTTCTCGCCTGCTATTGTTTCATCTTCTGGCTCTTTCGCAAAGACATGAAGTGGCGCAGGGCTGGCTCGCGCGCGTTATGGATTCCCGGCATCTGGATCGCCATTCAAGGATCGCGTCCAGTCTCCTATTGGATTGGTCAGGGAGGAGGTGATGTCGAAGGCAACCCGATAAACACACTTGTCTTCGGCATACTTATCGCCTCGGCTTTCATTGTCCTTTCGAAACGAGGCTTCAACTGGGGAATTGCGATCTCAAGGAACAAGGCGCTATTCCTGATCTACTTTTTCCTCGCGCTCAGCGCATTCTGGTCGGAACTGCCGTTCGTTTCTTTCAAGCGCCTGATAAAGGACTTCGGGTGCGTGCCGGTTGCACTGGTCATTTTGACTGAACTCGATCCCATCACCGCATTCAGGACAATTTTCGTCCGTGTCTCATATCTTCTCTTCCCGCTATCGATCGTCTTCATCAAGTACTTCCCTGGCATCGGACGCCAGTCGGCGCATTCGGGCGAGAACATGTTTACAGGAGTTACGACGCAGAAGAATTCGCTCGGCGAGATGGTATTTGTCCTTTCTATTGTCCTGCTCTGGGATTTCCTCGAGATCCGCAAAACCAAAAAATCAAAAGAGCGTAAGCTTCAACTCCGGATTCGGATTGGAATGTTTGCGATGGCAATATGGCTGCTAATGACATGCGACAGCCAGACCTCGGTCGTTTGCCTAATCGCTGGCACTATCCTGTTTTGGCTGACTGGCGTATTACGGCGCTGGAAAATCGGGAAGCCCTTGCTGGTTGGGATTTTGACCGCGGCGATCGTGCTTGTTGCGGCAGACAAAACCTTTAATCTTTCCGCGAAGTTAAGCGAGGCCGTCGGACGGAATCCGACGCTGACCGGTCGCACAGAAATCTGGAAAATTGTAAAGGAGCAAAACACAGACCCCGTCCTGGGCGAAGGCTTCTATGTGTTTTGGGACACGGAAAAGGGGAAAAACGTCGTGGACGCGCTGACGCGAATTAACTCGACCCATAACGGCTACCTTGAGACCTATGTCGATGCTGGGTTGATTGGGGACTTACTACTTGGCCTCTTGTTACTAGCCACCGGTGCAAGAGTCATTGGCAGATTGTTCGCTGGCTCGCCTCTCGGCAGAATTGGAATAACCTACTGGGCAACGGCTCTCCTTTATAACCTTTCAGAATCGAGTTTTTTCAGACTGGATCTTCTTTGGTTCAGTCTGCTTCTGGTAACAATTGATTACCCGCAAAGAGTCGCAGCCGCTCCCATTACGGTCGACGAGCAAGTGGCCTGGTCCTACGGCGGGCGACCGGATGAGATGCGAGTGGGTGTCTAGTTTATCCCTTGACGTGGCGAGACAGCACATTGTTTAGAAGAATCCGGGACGGCTATCGTCGCAAGCGATCGCTCAGGGGCGGTCAACGTCTGGTCGAGCTACGCCCAAAGTTTCCCGTTATCTCGTTTACATTCGATGATTTCCCTCGAAGCGCGGCTCGAGTGGGAGGGGCAATCCTCGGTGAACATGCGATGCGCGGCACGTATTACGTCTCTCTCGGGCTGATGAATTGCGATCTGCCAGCTGGTCGTGGTTTTTCGGCAGACGACCTGCGCGATATCGTGGATGAAGGACACGAGTTGGGTTGTCACACCTTTGCGCATTGCCACGCGTGGGAAACGCGGCCCGCAGCCTTTGAACAATCGGTTGTAGAGAATAGGCGCGCCCTTGAAGCATTACTTCCCGCAGCTTCGTTTCGATCATTGTCGTATCCGATAGCTACACCGCGTCCGCAAACGAAGCTAAGAGTAGCAAAATATTACAGTTGTTCCCGGGGAGGGGGCGAGGCAATCAACGTAGGCATAGCGGATGCGAACAACCTTTCCGCATGTTTTCTCGAAAAGCATCGTGGCGACGCAGATTCGCTAAAACGTCTCATGGATGAAAATTCACGCGCGCGCGGATGGCTCATCTTTGCGACTCACGACGTTGTACCTACTCCGAGTCCATTCGGCTGCACGCCGGAATTCTTTCACGAAATTGTCAGTTACGCGGCTAATTCAGGCGCAAGGATACTTCCAGTAGCCGAAGCGTGGGGCACAATCACAACTGAAGGCAGTCTTGCGCAATCGGCCGTATCAACCCCGTCCTAGGGGCAAGAAGTTCGTAAAGTTTGGCTTATAATTTCCATAACCGTGGCACAATCTTCGCTCCTACTCAGCCCAATGTCCCTGAAATTCGGAGGAAAGCTGGGGGTCGCTTTGCTTTCTGTTCCCCTAATCCTTTTGCAAACAGCGTTCAGCTTCGCCGATCCCATTCCGTCCGATCGGAAGATAAACTGGCAAGGCATCGTGGGCGTCCCGGGCGGCATTCCCAATCGGACGACAATATATCAGACAATCAGCTCTTCGTTAGGCAACGGGACGACGGATGCGCAGCCTGCAATTAATGGCGCGGTCAATAGCTGTCCCGCCGACCAGGTCGTCAAACTGCCGGACGGCGTGTTCCTCTTGAATGCAATGGTGCGTCCGGGCCCTACGAACAAGAGCAATTTCACCATTCGCGGTAATGGTCGCGGCAGAACCATCCTGAAGGTCAACAACGGAACCGCCGCGCTCTACTTTGGAAGTGCCGACTGGCCTTACCGCTCAACAGAGAATTCGCAGGCTATTACAAGCGGAGCTACGGCCGGCAGCAGTGTCATGACGGTTGGAAGTACTTCTTCGTTTACGGTGGGCAATCTGGTTCATGTTTCGCAGTCGGACATCACCTATACAATCGGCAATGACGGCCCAAGAAACATGATCGTCATGGCGAAGGTCGTGGCGAAGGACGCTACGCACGTCACCCTTGATCATGCTTTGCCGATTACCATGACTAATTCGCCAATCCTGGTGCCTTATCCAACGGCCCCAACGGTAGGCGTCGGAGTAGAAGATCTGACGATTGACGTTAACAACATGGCTGCCCAAGGTGTCGCCTTCGAGCAATCGTACGGTTGCTGGCTCAAAAATGTTGAGATAAAAAACTCGCCGAAGAAAGAGGCCGTGCTGATCGAGTTTAATAATGGTGAAATACGGCACTGCACGTTTCATGATGAGATCTACTTGCAGCCTGGAGTCGGCCGCGAACATGAAGGCCTCGATTTTTATATCCGCAGCTGCTGGAACCTGGTCGAAGATAACATCTTTAGTAATGGCGGCTTTGCCCCGATCACCATAGGAGACTCACGCGGTGGATGTGTCGGCAATGTTATCGGCTATAACTTTGTCGAGAAAGTCAATACGGCCACGGAAATCGCTGGCGGCGCAATAAGCTTCGCCCACGGCGGACATAACATGTTCAACCTCATGGAAGGCAACGTTGTTGAGTCAGGCCTATCGGCCGATGGCTACTGGGGCTCGTCCAGTCACAACACCATGCTGAGAAACTGGGCTGCCGCCAAACCTTATAGTGTGTCGAACCCTCCCGGTTACGGTCCGACCAATGTTTACAACGTCAGTTCGAGCCTTCGAGCAGTTCAGTTAAATCGCTGGAACTACTTCATGAATGTGGTCGGCAACGTCCTTGGCGATTCTGCCTTTCCTACTACGAGCCGGGTCCGGGGCGTATATAACCGAGGTCAACGGCTACAGTGGCTCGCTCAGGCTGATATACAGCCTCGGTTACCCATACATCGGAGCGAACGACTACACCGGAACATGGGGACCACAAACGCCGCCACGCGTTACGGGCGTGGTGCCACCCGACCAGACTCATGGTGAACCACTGGACTATAATGTCAAGAACACCGTTCTACGACATGGTAACTACGACTACTATAACGGAAGTCAGATTTGGGATACCGGTATCTCGGATCATTCGATTCCAAATAGCTATTACTTAAGCGGAAGGCCTTCGTGGTTTGGAAATCTGACCTGGCCACCGATTGATCCGGGAAATCCCCCCGGCGCCTGGAATAACAGCAACATCTCGCGCATCCCAGCGGGTTATCGTTGGATTAATGGCACTGATCCACCCAGCGGTGGACCAACTCCAACGCCGACACCTACTGTTACGCCGACGGCTACTCCCACGCCCACGGCAACACCTACTCCTACCCCTACACCAACACCAACTCCCACGCCTACTCCGCTCCCCCTCTTAACCTGGCATTCGACCGATGGCGTGATCACACCGCCATTTGCGGTAAACAGCGACCAAACCATTTCTCAGACAGTTCAAACGACCGACCCACTCCAGGGCGGAAAGGCGATCTATTATTTTAATGTGCCCGATCCTGCAAGTCCCGCGGGATACACCATATCGGCGATGGTGAATTGCGCGGATGGTGGAAGTAACTCCTTCTACGTAAACATCGATGCCGAGCCTGATGCTACGACTAACCTCTGGGGCGAAATTGAGCCGACAAACGGACTTGAATCCCGCACGGTATTCTGGGGACCAAATATGTCTCCGCACGTATGGATGCTTACGCCTGGTACCCATTTTTTGATTTTCCGAGGACGAGAAGCGGACGCGAAGTTAGGCGACATTACCATCACTCCAGTCGACGGTGGCTCGCCTACACCTACGCCCACCCCTACCCCAACGGACACGCCTACGCCGACTCCAAGTCCAACAGACACGCCAACCCCAACCCCGTCCCCGGGTGATACGCCTACTCCGACTCCTTCCCCGGGTGACACACCTACTCCCACTCCTACTCCGACTGATACGCCAAGCCCGACTCCAACTCCTACGGCCACGCCTACCCCTACTGCAACGCCCACTCCCACCCCGGGAGATGCGAGTCTTGTTGCATCCTACGCTTTCGAAGAAAACTCTGGTTTGATTGTGGGTGACGCATCTGGAAACGGAAACATGGGCCTTATCGTTGGCGCCACTTGGACAGCGCAAGGTAAGTTCGGCCGCGCTTTAAACTACGACGGGATCAGCAACCTCGTTGTGATAGGCAATTCACCTACACTGGATTTGTCGGTTGCGATGACGGAAGAGGCTTGGATCTTTCCTACGGCACCGAAATCTTCATGGGAAACAATTCTGCATCGCGAAACCGACGCGTATTATCTGCATGCAAGCAGCCCTGCCGGGCAGATGTTCCCTGCCGGCGGCGCCATTTTCAACAATGTCGAACATTACGTGGCCGCGCCGGGGCCGATCCCGATCAACGCCTGGACGCATCTCGCAGTTACTTACGACGGAGCAATCATGCGCTTCTACGTGAACGGCACCCAGAGAGCGACTCAGAGCGTGAATGGCGAAATTCAAACCAATTCGAATCCTCTTCGTATTGGCGGTAACGTTCCCTACGGGCAATATTTCCAGGGGCGTATTGATGAAGTTCGAGTTTATAGTCGCGCCCTGGGTGCCTCGGAAATTGTCAGAGACATGAATTCGCCTATTGCATCGCCTAGCGGTTCGCCACCGGCAGCTCCGACCGGAGTTCACGTCGTAACAAATTAATCGTTCAAGGACTCTGCCACAAAGAGTGCGGTTAGGCTGCCTGACCCAGATTATTCCTCGCCTCATCAGGCAGGATATGGCAAAGAGTGAATACTAGAGACCAAGTAACGGTTTGTATCTGCACATACAAACGGCCTGCTTTGTTGAAAAGGCTACTGACGGAGGTGCTGCTCAGCAAACAGCGGACGTGTTCGATTTCAATATTGTTGTCGTGGACAATGACGCCGAACAATCCGCCAAGGACGTGGTGACAGGGCTTGCTCACAATTCCAAGATTGAATTAGGCTACCACGTCGAGTCGACGTCTAACATAGCACTTGCCCGCAACAAGGCTGTGCACTTTGGCAGAGGCGAATACCTGGCTTTTATCGACGACGATGAAGTTCCTCTTAACGATTGGCTTCAAACCTTGCTGAAAGCGTGCAAACAATACGGCGCCGCCGGTGTGTTGGGCCCGGTGCATCCGCGTTTTGAAGGCGCGCCGCCTGAGTGGTTAACCAAAGGCGGCTTTTACAACCGGCCCACGCACAAGACCGGATTTGTCATGAGTTGGGACGAAGCACGCACTGGCAACGTTTTAATTCGCAGGCAGATTCTCGACGGCGAAGAGCCGGTTTTTAAGCCCGAGTTCGGCACCGGCGGCGAAGACCAGGATTTTTTCAGGCGGATGATGGCGAAAGGTCATATTTTTATCTGGTGCGACGAAGCACCGGCTTATGAAACAATTCCACCGCACCGTTGGGAATGGCGTTTCCTCCTCAAGCGGGCTTTGCTTCGCGGGAAAACTTCCTTCCGGCATCCAAAGAACAGGTTGCAAAACATAGCCAAGTCGATGATCGCTGTTCCATTGTATATCATCGCTTTGCCGCTGTTGCTTATCTTCGGACAACATTACTTCATGAAATATTTTGTCCGGTTGTTTGATCATCTCGGCCGATTGCTCGCAATGTTAAGGCTGAATCCGATCCAGGAGCGATGCCACTAAAAGAACTCGAATGCAGCCGTTAGTATCCATCCTGATACCAGCTTACAATGCTGAGAATTGGATTAGCGATACAGTCGAGTCCGCCCTGCAACAAACCTGGCCGCGAAAGGAGATCATCGTTGTTGATGATAGCTCTACCGATAACACGCTTGCCGTCGCGCGGGGCTTTGCTTCGAAATCGGTCTCGGTGGTGACGAAACCGAACGGCGGCGCTTCTTCCACGCGAAACAAGGCGTTCTCGCTGGCACAAGGTGAATTCATCCAGTGGCTCGATGCGGATGATCTTCTCGCTCCGGATAAAATCGAAAAGCAGATGCGGGCGTTTGATGAGACAGCTGACAAACGGACACTCTTCTCCTCAGCATGGGGCCGTTTTCTTCATCGGCCCGACCGCGCGGAATTCACGCCGACTTCGATCTGGCGCGATCTCCCGCCGGTGGAATGGCTGCTGCGAAAACTGAAAGACAATGTTTTCATGCAAACCGGCGTCTGGCTCGTTAGTCGCGAATTGAGTGAGGCCGCCGGCGAATGGGATACGCGTTTGTTAGGCGACGATGACGGCGAGTATTTCTGCCGCGTCCTTCTCGCCAGCAACGGTGTGCGATTTGTGCCGGACGCGAAAATGTTCTATCGCCGCTCTGGAAACGCGAGCTTGAGCTACATCGGCACATCGAATAAGAAGCTGGAAGCGCAGTTTCTTTCCATGCAGTTGCACATTCGTTACCTTCGCTCGCTCGAAGACAGCCCCCGGGTGCGCGACGCATGTCTCACTTTCATTCAAGATTGGTTGATCCAGTTCTATCCGGAACGCCAGGACCTGGTCGGTCAGCTCGAAGAGCTCGCAAAAGAGCTCGGCGGGCAATTGCAGCAGCCACGGCTTTCGTGGAAGTATGCATGGATCCAGAAACTCTTTGGCTGGCGCGCGGCGAAAGAGGCGCAGCTTCGCTACAATCAATATAAGTCGTCGGCACTGCAAAAGTGGGACAAGGCACTTTACGGTGCGAGTTCTTCTCGAGCAAAGATCACTACGTGAAGAAAGCGGTTAAGGTATTAATTATCCTGCTCCTTCTTGGAATAGGAGTGGGCTTCTGGCTCTGTCGGACAGAGCCTACGTCTGGCATTCATAATGCACTGATCGAGGCTCAAGCTTCAACAAAGCGCACGGCCGCCTTGGGACCTCTGCGGGTAAGCGCGGCAAATCCGCGGTACTTCGCCGATCCGACAGGTAAAACGATTTACCTAACCGGTTCGCATAACTGGAACAACCTGCAGGACGCGGACCCACTGTTTGTCAATGACGCAGCCGGCCATTTGGTCGATCCCGGACCTGCCCCTCACCCGAAGTTTGATTTCCCGGAATACTTGCGGTTTCTTGTGCGAGAGAACCACAACTTCACGCGCCTATGGATGTGCGAAGAGGCCGCGTGGGTTCCATGGCTCGAACGGAAACAGACTATTGAACCACTTCCTTTCGCGCGAATGGGACCGGGCGTCGCCTTAGATGGAAAGCCAAAATTTGATCTGACCAAATTCGATCAGGAATATTTCGATCGATTGCATTCCAGGGCTAAGGCTGCCGGAGATAACGGGATCTATGTTTCGGTCATGCTTTTCAATGGGTGGAGTGTCGAAACGAAAGGGATGCCGCCGATGACCAAGGTATGGCGCGGGCATCCATTCAATCGCGAGAACAACATCAATGGAATAAATGGCGATGTTAACGGAGACAGCGAGGGCACGGAAACTCACACACTGCAGGTCTCCAAAGTTACCGCTTTGCAGGAAGCCTATGTGCGCAAGGCAGTGGCGACTCTAAACGATCTGGACAATGTTCTGTGGGAAATTAGCAACGAAAGCGATTCTTCATCGACGCAGTGGCAATACCACATGATTAACTTTATCAAACAATGCGAAGCTAGTCTTCCTAACCAGCATCCGGTTGGAATGACTTTCTGTTATCCAGGTGGCGATAACGACGCATTATTTAATAGTCCCGCCGAATGGATCTCACCGAGTAACCGCACGCCAGAATCTCCAATGACCGCTGATGGACGAAAGGTTATGTTGTGGGACTCTGACCACCTTCCCTATTTGCGACGTGATCGAGCCTGGGTTTGGAAAAGCTTTACGCGCGGTTTGAACCCGATCTTTATGGACCCGGTGGAGATGCCGCGATGGGAATCGGTGCGGCAGGCGATGGGAATGACGCTAGCTTACGCGAATAGAATGGATCTGGCGAGCATGACTCCACGCGGCGAGTTGACGTCGACCGGCTATTGTCTGGCCAAGCCGGGAGCAGAGTATCTCGTGTATGCGCCGCTGGAGGTTCCGCAGTTCGAATCGCTGCGCTTCGTTCGCCGCTTAACCGTTCCGATCAGAAACATCCGCAGCTTATTCGATACGACTATTACTTTGGATCTGTCATCTCATCCGACGGAATTCCGCGTGGAATGGCTCAAGCCCTACAACGGTGAGGTAATAAAGGGTGACGTGGTGAAAGGCGGGACGAAGGTGACTTTGACCGCGCCTTTTAAGGGCGATGCGGTTTTGTATCTTCGAAAACAATCGTAAGGCCGAGAATTTGCTCTATAAATTCATCTGAAGTAGCAAACGCAAATGTCCGCTCACGCCGCCATTCTGGTTGAGAACCTCGCAAAGCGATACATCATCGGGCACAACCGCTCGAAAGATGATGGCTTGCGGCATGCCGTGGAAAATGCGATTCGCGCGCCCTTTGAATATCTACGTTCCGGTCGCCGCAGAAACGGGAAGACGCGCGAGGAGTTTTGGGCGCTGCGCGGCGTTAACGTCAAGATCGAGCCGGGCGAGGTCGTCGGCATTATCGGACGCAACGGCGCGGGCAAGTCCACTTTGTTAAAACTTCTCAGCCGAATTACGGAACCGACTTCGGGCTCAATCCGCATCCGCGGGCGAGTGGCGAGCCTGCTTGAGGTTGGCACCGGCTTTCATCAGGAACTCACTGGACGGGAAAATATTTTTCTGAATGGCGCGATTCTCGGAATGACCCGCGTTGAAATCAAACGGAAGTTCGACGAAATCGTGGCTTTCTCCGGCGTAGAAAAATTCATCGACACGCCGGTGAAGCGTTACAGCAGCGGCATGTATGTGCGCCTGGCCTTCGCCGTTGCGGCGCATCTTGAACCGGAAATTCTGGTCGTGGATGAAGTCCTTGCCGTGGGGGACGCGGAGTTTCAGAAGAAGTGTTTGGATAAGATGGATGACGTGGGCCAGAGCGGCCGCACGATCTTGTTCGTCTCGCACAACATGCAGGCAATTACGCGTCTCTGTTCGCGTTGCATTCTTCTTAATGAAGGTGAGGTCAAGCTTGACGGCGATTCAACTGAAGTAGCTAACGCATACCTGCGTTCTGGAATAACCACGACCGCCGTGCGCGAGTGGTCTGACCTAACGACCGCGCCGGGCGATCAGGTTGTGAGGTTCTGTGCAGTAAGGGTCCGCTCGGAAACCGGCGAAACAACGGACGTAATCGACATCCGCGATCCGGTGGGCATCGAGCTGGAATATGAGATCCTTCAACCGGACCATACGTTTTTGGTCCACTTTTCCGTCCGCAACCAGGAAGGCATGCATCTCTTCGTTGCGGTAGACGTAGATCCGACTTGGAGGGGCCGCCCCCGGCCGCCTGGGAGATATGTAAGCACTGGATGGATTCCGAGCAATTTGCTCGCCGAAGGTTTGATGTCGGTCCAGGCGGTGCTGATGAGTATTAATCCGGAAGTCGGCCATGCGGTCGTTGATGATGCGGTGGCTTTCCGTGTCCTGGACGATCTCAATGCCACGGATACAGCGCGGGGCGATTATTCCAAAGCCATGCCCGGGCTGATGCGTCCGCTCCTGCGCTGGACCACGCGAACGTTGTCTTCGCCGAATAGCTCCAACGGCATTGCAACGGGCGAGAGCGCAGAACTCGTTAGTGAACGAGGCTGAACTAGGTAACTAACGATAACCCAGCGCGATTTCGCTGAGATTTTTTGAACAAGGCTCTCGGTTCTTTTAAAAGGAACATCGTCGGACGATGGAGGACGTTTTGGCTCCTTCGTGGCGGCTATACCTTTTGCGGCCGCATCGGCTCGCGCCTCGCTGGTATCGGTATGCAGGGATATCGGCGTCGATATTCCTTGGCTCATATGACTCCAAAAGGGTATATCCATCCCGAAGCCGAAATCATCGATGTCGACCTAAGGGTTGGAGCAAACGTTTTCATCGGCGAGCGCGCCGTCATTGCGCGATGGAAGGGAGATGGCTTTGTGGAGTTGCGCGATCGCGTGACAATCAATCGCGATTGCAGCCTTGAAATAATAGAAGGCGGATCGATCACCATCGGACCGCAGGTAGGTATAGAAAATGGCTGCGTATTTTTCTCCGCGCTGCAACCGATCATCATCCGGGAACGAGCTGAGATCGCGGCGTATTGTGCTTTTTATTCCTACGACCACGGAATTGCGCCGGACAAACCAATCTACGATCAGCCGTTGACTTCGAAAGGTCCGATTGTAGTTGAAGAAGATGCGTGGCTGGGTGTCGGAGTAACGGTCTTATCCGGAGTCCGAATTGGGCGAGGCGCTGTGGTTGGAGCGGGCTCAGTAGTTGCTCGTGATATTCCCGACGGTGCCATCGCAGTGGGGACGCCGGCCCGGATCGTTAAGTACCCGAGATGCAAGCAACGCGCAAACTTCAAAAGCGATTGGATTATGATTAAACTACAGGAACCGAAATACGTTTATATGGGCGGCGGGCTTCGCCGCTGGAAGGATGCAACCATCCATGTTGGTTGTGAGGCAGCCATACGTGGGTTGAACGTTTACGAAGGACTGAAAGGTTACTGGCAGCCTGATGGAGGGCCGTTCGGTGTTATCCAGCTTCAGCAACACTACGATCGCATGTGCCGCTCGGCTCGTCTGCTCTTTCTGCCATTCGACTTTACGTTCGATTATTTTAAAAATGCAATTGCCGAGTTAGCCGATGCCCTTCTCGAGCCGGACCGGGACATGTGGTTCCGAGCAACACTTTTTGCCATTCAAGGACACTGGGGCGAAGGGACGGCAACCGACCTGGTAGTTACTGCTTACCAGCATGATCAAAAGTTGCCTGATCCGATTGATATCGGCGTCAGTATTTGGCGGCGCGGCTCGGATGTTTCGCTTCCGCCGCGGATCAAGACCGGCACTAACTATCAGCCGGCGCGCCTTGCTCGCATCGAAGGTCGCGCTCGCGGTTGTCAGGATATGATCCTGTTGAATCACGAGGGGCGAGTCGCCGAAGCGACAGGAGCAGCGATTATGATGGTTCGCGACGGCAGGGTCTCCACTACGCCGGCAACCGAAGGAGCGTTGGAAAGCATCACTGTTGATATCATCGAAGCCCTCGCTAAGTCTGCTGGGATTCCATTTGAAAGACGTCCGATTGATCGCACTGAAGTGCTAACGGCTGATGAATTCGCACTATGTGGAACTATTGGCGAAATCATTCCCGTTAAGTCAATCGATGGTTTTGCACTTCCGAAAGAAGCTCCGATCATTCGCGCACTGCAAACGCGTTACCTGAAGGCTATTAGAGGCGTTGAGCCACATCCAAGCGTCCAGCGGACGATTATCGCTCAACCTCGCGAGGAGTGGAAAAAGCAGATCGCCTGACCGCATCGCAAGTCAGACAACCTAACGAAACCGCGGGACTATTCTGGGGATGCGCGTTCTTCTGTTCTTAAACAACTGGAATGGCTGGCAGGTAGCAAAGTGGCTGCGCCAGTGTGACGAGGAAATCGCTGGACTAGTGCTAAACAAGCCGGACGATCAACGTTTTGGATCCGAAATTCGAGCCGCTCTTGATTTGCCCGCAAACAGGATCTGGATCGGCCATCAGGTTCGGGAGCCGGACGCTTTGGCTACGATATCGAAGTTACAACCCGAAATGGGAATTTCGGCATCGTTCGCCTACCTGCTCAAGCCGGAGATGATTGACATGTTTCCGCGCGGTTGCATCAACCTCCACGCCGCCATGCTGCCCTACAACGGTGGATGGCACACGAACGTCTGGCCTATTCTCGATGGCACGCCGGCCGGAGCGACGATTCATTACATCGACGCCGGTGTTGATAGCGGTGACGTCATCGTGCAACGCGAAACCCCGGTGGATCCGACAGACACGGGCGGTTCTTTACACGAAAAGATCACACGCGATTTGATTGAACTCTTCAAGGAGAACTGGGCCTCTATCCGCGAAGGAAAGAATTCACGCACGCCGCAAGATCATTCGAAAGCTACGACGCATCGCAAATCTGAGATTGGCGAGATCAGCCGGATTGACCTCGACCGCATATACCGGACTCGGGAACTAGTCGATCTCTTGCGCGCCCGCACCTACCTTCCTTACCCTTCCGCCTACTACGTAGAAGACGACAAGCGCTCGTATGTGCGAATTGAGTTACTGCGCGAAGATGGCCTCGCTTCGTTGCAGCCCCCCCGGAGTAATGGTCAAAGCTTCTCGCGCGCCGATCTTGATTCTGCCCGAGCTGCACGCGATTTACTCGACGTCCTCGGGATCCACTCTCCTAACCACTTTGTTCAGTTCGACCACGAATCAGGGCCGCTCTTCGCGCGCGCCTTTACCGTCAATGAACGCGAGTTCCGCCCCGAAGCCTCGCCCGAATGGATGACTGAGTCCTAACTCTTTCGTTCCGGTAGGACTAACGATTAATATGCCAAAAGACGAGGTCATCGGTTTAATTCCCTGCGCGGGTCACGCTACCCGGATTACCCCCCTGCCCTGCAGCAAGGAAGTGCTTCCTGTTGGGCTCGGCCGCAGTAGCGACGGATCGTTACGACCAAAAGTCGTCTCGCATTACATCCTGGAAAAGATGCGCCAGGGCGGCGTGTCGAAGGTCTTTTTTATTCTGCGCAAAGGTAAGTGGGACATTCCACAGTACGATGGCAGTGGCGCTGGAATCGGCATGCAGCTCGCATATCTTGTGACGGAGAAAACATTCGGTCCGCCCTATACGCTCGATGAAGCGTATCCGTTCGTCCAAGGGAGACGGGTAGCTCTTGGTTTCCCGGACATTCTGATCGAACCGCACAATGCCTATGCGCGGACGCTGGAACGATTGGCAGAAACGTCAGCAGACATCGCTCTCTCGCTATACAAACCGCACAAGATCCAGGTATCCGATATGATCGCGATCGACCGATCAGGCAGGGTGCGTGAGTTGGTAATCAAACCTAACGAGACCAAGCTGGCCTGGGGCTGGATCTTCGCCGTGTGGACGCCGAAGTTCACAGACTTCATGCATGAGTATCTGGCAACTTCAAGAACCTCGGCGCAGCAGCCCGGCTCAGGTTTGCCTCCGGAATTGAGCGTCGGACATGTGATCCAGGCAGCAGTCTCAGAGGGTCTGCTCGTCCAGAGCATGATTTTTCGTGGAAAGAGCTATCTCGATATCGGATCGCCTGACGGTCTGCAACAAGTGGCCGAAGGTTATGGCCGCAGGTTGGTAGTTCAGAACAACAATCAATAGATTTCGTTAGGCTAACAAAACATGGCGTATGACTGCATCATCGCCGGCGGGGGGATTATCGGGCTGGCAACGGCAGCGACCTTAAGTCGTTTGCAGCCAGCGGCAAAAATTCTCCTCGTTGAAAAGGAGAAGGACCATTCCGCCCATCAAACCGGGCGTAATAGCGGTGTCATTCATTCCGGTATCTATTACAAGCCCGGGAGTTACAAGGCGCGCTTCGCGAAGGCAGGAGCAGCTTCCATGGTTAATTTCTGTCGTGAACACGGCATCCGTCACGAAGTTTGCGGTAAAATCATCGTCGCTACGCGGGAAAGCGAATTGCCCGAACTGGAAAGATTGTTCGAACGTGGACAACAAAATGGTCTGCTGGTCACCAAGCTTTCAGCTCGAGAAATCAATGAAATCGAACCGCATGTGCGATGCCTCGCCGGGATTCGTGTTCCTACAACGGGGATCACGAGCTATCGCGAGGTATCGCAAAAGTATCTTGAATTATTCCGAGAACGCGGCGGAGAGGTCAGGTTCGACACGGCCTTACGCCACATCATTCCGGTGGAGGGCGGACATGTTGTCGAAACCACGTCCGGTGACTACGAAACGCGCTTTCTCATTAACTGTACCGGACTACATAGCGATCGCGTTGCACGTTCGGTCGGTGCCGATCTCAAAGCAAAGATCGTCCCGTTCCGCGGCGAGTATTACGAGCTAGTTCCGGATAAGAGGCACTTGGTGAAAGGCCTGATCTATCCGGTGCCGAATCCAAACTTTCCGTTTCTTGGTGTTCATTTTACCAGAATGATTGATGGCTCGGTGCACGCCGGACCGAATGCGGTGCTTGCACTCAAGAGAGAAGGCTACCGAAAAACGGACTTCGATCTTCGCGATTTCCTTGAAACGATTAGCTTCAGCGGCTTTCGGCGCCTGGTCTGGCAGAACCTCAGCGAAGGTCTAAAGGAGATGCATCGCTCGTTACTAAAGAGCGCTTTTGTGCGAAGCCTTCAGCAACTGATTCCCGAAGTGCAATCGGATGACCTTGTGCCGTGCGCCGCCGGCGTGCGCGCTCAGGCCTTAACGCCGGAAGGCAAATTGGTCGACGATTTTCTGTTGGTTCGACAGGCCAATGCGCTGCATGTTTGTAACGCTCCATCACCCGCGGCCACCGCCTCGCTCGAGATTGCGGCGGAAATTTGCCAGCAAATTCCTTTAGCCGACTCGAAATCCACAGTGACCGTGAGCGCAAGAGCGGAATCTTGAACAACGTCGATAAAATATTAGTTGCGGTGACCCCTTTCTGTGCAATAACATCTAGATGGCAGGTGTTTCTACGGGAATATCCCGATGGACTTGACCGTCATCATACCCACTTTCAACGGCGCAGAACATCTAGCGGAACAACTCGAGGCTCTCACTCACCAAATCGCGCCGGGCCCGTTTGAAGTGATCATCTCCGATAATGGTTCGAGGGATGAGACCCTTGATGTCGTTAGGTCTTTTGTCGGCAAAGTTCCCGGGCTGCGGATTATTGATTCATCCAACCGACGTGGGCGATCCTACGCTCGTAACGCTGGAGCAGAAGCTGCGTTAGCCGAAGCCCTGGCATTTAGCGATCAGGACGATGTCGTAGGTGAAGCGTGGGTTCGCACCATGGGAACAGCACTTGAGCAATACGATTTCGTAACAGGACCGATCGAAAGTAAGAAACTGAATGAGTCGTGGCAGATAGAAAATTCCACTTATCCCGAACGCGAACCTCATATCCACCAGTATCCTCCTTACCTGGCACACGCACCGGCGAATAATCTTGGCATCAAGCGTTCTTTGCATCGTAGCATCGGTGGCTTCGACGAATCTCTAACTCTTGCCTGGGAAGATATTGACTACGCGTTTCGAATCCAACTCGCAGGAACGAAGCTTTACTTCGCGCCCGACGCAATTGTGCACTACCGCCTCCGACACGACCTTGGCAATATTTATCGCCAGGCCAGGGCTTACGGAAAAGGAAATGTTGCCTTCTATAAGAAATACGAACCGGTCGCACACGTTAAGGAATCATGGACGACAGAAATCAGGGCGTGGTTTTCGCTCCTGCGGCCGAAAGTACTATTGGGCCTTTGGAAGAAATCAAGACGTGCCTCGTGGCTTTCACGATTAGGCTGGCAAGTCGGCCATATACAAGGCTGCATCACATATGCCGTCCTGGCGCCGTTATTCTGGATGTGATTGCCGTTGGTCGCGAAAAAAAAAAAAAAAAAAAAAAAAAAAAAAAAAAAAAAAAAAAAAAAAAAAAAAAAAAAAAAAAAAAAAAAAAAAAAAAAAAAAAAAAAAAAAAAAAAAAAAAAAAAAAAAAAAAAAAAAAAAAAAAAAAAAAAAAAAAAAAAAAAAAAAAAAAAAAAAAAAAAAAAGTCCGATACCTGCGGGGTTAACGTGCTTGCGAGCGCTTCCTTTACTTCAAGCTATTCTTCAATTCTGCAGTCTTCTTAGAAAAAGGAGATAAAAAAAAAAAAAAAAAAATGGTTTCCGAAGTTGACGCACGCAGCATGTATCTCGACCTGATGAAGAGGTGCCTCATCGGGACAATTTATGCCGATTATGAAGTGTCGATCGTCGACATGAACCACGGATTGAAGAAAAAGCTTTTTGGTGCGGCGCTGGAGCGCATGGGAATGCAGGTCGTTAGGGAGTTCGACCTGATTTTGTTTGATCACTCACTTGAACATATCGCGGATCAAATTGGGACACTCAAGATAGTGCGACGGCTTCTAACCAGAGATGGCGTGTGTATTGTCCGTATACCAATAGCAGCGTCTGACGTCTGGAAGGAGTATGACGTGGACTGGGTCGAACTCGATGCGCCGCGGCACTATTTCATTCATACGCCCGCCAGCTTCCGCACTCGCCGCCAAGCGTGCCGGCCTCGAAGTCTATCATCTCGAATATGAGGGCGTCGCAGGCGCCTATTGGATCAGCGAATTGTACAAGCGAGACATTCCTTATTTCTCGAAGGATCACTTGATCGACCCGACGTCAATGTTCTCTGCGGAGGAATTGGCCGTTTTCGAAAAACGCGCCGAGCAGGCGAACGCAACCGGTCAAGGCGGCCGGGGTGCCTTTTATCTTCGACGACAATCACAAGCGAATCCCAGTCAGCACACCTAACGAAATTCTCGATATCGTCTGGCGAAACCGCGCCATTATGATTCATTCACGTAACACGGACCCGACTCTGGCTAAAGATTAAATATCGCTGACGAATGGAGAGCTATTACGACAACTATACTTCTGCGTTCAATGCAGCGCTGGCTTCGGTTGAAGTCACCAACATGGAAGGACGCGCGCTGAACCCGGAGGAAGCCTTCAGTGATCTTTGCAAAAAACTAGCGACGATTCAGGGTTCCGGGGGCACCCAGTTCATCTGCGGTAACGGCGCGAGTGCCAGCTTGTCGAACCACATGGCCTTGGATTGGAGCAAGAACGCCGGAGTTAGGACAATTTCGTTCAGCGATTCCGCATTACTCACGGCAGTGGGGAACGATGTCGGCTACGAGGAAGTTTTTTCTACGCCGCTGCGCTGGCAGGCGCAAGCCGGCGATCAACTAGTTACGATTAGCAGCTCCGGAAATTCACCGAATATTTTGCGCGCCATTGAAACGGCACGCGAGCTTGGGCTCTACATCGTTACTCTTTCAGGATTGCGACCTGACAACAAGTCGAGAAAACTAGGTAACCTTAATTTTTACGTGCCGGCCAAGACCTACGGCATGGTAGAATCTATTCATCAAGTGTTACTTCACCTCTGCATCGATCGTTTCATGGGAATAAAGGAATGGTCGCGCGAAGAAGAGCAGAACATGCGCAGATCAGAGTTTAAACTCTAGTCTTTGCGCGTTCGAAATCCGCGACGTTACCAAGTGACTGAAGTTGGCATTTCTACTTTGCAGCGCCCGCGCCAGGCTGTCATCCTTGCCGGTGGCCAAGGCACACGTCTGCGGCCACTGAGCGACATCCGGCCGAAGGCGATGATCGAAATCCATGGCCGGCCTTTTCTGGAGGAGATCGTCGTGATGCTGAAAGAACAGGGCTTCGACGAAGTATTGATGTTGCTAGGCTACCTGCCGGAGGTTGTGCAGGATTATTTTCAGAATGGCAGTAAGTGGGGTTTGAACATCAGTTACTCGATCACGTCGGTTGAAAATAATACTGGCCGACGTCTGAAACTTGCCGAACCACTCCTGCACGATTGTTTCCTTCTTCTGTATTGCGACAACTATTGGCCGATGCAAATGGAACCGATGTGGAAACGTTTTGTCGAATCCGACGCTCAGGCAATGTTGACGGTTTATTCCAACAAGGATGGGTGGACGAAAAACAGTATTCGGGTCGACAGCGAAGGCTACATCACTGCGTTTGATAAACGTGGAACAACACCCGATGTGCAAGGCGTGGAAATAAGCTACGCCATATTCCGCAAGTCGGTGCTCGACCTTCTGCCGGAAAACGAAAATGTGCCGCTCGAAGAAACAGTTTATCCCGTTCTCGCCGCGCGCAGGCAACTTGCGGCGTTCGTCACCGACCATCGTTATTATAGCGTCGGTAGCGTGGGCCGGTTGCCCATGACTGAGATGTTTCTTGCCCGGCGGCCAACGATTATTCTTGATCGCGACGGTGTTCTCAATCGAAAGCCGCCGCGTGCTTGTTATGTTCGAAGCTGGTCGGAATTTGAATGGCTGCCCGGCGCAAAAGAAGCTCTGGCTCAGTTAAAGAATGCTGGATATCGAATCGTGATCATTTCAAACCAGGCCGGAATTGCTCGCGGCGCGATGACCGAATCCGATTTGCTGGAAATACATCGCGAGATGACGCGCGAGGCGATCAACGCCGGCGGGGCCATCGACGCAATTTACTATTGTCCGCACCACTGGGATAATGGATGTGAATGTCGCAAACCAAAACCGGGGATGCTTTTTCAGGCGCAACGTGATTTTAACCTCGACCTCACGCGGACATGGTTTATTGGCGATGACGAACGCGATGGCCAGGCGGCGGATGCAGCCGGGTGTCCATCGCTCCTGGTGACGGAAGAGCGATCGTTGTTGTCGTTAGTACAAAGCCTGCTTGCAAAGAACAAATCCCCGGCAATTTCAAAATGAGCAAAAACAAGCGAATCCTCCTTACCGGCCACAATGGCTACATCGGTTCCGTGATGGGACCACATCTCGTTAAAGCTGGCTACGACGTGGTCGGAATGGACACGAAATATTTTGGCGAATGCACGCTAACCAAGAACGGCGCGAACATTCCAGAGGTGCAGAAAGACATCCGCGATCTGACGGCGAGCGATCTTTCCGGTTTCGACGCGGTGATTCACCTCGCCGCGTTGAGCAACGATCCCATCGGCAATCTCAACGATAGCTGGACGGAGGACATCAACTTCAAAGCGTCTCTCAGACTTGGCGAACTGGGAAGGGCCGCAGGCGTTCGACGTTTTCTCTTTTCCTCCTCGTGCATCATGTATGGATCCGCTGCGGCAGAAGTCGTGACGGAAGAATCGCCGCTCGATCCGAAGACCGTACGCGCGATCAAAGGTGAAAGCGGAGAACGGACTGCGCGAACTGGCCACTGATAACTTTTCTCCAGTCTTTTTGCGTAACGGGACAGTCTATGGCGTGTCGCCGAGATGCGCTTCGATACCGTCTTCAATGATCTTATTGCTCAGGCAGTAACTTCCGGCAAAGTAATTGTCTACAGTGATGGCAAACCGTGGCGGCCAGTGGTGCACGTGCAGGATGTAGCGCGCTCGTTCCACGCTGTGCTCGAAGCCCCAGCCGAAGCCATCCACAACCAGGCCTTTAACAACGGCGCCGAAGCATTGAATCATCGCATCATCGAACTAGCTGAGATTGCTGTGCAATCAGTTCCCGGATCGCAGCTCGAAGTCGATGCGCGATCAGGAGCGGATCAACGGACCTACAAGGCTGACTTCGGAAAATTCGCCCGGACCTTCCCTGACTTTCAGTTCAAATGGCACCCGGTCGAAGGCGCGAAGGAACTTTACAACGCGTACAAGTCTGTTGGGTTGCGGCATGAAGACTTCATCGATAAGAAATTCACAAGACTGAAATGGCTGCGGTATCTATTGGATTCTGGCCGCCTGGACGAATCGCTGCGCTGGCGTGCGTGATTCGCGTTACACAGCTATCTCCAAATAATGACGAGTAACGCTTACCATAACGGCCACCCTCGCCTTGTCGTTACGCGCACACCGATGCGGATAAGCCTTGCCGGCGGTGGGACTGACTTGCCGGAATACTACAGTCGCGACTTCGGCGCTGTCCTTAGCACGGCCGTGGACATGTATATCTATATTTCGGTTAAGCGGCACAGCGAGCTTTTCTACGAACCGATACGGCTTAACTATTCGAAGACGGAACAAGTGAATGTTATCGACGAAATTGAGAACAACATCGCACGTGAATGTCTCCGCTTACTCGAGATCGAGCCGCCTATCTATATGACAACCGTAGGTGACGTGCCAGCCTCGACCGGGTTGGGTGGCTCGAGTGCGTTCGCCGTGGGATTGCTTAATGCGCTTCATATTCTTAAAGGCGAGCGCGTTTCCCCCAGTCAGCTAGCCGAAGAAGCATGCCACATTGAACTCAATGTTTTGAAGCAGCCTATTGGCAAGCAGGATCAATATGCGGCCGCTTTCGGCGGGCTGAACTACCTCTGTTTCAAACCGGGCGGCGCAGTTACCGTCGAGCCGGTGCAGGTCGATCACACATTTCTCAACGAGATGTTCGAACACATTCTGCTTTTCTGGACAGGCATGCAGCGGGACGCCAGCTCGGTGCTGCACGCGCAAAAGCAGAACATTCCCGAGAAACTGAAGAACCTCGATCGGATGCGCGATCATGCACAGGAACTGCATCAGCTGGCCTGCAAAGGCCGTTTCGATCCGGTTGCATTCGGCCGCGTTCTGAATGAATCATGGCAGCTCAAACGCCAGTTGGCGGCGGACATTTCGACCGACGCCATCGATGCTTATTATGAATTGGCGATGAAGGCCGGCGCCGAAGGCGGCAAGATTTGCGGCGCGGGTCGCGGCGGTTTCCTCATGTTCATTGTGCGGCCAAGTCGCGTGGCCGCGGTCCGTCAGGCATTATTCCAGCTTCGTGAGGTGCCGGTGGGACCAGAGGTGCACGGTTCCCGGATCCTGCTTCCCGCCTGAGATATGGTTTTTCACGAAACGGAACTGAAGGGTGCATTCCTCGTCGATGTTGAAAAACGGGAAGATCATCGCGGTTTTTTCGCCCGCACATTTTGCGCACGCGAGTTTGAAGAGCATGGCCTCAACGCGATCGGTCGCCAGTCAAACATGTCGTTCAATTACAAAAAGGGAACGCTGCGCGGGATGCACTTCCAAATCGCTCCGGCCTTGGAGACGAAGTACATACGGTGCACGGCCGGCGCCATTTTCTACGCCGTGATTGATTTCAGACCGGAATCGCCCACCTATCTTCGGCACATTGAGCTGGAACTGACGGCGGAAAATCGTCGCGCCCTTTACGTGCCCGGCATGTTTGCGATCGGTTACCAAACGCTGCAGGACAACACCGAGGTCCATTACATGGTCGGTGAATATTATACGCCGGAGTACGAACGAGGCCTTCGCTATAACGATCCCTATTTCAAAATCAAATGGCCAGAGGAAGTCACCGCTATCACCGAGAAGGATGCGAACTGGCCCTTGTTTAAACTCGAAGACTGGAAAAAAACCAAATGATCGCAACTAACGACACAAAGACTACTCCCGGCGCCACGCGGCAAACGATGGGAAAAACTAACTCATCGCCGTGTATTGTTTGTAACTCCAAAGCGGTCGAGCTATTTCTTGATCTCGGCGAGACACCGCTGGCTAACAAGTTTCTGAGCAAGGAGCAACTAAGCAAGCCAGAGGCGACCTTTCCGCTTCGCGTAGGACTTTGTGCGGAGTGTAAGCACGTTCAACTGCTCGATGGTGTTCCACCGGCTGCGATGTTCGAGGATTATCTCTACATCTCTTCGGCGTCAGACGTGCTGAAGGCGCATCTACATGACTTGAGCGACGTCGTAACGGAACGTCTTCGTCTCGGCGCGCAGGACCTCGTGATCGATATCGGATGCAATGATGGGACGCTGTTATCTGGATTTCAGCGGCACGGCGTGAAAGTGCTCGGCGTCGATCCGGCCAAGAACCTGGTCAACTTCACGGAAGAAAAAGGAATCGATCGCTACGTCGGATTCTTTAGTTCAAAGAGCGCGAAGGAAATCGTCGCCAAGTACGGTCATGCCAAAGTCATCACCGCGACTAACACCTTCCCACATATCCCGGCTTTGCGTGACTTCGCCCAAGGATTACAGACTGCGCTCGCGCCAGGAGGCACCTTTGTCGTCGAAGCGCATTCCTTGTTCGATATGCTCGACCAGGTAGCTTTCGACACGATTTACCACGAACACATCTCCTACTGGGCTTTGGCTCCTATGATTCGTTTGTTTTCGGAGCATGGCATGGAGGTCGTGAGCGCGGAGCGGTTGCCTCTGCACCACGGTCAACTCCGTGTATTTGTGCAAAGGCGCGGTGAAGGAAAAGTTCAATCATCGGTCAACGAAATCCTCGAGCTCGAGAAAAAGCACGGACTGGATCGAACGGAGACTTACCAGAAATTTGCCAGTAACGTGCAGCGAATTAAGGAAGACCTCACGCGCACGGTTAGTGATCTACGCACCAAAGGAAAGCGCGTGGTCGGCTATGGTGCTCCGGCCAAAGGCAACACATTGCTGTGTTATCTCCAACTTGGACCAGACAAGATCGATTACATCGCGGACAAGAGTAAACTCAAGCAAGGCTTGTTTACGCCGGGAATGCATGTGCCCGTTGTTCCACCGGAACGCTTGCTCGAAGACCAGCCGGATTACCTTCTTGTGCTGGCGTGGAATTTCCTGGATGAGATCATGCAGCAACAAGCTGAATACCGCTCGCGCGGCGGCCAGTTCATCGTGCCGGTGCCAAAGGTAAAGATTGTCTAAGAACAGTTCGGGTTAAACCTCTCTATTTGAGTTGGCTGATAACGGCCATGCGGTAACGTTATCAACAACTGCGCAAGACTAATGCAAGCGACCTGTCGACAGGAACAAGGCGACAAGATGCTCGAGCTAATGACTCGACTTTATCCTATTTGCCGTAGCATTACCGGCGAAGGCGTGCGCGAAACTCTGCGGATCATGCAAGAGCAGATTCCTCTGGAGATCCGTGAAGTGCCCACCGGTACCCAGGTTTTCGACTGGTCAGTGCCGAAGGAGTGGAATATCCGCGATGCATGGATCAAGAACGCAGCGGGGGAACGGTTAGTCGATTTTCGGCAGCTCAATCTTCACGTCGTGAGTTATAGCGTGCCGGTACGCGAACGTATGCGGCTCGATCAATTGCGCGAACACCTTTACACCATACCGGACTACCCCGATTGGGTGCCGTATCGCACTTCTTACTACAAGGAGACTTGGGGATTTTGCTTAAGCGAAAACCAGCTGGCACAGTTTAACAGCACCGAAGAATACGATGTCTGCATCGACTCCTCATTAGCTGATGGATCGCTCACATATGGTGAATACGTGATAGCAGGAAAAGAAACAGATGAAGTGCTTGTTTCCTGTCATGTTTGCCATCCCTCGCTCGCGGACGATAATCTTTCGGGTATTGCACTCGCGATCGAGCTAGCCCAATTACTCGCGACCGACCCACGGAGATACTCCTATCGCTTTCTCTTTCTTCCGGGAACGATCGGAGCAATTACCTGGCTTTCACGAAATGAGGAGATCGCAAAGAGGATCCATCACGGCCTTGTCCTAACCTGCGTTGGAGACCCGGGTAACATCACTTATAAACGCAGCCGCCGGGGTGACGCAGAAATCGATCGAGCTTTTACGCATGTCCTTAAACGCTCCGGCGACGCACACCGAATCATCGACTTTTCGCCTTATGGTTACGATGAACGTCAGTATTGCTCGCCGGGATTTAATCTACCCGTTGGAGTCATGATGCGTTCGCGGCACGGCGAGTTTCCCGAGTATCATACATCCGCCGACAATTTGGCTTTTGTGCGCCCTGAAGCGCTGCGTGACTCGCTTTCGAAGGTACGCGATGTCATCGAGGTACTCGAGCATAACCGCGCTTATATTAATCTTAGCCCAAAGGGCGAACCACAACTCGGACGCCGCGGCCTTTATGGCATGGTAGGCGGAGAGAATAAGAAGGATTGGGAAATGGCTGTTCTTTGGGTTTTAAATCTCTCCGATGGTGATTCCAATCTCTTGGATATCGCCGAACGTTCGGGCCTCCCCTTCTCTGTTATTCATAGCGCCGCCGATGCCTTGGCGCGTTGTGAACTGTTGAAAGAAATCGCTATCGAACACAGCTAACATATGGGTCCGCCAACCTATCACCATTGGTTTAAGCCTGCCGGCAAAGCGCACGCCATACTTAGCCGAACTATTCGTGATCTTGCACATGAATTGGATGCCCCAGTTTTTGAACCGCATATATCTTTGATCGGAAATTTGGAAGGAACTGAAGAGGACCTTATTGAAAAAACAAGGGAGCTTGCCGGACGACTGGAACCCTTTACTGCCGTCCTAACTGAACCCTCCTATCGCGACACGCATTTCCAATGTCTGTTCATGGTTGTAGAGCGCACTGCTCCGTTGATGAACGCTTACGCAATTGCCAGTGAGTTTTTTCACAAACCGCATCAGGAGTTCATGCCCCACCTGAGCCTTGTTTACGGTTCTTATTCGGAGGCACGGAAAAAGTTCGTTATGGAAGGCCTGCCGGCTGACGTGGCAACCAGTTTCGGCGTGACAGGGTTAATATTGGTAAGAGCGGACTCTCCCGATCCGAAGCACTGGCATGAGATCGGTCCATTTCCGCTCAAACAGGTTTGTCAGACGCTAGGTGCAATCCGTTAGGCGATGAGCGAAATCAAACAAACATTTACGCCAAAGCTTGTAACCATCGCGCTGCCGATGTGGAAGCGGCTTGAGTATTTGCCGCACATTCTGAAGGTGATCGAGGCGCAGGATTACCCATTCATCAATCTGCTCATTTCTGACAACGGAATGAATGGGAACAAAGTGCGCGAGGCGGTTGAGACTCACTACTCACGCCCGTTTACCTTTCGTCAGAACGCGTCCATCGCCGAAATTCCGGATCATTTCAATCAACTCGTTCAGGAAGCAACAGGTGAGTTCTTTACGTTGGTTAGCGACGATGATGAAATCAGTCCTAACTTTGTCTCTGAGTTAGTTGGCTTACTGCGGCAGCATCCGGAGGCCTCGCTGGCATTTGCGCGCCAGGAAATCATGAATGGTGAGGGAGTCGTAGTAAGGAAATCGAACGACTTCAAAACGACGGTGATGTCTGGAGCAGAGTTCATTAGAGGAACGTGGCAGGATTACACCTTCGGCTACGAAGCGCTCGGAACTAACGTCGCCAGAACGGCGGCGATTGTTGCTGCCGGCGGTTATCCGAATTTTACGCGCGGCACGGGGATGGAAAACGCCATGATCATCAAGATGTGTCTCGCGGGCAAAGTGGCAATCAGCCAAAACTGCGTTTGGCGCTGGAGAGTTTACGAGTCGAGTCATGGTTGGTCGGTGCCGATCCGGGACCTTAGTGCGGCCAGCAAAGAGCTGATGCACTTTCTTAACAGCGATCCTGGAATTCAGGAGCTAGCGAAAAGCAATCCGACCGAGTGGGAGCAACTCAAGGATGTGATCTTTCACAACGAATGGCAGACCTACTATTGGAGATGGCGCGACATTTATAAAGCGCGGATGCCGTACGGGGCGTGGGTAAAATCCGCCTTTGAAATGCCATTTTCGCTCGGCTACTATCGGAACGTCGCGTCTGTTTTCCGGAAGGACGCGAAAATGCAGCTCGGAAAACTTTTCGGCCGACGCGCGCCCGCCATGAGTGAAGCCGGGTATTTTGAGCGACGATAGCCTCGGTGGTGCGACTTCCCGGAGACGTTGCATTTCACGTATCGTTGGGCATAGTTCTTGCGAATTTTTACAATCCCTCAACAAACATAAGGACAAAGATTTATGAGCAACGTCACAGCCATTTGGTTTAATCGCGCGGAGAAGGATGAGGAACGTCGCGCTCGACTCTACGCTGGGGAAATCTTTGTTTACGATCGTGTTCCGGCGGTCGAAAAGTTCGCCAACTTCACACGCGGATTAATTGAAGAAGCGCTCGCGCCGCACGATCCGCGGCACGTGCATGAAGTCCTCTCGCCCGAAGAATTGGCGCCGCTGCTCGGAAAACTCAAACCTGTTTTTACGCATCACCCCGAATCGAAACGCCTCGTCGCGAAAATTCTCGAGGAACTCGGAGTCGACCTCGATGATTGCCACGCTGACGTCCCCAAGATGCGCACCGCTTATCCGAGCGGCCATCTGACGAAGGGAATTGCCTACGCTTTCCCGTGGCATCGCGACACATGGTACGGCGGACCGATGGCTCAGATTAATTGGTGGCTTCCGATCTACCCGCTCCACGCAAACAATTGCATGGCTTTTGATCCGCGGAATTTTTCCAATGCAGTGAAGAACGATTCCGAGCGGTTTAATTACTACGTGCGCAACGTCGAGCGCAAAGACGTCACTCAATTCGTGAAGGAAGATCCTCGCATCCAACCGGCCGCCCTGGCTCTCGATGCCGACGAACCGGAATTTCGATTATTGCCCGAAGTCGGCGGAATCATACTTTTCTCGGCAGCACAGTTGCACACAACAATCACAAGCTCGGATTGTTTGTCGCGCTACAGCATCGATTTTCGCACCGTGAGCCGCAGCGATATTGAGCGCGATCTCGGTGCGGCTAACATCGATACGCGATGCATCGGAACCGCTTTGCGCGACTTTCATCGCGTGAGCGACCGGCAGCAAATGCCGGAAGAGCTGGCGCGCAAGCTCGATCCGGTTGGTCCCGCTGAAGGCGAAGTTGCAGTGTTCAAGCCCGGAGCGTAGCGACGCTACTTCACGATTTCATTCCCCTGGAACAATTTGACGTTTTTCGCCAGATAGACGTTGCGACCGGCAGTTTTTGCATAGTATTATTCGGCTGGGAAGGAGTTTCTAAGGGGAAATACGGGTTTAACAGGGTTTGGAGCCATGCTTGCACAAAACCAAGTTGCCTGTTCCGGCAGCTCTGCTCTGGTTGTCCTCGCCCGAATTTCTTTCCCCTCAGAAAGCCAAACGAATCTAGTTCGTGGGTGGCCTGCGATGCTGATGCGCAAGAACTGCGGGCTTCCCATGCGAACCTTTCTCCCAAAATTAGCCGCTTTGCTTATTGTGATTCCGTCTGCGTTACGCGCGGATCCGATTCTCGATTTTTCAAACGGGTTTGCCGATTCCGCATCGACTTTAAATTTTAATAACTCAGCCCGAATCTCCGGCACGCGCGCGACAATCACGGATGGAGGCTTTCTTGAGACGGGCAGCGTGTGGTCGAAGAACAAAATCGACGTCCGCAAGTTTACCTGTCAGTTCACATTCCAGATTACACCTCCTCCGCCGAACTCCTTGGAAGCGGGATTCACTTTCGCAATCCAGCGCGCCGGCAACACTGTCTTCGGATATCCGTACGAATCGCTCGCTTACGATCCCATCGCTCCTAGCTTGTGTTTGAAATTCGACACCTGGCAAAACGTCAGCACAACCGGTCTGTATCTGAATGGGGCTTATCCCGGAGATGATGATACACCGGACGCGATCGACATGCTTTCGTCGGGCATCGATTTGCATACCGGACATATTTTTAATGTCTCGATCACTTACGATGGCGCGACGTTACATGAAACCGTTGTCGATGCGGTGAACGGGGCAACATTTTCGCACGATTATTCTGTCGACCTCGTCGCAACGATCGGTGGAATCCACGCGTATGTCGGCTTCACCGGTTCGACCGGGAGTGGTAACACTTCAACACAGGAAATTCTCACTTGGACCTACTCAGCGACACCATCGGCATGTGACGTCGATTTCACCGCGTTTCCAGAAAACATGGAGCTTTATCCGCGCGACCGGGTCACTAACACTGCTACTATCCCTGTCGCAGGCTCTGAGATTCAAGGTGGTTTTTCTGAAGCAGTGCTGCGAGTCTATCGCAACGGCGTTCAGGTTGGCAGCGATCAAGTTCAGTCACTGACCTACACAGGCGGGCAGGCGCCCTTTTCATTTGCTCCCACTATTCCAGCGGAACTGGCTTCCTATGACTTCGAGCTATTGGTGAGGAACGAAGAGGGCGAAGTCTCCGTCAGCCGGGCGACTAACATTGTCGCGGGAGATGTTTTTATCATTCAAGGACAATCCAACGCGACCGCACTGGAGTATGGAGGAAGCGCGGAGGCATACGAAAGTCCGTTCGTGCGCACGTTTGGTCTGGAGAGCTTCATTCCGGAGTCGGCCGCAGCCATGACACAATGGTTGCCTGCTACCGGAAATGGCAGCACCGATGTGCCGGGCGGAGTTGGTCAATGGGGGTTGGTTATGGGTAATCTGCTCATGACGCAAAACAATGTGCCCGTTGCCATTTTAAATGGAGGCCATGGCGGCGAGCCGATCGCGTTTTTTCAGCGGAATGATGCGAATCCAACTGATGCTGCGACTAACTATGGCCGCCTTCTTCAGCGCGTGCACGTTGCCGGACTCGACAACTCGATTCGTTCGATTTTGTGGTATCAGGGTGAGAGCGATTTTGGTACAGGCTGCTAATTATGAAGCTGGCTTCGATGCGCTTCACGATGACTGGCTCACCGATTACTCTTCTCTTGAAAAAATCTACGTCTTCCAGCTGCGAGAAGGCAGCGCTGAAGTACAGCGGTTCGATCTCGATTTGCGTAATCGGCAACGTCACTTTGCCGATCAATTCCCGGATGTCGCTGTTTTCTCGACCAATGGTTTGGATGGACACATCGGGCTCCATTACAATTTCACAAACGGCTACGAGACTCTCGGAATCAATGCCGCGCGCGTGCTCGAGCGCGACATTTATGGCGGCGCTGCTTCTCCAGGTACCGATCCACCTAATCCAGCCTACGCAGTTCTAGCCGGCGCCAACCACGACCTTATTCGCATTCCGCTTCGCAATCGGACTGATGTTGTCACTTTCCAGACTGGTGCTGAGGCGGACTTTGCGATTCTCGGTTCGACCGTCTCAGTGACAGGCGGGACAGTCAGTAATGGCATTCTCGAACTGCAACTTTCCGGTGACGGCACCGGCGCCACCACGCTGCTATTATACCGGACATGCTGGCGATGGGGGCGAGATGATTACCGGGAAATGGGTTGTCAATACAAATGGCATTGGCTTGCTCTCATTTATCGAACCAATCAATGTTGATGCTACGCCGCCTGTAATCACTCTGATCGGCTCAAACCCGATCTCCGTCGAAGTAGGCGAGACCTACAGCGATCCGGGGGCAACCGCCAACGATAATCTCGACGGTGACCTAACGAGTTCGATCGTAGTCGATACAAGTGCGGTGAACACGGAGGTGCCAGGTAACTATCCCGTTACTTACGATGTAAGTGATATAGCGGGCAACGCCGCCGTGCAGCTTACACGCACAGTCCACGTGGACGGACCGCCCACAGCCAGTTCTCAGTCGACCAATACCGACGAAGATATGCCCGTCGCTATCACTTTGGTTGGCTCGGATAGTGACGGCGATACAGTGACCTTCGTGATCATGACAGATCCGATGCACGGAAGTCTAAGTGGAACACCGCCCAACATCACTTATACGCCAGCGACAAACTACAACGGTGCCGACAGTTTCCAATTCAAGACTAACGACGGTACGCATGATTCCAATATAGCCACAGTTTCTGTTACTGTGAATGCGGTTAACGATGCGCCAACGGCCAATCCGCAGTCGGTTTCAACCAACCAGGAGACACCAGTAGCTATCGCGTTAACCGGTAGCGACGTTGAAACACCAGCTTCGCAGCTAACCTTTACGGTAACGACTCCACCAACTCACGGAACACTTACCGGCACGGCGCCTGATCTTCTTTACACTCCGGCCTCGGGCTACGTTGGCCCGGATAGTTTGCAATTTACGGTAACTGACTTGGGCGACGGCGCATCGCCTCCTTTGTCCAGCTCTGAAGCCACGGTTTCGATCGATGTCGTCGGCGCGAGGATCGACGTGCAACAGCCGCCTGGCCACAGCCTCGTAGACGGCGCCAGCACGGTGGACTTCGGCACCATTGCGCGCAATGTGAGTAACTCCCATACCTTTGTTATTCAAAACACAGGAGTGACGGACCTTACCGGGCTTGCCATTACTGTTGATGGAGACAATGCGGACGAATTTGTCCTTACATCGCCTCCGAGCGAACCCGTCGCCCCGAACACCAGCACGAACTTCACAATTCAGTTCACCCCAACGGATCTGGGCCAGCGCAGCTCGATGCTGCATATTGCGAGCAATGATCCCAGCCGGAATCCATTCGATGTTGCTCTCACTGGTACGGGAATCACCAACCTGCAAGCGTGGCGATTGCAGTACTTCGGCAGTATCGACAACACCGGCAACGGCGCGGATACGAACGACTTCGACCTCGATGGGCTTCCAAACATCTTGGAATTTGCGACGGGAACCGATCCAACGCAGGGCAACGCGATGCCGGGCACACTCACACTTACCGCGACGTCTCTGCAATTTGTTTATTCCCAGGCCAAGGCGGCGCTCAATGACGGCGTGACGTTCAGCGTCGAGTGGACCGATAATTTGAATACGCCGAATTGGAGCACAGCCGGCGTTGTCGTTCAGATTCTCAGTGAAGACGACACTTTCCGGCAGGTGCGCGCAACCGTGCATGCGGGCACCGGCGGGCGGAAGTTTCTCCACCTGAAGGTTACGCGGCCGTAATCCTGAAAATCGCGCGTTCGAATGGGGAAAAAGTTTACTAATCAGCCGTATTACGTTAAGACAGATATCCGTCGATTTCGGCGGAAAACTGGGCGTCCCCCGATGCAAGGCATTTTCAGAAAACTAGGCGCGTTATTATTGCTGCTACCGGCGGTGGCTGGCGCCACGACCGTACTCGATTTTTCGACTGGCTTTGCCGGTTCCTCTTCGAGCTTGAATTATAATAACGCTGGCGCGATTTCCGGCACGCGTGCCAGGCTGACGAACGGAAATACCGTCCAAACCGGGACAGTTTGGTCAAAAAACAAGGTCGATATTCGAAAATTCAGCACGCAGTTCACATTTCAAATAACATCCGTGAGCGGTTATGAGGACGGCTTCAGCTTTACGCTCCAACGCGCAGGCAACGATGTAAGCGGATACCTGTATCAGAGCCTGGGCTATAGTCCTATTAGTCCGAGTATTGGAATTGCGTTCGATACTTGGCCCAGTGTCAGCCGCACCGGTCTCTTTCTAAATGGGGACGGGCCGCTCGAAACTTCACCCGGATCCATCGACATGGCTTCCTCCGGGATCGATCTACATAGTAACCATCGGTTCAGTGTCACGCTGACCTACGATGGCACAATACTCCATCAGGTCGTGACGGACCTTGATGTCGGCGATCCGCAGAACCACACGTTCACGCACAATTATACAGTCAACATTTCTACGACGATCGGTGATGATCATGCCTATGCGGGATTTACAGCCTGCACGGGCGGCACTGGTTCCATCCACGAGATCCTTACGTGGACTTATTCAACAACACCATCCGCGTACGAGGTAAACTACACTGCGTATCCGGAAAATCTGCAGGTTTATCCGCGGAATCGAGCGAATAACACTGCGATTATTCCAATCAGTGGTTCGGAAATCATCGGAGGATACAACGCCGCCGTGCTGCGTGTTTATCGCAACGGAACCCAGGTAGGTACGGATCAGGTGCAGACACTGACCTACAGCGGTGGCCAGGCTTCCTTCTCGTTTAATCCCACAATTCAAGCGGAGCTAGCTCACTACGATATCGAGCTTCTACTACGCGATAACTCGAACCAGCTGTTCACTATCCGGCGCGCGCAGGATGTAGTCGGCGGCGATGTTCTTGTTATCCAAGGCCAATCAAATGCGGTCGCAAAGAATTCGGATCACCCAACCGACCCAAACGACACTGCCGCCGCTTACGTTAGTCCGTTTATCCGGACTCTTGGTATTGAGAGCGGGCTTCCCCCAGCCGGGCTTTCCACAACTGCCTGGATGATAGCGAAGGGCGATGGCACGCTGGGCATTGATGACATCAGCGACATTGGACAATGGGGATTGGTCATGGCGAACCAGATCATGACGACAAACAATGTCCCGCTTGCCGTGATCAATGGTGGCTTTGGAGGACAGCAGATTTGGTTCTTTCAACGGAATGATGCGAACCATCTCGATCCCACCACGGACTATGGAAGAACGCTTCGTCGTCTTCAAAAAGCGGGAGTCGCCGGCGCCGTCCGCACCATTCTATTCTACCAGGGCGAGAGTGATGCGAATGACGGTGCCAGCCATCAAGCCGGCTTTACCGCGCTTCGGTCCGACTGGCTCGAAGACTATCCATCGATTGAAAAGCTATACGTCTTTCAAGTGCGGGAGTGTCCATGTGGTCCCGTCGACCGGTTCAATGTCGATCTGCGCAACCGTCAGCGCTTGTTTGCCGACCAGTTCCCTAACCTTATCGTTATGTCTGTCACCGCTCTGGACGGACATGAAGGCTGTCACTTCCATTTCCCCAATGGTTATCAGAACATCGGTCTCAACATCGCTCGCATGTTGCAACGCGATCTTTATGGCGGCCCCGTGCTTGCCAACACGAATCCCCCTAACCCGGCCTACGCTGTTCTAACTGGTGCGAACAAGGATCTGATTCGCATTCCTCTGCGCGACCGCAACGACAGTGTTACTTTCGATCCAGGTGCCATAGCAGACTTTGCCGTAACCGGAGCATCCGTTTCAATTACGAGCGGAACTGTTACTAACGGCATAATCAACCTGCAACTCTCAGGCAACGCGACCGGAGCTACTTCAATCGTGTACACCGGCCACAGCGGTCCGGCCTCGGGGAACTGGGTCAAGAACGCCAACGGTGTTGGACTGCTCTCCTTTATTGAGCCGCTCCTGACGGATACAACGCCGCCTGTTATCACGCTGGTCGGCCCTAATCCTATAACTGTTGGTCAAGGCACGACCTACGCTGATCCGGGCGCCACCGCCACTGACAACGTCGACGGTAACATAACAAGCTCGGTCGTAATCGACACCAGTGCAGTCAACACATCCGTTCCTGGTGACTACGTCGTCACCTACAATGTTAACGACATCGCGGGCAACGCCGCTACGCAGGTTACGCGAACCGTCCACATAGACAGTGCGCCGACGGCGGATTCCCAAACGGTCGAATTGAACGAAGACACGTCCGCCGCCATCACATTGACTGCGTCGGACGGTGATAACGAAACACTTACTTTTACCGTGCTGACGAATCCGACGCAGGGCACTCTTAGCGGGACGGCGCCAGACCTTACATATACTCCGGCACCAAACTACCACGGACCCGACAGTTTCACATTTAAGGTCAACGACGGGCATGGAGATTCGAATACGGCAACCGTTTCGATCACGGTCGATTCTGTAAACGACGCGCCGGTGGCTTATCCGCAATCAGTCAGCACCGATGAGGACACCGCGAAGGCTATTACATTAACTGCCTCTGACGTTGACGGAGACACACTGACTTATAGCGTCGTCGCAGGTCCTACCCACGGCAGCTTAAGCGGTGTAGCTCCCGACCTTACCTACACGCCCGATTCAAACTATCATGGTCCGGACAGTTTCACATTCAAGGCGACCGACAACAGCGCCGCCGAATCCAACGTCGCGACAATTTCGATCACGGTAGATCCTGCTAATGACCCTCCGACCGCTAATGCGCAGTCGGTCACGACGGGTGAAGATACCGCGATCGCCGTTACTCTAACCGGCTCCGATCCGGATGGAGATGGGCTCAACTTCAGCGTTCTCACTAATCCGGCACATGGGAGCCTGAGCGGAACTCCGCCTGATCTGACCTACACACCGGCGCCAAATTACAATGGTCCGGATAGCTTTACTTTCAGCGTAAACGATGGGTCCGCTACTTCGAATACCGCAACCGTTTCGATCACCGTCAATCCTGTGAACGATGCGCCGGTTGCCGATGCGCAGTCTGTCACAACCGACGAAGATACTCCAACGACTGTCACCTTAACTGGTTCAGACGCCGATAACACCGACACCCTGACTTACGCGATTGTCGATCAACCTGCGCACGGCACATTGAGCGGGACTGCGCCTGATCTTACCTATACGCCAACGACAGGTTATAGCGGATCCGACAGTTTCACCTTCCAGATCAATGACGGAACAACCAATTCGAATACAGCCACCGTATCCATCACCGTCAACGCCGTCGGGCACGCTCCGGTCGCCGACCCGCAATCAGTCGTAACAGACGAAGACGTTGCGAAGCCCATCACGTTGACTGCATCCGATGCTGACGGGGATACGCTTACTTTCGAAATCGTGGACAACCCGATGCACGGTGTGCTGAGTGGTGCGCCACCTGATGTGACCTATACACCTGGCGCTGACTATAACGGTACTGATACGTTCACTTTCAAAGCGAGCGACGCAACGCATGAATCCAACATCGCGACCGTAGCGATCACGGTGAATCCGGTCGATGACGCGCCGATCGCCGATTCACAGTTGGCCGAGACGGATGAAGACACGGCCAAAAACATTACGTTAACTGCCTCGGATATTGATAGCGGCGCGTTAGTCTTCGGCGTAGTTACAAATCCCGCACACGGTGTTTTGAGCGGAACTCCGCCTGATCTGACTTACACGCCTGCGGCAAATTACAATGGACCTGACAGTTTTACCTTCGAAGCGAGCGATGGGACACTTAACTCAAATATAGCAACGGTCTCAATCACTATTCACGCCGTTAACGATCCACCAACAGCAGATGCGCAAAATGTTACCACGAACGAGGACACGGCTAAGCCGATTACCTTGACCGGTTCCGATGTGGAAGGCAATCCGCTGACTTACCAGGTGGTCGCGAATCCTGGGCACGGAACATTGAGTGGGACTGCGCCCGATCTCACCTACACTCCGGCCGCGGATTACAATGGAACCGATAGTTTTACCTTTACAACAAACGACGGAACTTCCGATTCGATCGCCGCAACAGTCTCGATTACGGTAAGTCCCGTCAATGACGCGCCAACGGCGAGCTCGCAATCGGTCACAACCGACGAAGATACGCCGAAGAATATTCTCCTGGCGGCGTCGGATGTTGATGGCGACGAACTGAACTTCACCGTACTTACAAATCCACAGCACGGAACATTGAGTGGGACCGCCCCAGACCTGACCTATACTCCTGCCCCAGACTATAACGGCTCCGACAGTTTCACCTTTAAAGCGGACGACGGCGCGCTCGATTCCAACATTGCCACCGTTTCAATCACTGTTGATGCCGTGAACGATGCACCGGTAGCCAACTCAGAGGCCGTGACGACCGACGAAGACACCGCGAAGGAGATTACGCTTACAGGCTCCGACGCCGAAAACCAAACTCTAACCTTCACCGTGCTATCCAATCCAGCGCACGGCACCTTAAGTGGAACCGCCCCCGATGTGACTTATACTCCAGAAGCGGACTACCATGACTCCGACAGTTTCACTTTCAAGACCAATGACGGCACAGCGGATTCGAATGTAGCAACGATTTCGATCACCGTTAATTCCGTCAATGATGCACCCACAGCCGATGCCCAATCGGTCATCACAGACGAAGACGCGGCCAAACCGATTACTTTAACCGGCGCCGATGTCGATGGCGACCCACTGACCTTCGAGATCGTCGATCAGCCTGCGCACGGATCGCTCAGCGGCGCACCGCCCAATGTGGCTTACACGCCGGCTTCCAATTACCACGGCTCGGATAGTTTCACCTTCAAGGCCAACGATGGAACGGTTGATTCTAGTCCTGCAACTGTCTCCATCACGATTAACTCGGTTAATCACGCACCGACAGCAGACCCGCAACTGGTTACGACTGACGAAGACACGAGCAAACCGATTACACTAACAGCCTCCGACGTTGATAATAACGGTTTAACCTTCTCTATAGTCGATAATCCGACACATGGCACACTGAGCGGGACAGCGCCCAACGTCACCTATACGCCGACCGCCAACTACAACGGCTCTGATAGCTTCACCTTCAAAGCAAACGACGGAGTTGCAGACTCGAATGTAGCTACGGTGTCAATTACAGTTTCGCCGGTCAACGACCCGCCTACGGCCGATGCGCAATCGGTCTCAACAAATCAGGGAACGCCTCTTAATATTACCCTGACAGGGACAGACGTGGAGACAGCGCCCACCGCGTTGAGTTTCATGGTTACGGTACCGCCTGCACACGGTTCTCTTAGCGGAACGGCGCCTAACGTAACCTATACGCCAACTGCTGACTATTCCGGACCAGACAGCTTCAACTTCACCGTAACCGATACGGGCGATGGGGCTTCGCCGCCGCTATCCAGCTCTGAGGCAACGGTGTCGATCAATGTGACTGGTGTGCCTATCATTGAGGTCGAACAGCCGGCAGGTTCGCGGCTCGTTGACGGGGCGAGCACGGTTGATTTTGGGAGTGTAGCTCACAATGCGAATAACTCCCACACGTTCCTAATTACCAACATTGGCGGCGCAAACCTGACTAACTTCGCAGTGACCTTTGATGGATCTAATGCCGACGAATTCGTCGTGACAGCGGCCCCAACCGATCCCCTTACTCCAGGTGCAAGCACGAACCTGACGGTGAAGTTCACACCGACGGATGTAGGCGACCGCAGCGCGACCATGCACATCGCAAGCAACGATTCGACCCAGAGCCCGTTCGATATTGCTCTTACTGGCACAGGCATCACGGACCTGGAAGCGTTCCGACTGCAATACTTCGGCAGCACTGCGAACAGCGGCGACGGCGCCGATGACAATGATTTCGATCTCGATGGAATTTCAAACATCATCGAGTTCGCGACCGGGACTAATCCAACGCAGGGTAATGCGGCGCCTGGATCACTTACTCTGGCAGGCGACACGCTGGAGTTTGTCTATTCCCAGGCCAAGGCAGCGATCGATGATGGCATCACCTTCAGCGTGGAATGGACCGATGATCTTACTGCGCCAAATTGGAGCAGCGCTGGAGTCACGGAAGTCGTTCTTGGCGAGGACGACACTTTCCGACAAATAAAGGCCTCGGTGCCTGCCGGAAATAATGGGCAGCGCTTCATGCGCCTAAAAGTGACCGGGGCTACCGGCACTCCAGACAGGCCGAGCGTAAAGATTATGCGACGGCCGCCACTCCGACCTCGCTCGAAGTAGGGTTACTGACGGGGGTTTGGTCATATAAGACCTAACGACAATAGGCCGAATCTCGGCTATTAATCTGCCCAGCCTAAGTAATATCAGAAATTCGCGACAGATGAACGAGCCGGAAATCCTATTCGTCTCGCACGATGCAGGACGCACCGGAGCGCCGCTAATCCTGTTAAATTTTCAGCGCTGGCTGAAGAAGCATACCACCCTGCAATTTGCCACGATTCTGCGACGAGCAGGTCCACTCGAGCCAGAGTTTGCCGCCCTGGGCGAAACTTTCCTGATCAGAAGTAGACGCTGGGAACGACTTGTTAGGGAACGTATAGCTAATCATCTTAACTGGACCTTTGGATCCGAGAAACGGTTGGCCGGGTTGCGCAGTCGCCCCCATCAGCTTATCTACTCGAACACCGTGACCAACGGTGATGTTTTGCCAATACTTGCTCGTCCGGGAGTGAAGGTGCTCACGCATGTGCACGAGCTTAATTACTGGATCGATCGAACCGGGCCGACGAACTGGAGTAATGTTTGCCGGCACACCACGAAATTTGTCGCGGTCTCCGAAGCAGTGTCGCGAAACCTGCAGGAACGCCATCACATCTCCGCCGATCGGCTGGAGGTAGTGCACGAGTTCATCCCGGTAGACAACGCGATTCCGCAAAACATTTCGAACAACGGTGCATCCATCCGAAAACGCCTTAACATTCCAGCCGAATGCCTTCGTTGTTGGGGGAAGCGGCTACGAAACCTGGCGTAAGGGCAAGGATCTTTTTGTTCAACTGGCGACTTTGCTTCGTCGACGAAATCCGGCGCGACCTTTCTGGTTCGTCTGGGTCGGATCGGAAGGCGATGAGGAAGAACGGCGGCAATTGAAACACGATATCGAAAGAGCCGGCATCGCTGATCGCTTTTGCTGGACGGGAGAAGTATCGAATCCGCTGGACTATTTCGCCGGTCTCGATGCTTTCGCTCTGGTTTCACGCGAAGATCCTTTCCCGCTTGTATGTCTTGAGGCTGCCTTGCTCGAAAAACCGATCCTTTGTTTTGCGGGCGCAGGTGGCACACCGGAATTGATAGAAGATGACAGTGGCTTCGTTGTGCCCTATCTGGACTTAAATGCGATGGCAGACAAGCTGCTACTTCTGGGCGGAGATGAACAACTACGGCGAAGAATGGGCGCATGCGGCGCAGCCAAAGTCCGCGAACGATTTTCCCTCGACGTAATGGCGCCGCGCCTGCATCGCGTTATCGATAGTATGCTTGGGCAAACGACACTAATTGAGACTAAGGCAGAATCGAATTCTTGATCTTAACTCTCGTCGCATTTCGATCCCATTGTTAGATCCTTCGCGTGATCACCGTCTTCACTCTCTGTTCTACTAATTACCTGGCGCATGCGAAGACGCTGGGCGATTCGCTGCGAAAACAGAATCCGGACTATCGTTTCGTTATCGGACTGGTCGATCGTATTCCCGCACAACTTCAATCATCTTTCTGGCAGCCATACGAGCTGATTGAAGTCGAACAAATCGGCATCGAAGGATTGGCCGAGATGGTGCAACGCTATGACGTGGTAGAGCTGAACACCGCGGTAAAGCCGTTCTATTTTGAGCATCTTTACCGGCGAGATCCTTCAACGGAGGCAATCATCTACCTCGATCCCGACATTTTGGTGTGCGAGCCGTTCGGTCATCTCGCGGAACTGTTGTGCACGCATGAGATAATCGTAACTCCGCACAGTTGCACTTTCGACAATTCAGATACCGCCATCTACTACGAACAAGGCATGCTCTGGATGGGAATTTACAATCTCGGCTTCATCGCGACGCGACGCAGCGAGACGACAGTGAAGTTTTTGCAGTGGTGGCAATATCGTCTGCGTGAGCATTGCTATCGCGCATGGGGAACTGGCATGTTCGTCGATCAACTCTGGGTAACACTTGCGCCGCTCTACTTTCCGGTGCACGTGGAAAAGAACCCCGGCTATAACATGTGTTACTGGAACCATTTTGAACGCCAATTGAGCCAGCGAAACGGGCGTTACCTCGTGAATGATGCAGACGAACTCGTCTTTTATCATTTTAGCAGCTACAATCCGGATGAGCCGGACAAGATCACGGTTCGAAAGAAATCAATTACAAGCTCGTTCAAAGACCGTCCGGATCTGAAACCCCTTTACGACGATTATCGCAATCGTCTGCTTGTTAACGGTTACCTGACCGTAAAGTCAATCCCCTATGCTTTGCGAACCCAGGATCGAAGCGCCGGGACGACACCGACTGCGGCATTGCGGGATGGCGTCCGAACGGTTCTTCGTGCACTGCCGTCGAGCTTTCAAACCTCACTCAAACGCATCGCGCAATTCACGGTTAATAGTTTTAAGACAATCTAGCCGGTCAACATGATGACGAAAATCTGTGTCGTAGGTTTGGGTTACGTGGGATTGCCTCTCGCGATTCAATTTGCGCGATCGAACGTATCCGTCGTCGGACTCGACACTGACGAGAAGAAGGTAGACCTGATTCAACGTGGCCAGAGTTACATCAAACACATTGCGGCGCAGACAATCGCTTCGATGCTTGAAACGAAGCGACTCTCCGCGTCGACTGACTTCCATAACGTGAAGGGAGCAGACGCCGTCATTATCTGCGTGCCTTCGCCTCTTAATAAGAACCGCGAACCGGATATCTCCTACATCCTCGACACGGGAAGAATGATCGCGCCTCACCTTTCCAAGGGTGCGCTCGTAGCTTTGGAATCGACAACCTATCCGGCAACAACCGATGAGGACTTGCGACAAGTGCTGGAGCAGGGTTCGGGGATGAAAGCCGGTGTTGACTTCCATCTCGCCTTCTCACCCGAGCGCGAGGATCCCGGCAATCCCCATAGTGTGGTTGCGACAATTCCAAAGATCGTCGGTGGCCTGACACCAGCTTGTTTGAAGAAGGCGATGGCAATTTACTCGATGGCGATCAAGAACCTGGTGCCGGTCTCGTCCTGTCGCGTCGCCGAAGCGACAAAGCTGCTGGAAAATATTTTTCGAAGCGTCAATATCGCACTAGTTAACGAGTTAAAGCAGGTCTACGCGGCGATGGGAATCGATATCTGGGAAGTGATCAACGCAGCCAAAACAAAACCTTTTGGCTTCATGCCTTTTTATCCCGGTCCCGGACTCGGTGGGCATTGTATTCCGATCGACCCATTCTACCTAACGTGGAAGGCGCGGGAATACGGAAAGAACACGCGATTCATTGAGTTAGCCGGCGAAATCAACACTGCCATGCCGGAATACGTCTTGCATCGCGTAACCGATGCTTTAAACCACCATCAAAAATCGGTGAATGGAAGCAAGGTTTTGATTCTCGGTCTCGCCTACAAGCCGGATGTGGATGATGAGCGCGAATCGCCCAGCTACGTCCTGATGCAACTTCTGCGAGACCGCGGCGCCGAGGTAGAATATCACGACCCATATGTTCCCGTGATCAAGCTTACCCGCGAACATCCCCAATTTTCCGGCAAACAATCGGTGGCTTGGGCTCGAGATGTTATTAACTCCTTCGACCTGGTGCTAATCGCCACGAATCACGCAACAGTGAATTATCAGGAACTCGCTGATTGGGCGCAATGCATAGTCGACACGCGTAATGCCATGTCGGGGATTGCGCTGCCTGCGGACAAGATTTGGAAAGCGTAATTGGTCTTAACCAGCGCTATGGCACGATATAATGGGTAAGCCACCGGCATTGAGCGATGATGATGGTATCGTCACCGTTCGCACGCCGCGGTCATCTTCCGGCCGGCTCGTCAGGTTCTTGCTATTTTTAGCGACATTAACTTTATGTTTCAGCTGGCCACTCACTTCTCTTTTTTCCTACGCGCTTCACAGCGATCTCCATTCGCATATTGTTCTCATACCTTTTATCAGCGCCTACCTTCTATACGTTCACTGGGATAAACTTCCGGAGCCACGCAACTCCTCGATTGGTTGGGCCATATTTCCTTTCCTGTGTGGGTTAGCCCTGGTCGTGAGCAACTTTGCGCAGAAGGCTTTCGAACCGGCCTGTGATCGCGCTCGCATTCATTTGTTTCGTCGTTGCCGGCGGATTTTTCTTCCTCGGCAAAGATTGGATGAAAGCTGCGATGTTTCCCGTTCGCTTTTCTGCTCTTCATGGTTCCCCTTCCCGATTCGGTCGCCAATTCACTGGAGAATGCGTCAAAGCTCGCTTCGGCCGAGTGCGCAAATTTCTTTCTACAGCTCACCAACATACCGATATTGCGGGAGGGAACGGTATTCCAGCTGCCGAATATCACGATTGAAGTAGCCCAGGAATGTTCCGGCATTCGATCAAGCTGGGTTCTTCTTATCGCCAGCACACTTGCCTCCTACCTGTTTCTTAAGCGCAATTCCAACCGCCTGATCCTTGTGCTCGCTGCGATTCCGTTAGGTTTTTTGCGCAATGGTTTTCGAATCGCCGTCATCGGACTCCTTTGTGTCAACCTCGGCCCGCAGATGATTCACAGCCCAATCCACAAACAGGGAGGGCCGTTATTCTTTGTGCTCTCGCTTTTCCCGCTGTTTTTGCTCCTTTGGTTCCTCCGCCGGACCGAGCGATCCCGACAAGCTAATCCACAACCGGCGATGACTAACGGAACGGCCTGAGCGCCAGTTTGCATCTCAACAAACTCTTTCTCCGTCCGTTGCCTGTATCGTTTTTGCCGATTGCGTTCGCTGAAAAGAAAGCTATCCATTTGCACGTGTTAAGCTCTCGCAAATCCAAAATGAATGATTCTCGTCGACTGAAGAAGGCAGCGGTCTCGGTAGCGTTAGCCCTAACAACTGTGTTGCTTGCGAGTTGCGAATATCCAGTGACCGGCCCGCTACCGGAACAGGCGGCTGCGCCACGAGAGTCCACTTTGATGTCAGGCGACGTCATTAAGTTTACCTTTGCGGGCGCGCCTGAGCTTAACCAGTCGCAGAAGATCAGGACCGACGGGAAGATTAACCTGCCGCTCATCGGAGAAGTGGACGCTGCCGGCAAGACGATCGCAAGTCTTCAGGGCGAGATCGCGATGCGCTACAAACCACAGCTGCAAAACACGACTGTCGTGCTTACGCTCGAAAGCAGCGTCGTACAGGTGGTCGTGTCCGGCGCGGTGCAGAAGCCGGCGAAACTGGTATTCGAACGTCCAACGACCGTTGTTCAGGCGATCATGGAGGCAGGCGGAGTGAGCGAGTTTGGGAGCCTCCGAAGGGTCCATTTGATTCGCATCATTAACGGGCAGCAGCACACTCAGATTCTCGATCTGAGCGCTCTTATGCGCGGCGAACCGACCCGCCCCTACTACGTGAGGGATGGCGACGTTGTTTACGTCCCGCAAAGCCCTTTTTGAGCGGTTACTGAAGGCTATATACTTCCACCACTGCCACTCCGGTAGAATTTGTCTTGCCGCGAACGATCGCAGTATAAACGCCCGGGTTTAATGTAGCGATAATCGCGGACTCTCGATTATCGGACGGCGGAATAGTCTGCGCGATTTGTTGCGCCTGAGAAGTGCGCCAGTTGTCGTTAGAGAATATGAGCGAGCCATTGCTGCCGCGGAGCTCCAGAACAGGATCGAGCAGAGGATGAACAATGCCGAATTGCGCCAGCGAAGGCCCGATCGCACGAATGAGAACTTTCGTTGGTTGATCTCCACCTATGACAAATCCACCGATGACAACCGCGTCACCGGTTCCAACTCGGCCGCGGGTGGAAAGGTTGATGAGTTTCGAACTGCCGACATCGAGATCGTAAAGTTCAAACAAGGCCACACCGGGAACATTTGTCTTGCTTGCGAGAATGGCGGTGTAATTCCCCGGCGACAGAGTCGCGAGCAAGGCCGATTCACGGTTGTCACTGGGAGCCAGATGTGTCGCCAGTATCTGGGTGCGGTTCGATGTCCAGTTATCATTAATGCTAAGCAAGACTCCCCTGGAATTGAACAACCTCAGAACCGGATCGGTCATCGCTCCAGTTACACCAAATCTGGTCAGCGAAGGCCCGAGCCCGCGAATAAGCACCTTTTTGGCTACGTTACCGTTGATGACAAATCCGCCGATGGTAACGTTCTCGCCCGTTTGCACGAAGGTGCGAGTGGCCACGTTAATGAGATGTTGACGTGCAACTGGAGGCGTGGGCGTGGGCGTAGGAGTAGCGGCGGACCAGATTTCAATTCCTTGGGCGCACGGATCGCCTGTGACTCGTTGCAGGTTCACATTCAGGGTTCCATCGTTCACAGTGACAGGGTAAGGTCCGTATCTTGCCCACCTATTGTTAGTCAATCTGCCAATCGCGGAGGCAACCTGCACTCCCTCCAGTTTTACGTTATAGCTCCGGTAGTTGCTCAGGTGGTTCTCAACCGCCCAGAGGTAGACCACATAGTTTCCGTTGGTCAGGGTTTGGCTAAAGTTTACATCAGCGGCCGGAGCCCAAATCCCGCCGTTCAGCATCCCGTTGGTAGCGCTATCCACGGCCGGGGCATAAGTGATATTTGTGTGGTAAATTGCGTTGGAAGTCGAGAAGCCGCTGGCCAACGCGCCCGAATACGAGGTCCAGGTATGGCCGTTAATGGTTGCGGCATTGCCGTTTATGTTGATTGCTCTGACGAAGGCTCCAGGAGTCGGTGTGGGTGTCTGTGGAGGCGTGGGAGTAGGTGTCGGGGTGTGAGGCGTGGGAGTAGGTGTCGGGGTATGAGGCGTGGGAGTAGGTGTCGGGGTATGAGGCGTGGGAGTAGGTGTCGGGGTATGGGGCGTGGGAGTAGGTGTCGGAGTATGAGGCGTGGGAGTAGGTGTCGGGGTATGAGGCGTGGGAGTAGGTGTTGGAGTCGGCGTAGGATCGGGGGGGTCGGGTAGGAAATCTCATTGGAGGGGGGGCTTTCCTGACCACCGGCATTGTAAGCGTAAACCGCGATATAATAAGTCCTGCTGCTGGCCAGGCCGGTTATTACGTACGACGTATTGTTTCCGACGTCGTGCTCACCGGAATAAGGACCGTGGCTAGTTGTGCCCCAACGAACGCGATAGCCGGCGAGATCACCTTCGCTATTAGGATTCCAAGCGATTGAAACACTCGCGCCCTGAGATGGAATCGAAAGGCCCAACGCGCCCAAGCCGATCACGAGGCACAAAAAGAGCCTCCAGTTATGGAGTTTGTGGTTGATTCTTGTTTTTACAGCAGGGCACGTGCCCCATTCCGATCGAAGCGATTTCGCTTTAGGCCCGGCGATCTCCTCACTTCAGAGGCGTCCTTGCTTTCGGCCAGCTCGCCTATATATCGTCCAGCGCCATGTTTTCTGACCACCACGGAAAATGCGAAATCGCAAAGCTGAAAATCAGCGGTGAGTTTGTTGTGAACTGATGAAACAAGCGGCCAGAGTGAACTACCAAAGACCGATGACTACCGGATCCAGCGCATTCGGGCTCACCTTCTCTCATCGATTGCTAATTGCGCTGCTGCTGATTGTGCTCGCCACTGGGTGCACGGCCGAACGGCGCAAGTCCCGTCTGTCGAAACGGGCGGACGATCATTTCAAGGCGGGCGAGTACAACAACGCCAAGATCGAATACCTCGGCTTGTTGCGATTGGATGCGCAGAACAAAACGGCGTTCGAAAGACTGGGGACGATCTGGGCCGAACAGGGTGCGCCGCTGCGGGCCGCTCCGTTTTTACTAAAGGCACGCGACCTTTCGCCTGGCAATATCGAGAATAGAATTCGCCTCGCTCGTGTTTTTTTGGCCCTGGGAGACGCCCCTTCGGCGAGAAAAGAAGCGGTGAAGATCCTGGCCACTTCGCCTGGTAATGAGGACGCTATCGTCGTGTTATCCGAGTCCGATCGAACGAAAGAGGAGGTTGCCGATACGGAAGGACACTTGAAGAAGTTCCTCGATCATAACAAGGCGTCCTACTATCTCGCTCTCGCTAACGTTGAGTTTCATAAGCAAAACTTCGCTGCAGCCAAAAGCGCATTGCAGCGCGCAAGTGAGCTCGATCCCAAATCGTCCACACCGCACCTGGCTCTTGCCGCGCTGCTTTTGCTGACGAAGGAGAACGCTGCCGCCGGGGAAGAAATGAAGAAGGCTTCCGATCTCTCCCCCCCACGATCGATCTCACATGTGCGACTCGCCGAATTCAAGGCGCAAAGTGGCGCGGTCGAAGAGGCAAAACAGATCCTGAAGGGAGTCACTACCAAGGTTCCTGATTTCCTTCCTGCCTGGCTGCTTTCCGCAAAAATCGCTCTGTCGGAGAAGCATTACGACGAAGCCAACTCGCTCCTCGAAAACGTGTTTAGTCAGGACCCCGAGAACATTGATGGGCGAATGCTGCAAGCCCAAGTCTTGTTAGGAAAGGACGAGATCCAAAAGGCAACCGATACGTTAGAGCGACTGGCTAAAGCATATCCGGGAGTGCCGGGCCTTAGCTATCAGTTGGCGTTAATTTACCTGAAACAAAACAAGCTTGAGCCAGCCGGTGCTGCGCTGAAACAAGCTGTCACCGCAAATCCGGATTTCGCCGATGCCATCATCCTTTTGGCACAGGTCAATCTGCGCAGCGGCAAAGCGGATCTCGTCATACCAGCTATGACGGGGCTATTGAAAAAGCATCCCGACCTCACCGCTGCGCGGCTACTGTTAGCGGAAGCAAACCAGCTATTGGGACGCCTGGACGATGCCGTCAAGGTCATTCAGGAACACATCGCCAGTGCGCCGCAGGATTCGCAGTCGTACTTCTTTCTTGGCCTTCTGCTGAGAGAGCAAAAGAAGAACGAGGAAGCGCGCAAGGCTTTCGAGAAAGTGCACGAACTTAACCCGGACTACGCCGCCGCGACCGATCAACTCATCGACCTGGACATTGCAAACAAGGATTTCGACAGCGCGATGCGCAAGGCGCAACAGGAGTTGAGCCGGGCGCCGAACGAGGCCGTTTCGCACTATCTCGTCGGCAAAGTCCAGGCCGCGATGCGTTCGTGGGATCAGGCCGAAAGTTCGATGTCGAAAGCGCTGGAACTGGATGCTAATTTCGCGCGCGCGTATGACGGGCTCATCTCCATCTACGTCGCGCGAGGGAAACTGCCGGAAGCGATCAGCCGCCTGGAAGCTTTAACTGCGAAAGATCCTAAGAACACAGCCGCGCTTCTCACTTCTGCCATGCTTTACGAGCAGATGAAGGATTTCGACAAAGCTCGCGCCGCTTATGAGAAACTTCTGGCGACTAATCCCGATTTTGTTTCGGCCCTGAACAATCTCGCTTATCTCTATGCGACCCATTTCAATCAACCAGATAAGGCTCTGGAGTTAGCGAACAAGGCACGTCAACTCAAACCGGAAGATGCTTCGGTTGCGGATACGCTTGGCTGGGTTTCCTACAAGAAAGGAGACTACCCGCGAGCTCTTGCTTTACTTCAACAAAGCGCGGCCAAGTTATCGGACAACGCCGAGGTACAATACCATTTCGGCATGGCTAACTACATGATGGGCCAGGTCGATGCCGCAAAAAAGGCGCTCGAGCGAGCCGCCAATGCGCCCGCGGATTTTCCGGATAAGGAAGACAGCAAGCGACGTCTGGCTTTGCTTCAGGAAGAAGGAGGCACATCGACCATCTCGCTTGAGGAAATGAAACGTTTGCTCGCACAACAACCTAACGACCCGATCCTGTTGCAACGAATTGGCGACGCATACAACAAGGAGGGTAAATTTGCGGAGGCGGCAGCCTCTTATGAGCAGGTAATCAAATTAAATCCGCACCTTGTCGCGACAACGGTGAAACTGGCCCAGCTTTATGCCGGGCCATTGAAAAACCCGACCAAGGCGATGGACCTGGCAAAGCAAGCGCGTGAGATGGCGCCGGCCGATGCGAAGATCAACGCGCTTTTGGGCATCGTCGCCTACCAAGTCGGCAACTACGATTGGGCCTATAGCCTGTTGCAGGAATCCGCGCGACGTCTGCCCGATGATGCGGAAGCGCAACGTTATTATGCGTTGGCGGCTTACAGTCGCGGAAAAATCGCCGAAGCTCGCGCCGCGATGGAAAACGCATCGAAGGACGCGCACGATCCGCGGCAGAGTGACGACGCGAAATCATTCCTTTTGCTCACGTCATTGGAGCAGGGACCAGCCGATCTCTCCGCCTTGACCGCAGAAGCAGACAAGGTCTTGCAAACCGATTCGAAGAATGTGCCAGCGTTAATGGTCCAGGCGGAAGCTCGCAGACAAAGTCACGACGACAAAGGAGCCGAGGAAATCTACAACAAAGTTCTACAACAGTACCCTGATTTCACGCCGGCCGAGAAAAATCTGGCGATGCTTTACGCGCGCGATCCGGCTTTTCTGAGCAAGGCTTATGATCTGGCCGTCAACGCACGGAAGAAACTGCCCGACGACGTCGATCTCATGCAAACGATGGGCGAGATCAGTTACAAACGAAAAGATTTCAATTACGCGCTCCAATTGTTAAACGATCGCGCCCGGAAAAAACCACTCGACGCCGAAGGACTCTTTTATCTGGGAATGTCGAACCTTCAGTTAAAGAAGACTGCTTCGGCGCGGGACGCGCTGCAGCGCGCTTTGCAAGCCGGCCTCACTGATCCTGCCGCAGCGGAAGCGAAGCGAGCGCTGGCTCAGCTTAAGTAGCAAACTTATCGCTGGCACGAGTTGTTGCCGGCAAAACCAAAACGCAACTCGGTCGCGCAATTCCGCGCGGCCTTGAACAAACATCATGTCGGCAATACCTTCACGGTCGAAGCCCGCCATCATGACATTTTCTCGTACGCAATTAGCGGTCGTCCGGACTCCGCTTTGGTTTTGCCTGCGCGCACAGCCAAAACGCGAGCATCTTGCTGCGCTCGGACTTCGGCGGCAGCTCAACGTTCCGTGTTACGCGCCGCGGCTTCGTTATCGCAAGATGACTCGTCGCGGTGCGGTCTGGTTCGTTGAAGCGATGTTTCCCGGATATCTCTTCGCGCACTTTGTCTATTCGGATCAGCATCGGCGCGTCGCACATTCGCCGGGCATTCAAGGACTCGTTCAATTTGGCGATGATCTCGCCACAGTCGACGCCGGGTTGATTATGTCGCTTCAAGAAACGAGCGACGAAGACGAAATCGTCACTATCGATCCCGAAATACGCGTTGGGCAGGAAGTGCGAATCGCGACAGGACCGTTCCAAGGATTGGAAGCGCTCGTTACGCGGTTGATGCCGGCAAAAGAACGGATTCGAGTCCTGCTGTCTTTCCTCGGGCGACCAGTGGAAACAGAAGTCGCGCTGCCTCAGGTACTCTCATTGGCGCCACGCAAACTCTGATCTGAGAAACTCCATGCGCCGTTCGGGGTTGCCCAGTGTTTCCAAGTTGACAGATTGTTCAAGAAAGTGACGTGATTTGCGACGCTTCGACCGACCGATGCCGGATTATGGCTAGCAGAGCAGAGGGCGGGAGCTTCAAGCCGGCCCAATGGTACCGATCCTGCTGAAACTGAGGTATGTTTTTACTCGCCGCTTTCGCAGCCACCACTTCGGCGTCACTGGGGTTGATCATCCATTCCTTGCGCAAGGCACCCGAGGGATACGAAGACGATCACGGATTTCACTTCCTTCCGCAACGTTCTCGTTGTTCCGGTGCCTCGGTTCTGCCGCGCCGGGCCCAAGGTCATGCGGCCGGATTGGATCTGCCGGTAGCGGCCCCGCTAAAGCCGTAACGATTCACCGCAGAACAAATCGCCCGCGGCATCCCGCCGCAGAATCGTCTGCTTTCTCGGCCGTTCGTTAGGGCAAAATTTTCAGCAACGTTTTCCAGCGCGTCCAGGCATCCTGGCGCGCTTTTTTATTGGCCTCACTTCCCTCAGCCATTTCACCCTCCCGCATGAATCCGTGCGTCGCGTCCTTGTAAACGACCGGGTCATATTTTTTCCCGGCAGTTTTCATCAATTCTTCCGCTTTCGGAATCGTCGCGCCGACCCGTTCGTCCTTCTCGGCATAAAATCCGTAGACGGGACACGCGATGTTCTTGACCAGTGCGGCATCGTCGGGCGCAACTCCATAAAATGAGTACGCTGCTTTGAGCTTCGGATTCTCATTCGCGTAAGCAAACGCCCAGCCGCCGCCCCAACAGAAACCGCAGACCGCGAGCGTACCGTTCGCTGCTGGAATTTTCAGCGCGTATTCAGAGGTCGCATTCAAATCCGCTTTCACTTGCTCTTTTGGCAGTTCCGAGATTGCTTTTCGCGCGCCATCGATATCGGTGTATGTCTGGCCCGACAAAAGATCTGGCGCGATTGCGATCACACCGTTTTCCGCAAGCTGATCGCAAACACCACGAACCCAATCCGTCAGCCCGAAGATTTCATGAATGACGAGAACGACCGGCGTTTTCGTTTTCGATTCCGGGTAAACGACGAACGCTTTGATCGTGCGTTCGCCGGACTTGAAACTCACCCATTCGCCATGACGCGGCGATTTTTCCAATCGCGCTTTGGCCCAATCCTGCGCAAAGAGCGATTGTGCGGCGAAAACCAATCCGAGCATGGCAACGAGCGACCGGATTTGAACAGAAAAATGAAATGAGCGACTCATGTTCGCGAAGCTGGCGACGCCGTTATTTCGTGTCAAGCGCAGGTTCCTTCTCTTACGCCACTTGCGCAGGCCTTCAGCAAAGGTTACTTCGGGCGAATCGTTATCATGCAAAAACAATTGAGTGCGCGTCTCTGCAGTTTGGTCGCGCTGGTGGCCGTGATGTTTCTCGCCTGCCCCGCGTGTAAAAAACGTCCCGAGGCGGCGCCGAACGCTGCTTCCCCCACGAAAGAATCGCAACCTTCTCTCGAAATTCGACCGGAAGGGCCAGCAAAGATTGGAGAACCGGCAATTGTCGGCAGCGAGGCCGACTCGTTCGCGAGCTACATTCATTTCCCGAAAGATGCGGCGCGGACGAGTGAGAGCGCCGTGCAATTTTATTGCGATGTCTCGGCCGAGGGCGCAGTTGTCGCCACCTACGGTCTCATTGGCAATGATCCCGCTTTCAAAAGCGCGGTCCAATCAGCGCTCGATTGGGGAAAATTCAAACCGGCGAAGCTCGATGGCAAACCGGTACCGGTTTATCTCGGCGGAACCGTTTTATTTTTTCATGAAGGTGGCCAGCCCGTGATTGTCGTTTCACTTGCAACGGCCGAGCGCGAACGGGTCGGCAAACTCGCCAATTATCTCCAGCCGCAACTCATCGGCGGACTCGCCGATCGACTCCATCATGCAAATTCGACCCTGATGTGGAATCGCCCGTGGACGGGAGCGGCGGAAGTTCTCTTCAAGGTCAACGGTTTGGGCCAGACCGATTCCAGCTCGGTCGTGTCGGAGATTCCAAAAGATAGCGGCCTTGGAGAGTTGCTGCGCACCATCACGCAGGATGCGCAATGGGTGCCGGCATACAACGATGGCAAAACGACCGCGGGACAGATCAACGTGGTGGTAAATTTCGGCGAATACTGATGGACCCGACGACGCCTTCGCCTGGGGAGAGGTCCCAGAAATATTTTCATCTGCATGGCTTTTTGCGCGGGAGCCGGGCTCCCCTGTATGAGAAGGGTCATGAGCTAATCAATCTCGATTCCGGAGGTAAATGCCCGCCAAGTCGGCTCGCTGATTGCTCTTTACGAACGCGCGGATTCTACGGCTCGCTTGTGAACGTGAATGCTTATCATCAGCGCGGGGTCGCAGCGGGAAAGAACGCCGCGACGCAACTGCTCGATCTGGAGGCACGCGCTCGCGCGACCCTTCCGAAACTTCGCGGGCGAACCGCCGAGGCAGTGACGCGAGCTCTGAAAGCGGACCCGAAGGATGTATATCGCCTTCTTGGTGGCCTTGCCGCGAATGATGACTCAATTGGCCGTACTTCGGCCGAAGAGCCGGCGCGCGAACACTTTTTTTTACGCTGATGTTTTCCACAGCCAACGCGCCATCGCCAAGCAACACCCGCGACATCCCGTGGAATGACGTTGTGCGTTTTGTCCGCCAGTTCAGCCACGACCTCCGCAATCATCTGAACGCAATCGAGCTGCAATCGACGTTTCTCGCGGAGCTGGCGCAGGACGGAGAGCTGAAACCAGAAGTACAGCGCTTACGTGAAATGACTTACGAAATTGGCGTTACGCTCCAGAAAATCACGGCCGCGATGAGCGAAGCCAATCCGAGATTGATGAGTTACCGCGCGGTGGATTTCGTTGACGATCTTCGTGAAAAAATCGAAGCGGACCGGCCAAAGGAAGGCGGTTCGATCGATTGGGACGTGAAACTGGGAAATGAAACTTTGCAGATCGATCCGCAGCTCATGCAACAAGCCGCGCTCGAACTTTTCAACAATGCGTTCAGCCACGAGCGCGGAGAAGGCAATCTAGTCGTGAATGCACGAGTCGAGGGCGATCATTTCATTTTCGAATTGCGCGAGCCAAAGAAAACTTTTGCCGCCCTAACGGAAAATTGGGGGAACCAACCGCTACTGAAGGTTGGCCGAGGTCATTATGGTCTCGGACTTCACCGTGTGCGCGTTATCGTCGAAGCTCATCAAGGTCAGCTTCAAGCTCGTTATGTCTCTGCAAGCTCGTGTTTGCACACAACGATCACTCTGCCTTTGTCCGAGGAGGCGGCGTAGGCGGTTCGATCAAATGTTCTCGCGTTATGACCACTGATCACCGGCGCATCCTCGTCGTCGATGATGAGCGTCCAATCTTGATGACGCTTGAGGCGTTGCTGCAACGTCACGGTTATACGACTGAGACCGCCGCTACCGCCGCGCACGGGTTGCGATCGTTGCGAAATAATCCGCCGGCCGTTGTCCTACTCGATCTGCAACTTCCCGACGCTGAAGGTTTGGAAATGCTCGACCAGATCAAGCGCGAGCATCCCGAAACGCAGGTCATCATTCTTACCGCGCACGATTCGTTAAGCAACGCTATCGAATCGATCAAGCGTGGCGCTTATCACTTCATCAGTAAACCGTACGCGCCGGAAGAGCTGCTCAGTCTCGTCGAAAAAGCGATCGAGAAACAATCGCTCCTGCGCGAAACGGAAGAGTTGCGGCAAAAGGCCCAGCAACTGGAGAAACGACTCGAAATTGCCGAGACGCGATCGGCTCCCCTGTTCACGAGCAAGGTGATGCAGGAGATCGACGAATTGATAACCGCCATGGCGCCCTCGGAAGCGAACGTGCTCATTACCGGTGAAAGCGGAGTCGGCAAGGAGGTAATCGCAAATTTGATTCACGCTCGCAGCCTGCGCGCGAAGAAACCGATGGTGAAATTGAACTGCGCCGCTTTCCCGCAGCAAATGATCGAATCGGAACTGTTCGGCTACGTGAAAGGCGCTTTTACCGGCGCAACGAATGACTTTCCCGGCATGATCGCCGAAGCCAACGGCGGCACGCTCTTTCTCGATGAGATTTCGGAAATGCCGGCGGAATTGCAGACCCGTTTTCTGCGCGTGCTGCAGGAAGGCGAGTATCGTTCGTTAGGCAGCACACGCACAATGACATCGAATTTCCGCGTCGTCGCGGCGACGAATCGTCCGATCCAGCAGGCGCTGGCGGAAAATCGTCTGCGCTCCGATTTGTATTATCGGCTCAATACTTTTCAGATTGAGGTCCCGCCTTTGCGCGAGCGCAAACAGGATATTCCGCCGCTGGTCGGCGCATTCGTCAAGCGCTTCGCGCAACAATTGGGAAAGCCAGAACCCGAGATTACGCCGGAAGCATTTCAGAAATTGCTCGATTATTCCTGGCCGGGAAATGTGCGTGAGCTGCAAAACGCGATCGAGTACGCGGTCGTTCTCGTGCGACAAAATTTGATCGCAGTGAAGGAATTGCCGACCGAAGTGCAACTCCCGGCGGCCTTGCAAAATCTTGCGCCGGCCGAGTCGCAAAACGCAAAACCGCAAAGCCTCGATGAGATGGAACGCAACGCCATACTTCAGGCGCTGGCTTCAACTCACGGAAACAAAAAACGCGCCGCGCAGCTTCTCGGCATCCAACGGCCGACGCTTTATAACAAAATGAAGCGCTTCGGTATTCAGCTCTAACTACTCGTTAGGCGATGACTGCGACGGTGGAAGCGCTGTCCCCGATTGCGCTTTCACGATCGCGACATCGGAACCATTGATCGAACCGTTAACCGTCACATCGGTGCGGAAGTTCGATGACGTCAGGGGTGAGCCGCTTTGCGCTTTGGTCTGACTGACATCCGAGCCATTGACCGATCCGTTCGCCGTCGTGTCGCCCAGAAGTACGCTCATCGGCACAACCACATTTACTCCGCCGTTTCCGTCGTTCACCCCGAAAAGAGTTACTGCAATCGTCTGATCGTTGGCCACCCCGGTCAGGTTCACAATTACATCATTTCCTGCGATACTTGTTCCGGAAACGGACCCTGTGCCCTGCGTCACTGCCGCCGAAATGATGGTAACTGGCACGGCAAAGGTAACTACTACCTGATGCTGGTCGGCGTTTGGACCCTGACCTTGCCGGCACTCGATTCCGGGCTTGCCGCCTAACGGCAGATCAACATCAAACGGCGTTGCACCGTGAAGCTTTCTTGAAACTGCCCTCATCAAAATTGGATCGGCGACATAGGTCTGTGCCACGTCGATAAGATTGAAAAGCAAACCGCCGATGCCACCAACGGAAGGCGCTGTATTCGCCATCGCTGTCAGCGTCATCGTGCTTGTGGTAACTTCATGCAGCAAGCGATCAAGCGGCGCCGCTTCCGTGACCATGGATACCGGAACATCAATCGTTATCGTTCCGTTAGGCCCGAGTGTTGAGCGGCAATTTGCCGCTGGAAGAGCGGTTGCGCCGCCAGGATAAGTTAGCGACACGCCGCCGCCGACTGCGATAGCTGCATTTTCTCCGACATAACACTGCAAGGCAGCGCCGTTCAGCGATTCGGCATAGACGTGAAAGTTCTTTCCACCGTTAGGATCGGTCGTCGAAGGAATCAGCCACTGAGTCGACCAGACCAGGTCGGGATCGGGATCTTGTGCCGTCGTTGGGGCAAGACTAAGGTTGTTTAACGTCATGACTACTTCATAACAAGGAGCCACGACCGAGCAGGGCGACGTTGTTATCTTGTGCAAGCTCGAACTCAAGATATCGAGCTGCGGCATGCTCGCGTTACTCAAACCATTTACCTCATACTTACCATCACCCGCTGGGTCGGAGCTGGAGTTGGATGGCGTTAATCCAGTAATGTTAACTGGTGAGCTGGCCGCAAATAGCCCTGGTCCACCATTCTGCCGGACATACATCGCGTGCGGGGCAAAAGCTTCATCGACGCTATTGGAATCGGAATAGCTAATCTGCAACTCACCTTGTGGGCCCACGCGGGCTTGCAGGAAATCGCCTAGCGTACGATCGCCTGTTTGTGCGCCAATTAGCGTTTGAATACTGCCGCGATGGATAAAGTGCTCGCTTGCCTGTACCGGAGCGCTGAACGTTGGACTCGCTGAATGCGCATTGAGTGACTGCGTCATCCACAAGCTCCAGTCGCAATTCGCACCGCACGAGTCCGGCCCATTGGAAGGAAATGCGGGCGCTCCCGGAGTGCCATACCAGGCAATAGCTATGCGACCATCGTCACCGGCTGCTATCCAGGCAAAGACGTTAGTATGCAGTGTGCCGAACGGCGAACCCGATGTGTCGATCTGCATTGGCGAAGACCAGGTGTTACCTTGATCGGTCGAGTAAGCGTACTTTAAGACTGTATCGCCGACAACCATTCCACCAGCATTGATCGGCGCCTGTTCCCACACCGCGTAAAGATTTCCAGCTTTGTCGATCGCCATTGTTGGGAAATCTCCACCGGTCTTCGTGGTCGTGCCAAGATTCGCCACCGGCAGATCGACGCAGTTCATACCGCTGGGGTCACTTACGTTTGCAATCGGCGCACCGAAGGGAACGGGGAAACAACGCGAGATCAGGATTCGGTTCAGTAATGCATCATCATGGATGACATAGATGTGCTTCACCGGGGCGGGCAAAGTAACGAAGCCGCCCATACCGTTAGGCTGCCCGAGTGTCGTTGCGACCGGGCTTACTTCGTTGTTACCCATAATTCCCTCGTCACAACCCGTCTGTGGAGTGATCTTGTTCGCCGGCCCGAATTGAATCCCTGCGGTCGGTTCCGCACCCGTCACCGGTGAGCGATACATGACGAGCACGTTTTGACCCACGTTGGTCGTCGCTCCGCACGGCCCCGGGCTTTGCGCAACTTCGTCATTCGTTAGGTAAATACTACCGCCTGTTAACGGGTCACCGTCAAATGCATACCACTGCCGATCCACTACCGCGTCCGGCACGCCAGTGCTGCTACAGGTAAATGTAGAACCAAAATCGTCTGAGCGCGCGGTACTGAAGTTCGCCAGCGTCAGATCGCAGAAATAGAGTCGGCCCTGGACATCCACTCCGAGCTCAGTATCGCCGCCTCCGCCACACGGCACCGCCACTTTGCCTTCCAGCGCGGTAGCGTTCGGTATCCACTTGAAGGTGCGACCACCGTCGAGAGAGCGCCAAATCCAGCTTGTATCCGCTGATAGCGTGCCGGGAACGCTTGTATAAAGGCGATTTGGATTTGATGGATCAAGCCGAAGGTCCGCTTCAAACCCAGTACCTCCAATGCCGCTGATCACGGGGTGACCAAACGTCGGGGTGGTCGATGCGAATGGGATGAATATCCGCGGCACTAGAGATGTTGGACCGGCGGACGCTGGAGCCCGGTTTGAGTTAAGCTGAAGTTTCTCTACCGCAAGCTTCAACGGTCGCGCCTGCGGAATTCTTGGAGCAATACTCAAGATTGCCAAAGTGGCACCCAGACAGAGAAGAACGGAGAGGAACAAAATACGCAGCATTGTTTTCATTTGATTGGTTAGGTTCGGGTTTCTTAGGGGATCGAATTCTTAGAAAACGAAATGAGCAAAGTTACGAAACGCCAAATGCACAGAGACTGAAAGCCAATGGAACGCAGTAGTAAGCAACCCGACTGCGGAAGGGAATGGGGGCGCATAGAAATAGTTTTTTGCTACGTTGGTATCGTAAACCAAACGCCCGCTGATTGTGTCCCGCTTTTTATTTTTCGGAATAAATTGTGGAAGTTTACAATTTTGTAATTGTTCGCCTGGCCGTTGCGGCCCTTGTCTCTTTCCAAACCTACTGCTTCGCGTTCCATTGCCCGATGTTTTTATCGCATTTGATTTGTACAGCCTGTGGTCTGCGACATGAATGGTCGCGCCTGCAGAATTTGTGTATGGAGTGCCACAAACCGCTTTTTGCAGAATATGATTTCAACGCAATCGGAAAGTCGCTGGATCGCGAAAGCCTAACGAGTCGCGAGAAAAACCTGTGGCGCTTTCGCGAAATGCTGCCGCTTCCGCTGACGGTTGAGCCCGTCTCGTTAGGTGAAGGCGGGACGCCGCTGCTGCGCGCGACAAAATTCGGCGAGAAAATCGGCGCTCAAAATCTTTGGATCAAAGATGAATCGCAAAATCCGACGCAAAGTTTCAAGGCGCGCGGGATGGCGGTGGCGGTTTCAATGGCAAAATATCTCGGCGCGTCAAAACTTGCCGTACCCTCGGCGGGAAACGCCGGCGGCGCACTTGCGGCCTATGCGGCGCGGGCCGGATTGGAAGCGCATATTTTCATGCCGCGCGATACGCCACGCGCAAACATCATCGAGTGTGAGCAACTCGGCGCGCATGTCACCCTGCTCGATGGTTTGATCACGGATTGCGGAGCGGAAATTGCGCGCCGCAAAAACGCCGAAGGCTGGTTCGATATGTCGACGCTTAAGGAACCGTATCGCGTCGAAGGGAAAAAAACGCTCGGTTACGAACTAGCAGAACAATTCAACTGGAAGCTGCCGGATGTTATTTTGTATCCGACTGGCGGCGGCACTGGTCTCATCGGCATGTGGAAGGCATTCGATGAAATGGAAGCGCTCGGCTGGATCGACGCGAAGCGGCCTCGCATGTTTTCGGTGCAGGCGAGCGGTTGCGCGCCCATCGTTCGCGCATTTGAAGCAGGCGATTCCGCCGCAGCGGAATTTCCCAATGCGCACACAATCGCTTCGGGTTTGCGCGTTCCGAAAGCCGTCGGCGATTTCCTGATGCTAAAAATCCTGAGAAGCTCGCGCGGCGGTGCCATTGCCATCCCGGACGAAGAAATGATCAGCATCACTCGTGAAGTCGGCGCGAGCGAAGGCGTATTTGTTGCGCCGGAAGGCGGCGCTTGTTTTGCCGCGTTGCGGTCGCTGTTATCCGCCGGCACAATTTCGCCTAACGAGTCAATAGTCATCTTCAACACCGGCTCCGGCATCAAGTATCTCGAGGCTTACGCGCAATAATCCCGGCTGGACGGCGTGGCTTGGGATTATGACAAGGTGCGCGTCTGATGAGGACGGCCCCCAGCCTTGTTGTGGTGTATGTATGCCTGTTCGGACCCGCGGTTCCGGACGCGCTACCTAACGGGACGCGGCGCGCGGAAGCGATTACCTCGCACATTCGGCGCGCGCCGGTTGATTCGACCGCGATCGCGGCAATCGGCTACAGCAAACGTCTGCATGCGCTCGAGATCGAATTTGTTAACGGCGCGATCTACCGCTATGCCGAGGTGCCGGTCTCTGTTTACCGCGCGCTGATGTCGGCGAAATCCAAAGCGCAATTTTACGATCGCAATATTCGCGGCAAATTTCACTCCAGCCATGTCCGGCCGCGCCCGAAGGGATGAGCGCAAAGCAATCAACATCGCAGCGGCGCCACGTCTTCGTCCTCACGCCGGAAGAGAGAAGAACAATCGCGTTTGTCTTATGCGCGCTCGTTCTGGGCATTGCCACGAAACACTACCGCGAGAAACATCCGCGTCCGGCACAACAGCCGACTGCGAAAGAGCACCATTCCGCGAAGAAGGCTGCGAACCCGAGGCGCACGTCGCCAACGCCAGCGGCGCCGGACGAAGATTGACTCGTTAGGCGCGCAACGCCTCGAGATATTTATTCGGCAGTGGATATGTGGCGCTTTCGTGCTGCCAGTAAATCGTCACGATCCACCAGCGCTCACCGTCATTGAATAATTGAATACTGTTGATCCCCCGCATGAACGGCTCGGGATCATTTTCGTCATGACGCGACTCGTACGTGCTCCAGACATGCGCGATACTGCCGAACTGCTCGGTCCGCCGTGCGATCTCCTTTTCGTAGAAGCCGGTTGTTTCGAAAAATGGTTGAACTCGTGCGATGTAACCGTCGACCTCGAGCATTTGAGGTTCAAGGCCTTGACTTGCGTCCCCTGCTTTTTTCGCGGTCGGAATCAAACGCGCGCCGGGATAAAATAGGGCGCGTTCGCGATTCCAATCGCGCTGCTTCCCGGCCGGGCCGGAGATGACGTCGTAAGATGCGTGAATGATTGCGTCGATCGAAGCGAAGTCAGACATGTTATTTGAATAGAGCTTTAATTTCGTTAGGCAACAAAGGCGTTGCACCGTAATGCGAAGCGACGAACGCGCCTAACCGGCATGCATTTTCCAAAACCTTCCTCGTTTCAATCTCGCGCGTCAATCCGACCATCAAACCCGCCATAAACGCGTCCCCTGCGCCGACAGTGTCCTTGACGGCGACTTTTGGCGCCGGCACGGTAACAAGATTCCCCTGATCCCACAACGCCGCGCCTTCTTCGCCAAGTGTAACGCAAATGCGTGAGGTGTTCGTCGCATCAGCAATCGTGGCACACGCTTGCGCGATCTGGTCGGGATTGCAGGGCGTGTTTGCGACAAGCTCGCCTGTGCGTATCCATGACGCGAGCTTACCGACTTCGCCATCGTTCAGTTTCAGAATGTCAGCGCGTTTCGCGAGATCGATCACTAACGGTGGATCGACAAATGGCGGCCGCAGATTCACATCGAAAAACTTCAATGGACCATTGACCGCAAGTAACCGATCCAGCTGCTCCACGTTGTAAGGGCAGCGGCCCGCGAGTGAACCAAAGATGAGCGCGTGCGCTTTCGCGACGGCAGTGAGAGTGTTGGCCGAAATTTTGATTTCATCCCATGCCGCAGGTTGAACGAGTTCGTAAGTTGCGTTGCTCTTCTCGTCCAAGGTGGCGATCCCCGTTCCGGTTGGCAGACCGACACGCAGCACGACTGACGAAATCGACATTCACATTCTTGTCTCTTGCCACCTTCAAAATTTCCTCGCCTAACGGGTCGCGGCCGACGGCAGAAATGAGGGAAACGGAAACACCGAGTTGTGCGAGATGCGCGGTGACATTGAATGCGGCACCGCCGGCGTGACGGCCCGAGGGCAAGCAATCCCAGAGAATTTCGCCAAAGGCGTAGAAGTCGGTCGCCATCGCCGAACAGGTTCGTAGATAAAAATGAAGTCCTGATCCATTCCTTTCGGATCAGGTGGACGTTCGAAGACACAGAATCGAAACTACCACTCACGTCGCGCCCGAAACTGGCACGAAAACTTCTGCCAAATTGTCGTGCGCGTGCTCATCGCCGATGATCAGCCCGGTGCGGCCGACATTCTGGCCGAACTTGTCAGCCAGTGCCGCAATGAAGTAGTCGGAATTGCCGGCTCGGGACTCGAGGCGATTCAAGCGTACGAGCGTCACCAGCCGGACGTTGTCTTGATGGACTATCAGATGTCCAAGCTCAACGGTGTCACCGCATGTCGCCAGATCCTGGCGAAGAATCCGCATGCTCGCATCATTCTTGTGAGTGGATGCACGCCACCGTGCGAAGCGAAAGAAGTGGGAGCGATCGCGATTCTCATCAAGCCCGTACAATTACATCGACTTTACGAAGCACTGCACACGGCGGCCCATGGGTGATGTAGATTTTTATAGCGTAGCCAAAGCGGGCCTGACGACCGTGACCGCCTTATAAAAGATAGAGTTTTTAAGGAAAATAGCGTTAATTAACAACAGGGACTAACGAATAGACTTGCTTGTTCAGCTGAATTAACGGTACCGGAGAAGCTTCGACGGCAAGCGGGCTAACTCCGACGGGTAGCGTGACTTAACTCCCCCATTAAGTTTGCCCGTTCTTGCTTCTTAACCGCGACCGCCGGTTACTGGATCTGCGCGAAAAGTAATTTTCACTCATCGTTTTTCGCTTTTTACGGCTGATTTCATCACAATCGATCCAAATCCGACGCACCATACTTATTACGCAAAGTCAACCAAAAACCCCCGCGTTCCAATAACATATAGCTTCACAAACGCCTCAGTTTGGTTGTAAAAATATGACCCCGCTTGCGACCAACCCACTGGAACTCCATATGTATCCGAAGAAGCAATACGTCAGAAGAATTCTGCTCGTCGCCGTCATCTTCCCACTCCTTTGTGGAATGCAACATCGGCTCAACGCGCAGAATGCAATTGTCACCGAAAACGCATTAACGGGAAATCTTCCCAGCGAATGGGACGTGAGCGGTGTGGGCGATCCGACCATCCAGGGATTTGCCACCGACATTAGCGTCAACAAGGGACAGACGGTCAGCTTCAAGATCAACACGGATGCGACAGCCTATCGCATCGATATTTATCGGCTCGGCTATTACGGCGGTCGTGGCGCGCGAAAAGTGGCGACGATCAATCCTTCGGTAAGTTTGCCGCAAACTCAGCCTAACTTTGTGCGCGATGCGGCAACAGGGTTAGTCGATTGCGGTAACTGGGCTGTCTCGGCGAGTTGGGCCGTGCCTTCAACTGCGGTTTCGGGCGTGTACATTGCCCGGCCAGTTAGAACGGACACCGGTGGCGCCAGCCACATCATCTTCATCGTGCGAGATGATGCAGGAACGTCGGACATGCTCTTTCAAACCTCCGACTTAACCTGGCACGCCTACAATCTTTTCGGTGGCGCCGATTTTTACCGCGGGAATGGACCGGTGCCGGGCGGGCGGTGCCGCAAGGTGAGTTATAACAGACCATTTCAGAACCGCGCGGATTCCACAACGCGAGAGAATGAAGGATTTTTGTGGGACGACGAGTATCCGATGATCCGCTGGCTCGAAGCCAATGGGTATAACGTCAGTTATGCGGCAGGAGTAGACACGGACCGACGCGGCGTTTCGGCATTAACGCCACACAAGATCTTTCTGTCGGTCGGACACGACGAATATTGGTCCGGCCCACAAAGAACGAATGTCGAAGCAGCACGTGCCGCCGGCATCCATCTCGCATTCTTCAGCGGCAATCTGATGTTTTGGAAGACTCGCTGGGAAAACAGCATCGCGGGCCCGAGCACCGCTTATCGCACTGAAGTTTGCTACAAGGAAACATGGGACAACGCGAAGTCCGATCCGAGCTCGGAGTGGACAGGCACATGGCGCGATCCGCGATTTAGCCCACCATCTGATGGCGGCAACCCGGAGAACGCGCTGGTAGGAACGCTCTTTACGGTAAACGCATTTCGGTACGATCCGATGTCAGTTAACGCCGAGCAGGGTAAGTTCCGGTTCTGGCGCAATACTGGACTGGACACGCTGACTCCCGGCCAGACGGCGCAGTTTGCAGCCGGCGTTCTCGGTTATGAATGGGACGAGGTAATTGACAATGGGTTTCTGCCGGGTGGTCTCATTCAAATGTCGAGCACAACCATTGGCGTGGAGAGCTATTGCCAGGATTACGGCTCGACGTTCTCTCCCGGAGTAGGAACGCATCACCTCACTTTGTATCGGCATAGCAGCGGCGCTCTCGTTTTTAGCGCAGGATCAACGCGATGGTCATGGGGATTGGATGCGACGCATGACATTGCAGGTCCGCCAGCCGATAACCGGATGAAACAAGCCACGGTGAACCTTTTTGCGGACATGAATGTGCAGCCGGGAAGTCTCCAGTCTGGTCTGGTCGCGGGCTCGCCATCTACTGATTCTACTCCGCCAACTTCTACCATCATGATGCCGGCCGGCGGCGTAGTTACGATGGGTGCGCCTGTCACAATTATCGGAACAGCAACTGACGCTGGCGGAGGTAAACCAGCCGGCGTTGAATTTTCGCTCGACAACGGCACGACGTGGCATCCCGCGAACGGCGTGCAAACTGGACCGCGACATGGCTGCCTTATTATACAGGCGCGGTCACAATCAGAAGTCGCGCCACCGATGACAGCGGTAGAATCGAGACGCCCGGCCCAGGGATCACGGTGACGGTTATCGATAACTCGACTGCAAGCACTCTCTTCCCGCCTGACTCTGCTCCGATGATATTTGATCAGAACGATTCGGTCGCGGAGGAACTCGGTATGCGGTTCCATTCGGACAGGAGTGGTTGGATCAGCGCGATACGTTTCTATAAGCCTGCTGCCAACACCGGGCCTCATGTTGGTCACATTTGGGCAAACAATGGAACGTTGCTCGGGACGGCAACGTTCAGTAACGAAACCGCTTCTGGCTGGCAGACAGCACAGTTACCAACGCCGGTGGCAATCACTGCCGCAACGCCATACATCGTGTCCTATCTCCACGATTCTGGACATTTCTCGCTCGATCCTGCATACTTCACCTATCAGGTTTAGATCCCGCCGTTGAATGCTCTGATTGATGATTCGCCTACGGACATAATGGCGTCTACAATCTTGGCAGCAGCGCGTTCCCGACGGATAGCTATAACTGTCGAGCTACTGGGTTGACGCGTTTTCACACCCACTCTTACTGCGGATACAACAGCTCCTTCAGTTTCGCGTGTCACCAGCAAACGGCGCAACCGAGTGAGCACCTCCACTTCCGTCAGCGCTCAATTTAGTGAGGAAATGGCGCCGTGGACAACTGGCCCGTCGAACTATTCCTATCCGTACCCAAATGGACTTTTCAGTTTATCCCAGCGACCGATTCGGCCCATGAGGACATGCTGAGGACATTCAAGATGGGCAAGGATCTTCAGTTCACGATTACCCAGGTCCCTAACGGCACCTACGACGTCTACATCTGGACGTTTGAGGATAACAATCCGTTTACGGCGACGATGTCGGTCGAAGGTAGCGTCGTTAGTACCTACACCAGTGGATTAGCTGGAAGATGGAAACGTCTTGGTCCTTACACAAAGACGATGAGCGATGGAGATATCCAGGTGCGCATCCAATCGAATGATCTCGCGATCGTGAGCGGTTTGGAAATCTGCACAAGCGCCGGCACTCCGCCGATAACTCACCTCGCGAGCGAGAGTTTCTATCGCGCGATTAATCTGGGCGGCCCGGCCTGACCGTCGATGGGAACAACTGGGATGCCAACATAACTGTCACTCCGAACTTCTCGTTAACGACTTTATCGACACGTTACCCGGGGGTAAGGCGCAGGCATTCCGAACTTCCTCTTCAATCCGCCGACGGATACGCCGGAGCATGCCACCATCTTCCGGAGCGATCGCTGGAACTACAGACGTGCAGTTTTCCCTAACCAAAGTTCCTAGTGGTACCTATAACGTTTACCTCTGGACATTTGAACCTAACGAGGCGCTGCCGATAACTCTCTCCATTCAACAAAACATGGCTCTCCCGATTACAATACCGGCCCAGTAGGCATTGGGTAAGCTTGGGCCCTTTCCGGTCGACATTACCGACGGAAACACGCAGGTGCGCTACAAGTTCGTGGCAACCGATGGAACCTCCTCAGTGGTTTAGAGTTATGGACGAATACGGCGCCAATCCCCACTCCTGCCGGAACGTTTTACCGAGCTATCAACGTCGGCGGCCAGCGCCGTGCTCGATGGTCATAACTGGGAAGCGGAAACTACCTCCAACTACACATCGAACATCGATCCTAATCCGGCTCATGAGAGATCCAGGGTAATTTCGTTCCTGCCACTGTTAGTTACGATTCTTCCAGCCATAGCGTAGCTAAGGCCATTCGTCGCGTGAACGCCGGGATTGCTTACACCGCGACGATCAAAGGGGGCTCCTCCGGCCTAAGCGATGTCGCCGGAAATCGATTACCTAGCGACGTCTCGTGGACGTTCAGTACTGGCACTTAGCTCCCGCCACAGGCTGCCACGCCTACATTCAGTCCGGCAGCCGGCACGTACTCCAGCGCACAATCCGTCACCATTTCCGATACCAGCTCCGGCACTCAGATCTATTACACGACCGACGGGAGCAATCCGACGACTTCTTCGACGTTGTATACGGGTCCTGTTTTGGTAAGCACGACCACCACGATCAAGGCGATCGCAGCTGGCGCAGGCTGGACAACCAGCGCGGTCGGCAGTGCTACCTATACGATTCAAGTTGCGAGCGGTCCTGCTGCGCCGAGCTCGCTCAGTGCCAATCCTTTCTCGGCAACACAGGTAAATCTGTCCTGGACTGATAACTCGTCGAACGAAACTGCCTTCCTGTTGGAAAGGAAGACCGGGAGCGGCGGAACCTACGCGCAAATCGCGTCGATAGCGGCTAACACAACGTCCTATAGCGACAACAGCGTCACCGCATCGACAACGTATTTTTATCGCGTTCGCGCCACCAACGCGAATGGTAACTCTGCTTACTCCAATGAAGCGACGGCTACTACGCCGGGTGCCACGGCGTGCCATCCCGTGGTCTGATGCTGACATCGGAAGCATCGGTCAAGCAGGAAGCGCGACGTATCTAAGCGGGACCTTTACCGTCAAAGGCTCCGGCGCGGATATTTGGAATACCGCTGATGCATTCCACTTCGTCTATCAGCCGTTAACCGGCGATGGCGAAATCATAGCGCGAGTTACCAGCGTGCAGAACACAGACCTTTGGGCCAAAGCCGGCGTGATGATTCGCGAAACCCTGAACGCCAACGCGAAACACGCCATGATGGTCGTTACGCCAGGCAACGGCGTCTCATTCCAGCGGCGCACGAGCACGGGCGGTTCGAGCACAGTACGACAGCGACTGGCAGAACGGCGCCGCAATTCCTAAGCTAACTCGAGTCGGCAGTACAGTTCACTGCCTACTATTCGAGCACTGGAACCAGCTGGACGCAGATCGGCAGCGCGACCATCAGCATGGCTTCCACCGTCCAGTTTGGCCTTCCTGTTACTGCGCACAACAACTCTGCTCTCTGCACGGCGGTGATCGATACTGTTTCAGTGGGAACGTCGCTCGGGGCTCCAACGGGCCTTACCGCGACCGCAATTCAAGCTCGCAGATCAACCTCTCCTGGATCGATCATGCTACCGCAGAGACCGGATTCAAGATCGAACGAAAGACAGGATCGGGTGGGACCTATGCTCAGATTGCGACCGTCGGCGCGAATGTAACCAGTTACTCCGACACCGGCTTAAGCGCAGGAACGACTTACTTATTATCGCGTTCGCGCAAACAATTCTTCGAGTAACTCAGCTTACTCAATGAGGCCAACGCCACGACACAGTCTAATCCTCCCGGCGCGCCGAGCGAACCTGGGTGCTACTGCAACTTCGAGCAGCCAGATCAATCTGGCCTGGACCGACAACGCCAACAACGAAACCGGCTACAAGATTGAGCGCAAGACCGGAGCAGGCGGCTACATACAGCCAGTCGCGACCGTGGGCGCCAATGTCGACTACCTATTCGAATACCGGTCTTACCGCGAACACGAATTACTACTATCGGGTGCGCGCGAATAATAGCAGCGGCGATTCCGCTTACTCCAATGAAGCGAATGCGACAACGCTTGATACGACGCCTACGGCGCCGAGTGGCCTTGGCGCTAAGGCGATCTCAAGCACTCAAATCAATCTTTCGTGGACAGATAACTCCTCGAACGAAACTGGATTTAAGATTGAGCGGAAAACGGGAAGCGGCGGCACCTATGCGCAGATTGCGACGACTGGCGCTAACGTAACCACCTATAGTGACACCGGATTGACTGCGAGCACGACTTACTTCTATCGAGTGCGAGCAACCAATGCGGTCGGGGATTCCGCCTACTCCGCCGAAGCCAGCGCCACAACGGCGACGCTGCCGCCCGCGGCGCCAAGTGCGTTGAATGCATCCGCGGCATCGAGTAGCCAGATCAATCTGACCTGGACGGATAACGCTTCGAACGAGACCGGTTTCAGGATCGAACGCAAGACGGGGTCGGGCGGAACCTATAGTGAGATCGCTACCGTTGGAGCGAACGTCGTTTCCTATAGCAGTACCGGCCTGGCGGCGAATACGACCTACTACTACCGGGTGCGAGCTACTAATGCGGGCGGAGATTCTGCCTACTCGAATGAAGCGAATGCGACTACACTCGATGCTGCACCGGCCTCTCCTACTGCGCTTGGGGCAACTCCTGTCTCCACTTCGCAAATCAATCTTTCCTGGACCGATAACGCCTCGAATGAGACCGGTTTCAAAATCGAGCGCAAAACCGGCGCCGGCGGAACGTATGCGCAGATCGCGACAACTGGCGCCAACGTCACCACCTACAATGACACGGGTCTGTCAACAGCTACCAACTACTACTACCGAGTCCGGGCGACGAACTCTATCGGTGACTCGACTTACTCGAACGAAGCCAACGCGACAACCTTGGACACTGTCCCCGCTGCGCCGAGCGGCCTGACGGCCAATGCCGCGTCAAGCAGTCAGATCGATCTTTCATGGACCGACAACGCTTCTAACGAAACTGGATTCAAGATTGAACGTAAGACGGGATCGGGTGGCACATACAGTCAGATCGGCACAGTGGGAGCAGGGGTCGTAACATATAGCGACAGCGGCTTAACTCCGAGCACAACCTACTATTACAGGGTGCGTGCGACTAACTCAGCCGGGGATTCTGCTTACTCGGCTGAGGCCTTTGCTACAACGCCCGCCGCGCCGGCCACCGGACTTCAAGGCGATTACTTCGATAATATAGACTTTACCGCCTATACACTCTCCCGGCTTGACGCCACGGTTGATTTCAATTGGGGCTCGGGCTCGCCCGATCCCTCCATCGGCGCGGATACTTTCTCAGTCCGCTGGACCGGCCAGGTGCAGCCGCAATATTCACAAACCTACACCTTCTACACGAATTCCGATGATGGCGTTCGGTTGTGGGTCAATGGCCAGCTTATCGTTGATAACTGGACCGACCATGGTCCGACAGAGAATTCGGGCACGATCGCACTAACGGCGAACCAAAAATATGACATCGTGATGACCTATTACGAGAACGGCGGGGGGGCCGTGGCCCAACTGTCGTGGTCGAGTACCAGCCAGGCGAAGCAGATCATTCCCTCGAACCGCCTGTTCCCTGTGCCTGCCGCGCCAATTAATTTGGCAGCGAGCGCGGTATCTAGCAGCCAGATCAATTTGAGCTGGACGGATAACTCTTCGAACGAGTCCGGCTTCAAGATCGAGCGTAAGACCGGATCTGGTGGCACCTATGCGCAGATTGCTACAGTGGGTGCCGGAGTTACGAGTTACAACGACACCGGTTTATCAGAGAGTACCGCCTACTATTATCGCATCCGCGCGACTAATGGCAGCGGCGATTCTGCATATTCCAATGAGGCTAATGCAACCACTCCAGCCAGCCCTGCCGCAGCCCCGAGTGGTTTGACGGCGACAGCCGTATCAAGCAGCCAGATCAATCTGACCTGGTCGGACAATTCTTCGAACGAGACCGGCTTCAAGATCGAACGCAAGACGGGATCTGGCGGTACCTACAGCCAGATCGCGACCGTTGGAGCTAACGTCGTTTCCTACAGCAGCACGGGTCTGGCGCCTAACACAACCTATTTCTTCCGGGTGCGCGCCACGAACGCCGGCGGTGACTCCGCATATTCAAACGAGGCGAATGCGACTACTCCCAATGCCGCGCCGGCTGCACCTAGTGCCCTTGCGGCAACTGCTATTTCAACCTCGCAGATCAACCTTTCCTGGACCGACAATGCGTCGAACGAGACGGGCTTCAAGATCGAACGCAAGACGGGTTCCGGCGGGACTTATGCGCAGATCGCAACGACTGGCGCGGACGTTACCAGCTACAATGACACTGGGTTGTCGGCTACAACAACGTATTACTACCGAGTTCGCGCGACAAACTCGATCGGTGATTCGGCCTACTCGAACGAAGCAAATGCGACAACCTCCAGCCCCTTACCCGCTGCTCCCAGCGGTCTGACGGCCAGCGCAAGCTCAAGCACTCAGATCGATCTGGCGTGGGTAGATAACGCCACAAATGAAACAGGATTTAAGATTGAGCGTAAGACTGGGTCTGGTGGCACCTATAGTCAGATTGCGACAGTTGGCGCCGGGGTAGTCGGCTACAGCAATACAGGTTTAACTCCCGGTACGTCTTATTACTATCGCGTCCGCGCCACTAATGCGACGGGGGACTCAGCTTACTCGAATGAAGCCAATACAACCTCGCTGGCGGCTCCCGCCTTCCGCGCGGCTGCATCGAAGGCGGCAGCCTCGGGCTCACTCGTCATCAACAAGCCGACTGGCACTGTGCAGAACGATGTCATGGTGGCTTCCATTGCCGTGCGGCCAAACACAGCAACGATTACTGCGCCATCCGGCTGGACATTGGTGAGGCGTACCAACAATACGAACAGCAACCCTAACTCGCTTGCAACTTACTATAAGGTGGCCGGTTCGAGCGAGCCTACCAGCTATACATGGACCTTAGGTAGTTCCGCAGGTGCGGCTGGTGGCATTGAAACCTTCTCCGGTGTGAACACGGCTGACCCGATTGACGTTGAGGCGGGGCAAAATACGGCGAACGCTGTGACCCTTGACGGCTCCAAGTGTAACTACAACCTCCGCCTACGAGATGCTTGTTACATCTCACGCGTTTTCGAGTAGCGCTACTTTTACAAAACCAACCGGGATGACTGAAGCGTTCGACATCGCCAGTGTTACGGTTCCAAATTCCGGGGGCGAGGCGATCGAAGGCAACTACCAGTCGCTTACCTCAGCAGGAGCTACCGGTTCAAAAACAGCAACTGCATCTGGAGATGCCGACGTCGGCAACGCACACACACTTGCTCTTAACGGCGTAACGCTCTCTCCGCCGCTTACGGCACCAGGTAACCTGACCGCAACCGCCACTTCGACCACGCAGATAAGTCTTTCCTGGGTCGATAATGCGACGAACGAAACCGGGTATAAGATTGAACGCAAGACTGGGGCCGGCGGGACTTACGCCCAGATCGCGACGGTCGGAGCAAATGCGACGTCCTATAATGATACGGGCTTAACGACGGGAACCACCTATTTCTATCGAGTCCGGGCGACAAGTTCGTCGGGCGACTCCGCGTATTCGAACGAAGCAAGCGCGACAACACTTCTTTCCGTTCCCAGCGCACCAACCGGGTTGAGCGCGACGGCAATTTCCAGCAGCCAGATCAATCTGTCGTGGTCGGACGTTGCGAACGAAACCGGCTTCAAGATCGAGCGCAAAACCGGATCAGGTGGCACCTATGCACAAATCGGGACTACGGGCGCGAACGTAACGACTTATAGCGACACGGGTTTGACGGCCGGAACGACCTATTTTTATAGAGTGCGCGCTACGAATGCCTCCGGCGACTCATCTTACTCTAACGAGACGAGCGCGACAACAGTTATCTCTCCGCCTAACGCGCCAAGTGGGTTGACTGCTACGGCAACTTCCAGCACCCAGATTAATCTGTCCTGGACAGATGTAGCGAACGAGACGGGATTCAAGATTGAACGCAAGACCGGTGCGGGTGGCACCTACAGCCAGATCGCGACAGTTGGAGCTGGAATCGTTAGCTACAGTAACACGGGGTTGACAGCGAACACAAACTACTACTATCGCGTGCGTGCTACAAATGCCGGCGGCGATTCTCCGTATTCGAATGAAGCGAATGCGACCACACTCGATACAGTCCCGGCCGCACCGAGTGGACTCAATGCCACAGCGATTTCGACCACGCAGATAAATCTCTCATGGACGGATAACGCATCGAACGAGACGGGCTTTAAGATTGAACGGAAAACGGGACGCCGGTGGCACTTACGCGCAGATCGGCACGATCGGTGCGAAGTGTGACGACTTACAACGATACAGGGTTAACAGATGGCACCACTTATTTCTATCGGGTGCGTGCTACTAATGCGGTTGGCGACTCAGCTTACTCGATCGAGGCGAGCGCCACGACCTTTGATTGCTGCCCCCGGCGCGCCGACCGGGCTCACGGCCACTGCGATCTCCAGCAGCCAGATCAACTTATCCTGGACGGACGTTCCAATGAAACCGGATATAAAATTGAACGCAAGACCGGTGCAGGTGGAACCTACAGCCAGATCGGACGGTGGGTGCAAATGTTACGACCTATAGTGACACGGGACTCATAATTAATACCACCTACTATTATCGCATTCGCGCAACTAACACTGGCGGGGACTCACCCTATTCAAACGAAGCGAATGCGACGACGCTCAACGGAAATCCAGCTGCGCCGAGTAGTCTCTCTGCAGTCGCTTTCTCAATCAGTCAGATCGACATCTCCTGGACCGACAATTCACGAACGAAACAGGGTTCAAGATCGAGCGAAAGACCGGTAGCGGCGGAAGTTATGCCGAAATCGCGACAGTCGGCGCAAACGTCAACAACCTACAGCGACACTGGGTTAGCGGAAGGAACAACTACTTTTATCGAGTGCGCGCAACCAACGCGATCGGTGACTCCGCCTACTCCAACGAGGCGAATGCTACGACGTGCACGAATCCTCCAGATGCGCCAAGCGGTTTGGCAGCTACACCGATTTCCAGCACTCAGATCGACCTGTCCTGGACGGATGTGGCTAACGAAACTGGATATAAGATTGAACGCAAGACGGGTGCGGGTGGCACCTATAGTCAGATCGCTACAGTTGGTGCGGGAGTCGTTACTTACAGTAACACAGGTTTGACACCGAATACGACCTACTATTATCGCATCCGTGCTACTAATGCTGGTGGGGATTCTCCGTATTCGAACGAAGCAAATGCAACAACACTTGACTCAGCGCCCGCTGCGCCGAGCGGACTTAGTGCGACCGCGGTTTCGACTACGCAGATCAATCTCTCTTGGACGGACAACGCATCGAACGAGACGGGCTTCAAGATCGAGCGCAAGACCGGAGTCTGGTGGCACTTACAGTCAGATCGCGACAGTCGGCACCGAACGTCACGACTTATAACGACACAGGTCTCTCAGCCGACGACCACTTATTACTATCGCGTACGCGCGACTAACGCTATCGGTGATTCGAGCTATTCTAACGAAGCCAATGCAACGACATCCACGCCCGTTCCTGCGGCTCCAAGCGATTTGGCGGCGACAGCCGTTTCGAGCAGTCGAGATCGATCTCACGTGGACAGATAATCCTCGAACGAAACCGGGTTTAAGATCGAACGCAAACTGGGTGCCGGTGGCACATACAGCCAAATCGCGACTGTGGCGCGGGGGTTGTTGCCTACAGTGACACCGGTCTCGTAGTGAACACGACATACTACTACCGAGTGCGCGCAACTAATGCTGGCGGCGACTCTGCGTATTCGGCCGAAGCACATGAACCACTCTAAATGTGATTCCGCCTGCGCCTAGTGGCTTGGTCGCGACCGCCGTTTCGGTTACTCAGATCAATCTTTCCTGGACGAGTAACTCTGTGAACGAAACCGGATTTAAGATCGAACGGAAGACCGGGGCGGCTGGCACTTATAGCCAGATCGCGACGGTTGGCGCCGGTGTTGTGACTACAATGACACCGGCCTGGCGACAAATACGACTTACTTTTATCGTGTGCGCGCGACGAATGCTGTCGGAGATTCCGCCTATTCTAATGAAGCCAGCGCGACGACGCAGCTCAATCGCTCCGGCCGCACCAAGCGGTTTGACGGCGACTGCAGCTTCGACCACTCAGATCAATCTCACCTGGACAGATAACTCCTCGGATGAAACCGGCTTTAAGATCGAGCGCAAAACCGGAACTGGTGGCACATACGCACAGATCGCCACAGTAGGTGCGTCCGTTACCACTTATTCTAACACCGGTCTGGCAATCGGGACGAACTACTTCTATCGGGTCCGCGCCACGAATGCGGGCGGCGATTCCGCTTATTCAAACGCGGCCAGCGCTACGACACTTACAACTCTCTGGCCGGACACCGCGGTTCCTGCGATCCCGATCAGCTGGATGGAGTTCCATCGACCGAGGAAGGCGTACGTTTCAACTCGGACCGTCCTGGGTGGATCACGGGACTGCGTTTTTATAAGACCGCCACCAACACGGGTGTCCATACGGGTCACCTTTGGACGAATAATGGGACCTTGCTTGCAACGGTGACCTTCACGAACGAAACGGCCTCCGGTTGGCAGACAGCGACGTTTTCCACTCCAGTCGCGATTACGGCCGGAACGCCATATGTTGCCTCTTATTACTCTCAGTCACGCCATTTCTCGTACGATCCGGGCTACTTCGTCCAAAGCCACGATCAGCCTCCACTCCATGCCCTCGCCGATGGTGTCGCAGGACCAAACGGCCTATGGCATGATGATCGAGGACGCTTTCCCTACGGACAGCTACAACGCCCCTAACTTTTGGGTGGATGTCGTCTTTAGTGACGACGCCCCATGATAGGACGTTTAATTGACTGTCTCAGCGGCAGAAAGTATTCACCGCAATTGACTTCAGCTAACGAAATATAGTTGCTTAAACTGAAGTTTGTCGCTGCTCCACTGCGCTTGTGATTGTAACAGTTGGTTCAAGCGCGGCCCGACATACTGCGCTGTCGTTATCGTAAGAAGAATCGTAGCCAGCAATGGTTAGAGCTTTGATCGGCAGATCTTGGGCGACCGTAGAGAGAAGCGTTTGCAAATCCCCACTGGGAATCCTCCCCGAGCTGAGTAGCCATTTGCGCTTCCTTCAGCCGGATCGAGAGCATCGAGATCGGGCACAAGACTGGCTCCGGTGGGGCGCCGAAATCCAATGAAACCTCGGGTTCAAGTTTGCTTGCAATCGGCGAACCAGCGGGGGCACAGGCCGGCCACGTGACGGTGGGAGCAATCGCGATGAGCCCGAACACAGCTTCCATTACCACGACGGGAAGCGTTACATTGCGCACAGTCAATAATGCCATAAGAGTGCTGCGCGCGAACGGCGGATCATCCAGTTGACCAAACGTCCCGCGCAGCCGTTAAGTCTCTGATTCATGCACATCACGGATATCATAGGAAAAGGTTCGCCCACCTTTTCGTTTGAGTTTTTTCCGCCCAAGACGCCGGAGGCAGCAGAGACGCTCTACCAGACAATCCGCGAGCTTGAAGCGTACATGCCACATTTTGTCAGCGTGACCTATGGCGCAGGCGGCTCGACGCGGGATTTAACTCACGATCTTGTAGAACGCATCAAGACGACGACAAAACTGAATCCCATCCCGCATCTCACCTGCGTTTGTCATACCGAGGAGGAAATTGACGCCATTCTGTGCCGCTACGCGCAATCAGGCATTAGCAACATTCTCGCGCTCGGCGGCGATCCGCCACGCGGCATGGCTTACGACAAGTCGCACGACTCATTCCAACACGCCGTCGACCTGGTGAAATTCATTCGCAGCTTCAACGCCTCCGGTTCGCACCCGGATCCGCGCGGTTTTGGAATTGGCGTCGCCGGATTTCCCGAAGGACATCCCGCGACGCCGAATCGTCTCGCAGAAATGGATCACCTGAAGGCGAAAGTGGACGCTGGCGCTGATTACATCGTGACGCAGCTCTTTTTCGACAATCGCGACTTTCTCGACTTTCGTGAACGATGCGCGCTGGCCGGCATTAACGTTCCAATCATTGCCGGCATCATGCCGATCACTTCGATGAGCGGATTCAAACGGATCGCGGAGCTTGCGGGCGGTGCGCGCTTTCCTGCCAAACTATTGCGCGCGCTTCAGCGTTGCGAAAATGATCCGGCGATGGTTAGCCGCGTAGGCGTTCACTTCGCGTTGGAGCAGTGCCACGATCTTCTCGACAACGAAGTTGCCGGCATTCACTTTTACACACTCAATCGCTCCGACGCGACGCGCATCATTTTCGACAGTCTCGGCATTCCGCGGCGACAAAGCACTCAGGCCTCTCTCGGCCAGTGAGCGCACTTCACGCACGCGTGTTTACAAACAGCTTGGTAATCAGGACCGGCTTTTCTATTCGTTAGGTAACAGGAAAACGGCCGTCACGCTTGCTTCGCTAAATCCTCTATCTTCTTCCACTCCGCGGGCGCGAGCTGGATTTTTGCGGCGCCCATATTTTCCTCGAGATGCGCAAGCGATGAAGTGCCCGGAATCGGTACCATCACCGGCGAATGTTGCAGCAACCAGGCGAGCGCCAGTTGCACGACGCTAAAGCCGCGTTGTTTCGCTTCGGCGGCGAGCGGACTGTCGCCCTTGGCCAAAGGCTTTCGGCTTCCGCCAATTGGCGCCCATGGGATGAAGCCCATTTTCTCTTTCTCGCAATACGCCAGCACACTTTCGGAATCGCGATCCTCGATGTTGTAACGGTTCTGCACGCTTACGATCGGCAGCACCTTTTTCGCACGCTCGATCTGCTGCACCGTTACCTCGGACAATCCGACATGCCGGATCTTTCCCGCGTCTTGCATTTTTTTGAGCGCGCCTAACGAATCCTCAACTGGCACTTTCGGATCGATGCGGTGCAGCTGATACAGATCAATTCGATCCAGCTGCAAACGCTTCAGACTTTTCTCCACGCATTGGGTCAGATATTCCGGCCGGCCATCCGGCACCCACTGGTTGGGACCGGGCCGCGTATTGCCGCCTTTTGTCGCGATGACCAAACCTTTCGGATAAGGATGGAGCGCCTCGGCGATGAGAAGCTCGTTTACGTCCGGACCATAGGCATCCGCCGTGTCGATGAAATTGACGCCAAGCTCAACCGCCCGACGCAGAACTTTGAGTGCGTTGCCGCGGTCGGGAGGCCAGCCCCATATCCCCTCTCCCGTCAGACGCATTGCACCATAACCGAGTCGGTTGACCGAAAGATCACCGCCGATCAAAAATGATGAGTCACTGGATGAATGAACGCTCGCTCTCACAAGTCTTGGCAAACCGCCCGCCAGAACCGTAGCGCCACCCGCCAAAGCAACGCCAAGAAATCTTCGTCGGGTCAAATCACGATGTGTCGACGTCGAACCTGCAATTTCGTCAGCCATGATCGCAGCGTAAGTCTGCGGGAACTGCTGTCAACGTGATGCGGTTAGTGCGGCGTAAGCAACGAGCGATCGATGTCGTTGAGCGTTGTGCAACCGCAAAGCAACATCGCTTCGTCCAGTTCGCGGCGAAAAATCTCCAAGATCTTTGTCGCACCTTGTTCGCCACTCACGCACAAACCCCATAGAATTGGCCGGCCGACCAGCACCGCCCGCGCGCCCAGCGCGATCGCCTTCAACACATCGCTGCCCCGGCGTACTCCACCATCGACAAAAATTTCGCCGCGGTCCCCCACTGCATCCACAACATGCGGCAGGATTTCGCAAGTCGGAGGCGCGGTATCGAGCTGGCGGCCGCCGTGATTGGAAACGACAATTGCTTTTGCGCCATGCTCAATTGCGCGCGCCGCGTCGTCGCCGCGACAGACGCCCTTAACGACAACCGGCAATCGCGTCGCTCCGCACAGCCATTCGAGATCATCGAAGCCGAGGTCTTCTTTGAAATTGTCGCGCACATAGGCTGCGAGGCCTGAACCTGTCACTTGCGGAAAGTTTCCTTTTCCTAACGGCGCAAGATTTTGCACGACCAAACCATCGGGAAGTCGAAAGTTATTGCGCGCGTCGCGCTCGCGCGTTCCGAGACCGGGCGCATCGACAGTCAGCACGATCGCTTCTGCTCCCGCCGCCTCTGCACGTCGAACGAGATCAAGCGTAATCGCGCGATCCTTGTAGACATAAAGTTGGAACCAGCGCGGGCTTGCGGCTTCTGGAAAAACCGACTCCATCGCCGTGTTCGAGAGCGAGCTGAGAATAAACAAGGTGCCGGCAGCTTTGGCTGCTCGCGCGGTCGCGATCTCTCCCTTGTCGCACGCGAGTCTATGAAACGCCGTCGGAGCGACCGCAATTGGCATCGAGATGCGCTGGCCGAGAACCGTCGTCGCGAGTTCGCGCTGCTTCACGCCGGCGAGGACGCGATAGTAAAGTTTTAGCCGCTCCCAACCAGTGACATTTTCCCGCAGCGTGATTTCGTCGAGCGCGCCACCTTCGTAATAATCGAAGCAATCTTTCGGAATCTTGCGGCGCGCGCTCCGCGCATAATCGGCAACGTTAATCAATGAATCGGATTCCACGCGGTCGACTGGCTTACGCCGTTAGGTTCTTTCCTTGTCAGTAACAAACCATGCGGGATTGAGGTGCGCGAGAGGTTGCTTCAGTTTATCGAGTTCAGCAGTCGGGCCGTGCAATTCCAATCGAATCAAATCGGCGATCTTGAAAGCTTCGGCCAGCAAAGCTCCAACATTCTCGAGATGCGTTAGAATGCCTTCAGCATCGGTGTAACCTTCGCGACAGAAAACTTCGTCACCATTAATCGTGAACCCATAGAAGAGATTCTTCTCCTCGCTCTTCGTTTTCTCGATGAAAACCGGGAACGACGCCTTGAACTCCTCCAGCTTGCCCGGGTGAACTTTAAAGTAAGGATGGAGACTAACGAAATTCGACAGCGGGTTCATTCTCCGACCCTGCACTCTCCGACGCACAAGGTCGAGCCGATACTCCTGGTCGCCCGCCGTCTTTCGCAACGGCGATTTTTCAGCCCCCGAGCGCTATTCCCACTGTTGGAATGGGCTCCAACCGTGCCAGATCACGACCGTCCGGTTGTCGGCGCGGTTACTCGGATCTCTCTCGAAAACCAACGCACCCTGCTGCCGCAGACGATTATTTTTCTCATTGTTCACAAACGCGCGGTAAGCATAGTGGTTTCCAGCGTAGAGACGTCCGTTAACCTTGTCAGGAAACAGGTAGTACGTTTCGCCAGCTTGCTGCACGATCGTGAACTGATGCTCGGGCAAATTTTGCAGCTGATGGCGTTGTTCCACCGAGACTGCCGGTCTGGCCCTGAATCCTGCGGTGCGAAGTGCAGCATCGACATCGCTTTGGCTATAAGCAACATCGCTCGTCTGTGTAGCGCACGCAGCCAGCCACAAACTCAGGGCCGCCACGGCGCCGGTGCCGATCAAATTTTTCATTAGGTGACGCTTCATTTTCCTCCTCGTTTTCAACAACGTTATCCAGAAGATGCGACCAGCCGAGAGATGTTCCCGTTCAATATTCGAAAAGTCTATATTGCTCGGAGTCGGCAAATCCCGGCTTTTTGGCCGAACTCGGGAAAATGCGCCCCAACCGGTCAATGGCCCAAAATTAGCTATTTAGAAGTCACAATTTTCTGGTTGTTCTGGGGGGAACTAAGACGGGCGGGACTGTTGCCGAGAGGGGAGTCCCGCTCGTTGATTTTCTGGACACCGCCATGTTCATCAGGGGCGGAAAATCCCTTGCCGTTTGAAGATCATTTGTGCGAGGATTTTTAGACGAACCTGAATCCGACAGAGCTTTCGCTCCGGCAGCTACTCTTGCCCTGATTCAGGCAGCACGAACCACATAAGCCTCGGGGGAAAAAGGGAAGCAATATGGATTATTCAAATCGTTTCGGCGTCAGAGCCAGACTGAATTCAACACGGCAAATACTGTACCGCCATGCGCGCACAGCGCTTGGCGTCGCCGCCACCGGCTGCCTGGTCTCATCAGCGTTTGGCGGACTTAATCCTCCACCGGAGGGAGGTTATGCCGGCCAGAACACTGCGGCGGGGACGCTGGCGCTGGATAACATGCCAGCTAGTGGTTACGGGCAAAATAACACGGCGATCGGCTACAGCACTCTCCTGAATAACGGTAGCGGCACCTCCAACGCAGCTCTGGGGGCGAACGCGCTGCGCTCGAATACTACGGGCGGTGGCAATACCGCTAATGGCATGGCCTCGCTCTATAGCAACACCACTGGTTCGCTAAACACAGCCAGCGGTTTTCAGGCACTCTATTTCAACACGACCGGTTACGATAACGTAGCCCACGGTGTTTCCAGCCTTTACTCCAACACTACCGGACACCATAACTCAGCTAACGGGTGGAGCACGCTGCTATTAAATACCTCCGGTAACAATAACACAGCCTCAGGGTCAGCTGCGCTTCTTTCCAATACCACGGGTAGCGAAAATACGGCGCTCGGCTTTCGAGCACTCTACTCCAACACTACCGGGATTTACAGTCTGGCCAACGGAGCTAACGCGCTTTACAGCAACACAACAGGTTTCTACAACACTGCCAACGGAAGCAGTGCGTTATTCCGCAACACTGCTGGCAGTTACAACACGGCGGATGGATTGAATGCGCTTTACAGTAACACCACCGGAGGAAACAACATTGCGCTGGGTTTTTCGGCCGGCTCTAATCTGACTACTGGCAGCAGTAACATCGATATTGGTAATCGCGGGGTTGCCGGAGAGTCGGGACGTATTCGCATAGGTACAAAAGGAACGCAGGTCCGCACCTTTATCGCCGGAATAAGCGGAGTGGCCGTAGCCGGCGGCGTAGGAGTTGTGATCGATACCAATGGGCAGCTTGGCACTGTGATGTCCTCGGCGCGGTTCAAGGAACAAATCAAGCCGATGAACGAAGCCAGCGAATCACTCCTTTCTCTAAGACCAGTTACCTTCCATTACAAACACGACATTGATCCTGAGGGCATCAATCAGTTCGGTCTCATTGCCGAAGAAGTGGCAGAGGTAAATCCTAACCTGGTGGCGCGCGATGAAAGTGGCAAACCATACACCGTTCGTTACGAAGCGGTGAACGCGATGTTACTCAACGAATTCCTGAAGGAACACCGCAAGGTTGCAGAACAGGCACTGAAACAACAGGAGTTGGAAACACTGGTTACACAGCAGCAAAAAGCGATTAACGACCTAACGAGCACACTGAAAGACCAGGCCGCACAGATCCAGAAGGTCAGCGCGCAGATGGCAGTGCAGCAGTCAATTACCCGCACCGTCGCGGACAATTAACACGGCGTAATCGAGTTAGTTTCTTTCACGAACAGGCGGGAAACACTTCCCGCCTGTTCTGTTTTGGTTTGTAGCTAGAATCTGCCGACTGCGCTCGCCGTCCGCTCGGCATCCCCGTTCGCGGACGCGACCGCAAACTCTTTCCGTTCCACGGTCGCGATATAAACACGAGTCGCGGCGGGAAGTTCGTGCCAGATGCGCCACGCAATTAATCCGCCAATGAGAGCAAACGGCATCAGGAAGATCGGCCACCATTGCCAGCTGTGATGCGTAACAAGGTAACCGACGCCGATTGATTGCACGCCGCTTCCAAGGTAAACGAAGCCATCCACGATACCTGACGCGGTTGCGTTGCTTTGCGTCCGCCGAAATCCGCGGCAGCCGTTCCCGACATCAAAGAATGAACTCCCGTGACCGCAGCAACAATGAGCAACGCCGCAACACCAACGACAAACGGCATGGAAAAGAGATTCATCGCCATGACTGCTGCCATCATGAGCATGAACGCGCAGAAGATCACTGCGGGCGGTCCGCGACGTGATTGGAAAAATTTATCGGAGATCAATCCGCCAGCGAATCCGCCGACGATGCCGAACACGCACAACAGCAGTCCCCAGTTGCTAAGGATAATTTCGGCACCCGCTTGTTTCACATCGTGCGCAAAGATCGTGTACCATTGCATGATCCCGTTGCGCAAAACGCCCGCGGTGAGTTCGACCAGCGCGAACATCACGATCAGCGGATTGAGGAAAACAAGCTTGAGCAAATCGAGCGCGCTGTATTCCTCATGCATGTGTCCTGATGATGCGTCATGCGTATCGAGATGAGGAAAGCCAGCGTGCTCGGGGGTGTCGCGAATGAGCCAGATATCGAGCAGCGCCCACACTAACAGTATCGCCGCGGGAACGAAAAACACCGCCCACGTCGCGTCGATGGTCTGGCCGGGCGGCAGGAAAATCGCGCGGATCCAGCGTTCCACTTCTCCCATCGGCATCGGGGCATTGACTTTGGTGATGTTGATCACGGCCTGGCCCCAGTCGAACGCGAAATAAACACCGAACGAAATCAGTGTTCCGAAAATCGCGCCGAATACTCCGCGCTCGCGCACATGAAACCAGTGCGCCTTCACTTTGATGATCGAGACCGCGCCGTAACTCTGGAAATACATATTGAGCGCATACGTGATCGAAAAAATCGGAAGCAGGCGAACGTGAATGCGATTCGTCAGAACAAGCCACGTGATGATACCGAGCGCGACATTGGCCGCCGCCGCTCCGAGCGCAGCGATGAGGATTCCCCTTTTGCCTCCGATTCTGTCGACAAGCGGACCGTTGATGAGAAACGAGAACGCATAAGTCATCGTCCCCGCTGCGAAGATGAGCCCGAAATCTTCGTTCGACATGAGCGAGCCCAGCGCGTTCTTCGCGACGGTGAGGTTGTAGCGTCCCATGTAAAGGAACGCGTAGGTCATGCCGAGCGGGAACCAGTTGATGAAACGCCGGCTCAGAAACCACGGGCCGTGCTTGAGCGGATTGTTGTAGAAATAAATCCCGACGACGAGCGCAAGGCAGATGAAGACGATGCTGAGCGACATGCGTTGGATCGCCGTGCGAGCCGCATTTGCCATGACGCACGCGCAGCCTGCGTCATACTCCGAATCGGGTCCGCAGAGCACGCCAAAACTTCTTTGTCACAAAAATGTAACATTCAGCTTTGCTCTGCTGGGGTGATCGAAAACGGCGCCGGGCTCGACCGCTTTTAGCGATCCGCCCCGAAGAAACGCTGCGCTAAAAGCATCCCAATCGCCATTGCCGGTACAAAAACGAGTGCCGCGATGCGAAGCGCGCCGAGATTGGCGAGTGCAGGCCCTGGACAAAAACCGCCCAACCCCCAGCCCACGCCGAAAATTGCAGCACCGATCATCGAGCCGACGATCGATCGGTGAAGATGCAGCCGATGGCAGTTTCAAATTACCGAGCGCGAGACGGCGTAGCGCGAGCATTCCGATCCCGTAGATGCCGACAGCACCCGCCATGACAAACAGCAACGCCGGATCCCATTTGCCGAACACATCGAGAAATCCAATCACACGCGCCGGATCAGTCATTCCGGAAATGGCAAGCCCTGTTCCGAAAAGACCGCCGGCGATGAAAATGAAAATTAATTTCGCCGGCTTCATGAGGTTAGTCGGTTGTACAAGAAGACGGTCATCATTCCGAGAGCGACAAAGATGAAAGTCGCCAGGATTGAATCTTTTTGGCCTCTCCCGACTCCGCATACACCGTGGCCACTTGTGCAACCCCCGCCCAGGCGCGTTCCGAATCCAACCAGCAATCCTGCAATCGCCATCACCCATAAGGGGCGCATCGGCCGAAACAGTGCCGCGCTATCCCAAAGCGAGAAACTCAACGCCGCGCCACCAATCAAACCAATCAGAAACACCACTCGCCATGATTTATCGGGCGTCGTCGGCACGAGGAGCCGGCCAAAGACTCCCGAGATCCCCGGGATCTTTCCGCTCAGCGCAGTTGCGATCAAACTGGCAAGGCCAATTAGAATTCCACCGACCAACGCATGGAGGTATGTGTAATGACCCATCAGGTGTTTCTTTTACTGGCTTCGACCGCTATCTTTTACTATATCAGCCGGCACAATCTACTCGTCACTTTTCTTCGTTAGCACAGACCGAAGTTGTGAGGCGACGGATTGCTGTTCTGCACCAGATAGCTCGTGATACATTGGAAGCAGAATACATTCGTTCTGAGCGCGCTCGCTTTGCGCAAGCGTTCCAACCGAACGCCAAACTTTCTGTTGATACGCCGGCTCAAGATGCGCGCACATGATGCCGCGACGCGTCGCGACACCGCCATCGCGCATCAACTGCATGACGTTTCTTTGCCGGACGGTTGCGGGCAAGCGGACACAATAGCTTTGCCAGTTACTTCGGGCCCACTCCGGTTCGTTAGGCGGACCAAGGCCCGGAATATTTTTGAGTAGCCCTGCGTAATTCATCGCCAATTCGCGGCGGCGCACAATCATCTCAGGCAAGCGCTTCAACTGTTCGCGACCCATCGCCGCCTGCACATCGGTTAGGCGATAATTGTAACCGAGTTCCGGAAAGCTCTCGAAAATAACTTGGTCGGAAGAATGTCGGACCGTGTCAGGGACCGACATGCTGTGCTGGCGCCACAAACGAAATTTTGCGTCCCAATCTTTGTGTCTGGTGGTGAGCATACCGCCATCGCCCGTGCTAATTACTTTGCGCGGATGAAACGAGAAACAGGCGACATCGCCGTGCGGTTTTCCGATGCGTTCCCATTGGCCATTCCAGAAAATTTCGCTGCCGGCGGCGCAGGCTGCGTCTTCGATGAGCGGGATGGAATGTTTTTCCGCGATGGGAACAATGCGCGCGAGATCGCACGGCATCCCCATTTGATGCACGCACAAGATCGCTTTGGTCCGCGCATTGATCGCCGATTCGATGAGTGCCGGCTCGATGTTGAATGTGTTCGGTTCGATATCGACAAAAACGGGCGTGGCCCCGCAATAACGAATACTGTTTGCCGTCGCGATAAAGGAATGACTGACGGTGATGACTTCATCTCCTGCGGCGACGCCCGCGGCCAGCAGTGCGAGGTGCAATGCGTTTGTGCAATTGGAAACCGCGCAGGCATGCTGCGCGCCGACGCTCGCGGCAAATTCATTCTCGAACGCGGCAACCTCGGGTCCCTGCGTAATCCAACCTGAAAGGATCACACGCCGAACTGCTTCCGCTTCTTCCTCGCCGAGATAAGGCATGGCAATTGGAATCATGTTCAATCCAGGCACATGCCCGGCACCGGATTCTTTGTCTCACGCGACCACCATTTCACCAATTCGCGCAGACCTTCTTCAAGCGACACCTTCGCTTTAAATCCAATCTGGCGTTCTGCCTTGCGCACATCCGCCTGTCGACGGAAAACGGGAGTCGCTTTGCGAACGGGGCCATATTCCGGGGCGCGTTCGTTACCCATTATCCGGCCGAGTAACGCTGCCAGTTCGGTCAGACTGGTTTCTGTTCCCGTAGCGATGTTGAGAACTTCGTCGGTCAGCGACGAGTTTGCCGCCATCAGGTTCGCGCGCGCGACATCGTCCACGTAAATAAAATCCATCGTCTGACTGCCATCGCCATCGATCAGGCAGGCTTGCCCTTTCGCCAATCGCTCCATCCAGCGAATCATCACTTCAGTGTAAGCTCCGAATGCATCCATTCGTGGGCCATAGACGTTGAAGTAACGCAGGGCCACATAGTTCAGCCCGTACATTTCGTAGAAGCTGCGCAGTAGTCCTTCATTGTAGGTCTTTGTCGCGCCGTAGATCGTTCGGTTCCCGTAACCGTGGTGTTTCTCGTTAGTCGGGAACTGCTCGGCCTGTCCGTAGATAGATGCGGAGGAGGCCGAGACAAATCTCTTCACCTTTGCTGCGACTGCAGCCTCAAGCAGGTTGAACATGCCAGTAGCTAACACGTCATGAGCTAGCCGCGGATTTTCTGCACACTGAGTTACGCGGATCGCCGCTTCCTGGAAGACAATGTCAATGCCTTCCATTAGTCGCGCGACTAAATCGCGGTCTCGAATATCACCTTCCACGATCGTGAGCTTTCCGCTGGTCACGGCTGGGTCGAGATTCTGGCGTCGCCCGCGACTTAGATTGTCGAGCACGACAATTTCTTCGATTGCCTCGACAACTAACCCATCGACAATGTGAGATCCAATCAGTCCCGCGCCGCCTGTGACCAACGCCCGTTTGTAATTCACCGGCGTTTTTTTGCTTCGTATCCTTTTCGCCAGCGCACGAATTTCGCAGGCACTCCGGCGACGATGGCGAAAGGAGAGACATCGCGCGTCACGACCGCGCCAGCGCCAACAATACTACCTTTGCCTATCGTAACACCGGGTAAGATGAGCGAGCCCATTCCAATATCCGCCCACGCTTTCACACGGACCGCGCGTATTTCGAGATCAGTCTTCATGATTGGCCGATCGATTGGCATTCCGGTGTGAGCCGAACCGAGGACCTTAGCTCCCGGACCCCACCCGACATGATCTTCCAGGATCAGATGTCGTGCATCGAAATAGGCCTGTGGCCCAATCCACACATGATTACCAATCTTGGTAACTCCATCGATCCGCCCTTGAATATAGGCCTGATCGCCGATGAAAACGCCGTCCCCAATTTCGAATGTTTCCAGGTGCTTAAATCCAACGCCGCTGCCGATGTAAATCCCGTTTCCAAATTTACGCGCGACGGCTCGCCAGATGGCCCGGCGCATCAAACTATCCAATTCACCATCGCCGGTGGCGAACCGTGAGTAGTGTTCGAGCAGCATCGCGGGCGCGTAGGCTTCGCGAAGATGGCGGGACAAATCCCGTTCAAAGAGTGGATCAGGTTTGACCTTCCGCATGCCATGAACGGGAGCCACGGTCCCAGTCTGCTTCTTAGGTTTTTTGGACATAGCGGAATTGCTAAAGCTACTTTTCACATGGAAGACAATTGATTGATCGGCAGCCGCAAGCGCCAACCCTCTGCGTCTTTACCCTTTGACCCTCTCCCAGAAGCGGTAGGACAGGACTCTTCTCTCCCTCAAGCACATTGCGGCGGTTCTGAGCCCGTCTGTCGCAGCCACATGGAATTGTGACATCCCGGCCACGGCAGAGCAACAGAACTTCTCCAGTTGAGTGCTGATCTTTTCTAGCGCGAAGTGCTGCAGAACCCACTGCCGCGAAAACTCTCCCATGGCCGGAAATTGATCGCGATGCTCAGCGAGACTGCGAAGGTCCGCAACATGTCGTTCATTGCTGGCACCGCTCTCACCCCGTCCATACATACCTTTATAGTAAAAGGACTCCTGCGTCTGTGGATTGAATGGCGCTGAGAAACCCCGTTCGCCGACGATGACGACAGGCTTGCCAAACGCCATTCCTCGCAGGGCCGAACTGCCCATGCCCACAACGATGTCTGCCGCGGCATAAGCGGGGCGAGGATCCAGGAGTTCGCCAGTCAGCACGACAGCCGATCGTTTTAGTTCAGTATTCGTTTCGGCCGCCAGTCGCTCAAGCTCAGGCCTGACTTGACCGTCCCCGACGATTACGTAACGCAATGGCAACTCACGGCCCAATGTTCGGACAGCCGCCACCGTCCGGCGCAAGCTCTCAGCCTTCATGCGTTGATCGAGCCGCGATACCGAGACAAGCGTGATGTGGCTCTCGTTAATGCCATAACAGTTGCGGAAAGATTGTGAATCTACTGCGTTCGGCGCATCTCCCCGAACATCCACCGGCGGCAAAAGAAGTTCCGCTCGATGGCGGCCTGCGGCTCTGGCTTGGTCCACGAGTTCTGGTGTTCCAAACGTCGTGGGCGGTGCCTTGGGTAACACCCGCGACAAAGTCATCATCATGTCCGTTACGAGAACGGGAACTCGCATGAGCAGATGTTCGATGTAATAGGCATCAAGGCATTGCCACCAATCCCAGACGTGGATGAGGTCGGGTTTTTCGTCTCGTACCGCGTGACGCAGGGCGCGCATCCGCGCGGGCGATGGGTGGACGAGTGCGTCGGGAGCGGGCAGGTAGCGTAGGCCCTTCTGCTCGGCCAATCTGACTGCTGGGCCGGGCGTGGCAAACAAGACAACATCGTGGCCGTGGAGGTCGCGAAGCGCCGTCGCGAGCTGGATAGCGCACACCTGGGTGCCACCTACCTCGAGCTGATGAGCAAAGACGAGAATCTTCACCTTATCACCGCTCCAAGTCGGTGCTTACCGGCGCAAAACGAAATAACCTGAGCAATCGCCGGATTGGACCCGGTATGCGGTCGAACGACACGAGATTGACCAGAACCCGCATCGAATACACGCCACTAAGCACCGTAGCCAAAGCCCCAACCGCCGTCGCCAGCCAGAATGGCAGCCAGCGGAATCCGCAAAAGGCCACCCCAATCGCAGGGAGAAACACCAGACCAGTCTCCCGGTTTGCCGCAGACCAGCGGAAGCCAGTAAGCCAGCGCACAATCAAATAGATCAGAATTCCATGCCAGATGTAGAGCCCGAAGAACGCCATGGTGGCGCCGGTCAAGCCGAAATAACTAACGAGTATGAAGGCAAGTCCGATGTGAACAACAGTCGCCGCTACCTCGGTCCAGAAAAAAATGGTTTGCGCGCCTTTAGCCAGGATGATGAATCCCATTGGCCAGGCGACGACCCGCAACGCCATTCCAAAACATATCCAGCGCAGAGGTTCTACTGCCGCTCTAAATTTCGTCGTATAAAATAATGCGATAACCAACGGCGCGAACGTTAACGTCGCGATCACTCCCGGCCCTGCCAGCAACAGACTGATGTGCGCCTGCTCGTTAACCAGGCGATTGCACTGCGTATTATTTTTGGCGGCGGCGGTTAACCGGGGATAAAAGTCCGTTGCCATGGCGTCCAGAATGAATCCCACATACAGTCCGCCAAGGGTCCAGGCGGATTGGTACAATCCGGCGGCTTCGAAACTGATTTGGCGGAGAACAATGAGCCGGATCGCATAGGCGGATCCCATGGTTAAGATGCCGCTGGCACTGAATGCGAGGCCCAGTTTCAACAGACCGGCTGCCTCTTGTCCCACTTCGGACATCGTCAATGCCTGTGCCTGAATTCGCACCTTTCGGCTATACCACCACGACGTAAGGACCATCATTCCCGCGATACTCACGAGCGACGGCACGATGCCTTTTTCACCAAAAAAATAGATCAGCGAAATACTGATGACAGTCCCGAAGATCGCGCCCAGCACTCCCATCTTGGCCAGATCAGAGATGCGCCGCATTCCCTGGATCAGCGCCGCTTGTCCCCCATAGACAGAGCCAAAGAACACTGCGATTGAAAGCGCAGCCACGGAAGCACTGTGTCGTTCGTTGCCAAAAGTCACTATCGAAATCCACTTGGAAAACACCGCGAGCAGGAACGCCCCGAACACACCCAGGACAATCGCTGTTCGCCGCAACACAGTTGCGGTCCGTCCGATGCGTTCGGTTTCGTTCGACCCAGCAGCTTCAGCAATCTGGCGCACGCCGCTGCTGTTGATCCCCATGCTCGCAATGCTTTGAGTGAGATTGAGGATCGAGGAGTAAATCCCCATCAATCCGACTCCGGCCGGACCCAGCAACAAAGCCATTGCTTTCGTCCGAATAATTCCTATTCCAATGTTCACCGCCGACGAGCCGCCAATCATCGCGGAGGACTTCAGTATTTGGCCGTAGCTATGTTTGCTGGCCGCCGTGATCGGAGTTATTTCTGGAGACGCAGGCTCCGTCGAACCGATCGAAGACTGGATGTCAGAGGGATTCAGCGGCATGCGTCAACATCCTAACCACTTTGAGCCGTTTGAATCCAATCGCAGTCGTCGCAGTAGCATTGATTATCGGTAGCAACACGGTCCGTGCCGTGGCTCCCGCCAAGGCGCCTATTTTGGTAATGGAGTCTGCCGCCGAATTTGGCAGCTATACCAGAGAAATCCTCCGAGCGGAAGGCTTTAACGAATTTCAGGTTGAGTCACCTTCAGCTTCCGACTTAACGGTCAGCTACCTGAACAACTTCGATGTGGTTATTTTGACTGAGACAAAATTGAGTTCCACCCAGACGGACTTGCTCCGAAATTACGTTGATGGAGGCGGCAACTTGATCGCATTTCGCCCCGACAAACAACTTGCCCCTGTTTGCGGTATTTCTGATAAGGCGTCCACGATCGCCGCCGGCTATATCAAGATTGAGCAAGGCAACGATATCGGCAAAGGGTTGGTGTCCGATACTCTCCAGTTCCACGGCGAGGCCGATGAATATGACCTGAAGGGAGCTCACGTCATTGCCACATTATATAAAGATGCGAATACATCTGCCGATAAGCCTGCTGTTGTCAGTAATGAATTCGGCCAGGGACATGCCGTCGCTTTCACCTACAATCTGCCCAAAAGCATTGCCTTCACGCGCCAGGGCAATCCGCAATATGCCGGCTTGGAAAAAGACGGTATCAAGGGAATCAGAGCGGCGGATATGTTCACCGACGGCTGGGTCGATCCACGAACGAATTCGGTCAACCAAGCCGACGAACAGATGCGGCTTTTGTCCCACGCCATCGAAAAAGCGAGCTCATTCAAAAAACCGTTACCGCGCCTTTGGTATTTTCCCGATTCAAATAAGAGCCTGGTCCTCTTGACCGCCGACGGCGAAGATTCCCCCGAAAGGGACTTTGACGCTCAACTGAGCGACATCCGATCCAGGGGCGCAAGGATGACAGTCTACTTGAAGAGTCCTTATGTTTCCGCCGACAAGGTGAAAACCTGGCGCGCTGACGGTTTCGAGATATCGGGTCACGTCGATGACACGCCGGACCTAACCAATCCCACCTATAGCGCCATGGAGGGTAAGACAAACTGGACCGTCCATGCTCTCAAGGATGCTTACGGTGTGGATATGCGGACGGTGCGCAACCACTATATTGTCTGGTGCGGAACGGATGCTGACGGGAAGCAGGATTTCACGGCTCAAGCTTCAATCGAGGCGAAATATGGAATTCGCCTCGACTGCAACCTCTACCACTTCGATCAGAAATCCACCGAGGGACATTTCTTAGGACCGATCGGCAATTTCACGGGTAGTGGCTTACCGATGAAGTTCATCGATCCGCGTGGCGAGGTCCTCAATATTTATCAATCAGTTACCCAGCTTCCTGACGAGCAATGGGGCAAAGGGAATCTCTTCAACAATTTCAAGGTCCTCCTGGATCGAAGCCTCGATCGTGAAGACTACACCTTTATCAACGTAAATCTCCATACCGTGAGGTGGAAAGAATGGTCGCGTAAAGAAGGTCTCCAAATTCTCGACTACGCTAATCAGCGAAACGTCCCCATCTGGACGGCGGAGCAAACATTGCGTTTTCTCCAGGCTAAAGCCGCCGCTCGGTTTTCTGACATTTGCTGGTCCGATAGCCAGCTTTCGTTCCAACTAGATATTCCGAGATCGGATCACGACCTGACGATCATGGTCCCAAAAATATATGGCGGCAAAACCGTTTCTCGCATTACGCGGGATGGCGAAACCGGATCCTATACTTTGCAATCCATCAAGGGGCTCGAGTACGCTTTCGTCCAGTCCCCAGCTGGAAATCACCGCTTTGTCGTAACATATGCTGAACGCGAGCATTAACACTCAGTTCAGATCGTACCGCACTAACGACAGGTTGTTTGACCAAGCCGCCTAACTATCGACGATCAAGAGTTACGCCTCCTGCTACTACTTGGCGCTGATTTATCATGAAGGTCATTCTCGAGACCGATCGACTGCTCGTGAGAGAATATGTGGCAGAAGACGCGGAGTCGTTCTTCAAACTGAACACCGATCCGGAAGTGCTGCGGTTCGTTCCCGACAAAGCGTTGCAAAGTGTCGAGCAAGCCCGCCAAATCCTCGTCGATCACCCAATCGCGGACTACGGCAAATACGGATTCGGCCGCGGCGCCTGCATTCTCAAAAGTAGCGGCGAAGACATCGGCTTTGCCGGCTTGAAATATCTCGAAGAACTCGGCGAGGTCGACGTCGCATACCGCTTGATGCCCGCTTATTGGGGCCAGGGATTGGCGACGGAAGCTGCGCTTGCTTCGGTCCGTTACGGATTTGCCGATCTCGGCCTCAAACGAATTATCGGCCTGGCTATGCCAGAGAACATCGCCTCGGTGCGCGTACTTGGAAAAAACTGGTCTGCGCTTTGCCGAAACAGTGACCTTCTGGGGACACCAATTCTCAAAGTATATCATAACTCGTTAGGCACTGCTGCGCCGACGAGCCGTTCGCATCGCCAAATCCTCTTATTGCGCCGCTTCGTAGCGCACTTTTACCAACAGCGTCAGATCATTCGCCTTTCGCGCGAAAATTTCGTTCTCCCACGCTTCATTCCCATGCGGCGTGACCTTCGCTACATATTCCGAGGTCTTTCCGTCTGCTTCAGTTTCCTGAAATTCGTGCACCAGTTTTCCGGCTTCGACTTTAACGATGCCTTTGGTGAGACCTCCCTTTGCATCCACATACCAGAACACAATGCTCTTCTGCTGCGGATCCCACGCGTAGAGTCCGTCAATGTAAGGGCTCGCCTTCCCGTCGGTGACGAATTCATTGCTGATGCGAATGGCCTGACGGTTTTGTGCCCAGGTAAATCGTGCGTGAATCTTTGTTTTCTTTCCATCGGGCGAATCGGGAAGCTTGGCGTCCCATTCATGTGTCGTTAGGAAAGCGATCGGTTCCAGTGCCGCAGCCGAGGGAGCTGGCGTTTGCGCGTGAGCGTACACGATCGCGATTGCGCTCGCACCAATCAACATAGCGACTCTAAGAATTTGTATCTGTTTCATCGATCGCATCCTGCCAGATTGCGCCCGGCAAGGATTGTAGAAAATTGACATTTGTTTCCGCGGCACGCGCGGATTACTCGACTTCGAGATAATTCAGAAACGGTCCGCGCTTCGTCAGATAATTAGCCGGAGTCAATCCGCTAAACGCGCGAAATTCATGAATCAAATGCGCCTGATCGTGATAACCGCAAGTTGCCGCCGTGTTCGCCCAATCCACTTCCGATTTTTGTCCGACACAGCGGATCACGCGTTGAAACGTGCAGAGCCGCGCGAACAATTTCGGCGTCAACCCAACGCACCGATCGAACTCGCGCAGCAAATGTTTATGACTGATCCCAATCGTGTCTGCAATTTTCCCAATCCGCACCCCGTCCAATCCGCCCGCGATCATGCGCAATGCATGACTGACCGAGCGCGTCGGTTGCGTGCGAGAGCGCGCGCGTTGCACGAGCCAGGATTCCAGCAGATCAAAGCGCGCATCGTCATCCGGAGCTTCGCCTAATTGTTCACGCAGATCGCTAATCTCGTGGCCGAAGATCGTTTCCAACTCCACGACCTCATCGGTAAATTCGCGCAACGGAATTCCGAGAAACGGCCACGCCCCGCCAGCTCGCAACCGAACGCCCACCAGATGCACATAACCGATTTCATCGATTACGATCGGCGCGGTTCGCTCGCCCGAGATCCAACTGTTTCGAAAAATAGTCTGCTTCGCCGGACCATCCCGCACGCAAAGCTTCTGCGGATCGCCCAGGTTCACGATCAGCTCCATCGCTCCGTCCGGCAGAATCATATTGCGCCAGCGCGCCGGCAGATAACCGCGCGCCATCCAGAGATGTTCGACATGCGGTGCCAAAACCGGCGAAACCGCCCGGATACGATGACTCAACATGAACAACAGGGTGATACACCGCCGTTCCCGCCGTCAAGCGGTGGTTTCGACACAAACCCCGAAGACACTCTTGGCAGAGACAACTCGTTAGGCATTGTTGCGCAGACGTGCGAGCCGTTTACAGCTTCAATGCAGCGCGAAGATGCGGAATGAGTCGCTTGGTGAATTCGACGGAATCGCCGGCGGAAAGATGCGACCACTCGGGACAGGTGAAGCTTGCGAGTTCCGGATAGTCTTCGAAGTAAATCCCGGGAACTTTCGTTTCCTTTAGCAACCGTTCCCAATCGCGCGCGCGCGGATTGAGCCGGTCTTCAAGCGCCTTGAGTTCTCCGCTATTCGGGAAACGAACGAAAACGATCTTGCCGCCGCGCGCTTGTAGTTTCTGCACGGCTTTCGCCGTGTCGTCGAATCGCGCGTTGATCGCCTTGCCCATGTTCGCCATGAAAATTTCTTTTGGGACATAACTCGGTGGCGGCGGTGGTGTGAAAAGCGGCAACCAGATTTGTTGAATCCGTCGCGCCAATTCACCGTTTGGATCAGCGCATTTCTCGATCATGCGTGCCCGGCGTTCGCGATCGACGGTTTGAAAATAGGGCGGAAATCTTGGCGGCACCTGAGCATTCGGGCGATTCGGAATCGGTAACTGCTTGAGCAGTGCGTCGAGCGTGAGGTCTTCCTGTTTTAGAAACGCGACGTGCTCCTCGAGGAACATGCCAAAATGATGACTCAGTCGTTGGGCCGGCGTTTGCTTGTGAAAGCGATTGAGTGCCTTCTCGGAAGTTTCCAGAAGCGGACCTCCCGGCGCAAAGAACATGCCCGGAACAATGCTGCAGATGATCGTGCCGTGAAAACTCTCGTCGTTGGCGAGATCGGCGAATATTGGATAGGCGCAACTTCCGGGAAGAGCGAGTTGGACCGGACGTTTGCCGAGTCCCTTTTCCAGTTCATCGAGGTCGAGATCGAATACGGGCCGCGAGTCGCCCACACTCACCACCGACTCGGGCTGAACTCGACGGCGCGCCTGAACCCACAAATCTTCGGTATCATTCAAAGTCGGACCGTAACCGATCGACCGGCAGTACAATTCCCAGGCAGTGGTCGCAGCGATGACAACGATAGTGATGACGACCGCGATTCCCCGCCAGGGCGCGGGCGGGATCGGGCGCTCAAATTCGAGCGGGGGACCGCCGTGGATTTGTTCGGCGCGCGATGGTTGCCGGAAAAACAGCCGCGGGAGACGAAGCCGTTCCTTAAAATTGGAAATAAATGAAGGCATTGCTGTTTCCTTGAGTGAGAATGATCGCGCACGCCATGATACAACCGATGGCCGTAATGGCCCAGGGCGGTAAACGCAACACTGCCGTCTCGAACGATTCATCGCGCATCGCCCAGTGCAGGGCGATCATTCCGGCAGTGACGATTCCAATTTGTAATAGTTCGCGCGTGGCCAGGATGGCGTCGCCGTGCGGGTGCTGACCGAACATTCCCCCGAGCATTCGACTGGCGACCGTGAAATCGGATGCCCGAAAAAATACCCAGGCAATGCAAACCGCGCCGTAAGTAGCGAAGCCGGCAAGGACTCGAACGAACGGCGTGTTCGCCCATGATTTATTTTCGAACAGGCCGCGACAGACCCGTTCGATGACGAGATACGAGCCGTGCAACAATCCCCAAACCACAAACATCCACGCCGCGCCATGCCAAAGGCCGCCCAGGAACATGACAATGACAAGATTGAGCGCGGCACGATACGGACGGACCTGATTTCCGCCGAGCGGTATGTAAAGGTAATCGCGCAGAAAAGTTGAGAGCGAGATGTGCCAGCGCCGCCAAAAATCCGAGAACCCGATTGCGGCATATGGAAAACGAAAATTGTCTTTGAGATGAAAGCCAAGCGTTAAGGCCGCACCGATCGCGCAAATCGAATAGCCGGCAAAATCGAAAAAGATCTGGCTGGCAAAAGCGATTACGCCCGCCCACGAGTCAAGCGCCACTAGTGGCCCGGCATAACCGAAGATGCGATCCGCCGAACCGGAGAGCAACGTGTCGGCAAGGACAATTTTTTCAAACAGCCCTAAGGTCATCAGCGCCAGTCCCCAGAAAAATTGATTGGTTTTGAGACGCGGAGGATGAACCAGCTGCGGCAAGAAATCGCCGGCACGGACGATTGGTCCGGCGACAAGCTGAGGAAAAAATGAAACCGCAAGCACGAAATCACGCAAAGACCGTGTCGGCTGCAAAACGCCGCGATAAATATCGAGCGTGTAGGAAAGGGAGTGGAACGTGTAGAAAGGATATGCCGACCGGCAAAAGAATATCGAGGTGCGGTGGTTGGTAGATGATGCCGATCTGCGCCATCAGCCACTTGAAGTTCTCGAGCAGAAAATTCCCGTATTTGAAAAAACCGAGCATGCTCAGGTTCATACAAACGCTTGCGACGAGCCAGCGGTGCTTGGCATGTCGATCTTTCGCTTTGCCGATTTGACGCCCGAGCCAAAAGTCCATCGCGGTCGTGGAAAAGAGAAGAGCGGCGAACGGCGGATTCCACGCTCCGTAAAAAATGTAACTGGCGACGACGAGAAGATTTTTCCGCGCCTGCCACCTGCGAATGCTCCAATACAGCACCAACACGACCGTGAAAAAGACGACGAAGGTGAGGGAATTGAAGAGCATCGAGAGCTGATCTGCTTATCTTAGTAACCGCAATAGCGACAAGCTCTTTTCAAATTTCATTGCTGCGGTCTCGTTGCACTTCTGCGCCGGACAAAAGCGGGTTACTTTTTCATTCGCCCAGGTTGCGCAAATGCAGTTGCGCATTCAGTTCATTCTGTGGACGCTCGCGGGGAGTGAAAAATGTAGCGGAGATCGAAGACTTAACTGTCACGAGCAGTGGCGTGCCTGATCCGCACGCGCCGATCCCGAAACAGATCCGTTACATCATCGGTAACGAAGGATGCGAGCGTTTCAGTTTTTACGGGATGCGGAACATCCTCACCGTCTTCCTCGTCTCGTCGCTGCTTCTTTATCTACCAGAAGGCGATCGCGCCCGATCTGCAAAGGACGTTTTTCACACGTTCGTCATCGGCGTTTACTTTTTCCCTTTGTTAGGCGGCTGGCTGGCCGATCGTTTCTTCGGCAAGTACAACACGGTCTTCTGGCTGAGTCTGGTCTACTGCTTGGGTCAGGCGTGCCTGGCGATGTTCGTCACGAATCGCACCGGTTTCTACATCGGACTCGGGCTAATCGCGCTCGGCTCAGGCGGGATCAAACCGTGTGTGGCCGCATTTGTTGGCGATCAGTTCGATGAGACGAACAAACATCGCGCGAAGGTTGTTTTCGAGTCCTTCTACTGGATCATCAACTTCGGCTCGCTCTTCGCTTCGTTCTTGATGCCGATTTTTCTGAAGCAACTCGGGCCGGCGATTGCTTTCGGCATTCCCGGCGCACTCATGTTCATCTCGACGGTGATTCTCTGGGCCGGTCGAAAACAATATGTGATGGTTCCACCCGCGCCGCCCAATCCGCATTCGTTTCTGCGCGTTTCGCGCGACGCAATCGCATCAGGCATGCGCGGCCAAATTCTCGCTGCCATCGCCGTTGCCACAGCTATCGGATCGTTCCTGCTCATACCGAAATTCGGATTTGTCATCGCCGCATGTCTCGCGCTTGTCGCAGTGATCGCATTCGGCGGTCTCGGTGTTTGGTTGCAACTTTACGCCGTGCGCGACAAACATCCCGCCGACGCGATCGCGGGCGTGCGCTCGGTCTTGCGCGTGCTGGTGCTCTTCGCGCTTGTCACTCCATTCTGGTCGTTGTTCGATCAAAAAGCATCGACGTGGGTGTTGCAGGCAAACGCGATGGCGAAACCGAGCTGGTTTCAGTCTTCGCAGATGCAAGCACTGAATCCCGCGCTCGTGATGCTACTCATTCCATTCAACAACCTTGTCCTTTATCCCGCGCTCAAGCGTCTCGGATACGAACTGACGTCATTACGACGGATGACTGCCGGGATCGCGTTTGCCGGTTTCTCATGGATCGTAGTCGGCGCGATGCAACTGGTGCTCGACCACGGCAACGCGTTCTCGATCACCTGGCAAGTGCTCCCTTATGTCTTCCTCACGTTCGGCGAAGTGCTGGTCGCCACCACCGGCCTCGAATTCGCTTATAGCCAGGCACCGCTGTCGATGAAAGGGGCGATCATGGCCTTTTGGAATTTGGCCGTCACGGTCGGCAATCTTTGGGTGCTGGTCGCGAATGCCGGAGTGCAAAACCACAGCGTGATCAACTTCATTAAATCCAGCGGACTCGGCATCACCGCATTTCAGATGTTCTTCTTCGCCGTGTTCGCATTTGTCGCCGCGCTTGCGTTCGGCCTCGTCGCCCGCACGTATCCCGTCGTCGATCATTACCGCAAGCATGAGTAAGGACGTTCTGGATCACTGCTGCGACATGCGCGAAGCGCCAGTGCGACTCAAAGATGATCAATGAAACTCGACGGCTTTAAGCCGTCGAGTTTACCAAAGCGCAAGGATAATTCGTGGTATGAAATTGCGCGCCAGCGCGAAGAACTTGACCGCTTTAAGCGGTCAAGATTTTACGAACGCGCTCGTTACGGTAACGCGGTGCCGGATTGAGATTTGATCAACGAGACATCAGAACCGTTGATCGAGCCGTTTGCGTTCACGTCGTTGCGGAAATTTACGGCCGTCACCGCCTGACCGGATTGCGCCTTAACTTGGCTAATGTCGGATCCGTTCACGACACCGTTCCCGTTGATATCGCCGAGCAGGACGCTCATTGGGACGTTAACGCTGCTGGTAATGGTTCCATCGCTGACGTCGGATAGCATAATGACGATCGTCTGCGCATTCGCCACGCCGGTGAGGTTCACAGTTACCCGCGAACCATTAACGCTGTAACCGCTCACACTACCAATACCGGCGCTAACGCTCGCACTCGTTAGGCTGACTGGACCAGGAAAGATTACGTCCACCTGGTGGCTTCCATTGATGCCACCGGAACGGCACTCGACTCCGGCGGGACCGGTAAGCGGAAGAATAATGTCAAACATAGTATTCCCCTGCATTTTTTCAGAGACAACGCTCGGGGTGAACGCAGCTGGTTCACAGAATTCGCCGGCGAACCCGCCCCGGTCCACGTAGACCAGACTGATGTCGTCAAATTCATGACCCGCCTGCGCTTTTGAAGCTCCCCCGCCAAAGTAGAGGCACCCGTTATTGAGCACGTGGATGTCCTGACCGAGCCCCGCGGCATATTGTTTCACATACTGCACCACGCCGGACGTATCGTACTTAGCCAGAAAAACGTATTCGTTGCCCCGCGGCGGAAGCGAGAGGCCATCAAACACAACATTCGGACCGCTGCCGAGAAATCCGGTGACCCAACTATTTCCTGATTGATCCACTGCGATGCCATGCGCCTCCTCGGCGTGAGGCCCGCCGCCATGATGGAGCCACTGAATTACGCCATTGCTATCGTACTTCGCGACGAACACATCGCGCAGGCCGGCGTTTGAAAGGGAGAGCCCGTCAAAGCTGGCCATGCCGGTGTAATCGCCAGTGATGTAAAAATTGTTCGCCGTATCGACCGCGATCGCGCGCGCTGGATCGGTCGCGAACGAAGTTGTGCTGCCACCGCTGCGCACCCACAGATTGTTTCCCGCCGAGTCATACTTGGCGATAAACGCGTTGCCCAGGCCCGCGGACGTCACGGAATGAGAATCGAAGGACGCGGTGTTTTGAAACTCGCCCACGATCGCGATGTTTCCAGAGACATCGATGGTAACGCCATGCGCGATATCAGAGCCACCGCCCCCGGCTCGTTTTAGCCAGAGCAGAGTTCCATTGACGTCATATTTTGCGAGAAACGCATCAAACAATCCGCTGCTTGTGACTGTGACGCCGTCCACCGTCATCGTCCCGCTGAACAGACCGCACACATAAATATTTCCCGTTGAATCCAGCGCGACTCCGTTCGCAATGTCGCCCAATGTGCTGCCGGCGTTTTTCGCCCAAACAACATTCCCGTTCACATCATACTTGGCGATGAACCAATCATAGTCGCCGTGACCGGTCAGCGTAATATCATCGAACTGCGCAGTGGGATGGAGACCGTTTGTTTGAATCGCGCCGACAACATAAGAATTTCCCACGGCATCCGTCGCGATATCGTTGCCTTGGTCGAGCAAGTCGCCGCCGCCAATACTGACCCAAACGATCGCGCCGTTCGGATCGTATTTTGCCAGGAAGACATCAGCAGCATGGCAGGGAATCGTGATGTTTTCGAACAAGCCAGGATTGCTGATCGTGCCGGTCACATAGGCGTTTCCCGCCGCATCACTGCTCACGCCGTTGCTGATCCCGCCCGTTCCCTGTTGCTTAATCCATTGGGCGGTTTGCGCGTGAAGGCGTGTCGATAGAGCAACAAGAATTAGAAACAAGAAAAACGCGATCGGCTTCCGAAAACGCGATCGAGAACTAATCGTTACAAGTTGCTTAACTGGGAGCAGGACACTGATTTCGAGAGGATTCATATGAACTCTCCTAGTGGCTCCGCCGCTCCGTGGCGAACTTGGAAAAGTTACACACCTGTTACTTTTGGCGCGAAACGAAACGCGCGCGAAAGTCACACTTCACTTGTCTGCCACGCCGTAGCCTTGAATGAAGCGAGTTGACTCTTCTTAAAAATTTTCGGTCAACTTGATGCGCTTCTGCTAAGAATCCTTTCACAATGCCAAGGCTTCGATCGCTTGTTTGTTACGCGGCGGTTCTCTTATCTGTCGCTTCGCTCTGTCATAAGTCGTTAGGCGCGGATTTTGATTCGACGTTGCGCTGGCGCAACATCGGACCTTTTCGCGGCGGGCGAACGCGCGCGATCTGCGGCGTTCCGTCTCAACCGAACACGTTTTACATGGCGCAGGTGAACGGTGGAGTATTCAAGACGACCGATTACGGGCGAACGTGGCAGCCGATCTTTGATGATCAGCCAACGGGTTCTGTCGGCGCGATTGCGGTGTCGGTTTCGAATCCGGACGTGATTTACGTCGGGAGCGGCGAAGGCTTGCATCGCCCCGATTTGTCCGTTGGCGATGGCATTTACAAATCAATCGACGCGGGAAAAACCTGGACCCATTTGGGGTTGCGCGATGCGCAGCAAATTGCCCAGGTAGCCGTCGATCCGCGAAATCCCGATCGGCTCTTTGTCGCTGCGGCTGGTCATCCTTACGGGCCTAACGAGGAGCGCGGAATTTTCCGCTCGCTCGATGGCGGCAAGACGTTCGAGAAAGTTCTTTATCGCGACGAAAATACTGGTGGTGCCGATGTGCAGATTGATCCGGCGAATCCCGATATCGTCTACGCGTCGCTTTGGGAATCGCGCGAAGGACCGTGGGAAAACAGCGCTTGGAATGGAACCAATGGTGGCATTTTCAAATCGACCGATGGCGGCAAAACCTGGAACCAATTGCACAAAGGTCTTCCCGACAAAATTGTTCAGGCCAATCTCGCCATCGCGCCGAGTTCGCCGAGGACATTGTTCGCTTCAGTTGGGACGCCCGACACGTCGAAACTTTATCGGTCCGACGATGGCGGCGAATCGTGGGCTAGCCCTACAGACGATTCGCGACCTGCTGCGCGCATCGGCGGCGGCGATTTGCCGGTGGTGCGATTCGATCCGAAAAATCCCGCGATCGTTTATTCGGCTAGCATCGTTTGTTGGAAATCGGTCGATGGCGGCAAAACGTGGGACGGCTGGCGCGGCGCACCCGGCGGCGACGATTCACAAAATATCTGGATCAATCCCGACAATCCGAATGTGATTCTGCTCGCGAGCGATCAAGGCACGATTGTCACGGTTAATGGCGGCCAGAGTTGGAGCTCCTGGTATAACCAATCGACCGCGCAGCTTTATCACGTCAGCGCCGACAACGCGTTTCCCTATCGATTGTATAGCGGGCAACAGGAAAGCGGTTCGGTTGGAATCGCGAGTCGCGGCAATGACGGCGCGATCACGTTTCGCGATTGGCATCCGGTCGGAGCGGAAGAGTACGGTTACGTTGTCGCCGATCCGCTCGATCCCGACATCATCTACGGCGGGAAACTGACGCGCTACGATCGTCGCACCGCGCAGGCCCAGGAAATTCTGCCGGTGCCATTGCGCACGCCGGATTTCCGAATGATCCGCACCGAGCCGATCGTTTTTTCTCCGAAAGATCCGCACCTGCTTTTCTTCGCCGGCAACACGCTCTGGCAGACGCGCGATGGCGGTCGGAATTGGATACAAATCAGTCCCGACCTGACTCGGAAAACGTACGAGTTGCCGGCGAGCATTGGAAAATATTCCAAAGAGCCGACTGCGGAAGCGAAACAGCGCGGCGTAATCTACACCGTCGCGCCTTCGCCTTTCGATGTGAATCACATCTGGTGTGGAACCGATGACGGCTTGATTCACCTAACGACTAATGGCGGCAAGAAGTGGAACGACGTCACGCCGCCCACGATTTCGGCGTGGCAGAAAATCTCGCTCATCGACGCCGGCCATTTCGACGCCAACACCGCGTATGCGGCCGTGAACACGTTGCGTCTCGATGATGTGCGCCCGCACATTTATCGCACGCACGACGCCGGCAAAACCTGGACGCAAATCGTGCAGGGAATTCCTGACGGGCAAACCGTCAACGTCGTCCGTGAAGATACGCAACGGAAAGGAATGCTCTTCGCCGGGACGGAGCGCGCGGTCTATGTCTCCTTTGACGATGGCGACAACTGGCAATCGTTGCGATTGAACATGCCCGCCACTTCCGTGCGCGATCTCATTATTAAAGACGACGATATCGCGGTCGCGACGCACGGACGCGGCTTCTGGATTCTCGATAACATCACGCCGCTGCGTCAGCTCGCGAAAAAACCGGAGAGTTCTCTCGTGTTCAAACCGCAGACCGCGCTTCGTGTTCGTTGGAATCTCAACACCGACACGCCGCTCCCGCCCGACGAACCGGCCGGCGAAAATCCGCCGGATGGCGCGATGATCGATTATTTTCTGGCGGAAGATTCTCCGGAACCGGTCACGCTCGAGATCAAAGACAAGGCTGGCAATCTCGTTAGGCGTTATTCCAGCACCGACAAGCCCGAGCAACCCGACCCGAAAAAGCTAAAGGTTCCGCGCTATTGGATCCGCCCGTTGCAATCGCTCTCCGCGAAGCGCGGCATGCACCGTTTTCTTTGGGACATGCATTACACTCCCATTCCCGGTGTCGAACCCGAATATCCAATCGCTGCGATTTACGGAAACACGCCACCGGCGCCGACATCGCCATGGGTATTGCCCGGAGATTACACCGTCGTGCTGACTGCGAACGGCAAAAGCTATACGCAGCCGCTGACCGTGAAGATGGATCCGCGCGTCAAAATGTCCGCGGCCGATCTGCAAACGCAGTTCGAACTTTCCCGGCAACTTAGCGAGGTGCGCGCGACGCTCGAACCGATCGGCAAGACGTTCGACTCGTTAGTCGAGCAGTTAACGAAATTAAAAGAGCAATCGCTGCCAAAGAACGTCGAAGACAAATTGAACACGCTGAACAGCAAGATAAAAGAGTTAGGTCCGCCCAATCCGCGACCCGGTGCGCCGCCTTCGCTGCATGCACTCGATTCCGCGAAAAGTTTGTTCGCGCAGATCCAGGGAGTCGACGCTCCGCCCACCGACCGCGTTAAAGCCGCAATCGGCGACGTGCGACTCCAGGCAACATCACTGACCGAACGTTGGAAAAACATTCTCGCGCAAGACGTGCCGGCACTCGACCGGGAATTGCAAGCGAGCGGACTACCGCTGATCAATACGATTACTCGTTAGGGAAAACACCGGTCTCACTGCTGAAAACGCGCGCACCGATTAGAATTCGCAACAGCTTCGCGAATGGATGAATTTATTTCGTTAGGCGTGCCTTTTGTTCTTGACTGGCACCACAAGAAGCCGGGTAGAATCTTGTGATGAAGACGCGATCCTTTCTCGGTTTTGTTGCGGTGATATTGGCAGTTACAGCCGCGCCTCTCTCTGCCAATCTTGTCACCAACAGTGGCTTTGAGACCGGCGATCTTACCGGTTGGACTTCCAGCGGATTCACCGGGGTGAATAATTTCTCCGCGCATTCCGGAAACTTCGGCGCGTTTCTTGGACCGACCGAGGTAGCAAGCTCTATCTCCCAGGGTCTGAGCACAACCGCGGGATCACTTTACAATGTCTCATTCTGGCTACGCGGCGATGAGATCGACGGACCTAACGGGATTTCTTCACCAACCGGCTTCGGCTCGTTTCAAGTTTTTTGGAATGGAAATCTCATTCTCACTTTGCCCACCGACTCACCGTTCAATTATACGCAGTTCAGTTTTTCCGGGCTAATGGCCACCGGTGGCATCACAAATCTACAGTTCGTTTTGGCAAGCGGTTCGGTCGGCTTCTTTCGGGTCGATGATGTTGTCGTGGATGGGACGGTAACGAGCGTGCCCGAAACGCTTTCCAGTCTGTGGCTCATCCTGCCGCTGACGGGCATGATTCTCTTTCGCGATCGGAGCAGAAACAGCCTGAGCTGCCGCGCCTGACTCATGGCGTCTCAATTATTCGTTAGGGCAAACACCGGCGTCGGGGCGGAGAAAGCAACGCTCGAATAACTCTTCGCGGCGTTTCTTAAAACTTCTTTGTTAGCTGACGTATAGGAATCGGGCGCTTGGGCCGTAGCAAATGCGAGGTGCGCGATACGCTCGAGTGCCTAAAGCATTCGAGTCCGCTCCGGTGTCTTGAGATTTTGATCAATTGATTGCGGTTCTTTTCGCCGAGCTTAGACTCTTTGCGCGACCCTTCGAAACCCGGAGAACCAACCTTTCGCGTTATGAAAACGACCACTTCCCGTTCACGTATCTCTACTCAAACCCGAAAACCGTCACGCGCTCGTAACGGAAACGGTTCCGGCAACACCGAAACAAGGATCCGCCCGGGTATTGCCGCCTGGCTGAAAAAACCGAAACAAAATTTGATCGGCGGCGAATGGTCTCCCGCCGCGTCCGGAAAACTGTTCGACGTATTCAATCCCGCCGATGCATCGGTCATTGCCCGCGTTCCTGAGAGCGACAAGAATGACATCAATCGCGCGGTAACTGCGGCGCGGCGCGCCTTTGAATCGGGCCCCTGGCGTCGTCTCACGGCAAGCGAGCGCGGCAAAATGGTTTGGAAAATCGGCGACCTCATTCTCGAGAACGCGGACGAACTCGCTGAACTCGAATCGCTCGACAATGGAAAACCGCGCACCATCGCTCGCGTCGCCGATGTTCCACTTGCGGCGGACATGTTTCATTACATGGCGGGCTGGGCCACGAAGATTGAAGGCAACACGATCCCCATCAGTGTTCCTTACGCGCCCGGAGCAAATTTCCACGCGTTCACTTTGCGCGAGCCAGTCGGCGTGGTCGGCCAGATTATTCCATGGAATTTTCCGCTGCTCATGGCCGCGTGGAAACTCGCGCCCGCGCTCGCGGCGGGAAATTGCGTTGTCCTCAAACCGGCCGAACAAACGCCGCTGACCGCGCTTCGTCTCGGCGAGATTCTTCTCGACGCCGGAATTCCTGAAGGCGTCGTCAATATCGTCACCGGTTTCGGCGAAACGGCCGGTGCCGCTCTCGCCGCTCACGACGACGTGGACAAGAGTCGCGTTCACCGGCTCGACTGAAGTTGGGAAAATCATCGTTCGCGCCGCGGCGGGAAATTTGAAAAAGGTCAGCCTCGAACTCGGCGGCAAATCGCCCAACATCGTTTTCAAAGATGTTGGCGATCTCGACGCCGCCATCGCTGGCGCTGCGAATGCCATCTTCTTCAATCACGGTCAATGCTGTTGCGCCGGTTCGCGCCTGATGGTCGAGCGCGATATTTTTGATGAAGTGGTCCAAGGTGTTGCCAATCACGCCAGGAAAATCAAGCTCGGCCCGGGCCTTGATGATTCGACCGAAATGGGTCCGCTCGTCTCAGAGGAGCAGTTGAACCGGGTCAGCAATTACATGCACCAAGGCAAAAAGGCCGGCGCGTGTTACGTCACCGGAGGCGACCGAGCCGGGCAGCGCGGTTACTTCGTTAGGCCAACCGTGATCAAGGACGTGAAGCCGAACATGAGCATCGTGCGCGAGGAAATCTTCGGGCCGGTTGTCGTGGCGGAGCCATTTACGAAAGCGGAAGAACTGATTCCACGCGCGAACCAGACTCAGTACGGCCTCGCCGCGGGCGTTTGGACGCGCGATATTTCCAAAGCGCATCGTATCGCTGCTGCACTCAAGGCGGGAACAGTTTGGATCAACTGTTACAATATTCTCGATGCGGCCCTGCCCTTCGGCGGTTACAAACAATCCGGCTGGGGCCGTGAAATGGGCCACGAGGTTCTCGAACACTATACGGAGACAAAAGCGGTGGTCGTAGGACTGTAACCACACGCACGGCTTCGTCGAAATAGTTCGGAGTTAGCGTCAGTTGTTCTCGACCGCTTTAAGCGGATAAACGAGATTTCAAGAGCTTTCGGTGTTTAACCCAAGCGGGTGGTCTTCGAAAGGAGACTTGACTGGTTTACTTGTCACGCCATAGCGGCTGCAAAAGCGGATACCAGTCGAGTTTACAACGACGTTTTGAGTTTGGAGGATGTCGACTCGTCCTGAATCCGCTTACGATACCAAAAAAAGCAGGACCGAAGATCGGTATGCTATACGTGAGTCACGTATAGCGTGATCAAGCGTAGCGACGCCATCAAGTTGACCGCTTCAAGTCGATCCAAGATTTCAAAAGCGGTTTTGCATTTGTGTTTGAAAACCCAACGCGGGTGAGTCGGCTCTAGACTTGACTGGTTTATCCAGTCGAATTCACACCGACGTTTCGAGTTTGGAGCATCTCGCCCGGTTGGCTATTTTGACGGTTGGACGTTACGCGTTAAGCGTTCGACGTTCGGTTCCACCTAACGATGAAGTTTCTTCTCACCAACGATGATGGCATCGACGCGCCCGGTCTCGAAGCATTGGTCAGCGCGGCCCGCACCATCGGCGACCCGATTATCGTTGCGCCGGCCGGCCCGCAATCCGGTGTCAGCCACGCTGTGACCTGGCGCGAAGGAGTGCGAATCGAGCCGCGGGGCGAAAAACGATTCGCGATTCACGGCACACCGGCAGATTGCACTCGCCTCGGATTGCTCCGCCTGGTTCCCGACGCGAAATGGGTATTGAGCGGGATCAACCATGGCGCAAATCTCGGCGCGGATATGTATTATTCCGGCACGGTGGCCGCGGTCCGCGAAGCCGTGCTGCACGGGTGGCCCGGTGTGGCCGTGTCACACTATCGCAAATCTGGCGTCGACTATGATTGGGCGCGTGCGGTGAAATGGGTGACGCCAATCCTGAGCGAGATATTGGCGAAACCGATCGAGGCCGGCCTGTTCTACAATGTGAACCTGCCGATTCTTCCAGCCGAAATGGACGACCCGGAAGTTGTCTGGTGTTCGCTCGATCCAAACCCGTTGCCGCTTAACTATCGCCACGAAGAAGAGAGCGGCCTCTATTATGCCGGCGACTACCAACTACGGCATCGCACACCGGGAGCGGACGTAGACGTTTGCTTTGGCGGCCGCATCGCCGTGACGGCGGTTCGACTACTTTGATCTAGTTGGCCGCCTTCAGAACAACGACGCTGGCAATTTGTTTCGTGAGCTGGTCAGCCTAGTTGTTCTGATGAGCCTGCTCGTTCCCCTGGAGAGCTTCGATAACTTTCGCGAAATGCGTGACGTCGCAGCGAAAGATCTTGTGCCTGACCTCGCGAATCAAATGCGGAGTCTGGATGAGCGAAAAGATCTGGAACCGCTACTCCGGCTAATCTTGGCAGATGAAGCGCAAACACCTCATGGTCCCGCCGAAATAGCAGACATTTTCACTCACACGTTGAAATTGGACGGCCGAAGTGGAATGGCGGCCTTCATCCTAAAGGGCAAATCATTCCCGACGATCCGTCCAGTCGACGTGTCGCATCAGATTTACAGACTTACAAAAATTGACGGATTGAGTTTTGCGGTTTTCGCCGCGGCAGGAGTCATCCTTGATGCTGCCAAGGAACAATTTTGCTCCACGTGCGAACAACAAGGAATTTCTTACGCGATTGTAAATGCGGAAGATTTGGCCAGGTTATTTGTCGCCAACGGATTCTTCTGCCCGCGAGACGGTTCGCGCATTTCCTCGGGACGCTGCAATTGCGGCTATTCTCCTTCAAAGCGCTTTCCGAATTTGCTTCAGCAAGACGCCTTGAAGAATCTCAAGCGCGCTCATGAGATTGGAAATCGTTCTGGATTGATCGTATTGCCTCCCGGCAGCGGCAAGACTCGGATTGCTGCAGAAGACGCCAAAGAGCACGGTTTCAAAAGTGTGCTTTACGCAGCCCATACGGACGAAATTCTCGATGTAGCTCAGTCGGAATTCGAAGCTGTCTTCGGTACCTCATCCGTGCAGCGGCTTGAGGCGCCGATTGGCGCGCCGTTAAAGAGGATCAACCTAAGCACAATTCAGTTGCTATCGCGGCACATCGCCAAACTTAATCCGACAGACTTCGACTACGTAGTGGTTGATGAATTTCATCACTCGCCCGCCAAATCGTACCGAAAGGTCCTTGAACATTTGAAACCCAGCTTTCTTCTTGGATTAACAGCGACTCCGTTTCGCGAGGATCGGCAAGACATTTGGGCGCTCTGTGGCGAAAACACAATTGTTAACTATGAGCTTCGAAGCGGAATCGAATCCGGCGTATTGGTTCCGTACCATTATTTTGGCTGTTTTGATGATGTCGACTATTCGCAAGTAGCTTCCCAAGCCGGGCACTTTTCGGTGCGAGATCTGGAGCGAGTTCTTGTTATTCCGGAACGAGATCAGGCGATCATCCAAAAGTGGCAAGAGTTAGGGATTGCCGAAAATCCCTAGCGTTTTGCTGCACGATCAAACACGCAAAACGAGTGGCCGAAAATTTCACAACTGCCGGCGTACCGACTGAAGCCTACACTTCAGAACTTTCGCGGAAAGATAGAGAACGTCTTCTTCGACGGTTGCAATCTGGTTCTCTCGCAATGCTCGCCGTGGTCGATGTGATGAATGAAGGCGCAGACTTGCCCTATGTCGAATGCTTAGTGTTTATGCCCCGACGGAATCCAAACGGATATTTTTTCAGCAACTAGGACGCGGGCTTCGACCGTACCCTGGGAAGTCCCATTGTGTGGTCATAGATTTTATTGGAAATTTCCGCAATGTGTACCAAATCCTAGAGTATCAAGGTCTCACCCCATTCCAAGATGACGCAGGCACCGGAGCAGTTCGCGGCCCGCATACTGCAAGAGATCTGCTAAATCTGCCGCTTGGCTGCGAAGTTCACTTCGACGACCGCGTGGTCGACCTTTTCACACGCGACATGCTCGATCCCGCCCAACCAACTGGGCATAACATTGCGCAAATTCTGATTTACCAATATCGAAAATTGGCCCGCAGTTTCAGCTGGCCTCCGCGAAAAAAAGATGTGGATCAATATTCGATTCTAGGAAGTAGTTTCTACGAGCTCGTATTTGAAAGCCGGCGCTGCGTTCGAAATGCTGATGGGTGCCCAACCTCCGCGGATGAGCACGGAAGAAGGATACTACGCGTTGCCACTGGGGATCGTATACATCGGAGAAGACGGCACGCAACTGGAAAAAAACCTAACCGACTCTAGACCGGGCGCGGTTCATCGGAGCGTATCGGTCCATCACGCAATGCGAATAATTTCGTTCGACGATTTGAGGCGCTCCTCTGATGTTTTCCGAGTCCCGCGATTAGCGGACTTCGGAACTCCCGAAGTGTTCTTCCTT
>CAVTRW010000012.1:0-138251 GCA_963737195.1 uncultured Verrucomicrobiae bacterium
CCGTCACGATAAAACAATGAGACCGCGTGGCGAAGCCTTTTACGCGGTTGCTCGAAGTTAGTCCTCGGTGATCGAGACCTTCTTGCTAGAGTCCGTGCGCATGAAATTGCCCGCCGATACGATAATCGCTCGCGAAAAGCTGACGCGTTACCTTCTGGTGCGTCAAACCCGCGGTGACAAATCGACATTTCTCGCCAGGGCCGGCTACACTCTTGAAACGGCCGATCAGCCGGATTTGCGCACCCAATTACTGCCGCTCGAGGCGGTCGAACTGCACTCGACCGTCTTTGGCAAGTTCTATGAGATTAGCGGCACGCTCACCGGACCAAACGGAGTTTCTCTAAGCGTCCGCTCCATTTGGATGGAAGAAAAGTTGTCCGGCATCGCGAAATTCATTACCTTAATCCCGGAGAGATAAGAACCGTGCGCTTTGAATTGTATACTGACGCTGCTCTTGCTCGCGACATTCCGGAGCACCGTCTCCGCTCCGGTGATGTCGTGAAGATTGTCGATCATCACCCTTCGTCCAACGGTGAATCGGGCTACTCAATTGAAGTGTTCAACGCCATTGGCGAAACGATCGCTGTGACAGCGGTGCCAGAATCGGCGCTGGCATCATTGCGCAAGGACGAAGTTCTGAGCGTGCGCGCACTGGCGGCGCGATAGATTCCAAAATTAAGTCCGCCCAAAGCCTATTGCGAAACGACTCGATCACGTGGTCGGTGGCGAGGCCAAGCTGTGTGTCTACGAGACTGCGTGAGGCGAAGCCTTTTACGCGACCTTCGACAGGTCCTAATTCGCCGGTTTTTTGTCCTGATTGCTTCGGGCCGCGCTGAACTATAAAAAGGAAAGGATGAATCGCCGCGCCTTTATTATCGCTGCAGCCGGTTGGGGCGCAGCGGCCGCGTGGGGTTTCCCCGTGCCGCGCCGTTCGAAAACTGGCTGGCGTGAACGCCGCCAGCTTTTTCCGGAAGGCGTCGCTTCCGGCGATCCCGATAGCAACAGCGTTTTGTTTTGGACGCGCTATCCCAGCTCCGGCAAGTCAGCGCAATTGACTCTCGAGGTGGCCGAAGACGAGGCGTTTGAACGCGTCACCGCCAGTACGCCGGTCACGGTTTCGCCGGCGGCCGATTGGACCTGTCGCGTCCTCGTGGGAGGACTGAAACCGGCGCGCGTTTATTGGTATCGCTTTAGCGACCGCGATGGCAATGGCAGCCGCATCGGCCGCACCATCACCGCGCCGGCCGACGATGATTCGCGCCCGGTGAACTTCGCGTTCGTGAGCTGTCAGGATGTCAATGAGGGCAAGCTCAACGCGTATCGCCGGATGATTTACGAAGACGAACGCGCTCCCGCCGCCGAGCAGCTCGATTTCGTTTTGCACCTCGGCGATTTTATCTACGAGGTGCTCGAGTATTCCGACGAGGTGAAAACGCGCTACGACCGCACGATCTACGAGGTGGCGCGGTATCCCGAAGGCCACAGCCAAAAGGTCGGCAACTTCCACATCCCGCTGACCGTCGATGGCTACCGCGCCGTCTACAAAGGCTATCTCGCCGACCCCGACCTCCAGGACGCGCGCGCGCGCTGGCCGTTCGTCTGCATCTGGGACAACCACGAATTCTCGTGGATGGGCTGGCAGAGCATCGTCAAGACGCCGAAGTTCGAAATCCCAGGCCAGACCGTGAAGGTCGCGGCGAATCAGGCGTGGTTCGAATATCTCCCCGCGCGTGTCTCGCCGCCGAGCGGATCCCTCGAGCACTTCGGCCCGCCAGATGTAAAAAACGTCCCCATTGAGAAGTGGGATGCGGACGGCCTGGGAGTTGAACCGAACAACCTAACCGCGATCAACAGCCTCAAAGCCTACCGGGCTTTTCGCTACGGTCCGCACCTCGACCTCATCATTACCGACCAGCATAGCTATCGCAGCGCCGATTGCTTCAGCGATCCCTCTCTCGGGAAACTGGGCGGCGACGAGTTCACGGCCATGTCGCCTGAGTCGTTGATGCGGATTCTCGACGGCGGTCGTGCCTTCAACGGTGGCAATCCGCCCGAAGAAGTTCGCTTCAACGACGCGCATGTCGCAAATCCGCAACGAACCGCCCCCCCACAAACCATTCTCGGCGCGACGCAGAAGGCCTGGTTCAAGGACAAGCTCAAGAGCTCGAAGGCGACGTGGAAAATCTGGGCAAACTCGTTAGGCGCGCTGGATGAGCGCGCGGACCCGCAGAACCTGCCCCCGGGTCTGACCAAGGAGTCGTGGCCCGAAGACGGCGGTTTCGCAAATCTGGGCCAAGCTGACTACGGTAACGCCTACGCAGAGCGCGCCGAAATCTACAATCTCGTGCGGGACGCGAAGATCACCGGCTTCGCCATCGTCTCCGGCGACCGCCACAGCTTTTGGGCCGGATACGCGACAGCGGAACTTCCGCCAGGCAAGTTCGAGCCGATCGGCTTGAGCTTCGTCGGCGCATCGCTTTCGAGCGCCGGAACCATGGAAGCCCTGGAGCATGGTTTCAAAAAGCCCGATCCGCTGCGCCCGCTCTTTCTCGTCGATCGCCCTGGCGCAGCCAAGCCCGACTGGACCTTTAACATGCTACTGAAGCACGGCGTCCGCTCGTGTCTGGAGTATGCCAAGAGCTTCGATTTGAAGCGCGCCCGGTCGCTCTCCAACCCGGATCTGGCTCCGCACCTCGAGTTCGTCGATCTTGGAGGACACGGCTATGCGAAGGTCCGATTGTCGGCCGATGCGATGCGCACCGAGTTTGTCTGCATCCCCCGCCCGATAACGCGGAGCGAAAAACCGGACGGCGGGCCAATCAGGTATCGAGTCTTACACACCGCTGCCCTGTGGAAGAAAGGCGAAAAGCCAGTTCTCGTTCAGCAGGTCCTGGAAGGAAACGCAGACTTAAGCGTTTAACCAGACCGCGTGGGCGAAGCCTTTTACGCGTAGTCCGCCCAAAGCCGATTGCGAAACGACTCGATCACGTGATCGGTGGCGACGCCGACGTGCGTCGCGCCGCCCTCCATCAGTTGCAACAAACCCCGCAGTACGCCCACGACCGCGCCATAGGGACGGTCGACGCCACGTGAGGTGGAGCCTTTTACGTGGGTGAAGCGGCGCAAACCGTAGAAGTGACGAAACAATTCGTAAGTTCCGTCAATTAAATGGATGATCACAGCCTGTTAAGGTAAACCGATGAGACCTCGTGAAAGCGAAGCCGGGGGCGCGGCCTTCTGAAATAGAAGCCGGGCGAAAAGCCGCTGCGGCAATGGTGGCCTGAATACAAAAAGGAAGAAAAGGGTCTGGAAGAAGCGCGCCATGCCCGGCTGATCTCAATATTTGGATCTCACTCTGCGCTCACTCGAATCTCTGCCTCAGAATTTCAGACACGGTCGGATGGCCACGTTCCTCCAGCTCGTAGCGTACTCGCATGGTCGGATGCTTGATCTTGACGATCCCGCGCAGATCAATCGGCGTTGCGATTAAGACCAAGTCCACAGGTGTAGCATTGATGGTCGCTTCCAACTCCGCGACCTGCTTTGCGCCATAGCCCATTGCAGGCAGCACCGCTCCGGTCTTCGGGTAATGCTGAAAGGTTTTGCTAATCGAACCCACGGCGTAAGGACGCGGATCGACGATCTCGCTCGCACCAAATTTCCTCGCTGCAAGCACCCCGGCTCCGAAGGACATCTCTCCGTGAGTCAGTGTCGGACCATCTTCAACCGCGAGCACACGCTTGCCACGAATCGCCTCGCCGTTCCCGTCGTCGATTGAAATTGGTGACGCGGCTTCGACGATCGTCGCCTTTGGATTCGCGGCGCGGATATTTTCTCGCACCCGCGCGACGTTCTCTGCGCTCGCGCTGTCCACCTTGTTGATGACGACAACATCCGCCATCCGCAAATTCGTTTCTCCTGGATGAAAAGTCAGTTCATGCCCGGCACGGTGCGGATCGACCACGACAAACAGGAGATCGGGCTGAAAGAACGGCATGTCATTGTTGCCGCCGTCCCAAACAATGATTTCCGCTTCCTCTTCCGCGCGACGTAAAATCTTTTCGTAGTCCGCACCCGCATAAACAATCGATCCGCGCGCCAGATGCGGCTCGTATTCTTCGCGCTCCTCGATCGTCACGTTCGCCTTCACCAGATCCTCCATCGTCTCGAACCGTTGCACGGCTTGTTTTGCAAGTTCGCCATAGGGCATGGGATGGCGCACAACAACGAGCCGTTTGCCCATTGCCTTGAGCGCATCCGTGACCGCCCGGGAAGTCTGCGATTTGCCAGAGCCGGTTCGCACCGCGCAAATCGCAACTATCGGTTTCTTCGCTTGGAGCAGCGTGGCCTTCGGCCCCATGAGACGAAAATCCGCGCCCGCAGCCAAAGCGATCGATGCCTTATGCATCACCGTTTCATGCGACACGTCGCTGTAGGCAAAGATCACTTGATCGACGGAAAACTTGTTGATCAGCTCAACCAGATCGCTTTCCGGAAAAATCGGGATGCCCTCGGGGTAAAGCGCCCCGGCCAGCGTGGCCGGGTAGGTGCGGTCTTCAATATTTGGGATCTGAGTCGCAGTGAAGGCGACCACCTCGCAATCGCGGTTATCACGGAAGACGACATTGAAGTTGTGGAAATCGCGGCCTGCCGCCCCCATGATGAGAATCTTCTTCGTTTTCATTAAGTCCCGATTATGTGAAAGCCTGAGTTACGGTTGACGATCCATAGTAGCGACAACCATTGCGCGAGGCACCGTTTTTCGCATAAGACCACAGATCTACGATCCCCAACGGAGAGCGCACGCGCCCTCGCGTGCTGGCGACCGCGCCTCGCGGTCGCAAACTTCTGTCTGATCCCCAACGCCGCGATTGGATTTGGCGATTACCTCGTCGATCGTGCCGAGTCGTTGGCGAACTTTCCTGAAATGGGAACGCCTTATCGAAAGCGAGCGAATGTTCGACGGCTCGCGTGCAAATCGTATTACATTTATTATCGGCTCGATCGAAAGGAACAGGTCGTCGAGATCATGGACTACTGGCACTCGGCTCGCCGCGAGCCCAGGCTATGATCAAATCTCCAGAGCCGCGTGCTCGCGAACACTTTCGGAGTTTACGTGGGTAAATCGGCGCAAGCCGTAGAAGTGACGGAATAACTCGTAGGTACCGTCAACGAGATGGACGATCATTTGGGTTAACGTCCGCGAACAATAGAATGGTGAGACCGCGCGAGGCGAAGCCTTTTACGCGGTTACGCGGATTCCAGTTGTGCGAGTGCAGCGAACCCATCATCGTCGTTTACCGCTGACCCCATGACTTTTCTTCGCGCAATTCCCTGCCCTGCCGTCTCGCCACGTCGTAGCTTTTCAGCGAAGATGGGAGACTTGGCGAAGGAGGATGCTCCATGTGCGGGCCGCATTTCTGTTCCATGAAGATCACGGAAGACGTGCGGAAGTATGCGGCAGAACAAAAGCTGTCTGAGCAGGACGCTTTACAAGTTGGTCTAGGACAAAAAGCGCGCGAGTTTGCCGAAAAAGGCTGCCGAAGTTTACGCGAAAGCGTATTTCGGTTAACTTTGCGCTCAACTTCCCGTATTAGTTGTATGCACCGGACGTTTAATCGCGAATCATGAACGATAAGTTTGAGCTATACGACATTCTCGCGGTATTGATCCCGGGCGGGATTGTTCTGGATCTCGTCTCGGTTACATTTCCTACAGTTGTCACGCACTTTGGTGCAGTAACCTTCCCGCCGGCGTTTGCTGTCATCTGCCTAGTTGCCGTAGCCGCATTTCTTGGCCACTTGATCCAAGCCATCACCAGCCTCGTAGAGCCGTTCATTTATTGGACCTGGGGTGGACGTCCGTCTGAGCGGGCGCTCAACGAAGGACTTGGGGCGCGCTACTTTCCGGCAGATGCCGCCACCCGAATTCGGGCCAAGCTTGCTGGCGTTGTTGGGAAGGACGCGAGCGATCCACTCTATTTCTTTACGCGATGCAAAAAGCGGAAACTAGCGGCAACTCGCGCGTCGCGAAATTTAACGGCCTCTATGCGTATCACCGGGCGATAGTCACGCTAGTTTTGATTGGTCTTGCTGTAGTTCTTGCGTCGATGCGCTGGGGGACTGTCAAACACTGGTCGATGGGCGAAAAAATTGAGATCATCGCGGTTGGCTTATTACTGCTCGCGGTATTCTGGTTCCGAGCCAAACAGCGTGGGTTCTATTACGTGCGCGAGGTTCTCTCGACGGCGGAACGAATAATTGACAGCCAGCAAGCTGTCGCGAAATAGAATTATGTCCGAACAAAACCTAGCACGTCAGATTTTATGGCCTGGAAGCAACGTGCTTTTGCGTGTTGCATTCCTCTATGTCGCCCAGGGTGCCAGTGCCCTTGTATTCGCAGCAGATGGCGCGGCTTTTAAGGTCCTTCTTGTCGACATCAACATGGGTCGGAAGAACGGGGGCATCGATGTCCCGCGGTTAGTCAAGGATTTGTTAGGCGAACAATCGTTAACAGCATTTGTGAACACCCATCCTCATGATGATCATGTTTGTGGAGTCGATACGCTAGCGGAAACGATAACGATCGATGAAATTTGGCATTCCGGTCACACGCCGAGCAAAAAATATGGAGAATGTTTCGCCACCCTAAAAGGAGTCATTGAGAAAGTTAAAAAGAGGGGCGGAAATGAGAAGGTGCTCGCGGGAAGCCGTAGCGCCACAAAGCTGGGTGAGATCAAATACCCATTTCTTGGGCCAGCAGAGTATCTGACGGATGAAGTCAATGATGCGCAGGCTGACGAGCGCTACCGACGTATCCACGAACAATCCGCCGTACGAAGTTGGGAAAGGTGACAATTGGATAATGATTCCCGGCGATGCGGACAGGGCCGCGTTTGAGAATCACATTACCAATTACCATGGGGATCGCCTCAAAGCCTTCGCATTGAGCGCCTCTCATCATGGTTCGCGGACGTTCTTTGTGAAAAACGAGGGAGATGAGCCATATAAAGCCGGGCTGGAAGCTATTGATCCCGACTACATAGTAATTTCAGCCCCGTTACGCGAGGAGAGTGATCACGGACATCCCCACGAAGACGCTGAGAAATTAAACGTTGAATACGCCGGAAAAGAGAATGTCGTTCATACTGGTGCAGATCGTTTCTCATACATTTTTGACGTCTATCGGGACGTAATTAAAAGTACAGCGCGATTCAGCACGATAACGGGGATCTTGCGGCACATTACGGCCTTGAAGGTGGCGACGATGACGGCGATGACGAGAGTAAATCCACGGGCCCTTTTGTTACGCCTAAATCATCGACCGGAGACCTTACGCCGCGCAGGTACGGCTAAGTGCAAAGCGCGAGTGAGATTTCGTTTGTTATCCAGGCTGCCTACGAACTGCTTAGTCCAGGCGAACTTAGTAGAAATCGCTGATAATCTAACGGCGACACCTGATGGCGGTGGCAAGTGCGAGTTTCAGTGTTTTGCTCCAGTGCCGGAAAACACAGAAGGATTGCCGCCACGCGCGCTACTGAAGGTTGTAATCCCGTCAACTTTTCCATTCCAACCGCTCGAGGTTTTTTCCTGCGAAGAGACGATTCGAGGATTTCCACATCAAGACGCTGAGAGTCATAAGCTGTGCCTGAACCCGGACAGTGAAGTGCCGTATGATGAGAAGAAACTAGTTCGTTACATCGAATGGTCGATCGGTTGGCTGAAGGATGCCGCTACAGGCTCGTTGGTCAAAATAGGTGATCCTTACGAGCTTCCTGATTTCAGCAGAAAAAAATTAGGCAAGCCTCTATCAATTCAATTCCCGCTGTATTTTGTCGAAACCGCGGCATCGTTCAGTCGATGGAGCACGCGGCTGGGTCAAGTTGGTCAGGTTGTAGTCGCGTGGCCTAAAAATCCGCATTGCCTGCTCGCATGGAAGTTTTCGACGGAGAGTGGCGATTTGATTTGGGAATGCCCATTCTCAAAAAATACGAAACGACCGGCGCCAATGAGTCTATCGGTTCGTGGATTCTGCTACCTGACATCCGGTAAGATCGCGCTCGACCAGCCCAGACCTTTGGGAAGTTATCTGAATTGTGCAAAACTGCCGGAATTGATTTCGACAAGACATTAAATCTTGTTTGGAGGCGTGATAATACATCGTCGAAACTTGGCCTGCTCATAGTAGGTTTTCCGATTCCATTGAATTTTGGCGGTGATGCCTCTGAGATACACTGGCAGCCGTTAATCATCGACACGCTGTTTGCGGAATCCGATAGTTTTAAATTGCGCATTGATAAGAAGCATTTCGGTCGGTGGAAAGCTCTCGCCGCCACCGGCAAGTTTGCTCTTTCGGAACAACTTCCTTGGGGGTCTTCGACCAACGTCGCTTCCGACCGATACTATTCGCGAGGCGCCTTTTCTGGCACACTGCGAGGCAGCAAGACTATGGTGTGTGGCTGCGGCGCGATCGGAAGCGCTGTTGCGGAATTGTTAGCGCGAGGCGGTGTCACAAATCTCTGCCTATTGGACTCCGATCAATTTGAACTGGGTAATCAAAGTCGCCACACGCTTGATGGCACTTCGATCCGCCATAGCAAGGCGCGTGCTCTGGCCAATCGGCTAAGCTCTTGTAACATCATATCTTCAATCGAGGCGCATCATACAGCGTTGCCGCCAACCGACGGGGCAGTGGAGACAAGTCTGGACGCTGCCGATATCTTGATCGATTGCACGGCCAACGAAGGGGCATTTCTTTGGCTCAGTCGTTTTGCTAAAGCATCGCAAAAACGATTTGCCAGCTTGTTCTTAAGTTTTGACGCCAGGTTTATGACCGTTTGCATTTCCGGCAAGCAGGTATCTTGCGCAAACAGTTGCGCGTCGACTCTATTGTTCTGTCGAGATTGGACAGACACCTATTGATGCCAACAGCTACTTCGCTGTCCCAACCAAACAGGAACAAGTGATGCCAGGTGCTGGTTGCTGGCACCCAACTTTCCCAGCGCGAATTGATCACGTCTGGATGCTAACCGCTGCAGCGGTGGATTTCATTTGATCGCGTTATCGCTCGACCGCTGGAGTGCGGATGGAACTGCAGCTATTTTCAATAGAAACGACATTCTACCCGAACTCTGCGTCTGCAGCACTGAGTAGAGCTCATCTGGACTTTGGGATGCTACCGGATGACGGTAATCCCTCAGCTGCGATGGCATTCCGATAACCCACGATGCACAGTCGTCATTCGAAGAAATTGTTTCACCAAGATGCTCAATCTCGCAAGACAACACGCGCCAGTCGAAGTCGGAACCTCATTAATAGGTCGTTATGCGGACAACGCGGAAGCGCCATCGTTGTCGGTTTGGCGCCGCTAACTGCGGACTCGAAGGGTCGCGCAATGAATTTTACCGCGGTGTCAAAGGCCTTCGTCAGTTTCTATCGCGAGCTATTCAAAAGATCTCACCGGCAGCGACACTACGTTGGGGAATGGCACAGCCACCCGGATGGCCCTCCATCGCCGAGTGGAACGGATAAAGTCAATCAACAGGCAATCGCTACGGATAATCGAAACTGACTGTCCCGAAACTATTCTAATCATCTTAGGTGGCAAACTTTTCTCCGATCCCCAATTAAGTGTTTTTATCAATAAAGACTCGTGGCCTTGTTGAGCTCAGGCCAAGTTGATCCTTTGGGCACGGACGAGTAGGCCGCCGCCGGCGGCAATGGCCGCGTGCACGGCTTAAAGCCCAACGGGCGTCATCTTCTCGTAGAAGCCGCCGATCCAGGGTGTTCGAAACAAACAGCCTCATGAAGATCAGTCCCATCAGGGTGGCGTTCATTTTGGCCGGCCGCCGGACTGCAATTGCCCGAGGAGAGAAAATAGGAGTCAGTCATAGCAAGATATGCAGTAAGTTTCGCAAGGTAGCGGTGGAGCCATGCTTTAGGGAGCTGATTGTTGATGTAAACCCAATCCCGATGAATCCCAACCCTGGTATATTGTCGCCTGAACGTAAGCTCCCATTTATATCACGCATCAAATATAGGCGCGTCGGAGATGCGTTCTTCTGTGCGCACCGGCGAAAAGGAGTTTTCCTCGCGTTGAATCGAAATGAACACCAAGCTTTGAGGCACTTGGCGTCTGGCCTCACTCAAGGCAGCACTCCAACGCCTTTCTCCGGAACCTGACGAGAAAGATCCTTGAGTGCTGGGAAACTATTGTAGTGGCCGTGGACAAGGCAGTGCGGTGGGGATTTGTCCGTGGTATCGGTGGCGATGTATACCCATACCGCCGAAATCCAGGGAGGTTTGCGCGCCTACATATCACCAAGAAGTGCCAGCTGCGCTGCATCCATTGTTACGCCGATTCAGGCCCGGATTGCTCAACGCAAAATGAGCTTCCAACATGTCGGTGGAAATCTTTAATCGAAGAGTTCGCGCGAGCTGGCGGGGCTCACCTATTACTTACGGGAGGGGAGCCGTTGATACGACGTGACTGCGGAGATCTCCTCAAGTGTGCGAAGGATAATGGGCTATCCACTCGGATTAGTACCAACGGTCTGGCGGGTACCCCGTTAGCTTGACATCCTCGCGGCGACTCTAAATGGGATCCAAGTCAGCCTCGGCAGTCCAGAGGAGGAGTCGAATGATCTCATAAGAGGCAAGGGCACCTATAAGCGCATCCTGCAAGCCATCGACTTGCTGGTTGAAACACCGATTCACGTTCAAGTCGGAATTACTGCTATGGCCCAAAATTGGCGAGCAATCGAGAATAGCCTCGTGCGCTTCGCCGAACGTTATAGAGGGACCGGACTGCAGTTTCATGTTGGCATGGGCATCTGTAGGCATGGGTCGTGGATTGAAGCCTCGGAAACAACCTAGACGCAGAGACAATTCGTTTCAGGATTCTTGACTTACTTACTGAGGTCAATAGGACCCCTGTGCGAAAAGTTATCAGCGTGTCCCCGACATGCGGTTACTGCGAACAGCTTGTCATCGGCCCTCAGGGACACATCTATCCATGCCATCTGTTGGAAGGGGCAATAGGGCACATCGACGACATGCCGCTTCAGCAATTCCTCCCGCGCCTTCGTGTTTTGGCAAAGCGCCATCAAGTCGGCTACTTGAAAACTTGTAATAGCTGCGACTTACGAAATGCATGCGGGGGAACCTGCCAAATCGTTAACGAATCACTTAAAGGTAGCAAATTTATCCCTATTTGCTCGAGCCAGGACCGAGCGGAGAAATTGAGAAACCTGATCCACTGGCAATCACAATATAGTGCGCCGAATCGTTGCTCTCGAACGAACTCAAAACCAACGGGGACGATGGAGCACCGGCAATTAACGGGAAAAGAAACCGGTACCGCTGATAAACGGAATAATAGTGCTTTAGCAGTAATGATGGCTGGACAAACGCTAGATTAAACATCGAGCGAACTAAGGAAAGATGCAATGAAGACCAAAAAAACCAAAGTCAACGAACTAGTGCAGAAGGTTATAAGTAGAACAGAATGATAAAGGTTGCGGATAAAAGGATATTGAGGAGATCGCTGGGGATTCAAGTGTACACGTTCGAACGCAGCTAGACGCTCTGGTGGAAAGCGACGGTTGTTGGTGCCCGCACGATCCCCCAGGCTGCAAGTGTTAATTCTCGTGGTAATTGGGTGAAGTGATGAAATTTGTCCTATGCAACGGGGGGACGGGTTCCTTTCGTTTCGTCGTGGGCCTTCATTGGCTATTTGTCTGATTTTCGAAACTCTGGCCGCTACATTGCTGCCAATATAATTGTGCGCCTGACGAGGCAGAGAAAAGTTGAGAGTTGAGAGCTGAAAGTTGAGAGATCTGGTGCTTTGCCGTCCCTGCAGACGGCGTTATCGGGATAAGGTCGTGCTCACTTTTCGCTGAAGGAGGTCGCCAGGGTCACTTTTCGCCTTCTATCTCGATCGCTCCCGCGATGCTCGACCACTAAACACTTCTGCCGGGTCGCGATCGCCAGTTCTCCACCGGCCATGAAATACGAGTGCGGTTCGCACTTCATCCCTTTGCTCCATTCAATTTCATCCTGGTGCTGTTCTCGTTCGTCTTCGTCTGCCGCGATCTGGTCGCGTCCCGCCGACGACAGCACATCGTCTTCGGCCGGCGGAGACTGAAGCTGATTGTTCGTCGCGATGAACAGGATCGCGAAGTTCGGAGAGCAATCAGGGGCGTATCTAAACATTCAACATTTGATTCGCGAGCGTCGGCAGCAGCGATCTGAAAATCTTCGGGTGAGAGTCTTTTCATTCGCGCTCCGAGGTGCAAAGTTACGTACACTATGAAGAAGATCAGTTCGGGTAGGAAGGCCCGTAGCAGGTCAATGGCGGGAAAACGAAATACCACCAGGAAAACGGCCGCGAAGAAATCGCCGGCGAAAACAGGCGTGAAGCCTACGAGCAAGCTTCTCAAAATTCCCCGCACCGGCTCGCTCGCAGTGCGCATGGCGGCGGCGAAAAAAATCGAGGCGATGGATCGCCCGACAACCAGCACGCGGTTCCGGCGGCGGCGCAAGTTTCCCACCCGCAGCGCAACAGTGATTTTCCCGATACCTACATCACCCAAATATCCGTGCGCCTCGAAGACCCCGACCATTCCGTGACTCTCACCTGGGCAGGACCAAACAGCAGCGAGCAAGAGGCCGGTCCTTTTCGCAGCTCGCCCGGAGCGGGTTTGCGCGGCTTGAATTGCGACAATGAAAAAACAAGCCGTCGGTCCGGCAGCACGTGCACGCCGAAAGGCACGTTCCCGGTGACCGGCTTCGCGTCTCGACTCAACAGCCATCCTGAGGCGAAGGATGTGACCTGGTTCGTGCCGGCCCGCGGCATCGCCTTACACTATTATCCGTCGGTGCCGAAATACGCGGCCTCGCACGGCTGTGTCCGGCTGCAACTGCGGCGCGTGGCGCAGCTAATCAAGAACAATTCGCGCGTCGGCCTAACGAGCGTCGTCGTGGAAGGAACGTGGACGAAGCCACCGCATCAGTATTGACGCCGCGGGTCGTTAGGGCGTCGTCTCACCGGCGGCAGCGAGTAGTTTGGTCCACGTCTCGCTGGCCGGTTCGATAAGTCCGGTCACTTCGAGCGCCGAGCGGGTTTGAAAGGCCTGGATCGCCGCGACGGTACTCGATTTGGCAGCCACGCGCGCGATCTTTCCGTCGATTCCTTTGGGATCGAGTGAGGGATCGTGCAGCTTTTGCGCGGCGGTTTGCAGGAGGCGCTGCACAGTTGACACATCTGCGGGTGTGTTAACGGCTCCTTTTTCCCATTGACCCACGATCCCGTTGATTTTGGAAGTGGCGACTGGCGGAGGAGGCGGTGGTGGAGGAGGCGCGACGCCGGCAAAGTAATCGTCGAGGTCGAGGTCGAGCCGCAACTTGCCGCTGGCCAATCGGCTTTGCAGCGTGCTGGCTGCGGCGAGCAGGTATTTTTCGAAGCGCGCGAGCTGGCTGTTGCTGAAGGTGCACTCGCGATGAAAGAATTCTTTCACGGTGGGATCATCCCGCCACTTCGTCGCGAGGGTCTGGAGGCGGGTAAAGGTATCCGGATGCAGATGGCTGATCTGGGAAAGGTAGCCTTTCTTCTCGAAGACATTGGTGTTCAACAAACCGGCATCCGTGTCTTTGATCGTTAGTTTCTTGACGGCTACCTTTGTTGCGCCGAGCCGGAATATCGGATGCTTTCGATGTCTTGACCGATTTCACTTTGTCGCCGTCGCGATAGTAAGTGAAGCTATAGTCACTGATATTGCCTCCCGTCAGGCGGTCGGACTGCGCGAGCAGATAATCGAGCAGGATCATCTCGCTCATATCGCGCATACCGACGAGCGCCTGCACGTTGCTTTGCGTAAAATCGCGGGAACCAAGAATCGCCTCGACCGGACGCGAGTCCGCCATCCGGCGAAAGGCGCGCGTACTGCTTAGGTCCGATCCCGCGTTCAACCACTCGGCATAGTTCTCCTCGCCGGTGGTGTTTTCGAGGAGGGCGCCATAAATCTGCTGGAAGTCGGAAGTAAAGAGCGTTCGTGCGACGGCCGAGCCTTGAGGGTTGGCGTAGTAGTGGTTGAACAGCGCCCAGCTTTGGCCGACAAGACCATGAGCTCCCAGCTCGGCGGCGAGCCTAACCATCTGTTTGTGCTGCTCGATATCCATCGTGCGCAGGACGGCGGGCTTGATCTCACAGATATCGCCGAGCGCGCGCGCGACGTGGTAATAGCCGAGAATGGCCGCGGTGCTGGTGGTGGTATGGACGTTGTCGGTCTGCTTAAACTTCGCGACGTTTTTCCCATTCTTTTCCACACTCAGGCAATAGCTGGCTGTGATCTGATCGGGCCGGGTTGTGCCGGCGGGATCTGATAAACATCGACTGCTGCACTGGTGCTGGTGCGCTTGGGAACAATGGCTATGACGCCAGACTCCGCCGGGCCGGCTTTATTAAAATCGTAGCTGGCCAATTGCTTTTCATCGGCGATGTCTTTTGCTCCGTCTTTGCCGCGATAGTCGGCAAAAGGAAGGTGCTTGGGAACGACGCATATTTCATCCGGCCGCCCACCAGGAACTTTGAACGTTATCGTATTAGTGCCGCGCTCGGCATCGCGCTGCAAGGAGCCCTCAAACGGATCTGAGTCTGGCATGATAAGAGGTAAATATTAGGCTGCAGCGTGGCGGAGTCGACGTAAAATTGCTGTCGCTTCGCAGCGCATCAACTGCAACTTGGTTGCTTGGAAAATACAAGGACGGCGCAGACGCCTACCTGCCGGGTTAAACCGCCCTAGTGGGGCGGAGGAGGATGTTTGGCATCGTCGAGAGTAATTCCTTCATTGGACACGTTCGCGGAAAGGTTCCCTTGCTGGTCGTAGCGAAGCACGATCAGCCAACCAAAGACATCTTCCGGCCACTTTCCTCCCGGAAGCAGCGTTTTTGGGTTAGCTCCGAAAGCCTTTAGGAGTCCGGGGATTGCCCCATGATGCCAGCAGATGAGCACGGTTTGACCGCTGTAGGTGCGCCGCACTTTGTCCGCTAACTGCTGACTCTCACTCAGATCGAATTTGGAGTGGATCTTTAAACGAAGAGCGTTACTGAGAGGCAATAAGGTTTCATGACAGCGGTCGCTGTTTTTGGATTCTTGGGCTGCAAACAGGTGGTCAATTTTCACCGGATGAGAGTCGATTGTAAACGACTTGAAGAAACCTGGGTAGGCCTGTGCGCGCCTAACACCGGCTGGCGCTAGATGCTTCCCGATTTCAGGCTTCTCGGCATGACGGATGATCAGCACCGTCGCATTCTTGAGCTGAGAAGTAGTTTTTGCCTGTCCGTAATCGACGGCCAGAACGAGAAAGATGACCGCCGTGATGAGGGACCGGCTCTTGTTCATGCACCACAAAGGGAGCGGAACCGTCATGTACGTCAATGGATCGAAGAATAGATTCCAAACAGGTGGTTCGATAGGAAGCTGATTGTTCACCGCGATGAACAGGATCGCGAAGCTCGTCGGGTTGGCGGGCGCACGTGCTTCTGGCGAAGGCTTGTCATGCTCACTTTTCGCTGAAGGCAGTCGCCAGGGTCACTCTGAGTTTTCACCAAAACCGAGTCGCCGGCTTCCCTAGTGCGATTCGCGTCTTCGCGCTCACGCACTCCCGCCGTAAAGTTCGCGCCCTGCTCACCGTTTTGGTTTCGCCTTCTTTCCCTTGCCCAGGAGCGCTCTCGCCGCCGTGGAAAAGATGAAAAAGGATGAAGGATGAAGTAGGAAGGTCGACTTCGGTGAACGGAGAGCTTTCGGTCGGTTAGGCGGTAATGCAGCGAGGGAATGGAGGGTCGGCTCACCGCGCACGCGGGAGCGCAAGTGACCAATTAAGAAGGTCGACTTTCTGGTGGAATCGGAGACGTTTTTAGGCAGCTTCACCCGACTAGTTCACCAGCGAATCAAGAAGTAAGATCACCGCCATGACGAAATTGCGGGCATGTAACCGGGGGAGAAAGTTGTGGCTGTGCGTGCTGCTGACGGTGTGTTCGGTCGTATCGCCCGTGCATTCACAGCTTGTTTCGGGGACGATGGATGTGCACTGGAATCAGGGTTCGGAAGACTGCGTGAAGAATCCGCAGCCGCCGATTCAAGTTCACCAATATAACGCACAGACTTTTATCCTCCGCGAGAGTCTGTGCGCGACGTACGAAGCGCCGTTCATCTATCTGTTAATTGGCAAAACCAAAGCGCTGTTGATCGACACTGGTGCCGTGGCTGATGCAAAGACGATGCCGCTGGCTCAGACCGTGATTTCCTTGTTGCCGAAAGGTGGATCAAGGCTGCCGCTAATGGTCGTGCATACACATGGCCACCTCGATCATCGGTCTGGCGACGATCAGTTTCGCGCCTTGCCGGATGTGGAAGTAGTGCCGACGGATCTCGAGAGCGTGAAAAACCGGTTAGGCATCGCTGACTGGCCAAACGGTACCGGCCTGGTTGATCTTGGCGACCGCGTGATCGATGTGATACCGACCCCGGGACACTACTCCTCACATGTCGCCTATTACGATCGGCAGACCGGATTGTTCTTCTCGGGAGATTTTCTCTTGCCGGGCCGCCTTCTGATTGAGGACACCGACGCGGACCTGGCGAGCGCGCGGCGTGTTGCTGAGTTCGTCGAGCAACATCCAATCACGTATGTGCTTGGCGGGCATATCGAGCTGGACGAGTCCGGTAAGACCTTCTTCGGCAACCGACATCATCCGAATGAGCGGCCGCTGCAATTGACCAAGCAAGACCTGCTGGCATTGCCCGGGATCGTCGAGGGATTCAATGGATTCTATGCTAAGCGCGGCGTGTATGTGCTAATGAACCAGAACCGCATCCTCATTCTTCTCGGTGCCGGGGCGGTTATTTTACTCGTAGCAATAATCCTCACGTTGCGAGCATTCTGGCGCCGGTTGCGTCCACGAGCAGTAGCGAAGTGAGTCGCAAGGGACATTTCTCACTTCCCGGGTAGAATTAAGAATTAGGAATCACTTCTTTGATTTAGCCTTTTTTTCCCATAACTCGGCCAGGTGGGTGCAGGCCGCGTAAATCGCTTTGCTCCACGCGGCTTATCTCAATACGCGGACGGCATGCAGCAATTCTTAGCTCTTTCTTTCCCATAACTCGGCGAGATGGGTGCATGCTGTTACGGCTGACTCCATATCCTGCACTGCAACCCATTCGAGCGGGCCGTGCGCGTTGTGCTCGCCGCAAAACAGGTTGGGGGTTGGCAGGCCTAGCTCAGTGAGGCGCGAGCCATCGGTGCCGCCACGGACGACGTGGTCGTAGGGTTTGAGTCCGGCCGCCGCGAAGGCCTCGCGCGCCAGTTCGACCGGGCGCATGTCCTTGCGCAACCAGTAAGCCATGTTGCGATATTGTTTGCGGATCTTGCAGCGGACGCGCGCTCGCGGCTCGGTGGCTTGTAACCCTCGGCAAAGGCCCTGCAAAATTTTGCCCTTCTCGGCCAGCCCGTTCAGCTCGAAATCGCGCAGGATGAATTTCACGATGGTCCGTTCCGTCCGGCCTTCGATATGAATCGGGTGAATGAATCCCTCCCTCCCGTCGGTTGTCTCCGGCGCGCAGCGCTCGCGCGGCAGCGCTGCCAGGAGCTTACCCGCGAGATAGGCCGCGTTCACCATGCCTTTGGCCCGCGCTTCCATGGTATGCGTCGTGACGCCGTCAATGATGACCTCGGCCGCATCGCCGGAAAAGGTCTCCCAGCAAATCTCCCCCGGCGCGCCGCCGTCCAGGGTGTATGCAACATCCGCTCCGAGCATTCGCAGATCGAGTTTGTCCATGCCGCGGCCGATCTCTTCATCGGGGTTGAAGCAGACTCGGATCAGTCCGTGTTTCCGCTTTGTCTCGTGGAGCAATCTTTCGACTAAAGTCATGACTACCGCCACGCCTGACTTGTCGTCGGAGCCGAGCAACGTCGTGCCGCTGGCGGTAACTATGTCTTTGCCCACGGCCGTTCGAAGCTCCGGCGAGGTCGCTGGATCCAGAGTTAGATCACGGTTATCCGGAAACTTAATGACGCCGCCATTGTACTTGCGATGAAGGATCGGTTTGACGTTTTTGCCGGTGCAGTCCGGCGCCGTATCGACGTGAGCGAAGAAGGCCACCGTCGGCACGCGGGCTTTGCGCGTGTTGGCGGGTATGCTGGCCATGACGTAACCGTGCTTCGTCATCTGCACGTCGGCCGCGCCCAATTCAGTTAGCTCCTGTTTCAGCATCTCCAGCAGCACCAACTGACCTGGCGTGCTCGGAAATGTATTGCTCGACTCGTCCGACTGCGTGTCGATTTGAACGTAGCGCAGGAATCGTGAGAGAAGGTTCACTGGGAAAGTAAGAAGGATGAAGGAAGAAGTAAGAATTAAGAAGTAAGAATTAAGAAGGAAGAAAACGAGCGTGCGGGAGCCGGTCGGTTAGGCGGTCCGAGCCGGACTGGCATTTGCAGCGAGGGTAGCTGGCACGCGCGCGGGAGCGCAAGTGACCAAGTAAGAAGGCCAAAGGCAAAATCTGAAAGCTGAAACGCTGAAATTAAGTCGCTTAGGATCACGTTCCCGCAACCTGACTATTTAACCCGATCGATAACCGTCGATGTCGGTCTTTACCTGCATCGAAGGCGTCCTGGTTCGAAGCGAAGAAAAGGCTTGCCCGGCGAGGCCGGTGAAATACAAACGGACACGGAGCCTCAGCCAATGAAATTCGCCTCAATCATTCCAGCATCTCTTCTCGCACTGTTGTTTCTCGGTGGGTTTGCCTCACCCAGCGTTGGGCAGGAATCTCGATGGGGATCGCCGGGGGAGGAGACGGTGAAGTTCATCATTGCGGCTGAGGCGAAGTGGGCCAACTCGGCCTGTAGTCCGCAACCGGATCTTAAGGACGTGATTGCGGACGACTTCCAGGGGACATCGCCAAGCGGACGGCGCTACGGCAAGAAGGACGCGATTACCTCAGATACCAAGGCGCTCGAGCGCGACTGCCAACTGGGCGAGGTAAAGGTGAGATTTTTCGGCGACTCCATCGCGATCGCGTATGGAGCGGAAAGCGCGGTCAAGGCTAAGGATGGCAAGGAGACAAAGCATTGTCTGATCTGGACCGACACGTGGCTGAAACGCGCCGGGAAATGGCAGATCGTGGCTGCGCAGGATACGAACATCCCCTGTAAGCCTTGATGAAGGATAAGAAGGATAAGAAGAGATTAAGAAGGAAGAAAACGAGCGTGCGGAAGCCGCTCGGTTAGGCGGTCCGAGCTCTCCACGGTGAGTCTTCGACCGGACTGGCATTTCGCAGCCAGGGTAGCTGGCACGCGCGCGGGAGCGCAAGTGACCAATTAAGAAGATTTTCGCTCGCTTTAGGATGGTGACGAAAATTGCGGTCAGCTCTTCGCACTCTTGTCGCAAAGGCGCGAGCTTTTCCACGCTGACAACCCCCGATTCCACGAGCAGTTCCAGCCAGTAGGCGCTTTCCTCGATCTCGCGCAGCGAATCGCCGCATTTCGCGATGAACTCGGCTTTGCTTCGCGCGCGAAACGCTTCTCGATAATTAGCGCCGATTGAAGTTCCTGACCGGAGCAATTGCTTCCCAAGCACCTGCGCCTCCGTTGTCTTCGGGAGCGCGGAAAACATGCGCACAACTCCGAAGCGCGAAGGCCTTCGTGCGATCGCGAAGATCTTTTTCTTCCTTCTGCATTCGTCCTTCTTACTTCAAGCCGCAAGCTGCGGCGAGGTATTGGGCCACGGTGGAAGCTGGCATGGGGAAAAAAGTAAGAATTAAAAATTAGGAATTAGGAAGGGAAAAAGCACAGTTAAGAAGAAAGAATGGAGCGCGTGGGACGCGCGACATAGAAGGGTCCGAGCCGGACTGGCATTAGTGACGAGGGTAGGAGCGAGTGAACCGGGTCGTCAGGCACACCTACGCTTGCGCCACGCACGCACGCCCAGCGCGCCGACTGCCATCATGCCAAGATATGTGACGGTGGTTGGTTCCGGGACAAAACCAGCGATAAATGGCTGGCCGGAATCTTCATAGGCGTACTCCACCAGCGTACGTGGTTGTCCCGCCATGGTTGACGAGAGCGAGATGCGGGCCCAACCGAAGTTGTACTGGCCGGTCGCCTCATTGAAAAAACGGAAGCCGATTGAGTTTTGGCTACTGTTGAGAAGGAACGCGGTCGGGCCGGTGGTTTCGACCGTCGCGGTTCGGCTGTAGGTCCATGAGCCGTCGACGAGCGAGTTGGGTGGAAGGTTATCGATCAAAGTGGGAGAACTGCCGAAAGTGAAGTTGGTGATAATACCGTCCTGTTGGCTGGCGGAGTTGTTGGCCCAAATGTTGAGCGCGGTGCTGCTCCACGGATTGATGTCCCAGCCCGGAGCGCCGGCGGGAGTGGTCGAGGCGACACCGGTAACCAGATTGATGTAAATGCCAGAGGTGGTGCTGGGGATATTGATGTTAACGATGCCGCTATAGATGATTGCGGCTTCTGCCGCAGCTGGCGCCGCGAGAGCGATGCCGGCAAGCGTTGCGTATGCTGCGAGTCTCCCGTCGATCGCAGCTCCAATGGGCACTTTGCCTGATGCAGACATGGGAAAGATTTCCTGGCAGAGTTTTGGCAGAAGAGCGAGGGCAAGGCAACGACGTTTATTCAGCCAAGCAAGCGCACGCCACCTCGGCGCGTGACTTGCTAGGAGACGGCATATGCGAACTGGTTTGGCGTCTCCTAGGATTTTTGCTGGTGGTTAAAATTTTGGGAGCAGCAGCGGTTTCCAACCTGCAATCAGTACCGGATTCCAAACCGCGACCGTTAAAGACTTCCAGCGCGCAATCATCAACGGTTTCCCAGCCCGCCCTGACCACGCTCATGGTCACACTCAGCTCAGACAATGATCCGGGCGGTATCGGAGAGGTGGGCGATCTGAGGTATGTCTTGAATACAATGAATCAAGGTTTGAACACGATACCGGATGATTACGAGATTGTTTTTGCCTTTCCGATGACGATTCAGCTCAACGGAATTCTGCCGATTATTAACAATTCCCCAAACCCGGTGAATATCACGATCGGCAACCCAGGCTCTATTCCGACGGTCACCATTGACGGGAACAGTGGCGCTTACCCCGGATTTTTTATCGCAATGGGGAATGTGACGATCCAAAACATGATCTTCCAAAACCTGACCGCAAAGGGAGGCAATGGCGGAGACGGAATTTCGGGCGGCGGCGGGGGCATGGGTGCCGGAGGAGCCATTTACGCACCTCAATCTTTTTTAAACGGTTCGAATCCTTCGATCACTTTGATCAACGTCTTGATCAACAACTGCGCGGCTGTTGGTGGAAATGGAGGAAGTTACTTTGGCCTCTCTTCTACGGGCAATGAGGGCGGTGGTGGTGGTGGCGGCTTTAGCGGGAATGGAGGTTCCATTACAACCACTGGATCGACGGGAGGCGGCGGCGGAGGCGGCTTCGGTGGAAATGGCGGTGACGTTACTCTTTCGACTGACGACTTACTCGGTGGTGGTGGCGGAGGAGGTGGCGGCCTGGGATCGCGGGGCACCATAGGAAGCCTAACGAATCTTGGGAACGGCGGCTCGGATCAGGATGTCGGACAGGATGGAAATGGTTATGGCCTAACGATCACAGCTGGCTCTGGTGGAGGAGGGAATAGTGGAGGAAACAATGCTGGAGGCGGCGGCGGAGGAGGCCCTGTAGGACTCACACTTTCTGGCGGAGGCGGTGGTGGAAGCGCCGGGACGAATGGACTGCAGGGTCAAGGCCCAATACCACCGGTACCTAACGCCGCACCTTTGGGAGGTTCCGCTGTACCTTCCGGAGGTAACGGAGGAGATGGTGGCGGTGGCGGCGGTGGCGGAATCGTCACAACGAGCATTGGCAATGGAGTTGACGGACAGGCCGCGAGTGGTGGCTATGGCGGCGGTGGTGGCGGCGGGGCTGGCACCGGCGCTTATGAGTCGCTTATACTGTACAAGGTGGATCGGGAGGAGTTGGCGGTGGCGGCGGAGGCGGAGGAGTTAACCAATCTGGTACGACGCCGGCCGAAGGTGGCAATTCTCTTGGCGGCGGCGGAGGTGCAGGTGGCGGACCTTCTAGTGGTCCCAATGCCTCGGGTGGAACTGATGTTGGAAATCTCGGCGGAGGATCTGGGGGAGCTGGCGCCAATACCTACGGAGCAGGCTTTGGCGGCGGAGGCGGAGGTGGAGGCAGCGGCCTCGGAGGCGCTATCTTTATGGATAGCAATTTGAGTTTAATTGTAAAAGCGATCTCCGGGGTCCCGACCACCTTCAATACATTAAACAATACGACACAACCAGGAACTCATGGAACGGGCGGCCCTGGAGGTTCAGACGGCACCGATGGATCACCATTCGGAGATAGTATTTTCCTGCGCACAGGTTCTTCTGTCACATTCCTCGCGCAAGATACTAATGATCTTCTGACACTCGGCGAGGGAGTCCAGTTTGCTGATGATACCGTTTTCGGCGCAGGAGCAACAAGCGTCCTTGTTACAGGAAATGGAACTGTCGTTTACAACGGATCAACGGCTTATCAAGGGGTCGTTAAGGTCAACAACGCGAACTTCAAAGTGAACGGAGAGATCGATGCAGCACCGATCTTCGTCTGTAGAAACCTTAGCTTTAGCGCGCAAAGAGGAACCTTGAGCGGGATTGGAACCTTGAGCGGAGATGTCTTTGTCAATTCCGGAACGATCTTTCCAGACACCGGAGCGACGCTCACTCTTGGCAGTTTGGAACTAAATCCAGCAAATCCGGGTAACAACACCCTCGGAAGCCTTGTCCGTATCGGGATCAATTCCAGCGGCACATCGTTAGTCTCCGTCAATGGACACGCCGCGTTAGCAGGCACCTTGCAGATCGACCTGGATGCAAACGCTCAGCCCGGATCTTACACAATTCTCACTTCGGCTGGCATTGCAGGCACCTTTGACTCCGTCACCTTTGCGGGAGCAACGCCGAATTATACGCTCTCTTATCTACCGGTGGGAGCTCCTACGTATGTGCAATTTACTCTTCTACCCCCTTCGCCGACTCCAACGCCAACACCGACACCGACCCCTGGTCAGCTAATCAATATTTCATCGCGAGCCAGAGTAGCCACTGGCGACCAGGTCAGTATTAACGGCTTTATCATTCGAGGAGCCGTGCCCAAGAAAATATTGGCGCGCGCAGTAGGTCCATCCCTGGCATTTAATCATCAGCCCATACCGGGACGACTCATGGATCCTATTCTGGAACTGCATGGTAGCAACGGTTCATTGATTTTCTCGAACGACGATTGGACGGCGAGTCCGCAAAAGGCTCAGATCCAGGCTAGCGGCCTTGCGCCTAACGACAGCCGCGAACCGGCGATCATCGCGACCTTACCCCAGGGCTCTTATACCACGGTCATTCGTGGCAAGAACAACACGACTGGTATTTCCTTGGGAGAAGTCTATCTCCTTCCACCAAACAATGCCTCGGACCTGATCAACCTTTCTGCGCGTGCTCTTACGCTAACCGGAGACGACGTGCTCATCGCGGGTCTTGTCATCGGCGGCCAAACATCGAAACAAGTTTTACTCCGTGCCATTGGGCCGGAACTGCACAGTCACAACGTTATCGGCGAGCTACAGGATCCGACCCTCGGTTTGTATGACCGCAACGGAATGGCGCTAAGAACCAACGATAACTGGCAGGACGCTCCTAACCAGACCCAAATCCAAGCCACCGGGCTTGCTCCAAGCGACGATCGCGAATCGGCCATCCTGATCACCTTATCTGCAGGCGGCTATACGGCAATTGTTCGCGGAGCGAACGGAACAACGGGCGTCGCATTAGTAGAAGCCTACGCTTTGCCTTAAGCCAGCGGTTGGAGATCAACAATTACGGTCGCACCGAAACGTTGAAGAAGTTCCATTCCCAAGTCTTGCCTTTATCAGCGGAGAACGCCTGCCCCCAGACTGGCTGATCCTTGTTCCGCGCGTCCCAGCGAAACATCACGATAATCGGTTTTCCGTTGAGCGTGTCTTTGCCGAAGAAATGGCCAACGCCGTTTTCAAAAGATCCGACAACGGGTGGATCGATCGTGCCCGTATTACTGGCGATCCAATACAAACTCCACAGCCGCGTCTTCGGATCGAAGAGTCGCAGAGTAAGACCTTCAAATAATTTGCCATTCTGTCCGGGGAATTCAGTTGTCGAATAGGTATCCATGTCGGCCGCGCCGCTGAGAATTTTCACGTTCTCATCCGACGAATTGAACTCGGTCCAGGTCTTGCAGTTCGCGAGGCGTTTATCGAGATGACGGTTATGCATTTTCCATTTGCCGACGAGAAAATCGAAATCGCTCGGAGACGAAGTTGGTGATGCGGTTAGGGCGAGGTCGCCTTTTGCATCGAAAGTCACTTTTGGAATCGGAATGGATTCATCAGCGGTCAGGAGCGTTGGTATCAGCACGCAGGCCGCTGGCGATCGAAAAGAACAGCAGAACGATTAGGTTTTTCATCGGTGTATTGAAGTGGGTGGAGTTTTTTATTAGAAAAGCGCAGCGAAGTTAGCGCGAATTTCGATAGCTAGTTAGGCTTTCCCTCCGAAGGTTACGTGGTCGTCCAAATCGAGCAGGTCGAACCAGGTCTTCACGTCTTCGCGCGCCGGATTAAATTTCTTCATGCGATCGGCGAACATCTCGAGTGTTTCCACGTCGCTATCCGGGCCGCGCTCGGAGAAGTAGGCGCTCCATTGCTGAATTTCCCAGGGCGTGTGTTTGTTAGGCGCGTTTTCCTGAATCCAGGCCAGCATTTCGCCGTCACCTTTCCCGGCCGCGAGCTCGGCTTTCAACGCTTCCGGGGTGAGGCCGGTGAAGCGAAACCAATGATAGTCTCCTGGATTATTATATTTGTACTCTCCGGCAGTCCCGGCAATTTCGGCACGTCCCTTATCCAGAATGCGGGGAAGCACAACATAACCGCCCAGCCTGACCCGCGGGCTGCGCGGCGGACGTTGCGTCAGATTCGGAGCATGATTCAGATTTGTATCCATGACGCGAAGATATCAACGGACACGTGAGAGCGAAAGTGCGTGCGTCGGCGGCGACGAAGGGGTCGTTCTACGTCGGCGCCCTGAATCGGCGGTGACTGTCGAACGATCTCAGAAGTGCGCGCCGACGTACTCCCACATCTGGTGATGCCAGTAGGGCCATTCGTGCCCGCCCTTCGGGCCCCAGTCGTTCAGATGATGAGGGATACCGCGGTTCCTTAGCACTTCGGACATCTTGTAGGTCGGTCCCGGCACTTCCCATGGACCGCAGCCGGTCGCGAGGTGGATGTCGCAGCGTGCATACTGCTGGAGAAACCAGCGTTCACGGTGCTGAATTCCCAGGTGGACATGAGAACGGTTTAGGTCACAGTGTAAAGTGGCGTGGCCGGCGTAGCGCTTCCGCGCGCCGCAACTTCAACAGGAGGTTTACTATGAAATATACTGCTCTTCTTATAGCGGCCGTTTTCTCCGCTACAACGATCGCGGTTGCCGCTCCGACCAAGGAAAAAGGCGGATCGACAGATCAGATCATTGCCAAAATTAAAAAATATCGCGAAGCGGGCGAAGCCAAGATCAGGGAAAACAAGTTTACGCGGAAAGAGGTCTCGTTTGAGAACGGGAACGTGAAAGAAAGCATCAAGCAAAAATGGGCCAAGATGGATGCCTATTACGAAGGAGATAAGCTGGTGAGGATCCAGCTTTATCCGCATCAAGGCATCAGCGGTCGGACGGAGGAATTTTATCTGATGAATGACAAGCTGGTGTTTGCGTTCATCCAGGATAAAGGCCCGAAGCATGAAGGCCGAGACATGGGCGAGCCCGGCAAGGAGTTTTACTTCGACAATGACAAGTTGCTCCAGATGGAAGACCGAAGCGGAGAGCCGAATGCGCACGCCGACCAGGAAAAGAAAATGTACGAAACAAGGCTGCCATACGAGATCTCCGAGCTACTCGACATTCTGAAGCAAAAATAGCCGGCCGAAAATATTCTCTCGGTGCTCGAAGCGACAATGTGATTGGCGTTTAGGTGGCGGAGTGGTGTTTGGTCACAAGCTGGTCGCAACCTACGTCGGCGACCCTACGCTTTTTTCAGAAATGCTGGCCCACGTACTCCCACATCTGGTGATGCCAGTAGGGCCATTCGTGCCCGCCTTCCGGGCCCCAGTCGTCCAGATGATGAGCGATGCCGCGGCTCGCGAGGCCCATGCTGGTGGGGAAGGCGAGAAGGGGCATGCCGTAATGTCCGTAAACATTGACGCCCATGTCGCGGCTGAGACGGTGTGTATACCAACAGTGATGTTCGCGCTGCATGGCCAACGAGAATACCGGGTCAGCGATTGGGCTCAAGCACGGTTCACGATCTTCTCATTTATCCCAGGCTAGGGCCCGTGCGAGTTTTGTTCGAAGCGACGGCGCGTTTTTACGACTACCAGCCTGCGCGATTCCACTGCAGATATCACTTCCGATCACTTCCGCTTGTAGCAGAGCTCGCGCTTTCCTCGCGACGTGCGTCAGCAACGAAGGGTTCTTCGTTAGTGGGAATCCACTAGCGAAGTCGAGTCCTAGAACACGTGAAGCAGTTTGAGGACGATCACGATAACGACAATTACTCCGATTATATAGAAGATGTTTCTGTTCATATTGGGCGCTAATATCAGAGCGCGTGTACGGAGGCCAGCATTTATGCAAATTGAGCCGGCCGCCGGACAAAGTATTTTGCTTCCCAAATTTCCAAGTGATCTCGATGTGGCCGATTTTGAGGGCTCGAATTGAATAGCGATCCGTCCCGCGACATGACTGGATCGAAGGTAGTTTGGACAGGACTGAGAAGACAAGTAAAGCGAGTTGGCGAGGAGCGAGAAAGTTGACCACGAACGAAGCGATTAGCCCGGAACCCTCAGTGATCCTTCTCACTGGCGCCACTGGGTACATCGGTGGACGCCTATTGCGGCTGTTAGAGAAGCAGGGGTACCGCGTTCGCGGCCTAGCCAGGCGGCCCGAAGTTCTTAGGCAGAAGGCCGACGCCTCAACGGAAGTGGTCGCGGGTGATCTCCTTGATCGCTCCAGCCTCGACACTGTGTTGCGCGGGGTTGATGCCGCTTACTATTTAGTACACTCGATGGGCTCGGACGGCTCTTTCGAGGAAACTGATCGGAATGCCGCTAGCAACTTCGGCCAGGCAGCGAAGGCTGCAGGGGTGAGGCGCATCATCTACCTGGGAGGGCTGGGTAGCGACGAAGAGGGACTCTCGCCGCATCTCCGCAGCCGGCACGAGGTGGGACGAATCCTGCGCGAATCCGGCGTGCCGTTACTCGAGTTTCGCGCGTCCGTCGTGATCGGCTCGGGAAGCCTGTCATTCGAGATGATCCGGTCGCTGGTGGAGCGGCTCCCGATCATGATCACGCCCAAGTGGGTCAGGGTAATGGCGCAGCCCATCGCCATCGACGACCTGCTGGAATATTTGTTGGCCGCGCTTCGCCTGCCTATCTCCCAGTACGCTGTCTACGAAATCGGTGGGGCGGACCAGGTATCCTACGCGGACATCATGCGCGAGTACGCTCGGCAACGCGGGCTGCGACGCTACATGCTCCCAGTGCCCGTACTCACACCCTATCTATCCAGCCTGTGGCTCGGGCTGGTCACGCCATTGTACGCCCGCGTCGGACGCAAGCTCATCGAAAGCATCATCCACCCCACGGTAGTCCGCGACGCCGCCGCGCTCAGGACGTTCGCCGTTCGTCCGGTGGGAATTGAGGAGGCAATCCGCCGAGCCCTTGCTCGCGAAGAGCGGGAGTTCGCGGAGACGCGTTGGTCCGATGCTCTCTCCTCGTCTGGTGAGCCCCAGTCGTGGGGTGGAGTACGCTTCGGCGCGCGTCTCGTGGATTCGCGGACCGTGAGCGTCGCGGTGCCGGCCGCGGATGCCTTCGCGCCGATTCAGGCCATCGGTGGAGCTACCGGGTGGTACCGATGGAATTGGCTGTGGCGATTGCGAGGGTTCCTTGACCTGTTAGCTGGTGGGGCAGGCATGCGGCGAGGTCGGCCGCATCCGACGGTGCTCCACGTGGGCGACACTGTTGACTTCTGGCGCGTCGAGATGATCGAGCCCAACCGCCGCCTGCGGTTCGTCGCGGAAATGAAGCTGCCCGGACGAGCCTGGCTTGAGTTCGAGGTCACGAGCGATGGCTTGCTGACCACGATCAGGCAGACGGCAATCTTCGACCCAGTGGGATGGGCTGGTCTTAGCTACTGGTACGTGCTCTTCCCAGTGCACCGGTTGGTGTTCGCCGGTATGCTGCAGGGAATCGCGCGAGCGGCTCTGCATAAGAAGGGTAACTGTCGATGACACGTCTCTCGACAATCAGGCAGGTCATTGGCCTTGCTGGCTGGCTTCTTCTCTCGTTTGCGGCGGCTGCTGTCGGTGCCGTGGCTTCCGTGAGCGCCAGTATTTTTTATCAACAGCTCTTACGTCCAGAGTGGGCTCCGCCTGCATGGGTTTTTGGTCCAGTGTGGACCGTCCTATATTTACTCATGGGAATTGCTGCCTGGCTTGTATGGAGACAGCGCGGATTTCGTGAATCCGGTATAGCGCTTTGGCTATTTATCGCTCAACTGACGGCTAACGCTCTTTGGAGCTGGTTGTTCTTTTCCTGGCATAACGGAGCGTGGGCCTTTTATGAGGTTCTTATTCTCTGGGTCTTACTACTATCCACCGTTGCCGCGTTCTGGCGCGCGCGCAGCTTTGGCTGGTGCTCTGCTGCTGCCTTATCTGGCATGGGTGACATTTGCCACCGCCTTATGCTTCGCGATCTGGAGATTGAATCCGGTGGCATTGGGAGGATAAATAGCATCTTCTTCCGACGAAAAGATGCTCGATTTGTTCGGCCTAACCGAGCGCTGCAGCCAGCCGCTCCACGGCGCTATACGCGTACCTGAGGCCGCCATCATTCATACGGACAATCTTGTCAGTCTTTTACCAATCGAGTAGATGTTAATGATGACTTCTCGCTTTCTTCTGGCGCCATTGACTGTCGCGCTCCTCCTTACCGGCACTAAGTCTACTTATGCTCAGGCAGAGAAGGAATCGGGCGTTAAAGAAGCTATGCGTCAAAAGGTGGCTTATTCGCAGCAGGTGCTAGTTGGGATCACGCTGGAGGACTACGGGCTGATTGCAAAGAACGCGGAGAAACTGGTGGAACTCAGCAATAAAACGAACTGGTATTCGCGCCAAGTGCCGGAATACGAGCTATTCCTCAACGAATTCCGCCGCAGCGCTCAGGAGTTGACGAAAGCTGGCCAGCAGAAGAACCTGGATGCCGCATCGCATGCCTATGTTCAGATGACATTGAGCTGCGTAAGTTGTCATAAATTCATTCGTCAAAACTCCGGCACCGGAAGCATCCTAGACTTCCGGCCAATGCTCTATGTCGGAGACAATAGACCTTAACTATCCAGCGTGGGTGGCAACCGGCGCGAACTCGTTCACTCTCCTCCTCGAAGTCGGGGCCTGGTTTAAAGATCCGGCCGGAAATATTCTTTCGGTGCTGGAAGCGACGATGTGAAGAAAAACGGCCGAACGTTTTCACGTTCGGCCGCTGTTAATTCAAGCTAGCGTCGCAAAAGAGGCGCGGGCGTCTTCCGCGAATCATTAGCTACGACTTGTCGTAAGCTAACGTGCTCGTGACCTTCACGCCCTTGGCGTTCGTCATTGTATTTGTCACCGTCCGCGTCTTTCCATCTGCGGCCACGACGATCGTGCCGTCACCAATTGTCTTGCCATCCTTCTGAGTCACCATATCGATGGTGTTTTTGCCGTTCTTCTTGAATGAGCGTTGATCGGCATGCGGATCGCCGGTGATCGCATAGAATTTGCCATCCAGCTTTCCGGTCCACTCGCTGTGAGTTTTCTGACCGTAAGCGTCAGTTCCGTCGACCGTGCATTTGTTCTGGCCGTCAACTTTCTCCCACACCACCAGCGTGTTTTTATCGGCGCCGGCGCCGAAGGTGGATTTGCTTTCGTTCAGTTTCCACGTGCCCAAGGTCGGGTTGCTCGCGAAACACATTGTGGCTGCCGCGACTGAGAGCAGCACGCCCAAACCAATTGTTTTTGTTTTCATTAATTTTTTCATTTTCTATCTAAGTACAGGGAAGACCCCCGTGTGTTTGTGTGAGCGGACCATGCCCAATGTTTAGACCGCGACGAACAACGGTCGTTGCTATTGCCGCCGAACCGGTTGAGAAACCGGATGCTCGCTTGCTGGGCGTTAGACCCCGATAGTCGACGCTGCCGGTAAGTCAATCGGTTTCACCGAACTATCTGATAAGTCGCGGAACCGGACGGAAGGTCGCGTCTAAACTCCGAAAGTCTTCGCGAGCAAGGCAATTCAACATTTGGCGAGCGCAACGAGAGTGACAAGTGACCCGCCGTCGCTGGAGCTATGGCATGGCAAGCGAGTGGCGAAACAATCAGAGGTCAGAAGTCAGAGGTAAGTGCAATAATCAGCGACCCAACTGACAATCCGGTCGTGTTGGCGAATCGGGAGCGTTCAGTGGGCTCATGAGTGCGGGCACGGGTACGGTTGGATCAAGCACGCCGATGCGCTTGTTAACCCAATGCGTCTGGTAGGCCCAGGCGGGCAGCGGCGCGGCCTTCGTCGTGCATGACCAGTTATTGAAGTGGAGGTTTACCAGATAAAAGTGCCGCCTCAGTTTCCGTAACACCTCGACAATTTTCGGATCGTCGTATCCATGCATCTCCATCGAGATTTGTGGAATCGACGCCAGCAGTGCGTCAGGCGTCGCGAGGAGCGCATCCCATTCTGCGCCTTCAATGTCCATTTTGATGATGACGCGTTGAGCGGTCTGCCCATTTTTTCGGATCTGGTTTTCCAATGTGTCGAAGAATCGGGAAGCTCTGGAACCGGACCGATCTCCCACACACTCATTGTGAAACACCAGGGCGCCGCCGTTACAGAGCGGGCGTGCGGGATCAAAACAATCGTATTCATGAACCGGCACGTGATACCGGCGTGACACCTCGCATCCCCAGTCATCGTTACTGCCAACGCCGTAGGAATAGGCCGCATCGATCGGCTCGATCAGATTCTCGCACATCAGATATCCGCCATCATTCGCGCTGCCGAAGCGTTTCAACGTGCAGTTTTTCAATGCGACCGGCTGAAGCTCGGCCAGAATGGTCTCGCGCAGCAACCTGCGCCCGCGCGCTTCGCGCACGAGATCGCCAACGATGAGAACGCCAAGCGCGAGAGCGACAATAACAAATAAGAGTCGAATTGAGCGATGTTTCACCAGTGAAGCGAAGTCAGATTTTTGGGTCGCTTCGAGTAGAATGCCAAAACCGCAGAACCTCGACTGCCTTTCTCGTGTCGTTCATGTGGCAGAAAATCTTGAATGGCGCACGGTCAGTTTCGCGAATGTTTGCGAGCTTGCGCTATCGGAATGATGTTTGGTTCAATCCAGTCGCAGGCGAAAGAATTTTGCAGTGCTGCCGGTCGTATCCACGTTCGCCGTGTTCTGATTGTCGATGGTGACGACCGGAAGCGGGGAGGTTGTCCATGAATCTGGTGTCTCGAGGTGTTCGGTTTCCTGCAACGTCCAACCCGTAGACGGCGCGGGCCAAGAGAGCATCAGTTGGCCGTCCTGGTTTTCGATTCGCAGTTTTTTCAACGCGAGCGGTCCGGACACCAACACCGGCATCGAGGTGACCAGCGGCTGGCCGACCATGTAGAGCGTTTTGTCTTGCGGGCCGCCAAAGCAAAGGTTGACGACGAGTTGAAATTTTATTCTCCCGATCAAATGGCGATCGGGTGCGTAGATGTGCACACCATTGCCCGCGCTCGACCAGACTCGTCCATCGATGTCGCACTTGATCCCATCGGGAATGCCATTGTTGATGTTGGCAAACTCGGTCCCGCCCGTCAGCGTGTTGTTCGCCGTGACTGAGTAGACGTAGATGCGATGCCCGCCGGAACTCGAGTCGGAGTCGGCGACGTAAAGTTTGGTTTCATCCGGCGAGAAACAGAGGCCGTTGGGGCGGCCAGTGCCGCTTGGACGTCCAAAGTTATCCGTCATGACCGCCGTGCAGGTGGCATTGCCGTTGGCGGGATCGAAGCGATAGACATAGTAGCCAGCCGCATATCCCGGCGTCCCTCTCGGAGTGCCGCTATTGTAGTTAGGGTCAGTGAACCAGATGGTGCCGTCGGATTTCACGGCCACGTCGTTAGGCGAGTAAAACTTTAATCCATTGCACGTGGTCACCAGCGGAGTGACCACGCCGTTGACGACCATGGAAATCTTCTGGCCGGCGCTGCCGGCTTCCGCGCAGATCAACCGTTCCTGCCCGTCGAGCAGGGTGCCGTTGAATAACGTATTCGCAGGCGGGAGCAGGAAATCGGTGACGGTGTCGGGTGGGACGAGTTTCTTGAGCCGGTTGTTGTTCTGATCGCAGAACACAAGGTAGTTCCCGCCGTTGGAACGCACCCAGGTCGGTCCTTCAAGCCAGGTGTTGATCGTGGCGTGTGTGGTGAGAACCGCGCTCGTATCGATGATTCGACTGAACTCTACCGGATCGGCGATTTCGAACGTCACCGTCACCGCGTTTGCGTTAGCAGCGCCCAAAAAAATCCACGCAAGGATGGCGGCCGCTCCCTTCCCGATTATTCTCGAAATCACGCTCCAGGGGATGCCAGGAATTTGCTTTTGGCGAGAAAATTTGTTCCCATCCTCCTTTCACACGCGCTCACGGCTTCGCCTCGAAAAACTTGGAGGCGATGATCGGTCGCCGAGATTTATGCGAAGATGTAATATCTGATGTCGGAGAGGAAGGATTAATTATCGAAGAGATGGACGAGCACAATATTCGCGCGGCGATAGATCGACATTGGGCGGCTTCCGCAGCGGGGGATCAAGTTGGCGAACACGAGATCTATCATGATGACGTTGTTTGCGAATACCCGCAGTCAGGCGAGATCATTTACGGTCGCCGAAATCTGCAGGCGCTGCGTAGCCACCACCCGGATAAGCCGTCGGAGTTTAGTGTCAGGCGGATTGTGGGAGAAGGTAAGCTCTGGGTTAGCGAGTACGTGATTAACTACGGCGGCAAACGTCTCTTTACCGTGAGTGTGATGGAGTTCCGAGATGGAAAGGTGTCGCATGAGACACAATATTTCGCCGATTCGTTTGATGCTCCGGCCTGGCGCGCTCAATGGGTCGGGCGCGCGCCGTGATTCGCCCAGATATTCCCGAACGCTCGGATCGGCGAGCGATGAGCAGGCGAATCGGTCCGGAGTTTCCTGTAATACAGTTGTAACTTTACTTTGCTACTAAGGTCTGGAGAATTCTCTCAGCGTTAAGTTCGTCAGCTGTCTCTGCAAAAGGAGCTCCGCCTGACTCACTTTCCGCCGGGAAATCGCGAGGTTGGGTTCGCTCGCACAACTGGAGCAAACAATGAAGATACTGATGGTACTGACCTCCCATGATCAACTGGGCAACACGGGTCGCAAGACTGGCTTCTGGCTGGAGGAGTTTGCTGCGCCTTACTTTGTCTTTAGAGACGCTGGCGTTGAATTGACACTCGCTTCTCCGAAAGGCGGACAGCCGCCGATCGATCCCAAGAGCGACTTGCCCGAAAATCAGACCGACGCGATGACGCGGTTCAAGAAAGACCCGGCGGCGCAGCAGGCACTGTCGCAGACCGTCAAACTGGCCGACGTGAAATCGGAAGACTACGACACGATCTTCTATGTCGGTGGACATGGCCCCATGTGGGACCTTGTCGATAATCCTGTCTCGATCGCGTTGATCGAGTCCTTCTATAACTCTGGCAAGCCGGTCGCCGCGGTTTGCCATTCACCGGCGGTATTCCACAAGGTCACCTACAAAGGTGAGTCACTGGTGAAAGGTAAGCGCGTCACAGGCTTTACTAACGGCGAAGAAGAAGCTGTCCAGCTTACTCATGTTGTTCCTTTCCTGGTCGAGGACGAACTGAAGCGAGTAGGTGGCCTCTATGAGAAGGCTGCTGATTGGGCGCCATTATCAATCATCGATGGGCGCGTCGTTACTGGACAAAATCCAGCATCGTCCACGTCCGCTGCACGAGATCTCCTAAGTGTGCTGAACGCGGAAAAGGCGACCTAGATGTCACGCAAAGAAATAGAGCCGACGACTAGGGCAGCAAGCGAAGCATCTCTTCTCTCTGATCATGCGTGCGGACATAGTTCCAGGAGGTAAGTTTCCGGATTACGAGCTTTCCGATCACACCGGGAAACATCGCAAGCTATCGGAGTTGCAAGCGCTGGATCCGATGGTCCTGATTCTCAGCCGCGGCGCTTATTGCCCGAAAGATCGCAGGCAGCATGAAGGATTACTTCAGCTGCATCGTGAGATGGAAGTCGGTTATTGCCGCCTGGTGACGATCAGCACAGACAACATCACTGACACGAATGAATTCCGGACTGGGGTCGGCGCGCATTGGCCATTTCTTTCCGATCCGCGCCGCATCATTCAAAAGGAGCTCGATATCGCGGAGTATACCGATCCGCAGCACAATCCGATGATTCCGCACACGATTGTACTCGAGCCCGGCCTGGTCATTTACAAGATCTACATGGGCTATTGGTTCTTCGGCCGCCCGACGGTGGAAGATTTACGTCAGGACCTCAGGGCGGTGCTTAGGAGATGCCGGCCGGATTGGGATATCACCGCGCCTGAAATAAAAGCTGCATGGCAGCAAGGCCTAAAGGAACAGTTCTACCCCTACGGGAAGAAGTATGCGCAAACGATTAGCGACCAGGAGTAGCCGGGGATTTCGGAGAGCTATGGCAGCCAGAAAATGGCGAGCGGTTTGGTTTGATGATCGGGCCTGGCGCAGCAATTAAGGAGAACTGCAATGAAAGGTGTTGAAGCGAAGAAGAAGTTGTCACCGAAGGAAAGCGAAGAGCTAGTCGAAACGTTGCAAGCGCGTTTCGAAAAAAACATGAACCGCCATAAAGGTCTCGATTGGGCAGAGGTGAAGGCGAAACTGGAGGGTAACGCCGCGAAGCTATGGTCACTCTACATGATGGAAACAACTGGCGGCGAGCCAGACGTTGTGGGTCAGGACAAGAAGACCGGTGAGTACATCTTTTTCGATTGTTCGACCCAGACTCCGAGCGGACGCATGAGCCTTTGTTACGACGATGAGGCATTGGAGGCGAGGAAGGAACATAAGCCAAAGGATAGTGCTGTTGGCATGGCGAGGGCCATGGGCGTCGAGCTTCTGACAGAAGAAGAATATTTCGAACTTCAGAAACTGGGAGAGTTCGATACGAAAAGATCTAGCTGGATAAAGACGCCTGCTGAGATCAGGAAGCTCGGCGGTGCGTTGTATTGCGATCGGCGCTACGGTCGCGTCTTCGTCGGGCACAACGGTGCGGAGTCCTACTACAGTGGCAGAGCGTTCCGTGGCTCGCTCCGGCTCTGAGGATCGGCAGAACCTTTAGTAATGCTGGCCGACGTATTCCCACATCTGGTGATGCCAGTAGGGCCAGTCGTGACCGCCTTTCGGGCCCCAGTCGTCCAGATGATGAGCGATTCCGCGATTTCTAAGCACCTCGGACATGCGATAGGTGGGCCCGCTGTTCTCCCATGGACCACAGCCGGTCACGAGCCGGATGTCGCAGCTCCGGTATTGGTCGAGAAACCAGGGATCATTTTGGTTGGCCATATAGTCGACCGGGTTATTGAAGTAGAAGTTGTCGTCGTACATCCCATCCATGGAATCACGCATGTCGTAGATGCCTGAGAGTGCGTAGCAGCGCTTCACGTGGTCGGGATGCTTGAAGAGGGTATTGGCGGCGTGATAGGCACCGAGCGATGCGCCGAGTGTGGCGATCGCGATGCCGGGCGTCTGGCACTGGGAGTCGATGAACGGGAAGACTTCGTTCGCGATATAGGCGTCGTATTGCGCCTGCATCCAGCTGCGATGGAAGGGGTGCGCGCCCTTGTTTGCGAAGGAATCGCTCTGCACGCCGTTGATGCAGAAGACGCGGATGCGCCCCGCGTCGATATATGGGCTGAGAGTGCGGATCATGCCCTGACCTTCCTGCTCGTTCTCGTCGCCCATGCTCGTGGGGAAGGCGAGGATGGGCGCTCCGTAATTGCCGTAAACGGCGACGCCCATGTCGCGACTGAGACGGTGTGAATACCAACGCTGATGGTCACGGTGCATGCTGGCGAGGATAGCGGGTTGACGCTCGGGCTCAAGGCCCTTTGAACGTTGGGAAAGCGAAAACGCTAATAGTAACTAAAGCGATTTTGGCCACAACCAGCCGAATGTTGCCGCCGTCAGCAGCGCGTAGATCAGGCTATCGAAAAGATGCTTGAAGGTGACCGCCCAGTTGCGGCCGTTCCAAATGGATTCCTGGGCGTGGGCTGCGCCGTATCCCAGGAACGCGACCGTACCAACGACGCGGAATACCTGCAGGAAACCGGTTCCAGGCGCGAGCAAACGGCCAGAAAGGTAAGCGGCAAAAATGCTGATCACGACACAATAGAAAAACCATTGGACCAGATTCTTTCCCATCGCTGGCGGCCCGCTGGGTAGCACCGTCAATAAACCCACTGGTCCGCGTTTCATTTTCTCGATCATCGGCGCCGATTTCATTTCGTTGAACGAACCATACGGAAAGAAATAGGCGGGCCCCCGTGTTACGCCCGCAGTTCGCAGGGCGTCGGTCACACGCTCTTCATCGGGCAGTTTGCGGTAATCACTTCTGTGATAAGTGAGCACCATGTGCATGATGAAGCTGGCGAAAAACACAATCACGGCCGAAAGCAGAATGGGAAGCCACAAGGCAGTTAGCGGAATCATTCTTACTTCTTTACTCCTTGCGTGATCTTTTGCGCAAGGAAACGCGAAACCGGATTGATTCCGTGCCGTTGATTAGCCTGTAATCGTCGAGATGACGAAGCCTGTGGGAAAAACGTCGTCGGCCGCGCAGCGACCGATTGCGCCGCCGTCTTTGTCGCAGCATCTGCGCGAGTTCGCATCAAATCGTCATGCGTGGGCGGTGCTCGGGCGCAATCTAATTCCCGTCGTCGGAATTTATGCATTCGGTTGGTCGGCGGCGCTGAGCGTCTTCAATTACTGGTTCGACGGGCTGACTGCACTGGCGGCGATCATTGCTGCACTCCTTCCGCGCGCGCTGCGGGAATCGGAAACGAAATCAGAGAGCCAATCACTGTTGCCGATAAAGATTGTGCGTGGTGTGGTCACATGGATTTTCCTGATTGGCATCGTTGGTCTTCCGTACTGGATTGTGCTGATTCCGCTGCACGATCTGCTTCTCGGTAGCGAACTACGGCGCCAGCTCGCGCAATCGCCGGCACTTTGGTGCACGTTCGGCTCGCTCGCGGCCGGACATTTCTGGAAGGCGTTTCGGTCAGGCTATGATGTGATGCCGGACGATCAGTTGAAGCAACGCGTGCGTTGGGATGTTTATCTTTTGGTGTTGCGCGCGGTCGCGATGTTCATGATGGCTGCGCACGGGCTCTACTTCATTATTGTCCCATTGATGGCGCTGCTGCTCAGCTATTTTGAGATCTGGCCTGAGCGTGCGCTCGGCGCGGTCTTCGGCGATCCGTCGCGGTTATGGGAATATGATCCGGGCGATCCTTCATCGACTCGCCGCCGGCGATGATGTCAGACGTCGGAAGTTAGATATCGGGCCGGTAAATGTGATCGCTGCCGACATCGAAGACGCGGTTCCAGCGCGCGCGATAATTTTCAAACGCGATCTGCGCGCTCAACTGCATGAGTTGTTCTTCGGAGAATTGTTTGATCAGACGCGCGTAGAGATCGTCGGAGTATATTCGATGGTGCGGTGACCATGGCGTCGGCCAGTTCGATGACGAGACGTTCGGTTTCGTTGAAAATGGAGAAATCGTCGCCGAGAGCCGCAACGACGTGAAGTTTTTCATCGGTTAGGCCCGCTTTTCTGCCCACGGCAGAATTGATGTCTATTCAGAACGGACAACCAATCCGCGCGGCAGTCCGCACTTTGCCTAACTGAATGTAGCGCAGCGAAACGAGCCGCTTCCGGCCCAGAGCCATCTCCATGAGGATGCCGCCCCAGACAATTCCGGGTACGCGCATCTGAATTGTCGCTGGCGTTAGATCTTTGCCGAACATCTTGCGCATGACGCCATAGAACCAGCGCAGATGCCACGGTGCCTGTTTTCGCTCCAATCCGACAATACGTGCCATAAACGACTCCCTTAATAGTAACGATTCAATTCCAGACATTGGATCTATCCAAGGACACCGGTGACGTTGGGACACCCGAGGGCACCTGTTCTGCTCATCGCTTTGGGCTATGCGACTGCGACCGCGAACTCCCGACGCCGAGGAGATCGTCACTCTCGAGATTGACATTCCCCCGGACGACGTGGCCAAGCCGACCCGGAGGGTTTTGCTCTTGGAAGATCGCGATGATTTCCGGGACGTTCTCCACGATCACCTGGTCTCCCGCTCTTTTCAGATAACCTCGGTTCCGAGCGGCGTCGAGGGCCTGCGCGAGATCAGGAACGGCGCCTTCGACCTCATCATTTGCGACATGCTGATGCCGCGGATGGGAGGGGAGATGTTCTACTGGGCGGTCACGCGGATACGACCGGCTACTGCTCAGCGCTTCATTTTTTTTACCGGCCACAAGAACAATCCGGCTATCGAGTTTTTCTTCAAACGGGTGAACGCGACAGTGCTCATCAAACCTTTTAAGCTGAAGGTGCTCGACACGACGATCGACGAGGTTTTGCGCAAGATACTCTGACACGCCCGCATTCGATTGTTGCAAGTTGAGTTTTTGAATTGCCTTGGCGACCCGGCCGCCGGGTGGAAGACTGCCGTCTTTTCGAAATGCCGCTGTGAAACCCCGGAGTTAAAATGAAATCAATCTGCCTTTTTGTTGCCGTGCTGTTGAGTGTTGGGTCGGCTCTTGCCGAAAACCAGCCCGCAGACGAACGCGCGGTGTGGAAGCTGGAGCAAGCCTATTGGAAGTATGTGCAGGCGGGCGATCTGGAGAGTTATCGGAAGTTGTGGCACCCGAATTTTGTCGGCTGGCCTAACTCGAGCGCGAGGCCGAAAAGAAAAGATCACATCACGGATTGGATCGCTGACTACACTAAGAAAGGACTACGGCTTAAGTCCTACAAGCTCGAACCCGCTGGCAGCCAGGCGACCGCGAACGTTGTTGTCACTCACTATTGGATTACCGATCGCTGGGTGGACAAGAACGGCCACGGCGAAGGCGAGACGAATAGAATCACGCACACGTGGATTCGAACTCCCGGCGGTTGGCAGATCATCGGCGGGATGTCCGCTCCGGTAACAGTAGCGAAAGACGAGAGGTAGTGGGGCAAGCGGACAGTGTGCATTTCTCTCGGACGCATCGATATCAAGAGTTCGCGCTCGTTAGGCGCTAACTTGAGACAGCCAATCGCATTTGCACACCGGCTATAGCCATGCCGCCTTCACCGACTGCGGCGGCACAACGCTTGACCGAGCCGGAGCGGACGTCGCCCGCGGCAAAGATTCCGGGCAGACTGGTTTCAAGTGGACTGGGTTGATGCTTGTTCGCCCGCCAAGCTGGTGCGTCTTTGACGCTCATCCCGGTTTTGATGAATCCCTTGTCGTCACGCTCGATTTCCGGTGGTAACCACTCGGTGCAAGGCCTGGCGCCGATCATGGAAAAAACGGCCGGCGTGCGAACGATTCGGCGTTCGCCGCTCTTGGTGTTTTCCAATTCGATTTGTTCCAGTTTTTTTCCGCCGGACATCTTGCGGATCTCGGTGTTGTAGAGAATCTCGATGTTCGCGCACGCTTCCACCCGACGCGAAAGGTAGGTCGACATCTTACTCGCAATATTATTTCCCCTAACGACTAATAGCACTTTGGCCGCGCCGTCGGAAAGGAACATCGCTGCCTGGCCGGCTGAATTGCCGCTGCCGGCGACGACCACCGTTTGGCTGCGACAAAGCTGACCTTCCAGCGCGGTAGCGGCGTAATACACGCCGACGCCTTCGAATTGTTCGCGGCCCTCGGCGTCGAGCCGCCGATAATCCGCGCCAGTCGTGATCAGAAGAGCTTTTGTGCGAAGCACCGCGCCGCAACCTTCCGTCTCGAGAGAGACGCGGTATTCGCCATCGGGGTTGTATTGCAGCGAGAGGGCAGCGGCTGGTGTGGAAAATTTCGCGCCGAATCGGTAGGCCTGAAGTTGAGCGAGCCAGGTCAATTCGCCACCACCAATACCGGTCGGGAATCCAAAAAAGTTTTCAATGAGCGACGAGGAACCGGCTTGTCCGCCCGGCGCATAACTTTCCACAACGACCGTTTTCAATCCTTCGGATGCGGCATACACCGCTGCGGCAAGGCCGGCCGGTCCGGCGCCAACAATTGTGAGATCACACAAAATTTCGGTTTCATTTTCTTCCGCGAGCGATCGCAGCAAGCCCGCTTCCCGGGCGACTTCCCGCAACGACGGCTTTCGCAATCGCGCCCCCGCCGGTGTGATCAAGACCGGCAAATCACGACTCGTTAGGTGAAAACGTTTGCCGAGCGCCTGGCCCTGTTCGCTCTCAAATTCTATTAACCGATGCGGGATGCGATTCTTGTCGAGAAAATCATCAAGCTGATGTCCGTCGCGCGCATCGCGGCTGGCCAGAACACGCATGCCGGCGAACTCACGATCCCGGCGAAGCCGGCGCCGTCGCATAATCAAGGCATCGACGATTGTCTTGCTCACGGCGGGAATTTCCGCCAGCGCGCGTCGCAATTCCGCGGCTGGAATGTGAAGTATCTCGGCCTCGTCCGATTTCACTCTGGCCGAACCGAGAATGGATGTGCCCTGCAGCATCGATACGTCGCCGATGAAATCGCGCTCGTGCGCGGTAGCGAGGTTGTATTCGGTGCCATCGCGGGTCTCAAAGGCTTCGAATTCGCCGCGCAAAACAATTGCTAATCCGAGATCGCGCTGCCCGGCCTTGAAGAGCACGTCGCCACCTTTCATCACCCGGCGTTCTCCCAAAGGTTCAAGCAGCGAAAGCTGGTAATCGTTCAGTTTCGGAAACGCGATGCTTTCGGTATCGCGATAAAATTGTTCGTCCTGTTCTTCGCCGGTCATTTGTGGGTTGTGATTCAAACGCTAAGTCGAATCGCAAAAATACACAACGCGTTCCCGGCAGAGACGAGCGACGGACAAGCAAACGAAGTTCATGCTTGGCGTTGAGTCATGATAATGCCTAGCCTGACGAGAAACCGTCCCCACTCGCTATGCGAATCCTCGAGAAGACAGCTCGCTTCATCGCCATTGCACTTGCGGTGCTGTTCATTTGCGTGAGCGTGTTCGGCATCTTCGGTGCCTGGTTCGTCAGTCGCAAGGCGAGCGACATCGCACTGAAAGGGTTTGGCGTTATCGAGATGGGCGTCGGAGTGGTCGATGCTGGAGTGGGGCGCGTAAACGAAATCATCGCAACGAGCCGGACGGAAGTGAAGCAGGCGGCCGAGACCATCAGCACCGTCGGCGCACAGGCGGCGGCGAACAGTCCCGTGCTGAATGCGTTGAACGAGCGCCTCGAGACAAGCCTGGCACCGCGTATCGCGCAGATGCGTCAGACGCTTGGTCCGGTGCGCGATGCGGTGGCGAACGTGAGTAACGCGGTGACTTTCGTGAGCTCGTTACCTGGAATGGCCGAGCGTGCGCCGCGGCTGGCGGCGCTGGATGAAACGTTTGACCGACTGGAAGGAATGTCGGCGGATGCGACGCAACTGCGCAACACATTGCGAGCGCTGGGGGAGCAGAAGAACGCCGTTAGCTCCGAGACAGTGGCCGCGCTGAACGCAATAGCGCAGCGAATCGACACGCGATTGGGCGAGGTGCAGACGAACGTTCAGTCGGTGCGCGTGGACATCGACGCGCTACAAGCGCGGCTCGACAAGCGAAAGTCGCGACTGCTCTTCATATTCAATCTGACGGCGGCGCTGTTGACGCTGATGCTGGCGTGGATCGTTTACACGCAGATCGTCGTTATCCAGCACCATTGGACGCGTATGCGACGTCCGGTGGCCTAACGAGTGCGATGCTAGCTGAGAGAGTAACGGAGAGCACGAGGTTCCAGGCGGGATCCCTGCCGCCGAGTTCAGCTTGTCAGGTGGATCGGCCGGTTCCTCGGCAGATTCGTTAGAGAATACGTCCGCAGATTCAATTCAGGCCGAGAAACAGATCGAATCAGGAAAGCAGGGTATTGGCAGGCCGTGGCGGCCCGTCGCGCCGATTTCTCTGGGGAGCACACGCGCCTCGCGTGTTGGTGATGGCGCCCTCGCCATCGCGAACTTTAATTCCTCTTAGTTGATTCCGACTTTACTTTCTGTTGGTCGTTTTTGAAGACGACGGCTGACCTTTGCCCCAGTCCTTATAATTAGATGTCGATGTCAGCTCCGTTTTCTTTTCCGACGGTAACGTGCGGCATGATGAACTACCTTCGGTTTAGGCTGCAGTCGAGATGTTCCGCCCGCGGCACAATCGGCGCTGATTCACTTGATCGCGTCGCCGCCAGCGGATGAACGTTGCATTTGCGTGACGTTTCGATCCGTGATTGAGCGAAACTTCAACCGTAACGTTGCCTAACGAGTGATCGCCTACGCTTCGGTATGTCGAGCGTAATGCGTTTCCACACCTTTCGGAAGCAAACGCTTGCGGCCACGTTGACGCCGTCGCGCGAGGGTCGCGCGGCCGCCCTTTGTCTTCATCCGAGCACGGAATCCGTGCTGGCGTTTGCGCGTGCGTTTCGATGGCTGATAGGTGCGTTTCATAACGGAACTTCGAGAGCGCTTAAGCTAGGAGGACATGTCGTCTTGTCAATCGCCCGGCACCGCGGGTTTTGTCGGATTGCCACCGTCGCACCTTTGTGGAATAAACCAATGCGCACATGAGCGATGTTGTAATTGAGCCGGCGACGGCGGAAGACTTGGACGATCTGTCCAATTTGCTTGGCGAACTCTTCTCCCACGAGGAGGATTTCCGGCCGGACAAGGAGAAACAACTGCGCGGCTTGCGCCTGATCTTCGAGCAGCCTAACCGCGGCCGCGTTTTCGTTCTGCGCCGCGACGGCGTGATCGTGGCGATGATCAATCTGCTTTTCACCATCAGCACGGCGGAAGGCGGCTTTGTCCTTTTACTCGAGGATCTCGTTGTCCACGACTCCTATCGCGACCAGGGATACGGCTCAATGCTGCTCGATTACGCCATCAATTTCGCGAAACAGAAAAAATTCCTGCGCATCACGCTGCTGACCGACCGGCCGGAGATGCGTTCGCAAAACTTTTTCAAACGCCACGGCTTCGTCGAGTCCCACATGTTGCCGATGCGGCTGCTCATCCCGCAGCAGGATTCGCCGCCCGACACGCTTTAGCGTTTACGTTTCGCCTTTGGCGATTTCTTGGGGATGGCGGGCTTCACGGCAGGTGACTGATTCTTGCCCACCAATGCTGTGAGCTGCGGAATCAATCGCTGTTTAAGTTCACTGCGGAAACCGATTTCATCGACAGCTTGCGCCACGGCTTTTTCGGTGGCGCTTCCCGGCGGCAGATTCTTCTTTCCGTAAGCTTGGATCTCGGCGATCCGGGCCGGATCGGAAAAGAACGTAAACAAACTTGGCGGGTATCGAATTGCCCCAAGCGCGTCCGCTTTCGCCATGAGCTCTTTCATGTGTGCCTTGGCAAATTCCCACGCCAGCTCGGGATGATCGCTGTTTCGCGCAACTTTTTGGACAAGGTAAAGTGCACGACTTGACGGCAGCTCTTCCGTCAGCGCGATTTGCAACGTGCGTTCGATTAATTTCGGATCGGTCGCATGCGCGAGCGCTTCGTAGTAATTTTGTTTCTCCTCGGTGCTTGTCGTTTTCAACCCAAGCTCATGCAACTTCGTCCAGGTCTCTTCATCAGCATTCTGTCCCACGACGTTGCAAACGGGTGAGCGGAGATCAGGCGGAAGCGCGTTTGGATTGGTCAGAAATTTTTCGAAACGTTGCTGGCAACCGGTGACAATTTCCTGGTCGCCGAATAGTCCCAGCGTTTCAATTAAGTCGGCGCGCAGCGTGGCGAGACGTGGCGCCTCACCGCTCTTCGGTTCCCAACCAAGCGGCGTGAAGAGCGGACGCAAGTTCGCGAGCGCATACTTTCGAAACAGATCGCGCGTCGGCGTCCCGAGCAGGAGGCGATCGATGTAATCGAACGCGTTGATGACTTGCTCGCGTTCGGCCAGCTCGGCCCCTGGTGGCAATTTCTCGATCGCGCCGAAATAAAGTGAAAGCGGCGCGCGATTCGCCTGCACAAAGGCCCACGCGTCACTGAGAAGATTGACACGGTCCGCTACGTCGAATTTCGGGAATTGATTGAGCAATTGTTTCCACGAACCGGCGTCGTATTGCACGCGGTAGTATCCCGCGCCATCGACATTCAATTTGATCATGCGATCGACCGGCACGTTTGCGATTTCCGCGGTCTTATCCGTCATGAGCAACGTAGCCGAAGCATTGTCGCCTAACGAGTAAGTGACCGGCACTTTCCATTGCTGCGACGGTGCCTTCGGGAAGTGAATGGTGAAACGCTCCTGCGTTAAGCCGACCTTCGCGCCATCCTTCCGCGTGACGGTAATCTACCGGGAAGCCCGGCTGCTCCGTCCAACCAGCGGAAATATCACCAACCGGCTTGCCCGAAGCTTCGCCGAGTGAATTCCAGAGATCGGCCGTGGTCGTGTTCGAGTATTTGTGTTTCGCGATGTATTTGCGAATGCCGTCGCGGAAAACTTCTTCGCCCAGAAAACTCTCGAGCATGCGAAGGAACGACTGACCTTTCTTGTAGGTGATGTCGTCAAAGGCGCTGTTCGCTTCCGCTTCGGTCGCGATCTTTTGTTGAATGGGATGCGTAGTCGAAAATGCGTCGCCTTCCATGGCGGCTTCCTTCGGAATGCCGACACGTCGCGTTGGATCACGCGGCATTTGCTTTTTCAGCCACACTTCCCACTGCGGATTGAAATGCGCCGTGCACTTCGTTCCCATCCAGGACGCGAATCCCTCGTTCAGCCAAAGATTGTCCCACCACGCCATCGTCACGAGATCGCCGAACCACATGTGCGCCATTTCGTGCGCGATTACTTCATAGATGATTTGCTTTGTCGTCTCGGATGATTTCTCCGGATCGTAGAGCAACGCCGATTCGAAGTAGGTGATGCCGCCCCAGTTTTCCATGGCGCCGCCAAAACCACCGGGGATCGCGATTTGATCAAGCTTCGGCAGCGGATACGGCGTGCCGAAGTATTCATTATAGTATTGCAGAATCTGCGCGCTCGCCTGCAACGCATAACGGCCCTGTTCCGCTTTGCCTTTGGTTGTGATGACGCGGATCTGCGTCTCACCGACTTTCGTTTCAACAAGATCGAGCTCGCCCGTGACGAACACATTGAGATACGTCGACATCGAAGGCGACATGGCAAAATGGACTTCCTTGCCGCTGGCGATTTTGTTTTCGCTCTCAACCGGCATGTTGGAAACGGCGAGAAAATTTTCCGGCACAACCGCCGTCAGTTGAAAGCGCGCGCGGAAACTCGGTTCGTCCCAACAAGGAAATAAACGGCGCGCATCCGTCGCCTCGAATTGCGTCCCGAGCATTGTCTTTTGTGCATTCGTTCCCTGTTCCTGATAGCGCGCGTAAAACAGGCCTTGTCCCTGTTGATTGATTTTGCCCGTGAAACTGAGCGTGAGCGTGTGCGTGCCGGCCGGCAATTCTTCCGACAGACGCGATCTTCAGCGTTTCCTCCTTCGCGTCCAATTTGACTGCCGCAGGCGCAATTGCCTTCTCATCGACTGACGCACTGGTGATTTGAAGCTCGAGTGCGTTCAGCACCAATTCGCGCACCGGTTGGCGCACTTCAATCTTGACCGCTTCGGAGCCGGAGAAGGTCAGCTTCGTCAGGTCCGGCTTGATGCGAATGGAATATTTTTGAGGAACAACATTCTTCGGGAGCTTGCCGGGCGTGCTTGCAAAATCGAATGGCTTCTCTGCGTTCAACGTAAGGGGAATGCTACACGCGATTGTGCCGAGGAGCAGAACGGAAAGCGAGCGCATGGGCCTTTTTCTCGCTTTGACGCGCTGCTTGCGCAAGCGCCGGATTTTGTTGTAGGACGCCGCAACAGTAGAAGCGGTTTCCAGCCGCTTGATCGACGACGGAAGCGACTGGAAGTCGCTTCTACTTACTGCACCACCAGCAACAGGAGCAATTGTCCGTCGCCGATTTGCGGACCGCGAATGACAAGCGGACTGCGCTTGCTCAATTTCGTTTCGGTTTCGAGCAACAATTTTTTCTCCTGATAGAGCTGCAAATCAAGCAGGTAACCGGAATCGCTCGCGCCTTTAGAATCGACCTTGAGCGCAAAATATTTGCTCGTTGCCATCCAATCCTCATCGCCTTTTTCCAGTTTCTTGTTCGATTGGCCGATGAGTCTGAATTGATTGTAGCCAAACAATTCCTTAAGCGTGTCCTGTATTCGCATCAGCTCGGGCGGCGTCGGTTCGGGCTGCGGGACATTGTTCGCAATAACAATGCCGGTCCAAACATTCTCGGCCGCTCGGGATGTCGCCGCGTTGCAAGTCAGCGCAACCATCACGCTGAGAATCACGAGGAGACGTTGGTACATTAAGTTATTTATTTGGCGGCGTATTCGGCAGGCAACGTTTGAAGACCGTCCACCCACAGGACGGTGACCTTATCTTCCTTTGCTTGAAACATGGAGACGGTGGCATAGGGGCTCATGCCCGGGTCCACGCGCGCATTCAAAATCTGCGAGAGATATTCTGACTGATCCGATGGCCCCTTGCTGCGCATGACGAAAAACGTGCACACCATGAAAAGAGCCAGCGCCGTCGCACCTGACCATACGAGGCGGCCAATTGTCCACGTAAAACGCGATCGCGCCGTGCGGCCGCGCGCAGGTTCGGGTGTGTCCTCGTGCGCGATTCGTTCCCGCAGCTGATGATTGAAGAAATCTTCATTGCCCATCGCCCGCGCGGGAAGCCGTTCTCGGAGCAGCGCGCCGAGCTTTTGCGCTTCCAGCTTTTCCGCTTCGGCGGCGGCACGGTCCGGCAGCGACGCCTCAAACTCCGCGAGTTCTTGCCCGCGCAATTCGCCGTCGATCCAGGCTGTCCACTTCTCCTCAAACGTTTTCATAAACATCTCTCAATAAAGTCTGCAATTTTTTGCGCGCATAAAACAAGCGCGACATCACTGTCCCGATGGAGCATTCGAGCGCCTCGGCAATCTCGTGATACTGCATTCCCTCGGTTTCCTTCATTAAAATTACGGCGCGATGTTCCGGCGATAGCTGCTTGATCGCAGCGTCGATCCGTTCACGAATCTCCGCCTGCTCCATCCGCTGATAGGGCAACGCGTCCGCCTTCGGGGCCGTGCGCGCGGCCGGCTCGATACTTTTCAATTCAATCGAGTCGTCAAATTCCGCGCCGGTCCCTTTCACCTGTTTCTTGCGCAGCCAATCGATCGTCACATTGGTCACGATGCGATAAATCCAGGTGTAAAAGGAGGAACGGCCCCGGAAATTGCGGATCGATTTCCACGCTTTCACGAAGCTGTCCTGCGCCAGGTCCCAAGCGTCCTGCTCGCTATGCACCATGTTGTAAATCATACCAAAAACTCTCATTCGGTAGCGAGTCACCAACTGGTCGAAGGCGTCGGTGTCGCCGGCCTGGCATTTTTTGACCAAATCCAGCTCCGACACTTCGGCCTCTGCCGGGGTCGCTTCCGTTTCCATAAATTTGGACGGACTGGCCGCTATTTCATTCAATCCGTTTGGCTAACAACCGCCGAAGCGGCGTCGCCATTCGCAGCGATATTCGCCCATCAGGCAAATAATGCCGTCGCGTACCTGGAAGAGCCGTTGCAGAAGAACGGCGTGCTGGGACGGGGTGATTGATTTGTCGGAGAGCAACTGCGCCGCGGCGTCCATCGAGGTCGTGATCGCCTTGAGCGCGCGTTTTAAATACGCGATCGTCATTCCGATTTCGTCCAGATCCTCATCGCTCAGGGCCGCCGCCAGTTTGGCGCTGGCCAGGGCTGAGTGCGTCGCGAGCTTGACCGCTGCGGGCTGATTTTGCAGCGAACTGTCGTCATCGAAAAGCTGGTCGATCCAGACCGTGAGGGCGAACGCGGCCCGATAAAGCCCGTGATCTTCGAACCCGTCGATGCTCGATTCCACGCTCGCTTCGGGACGGCCATCGCTCTGTTCGCTCTCGCCCGATTCTTCCGACATGAGCGCGTCGACTTCGTCGCTCCAGTCGCTTTGGCCTAACGACTGCGTCCAGCCCATCTCGCGCGCAATGATCTGATCGCGCTGCGGATCGTCGAGATATTTCTCGAGCAGCTCCATGTATTTCTCGGTCTTGTGATCCTGCTGTTGCAGGAACCGCTCCCAATCATACTCATCCCACGTGTGATCGGGCTCCCCCTCGTAACCGGACATACTTTCCCTCTTTAGGCCAGCTTCCTACGTCGCGCAAAAGGTTTTGCGCGTTACAAAGTTGTGACTTCTTCCCGCTTCGTTTGCAATCGTAATTGTCCGCAGGCCGCTTCGATGTCGTGGCCTTTCTCGCGGCGGAGCGTCGCGGCCACGCCGTGCTCGCGCAAAATCGCCAGAAATTTCTCCTGCCGATTCCGCGACGGGCGCGTCCACTCGAGCCCCGTCACCGTGTTATATGGAATTAGATTCACTTTCGCGGACAATCGCCGCGCATGTTGTGCGAGCAGATGCGCCTGGTCGTCGCTGTCGTTCACGTTCGCGATGAGAATGTATTCGAACGTAATTCGCTGTTTCCGCTGCGCCGCGAAATATGCGCAGGCATCGAGCAGCGTCGCCACGTTGTATTTGCGATTGATCGGCATGATGCGGTTGCGCACGTCATCCGTCGCGCCATGCAGCGAAACGGCCAGCCGGATTTGCGTCGGCTCATCGGCGAGTTTGCGAATTTGCGGCGCCAGTCCACTCGTCGAGATGGTGATATGACGCGCCCCGATGCCGAGTCCCCATGGCGCATTGATGATCTGGATCGCGCGCAAAACGTTGCTCAGGTTCGCCAGCGGTTCACCCATGCCCATGAAAACAACGTTGTCGATTTTCTCTCCGCTCTCGCGCTCTACCGCCATGAGCTGATCGACAATTTCGTTAGGCAAAAGATTACGCGAAAAACCTTCCAGCCCGCTTGCGCAAAACTTGCAGCCGTAGGCGCAACCTACCTGCGTCGAAACGCAAATCGTCCGCCGGTCCGAACGTTCGCCGTAAAGCGCGGGCGACGCCGGAATCAGCACCGATTCGATCAGGTTTCCATCGTCCAGCCGAAACAGAAACTTGCGGGTCGTATCCTTTGAACCGAGCACTCGCACCGTTTCCAAATTCGTTAGGCGAAAATTTTGCGCCAGCTGTTGTCGCAGGAGTTGGGGCAAGTCCGTCATCGCGTCGAATGACAGGACCCGCTTCTGATAGATCCAGTCGACAATCTGCTTTGCTCGGTACGTCGGCTCGCTCAGGTTGCTGAGGTGGGCACCAAGTTCTTCAAGCAGCAGCGATTTGATCGCTGGATGAACGAGTTTCTGCACTTGCCAATGTAGTGGCGACGGGAAGAACGTCCACGCTGATGCCGCGCGATCGCTCTCACAGTGCACTAACGCTTGGATGGGAAGCAGCGCGCGCGAATGCGCTTCCAGGATTCATCCTTCAAGCGATGATGCTGGCGCTCCTCGTCGCGTATTACTCGAGTCCGGCCGTGGCGTCGGCGCTCAATGGCGTGGCGCAATACAAACACGAACATGCCCTCGCTTTTGTCGTGTTCGCCGCGATCGCGGCCGGCGCGTTGTTGCCGGAGCTGTTTGTCATTTTCTTTTTCCAAAAAGGAAAAGTGCACGCGCAAAATTTCCGCAACCTCGTGCTTCACGATTCCGACGTGGGCGATCGATGGCATTCTCGTCGACCTGATGTATCGCAGCATGGCGACGTGGTTCGGCGATGTGGTTACGTTTCCGGTCGTGCTCGCGAAAATTTGCGTCGATCAGTTCGGCTACAATCCATTCATCGCCGCGCCGGGCGAAGTGCTGGTTTACGAATGGAAGAACACGCGCTTTTCCTGGGAATCAATGCGGCGCGCATTCACGTGGGAACATTATCGCGATAAGATCCTGCCGACGCTGCTTGCGACATGGGTCGTCTGGATTCCTTTGATGGCGATCATCTATTCGTTACCGGCCGCGTTGCAGTTCCCGCTCTTCAGTCTGGCGCTGACGTTCTGGGTGTTGCTGCTGACTTACATGACGAACAAGTTTGCGGGAAAAATTTCCGCGGACGCGCCGATCGCGCTTTCAGTTGCGGAAATGTAGAAGCGCTTCGTGGACACCGGCGCCGCATTCGCTGCGGGCGACATAACCGCCGGCCGCACACACCGCTTTCTTTACTTCCGGAATCGCGTTCGCAGGACAGGAGGAATATTTCGCGACCCGGCCATCGAGCATAGAGAGATCGTTGTGATGATCGCCCGCGGCGAAAATCTCTTCGCGCGAAATTTCAAGCAACCGTGACAGTTCGGCCAGAGCTGCGCCTTTGTGATAATCGGCGTGACAAAAACGCAGATAAATGGTGTTGCGCTGATAATTAAACTTCGGCTCTTTCGCGCGCGCCTTGTCGATGAATTGCGTGATGCGGTCGAGTTCCGCTTCGTTCTGCGGCGACGAGCCCTTCGAGGCCCTGCGCGTGGTAAATCAGACGCGCTTTCGTTTTTTGGCTAACGAAATCGACGACTTCGGCGAGGACTGATTGCGCGGAATTGAACAGATCGCTGTGCTCGCGCGCGCAGCGTTCGTTCCAATCGCCGAACGGTTCCCAGCCATCTCCGCCATTCTGCGATGGCCGGAAAACGTCGCGTTCGCTCGTGAGAATGAAGTCGGGTCGGATCGGAAATTCGAAATCGAGCAGACCGGATTCGAGAAGTTCGACGGAACGGCCGGTGTTGATGGCCCAGAGCGCGCCGGCGCCTTGCATTTCGGCGATCAATTCCATGCACGGCGCGTGCAGCACCGGATCGCTGTCGTGCGCGACAAGCGTGCCGTCGAAATCGGTGCTGAGGAGTTTGATCGCCATGGCGGTTCTTACATTGATTGGATTAGGGGCAGGAGCAAGAGTAAGACTAGCGCAAGACGAGAAGGAAGAATTTCAAATGAAATCAGCTTACGAACTGGCGATGGAACGGTTACAGAAAAACGCGCCGACAATTTCCCTAACGAGTGAACAGAAAGCGCAGATCGCGGAGATCGATTCGACTTTCAAGGCGCGCATCGCGGAAAAGGAATTGTTCTTGAAGGACGAAATCCGGAAGGCGCAGAACGCCGGAAAATTCGATGAGGCCGAATCGCTGCAGAAGCAACTGACGATCGAGATCCGCCGCTTGCAGGAAGATTGCGAAACGAAGAAAGAAAAACTGCGCGCGAGTTTTAAATAAGGGCGGTTCACTGAACCGCACGCGGGCGATTGAGGTCAATCGCCCCTACCGCGCCACGTTTTGGCAGACTTCTGATCGAGAAAGCCGAGCATGTGTGCGTGTTCGATAACGCGGACGCCTTCCTGTTTCTGCAGCGCGGCGATTTGTTGATGGAAGGCTTCCATTTTCGTCCAGTGAACTTTCGGACGGAAATGATGCTCGGCGTGATAGCCGTTGTAGAAAAACAGCCAGTTATAGATTTTGCCGTAACTGCTCACGCCCCAGGCGATCGGCTTGTCCGGATTGGCACCGTAGTGCCGGAAGTAGCCGTTCAAATAACTAAAGCAATGGCCGAGATAAACGAACGGTAGAAAGAAGAAGAGGACGTAGCGCCAGTTCAGCAAGAACAGCACTAAAAGCGCAGTCGCAAAAGCCGCCAACTCGATGTTTCCCCAAAACAGATCGCTGCCGCCGCGTTTGCGAAGTTCCTTGCGAATAGCGGCCGGATTATCGCGAAATACGCTGAGGAAAACGTAGCTCCACGGGTTCTCGGCTTCGCCATCGTGGCCATGTTTGTAAATGGAGATCCAATCGACAGTCTCGCCATTTTCGTCGGGTCGGTCCGCGTTGCCCTTGTGATGCTGCATGTGGACGGCGTCGTAGTAGGTCTGCGAATGGCAACAGGCGACCGACTCGATGACTCCGAAAAGGCGATTCAACAGCGGGGCACGGAAAAACGGGTTGTGAATGAAGTTGTGCCCGATGCCGTTGATGTTCGCGTTCATCATCAACGAATAAATGAATCCGAGGACAAGCATGATCCAAAGCGGCGTGTGCGGAAAAAGGAAGAAGAGCGCGAAGAAATACGCGAAGTGGAACAAACCGGCCAGCGCCGGCACGATGTCCCAGCGCGTGTGCGCAAAAATTTTCGAATCGGTTCGGGGACGTTCGATATTCAGCGGATCAACGTTCATCTGGTCGCGCAGGTCAAAACCGGCGCGCCGGTATTAATCGCGGATGTGGCTGGTGAGCGCAAGTTTCGCCGCGATGCGCAGAAGAAAAACGGCCGCCCCTTTCGGGAACGGCCGTTACCCTAATCAAACAACCAAGGAACTCGTCAGGAAATAGATCGGCGACGGCGACGGATTTCGAGTGCGACCGACGTCGCGAGGAGAAGCGCGATCGGGATCATGTTCGCGACTTCCGGGCACCGGCGTGAAATTCAACGTAAAGGTGACGCCATCGTTGAAATAGTGGCAATCGGGATCGAATCCGAGGGCGATATCTCCGCCATGCGCGATGTATTGTTGCAGCGCAGCCAATTGCGAGGCGTTAAAAGTGTAGGTGTAATCCACAGGATTGTTGGTGAAACTCTTGTCCCGCAGGAACGTGTCAGCCGTGCCGTTCGCGACCAGCCAATGCGAGTCGCTGTGGAAACGCGTACTGATGAAGTCGTCGGTGAAATCGGTCACCGGTGAGCTGTTGGTCGGATCGTCAACGAACGATGCCACACCGGCGAACCTCGCGGTGTCGAGCAAGTGCATGTGCAGAACGTTCGAGTTCGTGTCCCAGTTTGCGATGTTGTTGAAACTGATCGTGGCGCTGGTGATCGTCGCCGGATTGACCGTGATGTTATCGATCCGCCACGTGTAGACTTGGTGATGATCGAGATCATTCAGGTCGGCAGGCGATGGCTGCCAGCTGAGCGTGGTGACGGCTGCGCCAGCGTAATTGGCAGCCGTAAACCCTGCGATGGCGCAGAGGAGGGCGAGGGAACGGCGAATGGCGTTTTGGGTTAGCGACTGTTGGATCTGACTCATGGTTTTCTCGGCGTTTATTGGTCGGTTGTCTAGTGAATCTCCAGCAATTTTTATAATTCTCATAATTGGCTCGCAGGGTCAATGGATAATTTTATGCCAAGCCCTGAGTTTTTTCGAAAGGGGCCGTCCCAGAGAGGAAGTGAGGGGCGACAATGACCGCGCGACGATGACTGATCGGAACGTTATCCGGTCGAACTGGCACCCGAGGTGAACGGCAATTTACAGATTTTGCCAGCTATACTGGCTGCCGAGAAAGGCGCGCTGAAGTTCTGGAAAATCTCTCTCCAAACTTACAAATTCAAACCGCAGCTGTTCCTTGCCGCGGTTCAAAAACATGACCGACCGCTTGTAGTTGCCACCGTAAAAAGTGTAGGCGATGACTACCAGGTATGTTTCCTTGCGCTCGATCATGAGTGGATTTTTTTCCTGGGAAACGACGGTGACATTAGCGCTTCCTGGCGGCACTGAGGAAACAACCTCCTCGGTCAGTTTCTTCATTGTCGGCTCATCGAAGGCGGCCGGCTCTGCCATTGGGCGGCGGGAAATTGTTCCCTCAGCCTGCGGTTTGTTTGGCGGATGAAGCGTTAGCTTAGTGGCGCTTCCAGAACATTCCCAGCCGGTAGGTGGAGCATAAGTGACTTCCTTACCGGTTCCATCCGAAAAGGCGAGCTGGCTTAGCTTCACGCCGTCGAGCGTATAGTCGACGGATCGCGGGACGAGCTGCAACTCAGCTACGACCGGGCACGCTAGCAACGTTAAGCTAACGACAAAGACTAGTGCGCGAGTGCCCATTTGCCTTTCTTGTAGGTGAACACTAACGGCGAACCTGGTGGAGTATCGCGCCGGAAATTGGTGTCGAAGAACCACTCACGTGTTGGCGGGCTATAAACATTCGACTTACCCCATACGCCGATATTTTGCTGGCTCTTATACAGCTCAACCATGGAGCCGTAGTAGGTCAAAGTAGCGCTCGACCAATCTTCGAGGAAGCGCGGGAAATTCTCTGCTCCGCCGCTGTAATTATTGTTGCTGGTCCCGCTTGGAACGATGCCAGAAATAAGGGCAGCGTTGATTGTGGTGTTGGATGCGACGCGCGATCCCAGACCGGCTGTGGAATTTGCATCAAGCCAGGAGTTGGATAAAACGTTTACTGCGTCAGCAACAATGGAACAAGGTTGGCGCGTGTAGCTCGCAGCTTGCGGATCCGGAGTTACCGCGGGATCATTGTAGCTACCATTCACGTTCGATGGCACGCTTGTCCCGGTGGCACCGGTATTGAAGTCGCCCTGGAGGTACACTGGATTGTTACTTGAGATCGTCAACCCGCCGTCAGGGATGTAGGAACCGTTCTTGATTCGGATACCACGCTTGTTGCCGACACCGTTAGCGGAGGCGCTCGAATCGTACATGTAGACAACACCATTAAATTTAGCTGTATCCCAGTGTCGGTCAGGTTTGATGAACTTACTTACATCTAACGTAGCGACACGTACGGTCGCTTGTTCTCGGTTATCCTGGATGCTTTGGTTAGTGGTCACGGCGTCTTTAAACATGTTGTAGAGTTCCAGGTTTTTTCCGCCGAACTAGAACTATTGATGATAGTGCCTGCACTATTTCTGAAAACGACGCTGTTGTCCGACTTCACCTCGATGGTAACACTAGCCTGTTCGTAGTACCGCTGCGTCGCCAGCGGATCGGTAAAGGAGGAGTTAGGGAGCTCGATTAGCTCACGATAACTATCATTGTTTGGATTTGAGTCGCTGGTGTTGAAAACCGAAGGCGAGATGTCGAAGGGCTCGTGGTCGTCATCGTAGCTCGGCGTGTCGCTATAATGGGGAGATATTGGTGTCTCGGGATGTTGACCGTCTCCTGGCTTGAATCCGATCGTCCAATCACCGCCGTAGCTCACCTTGTCGTCAAAGTAGAGCGTATCATGGCCGGTATAGAGGTTGGAGTTGGTGTGGACCCATCCGGTGACATGAAAGATTGGACCGGGATGGATTTCGAGCGGGTCATTGAAGAAAATCGCCCAGTTCCAGGGTGACTCCTGTTTCTTCTGGAAGATTCGCTGGACTTTTGCGACGACATTCCCACGAAGGGTTGGCAAAGTGACATAAGCGGAAGCCAGATAGTTGTAGATAACTGTATCCGGCCCTTGTCCAATTTGTTTGGTGGGGACAGAGGCGGTTCCCATGGGTGTCCATTGTGGATTAACGGCAATTACCTTGTATTGCTGAACGGTGGTGGTATCGCCGTCAACGTAGTTATTCCGGGTGGCCGAGAAATTCTTTATGCTTGGGAAGTGAGAAGCTGCGGGAAGAGGTATCGTATCGAGGTCGTCGGTAGTCGGAAACTGTGTGCTCGGCGTTTTCGAGACCTGGCGCCAGTAAGCGAAAGCTTCATCGATGCAGCCATCTGCAATACTGATAGCATTACCCAGTGTGTTACTTCGGGATACATTGCGATTAATGATGGTCGTATATTCTGCTGCGACGGCGACAATAACCATCAGTGTCGCCATAATGGAAATCACCAGAACGATTGCTGAGCCCGACGCCTTCGAGTGTGTTTTCATGTTCATTCAAGGAGATTTGCGCGCGCCGGTATTTGGCCGGAGAGAAGAATGTTGGCTGCTTTGAAGCCGCGATTGCTGTAGGTGTTATCGGCGGTAGAAAGATCGATCGCCGCTACACTTTCGGTGATCGGGGCGCCAGACTGGCTGGTTGGCGTGCTGAATGGCTTGGCGTTGGTGATGTTTTGGCCGAGCACGGCGCTTGTGAAGGTTTTCTTATAATTTGGTCCCGACCATTGCAGTGCGCCGTTGTTCACAATGTAGGAGCAACGATCCGTAACAAAGCAAGCGATGTTCCCGCTGGTTCCATCAACCTCGACCGGCAGGTTACTGGCTAGTGTTAGCGTGCAATCGGAAGTTCCGCTTACCGCAGTGATCTCGAGTTGAATTTGGTGAGTAGGAATCATGAGCCATTGCTTTACTAGGGGCTTTGTCGCGGCAGTCGCGACAATGTGGATCGTGTTTTGCCCGGCAGCGGCGTCGGTCTTGACCTTGAAAGGCGGCGAGTCGTTACCCTTCGTATCCTTCGACCATAAGTGAAACGCGACTCCTTCGGCCGGCCCGGTTCCGGCGACATCATTTCCATTCGCGTCCACCAGCTGGAAAGGCGACACGGCAGAGTGGAAGTCCTGAGTCATTTGCAACATCGCAATTCGTGCCGTTTGATGGGCAACATTTACTGCGCTGTTTTTCGCTCCCAAAATAGTTCCTATGTTTAGAAGCGAATAGACGAGAAGGCCGAGCACACCTATGAGAACCGCAGTGAACAATGTCTCGACTAGCGTGAATGCGCGCGAATCTTGAAGAGAACGTTTCATTGGCCTCCAGTACGAACAGTTGACATTGAATACGAATAGCTTTTGCCGAGATAGTTGTAGCTGACGGTTACGGTGGCACGTCGCATCGGTACGGTTGCTGAATTAAAGACCGTGCTGACATCGACAACGCTGGTTGTGCGGGTGCCGTTTACTACGACGATGTCGGACGTAGGGTCGGACGGGTCCTTCTTCGGATCCTTATAAAGATAAACGCGCACCGTTTCCGAAAGTGGGTTGCCGCCGCGATCGCTATCGAGGACAAGCACGTTCGGAATTTGCGGATCTGCGCTGCCATCTTCCGCGAGGTGAAGTGGATCGAACGGGGCAGCAGATTCGATCGCGTCAATCTGTGTCATGACAGAGGTATAGGCTCCGGTGAGGTTGCGGCTGCTACTTGCAAATATATTGAAGCGAGTCATTGCCGTGATGGCGGTAGTGAGGCCAATCCCGAGAAGCGTGATGGCGACAACTGCTTCGACCAGGGTAAGGCCGGCTACAGACTTACTGTTTTTATGGAAAACCACGGCAAATAGGGAGCAATCGCGGTGCCAATCGGCGTGACCGAGCCGGGCTTGACAGCGGAGTTTCCCCGGGACAAACCACGTGGCGAAAGCGCCGCGTAAAAATCCAAGGCAGCGGCTCTAATCCGGGTTTGCCAATTGCAATATCGGACGCCAAGGTAGCCGCCCGACCATGTTCCAACGCCAGCCTGAGATGAAAATTTTTAGCGGTTCGGCTAACCGCGAGCTGGCCCAACGCATATGCGACAGGATCGGAATCCCATTGGGCCAGGCAACAATCAGTTCATTTCCCGATGGCGAGACCTACGTTCGAATCGAGGAAAACATCCGCGGTCGCGACGTCTTCATTATTCAACCGACGTCGCCGCCAACGAACCAACACCTGATGGAGTTGCTGATCATGGTGGATGCCGCGCGACGCGCTAGCGCCGATCGGATCACCGCCGTCATTCCATTCTTCGGTTATGCGCGCCAGGATCGAAAAGATCAGCCGCGTGTTCCGATCACCGCCAAGCTGGTAGCGAATCTTTTAAATGCAGCGGGTGTAAGCCGAGTTCTGACAATGGATCTGCACGCGCAACAGGTGCAGGGGTTTTTCGACATTCCAGTGGACCATCTTTACTCGCTGCCTGTCCTCATCAAATATTTACGCAAACGCCTAACGAGAAAAACGGTTGTCGTCTCGCCGGATGTTGGCGGTCTCAAGATGGCATCGGCTTACGCAGAAGCGCTCAGCGCGAATCTCGCCATCGTGGCAAAGCAACGGAAGAGCGCGACCGAGACCGAAGCGCTTTACGTCATCGGCGAAGTCGAAGGTTGCGATGTTCTCCTCGTCGATGATTTGACGGAGACCGCGGGAACCCTGACCTCGGCCGCATCGATTTTGAAAAAACAAGGCGTGCTCGACATCTATGCCGGCGTCTCGCACGCAGTGCTGGTGGATCTGGCGATTCCGAGGTTGCAAAACTCCCAAATCGAGGAACTAGTTACGACCAACAGCACGCCGGTGCGTCCCGTGGAAAATTTTAAAACCACGGTCCTGTGCGTTTCGGAGCTTCTCGGTGAAGGGATGAAGCGAATTCACAACGACGAATCGGTGTCATCGCTGTTCAAGATCGACAACGGCAAACCTTAATCTCAGACATGGCTAAACAAGTTAAACTCGCGGCGGAACGGCGGACGGCAGTAGGACGTTCGGCGGTGCGTAAACTAAAAGCGCGCGGCGCAGTGCCCGCGGTTATTTACGGGGCTAAAGACAAGGCGGAACCGCTGCAGATTGCGCGACGCGATATCAATGCGCTGCTCAGCCATGCGTCCGGCGAAAATATTCTGGTCGAGCTCGAGATCGCTGGCGATGGCAAGAACCGTCTTGCGCTCGTGCAGGAAGTGCAGCACGCGCCAGTTGGCGGCGGTATTTTGCATGTCGATTTCCATGCGGTTTCCATGGATGAAGTGATCGAAGCGGAAGTTCCGCTCGAACCGCTCGGCACCGCGAACGGCGTCAAAAACTTCGGTGGGTTGTTGGAACAAAGCATACGCGCGCTCGCGGTGGAATGTTTGCCGAAGGATTTGCCCGACAAAATTTCAGTGGATGTTTCTGCGCTGAACATTGGCGATTCGATTCACGTGCGTGATGTTGCGTTACCCGAAGGCGTGAAGGCGACAATTCAGCCGGATCTCACCGTCTTCTCGGTTCTGGCGCCTGCGGTTGAAGAAGAGCCCGTTGCGGCCGAAGTGGCAGCAGAAGGTGCTGCCGCCGGACCTGAAGTCATTCGCGAGAAGAAGGAAGAAGGCGAAGGCGCCGCGACAGCTCCTGCATCATCGGCTCCGAAAGAAAAAGAGCCGAAGAAGTGAGTTTTGTCTGCTGAACCTGCCCGCATTCGCCTGGTTGCCGGACTTGGCAATCCCGGCGCGGAGTACGCCGCCACTCGCCACAACATTGGTTTTGCTGTCATCGACGCGCTCGCCCGCGAGTGGGGGATAACTGCGGAACCGTCAAAAAAATGGGGCGCGCTCTGGGCAAAATCGGATCGAGGCATTCTGCTCAAGCCAACAAGCTTCATGAACCGAAGCGGCGAGCCACTCGCTGCCGTGGCGGATTTTTATAAGATCATGCCGCCAGAGATACTCGTCGTGCTCGATGACTTCGCTCTTCCTTTGGGACGTTTGCGTTTACGCGAACGTGGCGGCCCGGGCGGCCACAACGGACTTGAATCGATCATTGTTCAGTTCGGGACGGAAGAGATTCCACGACTGCGCATCGGCATCGGCGCTGCGCCTAACGAGGCAGCAGTCGATCACGTCCTCGGCCGTTTTTTTGAAGAAGAGAAACCGCTCGTGAAAAGCGCAATCGCGCGTGCGGTCGAGGCCGTGAACTGCGCGATTGACAAAGGCGTGGTTTCCGCGATGAACACCTTCAATCAAGCTCAAGAATCATGAAGAATCGTTACGAAGCGCTGTTTGTTCTGAACACGCAGGGCAAAGAAGACACGGTCAAGGACATCGTCGATCGACTCGAATCTGAATTTCAGAAAGAGGGCGCGGAGATCGAACAGGTGCAAAAGATGGACAAACGTCAGTTTTCCTACGTCGCGGGCGAACTCGATAGCGGCTTTTACGTTAATTTTGTTTTCCACGCCGATCCGCAGTTGATCACGAAGTTGCGTTCGAAATTCAAACTCGATCCGGAAATTTACCGGCAGAATTTTCAGCGTCTCCGCCCGAAAAAAGAGCGACCCGCAAAAAAGGTCGCCGCTGGCACTTAAGCGCAGTATAACTGGCGCATGGCCAGTTTTAATAAAGTTCTCCTGCTCGGAAATCTCACGCGCGATCCGGAGGTGCGCTACACACCGAAGGGCAGCGCCGTTGCAGATCTTGGAATTGCGGTCAATCGACAGTACACGCTCGACAACGGGGAAAAGCGCGAAGAGGTCACGTTTGTTGACGTCACCTTTTGGGGACGCACAGCGGAAGTGGCGGGCGAGTATTTAAAAAAAGGGCGGCCCGTTTTTATCGAAGGCCGTTTGCAGCTCGACACGTGGGACGATAAACAGTCGGGCCAAAAACGCAGCAAGCTCAAAGTAATCGGTGAAACGATGCAGATGCTTGGCTCTCGGCCCGGGGACGGCGGCGGTGATGCAGGTGCGCCTCGTCCAGCGCGGGCGAGCGCGCCGCCGAAGAGTGGTTCGCCCGGCGAACCTGACGACGACGAGATTCCTTTCTAGCGGAACGATTCGTTAGGCCGTTTCGGGTCGAGCATGAATATGAACGCCACGGAAGCGTGCATTGCGTTGAACATGCTGCCGACAATGGGTCCGGTGCGGCTGCGCAAGCTGCTCGAAGTTCTCAAAACACCGCAACAAGTGCTCGGCGCTCGCGGCAGCGATTTGCGCAAGGTCGAGGGAATTGGGAAAGAAGTTGTCGAACAGATCGTAAACTGGGAGCAGCTCGTCGATCTTCCCGCCGAGCTGGAACGCATTCGCGAAGCCGGGGCGAAAGTAATTACGCAAGAGTCACCGGAATATCCGCGCCAGCTGCGCGAGATACATGCGCCGCCGATTGTTTTGTATGTCTGGGGCGAATTGCTGGAGCGCGATCATCACGCCATCGGCATCATCGGCGCGCGCCGCACGACACATTACGGAACCGAATCGGCGAAGAAACTTGCCTACCAAATTGCCTACGCCGGTCTCACCGTTATCAGCGGGCTGGCTCGAGGAATCGACACCGCCGCGCATCAGGGCGCGCTCGCGGCCAAAGGCCGCACCATCGCCGTCGTCGGTGCCGGGTTATCGCATCTTTATCCACCGGAAAACGCAGGATTGGCCGACAAAATCCGCAGCGGAAACGGCGCCGTCGTTTCTGAGTTCTCGATGGAAATCGAACCCGACCGGCAAACATTTCCGATGCGCAATCGCATTATCAGCGGATGGAGCCACGGAATTCTGGTTGTCGAAGCGGGCTTGAACAGCGGTGCGCTCATCACGGCGGCGCAGGCGCTTGAACAAGGCCGTTCTGTCTATGCTGTTCCCGGTCAGATCAACGTGCCGAGCGCGCAAGGATCGAATCGATTGATTCAACAGGGCGCAAAGTTAGTGATGGAGGCGAGCGATATTCTCGACGATTTGCAGATCCTTTTGCCGGAGACAAAACCATCGCCGGAAGCAGCTGCGCGGCCGCTTCCTCCGCTGACTGACGACGAGCGGAGCGTCTACGACGCGATCAATGCCAGCGAAACTTCGATCGACGATATCGCAACACGCGCTGCGTTGCCGAGCGCAACCGTTTCTTCAACGTTGCTTCGCCTGGAGTTGAAGCGGCTGGTGAAACAGTTGCCCGGAAAATATTTCGTGAAGCTGACTTGAAAGCGATTCGCCTAACGAAAGTCGGCGGCCCGCTTGAGCTTTGCGAGATCGAAACGCCGGATGTCGGCCCGAACGACGTATTGGTTCGCGTTCGCGCTGCCGGCATTTGTCATTCTGATGCGCATTACCGCGGCGGATTTTTGGCCGCGAAAGATTTGCCGGTTACGCTTGGTCATGAAGTAGCCGGAACCGTTGAGAAGGTTGGTTCCGAAGTCGCGAACTTCCGCAAAGGCGATCGAGTTTGCCTGCATTACCTTGTGACCTGCGGCGATTGCACCTGGTGTAAATCCGGCATGGAACAATTTTGCCTAACGAGTCAGATGATCGGTAAAAATCGCGACGGTGGTTATGCTGAATTCATTGTCGTGCCGGCACGGAACCTTTTTCGTTTGCCGGACGAAATTCCGTTTGAACAGGGCGCAGTTTTGATGTGTTCATCCGCGACGTCCCTGCACGCGCTGAAGAAAACACGTCTGCGTGCTGGCGAGACCGTCGCGGTTTTTGGCACTGGCGGTCTGGGTATTTCCGCGATTCAACTCGCGAAAAGTCTCGGCGCCTCGCATGATCTTTGCCGTCGATATCAATCCGCGAAAATTGGAAGATGGCAGAACGGTTTGGCGCGATTGCCATCAACGCCGCGACTTCGGATCCAGTGGAACAGATTCGAAAACTAACAGCTGGCCGGGGTGTAGACGTCGCGTTGGAGCTCATCGGACTGCCGGCGACGATGCGGCAGGCTGTGCAGTCTCTCGCTATTCTTGGGCGCGCGGGATTAGTCGGCCTCACGCAAAAGACATTTGAGGTTGCGCCGTACGAGGAGATCTTGAATAAGGAAGCGGAAATCATCGGCGTATCGGACCATCTCGCGAGCGAGATTCCAGCTCTACTCGATTACGCGCGCACGGGTGACCTTGATCTGTCGCACAACATTATTCGCGCGATTGCATTTGATCCGAGGGCTGTAAACGCCGTTCTCGATGACCTCGAGCGATTCGGCAGCGATATCCGCGTCGTCATTACACCCTGAGATTGAATGGGTCGATGTCGTTCAGTTTCAGGCATCTAGCCCCGACCGTTTCCAGAAAATAATTACCCAAGGTCGCCTGCAAACTGCTTCCTCTGGCTTGCAAACCTCGCAGTCGGGGTCTACATGCCATCCCTTCATGTCCAAATCGCTGATCATCGCTGAGAAGCCGAGCGTGGCGAGCGATCTCGCCCGCGCCCTGGGTGGCTTCAAGAAGACCGACGATCATTTCGAAAATGATCGCTACATCATCTCGTCGGCCGTCGGCCACCTTGTCGAGCTCTGTTTGCCGGAGGAACTGGATGTGAAGCGCGGAAAATGGAGTTTCGCGAATCTGCCCATCATTCCGGACGAATTTGCTCTGCGGCCGATCGAAAAAACGAAGGCGCGTTTCAATCACCTTAAGAAACTGATCAAGCGCGAGGATGTATCTGAGTTGATCAACGCCTGCGACGCCGGGCGGGAAGGGGAGCTCATTTTCCGCTATCTGGTCAAGCTTGCTGGCAGCAAGAAGCCGGTTCGCCGGCTCTGGCTGCAATCGATGACGGCGGAATCGATTCGTTCAGCGTTCGAACATTTGCGCACGAACGAAGAAATGATTCCGCTGGCGAAAGCGGCAGTTTGTCGGTCCGAAAGCGATTGGCTGGTCGGCATCAACGGCACGCGCGCCATGACCGCTTTTAATAATAAGACGGGCGGCTTCCAGCTCACGCCGGTCGGCCGCGTGCAGACGCCGACACTCGCGATTCTGGCCGAGCGTGAAGAAAAAATTCACGATTTCAAGCCGCGTACATTTTTCGAAGTATTTGGCGACTTCGAGGTCAAAGCGGGAAACTATCGCGGCCGCTGGTTTCGTGAGGATTTTGCGAAGAACGGCGAAGAGGATGCGCGTGCGGAACGGATTTGGGATGCGGCCACCGCCGAGGAAATCAAGGCGCGTTGTCTTGGCAAGACCGGCATTGCGACCGAAGAACGCAAACCGACAACGCAGGCGCCGCCGTTGCTTTATGACCTGACGAGTTTGCAACGGGAGGCCAATAGTCGCGGCTTCAGCGCAAAACGGACTTTGCAGATCGCACAACAACTTTACGAAAAGCACAAGGTCATCACCTATCCGCGAACAGATTCGCGTTATCTTCCCGAGGACTACATCGCGACGGTAAAGTCGACACTCGGCAAGGTTCAGGATCCAACGCTCGCCGCGCATGCGCGCAAGGTTCTCGACAATCAATGGGTCAAACCGTCAAAGCGCATTTTCAATAACGCGAAAATTTCAGATCACTTTGCCATTGTGCCGACCGGCGCCGCTCCGCACGGCCTCGATGAGTGGCAGCAAAAAATTTACGACATGATCGTGCGCCGCTTCATTGCGGTGTTTTTCCCCGCCGCGCAGTTCGAGGTCACGACGCGGATCACGCGCGTCGAAAAAGACGCCTTCAAATCGGATGGCAAAATCATTGTCGATGCGGGCTGGCTCGCTGTGTATGGACGCGAAGCGGCGGTCGCGGGCGATGACGATGATAAGACGCTCGTGCCGATAACGCCTAACGAGTCGGCAAAGGTTATCGATATTGAGGTCAAACAGGACGAAACAAAACCGCCGGCGCGTTTTAACGAAGCGACCTTGCTCTCCGCCATGGAAGGAGCCGGCAAATTCGTTGATGACGAAGAGTTGCGCGAAGCGATGCGTGAAAAAGGTCTCGGCACGCCCGCGACGCGCGCGGCCATCATCGAAGGATTACTGCACGACAGTTACATCAATCGTCAGGGGCGGGAATTGATCGTGACGGCGAAGGGCACAGCGCTGATTACGCTGCTGCGCGGTATCGGTGTGACTGAATTGTGTTCACCGGAAATGACCGGCGAGTGGGAATCCAAACTCAAGCGCATGGCCAAGGGCGCGATGAAACGCAAAGAATTCATGACCGAGATCAAGGAGTTCACGCGCGAGATCGTCGAAAAGGCGAAAAATTTTGAAGGGGACACGGTCAGCGGCCGCTTCACGGTGCTGAATGTGAAGTGTCCGAAGTGCGGCGAGGGCCCGTTTGAGGAAGACTATCGCACGTTTAAGTGCCGCAGTTGCGGCCTGATCATCTGGAAAACAATGGCCGGCCGCCTTTTCGACGAACACGAAGTCGAGACACTTTTGACAGAAAGAAAAGTCGGTCCGCTGGAAGGTTTCCGCAGCAAGATGGGGCGCAAGTTTAATGCGTCGGTAAAACTGAGCGACGAATTCAAACAGGAGTTTGATTTCGGCGAAAACGGTCTGAACGCGACGATCACAATCGATCCCGTCAAGCATGAAGCGCTTGGCTTATGTCCGGCTTGCCAAAAAGGCCAGGTTTACGTGCTCGAGAATTCCTACGCTTGTGAGAACGCGGTCTCAGCCGAGAAGACCTGCAACTTCCGCGTTAGCAAAGTGATTTTGCAACGCGACATTCCGAAGGAGCAGGTGCAAAAATTGATCGCGACAGGCAAGACAGATTTGCTGCCCAAGTTTATTTCCAAAAAAGGCCGCGCGTTTTCGGCGCACTTGAAATTGGAGAATGGCAAGGTCGGTTTCGAGTTTGCCGAGAAGAAACCGCGTGGAAAGAAGAAGGCAGCGGCGGAAAAACCGGCCGAAGTCTGATCGCGGTTTGCATTGACAGAGGCGCCTTGGCTCGGGCACTCTAACCCTGCCTCTTCGACGAGGTTCTCAGAGTGTTAAAGGCGAGCGTCTTCTTTTGTCTGGTTTTGTTTCTCGTGATTCCCGCAGTTCCGGCTGGGGACGCGCGACAAAAGCTGCGTTCCCACGAACAACTCGAGAAGTATGAAGACGCGCCCGCAGTGCTTGCGCGAACCGGACTTTCGCCGCGAACGGTTTCGCAGTTCGGTTCGTTCACCAGCTATCAGGTGAATGTCAACGCTAACGGTCTGAACATCACCGGCGATGCGGCTAACGAACCATCCATCTGCGTCGATCCCACCAATCCCAACAAAATGGCGATCGGTTGGAGACAATTTAACAGCGTGTCGTCTAATTTTCGGCAGGCCGGTTGGGCTTACACAAATGATGCCGGCCTGACCTGGCACTTTCCCGGCGTTCTCGAGAACAACGTTTTTCGCAGCGACCCGGTGCTGGACTCAAACGATGTCGGCAACTTTTTTTATCTCAGTCTGCTCCAGACGTTTTTCGACAATATGTGGCGCTCGCTCGATGGCGGCCAGTCGTGGTTGAATCTCGGCCCTGCAAAAGGCGGCGATAAACAATGGTTCACCATCGACAACACGAACAGCACCGGCCACGGCTTTCAGTATCAATTATGGAGCACGGACGGGAATAACTACAACGGCCGGCAATTCACTCGCTCGACTGATGGCGGTGTGACCTGGTTGAATCCGATAAATATCCCGAACACGCCCGCATGGGGCACGCTCGATGTAGATACAAACGGCAATCTCTTTCTCACCGGCGTGAATTTTAACACCGGCCAGATTTGGTGCGAGCGTTCGACGGACGCAAAGAACGGCGCGGTGACCCCGACTTTCGACCAAAGCACCGCGGTGAACCTGGGCGGCGACATCGATGTCAACGAACCGATTAATCCAGTAGGACTAGTGGGCCAATTGTTCGTTGCGATCGATCGTTCCGGCACTGGCACCAACAACAACGTTTACATGCTGGCGAGCGTGCTGCCGACCGGATTCACCAATGGCAGCGACGTGATGTTCGTGCGCAGCACGAATAGCGGGCAGACTTTCAGTGTGCCGCGCCGGATCAACGACGATCCGATCAATCACAACAAGTGGCATTGGTTAGGCACGCTCGCCGTCGCGCCTAACGGACGCATCGATGTCGTCTGGCTCGATACGCGAAACGCCGCCAACAACACTGATTCGCAGCTCTTTTATTCCTACAGCTTCGATGCAGGAAATACCTGGGCGCCGAATGTGCAGGTCAGCAATTCTTTCAATCCAATGATCGGCTATCCCAATCAAAGCAAAATGGGCGATTACATCACCATTGTTTCGGACAACACCGGCGGCAGCGTGGCCTACTGCGCTACGTTCAACGGCGAAGAAGATATCTATTATGTACGCGTCGCGCCGGTCGCACCGATGGCGTTGAGCGCCGTGTCTCGAAAGACTCACGACGTTGCCGGGACATTTGATGTTTCGCTGCCCGGCATCGAATGCCGCCGCGGATCCGGTCCCAACTCAAATAATCATCAGATCATCGTCACCTTCGCCAACGCAATCACGGATACAGGAGTGACGGTGAACAGTGTCGATGGCTTCGCGACTGCCACACAAACTGTCAGCGGCGGCGTTGCTACAGTTGATGTTTCCAATGTCGCCAACGCACAGACCATCACAGTCACGCTCAAGAATGTGAATGATGGGGTTCACTTCGGTGACGTTGCGATTCCGATGAGCGTGCTGGTAGGTGATACGACCGGAAACGGCAGCGTGAATGCTTCGGATGTCAGTCAGGTCAAAGCGCAATCCGGACAAGCCCTAACCAACTCCAATTTTCGCACTGACGTGAATGTGAACGGTTCGATTAACGCAAGCGATGTGTCTCTGGTGAAATCGAGCTCCGGTACGTCGCTGCCTTGAAAATAGTGCCGCGATAGCTTGTCGATCGCGCTGAAGTTTTTTTGTTTTAGTCGTCGAACACCCGTTGACGCCACAAAGTATAGTGTGCTACTAACGTTCGCAGCACTATATGCGTTGTCCGAAGTGCGGATTTCGTGACGATAAGGTCATTGATTCGCGCCAGTCTCGTGATGGAAATGCGATTCGTCGCCGGCGCGTTTGTCTCAAGTGCAATTATCGTTACACGACGTACGAGGAAATTGAGCGCTCCGATCTGCGCGTGATCAAGCGCGATCGCACACACGAAGCGTTTGACCGGCAAAAGCTGGTGCGAAGCATGGCGATGGCGTGCGAGAAGCGGTCGATCAGTCTGGTCGCGCTGGAGGAAGCGGTCGACGAGATCATTCATCAACTGGAGACGAGCGGCCGCGAAGTAACTTCCGCACAGATTGGAACAAAAGTGCTGGAGAAATTGCGCGAGATCGATGAGGTGGCGTATCTGCGTTACGCCTCAATTCATCGGCACTTCAAGGAAGTGGACGAATTTGTGGAAGCAATCCAGGCGCTCGGTCGCCGGATCAAAACGAACGCCGCACAACGAGAATTGTTTCCACCGGAAATGACAAAAGAACTGGCAGATCATGGTCGCGTTTAAGGAAGAATTTCCCTACCTGCGTTGCGAATCGGGGCAGCTCGTCGAATTCGATCGCGCCTGGTTGCGCGCGGCTATCACTCGCGCGGCGGACCAGGCCGGCTATCCGAGCTGGTGGCTGACCGATCACGTTACCGAAAGCATCGCGTTTTACCTCCGGCTTCGGAACGACGAGCCGGCGGTAGCGTTCAGTCAGTTGTCGCAAACCGTGCGCTACGTTTTACGGGTCATCGGCTACAAGGAAATTGTCCCTTACTTTTCGCCAACACCGCCGCCGATCACTATTTCTTTGTTCGAGATCGCGCAGCAAGCCGGTACGGGTTACGAGCTGGCGTTCTTCGATCATCTGGAGAAACGACTCAACGCGCTCGTCGGCATCGGGATCGATAATTTGCGACTGTGTGGGTTACAGGCGGGCATTAAGCATCTCCAGGGAGCAAAGGCGTGGTCGCGCGGCTGCGATCGTCTTCGCGAAGAAGTAGTCTGTTTTGTGCGCGAAAAATTGGCGAGTACGCTGGAGCTGCAGGAGCTGCGCTGCTCGATTCGTTAGGCGGAGTCGCATGACGATCTTTGAGAAAATTATCGCGCGCGAAATTCCGGCCAAGATCATTTACGAAGACGATGACGTGCTGGCTTTTCACGACGTCAATCCGCAGGCGCCCGTCCACGCTCTCATCGTGCCGAAGCGGCTGATTCCGCGAATGGATGATGCGACGGAACAAGACGAAGCGCTGCTCGGCAAACTGCTGCTCGCAGCAAAGAAAGTGGCAAACGATCTCGGCCTAACGAATGGTTATCGCATCGTGATCAATAATGGACCTGACGCGGGCGAGAGCGTTCCGCATTTGCATGTGCATGTGCTCGGCAAACGGGCCATGGCCTGGCCGCCGGGGTAATCGGTAGGGCGCGACGGCCCGTCGCGCCGAAATTTGTCGTGCCGATCATCGGGACTCGGAGCGGGACGCTCCGACAGGGCGCGAGATCGCGCCCTACCGGGACAATCGCCAGAACCACAAGCTTAGGATAGCGGCGAAAATAAGCGCTACGACGCTAACCCAGAATCCGACCGGATTTCCTCCAACGACCACTTCCGTTTTCGTCGCCAGCCGGAAAATGTGCGCGATCGCAAATAAGGCGAAGAGCGCGCTCGCGACTCGAAGTCCACGTTGTTGCGAACTCATTGCTCGCATCGTGCGCGTCACCGCAAGTTGCGTCAAGCGATTCGACTATTCTTCCTTGACTATCACTGGTGTGCCTTCTTCCGCCGCGTCAAAGAAATGCCGTGCCATCTGCGCAGGCATACGGATGCAGCCGTGCGACGCGCGATACCGCGGAACGAAACCGGCGTGCATGCCATATCCACCGGTGAAGCGAAGGAAGTATGGCATCCTCGCGCCATCGAAGATGGTTCCGCGCGGCTGCGGATCTTTTCGCGCGGAGATGTTTTGCATAACGATTTGGCCGTCTTTCGTGATGTAATCGCCATATTCGCTTGAAACGTGATCGGCGTCTTTCTGGATGACACGATACCGACCGGGCGGCGTTTCGTAACCTTTGCGACCGGTGGAGATGGTCGACGTGCCGATAACATGTTTGCCCCGGTAAAAATAAGCGAGCTGTTCATCGAGATGAATGACGATTCTCGGCGCGCCGGTGAAGTGGTCGGGTTGCCAATACGCTGTTGTAGGATGACCTCCGGCGAGAGCCGTGTGCCAAGCATCCGATAGCATACGACGCTGCGACTCGATCTGCGTATCTAAGTCGGCGCAACTGGTGAACATCAATGTCCCGAGCAGCAAGAACCCGCATCTGAGAGATTTGCTGTCGGTCACGAAGGCGCGCATCGTAGGTTTATCGCGGCTGCAGATTCAATACCAATCACGCCTGCATCGGGCAGTCGCAAAAAATATTCGTGTCGGAACTTGCAGTCGCGGCTACCCGAACCAAAATCTCTGTTTCCTGCGCCGGTGAAACGTTATCTCCCTTTTATAATTGTCGGATTAGTTGCCGTGTTGGCGGTCGGCAGCGCTGCTGTGCTTTATCGGCAGAAAATGTCTGCTTCTGCCGCCACGAGCAAGGTTCAGAATTCCTCGACCAATAGCGGTAACAAAGCGGTTCACATTCGCGGTGAGCACGACGCGCCGATCACGCTGGAAGAATTTGGCGATTTCCAATGTCCGCCTTGCGCCACAATCAGTCCTCACCTCGATGAAACCGAGCGCGATTACCGTCCGCGCTTGCGGCTGGTGTTTCGCAATTTTCCGCTCCCGATTCACGCACACTCGACCGAGGCGGCGTATGCCGCAGAAGCCGCAGGATTGCAGGGCCACTTTTGGGAAATGCACGATCTGCTTTACAAGGAACAAACGAACTGGAGCACGGCGGCTAATGTGCCAGAGCTCTTCAATTCGTACGCACAGATGCTTGGATTGAATGTCGACCGCTTCAAAGCCGACGTGCAAAGCCCGGCGGTGAAGAAAGCAGTGGAGGCGGATCAGCGCGATGGCACCGCACGCGGAGTGACGAGCACTCCGACGGTTTTTCTGAACGGCGTGCTGATTCCTCCTTCATCGCTGAACAAACTGGGCGTTCGTGCTGCAATTGACGCTGCGATCAAAGATCTTCCGAAAAAAGAAACGAAGTGATGGCCTCACGCACCCACACCATTCTCTATAGTATTGCCGCGCTGCTTTCGCTGGCAGGATTGGCTGAAGCAACTTATCTCACAGTGCAATACCTCGCGGGCGAAACGATCGTTTGTGCGGGATCGACCGGTTGCTTTGAAGTGCTGGGCAGTCGCTTCGCGAAAGTCGGCGGTATTCCGGTGGCCGCGTTCGGCGCTCTCGCCTATTTCGCCGCGTTCAGTTTCGCGCTCTTCACTGCTTTCGGTTACGTGCGCACGCGGATGCTTTTTTCGCTAACGGTGTGGGCAATGTTTCTCACGACACTCTGGCTGCTTTTCGTGCAAGCCTTCATCCTGCACGCCTTCTGCCGCTATTGTTTGTTTTCCGCCGCGATTATTTTTTTCCTCACCGGAATCGTTGTCGCCAGCCGACCGGTAGAATAGTTGTCACAAAGTCCGGCTTTTATTTCGTCATCCGCCAACGTGTGCGGCTCCTAAAACAAAACCGCCACGCTGAGTGACGTGGCGGCTTTGGAAGAGATTATAAACGAAACCTGCTATTGGTTGGCAACCATTCGTGGCGCCGGTTTGTTTGCATCAAGGCGCGCGTTGACTTTTTGGATTTGGGCGGTCGCCTCTTTCAAGGTCACGGCAAGGGACCTGATTTCCTTTTCCTGTTTTGCCACCGTTTCTTTCAGATCCTGGACTCGGCGATGCTCTTTGAGGAACTCGTTAAGCAACATCGCGTTAACCGAGTCTGTGCGGAAAGCTTCAATCTCGCCCTGTGCATTTCGCACTGCCAGATCCGGACATGCTTTCGCTACGTCTTCGGCGATAAGGCCAAACACTTTTCCATGGGATGGATTGATGTCGCCGTTGTAGTGGTAAGTAACTGGTTTGAATGAAAAGAGAACTTCACTCTCCTTGTCCATCGCCTCGATGTCGTGTTTGTAGCGCCGCGAAGAGGTGACGAAGCCAAGCTTCCCCTGATTATCCACTTCCACGAACATGCCAGTATTGTTCGGAGTGAGATTGATGTTTCTGATGCGAGTAATGTTGGTTTCACCAGCAACACCGAAGACGCTCGCGCCGATGCAGACGTTGCCATTGCCTGTCGTGAGGGAGAGGCCGGCGAGATCGCCGAAGGCAGTATTTTGTGTCCCGGTCGTGACGTTGGCGAGCGCATTGTCTCCAAAGGCGTTGTTCAGGCCACCAGTAGCCCTGACAAGCGCATTAGTACCATGGGCGTTTTGAAAACTGGAGGTTGTGTTCAGAGATAGCGCCCTAAAACCAATGGCATTGTTGCTGGTACCCGTTGTGTTAGCCAAGAGTGCCTGATAGCCAACGGCGGTGTTGCCGCTTGTCGTGTTGTGACCGAGCGCCTGAAGGCCAACCGCCGTGTTTCTTATTCCAGTAGCGTTATTTCCCAGTGCGCCCTGCCCGACCGCTGTATTTTCCTGGCCTGTAGTTGTGAGGACCAAAGCGTTAACGCCAACCGCCGTGTTACTGCTGCCGGTCGTGTCCAACTTCAGAGCCTGACCTCCAATGGCCGTATTAAACAAGCCGGTGGTGAGGCTAAAAAGAGCATTGGTTCCTTCAGCCGTGTTAAATCCCGCATAGCCTCCGTCGGGCGCGGGTGTCACGGCTCGCACCGTAAGCGAAAGCCCACAGCAGCCGATTGCCAGCGCGATGAGAATCAAGTTACGCTGCATAAACAATTGCACCGAGTTCAGAATTGTTCGAATTTTTGAATGGAGTGGCTGATACATATTTTTCCTTTCCCGAGTGTTAATTTTACCGCTGCCAATCCGAAGAAGGAAAGGAAGTCTCCGGGAGGAGATTCCCCCGCAGGATCAGATTTGCGGAAGCAGGTTCAACAAACGCGTGCGGCGTGGTCAAGACAAAACGCCACAGGCTTTTTCTGCCCGGCGCATGAATCCGGTGAGGGAGGGATTCGAACCCTCGGTACCCTTTTGGGGTACGGCGCTTTAGCAAAGCGCTGCTTTCGACCACTCAGCCACCTCACCAGAATTGGCGCGCGAGAATATCGCGAAGAAATGCTCATTGCCAATTGCCAATTGCCAATTGAAATCAGGAGTGATGATCAGTGAAGAAGAAGCGCGCGCAAAAATCCTGAACGGTGTGCGGCCGTTGCCGCCGCGTCGAGTTTCGCTGGCGGATGCCGCTGGGCTTTTCGCGGCGTGCGATATCGCGGCGCGTTTCCCCATGCCGCTTTTCGACAATTCTGCGATGGATGGATACGCAGTAGTCGCGGAGAATTGCGCGCGCGGGAAACAGTTATGCGTTGTCGGAGAGCAACCCGCTGGAATCGATCGGAAACTTCAGGTCGGCGCCGGCGAGGCCGTTCGCATCTTCACAGGCGCGCCGTTGCCTGCAGGCGCGGATGCAATCGTCATGCAGGAGGATGTGACTCGCGAATCCGATCAGATTGTCATCAATACCGAAGTGTCGCGCGGTGAATCTATCCGACGCCGTGGCTGCGATCTGAGCGAAGGCCAAAGTATTTTGAAACCTGGCGAACAGCTGCGGCCAGAAAAGCTCGCGCTCCTGGCGGCGCAGGGATTTGCTGACGTAGAAGTTGGTGGCCAGGTACGCGTTGCGATCCTTTCCACTGGCGACGAGCTCGTGTCGCCCGGTCAATCGCTTCAGCCCGGAGAAGTTTACGAAAGCAATTCGATCTTACTGCGCGCGTTAGTGGAACAAAACGGAGGATTAGCTGTGTCCGTTCAACACGTGCGCGACAATGTGAACGAACTGAAAAGCGCACTCCTCGACGGAACAACAAATGACGTGTTGATCATTAGCGGCGGGGTTTCCGTCGGCGAACACGATCTTGTCCGTCCATTGTTAAAGGAGATCGGCGCCGAAATCGACCTATGGCGCGTTGCGATCAAGCCAGGGAAACCATTTCTATTCGGACGTCGCGGCCACTGCGCGATCTTCGGCCTGCCCGGTAATCCAGTCTCAAGTTTTGTGACGTTTCTCGTCTTCGTTCGGCCAGCGATCTTGAAAATGATGGGTGCAAATGACGCTGCCCTCTCGTTAGACCAGAGTAACGCGCGTCTGGGAACGGATGTGAACAACGAGGGGGACCGCGCGCATTATCTGCGCGGTGCGCTTCGGGATGGCGAGTTCATCCCGATGGGTCGGCAGGAGTCGCATGCCTTGTACGGCCTGAGCAGGTCAAACGCGTTGTTGCGCCTGGCTCCGGGCGAGAAAATCCCGCAAGGCGCGACAATTTCCGTATATCTGTGGAATTGAAACGCAGCGTTTGACACTCCCCGCACCCATTTTAGCTTAAGCGCGCCTTGAAGACCGCACTGGCCAACGCTTCCTCGCAGGAAACCTCCGAGCAATTCCGCGCCCACGCGGGAAAATTGGCCTACATCATAATGGAGATGCAGCGCTGTTTCGTGTTGCATCTCTCCAAGGAGCTCGCGCCCGGCAATGTTTCTTTCCCACAATTTTTCCTCCTTCAATATCTCGATCAGAAAGAAGTGCTCACAATGTCGGCCATTGCGCAGAAGATGGGACACACGACTGCAGCTGCCAGCGGCCTGGTCGCTCGGCTGGAAAATCTTAATTACGTTTTGCGTTCCAGCGCGCGTGAAGATCGGCGCAAGGTGATGGTTTGTATCACGCCGAAAGGAAGCGCGCTCGTGCGACGGATCCGCGAAGAGATGGTGTGCAATCTCATGAAAATGATGGCGCACCTCACCCCGGATGAACAACAAGCGTGGCTAAAAATTTACACGAAGATTTACGGCGTCTGCCAGGCGGAACAGGCCGCGGCCGGGCGGTAGCCGTAGTTGCCAAGTCCGCGCGCGCTCGCTAAAACTACCGCGCTCCAGTCGGCACCGTTTCAAAACATCATGCGATTCATCGGTATAAATTATTCCCTGGCGGCCTTTGCGGTTTTGGTTTTCGCGTTGAACGCGTACGCCGGCGACACCACGACCACCACTACGCAAACGTACGTTGAAACGCGCACCGGCATTCCGCGCTTTACGCTAGATCAGGCGATCCTGACCGCGTTGCAACGCAATCCAGATATCATGCGCGCGCGCGAAGATATCGAGCGAACCAAGGGTCTTTACATCGAAATGCGCGCGGCGATTTTGCCGCAAGTGGGTGCAGCGGCAGATTTCCAGGATGTCGATCCTCATCTCGGACAGTTCGGGACAGCGGGAACTGGATTGAGCGCGACCGAGCGGTCCTACAGTCTGCAGTTAGGCATTACCCAAGTTATCTTTGCCGGTGGCCGCGTCATTTCTCAAATTCGCTCAGCCGATTTCCAACGCGATAGCAGCTATTACGCTTTTCGAAATGCGATCGATCTAATCATCTCGACTGTGCGGCAGCAATTTTATCTTGTGCAATTGGACCGCGCGCTCATCGGCGTGCAGGAGGAATCAGTAAATCTTTTGCAAAGCCAGCTTCAGGATCAGCAAAACCGGTTCGAAGCGGGTACTGTTCCCCGTTTCAACGTGCTTCAGGCGCAGGTGGCTCTGTCGAACCAGATTCCACAGCTAATCACCGCGCGAAATAACTATCGCATCGCACAACTGCAACTCGCCAAGACGCTCGGCCTCGATTTCAACCCAAATCGGGGCGATGCCGCGCCACTGGAAGTGATCGGCGAGCTTAGCCAAATCCCGCGATCCATGCCCCTCACGGATGCGATCGCGGTTGCCAAAGAAAACCGGCCGTTTCTTAAACAGCAGAAAGCAAGCGTGCTTTCCAATCGCGCGCAGGTCAGCGTCGCGCGTTCCGGATTTTTCCCGCAAATTAATGCAACGGCGAATGAAGAATTTCGCAGCTCTCCTTTTACCGACAATATTCGCGATATACGCAACGGCTACGTTTTTGGCGCGACCGGAACTTGGGCGATCTGGGATTGGGGCGCGACTTATGGCCGAGTGAAACAGGCGCGCTCGATTCTGGAGCAGTCGAAAATCACCCTCGACGATGACGTGCGCCAGGTGGAATTGGAAGTGCAACAAGCCTACGCCAATCTGCAGCAGGGCCGCGAGCTGATTCAAAGCCAGGAAAAAAATGTGGAACAGGCGACGGAAGCGTTGCGTTTGGCCAGCGCACGTCTCGGCGCCGGCGCGGGCACGCAGTTGGAGGTCTTGGATGCGCGGGTGCAACTCACGACCGCGCAATCAACCAAGTTGCAGGCGCTTTACACTTACAACACCGCCGTCGCGGAATTCGATCGCGTCACGGCTACGGAAGTCAGGTATTCCACAAAACTCGACGAGCCCTCGACGAGAGAAAATCTAAGAACCGATCCGGCCCCGACTCCGGCTCCGAAGCCGACGCCGTTGCAATTGAACGGCCCGGGCGCCGCGGTGCAAACGACGCGAACTACCACGACGAGACAAAAGTCGTTTGCAAAGTAACGATCCTCCGATCACGCAGTTTCGCGCGCTGCAACGCGCAGGTTTCACACACGCGTTCGTTGGCCGCGTGCCCGGGGTCGATGTCTCTTACGACAAGGCCGAGGTGCTATCGCGGCTCGATCGTGTTCACCACGCCGTTCGCGTTTCGTTAGGCTTGGAGCATTCTCGCTTTCTTACCACGCAGCAGGTGCATGGCGATCGCATCGCCGTGATCGACTCGCCCGTGCAATCCGACAAATGTTTCGCTGAGTGTGATGGTTTGATTACGAATCAGCGCGGCGTCTCGCTTGGAATTTACGTCGCCGATTGTTGCGCGGTGTATCTTATCGATCCAGTTCGACGATGCATTGGGTTGGTGCACTCCGGCAAGAAAGGAACCGCGCTGGCAATCGCGTCCAAAGCCGTCGCCGCACTGACAGCGCATTTCGGGTCGCAGGCTTCCGATCTCGTAGTCCAACTCAGTCCATGCATTCGCCCGCCCCATTACGAAATCGATTTCGCTGCCGAGATTATTCGGCAATGTCGCGACGCCGGCATTCAGGACGTGCACGATTCGGGAATCTGCACCGCGTGCGATTTGCAATCTTACTATTCCTATCGCGCTGAAAAAGGGCGGACCGGCCGAATGCTCGCGCTTTTGGCCCTGTCATCCTGAGCAAAGCGCATCCGCTGCGGATGATCTGCATCGCAGGTCCGTGATCGTGAATTAGTCGGTACGCTTGCGGTCGCTGCCGCGATACGCGCAAATTCCGCGCTTCGTCGCACTGGCGACAAAATCAAAAAATTCGCGCGCCAGCGCTCCCCAATTTTTTTCGCTCGCCTGCGCCAATGCCTGGCTTGTGTTGAGCCCACTCGTGTAAATCAGTTTGAATGCGGCCTTCAACTCATCGCGATCTTCTCGTGCGAATCCCGCGCGCTTCAGCCCTACGACGTTGAGTCCGATCGCTAAATTAAGCCGCGCCGCCATGATGAACGGCGGCACATCAACACTAAATGCGGATCCACCCTGCGTGATCGCGAGCCGGCCAACGCGGATGAATTGATGGAAAACGCAGCCGCCGCCGAGAAAAGCGTTGTCCTGAATTTCGACGTACCCGCCTAACAAGCAGTTATTGGCGATGATGACGTTGCTTCCGATGGTGCAGTTGTGGCCGACATGCGCACCGACCATGAGGAAATTCTTGTCGCCGATCGTCGTCATGCTTCCTTCCGCCGTGCCACGATGAATCGTGCAATGTTCGCGAATCGTGTTGTTATTGCCGATGCGAATACCGCTGCGCGTCTGAAAACTGTAGGCCAAGTCCTGCGGCGCGCTGCCGATGACGGCGCCGTGACCAATCACGGTATGCTCGCCCATTTGCACGTCGCCTTCGATGACGACATGCGAGCCAACAAGCGAATCGCGACCAACAACCACGTGAGCTCCGATGACTGAGTAGGCGCCGATTTCAACATCAGTCCCGATTTGCGCCTTCGAATCGACGAGGGCCGTGGAGTGAATGCTCACAACACGCCTGCTTCCTTGAAACTGAAATAGGCAGCGCGTCCCTCCGCTGGTGCGCCGATGATGATGTGATCGAGCAACCGGATCTGCAACAGTTCCGCCGCTTCGCTCAAACGTCTCGTTAGGCTGTGATCTGCCTGGCTCGGAGATGGATCGCCGGAAGGATGATTGTGCACGACGATGACCGCATAGGCCGCAGAAATAATGGCGGGCCGGAAAACTTCGCGCGGGTGCGCGATGCTTTCATTCACGCTGCCGATCGACACCTCTTCAATGCGTAGCAGATGATATTTTGTATCGAGCAGAATCACGCGCAGCGATTCCTTGTGCAGCATACGCATTTCCGCGGCGATCAGATCGCAGACCAACTCGGGAGAATCGATTTTCTTTCGCGCCAACGATTCGCGCGCGAGACGTTGTCCCAGACCAAAAGCAGCGACGAGCTGCACGGCCTTGGCCTGACCGATGCCGCGGATCGCGGCGATCTCCTTTACGGTGCAACGACTCAATCCGCCGAGTGAGCTGTATTTCTTGAGTAACTCGCGCGCGACTTCAACCGCATTTGCTCCCGGCACGCCGGTGCGCAGCAAGATCGCGATGAGCTCCGAATCGTTCAGCGCAGCAGCTCCGCGCGCAATCAGTTTCTCGCGCGGCCGTTCATCCGCCGGCATCTCGCGAATTTTTAACGTGGGAGCGGTCTTGGCGCCGCGATCATTTTGTGTCGGGACACTGAGGTCCCTCCCACCTTTCATCTAGCCCTGAAATTGATCGAGCAATTCGCGCAAGGCATCACCGAGCTGCGACAGCGCATCGGTGTAGAGATTGGCCGGCAGCCGTTCCAGTTCGTGTTGCCCTTTGCGAATCAATTCCTGCCCCAACTCCACCGAAGCCCTGAGCGCGCCATTGCTGCGCGATGATTTCAGAAGCTGGGCGATTTCCTCCGATTGGTCATCGAGAATCAGCGCGGCGAAGCGCTCGCGATCGATGGCGGGCGCTGATTGCAACAGCATCAGGACGGGCAGCGTCAATTTGCCTTTGCGTAAATCGGTACCGAGCGTTTTCCCGGTTTCCTTTTCGCTGCCGGCGATGTCCACGCAATCGTCATAAATCTGGTAAGCCGCGCCCATTTTCATTCCGTATTCCTTCAACGCAGAAATAATTGCCGGCTCAGCGGAGTTAATCGTCGCGCCGAGCTCGGAGGCAGCGGAAAAGAGCGAGCCCGTCTTCATCTTCACGATTCGCAGATAATCCTCGGTCGCCAGATGCAGATCGAAGCGATGCTGCGTTTGAATGATTTCGCCGGAACAAACTTCGCGCGCCGCTCGTGCGATCACGCGGCTGATATCGGCGTTGTCGAAATCGGTGGCCAGATTCAACGCGTGCGCGAAAAGGCAATCGCCTAACAAGACGCTGAGCGAATTCCCCCAGCGCGCATTCACCGTCGGCTGGCCGCGACGACGTTCCGCTTCGTCCATGATGTCGTCATGCACGAGCGTGGCGAGATGGATCAATTCCACGATCACGGCGAGATCGACGTGCTCGCCATTTACCGGACCGGTCGCGCCGCCACTCAAGAGCGCGAGCATGGGTCGGAGGCGTTTGCCGCGACTGCCGACAGCGTAGGAAACGTAGCCTTCGATCGCCGGATCGAACGCTGCCGCCTGCTGCGCGATGCGTGCCTCAACTTGATCAAGTTGAGGCTGGACCAACTGAGCCACCCGGCTCAGCGGACCTTCGGGAAGGGCAGGGGCCGTTGCCGAGTGCGTGAAAACTTCCACAAAGCCAGAATGACGGGGAGAGCCCCTAATGTCAAAGCCCCAGAGCCGAGAAAATTATTTGGCCGCGTCCTAGCGTCGCTCGAGCCACGAGCGTTGCGCATATTTTTGCTGCGCAATTTCCTGAGCGCGTCGGATCGTTTCGCTGGTCAATGATTTCATCTCGCACGCTGGGCACAGCTCGGGAGCGAAGCGCTCGGCGAAATCCGGGGGCAAATTTTCCAATCTGATGCTGCCCTGCTGCAACAATCCACGACGCGTTCGCCGCTGGGCTGCGCCAGCGATTTTTTTTCCATCGACGACAACATCCGCTCGCACCGGGTTGGCAAAGCAAACGTCGGAAATTTTTGGCGGCGTCCCGTCGATCAGCGTCGCGGCGACTTCGCATTCGATTAGGACGTCGCACATCGCGCGGTGAATTTGCGTATAGAGATCGAGTGGCGAGATATCAGCCATCCGCGTTGATGGAATAACGACGGAGTAAGTCAGGTCGCTGTCGTGCAGGACGATGCCGCCTCCCGTCCAGCGTCTAACGAGATCGCGATCGGTCTGTGCGTGGGCGACGTCGCTGAACCTGCCAAAGTAACCAAACGAAAGGGCAGCGTGATCCCAGCGATAAAAACGAATGCAGGGTTGATCCGCCAATTCCAAGAGTGCTTCGTCGATCGCCATGTTCGTCGCGGCCGAACGAGACGGTAAATCGTGATAAACGTCCAGCGTCTGAAACAAGCTGTTCGTTAGGTCGAGGCTTGGCTCGACATCGTCCGCGGAGAAATTACGCATTAATTTCCTCGAGGACTTTTTGCACGGCTTCGCGCGGATTTTTATGTGCGGTGATCGGACGGCCGATCACGAGGTAGTCTGCGCCGCGCTGCAATGCTTCGCGCGGGGTCGTGATGCGCTTTTGATCACCGGATTCGGCCCAGCTCGGACGAATCCCCGGCGTCACGATCAGGACCTTGTCGCCGAAATGCGCGCGCAAAGTTTTGATTTCATGTGAGCTCGCGACGATTCCATCGACACCGGCGTTGACGCCCAGGCCTGCAAGGCGCTCCACCTGTTGCTCAACAGACGAACCAACGCCGGTCTCACGCAGCGTTGTTTCGTCGCTGCTCGTGAGAACGCTCACACCGAGCAGCAATAGCTCCGCCGATCTTGCCGCCGCCGCCGCTTCGAGCATGGCGCGCCCGCCACTCAAATGCACCGTTAACATCCGCACGTTCAATTCACCGGCAGCGGCGACTGCGCCCGAAACGGTGTTCGGAATGTCATGCAGTTTCAGATCCAGAAAAACGTTCGCACTCTGACGAACGATCTCGCGAACTACTTCCGATCCAGCCGCGGTGTAAAGTTGCAGACCAACTTTGAAAAATGAAATCTGCCCGCGCAATTGCTCGACAAGAGCGAGCGCCTCCTTTTTCGACGGGACGTCGAGCGCAACGATGATTTTATCAGCTGTCGTCGCCATGTCCGTTGGAACATAGGCGTCCTCGCCTGTGTGCCCAGCGGATTTCTAATCCGCTGCCATGCACCAGCGGGTTGGAAACCCGCTGGGCGCACAGACTGAAAGTCTATGTTCCGAGCGCAAAAAGAGATTCCTCGACTTCGCTCGGAATGACAGGACAAATTGCGAGCCATGCAAATATTGGCGCCGGCCAAGATAAATTTGTCTCTGCGAGTTCTGGATCGTCGGCCCGATGGCTTTCATGAAATCGAAACGTTGATGGCGCCGATATCGCTTTTCGACGAGATCGCGATCGCGCCTAACGAGTCCGGCATCCGTTTCCAATGCGATGACGCCGCGCTTGCGAAGGACAATCTTGTGGTGCGCGCCGCTGAATTGTTTTTCGAAAAGCTAAAAACGAAACCAGCCGTCGCGATCACGTTGAAGAAAAAAATTCCGTACGGCGCGGGCCTTGGCGGCGGCAGCAGTGATGCGGCGACGACGTTGCTTGGACTCAACGAGTTTTTCGGAGCAAATCTGGCGCAGGAACAAATGGTGGAGCTGGCCGCCAGAATCGGATCGGATGTTCCGTTCTTCATTTATCAGAGCACCGCGCTGTGTCGCGGGCGAGGCGAAACTGTCTCGCCGACGAAGATCAAAAGCCCTTTGTCGCTCTTGCTTCTCAAGCCTGAATTTTCTGTCCCGACGCCGTGGGCGTATTCGCGGTGGAGAGATTCACGCGAGATTCCGAATGTCTCCTACTCCGTGCAGGAATTTAAGGGCGTCCAGTTCACGAACGATCTCGAGCGACCGGTCTTCGAGAAATTTGTTTTTCTCGCGCACGCGAAAACCTGGTTACAGAAACAGCCGGAAGTCGCTGTCGCGCTGATGAGCGGTTCGGGTTCAACTGTTTTTGCCGCGCTAAAAAACGCAGCGGATTCCGAAAAATTGGCGCTGCGCGCTCGTGCGGAATTGGATCCTGCTATGTGGATCTGCGCGTGCGAAACCTTGGAGGGCGCCACGCCGTCGGCGCCCTAATTCAGGACGCGACGGCGCGTCCCTCCATCATTCTCCAGCGCTTCTCTGCAATTTCGCTCGCGCGTATTCGCGATTGAGTTTCGCGATGAAACTTGCACTGATCTCGGCCGGACAAACCGCCTCGCATTCATACGTGTTGGTGCAATTGCCGAAACCCTCCGCATCCATTACTTCCACCATTCGCAGCACGCGCCGAGTGCGCTCCGGGTCACCCTGCGGCAGTAAAGCAAGATGCGAAACCTTCGCGGAAGTAAACAACATCGCGGAAGCGTTCGGACACGCCGCCGCGCACGCACCGCAACCAATGCATGCCGCCGCTTCCATCGCGAGATCGGCGTTGTGCTTCGGTACCGGGGTTGAATTTGCCTCCGGCGCGGAGCCGGTCCGTGCGGAGATGAAACCGCCGGCCTGCACGATGCGATCAAGCGCACTGCGATCCACCACCAAATCCTTGATCACCGGAAATGTGCGCGCGCGAAAGGGCTCGACCACGATGCGTGCGCCATCGCGAAATTTTCGCATGTAAAGCTCGCACGCGGCCCCGGGGTGATCCGGTCCGTGCGCTTCGCCGTTGATGTTGAGCGAGCAAGTTCCGCAAATTCCCTCGCGACAATCGGAATCGAACGCGATCGGTTCTTCACCGCGACCGAGAAGGTGTTCGTTGAGGATGTCGAGCATCTCCAGGAACGATGTGTCGGGCGAAATATCGCGTGCCTCGTAGTCGACCAGCTTGCCCTTGGCGTTGCGATCCTTTTGTCGCCAAACTCTGAGTTTAAAATTCATTATTCGTTAGGGGAGCGCACGCTCCCAAGCCAAAGTACCGGTTGCTCTCATTTGTAGCTCCTTTGCGTTAGTTGCACGGTCTCAAAATGCAACGGCTCGAGATGCAATTTCGGCGCGCCGAGTTTTCCATTTCCCTGAAACTCCCATCCGAAAACCGCAGCGTAATTTTCGTCATCGCGCATGGCTTCGCCGTCCGGCGTTTGATGTTCTTCGCGAAAATGGCCGCCGCATGATTCATCGCGTGTCAGCGCATCGGTGCACATCAGCTCCGCGAATTCAAGAAAGTCGGCGACGCGTCCCGCGCGTTCGAGCGATTGATTAAATTCTTCGCCCGTGCCCGGCACATTCACGTTGTTCCAAAATTCTTCGCGCAACGGCGGAATTTCTTGAAGCGCGTCACGCAAGCCGTCCGCATTGCGCGCCATGCCGCATTTGTTCCACAACATCAAACCGAGCTCGCGATGAATCGAATCGACTGATCGCTTGCCGCTGCCGCTCAATAATTTCTTGATCCGCGCGCGCACGTCCTCTTCTGCCTTGGCAAATTCCGGATGATCGATTGAAGGACGTTTGCCCATTTGTCCGGCGAGATAATTCGGCAGCGTGTAAGGCAACACGAAATACCCATCGGCCAAACCTTGCATGAGCGCGCTCGCGCCGAGCCGGTTCGCGCCGTGATCGGAAAAATTCGCTTCGCCGATGACGTGGAGTCCCGGGATGTTGCTCATCAAATTGTAGTCCACCCACAAGCCGCCCATCGTGTAATGCACGGCGGGATAAATCCGCATCGGTTTCTGGTAGGCGTCTTCATCGGTGATCTTGTCGTAAATCTCGAAAAGATTTCCGTAACGTTCGCGAATCGTATCTTCACCGAGGCGTCTAATTGCGTCCGCGAAATCGAGATACACCCCGCGTCCGCCGGGGCCGACTCCGCGTCCTTCGTCGCAGACTTCCTTGGCCGCGCGCGAAGCGATATCGCGCGGCGCCAGATTTCCGAAGCTCGGATATTTTCGTTCCAGATAATAATCCCGATCAGGTTCGGGGATCTCGTTAGGCGGCTTCAGGCAATCCTCTTTCCGTTTCGGAACCCAGACGCGACCGTCATTGCGCAAGGATTCCGACATGAGCGTGAGCTTGGATTGATAATCGCCGGCAACGGGAATGCAGGTGGGATGGATTTGTGTGAAACACGGATTCGCGAACAACGCGCCTTTTTTGTAAGCGCGATACGTCGCGGTGACATTGCAACCGCGCGCATTCGTCGAAAGGTAGAAAACGTTGCCGTATCCACCGGTCGCGAGCACCACCGCGTCGCCCACGTGCCGCTCAATTTTTCCAGTGACAAGGCTCCGCGTAATGATTCCTTTCGCGTGACCATCGACCACGACGAGGTCGAGCATTTCCGTTTGCGGATACATCTGCACCGTCCCGGCATCGATTTGGCGGCAAAGCGCCTGGTAACAGCCGAGCAACAATTGCTGCCCTGTTTGTCCGCGCGCATAAAACGTTCGTGAGACTTGCGCGCCGCCGAAGGAGCGATTCGCGAGTAGCCCGCCATACTCGCGTGCAAAGGGGACACCTTGTTCGACACATTGGTCGATGATCAGATTGCTGACCTCGGCGAGTCGATAAACGTTCGCCTCGCGCGAACGGAAATCGCCGCCCTTGATCGTGTCGTAAAAAAGGCGAAACACACTGTCACCATCGTTTTGATAATTTTTGGCGGCGTTGATTCCGCCTTGAGCCGCGATGCTGTGCGCCCGCCGTGGACTGTCCTGATAACAAAACGACTTAACATTGTAGCCGAGCTCACCCAGCGTAGCCGCGGCCGAACCGCCCGCCAGACCCGTGCCGACGATGATGATTTCAAATTTCCGCCGGTTGTTGGGCGCGACGAGCTTGGAGTGATCCCGGTGGTTCCGCCATTTGTCCGCCAGCGGGCCCGATGGGACGTGCGCTTCCATTCGTCCGATCATAATTGTTGCGCCGGTTTAATTAACCCGAGCAAAACTGCCACGGGAATCGCGGTGTAACCGAGGAAGATCGCCCACGCGAAAATTCGCCCGCCTAACGCAAGCCGCGGCGTCAATTTCTTGTTGTTCAAACCTAACGACTGAAAAAAACTGGAAGAGCCGTGGGTCAGGTGCAGCGTCAGCAGGAACAATCCGATGATGTAGAAAGCCGAGACGTAAACATTCTGAAATCCGTAAACCATCATTGAATACACATCGTAATGATTGAGCGGGTCGTGTTTCAAAAGCGGGAAACGCGGATCGATCGTGCGCACAGTGAAATGCAGCAGATGAAAAATGATGAACGCCAGAACAACGAGCCCGCTCACAACCATGTGGCGTGAAGCGAAACTTGCCTTCACGTGCTCCTTGCGCGCGTAGCCTTTGGGTCGCGCCCGCCTATTTTCAATCGCAAGCTGAATCGTGAAATAGATGTGCAGCAGCACGGTCACGATGAGCACAGCGCGCACAATCCACAGCAGCGGCCCGAGATCGCGCAGATGCTGCGCATAACCGTTTACCCAGTCCGGCCCGAGAAAGATTTGCAGATTGCCGAGCAAATGGCCGATGACAAAAAGTATCAGGACGATTCCTGTGACCGCGACGATGAACTTTTTGCCGATGGAAGTTTGATAAAAAGCGGAGAGATCGGTCACGACGTGCGCCCCGCTGCGCCCGGCGCAACGGAACGTTTCGAAACTATTGGTCGACATTGCAGTGTCAAGAACGCTTGCGCTGAAGAGCCGGCAACAGGCGCGTTTGAAATGTCCGGGCGGACAGCGAACCGAAAATTTGATTGCCCCGGGCGGAGAATAGCATTTGAGTCACGAGAATTTCTCTCACCGGCCGGTTGGGCGCCGCTAAAAGAAATCACCACATGGTTCGTCATCTCCATTTTCTAACCAGTCTCGGTCGTCACGCCGGACAGATGTATGATTACGCCCGGGGATTGTTCAACCTTGGGCTCCTGCATCTGCACGGTGGGCGGCGCAACGACGAGCGTTCTCGCCGCGGAGCTTCCCAGTCAGAGAAAAATCCAGTTCTGATCCACTATCACATCTTCAAGAATGCCGGGACTTCTTTTGAGTGGGCTCTCCAACAAAATTTCGGTAAGCGATTCAAGAGATTCGACAAGGAGACACCGGGGGCAACTCTCTCCGCCGAAGAGTGCATCGAGTTTCTTTCCAGCGCTCCGGAAGCAGTGGCGATCTCGAGTCATCAACTCATGTTGCCGCCACCAAGAGTCCCCCGCCGCCGCGTCTATACGAGCATCCTTATCCGCGACCCGATTGCGCGAATTCGTTCGATCTATGCATTTGAGCGGCGCCAGAATGAAAAAACGCCCGGCGCGATAAAGGCGAAGGAACTTTCCTTCAAGGATTATGTCGACTGGCGTCTTTCCACATCGCCCGCGATGCTATGTAACTACCAGGTGTATTTCTTGGCCCGAGGTAAGAATTTGCGGCGTCCGGCAACCGTAGATTCCGAGGATATGCAAAGGGCGATAGCTAATCTCGACCGTGTCGATATCGTTGGCACTGTCGAGCGCTACGAGGAGTGGCTTGCCCTCGCACAGTCAATTCTTTCGACATCGTTTCCGGGCACCGAGTTATCCGTAAGCCGCCAGAATGTGACTTCGGAGAATTCGACGAACGCGGCAATCTTCGACGACTTGGTTGAAGACCTTGGGCATGAAATGGCGCAACGGCTTCTTGAGTCCAACGAACTGGATATGTGCCTGCACCAGGTAGCTGACGGTCTGCTTACTCGCAGGCTCGGCGAGTGCGGAGTGAAGGTCACTCTGCGTGAGATTTACACAAACGTGCAGCACTACCGATCGCAAAAGTCGACGATTGAGTCGAAGGGCCACGGCTAGATCAATGCCAATCTATACCAGGACAGCTCAGGAAGCTCGTCGGAATTTTGAGACGAACGCAGGTAGTCGATGGCATAAGGCGGGCGCTCTCGCGAATGAGACTGGCGGGAAACTGGCTTTCCAACGTTTGTCGCGATCTCCATTTACTCCGTTCATTGCGCCGAAGTTCAAGATACAACGCGACGACAAGCTTTTCGCCATAGGTTCTTGTTTTGCCCGGGGAATCGAGGCGGCGCTGCTCGCTCGTAAAATGGATGTGCTAAGCGCGGCACCAGAGTTCGCTTCGTTTCAACCAGCCTCGAAGCTCACCACCGCGCTAGGTTATACGAATAAGTACAACACTTACTCGATCTATAATGAGCTAAGATGGGCCCTGGAGCCGAAAGCTACCTTTCCCGCCGATAGTGTCGTCGATGTTGGCGATGGTCTTTACTACGACCCGCATACGAACCCCGCATTGGAGCTGACCAATCTTGATGAAACTTTGCGTCGGCGTTCTATTGTGCGCGAGGTTAACGCCCGCACTCGCCAATGTCGGGTGGTGATAATTACGCTGGGGTTGGTCGAGGTCTGGCGCGATGTCGTTGCCGATACTTTCATCAATACTACGCCTATTCCTGAAGCTTTCCGTCATCATCCAAACCGCTATGAATTTCGCGTTACCAGTTTTTCCGATAACCTGGACAATCTTGAGAAGATCCACGCGTTGCTCATGGCATTTGGTCATCAACAACTGCAAATTATCGTCACCGTTTCACCTGTGCCGTTAATGGCGACCTTCTCGGAAGAAGATGTTGTCGTTGCAAATACCTATTCCAAATCGCTGCTGCGCACGGCAGCGCAGGAATGGGCTTTCGCCCACGATAACGTCCATTATTTTCCCAGTTACGAGATCGTTCAAAACTCCGAACGCTCTACGACGTGGCTGGAAGATTTGCGGCACGTGCAGGGAAAAACCGTTCACCACATCATGGATTTTTTCCTGCGTTATTACATCGGCTAGGTCGTCAGCGCGGGCGCACGGCAATTGTTTCGTCGGAGAGCTTCCCCGCATCTACACTGCGCACGACGTAACGAACAGATGGGTTGTAGTCACGAATATAACCGGCAAGGGAACCGAGAGAAAACCTATTTAGATAAAAGAGGCGATTTACTGTCTTATTCATGGAACAGGAATGAACGACGCCCTGGATTGTTCCGTTCGGATCAACGACAATCATAACCTGCGGCAGGTCGCCATTGTGTCTGCGCGCCCAGCCGGTCAAATGGGCGGTCCGGTCGCCGTCTGGCATTGCATCCACACGGCATTCGCCACTTATTCGCTCCGATTGGTGACGACCGTTACCCAGATTTGTTGCCTTCGTTCCAATCCAATCCTGATAGCCTTGGGCGAACATATCAAGGCGCCGTGCTCTTAGCTCGGTTGCGAGTCGGTAAACCTGCTTTGGATCTCGAAAGAGAATAGCCATTGCTCGGTCGTCATGAATGCCGCTAATTAAGCCAGTCGCCGCCGATTGTGCGAGACAGGCTGCATATCGGTAACGCACTCCTTCCAGGTAGTGCTTTGGCAAAACGAAGACAAGAACAATCAAAGAGAGAAGAAGAACAGGGATTGATAGCCAGTTTCGCCGTCTGCTCAGGTCGATAGCGTTAAGTAGAAGGCCTGCCCAAAAGAGCGAGCTCCAGTAAAAGTAGCGGGGCGCTGCTACCTCGCTGGGAATGGTTTGAGCGAGAGATGCTCGCCCTATAACAATCAGCAGTAGGACGAAAAGGTTCGCGCTCATGAGACCCAGCGCAATAAGTGCCGTTTTATTTCGCAGATTGCGGCGAACCAAATAGGGCAGAAGGACCAGCAAAAAAAAGACGAGACCGAAGACGCCACACCACAGAGAGAACCAAGAAGATGCTACCTCTGTTGCGCTCGGGAGAGGCTTGGGTTTCCACGCTAGCTCAGCGGCGAGAATCGGGCTGCCGAGAAGACGACAGAGGTGCCTGAAGGCATCTCCGGATAGGACGGAAAAGCCTTTTGGTAGTTCTGCGATCGATCCCGACGAGCTCGGAAGCAAGACAAAGATAAGCGCGGCGCTCAACGTGCCGATGATGAGAACAGTAATCGATTTCCACGACATTCCCAGGCACCATGCGAGGATTAGCAAAGCAGGCCAGGTAGACAAACCGGTGCTGGAACTGAAAGAAGCCAAAAACCCGCCCGCGAGGACGATGATCGTCGCTCGCCAGGTTCCTTTTGTGCCATCTCGCATGCGAGGTAGATAGACAAACGCGAGGATGGTCCCGAGCATGGACAATGACGCGGTGCAATTAAAGCCACCGGACGCCAGGATGCTTCCGCGGCCCATCCAGAAGTTGGCAAGGGTTATTACAAGACTGGCCGCAAGTTTCTGACTTGGGTTTAATTCGACGTCGCGCCAGACTTGTGTGAGAAGGAGTGCCGCGATCAAAATAAGGAAGATCATTCCCACATAGAAAATAAAGTCCTGATTCCCGTGGAAGAACGCAAGATCTGTCAGCCAAATAAAGCTTGGGAAGAAAAGCGAATGATTATTAACCTTTAGCAACGCGCTCTCGAACCACGAATGAGTCAGGCAAATCTCGTAGATGCGCCAGTAATCGAGATGAGTTACCGGCCAGTGCCCAAAGTAAAGGTAAACGAGGGAGGAAATGAAGAATGCTACTAACGCCAAAATAACGGAGGCCTGCGCCACACGTTCTGCATAGCGACCGATTTTACCCATGTGCGTTCCGCCTGAGAGTCAGTTTTGCCACGCTCACCGCGCACAGTATAGGCGATTGGGAGACCGTCAATTTCAGCGCGGCGACTCGACATGAAGGACAAATTGCAAGGGCGTATCGCGATGGTAGGATTGCCGCTTGGCAAGAATTAAATCAACTCTCACACTGTGCTTCCGGCCGGCATATCGGTAGTCATTCCTGTTTATAATAGCGCGGCGATTCTGCCCGAGCTCGTTGGGCGGCTTCTTCCTGTACTCGTGTCGTTCGATGTTCCCTTTGAGCTGATTCTCGTAGACGACGGGAGCCGTGATGGCAGTTGGAGCGTGCTAAAAAACCTGGCGGGAAAACATCCTTGCCTGCGCGCGTTCGCCTTGATGCGCAACTATGGTCAACACAACGCGGTTCTCTACGGGATTCGCGCTGCACGTTTCGACACCATCGTAACGATGGATGACGATTTACAGCATTTGCCAGAGGAGCTGCCGAAACTTTTGTCCAAATTGAAAGACGGGTTCGACGTCGTCTACGGAACACCAGAGCGCGAGCAACATGGATTGCTGAGGGATCTTGCTTCCGTAATCACCAAGGTGGCGTTGCAAAGTGCAATGGGGGCGGAGACAGCGCGCTTCGTGAGCTCGTGGCGAGTATTTCGGACGCAATTGCGTGATGCTTTTGAATCCTATTGCAGTCCCTTCGTTAGCATCGATGTGCTTCTAAGCTGGGGGACAACCAAGTTTAGCTCCGTGCGTGTAGCGCACAGTCCGCGCAAGATCGGCAAGTCGAACTATAACTTTGTGAAGCTTGTTCACCATGCCATGACAATGATGACCGGTTTCTCTGTCGTTCCCCTGCGATTTGCAAGTTACATGGGTTTTCTTTTCACCTTTTTCGGCTTTGGAGTTCTGGTCTATGTAGTCGGGAGATACCTTATATCTGGCAGCAGCGTGGCTGGATTTCCGTTTCTCGCCTCCATTATCGCGATCTTTTCCGGGGCGCAGCTTTTCGCTCTCGGGATTATCGGAGAATATCTCGCCCGTATGCATTTCCGGGTGCTGGATAAGCCGCCTTATGCAGTTCTTGATGCGACCGATTCGAAGGTTTCAAGCAACGAACACTCGTGATGCGGGTTTCCAGCACTTCTTATCACGGGAGCCAACATCTGACAGAGGAGGAACTTCACCCCGAGGGTGCTTTATGTCCATGGTGTGCGAACACGAAACGAAAAACTGTCGCGGTTTTGCAGGAAAATCCGTTAGTTACTTTGGAAGAATGTCCAATATGTTTCGCTACGACTGCTTCCAGAATGCCGACGGACAAGGCATTGGCGGACTACTACAATGCCTACTACGAGGACAAGAGATTTGCGAAAGCGCGGGTCACGGTTGGAGACGCGCGACGAATGGGCCGCCATCTTTCTCGCTGGATGGAAGGCCGCGATCACAACCGGGTTTTGCGAGTCCTGGATTTCGGCGGTGGTGATGGATCTGTCGCAGCCATGGCCGCGGAAGCAGTGTTGAGCAGGGCGCCGGCATTGCAACGCATTGAGATAACCGTTACTGATTACAATCCAGTAACGGTAGATTCACCAAACCGGTTTATCCATCTTCAACATCGGCCCGATCTGGAGGGCCTACCGGCCGGAGAATTCGATTTTATCATCGCCAGTGCAATCCTGGAGCATATACCCGAGTCGAGGGAAACTCTCGATCGACTCCTCGGTTTTATGCGGCCGGGAGCAGGATTCTATGCACGGACTCCTTTTGTCGTTCCGATTTTGAAACTTTGCCATCGCCTGGGCGTGAAGATTGACTTCACTTTTCCGGCGCATTTATACGATCTAGGGCAATTCTTTTGGGAGAGACAATTTGCCGGGCTTGGGCGGAGGGATGCTTTTCGTGTCGTTAGCTCACAGCCTTCCATTGTCGAAACCACTTTTGGTAATGGTGTTGCCAGGACACTTGCAGCTTATCTTTGCAAGCTTCCATGGTTCCTATTAGGAAGTGGCTGGAATTTGGTAGGTGGATGGGAAGTCGTTGTGGAAAGGATAACACATTAAGAAGGCTTTAAACGTTCTGGTTCTCGGAGTAGGCGGCAACGTCAGTCAGAGTATTCTAAAAGCGCTGGCTTTATCCTCCTTGAAATGTCGTGTGGTAAGCGCGTGTATAACGCCGGAGGCATTTGGGCTTCATACCGTCGAGCGCTCCTATGTTTCGCCGCCGGCAAGCGATCCAAGATTTATCGACTGGCTCTTTGAAATCAGTCGCAAGGAACAAATCGATGCTGTCCTGTCAGGAGTTGAGCCGGTGCTTGCGGTCGTTAGCTCTCATCGCGAGGCGCTAAGAACGGAGACAGGCGGCGTTGTGATCGTGAGCGATTTGAAACGTCTTGAAGTCGGAGCCGACAAGCTTTTCACGGCACGTTGGCTCGAGCGGAACCAGTTGAACTATCCGTTATCCGAAGATGCGAGGGATGACAAAGCGGTCGCGCGACTTGTCGCGCGCATCGGTTTTCCGCTCGTGGCCAAGCCGCGCAGTGGCAAGGGCTCCCGTGGAGTGTTAAACGTGCGCAACGAGCAAGATCTGGAGTACGCGCGCAAGCAAAAAAACTATGTCATTCAAGAGTGTCTCGGAGATCCGGAGTCGGAGTATACGGCCGGATGTTTTTCGGATTCTGCCGGGGAAGTACGCGGTGTCATGGTCATGCGACGACACTTGGAGCACGGCACTACGGTTCTGGCCGAGGCGGGCCGTTACCCTGAAGTGCGCGAAGAAGCCAGACGCGTCGCGAGCGCCCTGCGACCTTATGGTCCGTGCAATGTTCAAATGCGGATGTCGCAAGGCCGCCCGGTTTGTTTCGAAATCAATGTTCGCTTTTCCGGGACAACCTCGATGCGGGCGCGGCTCGGTTTCAATGACGTTGAGGCGGCCTTGCGTCATTATGTTCTTGGAGAGAAGGCCGCCGATCTTCCTGTGGTCACGAAAGGAATCGCGGTTCGTTACTGGAATGAGGCCTATATCACTCAGCCGATGATCGACAAGCTGCGTCAGTCCGGATGGGCCTCGGCTGAATTGGGAAACGCCCAGATCGAAAACTACGGGATGAATTTGTGCGAATAGCAGTAACTGGAGCTACGGGTTTTATTGGCCGTGCGGTAGCTGATCATCTGGCTCGTCAGGGGCACGATATAATCGGAGTTTCCAGGGCTGGAGCAGTTACGGCAAACCTAACGGACCTCGATTTTGCCGATCAGGTGGTTACTGCAACGCCGCCCTGTGAAACGATTGTTCACTGTGCGGCCAGTTTGGAGAAGGATTGCCTGTCGCAAACAATGCTGTTATGCAATGCGATAGGCACTCAAAGTGTCTTACGGCTTGCGTCTCTCTGGAAGTGTAAAACGCTCTTTTACATGTCGAGTGTTCCGGTAATCGGCATCCCTCGAATTGTTCCGATTGATGAGGAACATCCGGTCGCGCCGCTTACCGGATACCATGCAACAAAGCTGTTGGGTGAGCAGCTGGTAGGGTTGGCTGGATCTTCAACTCTCCGGACGCTTTCCTATCGCCTCACAGCTCCGATCGGTCCACAAATGCCGAAGAACCGAATCCTGTCCGCTTTTGTTCGGCAGGCGCTGCAGGACCAAACGATTCAAATCGCGGGACTGGGAACACGAATGCAAAACTACGTGGACGTGCGCGACATCGCGCGCGCAGTCGAACTTGGTCTAGGCTCGTCGGCATCCGGCGTATTCAACATCGCCGGCGCTCGCTCCATCTCGAACTTGGATCTGGCAAAGCTGTGCATTCAATTGACCGGTTCGCGTTCCACCATCGCCTTCTCGGGTGCGCCAGATGTAGAAGAGGGACTGCGGTGGGAAATTTCTACCGCGCGCGCACACAAGGCGTTCGGTTATACCCCGGCCTATTCGCTAGAGGATTCGATTTGTGCCGTCGCTCGAGAAATTTGAAACTCGCAATCATCAGCGATATTCACGCGAATCTGCCGGCTCTGAGAGCAATCGAGCCCGACTTACGGATGGCTGATCGAGTGATCTGCCTGGGCGATTTCACCGGCTACTATTGCGACGTTAACGAAGTCATCGATCTGTTGCGGAATCTGAATGCGCTGTGCGTTCTCGGCAATCATGATCACTACCTCCTGACAGAATGTCCAGCGGGTGCGCCACCGGCTGTCCACTTTGGCGTAACTTTTGCCAAGGCGACCTTGCATTCTCAACATAAGGATTGGATGGCCGCTATTCCCATCATGTGGGCCGGAACCGTGGCAGGCAGGTCGATCCTGTTAGTTCATGGAAGTCCGTGGCGTCCGCTTGACGATTATTTGTATGTAGACTCGCCGAACTTGCGAAGATTGAACGATTTTCAATTCGATCTGATTGCTTTCGGCCAGACTCATCGGTTCTTCCAGAGCAATCGCAGCACGCCCCTTTTGCTCAATCCCGGCTCGGTGGGGCAGAATCGCGATCAAGGTGAGGAAGCGGTGGCTTCAGGAGTTATCCTTGAAACCAACTCCATGACGGTAGAACATTTGCGGCGACCATACGATCCAACTTCGGTCATTGCCGCCGCACGGCGGGCGGGCGCGGGAGACTGGATCACTCGGCATTTAATTCTAAAATAATCTCGATGAAAACTGCGGTTGAGGCGGTGAACAGGAAAACTTCGAAAGCAACTGAGCTGGCGATACCATTTAACAAGTCCTCACTTGTTGGTCGCGAGCTGGAATACATTGCACAAGCCATGGCCTCCGGCCAGATCGCCGGTGACCAAACATTCTCGCGCAGGTGTCAGAATCTCATCGAGGAGACGCTGGGTGTGCCGAAAGTGCTGGTTACGACCTCCTGCACGCACGCGTTGGAGATGTGTGCGTTGCTGCTGGATATTCAACCAGGCGACGAGGTGATTGTGCCTTCCTTCACCTTCGTTTCCACGGCAAATGCTTTCGCCTTGCGTGGCGCCCGGATTGTTTTTGCGGATATTCGCCCCGACACCCTCAACATCGATGAGTCGCAACTTGAAGCGCTCATTACTCCAAGAACAAAGGTAATTCTCGTTGTTCATTATGCCGGCGTGGGTTGCGAAATGAACGAAATCATGGACATAGCCAGCCACCATGCCATCACTGTTATCGAGGACAACGCTCACGGTTTATTCGGCAAATACAAAAGTCGCTGGCTCGGAACCTTTGGAAATCTTGCAACGCAAAGCTTTCATGAAACGAAGAATATCACCTGCGGCGAAGGTGGGGCTTTGCTAATCAATGAGCCTAAGTATATCGAGCGCGCCGAGATTATTCGGGAGAAGGGAACCAATCGCAGTCGCTTCTTTCGCGGCCAGGTCGACAAGTATACATGGGTCGACCTTGGCTCGAGCTATGTAGTGAGCGACGTCTTAGCCGGATTTCTTTATGCCCAATTGGAAGCCTGGCCCGAAATACAGAAGAAGCGTCAACTAATTTGGGAGCGTTATTATGCCGGCCTCGGTCAATGGGCGAACTTGCATGGAATCCGTTTGCCAATGGTTCCATCATATTGCGAACAGACTTATCATATGTTTTATCTCTTGTTACCTTCACTGAGTTTAAGGCAGAAACTTATCGCCCACCTGAAACAGCGCGGTATTCTGGCTGTCTTTCATTACCTCCCGCTGCATTTGTCGGAATACGGGCGTCGCTGGGGAGGCAAGCCAGGCGATTGTCCAGTGACGGAGGATTTAAGCGATCGCTTGCTGCGACTGCCTTTCTATAACGCCCTTGAGCGCGCGGATCAGGGACGCGTGGTAGAAGCGCTGTTAGAGTTTTCGGATTAAGAAGTTTTTTCAATGAACCTACTTAAGTCCGGCTATTTCTATATCTTCGTTACGATTCTGTTCACGGTAACCGGGCAATTGCTGGTTAAGGCGGGCATGTCCAAAGTAACTGCTTCGTTCGCGCAATCGCCTCGGCTAGGTCCATTGGTCATTGGCGGATTATCCCAGCCACTCGTTCTTGCCGGTCTCGCTTGCGCTTTCGTCGCCGCCGTTGCCTGGTTCCCAGCCGTATCTCGGTTGCCAATCTCTGTGGCTTACCCTTTCATGGCACTGCCTATCGTTCTCGTTTTGGTCCTGGCACCTCTTTGCTTTGGAGAACGTGTAGCCATCTATCAGTGGCTCGGCGTCGGTATTGTCTCCTTCGGACTCTGGGTAGCGGCGCGTTAAGATGAGCGACTCTTTGGCTGTCCGGCCCGACAGCTATGATCCGCGGTATTTCGCTGAGATCGCGGCGGTTGAAGATCGGCATTTCTGGTTTACTGCTCGCAACCGGCTCATCCGTGAAGCTGTGTTGGGCATCGTAAAGGACCTTCCGGACAAATACCGAGTAATAGAAGTAGGCTGTGGCACTGGTGTCGTGCTGCGGGAATTGGCGAAAGTTTGCGATCGCGGCGAAGTAATAGGACTTGACCTTTATCCCGAAGCTGTCGCATTCGCGAGCAAGAGAAGCGGATGCCGCGTGATTGTCGGGGATGTAACAAACCCGCCCGTTACAGGTGAGTTTGACGTGGTAGGGTTATTTGATGTGCTTGAACATTTGAACGATGAAGCGAAAACACTGGAGGCGTTGCGATGCATTCTAAAACCACACGGGACTCTCGTTCTCACGGTTCCAGCGCATATGTCTTTGTGGAGTTATTTTGACGTTGCGGCTCACCATTGCCGCAGGTACGACAAAGCCTCATTGATTTCTGTTTTGGAGAAATGCGGCTTCGAAGTGGAGTATCTGACCGAATTCATGGTTTTTCTCTTCCCGGTGCTTTGGACTTTGCGTCGACTGAAAGGAGGCACCGCGAAACTGGATGCTACGGAGACCGCGAAAAGAACGTCGGGGGAATTGAAGGTAGTGCCGATTCTAAACAGCGTATTGCATGTTGGCATTAGTCTGGAAAGGTTTGCGATTCGACATCGATGGCGACTGCCAGTTGGCAGCTCGGTCCTGGCTATTGCACACAAGAGATAGGATTCGATTAAGACCAGGCTAACTCAGCCTAGCTAACAAGCTTTCGCCGCATCCAGAAACTTCCGCCGCCCCACCACGGTGAATTTGGGAAGCTTTCCTTGAACTCGGCCAGATGGTAATGCGCCATGTAACTATTGGCAAACAAGACTTCGAACTCGGAGTTGCAGGTGAGGAAAGCCTGCAACAAATATTGCTCCGCCCAGAAACGAAACTCATCCATGACCCAGTCACGCCGGTAATCGAATGGCAGCAGGATGTCGTGAATGTGGACGATGACGCCGGGATTAAGTCGTGGCAGCACCTGCAGAAAAAGGTAGTTCACATCACCGCCTATCTTCACCGTGTGCGAGCTATCGATGAAGAGAATGTCGCCGTCTTTTAGTTGAGCAAAAAAATCGAGATCCACATCTTCGATTTTCTTTTCGACCAGCGAACGCAAACCCGGAAAGCCCTGTCGCAGAAAATCGAGGGGGAAAGGTTCGATGCAGATAAGAGGTTGATTTCCATTCCGCTCTGCTGCTTTGGCCGAGATTAGCGATGAATAACCGCTGCCAACCTCGATGATGGTTTGCGGCTGATAGTGTCGAACCATGCAGTAGGTAACGAGCGCGTCGGTTCCATCGAATCGACCGTTGCCGTAGTAAAACTCGTCCGGCTTGCTCGCGTCTGCGGAAAACTGTTCGTATTCAGTGCGAAACTTCGGGAAGACATGCTGGAGAAGATGAAGTTGGGCCGCTTCGTTCATCTCGATCCCGATAAGTTCCTGCGGCGTTTCCCAAAGCGATTCTGGTAAGGTGCGCGTGTCAGGTATCGGCTGATAAAAGTGGACCGGTGTAATATGAACGCCTGCGTCCTGCCAGAGTCGAAAGAACTCCGGGTAGCGAGCGCTGCCCACGCATTTTGGTGCCAGCGCCGCCACCACTTTCGCTAACTGCCCCAGGTCAAGATTGCCGGCCGAGACTGCGGCTGTTAGTTGCTCCAGAATTTTCTCGATCGCGATTTCCGAACGTCGAACATCGACTTGATCGAGCCGCTCCTTTGGCCGCGAACAACCGTAGAGTTCGAACCGGTAGGTGCGCGAATCGGTAATCCACTCGACATCGGCCGAGCCATTGTGTCCGCGCGTGAAAAGCTTGCCGTTTTCTTCCGGGGTAGAGACCCTGATTTCGGCGCCGAGCGGATCGTTGGTTTCCCAGCTAATTCGAGTATTCGATCCCTCTGAGGGCGGAATTGGATTTGGTGTCGCCCTGATCTTGCCGGTGATGGTTCGTGGTGTCGTGCTTGTATTCACCTCGCGACACCGTGCTGGAGTTCTTGTGCCGCCGCCTGCGCCGGTTCGATATTCTCGTCCTGGAATTGTGATTTCGCGCCTTGCAAATGTTCCTCGCTCACGAGACGCGATATTTGTTCTCTTGCCGCTTCGATCGAATACGTGCCTCTTGTTTTTGCGGCGCCGTTTTTGGAAATACGCTGCCAAAGATCTTCCGATTCGTACAGCTCCACTATCGCTCGCGCAAAATCTTCTGCGGTGTCCGCGATAAGAATCTCCTCGCGATCCACCAGATCCATTCCTTCGAAAGCGACGGAAGTTCCGACCACCGGAACGCCAAGTCCCATGCTTTGATTCACTTTGCCCTTAACACCCGCACCCCACCGCAAAGGTGCGACCGAAAGCTTGACGCTTTCGAAATAGGGACGCACGTCGCGTTGTAAACCGGTAACGATGATGTGCTCGCTAGCTAATGTGGTTACCGCCGGGGGCGCTTTGTCGCCGATGATGTAAAAACGCACACCGGGCAACCGCTCGCGCACAAGCGGGTAGATGTCGCGCACAAAAAACACGACCGCATCGACATTGGGCGTGTGTTGAAAGCCGCCAATGAAAAGCATGTCGCGTCGCAGCGAGAAAGGCGTGTTCGATCCCGGCGCATCCACGATGTTGGAAACCACTTCAACGCCAGCGCGCGGTCGCTGCTCAAGAATCACTTTTCGCTCGCACTCACTCACTACCCATGTTTCATCGGCCTTATCGATCAAGGAATACTCGCGCTCCTCGCGTTCGCGTGCGGCCAGGCGGATGGCCGGGTCCTGCGTGATTTCCGCTTCGCGATGTTCGCGCACAAAGTGCAGATCGACGGTATCGAAAATCAACCGGCTTTGTGGCGCGTGCCGTCGCACTTCATCGATGTGTTGCGTGGCCACGTCGCAGCGGCTGAGGATAACGAGGTCGAAATTCGATCCGTATTGCGAAAGATAATCCGACACACTTTTCGCGTACGGATAAATCACAACTTCGATACCGCGTTTGCGCAGCTCATTCCCATACGATTCGATGTCCGCGAGATTGTCCGGCAAGAAGGTCACGCGATGACCGAGACGATGGAGAATGTTTAAGATCTGAAACATCCGCACAGAACCGGAATCGCGGTCTGGCATCGGCAGATGATGATCGATGACGAGAATGCGTTTCTGTCCCGGATTAAGCGCTTCGTATGAAGCGATGTCGCCGTTAGCCGGTTTCTTCTCCAGCACGTCGGCCCACGTTTCAGTGAAAGTGGCGCGATTGATCTCCTGATACTTTTTTGCTCCAGCGGAAATGTCGGTGCCGCCGGTCGCACCTTCGTAATGCACGACCTGACTAAGCGGCTGATAAAAAACCTTGTAACCGTGACGCCGAATCTTGAAGGCAAGGTCTGTGTCTTCGTAATAGGCGGGAGCGTATTTCGTATCGAAACCGCCGAGACTTTCGAAAAGCGATTTCGGAATCATCAACGCCGCCGCCGAGCAGTAATCCATTTCCCGCAGAAAATTGTATTCGGGCTTTTGCGCGTCGCCGAATTTGCCGCGATTCCATCCTGAGCCGTCGCGCCAGATAATTCCGCCGGCCTCCTGCAATCTGCCATCGGGATAAATGAGTTTTGAGCCGACAGCTCCGGCGCGGGGTTCGAGTGAAAAAGTTTCACGCAAGGATCGAAGCCATCCCGGTGTCACGACCGTATCGTTGTTAAGGAACATCAAATAATTACCGCGTGCTTTTGCGGCCCCGCGATTACACGAAGCAATGAACCCAATGTTTTGCTCGTTAGGCAAATACACGATGCCTGGGATCTTTGCCATGATCTCGGCCGTCGCATCCGTTGAACCGTCATCTACCACGATGATTTCGAATCGTTCGCTCTCGTGATGCTCCTGGATCGATGCGAGGCAGGCTTGCGTGAATCGAATTTGATTGTGCACCGGGACAATAATCGAAATCTCCACCTGGTCGTGTGTCGCGAACTCGATCGGCTTGGTTGGAAGCTGCGGTTCGAAGGCAGCGCCGGAACTTTTCAACCGGTTTAAATCAGCAGGATGTGACAAAGCGTGAATCGAGTCTTCGATATCGGCGAGCTCCGGATGCTGGGAATGCCAGCGCTCATATTGCGAAACGGTTTTTTCCAAGTGCCCATATCCCGGCAAAGGTTTGCCGGTAAAAAGGGCTCGGAACGCCGCGAAAGGATTCGCCATTTTCCAGCGCCGTGATGAGCGAAGCCGTGCCGTCGCATCCTTGAAGTCGTCTGTTAACCGAAGAAGTCTTTTCGTGAGGTGTAACTGCCGGCGCAGATTGATCGCCAACTCGCTCGCGCGCACGTCTGTTTGCGCGAGTGCTACGCTCGTCTGGCGAAGAAGCTCGTTCGTTTGCGTGAAACGTTCCCGCACGAGCGCCAGTTCCTTATCAAGGCTGGTTATCTGCGTGTGAAGCTCGCGAAGCCGATGCTCGCGGTCGGCCACTTCGCTCTGCTGGCGGACCACTTCGTCGCGCGTCTGCGCCAACTCGCGCTCCAGATGAACCTTCGTCCCGCGCAGCTCCGCCAATTCCCTGCGGATCGGTTCGTTGTCGGGAACAGAAACATCAAGCCGACTCGCCGCGCCCGGAATTATTTCATCGTCAGTTTCGGCCATTCCGCTGACGCGATGCGGCGAAACACTGGCGACTTCGTCAGCCCGGCCGGCTTCCGTCATCAACTGTCGAAAAAGCTCGAGAAGTTCTGGCGAGATTCGTGTTTCGACCAGTTGCTCACTAGTAAAATGCGTGTGTCGCCGATCGCGCGCGACGAGCGCGGCGGCATCGCGCACACGTGCGTTCGGCAAGCCGGCAAATTTTGCGATGCGCGTGAGTTCCCTTTCCGGATCTTCGAAGAACGCGTCGTACTGCGTGATGAGTCGGTCGCTCACGCTCGTCGTGTTCAGCAATCGGCGGTTGTAAACTTCCCAAAGACGCAAACCGAAAGCGTAGGAGGTCCCGTTCCTTTTCCGCATCGAGTAGGCGACCTCGAGCGGGTTCCGCACAACGATCAACGTCTTGAGCGAAGGCAGGACGGCTTTCCAGAATGGCCATGTCAAACTGTTGCGCGGATCTTTCCAGCCCCAGATTTTCGTGTCATCAAACTGATGAACGAGCGCGCGCGCCTTCTCCCGCAAGGGATCAAGGCGATTGCTCGCGAAACTTTCCGTTGGCTTGGGCGGCAGATCCCATGCCCCGCCTAACGAGTTGAGAATTTCATCGTTGAGCGCGACAAAACGCAGGTGTTCCCAAAAACCATCCGGATTATCGGCTTGCGCCGGCATCAAATCGGATTCCGCCCCGAGATAAAGCCCACATTCGTGCAGTAAACGCGTGACCATCGACGTGCCCGAGCGATGTGCGCCGGCGATGCAAATGGGCGACGTTTCTTTTTTTGGGGAAGGCATTAGCGACTACCGGGTTTGACTGCGGGAACCGAAGCCAGGTCGGCGGGAAGCCTGTCGGCTTCGAATGTTTCCACATTCATTTGCACCAGGCTGATGAATGGACAACCAAAATCCGGTTTGTTTCCGCCGCTCCGATCCACGATGACGCCGACGCCGGTGACGATGCCACCGTGTTGATGCACGATATCGATGGTTTGCTGGACGCGCCCCCCGCGCGTGACAACATCCTCGGCGACGATGAATTTCTCGTTAGGCGAAATGGTAAATCCGCGACGCAATACCAGGCCGGCGGAATCTTTCTCGACAAAGATATGGCGTTTGCCTAACGAGCGAGCGACCTCCTGTCCGACGATGATTCCGCCGAGGGCCGGAGAAATCACGCTGTCGCATTCAATATTGCGCAGACGATCGGCAAGCATGCCGCAGACGCGAGCGGCGATGTCGGTGTGCTGGAGGAGAATGGCGCACTGAAAAAATTGCCGGCTATGAAGACCCGACCGCAAAATAAAGTGACCATCAAGTAGCGCGCCAGTCTTGCGAAACAGGTTCAAGAGTTCGTCGCTCACGATCTTCTTGTAGCGGCGGTCTCTGACCGTCGCATTAATTTTTTCTGTTTATGACGAGCGACGCCCGAAAGCATTCGGGGCCGCTACAGAACACATTTAACCGGATGTATCGCTGACTGATTCCGCCACTGCTAGTTCCCTGTTCGTCCGCGACCGCGATGACCTCGATTTCAACGCGCGCCGCTTTGGGCAGCGCCGAAACCTGCACGGTGGAACGGGCCGGCGGCGTTTGTTTGAAATAGGAGCCGTAAATTTCGTTCACGGTTTGGAAGTCGTTCAAATCAACGAGGAAGATCGTTGTCTTCACGATGTTTTCGAAAGTCAGACCGTCCGCTTTCAGGACCGCGGTAATGTTATCGATCACGCGGCGCGTCTGTACGCCAATGTCGCCGGTAACGATTTGCCCGGTTTTCGGATCGAGCGGGATCTGCCCCGCGCAAAAGACCATGCCTCCCGCGCGGACGGCTTGCGAGTAAGGGCCGAGCGCGGCCGGGGCTTCGTTCGTGGAGATGATCTTCTTCATTGGGCCGATTCTAGCTACAAAAACAGTTCATACAATCTCAGGAAAATTCTGCTACGGGTCATCCTGAGCGAAGCGAAGGACCTCACGAAAAACCGAGAACCTTTGCGGTTCGCGCCGATTTCGTGAGATCCCTCGCTCACGCTCGGGATGACAGCATTAGCGCGGCGCTACCAGCGCTGGGAATGACAAACGGCCGATTCTCGTCAATATTACGCGTTCCATGGTCAACTGGATTTTAAAGAAGATTCTCGGCTCCAAGAATCAGCGCGAGATCAAACGGCTGAGGCCGTTGGCGCAGCGAATTAACGAGCTGGATGAGCAATTCAAATCGCTCTCCGATGACGATCTGCGCGCAAAGACTGCGGCTTGGAAGCAGGAGCTCGCGGCAATCACCGACGTGCAGGAGCAATGGAAAAAGCTCGACGAGATTTTGCCGGAAGCGTTCGCGGTTGTAAAAAATGCGGCGCGGCGTCTGACCGAGCGACAGCACACTTTCGAAGTCTGCGACCAGCCGATGACGTGGAACATGGTGCACTTCGATGTGCAGTTAATCGGCGGCATCGTTTTGCATCGCGCGCGCATCGCCGAAATGGCGACAGGCGAAGGCAAGACTTTGGTTGCGACACTTGCCGCTCTATTTAAATGCGCTGACCGGACGCGGCGCTCATCTCGTCACGGTGAATGATTACCTCGCTCGTCGCGACGCGGAATGGATGGGCGAGCTTTACAAATTTCTCGGCCTCACGGTTGGCGTCATCCAACACGATCAGCCGCCGGATGAGCGCCGCGAACAATACGCGTGCGACATCACTTACGGGACGAACAGCGAATTCGGTTTCGACTATTTGCGCGACAACGGCATGGCCACGACGCGCGAACAACAAGTCCAGCGCGGTTACAATTACGCTATTGTCGACGAAGTCGATTCCATCCTGATCGACGAAGCGCGCACGCCGCTCATCATCAGCGGTCCGGCGACAGTTTCGACCCATCAGTACGACAAGTGGAAGCCGCTCATCGAACAGTTGGTGCGCAAGCAGAACATGCTGGTTAATCGCCTGGCGAGCGAAGCCAAGGAGGCGTTCGACAAGGACGATCTCGAAGCGGGCGGCCTGCTCATGTTCAAGGTGAAAATGGGCCAGCCGCGCAACAAACAGCTTTTGCGCATGATGGAGGATCCGGATAAGCGCAAGGCGATCGATAAGGCCGAGCTGCAGTTTTACCAGGACTCGCGCAAAGACGAACTCTTCGCGCTGAAAGAAGAATTGTTTTTCACGATCGATGAGAAATCGCAGGAAGCCGATCTGTCCGAACAAGGTCGCGCGTTCCTGAACCCGGACGATCCCGATTCATTCGTGCTGCCGGATTTGATCAGCGAATTTACCGAGATCGATTTGAACGCGGCGCTCTCGGACGATGAGAAAGAAAAGCAGAAAACCGAACGCCAGCAGCATTGCGACGCGCAGGCCGAGCGCATTCACAACATCTCGCAATTGCTCCGCGCCTACTGCCTCTTCGAAAAAGATGTGCAGTACGTGATCGAGGAAAACAAAGTCGTCATCGTTGACGAATTTACCGGCCGCAAAATGCCGGGCCGCCGCTGGAGCGATGGATTACATCAGGCGGTTGAAGCGAAGGAAGGCGTGCAGATCGATCGCGAGACGCAAACGCTCGCCACGATCACGATCCAAAATTATTTCCGCCTTTATCACAAACTCGCCGGCATGACCGGCACAGCGGAGACGGAAGCGAACGAGTTCCACGACATTTACAAACTCGATGTCGCCGTGATCCCGACGAATCGACCGGTCGCGCGCAAAGATCACAACGACCGCATCTACAAGACGCGCCGCGAGAAATACAACGCGGTCATTAACGAGATCAAGGATTGCCACACCAAACAGCAGCCCGTGCTCGTTGGCACCGTAAGCGTCGAGGCGAGTGAGTTGCTCAGCCGAATGCTCAAGCGCGAGAAAATTCCGCACAACGTTCTGAACGCAAAGTTCCACATGCAGGAAGCCGAGATCGTGCAGCGCGCGGGCCAGCCGGGCACGGTCACGATTTCCACGAACATGGCCGGTCGTGGCACCGACATTAAGCTCGGGTCCGGCGTTCCAGATAGAGGAGGGCTTTTCGTCATCGGCACCGAGCGCCACGAATCGCGCCGCATCGATCGGCAATTGCGCGGACGTTGCGCGCGCCAGGGTGATCCGGGCAATTCGCGTTTCTACGTCAGCTTCGAAGACGATCTTATGCGCAACTTCGGCGCCGCCGATCGCATGACGAAGATCATGGAGCGTTTCGGTCTCGAAGAGGGCCAGGAGCTCGAGCATCCGTGGTTGAACAAATCCGTCGAGACGGCGCAAAAGCGCGTCGAGCAGCGCAATTATCTCATCCGCAAACGCACGCTCGACATGGACGACGTGATGAACAATCAGCGCGAAGTCGTTTACGGCTATCGCAACGAAGTCATCGATTCGGAGGAGCCGCGTCCGCTCATTTACGAAGTGATCGATGAAGCCGTGCCGGCGAAGGTGAAGGAATATCTGGGTGACGAACGCACGGCAGAACCGAACTACACGGGTCTGCTCCATTGGGTGAACACGACGTTCCCACTTGGCCTAACGAGTGAGAAGGCAAAGTTTGAGACGCGCAGCACGGAAGAAAATTCGCAGTTCCTGATCGAGAAGATCAAGCAGGCCTACGAGCGCAAATCCTCGCACGAAGAACCGACGGCGGTAAAAAGCCTGGAGCGTTACATCATTCTCAACGCCATCGATCGTCTCTGGCAGGAGCACCTGTATGCGATGGATGCGCTGCGCGAGGGCGTTTATCTGCGCGCGTATGCGCAGAAAGATCCGCTCGTCGAATACAAGGCGGAGGCCTACGAGATGTTCACCGAGTTGATGGCGAACATTAAGAACGAAGTGCTGCACAATCTTTTCCGCAGCACGTCGAACCTGCAGGCGTTCGAAAATTTTCTCGCTACGCTGCCGCAATTTTTGATGCGCGAACACGCGCCCAGTTCGCCGACGGCGACTCCGGATCGCGCGCGCCAGCCGCAACCCGTCGGCGCGGTTGCCGGCATGGAAGGCAATGGGGATGGAGCAGGGGAAGTGAAACTCGATCTGCCGGTGCGCCGCGCCATGCCGAAAGTCGGCCGCAACGAGCCGTGCCCATGCGGCAGCGGAAAAAAATACAAGAACTGTTGCGGTCGTGTCGCGTAAATCGAGTGCGCCGACAAACGAGCAACTCGTTAGGCGATTCATCGACGAACTTTGGAACGGCCGCAACGTCGAGCTGGCCGACGAACTGATCGCGCGCAATTGCCGCACACATCAACTGCGCTCGGGTGCCGCCATCAAGGCGGTGCCCCGTGGACCGAAGGAAATGAAGGCGCATGTTGCCGATTGGTTGCGGGGTTTTCCCGATCTTAAGTTCACCATTGAGCAGATCTTTTCGGCAGAGGACAAAGTCTTCACGCAAACGGTGATGGAAGGAACACACACCGGTTTGTGGCTCGAGGTTCCGCCGACGAACAAGCGCGTGAACATTCGCGCGATGACGGTATATCGCATCGCGCGTGGCAAAATTGCCGAGGATTGGGTCATGGTGGGATCGCTCGGTTTTTTCCAGCAGCTCGGCTTGGTTGCGCCGACGTTTGAGCTCTTTAGCCGGGGAAGGAGCGCGTAAAATTTATGCCTGAAGCGGTGCAACAAGATTTGTCATCCTGAACCCAGCGAAGGACCTCGCGAAATTATGAATGGTAACCGGTTCTGTTTTCGTGAGGTCCCTCGCTCCGCTCGGGATGACACGCGTGACGGCGCGGTTGTCGCGATAATTCTCGGTGATTTCCCGTAAATTTTTCCAAACCGATCCCCTTGTCTGCGCCTCGGAACTGATCGGGACGACTTTGATCTGGGGCCGTTGTGCCGGCGTGATCGTCGAGACCGAGGCGTATTTGGAAGAGGGTGATGAAGCCTCACACGCCTTCAGCCGCCCGAGCGCGCGCAGTTTCATCGAGCGGAACAAAGCGGGCGCGTGCTACATTTATTTTAATTACGGCGTCCATTGGATGCTCAATGTTCTCGTCAAAGGCGGACCGCGAAATGGATTGATTCTGATCCGCGCGCTGGAACCGAAGCGCGGAATAAATTTGATGAAAGCGCGACGCGGTTTGGATGATGTGAAACGGTTGTGCTCCGGTCCCGGCAAGTTGACGCAGGCGCTTGATATCAATTCGCGCTATCACGAGATCGATTTGTGCCGCGATCCGCGCCATCACTTTCTGGCGCGCGAAGTCGCAAACATTCAGGTCGTGACCGATCCGCGAATCGGGATTAGTCGATCGAAAGAACATCACTGGCGATTTACACTTCGCGGCAGTCCATTCATTAGCCGCGCGGTGCGCATGTCGTATTAGGCGGCGAGGCGGGAAGATGTCGTGCGCCTAACGAACCGCGCGCCCGCTCTCAGAAGCCTGAACCGGCGCTGCTGCCGACCCCATCAGTAGTTGACGCGCTCGCGCCAGCGCGTCATCGAGATCGGGACAGAATTTTTCGATGCCTAACCAATCGACTAGTCCCGATTCGAACATCACTTTCATCGGCTGCGGTTGAACGGCGGTGAGGAAAATCTTCACGCCATCGCGCCGGAGCTTCTGCACGGCGATGCGAAAGGCATGCAGACCACTGGCATCCATCGCAGGGACGTTGCGCATGCGGAAGATGACGGCTTTGGGCGTTCCGCCCGAGCCACGCAGCGCCTGTTCGAGATTTTCCGCGGCGGCAAAGAACAATGGCCCTTCGATGCGATAAAGGACGACGCCTTTCGGAATGTCTTTGCCGCGCATACTGTGGGTACCGACGCCTTCGGGTTCATCATCGGGTGTGACGAGCCGAATGTGCGAGACCGATTCCATCTGGCGCAGGAACAACACCATGGCCATGATCATTCCCGCGCCGACGCCAATGGTAAGATCGAATACGACGGTAAGTCCGAAGGCAGCGGTCATGACGCCGAAGTCGCTGCGTGGTCCGCGCCAAAGTTCCACAAACGTGTGTGCTTCGGCCATGCGCACAGCGACGGTGAGCAGAATGGCGCTGAGAGTGGCAAGCGGAATGTAACTAACGAGTGGCGCGGCGACGAGCGCGACGAAGAGAAGCAGTAATGAATGCACAACGCCGGCGAGCGGTGAGCGGCCGCCATTGCGAATGTTCGCGGCGGTGCGCGCGATCGCGCCCGTCGCCGCAATGCCACCCACAAGCGGCGAAAGAATATTCGCGATGCCCTGGCCGATGAGTTCCTGGTTTGGATCATGACGCGTCTCGGCCATGCCATCGGCGACCATGGCGGAAAGCAGCGATTCGATCGCGCCGAGCGCGGCGATGGTGAAGGCAGGCGCCATTAACTGGCGCATGGCATCAAGCGAGACATCGGGAAAATGCCAGCCCGGCCAGCCGCTTGGGATTTCGCCGAACTTGCTGCCGATGGTCGCAACGGGCCAGCCTGCAAAATGTGCCAGCAACGCGGTGACGATTACGGCGACGATGCTCGCCGGCACGCGCGTGGTCAGTCGCGGCCAGAAATAAATGATGGCGAGCGAGGCGACGCCGATTGCGAAGGCGTGCCAGTTGAGGTTCGGCAAATGCCTAACGAGTTCGGTAAGCTGTTGCGGAACGTGCTCCGGCATTTTTAATCCAAGCCCGAGGAACTCATTCAGTTGTCCGCAAAAAATTATGACAGCAATGCCGCTGGTGAATCCGGCGATGACGGGGTAGGGGAAAAACTTCAGCAGCCGTCCCATCTTGAGCGCGCCAACCACGATTAACATCACGCCCGCCATCATCACTGCAAGCGCCAGGCCGCTGTAACCGTACTGCGCGATAATGGAAAAGAGTACCGGAACGAACGCGCCGGTGGGGCCCGCGATTTGGAAACGCGAGCCGCCGAGAAGCGACACAGCGAGACCGGCAACGATGCCGGTCCACAATCCCTGTTGTGGTGTAGCGCCCGAGGCGATGGCGAACCCAATGGCGAGTGGCAACGCAATGATTCCAACCGTGAGCCCGGCCGACAAGTCTGCGAAAAAATCAGCACGCCGATAATCACTGAACGCTGAAAAAATCGCCGGGCGAAAAGAGAGCATCGCGCGTGATCTTAGAGCAGAATGCGACCCTATTGCGAAATTATGTCGCCGTTTGGCTGAAAGGGTGGGCCAGCCACTGTAACGGCGCAAATGAAGCAGCGCGTCTTAGTCGGTATGAGCGGTGAAGTGGATTCCAGCGTGGCCGGTTATCTTTTGCGAGAACAGGGTTACGAAGTGGTCGGCGCGCGGAAGTTCGAAACATTGGGCTTGCAGGAAGAGGAGAAAATCCGCTTACTTGGCAGAACACCTCAGCTGACCTCTGTGAAGAGTGTCGGACCACCTAGCGTTTTCCTCCACTTTTTCGCAGGGTCTCGAGTGAGACCGTCTGGACAGGATTATGAGCACGAGTGCGCCGAAGGCCGGACCCTTTGAGATGCCTTTCTTCTGCGCCGATGCCGACCGGAGTCTGCCAAAAAAATTTTCGCTCCTGGATTCGGGCAGCGCCCACTTGGTTGAAAGCAGTGAAACGCTAAAACATTCAGCTCAGAAAGGAAAACACTCATGTTCAAGATAAGTCCTACTCGCATTACGATCGCTGCGGTTCTCTGCGCATCGCTGGCGACCATCCCCGCCCACGGGCAACTTCCTGCGAAGACGGTTAACGCCCCGCAGGACCCGGAAACAATTTTGCAGGACATCCTGAATCGGGCCACCGCGGCCCGCGACAATGCTGCGGATGCGCGCGATCGCGCGCAGGAGGTTCGCGATGAGATGCACGCAGACCTCCAGATGCTGACGACGCAAATGCGATCGTTCATTCATGACTGGGTGAATGAGGCCACGCGAATCATCGATGAGCAGACGGAAGGTCGCGATGCGTGGATCAACGGATCAGGATGCGGAAACTTTCGCACTGACATCATCGCAATGCTGCAGAACATGCAGACTATTTTTAATCAATTGAATCTGATAGCGGACCCGATCGCGACGCCGATCTCGTTCGACGACGAAATCCAATTGGTAAACCGGCTCGATTGCAAGGTGCTGTACTCACTCTATCTGGTGATGAATGCCACCAATGCATTTGGTGCGCATATGGTGAATCTCCTGCAAGAGGGCGCCGCCGGGCTCCAGACGATCGGCGGGATCGTAGCGGGAACCTACGAAAACAGGCCAGGCTCGATTATCGATTATGCGGTAGGGCAGCCGGTTAATCAGTTCATCCTCATTAATCCGACCGTCGTCGATAATGCGACTCACACCGTCAAAGCGCTTGGCATCGTGCTAAAGATCGTCGGCAAGCGACTTAAAGCCAAGGGGAAGAGTGGCGTGGACACCCTCCAGGTCGAAATCTGGGGCTGGGTTGGACTGACGCTCAAAACCGATCAGGTAGCCAAATGGGGAGAGATTCTCGTGGGATTGAGCGAATTGCTTGATAAGGCTGCAGAGACTGCCGACATGAAACTCGATAACGCGATTCTTCTCGGTTCGCTGAAGGAAATCCGCGACAACCAGACCAGGATTCTGGCAAACGAAAGATGGATTCTGAAATTGCTGCGACATCAGAATCAGTGAGCACTAACGAAACTGGATAATCTTTTTGCCGCCATCGCGTAGCGCGATCTCTTTCGGCCAAACCAAATTGCAGTCGAGTCATGCTGTGTCATGCGGCGGCCCATTTGCTAACCCGGCGACTAAAATTGCCACACGCCTGATTGCGACAGCCGGTTGACGTGTCTTCCGCAACGATCACCTTATCGCTCCGCATGAAAAGCAACAGCGCGTCTTACTCGGCATGAGCGGTGGAGTGGATTCCAGCGTGGCCGCTTATCTTTTGCGCGAACAGGGATACGATGTAGTCGGCGTGACGATGAAGGTCTGGCCGCAGGATTGTATCTCCCGCGCGGAAGACAAATGCTGCGGGCCACAGGCAGTGGCCGATGCGCGCAATGTCGCGCACTCGTTAGGCATTCCGCATTACGTGGTGGATGAAGCCGATCAATTCGAGAAGCTCGTGATCGATTATTTCTCGAGCGAATACCAGGCAGGTCGGACGCCGAACCCGTGTGTGATGTGCAATGAGAAACTGAAGTTCGGCAATCTTTGGAATAAGGCGGAAGCGCTCGGCTGCGATTACATTGCGACAGGACACTACGCGATCATCGAACATTACTCCGATCACGCAGTCCTGCGCAAAGGCGTCGATCCGCGCAAAGACCAGTCCTATTTTCTTTTCAGCTTGCGGCAACCGCAGCTGCGTCGCGCGTTGACTCCATTGGGTGGAATGTCGAAGCCGGCGATTCGTGAAATCGCGCACTCGTTAGGCTTGAAGGTGGCGGACAAGGCGGATAGCCAGGAGATCTGTTTTGTGCCGGGAAATGATTACAAGGCATTCCTGCGTTCGCATCTTGGCGAAAACGAATTTCATCCCGGCGGCATTTATGATTTGTCGGGAAATTTTTTGGGCGAGCATGATGGAATCGAACTGTTCACCGTCGGCCAGCGTAAAGGGCTTCCCGGCGGATCGCCCGAGCCGCGATACGTGGTCGATATCGATGCGGAAACGAACCGCGTCATTGTTGGCACAGCAGAAGATGTTGTTTCCGATGAATTCGAGATCGACCACGTGAACTGGATTTCGGGGAGCGCACGCGCCTCGCGTGCTGCGGACGGCGCCTCGCCGTCCGACTCGGCGGAGGATTCATCTCGTCGAGGCGCCGAGATGGGCGCGCGAGGCGCGTGCGCTCCCCAATCGTTCGAATGCGAGGTTAAGATCCGTTATGCACACCCTGGCACTCGCGCGACCATAACGCGGTTACCGGAGAATCGTGCGCGGGTGCGATTGCATTCGCCGCAAAAAGCCGTCACGCCGGGTCAGGCAGCTGTTATCTACGATGGCGATGTTGTGCTTGGCGGCGGTTGGATTTGTCGCCGCGCGGCACTCGTTCCAGCCTAACGAATGGCGGACGAAGTCTTGCTCGTGCTGAGCACGTTTCCCGATCGCGCGACGGCGCAGCGCATCGCGGAAGAGCTTGTGCACGGTCGTTTCGCTGCGTGCGCCAATGTCGCCTCCGCCGTGGATTCGATTTATCGCTGGAAGGGTGAAGTGGAAACGGCGAGCGAGGTGATTGTTTTTTTCAAGACCACCGCGGTGCGCTTCGCTGCCTTCCAGGAAAAATTGAAATCCCTGCATCCGTACGAAACACCAGAGATCATCTCTTTTCGCATCGACGATGGCTTACCGGATTATTTGCGCTGGGTCGCCGAGAATTGCGTGCCTAGCGAATCTCAATCGTCGCATTAAGTGCGCATGATCTCCTCTCCCTGAGGGAGAGGATTAAGGTGAGGGCCAATCTGTTGTCTTATGAAATCTGGCCCTCACCCTACCCTCTCCCCACGGGGAGAGGGATTGTGCCTGGCAAACTTTGACGGCGTTGAACTAATCTGACAGACGCTTGATTTGCGCAGCGCTAGTTCTATAAGCGCTGAATGAATTCTCTTCGTCTTCTGCGATTCACCTTCGCGTTTCTCTTTTCTCTCACGACGGTTTCTTTCGCCGCCGATAACGTCATCGCGCTTAAAGCGGCGCGGCTTTTCGATGGGAAATCGAAAACGCTGATGAGCAACGCGGTCGTGCTGGTGCAGGGCAATATGATCACGGAGGTCGGGAGCAACGTGCAGATTCCGGCCGATGCGCAGGTGATTGATCTTGGCGATGCGACACTTTCGCCCGGGTTCATGGACGCGCACACGCATCTCACGCTCGACTACTCGGGCAACTATAATGAGCGACGACTGAAAGAGCTCGAGCGTAACGTTTCGGAAATGGCTTATGAGTGCATCGCCTACGCGCGCGCGACGGTCGAAGCAGGGTTTACCTCCGTGCGCGACGTCGGGAGTCGAATCACCAACACGCACGACTTCCCGGACGTATCGCTGCGCAACGCGATCAATCGCGGAATTTTGGTCGGTCCCCGCATGCAGGTGGCGACGCACGGTATCGGCGCGACCGGCGGACATTTCGATCCCTTCGGCGGCTTCCGTGACATGTTATTTGGGCGCGAGCCGGATTGGACCGACGGCATCGTCGACAGTCCGGACGAAGTTCGCAAAGCGGTTCGCTACGAAGTGAAGAACGGCGCGGACGTGATCAAAGCCGCGGTATCCGGCGGCGTGCTTTCGTTGAAGGACGAAGTGGACGTGCCGCAACTGACGCCGGCGGAAATGGCGGCGCTCGTCGATGAAACACATCGCCTGCGCAAAAAGGTTGCGGTGCATTGTCACGGCGATCAGGCCGCGCGCGAAGCGATCAATGCCGGCGTCGATTCGATCGAGCACGGTTCGTTTTTGAAACCGGAAACACTCAGCTTGATGAAAAGCAAAGGCACATACCTCACGCCGACCTTACTGGCGACGGATTACATTATTCCGCGATTGAAAACGTATCCGCCGGAAGTGCAGAAGAAGGCGCAGGCGGCAGCGGATGCGCGCTCGGAAATGTTTCGTAATGCGTTGAAGACTCGGCGTGAAGATTTCTTTCGGAACGGATGCCGCCGTTTTTCCGCACGGACAGAATGCGAAAGAGTTTGCGTTGATGACGGGACTGGGGATGGCGCCGATCGATGCGTTGCGGAGCGCGACATCGGTCGATGCTGACTTGTTAGGCGTGGCGCAGAAGCTCGGGACGCTGGAAAAGGGGAAATTGGCCGATATCGTGGCGATGCCGGGCGATCCGACTCAGGATATCACTGCTACCGAGCGCGTCTCCTTCGTGATGAAGGACGGTAAGATTATTCGAAATGGTCCGGCAACGTCGGCTCCAAGGGCCGCAGCCGATACGGTGGAGGAACTTTCCGCGCTCGACTGATCGCGTACCCGAGCAGTTCAGATAGCGATTCGACTTCAGCGATGCCCTCTCCCGGTGGGAGAGGGCAGGGTGAGGGACTGAACGTTCGGACAACGATTCGACCCTCACCTTTATCCTCTCCCTGAGGGAGAGGAAATCGCCTAACGACTAACTCGACTCAGCGCCCATGTGTGCTGACTGCGAGTTTTACGGAATAGGTCGTCGCCCCGACGTAGTAAAGCGACACGCCGCCCGCGCCATAAATCGGATAGAGCGCGTAGGGCACGCCTTTGATCCAGACCGGATTTTGCATGTCGATGTGAATGGCGCGTTTCGCTTCATGAGAAGAGACGGCGATGTATTCGCTTGGTGTAAACTCCCAGCCCGCGGCACCAAAACCAACATATCGCGAAACATCGGTGTAAGTTCCTGCGTGATTCGTTATCGATGGCACAACGACGTTCTCGCCAAGGATGCGCTCCGACGAAAAAGTGAATTCGCAATCGGGCCCACCCCACTGACTGAGGTTTACCGGATGATCCACGGCAACATCGAATACTGAGATGTCCGATCCTTCCGCTTCCGCTCGACTGTGGCGGTCGGTGGCAGCGTGGCGCTCCGCGCGTTGTTGCCGTTTCGTTTCGATCGCGGCGGCTTCATCTTTGGAAACGATGAGGTGCGAATCACGCAGCGAGCGAATCAGCGAATCACTCGCGCCCTGCGATTTGAGGGTCGCCTCCTGTTGCTGGTTCAGCGGATAAAGCAACTTTCGCTGCGAAACATCCTGCATGATCGATGACTCACTCTCGTTAGCGCGCACCAAGAGCGATAATTCCTTAAAATCGATTGGCTCGGCGCGAAGAACCGCAGCGCAAAGCAGGCAACCGATTACAATAATCACACTCACTATGGGGTTTTTCATAATCGGAGGTTTTATCAGGTCGCTTTGTGCTTTGACAAGCCGCGAATTGCCGCTACTTTGCCCGCCCGCTCTAAACCGCGGGGAAAAAATCAGGAGAGCACAAGCTCGTTTGAACTGAAATCAATATGCAAAAGAATCGCAGCAAACGTTATCGCGCCGCCGCCGAGCAGGTGGATCGCAAAAAGTCCTACAGCCTGACCGAAGCGGTTTCGACGCTGAAAAAACTTCCGCCCACGAAATTCGATCAAACGGTGACGGTTTCATTTCGACTCGGCGTCGACCCGAAACAATCGGATCAAATGGTGCGCGGCACGTGTCCGCTTCCGCATGGCAGTGGGAAACAGGTTCGCGTTTTGGTTTTTGCCGAAGGCGCGGCGGCGAAGGCCGCGAAAGAGGCCGGCGCTGAACATGTCGGCTTTATGGATTTGGTGAAGAAGGTGCAGGAAGGTTTTCAGGATTTTGATGTCGCCGTTGCAACCCCGGCGGCAATGGCGGAAGTGCGCAAACTTGGCAAGGTGCTTGGTCCCCGAGGGCTGATGCCGAACCCGAAAACCGGAACGGTGACTGACGATACCGCGAAAGCAGTCGCTGAGGTGAAAGCCGGCCGTGTCGAATTCAAGCTCGACAAAAACGGCAACGTTGCGGTGCCCGTCGGAAAATTTTCATTTGCGGAAAACGCGCTCGTTGAAAATGGCAACGCGGTGATTGAGGCTGTGGTGCGCGCGCGGCCAGCGACGGCGAAGGGACGTTTCCTGGAGGGAATGACTTTGAGCGCGACGATGTCGCCCGGTTTGCATGTGGATCCGTCACCGTATTTGAGCACGTAATTTTATGAGACCCGAAAAAGCCAATATCGTTTCCGATCTTTCGGCGAAGCTGAAGGATTCACCGTTTGTGCTGGTGGCCGATTATCAGCGCATGAAAGTGGATCAGTTCAGCGAGCTAAGGAATCGTCTCGCACCCGCCGGCGCTGAAATCCACGTAGTCAAAAACAGCTTTTTGAAACGCGCGATCACGGACTCCGGTTTGCCGGATGTGACCGAGCAGTTGACTGGACAAACGGCGATTGTGACGGGCAAGAAGGATGTGGCGCCGGTAGCGAAGATTTTGAAGACGTTTGCGACGGAGTTCAAAATCGCCGCGCTTAAGATAGGAATTGTCGATCGCGCGATTTTGCCGACCAAGGATGTGGAGATGATGGCAGACCTGCCTTCGCGCGAAGTTTTACTGGCGCAGTTGCTTGGCTTGTTGCTCTCACCTGCGACCAAACTCGTTAGGGTTTTGAATGAACCAGCGTCTTCGCTCGCCCGTTTGCTCAATGCAAAGGCGGAAAAGGGAGAAAAACCAGCGGAGGCAACGGCGTAACAATTTCGCTCGCTCGAAGAGCGGGCGATCAACCAACAACAACTAACCGGTTCGGCGGCAGCCGAACATAATTTCTCGAATGCTTTCGAGAGCGGCGAAGGGAAGGAAAATAAAATGGCAGATACAAATACAATCGTGGAGCAACTCAGCGGCCTGACCGTTCTTGAGATTGCTGGCTTGGTGAAACAACTCGAGGAGAAGTGGGGCGTGAGCGCCGCGGCTCCAGTGGCGATGGCCGCTCCGGCGGCGGGTGGCGGTGGCGCAGCTGCACCGGCGGCGGAAGAGAAGACGACATTCGAAGTCATCCTTAAGGAAATGGGCGCGAACAAAATTGGCGTGATCAAGGAAGTTCGCAGCGCTGTTCCGGGTCTGGGCTTGGCCGAAGCGAAAGCGCTGGTCGAAGGCGCGCCGAAGACCATCAAAGAAGGCGTGACGAAAGCGGAAGCCGAAGAGATCAAGAAGAAGGTCGAAGCGGCCGGCGCTAAAGTCGAAATTAGGTAGGGAAAAATTTACCGCAGCGAGCAACGCGCTCGCGCATGGAAAGAACGCGAGCTCGCAGCTTGCGCCATTTTTGCCTTGCGCGTCCGCTCGTGATGTGGCACAAGCTCTTTTCGTTAAAGATAGGGAATTATTTTTAACCCGGCGCACGACGGAATACTAAAACAGGACAGGCAACAAAACGGGAGCAGTCGATTTGACAGGCACCCGATTTGCTGCCATTTTTGCGCTCTTCGCCTTCGGCTAATGCCGCAACGTTAACCGCCAAAATTCGTGGCTTTGTCTTCCCGGGACAATTGTCGCGATTTTTGTCGTTACCAGATCAGACCCAACTATGTCAGAACGCATTCAATTCGGAACGATTAAGGAGGGAATCGAGCCTCCAAACCTCATCGAAGTTCAACTCAACTCCTACGTTGATTTCCTTCAGAAAAACGTGCCTTTTTCAAAACGGAAAAACTCCGGATTGCAGGCCGTTTTTAAAGAAGTTTTCCCGATCGAAAGCTACGATGAAAAAGCGGTGCTCGATTTCAGCCATTATGAAATCGGCGAACCGAAGCTGAGTTCGCTCGAAGCGCAGCGCGAAGGGCAAACCTACAGCGCGCCGTTGCATGTCACCTTCCAATTGCGCGAAGAGAAAGGCGTAAAGGAAGAGAAGGTTTACATGGGCGAAATCCCGCTCATGACCGCGCAGGGAACTTTCGTCATTAACGGCGCGGAACGCGTTGTCGTCTCGCAACTCCATCGTTCGCCGGGGATCGCGTTCGAGTCGAGCATTCACCTGAACGGCAAGGTTCTTTACAGCTTCCGCATCATTCCCGACCGCGGTTCGTGGATCGAAGTGCAGTTCGACACGAGCGATCTGCTTTACATTTACCTCGATCGTCGCAAACGCCGCCGGAAATTCCTGGCCACAACTTTTCTTCGCGCGCTTGGCTACGGTTCCGACGAGGAAGTCATCAAGCTTTTTTATACGATCGAGAATTTGAAACTGAGCGAGAAGCTCGGCGAAGAGGAACTCGCGACGAAGGTTTTGACGGCAGAAGTTCTCGACGGTGAAACCACTGTGGCGCGCGCGTTCGAGCCGCTAACTGCGGCGACGGTGCGTCAGATCATGGGCCTCGGAATTAAAGAGGTGAAGGTGATCGATATTTCGCACGACGACACGGTCGTGAAAGCGCTGAAGAAAGATCCGGCGCACGATCAAGAAGAAGCGCTCAAGGATATTTATCGCAAGCTCCGCCCTGGCGATCCGCCGACAGTGGCGAACGCGCGCGCTTTGCTGAAGCGGTTGTTCTTCGACCCGAAGAAATACGACTTGGGTCGCGTCGGTCGCTACAAACTCAATCAGAAATTGGGAATCGACGTCGATCTCGGTGAACGCATTCTCACTGACAAGGATTTCATCGCAGCGATTAAATACCTGATCAATCTGCGTCGCGGCGAAGGCACACTCGACGACATCGATCATCTCGGCAGCCGTCGCGTCCGCACGGTTGGCGAATTGCTCGCGAATCAATGTCGCGTTGGTCTCGCGCGGACCGAGCGTCTCGTGAAAGAGCGCATGACTTTGTTCGACATCAACATCGACGGCATGACGCCGCAGAAGTTGATCAATCCGAAAGCGCTTAGCGCCGTCATTCGAGATTTCTTCGGTCGCTCACAGCTATCGCAGTTCATGGATCAGACGAATCCGCTTGCGGAATTGACGCATAAGCGCCGTCTTTCCGCGCTCGGGCCAGGTGGTCTTTCTCGCGATCGTGCGGGATTCGAAGTGCGCGACGTTCATCCGTCGCACTACGGCCGCATTTGTCCGATCGAAACGCCGGAAGGTCCAAACATCGGTCTCATCAGCTCGATGTCGACGTTCGCGCGCATCAATGAATTTGGTTTTATCGAAACGCCTTACCGCAAAGTCGAGAAAGGTCGCGTGACTGATCAGATCGATTATCTGACCGGCGATCGTGAAGAAAACTTCCTCGTCGCGCAGGCGAACGCACCGATCGACGGTCGCGGACATTTCACCGGTGAAAAAGTTTCGGTTCGTTATCGCGGCGACTTTCTGGAAGTCGAGCCGTCGAAAGTTCACTACATGGACGTTTCGCCGAAGCAGCTCGTTTCGGTGGCGGCGGGATTGATTCCATTTTTGGAACATGACGACGCGAACCGCGCGCTCATGGGTTCGAACATGCAACGGCAGGGTGTGCCGCTGATTGTTTCGGAAGCGCCGTTGGTTGGCACAGGACTCGAAGGCAAAGTCGCGCGCGACTCGTATGCGGTGGTGCTCGCAGCGGATAGCGGCAAGGTCGCTTCCGTCACGGCCGATCAAATCATCATCACCAAGGACGGTCACGTTCCGGAAAGCCGGAAAAAATTAAAGACCGATCATGACGCCGGCATTCAGGTTTACGAGCTGCGCAAGTTCATGCGCTCGAACGCGGGCACATGCGTGAACCAGAAACCCATCGTCAAAGTTGGGCAGCACGTGAAGAAGGGCCAGGTCGTCGCGGACGGTCCGAACACCGACAAAGGCGAACTCGCGCTCGGCCGCAACGTGCTCGTGGCGTTCATGCCGTGGAACGGTTACAACTTTGAGGACGCCATCATGATCTCGGAGAAGGTCGTGAAGGAGGACATCTACACCTCGATCCACATCGATGAATTCGAGATCGGTGCACGCGACACGAAGCTCGGGCCGGAAGAAATCACGCGCGACATTCCGAATGTCAGTGAAGAAGCGCTGCGCAATCTCGGACCGGACGGCGTTGTTCGTGTCGGCGCGGAAGTGAAGCCGGGCGACATTCTCGTCGGCAAAATCACACCGAAGAGCGAAACGGAACTCGCGCCGGAAGAGCGATTGCTGCGCGCCATCTTCGGCGAGAAGGCGGCGGACGTTAAGGATACTTCGCTGACGGTGCCATCGGGCACTTACGGCATCGTGATGGACGTGAAGGTTTCTTCGCGCCGCGAAATTGCGCGCGAAAAATTGACGCCGACGGAAACGAAACGTCAGATCAAATCGATTGGCGAAGATCACAAGCGCAAGAAAGAAGAATTAACGGAGCAGCTGACCGATTCGCTTTCGAACATCTTGTTAGGCGAAAAAATTCCGCTCGACGTGGTCAATGCGGAAACAGGCGAAATCATTATCCCGGCGAATCGCAAGATTACGAAGACGTTGCTGCGAAAATTGGCGAACGTTTACGATCACATCGAGATCGATCCGTCGCCGATCCGAAACAAGATTCGCGAGATCATCGCTTCTTACGAACACAAGTTCGCGGAGCTCGAACTCGAGCGTGAGCGCTCGATGGATCGCGTCGAAAGCGGGGACGACATCGATCCCGGAATGATTAAGCAGGTGAAGGTTTATATCGCGTCGAAGCGCAAACTTTCAGTGGGCGACAAAATGGCGGGACGTCACGGAAACAAGGGTGTCGTCGCGCGTATCGTTCCCGAAGAAGACATGCCGTTCCTGGCGGACGGAACGCCGGTTGAGATTGTCCTCAATCCGTTAGGCGTGCCGAGCCGTATGAACGTCGGTCAGGTTTTGGAAACGCACCTTGGCGTGGCGGCGAAAGCGCTCGGGTTCTCGGTCGCGACACCAGTGTTCGACGGGATCGCGGAAAGCAAGATTCGCGAATACCTTAAGGACGCGAAGAAGGCGGACGGCTTTACCTGGGTGCAGGAGAACGGCAAGTCGCGCTTGTTCGACGGACGCACGGGCGATCCGTTCGATCAGGAAGTTGTCGTTGGCTACATCTACATGATGAAGCTCGGCCACTTGGTCGCGGACAAGATCCACGCGCGCGCGGTCGGTCCTTACTCGTTAGTCACGCAACAGCCGCTCGGCGGCAAGGCGCAGTACGGCGGCCAGCGTTTCGGCGAAATGGAGGTGTGGGCGCTCGAAGCGTACGGCGCCGCTTACACCCTGCAGGAATTGCTGACCGTGAAGTCGGACGACGTGCAGGGACGCACGCGCATCTACGAGTCGATCGTGAAGGGCGATAACTCGCTCGAAGCGGGCACACCTGAAAGTTTCAACGTGTTAATCAAGGAAATGCAGTCGTTAGGCCTCGACGTTAAAGTCGGTGGCCAGGCGCCAACTTTCCTGGAGAACGTGGCATAACGCGATGCTGGTCATGTTGAGCGAAGCGAAACATCTCACGATCTATTCAAGGACGTTCGTGAGGTCCCTCGGTCGCCGCGGCGACCTCGGGATGACAGGCGGAGCGGAAGGAAATGCGGCACACAAATTTCAAAAGCAGTTTCAGAGAATTAAAAATTAAATGAACGAACATTCCTGGCGTGAGTTAGTAGGCGAAGAAAGAGCGGTCGGTTTCGACCAAGTCGCGATTGGTGTCGCGTCTTCCGATACGATGCGCTCGTGGAGCAAGGGCGAGGTCAAGAATCCGGAGACGATCAACTATCGAACCTTCAAACCGGAAAAGGGCGGTTTGTTTTGCGAAAGAATTTTCGGACCGACGCGCGATTGGGAATGCTCGTGCGGAAAATACAAGCGCATCAAGCACAAGGGCGTCATTTGCGATCGTTGCGGCGTCGAGGTGACGCTCGCGCGCGTGCGTCGTGAACGCATGGGCCACATCGAACTCGCCGTGCCCGTTTCGCACATCTGGTTCTATAAATGCATGCCGTCGCGTCTCGGCCTCATGCTCGACATGAGCGCGCGCCAACTCGAACGCGTCATTTATTACGAAGACTACATCGTCATCGATCCGGGCAAGACGCCGCTGCAAAAAACGCAGCTCTTGAACGAAGTCGAGTATCGCGAAGCGCAGGATCAATACGGCGAAGATTTCGTCGCCGGCATGGGCGCGGAAGCGGTGAAGAAGCTGCTCGCCGAAATCGACCTGCACAAACTGAACAAGGAATTGGAAAAGGCGATGGGCGCCACCAAGAGCAAACAGATTCGCAAGAAATTGGCGAAGCGTTTGAAACTGGTGCAGGGCTTCGCTTCGTCGCACGCGCGCCCGGATTGGATGGTGCTCGATGTGTTGCCGGTGATTCCGCCGGATTTGCGTCCGCTCGTTCCGCTCGAAGGCGGACGTTTCGCGACTTCCGATCTGAACGATCTCTATCGTCGCGTCATCAACCGCAACAATCGTCTGAAGAATTTGCTCCAGCTGAAAACGCCGGACGTCATCATCCGCAACGAAAAGCGCATGTTGCAGGAAGCGGTCGACGCGTTGTTCGACAACGGTCGTCACGGCCGCTCCGTTACCGGCGCGGGCAATCGTCCGCTGAAATCGTTGAGCGACATGCTCAAGGGCAAGGGCGGACGTTTCCGTCAGAACTTGTTAGGCAAACGCGTCGATTACTCGGGCCGTTCGGTCATCGTCATCGGTCCGGAACTGAAACTGAATCAGTGCGGTTTGCCGAAGAAGATGGCGCTCGTGTTTGTTCGAGCCGTTCATCATTCGTCGACTGAAAGATCTCGGTTACGTCCACACCGTGCGTAGCGCGAAGAAGATGATCGAGCGCCAGACGCCGGAAGTGTGGGACATTCTTGAGGAAGTCACGAAAGGCCATCCGGTTCTCCTGAACCGCGCGCCGACATTGCATCGTCTTTCAATCCAGGCTTTCGAACCGCAGTTGATCGAAGGCGAAGCGATTCGCATTCATCCGCTCGTTTGTACCGCTTACAATGCGGACTTCGACGGCGACCAGATGGCGGTGCACGTGCCGCTCTCGGTCGAGGCGCAGATGGAAGCGCGCATGCTCATGCTCGCGCCGAACAACATTTTCTCGCCTTCCAGTGGCAAACCGATCACGACCCCGTCGCAAGACATCACGCTTGGATGCTATTACCTGACCCAAAATCCACGTCGTGCCGCCGGTGCGGAAAAAGAATCGCGTCTCCCCCTCTTCGCTAATGCGACGGAAGTGGAGTTCGCGATGGCAGAAGGTTCGGTTAAGACGCACGACCGCATCCGCTTCAAGAATCCTGATATCGGAGAACAGACAATTTACGGTGACGCGAACGCGCGCGTTCTCGAAACAACGGCGGGTCGCGTCATCTTCAATGAGATCTGGCCGACGAAGCTCGGATTTTTCAACAAGGCTGCCGGCAAGAAACAGCTCAGCGATATTATTTGGCGCTGCTATCAGGTGGCCGGACAAGAAGGCACGGTCGAGACGCTCGATAAGTTGAAAGAACTCGGATTCGCCGAGGCGACCAAGGCGGGAATCTCCATCGGAATTTCCGACATGATTATTCCGAAGGAAAAACAGACCGAACTCGAGAACGCTTACAAACAGATCAAGCAGGTCGAACAGCAGTATCGCAAAGGCATCATCACCGATGGCGAGCGTTACAATAAGATCGTCGACATCTGGACGCACGCGGGCGACGAAATTTCCAGCGTCATGTTCCGCACTCTTGAACACAACGAGGGTCGCAAGGAACTGAACCCGGTTTACCTCATGGTGGACTCGGGCGCGCGCGGCAATCGTCAGCAGGTGCGGCAGCTCGCCGGCATGCGCGGTTTGATGGCGAAACCGTCGGGTGAAATTATCGAGCGGCCGATCACTTCGAATTTCCGCGAAGGATTGACCGTTCTTGAATATTTCATCTCCACACACGGCGCGCGCAAAGGTTTGGCCGACACCGCACTGAAGACGGCGGATTCTGGTTACCTCACACGCAAACTGGTGGATGCGTCCCAGGACGTGATCATCAACTCCGAAGATTGCGGCACGGTGAACGGCATCGTTGTTCGTTCGATTTACGAGGGCGACGAAGAAGTCGTCGATCTCGCGACGCGCATCGTTGGTCGCGTGAGCTGCGAAACGGTTGTCGATCCCGTCGACAAGAAAAAGAAAATCGTCAAAGCGAATCAGCTCATCGACGAGAACATCGCGGCGAACTTGCAGCGCATCGGCGTCGAGAGTTTGAAGATTCGTTCCGTGCTCACTTGCGAATGCGGGCGCGGCGTTTGTGGACTTTGCTACGGACGCAACCTTGCGACCGGTCAGCCGGTGAAACTCGGCGAAGCGGTCGGTATTATCGCGGCGCAATCGATTGGTGAACCGGGAACGCAGTTAACCATGCGTACGTTCCACATCGGTGGAACGGCGAGCCAGACGTTTAAACAACCGATCATCAAGGCGAAGAACGACGGTGTGATTCAATTCAACGATCTGCGCACAGTGCAGGCGCTCGATGGCAGCTGGATTGTCCTGAACAAGAACGGTTCGATCAGCGTGCACAACTCGGAAGGTCGCGAACTCGAACGCTACAATGTCGTTATCGGTTCGGTTATCTCGAAAGCCGAAGGTGGCAGCGTGAAAAAGGGTGAGACGTTCGTGCAATGGGATCCGTACAACGTTCCGATTTTGACCGACAAATCCGGCAAGGTGGAATTCCGCGACATGATCGCGGGTGTCACAATCAAGCGCGACGTTGACGAAGCGACCGGCCTGATGGGTACCGTCATCATTGAACACAAGGAAGATTTGCATCCGCAAATCGTCATCACCGGTGACAAACACGAAGTGCTCGCGAGCTATTCCATTCCGGCGGGCGCACACGTCATTGTTGAGCAGGGCGCGAAGGTTCGTGCCGGCGCATTGCTCGCGAAGACGCCGCGTAAAGTTGCGAAGACAAAAGACATCACGGGCGGTCTGCCGCGCGTGGCGGAATTGTTCGAGGCGCGACGTCCGAAAGATGCGGCTGAGATCGCGAAGATCGATGGCGTCGTCGAAATGGGCGGAACAGTCCGCGGCAAGCGCAAACTGATCCTGAAGGATCCGGATACGGGCGCGGAAGAAGAACATCTCATTCCGCTGACGAAGCACGTCATCGTTTTCAAAGGCGACTTCGTGAAGAAGGGTCAGCAGCTCACCGAAGGTCCGGTCGTTCCGCATGAAATTCTTGAGGTCTGCGGACCGCAGGATTTGCAAGAGCACCTGGTGAACGAAGTGCAGGAAGTTTACCGACTCCAAGGCGTCGAAATTAACGACAAGCACATCGAGATCATCGTGCGCCAAATGTTGCGCAAGGTGAAGATCACCGATCCGGGCGACACATCGTTGCTCTGGGGCGATCAGGTTGATCGGCTCGACTTCGAGGAAGAGAACAGAAAGGTTGTCGAAAAAGGCGGCAAGCCGGCCGAAGCGACGCCTGTTCTTCTCGGAATCACAAAGGCGTCACTGGAAACCGACAGCTTCATTTCCGCGGCGTCCTTCCAGGACACGACGCGCGTGCTCACCGAAGCGGCAACGCTCGGCAAGATCGATCGGCTGCGCGGATTCAAGGAAAACGTCATCATGGGTCACCTGATTCCCGCGGGAACAGGTTTCCCCGAGCATCGCGAAATCAAACTGGTGGAGCTGGGCGAGCAGGTTGGCGCTCCGTTGGTCGAAGAAGCGGAGCCGCAGCCCGCGACTGGTTAGGCAAACGTTTCCATTCCAAATGCGAAATGACGAATCGGCGAAAGCTGATTCGTCATTTTTGTTTTTTGAGCGATAACTCCTGCTCATGTCGATCGTAACGAAAACCGGCGACCTGGGCGAAACATCCTTGATGTATGGGCGGCGCGTTCCGAAAAACGATGCGCGCGTGGACACCTATGGTTGTGTCGACGAACTCAATGCGGCGCTCGGTCTCGCGCGCGTGACGGTCTCGGATTCGTTTGTCGCGGAGCAAATCTACGCGGTCCAAAAAGATTTGATCATTCTGATGGGCGAACTCGCGACGCTGCCGGAAGATCTCGCGCGCTACGTAAAAGATGGATTTAGCCTAACGACTTCAGCCATGGTCGAGCGTCTGAGCGGAGTGATCGACGATCTGGAAAAAGACAAGCTTCTGCACTTTAAGGGTTGGGCGATCCCCGGAAGCACGCTCAGTGGCGCGGCACTTGATATCGCGAGGACGACATGCCGTCGCGCAGAACGCCGTGTCGCTGCGCTGGAACACGCAGCGAAGGATTCCAACGCCGAAATTTTGCGTTACCTGAATCGACTCTCCGATCTCTGCTGGCTTCTCGAACGCTATCTGGAGAAAAACGCGGAGCCTGCTAGCTCGCAGCCGGAAAAGTAAGCGTAACGGTTGTCCCGCGTCCCGGCTCGCTTTCCAATGTCGCGCTGCCGCCGTGTAGTTCTGTTATCGATTTGACTAACGACAAGCCAAGGCCCGCCCCGGCTGAGCTGCGTGATGGATCAACGCGATAAAAACGATCGAAGACCCGCGACAAATGTTCTTTCGCGATTCCGCAACCGTTATCGCTCACGGATATCTCCGATTGCCCATTGTTCATCGCGATTGATACCAGGATCCGGCCGCGAGCAGGAGTGAATCGGAGCGCGTTTTCCACCAGGTTGCTCACCGCTCGCGTGAAGAGCAATGGATCGGCCGACACGTTGCCAGACCCGGCGCATGTGATCGAAATTTTTTGTTCCTCGGCCACTGTCTCATAGAAGGCAGCGATCTTTTGGATCTCCGCGCGACCATCGAACGTTGTCGCGTTGAATGTGGCCCTTCGGCCGATTCGGCGCGCGCAAGAAACAGACAGATTATCGACGATTCCCGAAAGTCTTTCGCACTCGGCCACGTTCGACTCCATGACTTCGCGATATTCCGCCGGCAGTGCGCTCGCGCGTGAGAGCGACTTCCGCTTCACCGCGAATATTCGCGATCGGCGTGCGGATTTCGTGCGCAATGTCGGCTGAGAATTGCGACAGCCGCGTAAATGAATCCTCCAGCCGCACCAGCATATCGTCGAAAGCCGCAGCGAGCGGTTGCAATTCGCGCGGCCATTCGCGCGGCGGAACGCGCTCGTGGAAATGCATCGGTCCGACGCGTTGCAGCGAGTCCGTCATTGCGGCCAGCGGTCGCAGTCCGCGTTTGGTAACGGTGGCCGCGATCAGCGCCGACAGCCCAATCCCAAAAAGCAGCACCACAAAAAGCAACGCACCGAACTGACGCGTGAACTGCAAATCAGCGGTTCTGTCCTGGCCCATTTGGATCAGGTACGCGTCGCCGCTTACTCGATCCATAGTTGCCTGGATGGAAAATAATTTACCGCCGGTCCGATAATCTTCCTTCGACTCGCTCGCCGCCGGTTTGGGAAATATTGCCGCTGGCAATATCTCATTCATTCCCGGTGTTTCCGCGATCGTGCCGCCATTCGAATCAAGCACGCGGATCCAATACGTCATGTCTTTGCCGGAGCGCGGGAGCTTCAGTTGTTCGGGAAGCCTCCCCGGTTGCGAAATACTTTTGAGATCAGCGCGAAACGCTGAAAGTCTGTCAGCGAAAAAAGCGTTGTCTTCTTCAAACGCGTGCCTAACGACAATGAGGTAGAGCACGCCCAGTCCGCAGAAGAGTAACAACGCGGCCGCGATCGTGAAGCGCAGCACGAGCTGCGAGGCGATGGAGCGCGGTTCAGTCCGCCTTAAGGACATAACCGACGCCGCGAATCGTGTGGATGAGTTTCTTCGGGAACGGATCGTCCACTTTCGCGCGCAGGCGGCGCACCATCACATCCACGACGTTGGTTCCGGAATCGAAATTCAAACCCCAAACCTGCTCGACGATTTCCGTCCGCGATACAACTTCGCCCGGCGTGCGGGCGAGATGGGCGAGCAGAAGAAATTCCTTGGCCGTGAGATTGAGCGGCATCCGACCACGCACAGCTCGATGACGCCGCATATCAATATCGAGATCTTCGATTCGTAATTGATCCGGCTGCCGTGACGGCGCGCGCCGTATCAACGATCGCACGCGTGCGATCAGCTCGGAAAATGCGAACGGTTTCACCAGATAATCGTCCGCCCCGAGATTGAGCCCTTTCACGCGATCAGGAACGCTGTCGCGCGCCGTGAGGAATAGTACCGGCGTTTCGACTCCGCCGCCGCGCAAATCGGACACAACGGACCAGCCGTCTTTTTTCGGAAGCATGACGTCGACGATGAGAAGATCCCAGCGCGAATTAAGCGCCAGTTGCAGTCCAGATTCGCCATCGTTGGCGACCTCGACAATGAATCCGGCCTCGCGCAAACCTTTGGCCAGAAACGCCGCCGTCTTCTTTTCGTCTTCGATCACGAGAATTCGCATCTCGCTCATTATAGAGCGTCGCGAAATCTGCTCAAGACGTGGTAAAGGCGGGTCCGTCCCGGGCTGAAATTGCAGTTGCCTTCCCTGGAACTGTGTAGCATGTTCTGCGTCCCCCGCCGCGAAACGCTCGCGGATTCCTTGGAAAAACGTATGGCGACAACGATAGAATTAGTGCCGGAATTATTGGAAGCGGGTGTCCACTTTGGTCATCAGACCAAGCGCTGGAACCCGAAGATGAAGCCGTACATCTTCGAGAAACGCAACGCTATCTACATCATCAACCTTGATGAAACGGTGCGGCAGCTGCATCGCGCCACTGAATTTTTGCAGGAAGTAACACGTCGGGGCGGGAAGATTCTTTTTGTCGGATGCAAGAAGCAGGCGCAGGAAGCCGTCAAGGAAGCGGCGACCGCGTGCGGACAATTTTATGTGAACCAGCGCTGGCTCGGCGGGACGCTGACGAATTTGCCACCATTCGCAAAAGCATCGGCCGGCTCAAATACATCGAAGAGATCGAGAAGTCGCCTGAATACAAAAAAATGGGCAAACAGGAGTTGGCGGCGTTGAATCGCGAGGCCGCGAAATTGCGTCGTAACCTCGATGGCATTCTCGAAATGTCACAACTGCCCGATGCGATGGTGATCATCGATACTCAGCGCGAACAGAACGCCGTGCTCGAAGCGCGCCGGCTTGGAATTCCTGTTGTTGCGGTCGTCGATACCAACGCCGACCCGGAATTGATCGATTATCCGATCGCTGGAAACGATGACGCGATTCGCGCGATCAGAGTCCTTTTGCAAAAATTGGTCGACGCGATTGTGTCCGCAACGGGCGAAGCGCACGTGCGCGAACAGGTCGAGATGTCGGGCGTATCCGCGTAAAACGCGGAGGCTCCAAATCCCAAACCCAAGTTCCAATGGAAACGAAGACTGAGATCAATCCCCAACTCGTTAAGCAGCTCCGCGAAAAAACCAACGCCGGTATGATGGATTGCAAGCGTGCGCTCGCGGAATCCAATGGCGACCTGGAAAAAGCGGAAGCGATCTTGCGCACGAAAGGCATCGCCGGCGCGAGCAAGAAATCTGTCGCGCGCGACCAAGGAAGGCATCGTCGCTTCCTACATTCATTTGCAGGGAAAAGTCGGCGTCCTCGTGGAAGTGAATTGCGAAACCGATTTCGTGGCCAAGAACGAAAACTTCCGCGCCTTCGTTAAAGATATCACGCTGCACATCGCCGCGGCGCATCCGCTGTATGTCAGCCGCGAAGAAGTTCCGTCCGCTTTGATCGAGAGCGAGCGCGAGATTTACAAAGGCCAGGTCAAAGGCAAACCGGAAAACGTCGTCGACAAAATTGTCGAAGGGAAACTCGACAAGTTTTTCGGCACCGTCTGTTTGATGGAGCAGGGCTTCATCAAAGATCCCGACCACACCATCAAAGATTTGGTCGCGACCAAAATCGCCGAGCTCGGCGAGAACATCGTCATTCGCCGCTTCACCCGTTATCTCGTTGGCGAACCGCTGGAATCTGCGTCAGCTTCTTGATGGTAGGACGCGATCGCCCTAACCAATCAATAAATCGTTTTCGGCTGCGGGCTTTAACGCGGAGAGCGCCGCGAGGAACACGGGAAGCGAAATCGCAAGTAATTGTTATTCGTGAAGTGAATAAGAAAAGCGTGAACTTGAAACATGTTTTTCAAGTCCACGCCTTCCCTCAGTTTTTATTCAAACCGCGTCCCGGCAGCGGTGGCGCAACCGGTGCTGATTAGATTGCCGTTGGCATCGAAAATTTCGACTGCAGAGTGCGTCGTAAACTGATCGCCGCTTGCTCCGAGTTCCAAGGAAGCCGTAATTTTCTGCGAGCCGATGAACATGCCGCTCGTGTTATAACGGTAGAATATGAACGAGAACGAGTAGTTCCGCCCACCATGACCATGTTCGCGCTGCCAAACTCCGTGGCCGGGACTGCGCAGAGCCGGGCTCTGACCGGGGCTAATACCATATTCCGACATTGTGCCACCTGCATTAAAGGTGAACAGACCGGGGAAAGCAGGCGCGAGCGGGTCGCCAGTTTGACAATTGACCGGTGTAACCATCGTTCGCCACACACCTTCGACCGACGATTGGTTCTTTTCAGCCGTTTGAGCGGAAGCGAAGGAAAGCGCGACGGTCAAAGCCGCAATCGCCAGCAAGACGCTGCCGTATGTTACTTTTGAGATTCTTGTCTTCATTGGATTTTTCATAGTTGTGATTTCTTTCTTTTTTTGGTTTTGTTGATTTGCCTTTCATCGAGACAAACAAGAAAGGCCGGCGAGAGTGATCATCGAAATTTTTCTGGAGACGTTTTGGCGTGCAGAAAGCTTCCAAAACTGATAGGAGGCGATGTAGAACTTATGGACACGCCTTCGGCCTCTCCGCACCGAGTGACCCAGTTGCTGGCGCATTGGAGTGAAGGAGACGAGGCCGCCCTCGGAGAACTAACGCCGCTGGTCTACGAAGAACTCCGGCGCCTCGCTCATCACTTTATGAGCGGCCAGCGTCCCGATCACACGCTTCAAACGACGGCTCTGGTGAGCGAGGCTTACCTGCGACTAGCGGACCAAACTAATCCAAGCTGGCAGAATCGCGCTCATTTTTTCGCCGTGGCCGCCCGAGCGATGCGGCAAATTCTGGTTAACTACGCCAAAAGTAACAGAGCCCAAAAGCGCGGTGGCGGCGCGCTCAAGATAGAGTTGGACGAAGCGGCCATCGCCTCACCCGAGCAATCAGCCGAAATTGTTGATTTGCATGAGGCACTCGAGAGGCTCGCTACACTCGACGCTAGAAAAGCTCACGTCGTGGAGCTCAAGTATTTTGGGGGACTGAATCACGATGAGATCGCGGAAGTCATGAAGGTCTCGGCCGTGACGGTGCGACGTGATTGGGTTTTTGCCAAGGCATGGTTGCACAATGAACTGCACACCGCGGCCTGAATGAATCAGCCGCCTGTCTGCCGTCGCGCAGTGGATTGAATATGACGCGGGCGCATTTAGAAACGGTCGAGGAAATCTTCCACGCCGCTCTCGACCGAGAACCCGACGAGGTTGGTGTATTCCTGAAGACGGCCTGCAAGGGTGATAAGCTCTTGCGCGACAAAGTGGAAGCCTTGATGGCTTCACATCAACGCGCAGGGAACTTCATTGAGACTTCGGTTGCCAGCCTTGCGACAAGAATCGTCGAACAGCGACAAGCTGATTTGCTCGTCGGTCACAAGATCGGCCACTACAAAATCCTGGAACGGATCGGCAGCGGCGGGATGGGCGAGGTCTATCTGGCTTCTGATATTACCGCGGGACGAAAAGCCGCACTCAAACTCTTGCCCTCGCGCTTTACCGGCGATGCGGAGCGCCTGACGCGGTTTCAACAAGAAGCGCGCGCCGTCGTAGGACTAAATCATCCCAATATCCTGACAGTTTACGAGATCGGCGAGTATGATTCATCTCACTTCATTGCCAGCGAACTGATCGAAGGCGAAACGCTGCGTCAACATCTCGCGCGCGGGCAAATGGGGCTGGACGAAGCGCTCGATGTGGCAGTCCAGGTAGCTACTGCGCTCGCGGCTGCCCACCAGGCCGGGATTGTCCACCGCGACATCAAGCCGGAGAACATCATGCTGCGGCCGGATGGCTACGTGAAAGTACTCGACTTCGGGATTGCGAAGCTGGCCGAACAGGAAGTGCCGGCGACGATGGCGGAAGAAGAAGCGGTGTTACTAATTGAGACCAACCTGGGGTCGATCCTGGGAACGGTTCGTTACATGTCGCCGGAACAGGCGCGCGGCGCGCCGGTTGATAAGTGTAGCGACATCTGGAGTCTCGGCGTGGTGCTTTACGAAATGGTAGCAGGGCAGGCGCCATTCAGCGGTAGCACACCTGGAGAGGTAATGACTTCTATTCTACGAACGGAACCGCCACTCCTGAGTTCCATCGCGCAGACTCCGGCCGAGCTTCAGCAGATTGTCAGCAAGGCGCTCTCCAAAGAGCGGGAGAGACGGTATCAGAGCGCCCATGAAATGCTGGAGGCGCTCAAGAGTTTTCGTCGCGGAATGGAATTCAAGGCTGAGTTGGAGCGCTCCACCGCGGCTCCTTTGTGGCGGCGCTGGACACGATCGCCTACCGCGCTGGTGCTCGTATTGTTAGTAGCTGCTCTGGCACTAGCGCTTCCATTCTACTGGCAGCGAAACCTAACGACTATCTCTATCCCAGAAAAGAGTATTGCCGTGTTGCCATTCGAGAATCTCAGTGATAACAAAGAAAATTCCTACTTCGCCGCTGGGATTCAAGACGACGTGCTGACGAGCCTGGCGCAGATTCACGCCTTGAAAGTCATCGGCCGCACTTCGGTCATGCAGTACAAAAGTGGGATCGCACGCAATCTGAAGGAGATCGCTCAGCAACTGGGCGTAAGCAAAGTAGTGGAAGGCAGTGTGCGTCGGTCCGGAAATCATATCCGCGTTTCGGTCCAGCTGATTGACGCATTAACAGATCGCCATATTTGGGCGGAAAACTATGATCGGACACTGGCCGATTCGCTTGCCCTGCAAGGAGAGCTGGCAACGGAGATTGCGGCGAGCGTGGGTGCGACGCTGACTCCGCAGGAAAAAGCGCGAGTGCAGGCGCAGCCGACGAACAATGCCGACGCCTACGATGCTTATCTACGCGGACGCGCGATCACAATTCTCGCCATGTCGGAACGCTCTAACCTGGAGCGCGCGGTTCGATCGTACGAAGAGGCAGTGAAGTTGGATCCGAATTTCGCGCTGGCGTGGGTTTATCTATCCCGCGTCCAAAGTATATACTACCGGAGTTTCCCGAGCCCGGCGCGGCTGGCGGCGGCCAAGGACGCGCTCGACCGCGCTCTTGCGCTTGACCCGAACCTGCCGGAGGCGCATCTGGCGCGTGGCTATTACCGCTTTCAAGTTGAGAGCGATTGCTCCGGTGCATTGTCGGAATTCCAAAAAGCAGAGCAAGGTCTTCCAAACAACGCAGATGTTTTCACGGCGATCTCGATGATCCAACGGCGGCGTGGACGCTCGGATGAAGCAATTGAGGCTGCACGCCGAGCCGTTGCGCTCGATCCGCGTAACCGGGACGCCTGTTTTTTTCTCGCGACCACATATGGGTCTCAGCGCCGTTTTCGGGAGAGCAGAGCTGTAGTCGACCGTGTCCTTGCGTTCGACCCGACGGACCGTCCTGCCCTCAACGGGAAAGTGTATGGTTACTTGTTCAACAGGGGACCTTAAGGCGGCGGAACCGCTGCTCGCAGATCCCAATATCGAGCCGGGCGCGCACGGTCTTTACGCTTTTCTTCAACGTAATTACGCCGCAGCCGCCGAGATATTTTCAAAGACTACGGCCGATGATGCAAACCGGGACTGGACGGAGGTTTTCGCGTTGGGCATATGTCAACAAAGGACCGGCAACGTGGCTGCCGCGCGGGAAACTTTTCAAGGTGCGATCCAGGGTATTCAGCGCGAGCTCGCGCAAGCCCAGCCGGATCCACTCGTCCAGGCCGCGCTGCATGGCTTGTTGGGCGTAGCTTATGCGCTGTTAGGCGAAGCGGCGCCTGCAACTTCTGAAGGAGAAAAAGCCATCGCTCTGAGATCCACCTCCGAAGATTTATTCGACGGCCCGCCAATAGAGGAGACTGTGGCGCAGATCTACGCTACGTTAGGCGACGCGGATCACGCCGTTCCAATCCTCCAGCGATTGTTGCAAATGCCCTATCGGAACCCAATCACTACGGGAAGGCTGCGAGTTGATCCATTCTGGGATCCAATCCGCAATGATTCTCGTTTTCAGGAGTTGGCTGCAGAAAAGCCGCGATAATCGGTTGTCGTGCCCGGCTGAGTTACGAGCGCAATTGCGGTCAGCTGCAATCAAGCTGCTTTCGTGACGCACGCCTCGGAAAGGCGCCCCTACCTGTGCATGCGGTGGTTCAGAACTTCTTCTGCAGGCTTACGTAAACGAACCGGCCGGTCGAGTCGTAAAGGAAGTCCGCGTAGTTCGAAGATGTGAGAGCATCAGGAGGATCATGGCCGAATACATTATTGCAGCCGAGCGTGACAGTGGTGCCGTTCAAAAGCCGCTTCCAGCAAGGCAATCCGAAACTTGCTGTTTGTGCCGCCGCGTTTTCAGTCGATTTGCCATCGTTGGAAGCTGCGTTCTTGGAGTAACCCGGCACAGCAGCTGTTTCGACCAGCGGAACAAAAACAAAATTATAGGAAGCCTGAACGTCAAAGAACCAGGTTTCCTTCACCCAATGCTCTTTGATGTCGTTAGGATGCGGAATACCGGAAAAGGCGGTAAAATCGAGGATTTCATGAAAACCGTCGAGATAATGAGCCGTAAATCCAAGATCAAAACCTTGCCAGGCCCAGTCGACTCGGGAATTGGCTCTCCACTTCAAATACGCCTCATCGGACGAGGCTCCTGGAAGTACACCGCTGCGCAATTCGACCTCGGTATCGGCGGGAACTTCGGCGAATTGGAATGAATCCAGATAAGTCGCCTGCGTGAACCAGGTGAAAGTACCGAACTGCGTTTGTACTTGGTATTGGATACCAAAATCGGCACCGCGCGCTTTTTGTGATCCGGCATTCTGATAAGCAAATTCGATCGATACGATCTCCCCATCGGCATCACGGTTCACGCTTTCAAGAGGCAAAGATTGGCCGGCAACAGATCGGTCAATTACACTTTGGACAGCAGGAATGATGACTCGGCCTTTACTTTCGATGTCGAAGAGGTCGACTGTAATGGTCAAACCTTGCACGAACTTCGGCGTGTAAACGAAGCCGGCGGTAAAGGAGCGCGAATCTTCCGGCTGCAGATTTGGATTGCTTCGGATAATAAAAGGGACGTCTGGGTCTGACGGGGCCGCCGGTCGCCGGGTCATTGAAGTCAGGCCCAAGCAAACCTTGGTTGAGGGCTCCCGAAGAATTCGATGAGTGAAGGCTCATGGAACCCTTCGCCCCATGTCGAGCGGAGGGTCAATGATTCGTCGAGCGGCTGCCAGCGGACCCCTACTTTTGGAACGAGAACATTAGTATCGTTGTTACGGAATTCTTCGAAACGCGCGGCGGCGGTGAACTCCAGAGCATGGAAACCGGGCAACGAATAGGAAGGACTAAAAACCGGCAGACTGGCTTCCGCGTAAAACGCGTAGGTCTTCCTGCCAGCATTAGTAAAATTACCCGGAGCGGTGCCGACAACATCGCCGGTAAGCAACGTCTCGTCGGGGCCTTGTTCCAGATTTTCTCGTCTGAATTGTCCACCAAACGCGAGACCGAATCCCCCGGCCGGCAGCTTGAAAAGTGACGTTGTATATATATTAAGATCAAGCGTGGTAAGCTTGGACTGATCGATTGATTTGGTATGGATCAGCGCAAAATCGATCGGCAGGGTGTTGGTTGCGATCGGTCGGCGAAAATCACCGAACGGGTTGTAGGCAACAGTCGTGCCGATGAACTGCGATGATGCTGGATCAAAAATCGGATCGGCGGCGTTTAGAATTCGGTTGAATCGTGAGGCCGAAACCAGGGTGCTTGTAGAAGTGTTCTTTGTCTCGCTATAGCGAAACCCAGCATCGTATCCCCAGCTTCCGTCGAAAAGCTTATCTCCCTTGAGGCCGAGCGTGGAAAAGTACGCGTTGGTCTCGTTGTCCATGAAGCGGTTTCCAAACTCGATGAGACGCGCCAGCGTGCGCCCGGAGATGATCTGTTGAAAGGGATTGAAGGGATTGAATGCGCCCAGCGGAACGCTTGTTTCTTGATATGTCGGGCCGCCGATGGTTGGCCCGGGAGCATGCGGCGGAATGGCGAGGATAGTGTGGCCGGGAGTTTGGAAGAAGCCCGTCGCAGTAGGCGCTAGTTCGTAACTGGTCTGTACGTTTTGATAAGACATGTCAGCGTAGAGCACCAATTGGTCGCCGCAGACTTTGTGGGTGGCATTCCAAAAACCGCCGTACCGCTCTGAATCCGGCAACGCTTCTGAATAGGCGTTGTAGTTGAAGAAAACCGACGGACGGGGCGTATAAACGTAGTCAGTAGCCGGGGCCGCACCGTTGGTGAAGAATGGCGCATGACCGAAAAAGGCATCTTGATTTGGAATGTCGGCCGGTGAAACACCGGCAGCGAGAACCGCGTCTCGCGAAAGCCGAAGATTGAGCGGGCTCGCATTGGCCGACGGGGAGTCCGTATTCGAAGAGTACCCTCGATCTCGATTAAAGATGGAGTTGCGATGATAAAAATTCAGAACGCCGGACACGCTGGTTTTATCGTCGCCCACGCCGAAAACCACTGAGGTAGCGAATTCGCTCGAATCTTTATCGAGAGTGTTGCCGTACTCGACGTCTGATTCTGCTCCGCGATAGTCGTGCCGGAACTTGATGTTGACCACGCCGGCGACGGCATCTGCGCCGTAGGTGGCTGAAGCACCATCTTTCAAGATTTCAATGCTCTCGATCGCCGCGCGCGGGATGGAATTGAGGTCGACAAACGTTTGGGCGCCATTGCCCGTTCCGAGAGGATAGGGGGCCACACGCCGCCCATCGATCAACGTCAGCGTATCGCTCCCATCAAAACCGCGCAGGGAAATGGATGAGGCCCCGGGCGTAAGACCGGCGCCGTTGTTCGAGCTGGGCACGCCGTTAGGCCCCGCAACCGTAGTGTTTCTGATTAACTCCTCCGCAGTGCGCTCGCCCGATTTTTCGATCAAATCGCGATTGATGGTCAGAACCGGATTTGGCCCGACTTCTTCTGCTGTCGGAATAGTTGAACCGGTCACGATCACGCGTTCCACTTCGACCGTCGCACCATCCGGCCCCGTCTCCGCGGCATCTGTTGCCTGCGCCCGCCCGATCCCGGGAAATAAAAGGAGGTTTGCCAAAAACCAAAGGCCGACGACGGCAGAGGGAGGCTTGTCCATTTCTTGTCTGGGTGTACAGAATTACGAACTGCGCCCGGCGAAATCGCAATACAATATTGTAGACCGCTATCGGGTACTAGCCCGACAGGAACTTTTTCAACGCTTGCTGGAAAGTTGCACCCGGGTTGCCGACATCACCCCCGTAGAAATTCACGAGGCTCCTTAATTTCCGGATGGCTTCGTAACGCCGTTGCAACTTCCAATGCACATTGCTCTGGTGCTTCGGGACTACTGGGAAAACGAGCGCCATTCCATCGCCTGTCGGCAGCCTAACGAGTGTGCCTTCGGAGGCGCGCGCGGCGGAACTGTTCCGAACTCCGCACGATCCCGTTCAGCTCGCGCGTCAGCTCCGTTGCTTATCGGTGACGAGTTTCGAATAACCGACAATGTCGATGAAAAGGAAAGCTCGACAAATTTTTCGGCACTGTTTGCCTGATGGAGCGGGGCTTCATCAAAGATCCCGACCGCACCATCAAGGATTTGGTCGCGACCAAAATCCCCGAGCTCGGCGAGAACATCGTCATTCGCCGTTCACCCGCTACCTCGTTGGCGAACCGCTGGATCCGCCTCGGCTTTGCTGGAGCTCAGGGGCTAATCAGCTAACGAGTCCTGAGCGAGCAATCCGGTTAATAGATTGTCTTCGGCTCCGGGCCGGCGATTTTGGCCGCTTCACTCGCTACCTCGTTGGCGAACCGCTGGAATCCGCGTCCACGTCTTAGCTAGCGCTCAGGGACTAATTGTAGCCTAACGAGTCCTGAAGCGAACAATCCGGTTAATAGACTGTCTTCGGCTCCGGGCCTTCGAGAATTTTTTTGAAGCGCGGATTGCTGCGCAGCGAGTCCCACTCCCAACGCAGACGCAGGTCGGCCAGCGTAATGTCGGATGGATAATCAGTCCCTGGCCACGGAAACGGACCCGGAGTGGAAAGCAGGCGCTCGATCAGTGTGATCGCTGGGTCCTGTTCGCCAATAAGTGCATATACCATTGCCAGATTGGCCGCTGCCATAGCACCGTGAAATGCGTCCTGGCTTTCTGGCTCGAGTTCGACGGCCCGACGACCTTCCCGGATGGCATCCTCCTTCCTCTGCATGTAGGCGTAGAGTAAGGCTAGTAGCGCGTGCCCCTCGTAATTGTCGGGGTGATCGCGCACCCACTTTTCGAGAGCTGGTATTGTCGCTGCAAAATAACGCTGGGCCGATTCGCTGTCGCCGCGGGCAAGGGCGGTCCGGCCCTGGTAAAATGTTTTCGGGATATCGCTCGTCTTAAAAGCTTCCAAGGGCACATCGTTCAACAGCGCTTCCGCGGTGATATAGTCGCGCTCCAGCATGGCCATATCCCAGCGCCTCAAAGCCACCTCACCATCAGAATCAAGGCTTGCTGGGATGTCTTGCAGAATGCGTCTGCCCGCGGTGGGATTGGCGTTCCGAAACACTTCGAGGCAAGCAAGACCGATCCTGGGCGCGATGTAATCGGGGTTGATTTCCAGCGCGTGAGTGTAACAGGCAGCAGCGGCGGTCCAGTCACGCACTAAAAGGTGATTGTTACCGGCGGAGTTAGCGATGCTGGCATTGCGAGGGTCGAGGGAGAGAGCGCGTTCGTAGCTGGCTACGGCTTCGCGCCAACGTCCCTGCCGCCGATAGATGCCACCGACGTAATCATAGATTTCGGCGTTACTGGGAGAAATCTGTGCTGCGATCTCGAACTCCTTAAGAGCCGCATCGTAATTCTTCTCCCCCAATAGAGGCAAAGACCTAAAGCCATATGGGCTTCGCCCAAGGTTGGCGATAAGCGCAAAGCTTCCTCCGCCTGGGCGCGTGCTTTCGCCGTCCGCAGCGGGTATTCGCCGAGACTTGAGATCCAGGTATTCATAAGGGAAGCTCGCGCATAAGCTAATGCGAAGGTGGGATCAACCGCCGTGGCTTGCACATAAAGCTGCTCCGCCGCACTCCAATCGGTTGCTTCCTTTCCGAGTGCTGTCAGGTAAAGCACGTAGGCCTCCGAGTTAGCGGTCGGTTTAGCAGCAAAGCGCGCCATTTCTTCTGGCGCGAGTGTCGTTTTCAGAGCGGCCGCGATCTGCGTGGCTAGCTCGCCTTGAAGGCCGATCGAATCGGCGACGGTGCGGTCGTAACGCTCCGCCCAAAGATGCCGGTCGTTGCGCGCGTCGATCAGCTGGACGTTAACCAGCACATGGTCGCCGGCGCGGCGAACGCTTCCTTCGAGAATATTCGCCACGCCCAGCTCGCGGCCGATCGCACGCATATTGCGCCTATTGGCTTTTTGATAAGCCATCACGCTCGTGCGACTGATTACTTTCAAGTCGTGAATCTGCGCGAGACTCGTCAGGAGATCGTCTTGAATCCCGGCGGCGAATTCGGAATTTTCTTTGTTGTCACTGATGTTCTCGAACGGCAGCACGGCG
>CAVTRW010000013.1:0-142860 GCA_963737195.1 uncultured Verrucomicrobiae bacterium
GCCGCGGCTGCAACGCCGAGCTTGTGGCGCCTAACGAATTTTCCCGTTCGGTATCCGACCGTGTCCTGTCGCGCTCGCACCGGCAAGCCTTCTTGATGACGCCGGATATCTTCCGAAAATTGTTCGGCCGACTGATAACGTCGTGCCGGTTCTTTCCGCAACGCCATCAGAACAATGTTATCCAGATCGCCGCGCAGCGATCGTGAATCGTGATGCGTGAATCGTGAATCGGACGAATCTCGCTTCTCGAATCTCGATTCTCGATTTCTAACGGCTGTGCTTGGTCGCTCCGGTTCCTGATCGCAGATAGCTTTGGTAATCTCGTCCGAAGTGTGGCGCTTCAACCTGTAAGGCCGTTCATCAGTAAGCAGCTCGTAAAGCAAAACGCCTAACGAATAGACATCGCTAACCGTTGTGATCGGTTCGCCTTTAACCTGCTCCGGACTGGCATATTCCGGTGTGAGCAAACGCGAACTCGCAAGCGTGACGTTGAGCTCTTCCTCACCAGCTTGCTGCACAAGTTTTGCAATCCCGAAATCCAGCAGCCTTACTTCCCCGCGATCGGTAACCAGAATGTTGCCGGGCTTGAGATCGCGATGAATCACAAGATTTTGGTGCGCGTAACTTACGGCTCCGCATACGACGCGAAATAATTTAAGCCGCGCAGCAATGGAGAGTCGATTTTCATCGGCGTATTCCGTGATGGGTTTGCCCTTCACATAATCCATCACGAAATACGGCAGGTCGTCGTCAGTTGTTCCCGCATCGAGCAAGCGTGCGATGTTTGGATGATCAAGGCGCGCGAGAATTTGGCGCTCGGCCCGAAAACGGCGCAACACTTCCTCCGTATCCGTACCGCGTTTCAAGACTTTGATCGCAACTTCCTTTTCGAACTCGCCATCGGCGCGCTTTGCCAGATAAACGGCGCCCATCCCACCGCGCCCGATTTCCCGCACAATGGCCCACGCACCGAGACGATAGCCTTCGCTAAGACTCGTTAGGCGACGCCGGACGTTTTCAGTCGCGCTTTGCGCTGCTCGTTCGAGCGTGCCGGTTGTTTGCTCCAAAAGTGATCCGACTTCTCGCAAGAGTTCTTCGTCACCGGCGCAACGCGCCGCCACCAATGCAGCCCGCGCCGCGACCGAAGGCTCGTCCACGGCGTCGGCGACAATTTCCTTGGCGCGACGCCAACGCTCGTTCGCTTGGTCGGAGGTCCGCGAGTTCAACCTAATGGGATCGCGACAGCTCCCGGCGGAGCCAACGTTTTGCTACAGACCATTCGCGCTTCACACTGGTCGGCGAAAGGCCCACCGCGTCCGCCGCTTCCTCAATCGTTAGGCCTCCGAAAAAGCGCATCTCGACAATTTTCGCCTGCGTCGGGTCGAGACGCTCCAACCGGCTGAGCGCATCGTTCAACTCCAGCACATCAAGTTGCTCGTCGGCGTAAACCTCAAGGCCATCATCCAGAGTAATTCGCACTGCATCTTTTCCTCCACGCTTCGCGGCCTGCTGCGCCGATGCATGATCGATCAAAATCCGGCGCATCATCCGAGCAAAGACGCTGAGCAAATGTGCGCGATTCGCCCAGGCAGACTGGCGCTGGTCCGCCATGCGCAGATACGCTTCGTGCACGAGCGCAGTTGGCTGAAGCGTGTGTCCGGCGCGTTCGCTGCGTAGAAATCCGGCAGCGACGCGGCGCAAATCATCATAAACCGCAGGCAACATTGCTCGCAGTGTCACCGCGTCGGCGTCGGAAACCATCGATGTGAAATCATCGATCAATTCCGGAGTAAGTTCTGGGGCGATGGCCATGCCAGATATTACGCATTTTCAGAAGAAGCTGTCGAGTTCGTATGTCCCCCGGAGGCGCCGAAAATCTTTTCGAAAAATTTCTGGTCCGTTTCGTCCGTTTTTTCCGCGTCCGTAAGTAAACCCAAAACAATTATGAACGCTTTCAAATTCATCCTCTTCTGCTTCGTGATCTCAGCAGCGATGTTACTGCCACCCAGCGCATTCGCCGATCCGCAGCTCTCGACTTCGATGAGCGTGTCGTCATGCTGGGAGTACTCGGGCATCACCACCGGGGACTGTCAGAACTACAATAACAACCAGACCGCCCCGCCAGGGACATCGTTGAGTGACAGCCGAGCGAATGCGGAAGCCCCATGGGGAGATGCCGCCGGCTCGGTGCAGGTCTTCTACGGCTCCTGCCACTTTACGGGTTCAGGCGACGCCACCAGCTCGGCGGGCGCGCAGATTCTTGGAAGTGGGAGCAGATAGCGCGGCCGCGTCCTGGAATAGTCAGATGACGATCAACAGTCCTGGCTTGGAGGGACAGATAGCCACGGTTCGCATCACCTTCCACGGCAGCGGCGACGCCGCCGGAAATGCATCGTCTTACCTGGCAAGTTCCTCCATGAACTATAGCTACGCCGTGAGCGATTATCAAAATTCGATCTCCTACGGCGGCGGCTGGGATCCAACTAACGGCTGGACCGGTGATGGATCGCCGACTCGCACTTTTACCTTCGACGCCACTTGTACGATCGGCCAGCCCTGTGAGATTTTGCACCAGATTTCCTTCTCAGTCGGTGCTGGAACTGGAGAGCCCGATTTCGGTGATGCACACGACGTAACCGCTCAGGCTAGCGGAAACCTAAGCTTTAGCAGCGGTAGCGTCCAGGTTCTCGATCCGAACTAACGACAACCAGCCGCTTAGCTACACGCATGACGAGTGACGTCGGCTGCGGCGCCGGACAGGTTACTCCCGCAGGTGCACCCTACGCCGGGTTCAACGTTACGAACTGCGGGCCAGACCGGCTCGGCAGCACTTTCCAACTGCTGGATGGAACAGCGAGCCAAAATACAGATGTCACAGCGAATTTTGTCGCTCCGACCGAGATCGATGCCGCGAGCGACGTAGTCGATCTCAAAGGTACCGATGGCGATCTCCAAGTTGTGCAGATAGATTGGGATCCGCCGAAACTTAACTTTCTCGGACCGCTTGTTTACCTTGATTTCTGCTTTCTACCAATCGCGCATGGAACCAAATGGGTCAGTGCGACACTCGGAAACTACAGCGGGCCTCCGCCTACCTTCTTCAATCGTGCTTACAATCCTGCGACCGATTTTCATCTCGGCTATTACGGCATCGATACGACCAACCATAAGGTTTGGGCAGTAATCAATCACAACAGTCTCTTTGCCGCCGCCATACCTTTCGATCTCGTCTCCGTTGTTTCGCGCAAGACGCACGGCGCGCAGGCGACTTCGATATCAATATGCCACTCACCGGCACGCCCGGCGTGGAATGCCGAAGCGGAGGAGCAGTGGCAATCACACACTCGTCTTTACTTTTAAGAGCAATCTCGCTAGCGGTGAAGTATCCGTGACCGGTGGCGGCTGGCAGCATCGCAAGCGCACCGACAATGTCGGCTAACACGATGACAGTGAACCTAACGAATGTCCCCAATGCACAGAGGACTACACTTACTTTGCATAACATGAAGGATGTAGCTAACCAGATCCTGCCCGATACCTCCGTAAGTATCGGCGACACTTGTCGGCGATACAACTGGCAATGGAGTCGTCACTTGATCCGATGTCACCCAGACTAAAGTTCAATCAGGCCATGCGATAACAGCTTCCAATTTCCGCGAAGACATAAACGCCAATGGCACGATTACGCCAGCGATGTTTACATTGCAAAATTAAAGATCGGCACAGCTCTGCCGTAATAATATCGAGGTTCGCAATTAGTTGTAGCCACGGCGCTGTGTCGCCGTGAAATCTGTCGCAAAAGACCGACGCCCCGACAGAGCGGGGCGGCTACAGCAACAACCTTCTAGTTGCACAAAAGGCGCGTCACTCTTGCTCGAGTTTCAACAGCGCGGCCCGCAAGATCTTCGAGATATTTCAGATCGTATTCGGCGAGAGCCTTCCTTTTCTGAAGTCGCACGAGAATGTCCAGGGCACGCTTGTAATTCTCTTTCGCGGATTGCACGTGTGCCCGGCGCGTTTCGCCGCTAACGGTTTCCGCGACCTGTCGGTGTACGTCGCCTATGTATTGATACAGCGTGGATAATTTCCGAACGGCCAAATTATTCCCTGCGTCGGCTCGGGCGATGTCTTCAAAGGTGGCGATGGCCCTGGCATAAATCGCGAGCGCATCGTCAAACGCGCGTTGTTGCTGCCTGGTCTGCCCAAGAAAGGTCAATGCTCTGCCGATATCATGTTTGTAGGTTCGATGGCTGGGATCGAACTTCTCGAGTTCCGAAAAGGCGAGCAACGATTGCTTCCAGAAAAGCAACCGCGTCGTCCTTTTTCCCTAAACTCAGAGCGATAACGCCGAGTCTTGAATATATTTTTGCCAGGTTTTGGCGCGCCTGCACGTTGGCCGCGTCGGCCGCGATTGATTTCTCAGTGATTTCGCGGGCCTTGAGCAGCATTTCAAAAGCACGCGGCGGATCGGAGTCCTCGAACAGTTGCGAGCTCTGCAAATAGGTATCGAGCAGTCCCTGCCTGATCACGATGTCTTGCGGATATTTTGCGACGAGCGGCTCGTAGATGGCGAACGCTTTGGCCATTTCGTCTTCGCCTTCCTTTTGTTTGCCGTCCCAGGAAAGCGTCATGCTCAAACTCATGTGGCCCCGGCCGAGCAATCGCAGAATCTCCGGGTTGTCGGGATCTTGTTGTCGCAATGTTTCGAACGCAGCGAGCGCCTTGTTCAAGGGCGAGTACACTTGAGCAAGCTGGTCGTTAAAATAATAGCTGTTCGCCAGATCGAGCTGAGACTCCGCGGCGGCCAACTGTAATTCGCGCGAGCCGGGTTGTTCTTTGAGCAGCTTCTCGTAAGCGGACAACGCCGTTTGAGAGTCTTCGATCGAACCACTCGTATTGCTCGTCCACAAGCGAATGGAACTCAGGGCGCGCAGATCGGCCGCGAATCGCGCCAGATCTTCCAGATCGTCCGGATGTTTTTCGAGCAATCGCTTTCGGATATCGCGCGCTTTCTCGTAGCTGGCGATCGCTCCGGAAAAATCGTTCAGGTTTGGTTTGTGCGGCGCTCCCTGGAGCTCCCCGACTTTTTCGTAGGCCGCGGCCAGCTCACGTTGCAGCGGGAAATTTTCCGCGGACTCGTTTGCCAAAGAATCGAGATATTCCAGCGCGCGCTGGACTAGCGATTTGCGCGCTTCAATTGAGCCATCGAGTCGTTCGATTTTTGGCGCGATGTCGAACAAGAAGCGCATTAGAAAGTTTGCGCACGTCTGCGAAACGTCGCTCCGCCCGGTCGCGCTGTTGCGTAGCGCGACGGGCTTCCCAAAAAGTGGCGACCATGCCGCCGACGAGGCTCAGAGCGATGAGGACCGCGGCGGCGACACCGACCTTGTGTCTGCGGATAAATTTTTCGCTGCGATAACGCAGAGTGTCCTTGCGAGCGATCACCGGCAATCCGTCAAAGTATCGGCGGATGTCTTCTGAGAATTGCGCCACGGACGCATAGCGACGCGCCGGCTCCTTGCGCATTGCCATCAGCACGATGTTATCGAGGTCGCCGCGTAACAATTTGGAGTTTGGAATTTGGAGGTCTTGGAGGTTCCGTCGCCTTTGGCGATGGCAGTGCTGGGCCGTTCCGGTTCCTGTTCCGCAATGGCGCGCGCAATCTCCTCTGGGGTTCGTGTCTTGAGACGATAAGGTCGTTGACCGGTGAGGAGCTCGTAAAGCAACACGCCTAACGAGTAGACGTCGCTCGTTGTCGTGATCTTTTCGCCTTTGACCTGTTCAGGGCTGGCATATTCCGGCGTCATGACGCGCAACGCGGGAATCGTCTGGGTGAACGATTCGTCGCTGGTGCTGAGAAGCTTGGCGATGCCGAAGTCGAGCAGCTTCGGTTCGCCCTCCTGCGTGACAAGAATGTTCGACGGTTTCAGGTCGCGATGAATGACAAGGTTCTGATGCGCGTAGGTAATCGCCGCACATACTTTGCGGAAGAGTTTCAGCCGCTCAGTCGTGAGTAATGCGTTCGCGTCGCAGTAGGCGTTAATCGGTACGCCGTTCACGTACTCCATCACGAAATACGGCAGGCCGTCATCAGTCGTTCCGCCGTCGATCAGACGCGCGATGTTTGGATGATCGAGCTGCGCCAGGATCTGCCGTTCATTGCGAAACCGGCGAAGTATGTCCTCGGTATCGAGTCCTCGCCTAACGAGTTTGATCGCAACTTCCTTGCGATATTCGTCATCCGCTCGCGCCGCCAGATAAACTGCGCCCAAACCGCCCCGGCCAATTTCGCGGATGACTTGGTAAGCGCCGAACTGCCGACCAACGAACGGTTCCTCTACGTTGTCGGGAAACAGATCGTGAGGAATTGCGAACGCCGGCTGCTCGATGAACCCACCGGTTCGCTCGTCCGATTTGAGAAGGGATTCTACCTCGGCGCGGAGAACTTCATCCCCGCCACATTCCTTATCGAGAAGAGCCGTGCGTCCGTTGCGATCGAGATCGACGGCAGCCTCGAAGAGTTCCTTGACGCGTGCCCAGCGCTCACCGGGCCGCATCGTCCTCCTCAGTCATGATTTGCCGGCGCAGCCACGCTTTCGCGATTCGCCATTCTCGTTTCACGGTCCTCGGAGAGATGTCCAGCACCTCAGCGATTTCTTCGTTAGTCAGGCCACCGAAGAAGCGCAATTCGACGATCTGGCTTTGGCACGGATCGAAAGCGAGAAGATCTTTCAGCGCGTCGTCGAGTGCGACCAAATCGACACTCCGTTCCGCGGAAGGCGCGAGCGCTTCGTCGAAAGCGAGTTTGTCCCAGCCGCCACCGCGTTTCTCGGCGCGATGGGTCCGCGCGTAATCAACCAGAACGCGACGCATCACCTGCGCAGCGACGCCAAGGAAGTGAGCGCGGTTCTGCCACGTCGTGGTGCGTTGATCGACGAGCCGCAGATAGGCTTCATGCACGAGACCCGTAGCCTGCAACGTGTGATCAGGGCGTTCTCGCTGTAGATATTGGCGCGCGAGCTGGCGCAATTCTTCGTAAACGAACGGCATCAGGCGGGCGGCTGCTTCGGGATCGCTCTTGCGCCAATCGATCAGCATCTGGGTGACTTGCTCTCGGGGAGGCGGCGATGTCATGCGATGTGTTTTCAGGAAGAGCCGGGAGCGCCGAACGTTGAGTGGAGAATACAGGGACTGGTTGAGCCTGAACAGTGCCAAACATCGGCCGCTCGGCTGGAGCTTAATCCCTAAGAGAGGCGCCGCCAACAATTCGCGAAAAATATCTGGCCCCATCTCGGGGCCGTTTCCGCTTTAGGGCGATGAAGGACGATTACGAAAAAATGAAAACGAACACCTCACAAACAAAGGCTACTCCCGTCGCCGCGCCCACTCTATTAATGAGAGCAACATCGAAAGCCAGGAAAGCTGCGCTCTTACTGTTTTCCGTGGCCGTGCTGCTGACTGGCGCGACGGCGGTGCGCGGGCAATCCGCGCTCGACGGTTTCGATCCGAACGCCAACGGCTCGGTTCGCGTCGCGGTCGTCCAGCCGAGCGGCAAGATTCTCATCGGCGGCGATTTTACAACCGTGCTCGGAGTAGCGCGGAACCGTATCGCCAGACTGAACCCGGACGGTACGCTCGACACGCTCTTCGACCCGAACGCAAACGGGACTGTCTTTGCCATCGCGGTCCTGCCGGATGGCAAAATTCTGGCGGCCGGCGCGTTCGGCAACATCGGCGGGCAGACCCGCACCGGTATCGCCCGGCTCGATGCCGCGACCGGATTGGCTGATTCGTTCAGCCCGAACGCCAGCGCTACTGTCAATGCAATTGCGGTGCAGGTGGATGGAAAGATTCTCGTGGGCGGCGCGTTCATCAACATCGGCGGACAGGCGCGCCATTTCATGGCCCGGCTCGATGGCATCACCGGACTGGCTGATTCATTCAACCCGAACGCGGACAATGATGTGTATTCAATCGTAGTGCAGGCGGACGGCAAAGTGCTGGCGGGCGGCGCGTTCACCAACATCGGCGGCTTGGGTCGCAACTTTATCGCCCGGCTTGATGCTACCACCGGAGCGGCGGATTCGTTCGACCCGAACGCGGATGCCGCCCCGGTCAATTCAATCGCGGTGCAGGCGGATGGAAAGATCGTCGTCGGCGGCAATTTCACCATCATTGGCGGGCAAACGCGTAATCACATCGCGCGGCTCGATGCGACCACCGGCCTGGCTGATTCGTTCAACCCGAACGCGAACGATAGCGTCCGGACAATCGTAGTGCAGGCGGACGGGAAGATTTTAGCGGGCGGCTTTTTCAACGGAGCGAACAGCATCGGCGGACAGACGCGCAATCGCATCGCCCGGCTCGATCCCACGACCGGTCTGGCAGATTCGTTCGACCCGAACGCGAACAGCACTGTGAATGCAATCGCGGTGCAGGCGGACGGGAAGATTTTAGCGGGCGGCGTTTTCAACGGAGCAAACGGCATCGGCGGACAAACTCGCAATCGTATCGCCCGTCTCTATCCCGACGGCAGACTCGACCAGACGCTCGATCTCGGCATCGTCGGCAGCCAGGCTAACACCATGGCCGTCCAGCCGGACGGCAAGGTAATCATTGCCGGCCTCTTCAGCTCCGTCCTAGGCGTGGCCCGCAACAACATTGCCCGCCTGAATGCAGACGGCACTCTCGACATGGCTTTTGACCCGGGCGTAAACGCAAGTGTCTATTCGATCGCGTTGCAGACTGATGGCAAGATCCTGGTGGGCGGCATTTTCACCACTGTCGGCGGACAGGCGCGCAGCCGCATCGCCCGGCTCGACGCCGCGACCGGAGCGGCTGATTCGTGGGATCCGAACTCCAGCGGCGAGGTCGATTCCATCGTGGTGCAGCCGGACGGCCAGATTCTGGTGGGTGGTTTTTTCACAAATATCGGCGGCGCAGACGCGCAACTACATTGCCCGGCTCGACGCCACGACCGGCTTGGCCGATTCGTGGAACCCGATTTCGCAAAGTCAGGTCTTTACGATCGCATTGCAGACGGATGGCAAGATCTTGGTAGGCGGCATTTTCGCCTCCATCGGCGGACAGTCGCGCCACCAGCTCGCACGGCTCGACGCCGTGACCGGCGCGGCCGATTCGTTCGACGCTAATTCTGACTCTCTTCATATCTATGCAATCGTGGTGCAGGCAGACGGGAAAATTCTGGTGTGCGGCCAGTTCAGCAACATCGGCGGACAGCCGCGCAACAGCATCGCGCGGCTCGACCCATTGACCGGATTGGCAGATTCATTCAACCCGAACACGAACATCACCCAACTTGGCGGCGTTTATACAATGGCGGTGCAGTCGGATGGGAAGGTCGTGGTTGGCGGCACCTTAACCCAAGTCGGCGGGCAGACGCGCAATTATATCGCCCGGTGCGACGCTGTGACCGGTGCGGCTGATTCGTTCGACCCGAATGCAAACTTTTTTGTCTATTCAGTCGCGATTCAACCGGATGGCAAGATCTTGGTCGCCGGCGGGTTCAGCGGAGCAAACAGCATCGGTGGTCAGAACCGCAACGGCTTCGCTCGTTTGAATAACGACACTGTCGCGGTACAAGATATTGCTGCGACGCCAACCACCGTAACCTGGACACGCGGCGGCTCCAGCCCGCAATTGACGCGCGTTACCTTCGAGTCTTCATCCGATAGTGTGAACTACACTCCTTTGGGCGACGGCACGCCGTCCGGTAGCAAGTGGACCCTGACCGGTTTGAATCTCCCAATCAGACAGAACATCTACATTCGCGCCCGCGGCTATTATCACGGCTAGCTTTCTAGGCGCCTCGGACGGTATTCAGGAAACCGTGCGGAATGCCTTTATCTCTCCGGCCCCCACACCGACGCAGGTCGTCTCGAGGAAATTCCATGGTGGAACGCCGTACGATATCACGTTGCCGCTCGCGGGTAACTCCGGCATCGAATGCCGCAGCGGTGGAGCGACTAACGATTACCAGGTTGTCTTTACCTTCCCCAGCTCCGTTACTTTTAACAACGCTGGCGTCATCGCGGGCACGGGAACACTTAGCAGCAGCAGCGGCAGCGGGACGACTACTATTACCGTCAATCTCACTGGAGTAACTAACGCGCAGAGGATCACGGTAAGATTGCTCGCTGCAAGCGATGGCACAAACACCGGCAACGTTGATATCCCGATGGCTGTGCTGGTCGGTGACACAACCGGCAATGGCTCGGTGAACGCCAGCGACGTGACTCAGACCAAGGGGCAATCGGGCCAGCCGGTCACCGGTACGAACTTCCGCACGGATGTGAACGCGAACGGTTCGATCAACGCTGGAGATGTCAGCCTTGTGAAATCAAAGACGGGCACAGCATTGCCGTAGCTCTTCGAATCGCACTGTAGCCTCCGCGTTCTATCGCCCTGAGATCCGTCGCAACAGATACCCGCCCCGACCCAGCGGGGCGGATGCAACGTTTTTGTTGCGCGCCCCAAACGTTCCCCGCTAGAGTGCGCCTCGCATGGGATCGTCCATTCGCCGGATCGGGGTCGTCGTCTTTGTCGCTTGCTCCGTTTTTTCCTTCTCGTGCGAGAAACATCATGTCGGCGAATTGGCGCCGGAAAAACCGATTGAGCATCCAGGTGAGGCGCCGCCACCACCTCCGCCAACACCGGACACTTCCGGCACCCCAGCCGAATTTTTCCCGACCAGCACTCCTCGTTAGGCGAAAGGAAACGCCATGGCTAAATATTTAACGTCGCCGCCCAACCTCACGGGGATGCCGCCGGGCGTGCCTTACATCATCGGCAACGAAGCGGCCGAGCGTTTCAATTACTACGGCATGAAGTCGATCCTGACCGTCTTCATGGCGCACTACATCCTCAACAACTCCGGCGTGCTCGCGCCGATGTCGCCTAACGAGGCCTACAAATACACCCACTATTTCGTCTCCGGCGTTTATTACCTTCCCATCGTCGGCGCGATCATTGCCGACGGCTGGCTCGGGAAATATCGAACCATCCTCTGGCTCTCCATTGTCTATTGTTTGGGCAGTCTCACCCTGGCCTGCATAGACACTTCGTGGGGCATTGGTATTGGGCAACGCACCATGCTGGCGATCGGTCTCGGATTGATTTGTATCGGCTCGGGCGGAATCAAGCCGTGCGTTTCGGCTAATGTCGGCGATCAATTCGGTGAATCGAACCAGCATCTGCTCTCCAAAATGTTCGGCTGGTTTTATTTTTCGATTAACGCCGGCTCATTCATTTCTTCGATCATTTGCCCGTGGATGCTGGCGAACGGCGCGCTCGGTCCGCGCTGGGCTTTCGGAATCCCCGGCATCTCAATGGTGATCGCGACCATTTTCTTCTGGGCCGGTCGCCACAAAATGGTGCACGTCCCGCCACGCGGTCTCGGTTATCTGCGCGAAGCTTTTTTGACCCGCGAAGGTCTGACGATTCTCGCGCGTATCGCGATGGTTTATTTTTTCATTCTTTTCTTCTGGGCGCTCTGGGGAATGAGCAACGGCGTCGAATGGACGCTCCAAGCCGAAAAGATGAACCTGCATTGGCTGGGTATGAACCTGATCGCCGCGCAGGTGCAAACGGCCAATCCAATTCTCATTCTGATCTGCATTCCGCTGACGAATTATCTGATCTATCCCGCAATCGACCGCGTCTTTCCGCTCACGCCGTTGCGCAAGATCGGCATTGGTCTGTTTCTCACTGCGTTCAGTTTCGTGGTCATCGTTTGGATCCAGAGTCAGATCGATCATGGTTTGAAGCCGAGCATCAACTGGCAATTGCTCGGTTACGTCATCCTGACGTTGGGCGAGACGATGGTCTCAATCACCGGCCTGGAATTTTCCTACACACAGGCGCCGAATTCGATGAAGAGCTCGGTCATGGCGCTCTGGCTACTTTTCATTGCCAGCGGCGAATTCTTTGTCGGTCTGTTCAACGCCTGGGATGTGAACGCGGACGGCACCAAGAAGCTGACCGATTTCCAATACTTCGGGTTCTTCACCATTGTCATGTTTATCGCCTCGGCCGTGTTCGTTGTGCTCGCTTGTTTCTACAAAGGGCGCACCTACCTCCAGTCTCAATTAACGCTCGACGAAGTGGCAACCGAGCCAATCGTCGCCGGCGGCACACCGACGTGATGTAGCCGCCTCGCTCTGTCGAGGCGATTCGAGAATCCACGGCGACAGAGCGCCGTGGCTACATCTTCGCAACCACTTCGACCATCCGCTGCCGCGTTTTCTCGTTAGGCAACAGACCGACGCCGCCGAGCAAATTGTCTTTGAGATGACTCACATTGCCCGTTGCCGGAATCGCACACGTTACCGCTGGATTCGCCACGATCCACTTCAGGAAAAATTGCGCCCACGATTTGCAATCGAACTCCGCCGCCCAATCCGGCAGCTTTTGCGCGCGCGCGCTCTCGAATAAGTCGCCACCGCCAAACGGCCGATTCACAATCACTGCAACGCCACGCTCCTTCGCCAGCGGCAGAATTCGCTCTTCTGCTTCGCGTTCCATGATCGAATAATTGATCTGGAGAAAATCAAACTTCTGTTCCTTCAGGATTTCTTCCACTGCCGGAAACGCACCCGCTTCATAATGCGTCACGCCAATGTAGCGGAAGCGTCCGGTTGCTTTCCATTCGCGCATCGTGGCCAAATGCGTTTTGGCATCGATCAAATTGTGCACCTGCATGAGATCGATGCGCTTTGCTTGTAATCGCTGGAAGGATCGCTCCATCGACTCAATTCCTTCGCGCTCTCCTGTCGTCCATACTTTCGTCGCCAGAAAAAGCGACGATTGAACTCCTAGCTTTGTCGCCAGGTCGCCAATGACTTCTTCGGCGCGACCATACATCGGCGATGAATCGATCACACGCGCTCCACTTTCGACAAATGCGCGCAGCACTTCTTCGAGCGGTGTGCGCTCGGCCGCTGACGAGCCGACATCAAAGACGCGCCATGTTCCGAGCCCGATCACCGGAAGTTTCTCGCCCGATGACGGAATCGAACGCGTGATGAATGGCAATCGCGACGTATCGGAAGTCTCCGCGTTCGTTCTTCTTCGCGGCAAAATCAGCGCCGCGCCCGCTCCGGTTAGGAAACGCGTCACTTGCCTTCGCGTAAGATATTTGCCTAACGAATAACTGCCGGCCGGGTTCCTGTTATCATCGCGCATATTCAAGACATCCTCGTTCCAAAACTGGAACCATGACGTCCCGCTTTTGGAACGCGCTCGGACACATTTCGTTGAAAAATTTCTCCGCTGCCTCGGAAAAATTACATCTGAAGGTGGTGGCATGCGCGTTGCTAAGGTGACGCACAATGAAATCAACCTTACTCAAACTGACACTTCTTTCGTTCCTTGGCGCATTTTTTATCGGCTGCGCCTCGACCCAACCGGTGAGCCAGCAAAGTACCACCGCAGCGGAAAATACGCAGAAGGGCCCACTGAATAAAGGCAACGGCGTCGCCTCCTACATCCACTGATCGTTAGGCCGCTCGCGAGCCAACACGAGCGGATGCATGTGCTTTGATCGCACGCTTCCGTTCAGTCTATAGTCTCCGCGTATGCCATCCATCCGTGCCACATTCATCGGCCGTTCCGCTATTGTCGGAATCGTCGCCTGCTTCCTTGCTGCCCTAACGAACAATTTCGCGCAGGAATCGTCTCCGCCCGCGGAAACAAAGGCGGCGAAACCTTTGCGCATTTTGATTCTCGGCGGCACTGGCTTCACCGGACCGTTCCAGGTTCGTTATGCCCTCGCGCGCGGCCACAAGGTCACCGTTTTCAACCGCGGCAAAACGCATCCCGGCGAATTGCCGGAAGGCGTCGAGCAACTCATCGGCGATCGCAACGGAAAACTCGACGCGCTCAAGGGCCGCAAATGGGATGTCGTAATCGATAATCCAACATCGATTCCGGTGTGGGTGCGCGACGTTGGAAAAATTCTTCAGGGAAATGTCGATCGCTACATTTTCATTTCCACGATTTCCGTTTACGCCGATACGAGCAAACCGGGAATCGATGAGACGGCCGCGCTAGCGAAATACGAAGGCGCCGACGCTATGAAGGAAACGCGCGAGAGTTTAATCGCGTCGAAGTTCGCACTCTACGGCCCGCTCAAAGCGCTTTCGGAAAAAGAAGCGGAGAAATGGTTTCCGGGCAAAACGCTCATCATTCGTCCCGGCCTCATTGTCGGACCGGGAGACGAAACGGATCGCTTTACCTACTGGCCGGTTCGAATTGATCGCGGCGGCGAAGTGCTTGCGCCCGGCGAGCCGAGTGATCCGGTGCAGTTCATTGATGCGCGAGATTTGGCGGAGTGGACCATTCGCATGGCCGAGCAGGGCGAAACCGGAATTTACAATGCGACTGGTCCGGCCGAAGAGCTTGGCGTTGGCGAAATGCTGAACGGAATCAAAGCGGCGCTGAATTCAAACGCAACGCTGACATGGGTGAAGTCGGATTTTCTCGAGAAACAAAAAGTCGAGCCGTGGTCGGATATGCCCGTGTGGGTTCCACCGCGTGGTGAAGCTGGCGGCATAGGCCGCATTAGCATTAAGAAAGCGCTCTCCAAAGGTCTCACTTTCCGTCCACTTGCCGAAACGGCGCGCGACACGTTGAAGTGGTTCAAATCACAATCGCCCGAGCGACAAGCGAAGCTCAAAGCTGGTCTCACGCCGGAGCGCGAGGCAGAGGTGCTGGCAGCGTGGCACAAAGAGGCGAAGTAACGCGCATCGCCCCGGAGGGGACGCGCTTCCGCGCGTCCGGGACTCGCCGCGGCGAGTCCCTCCGAGTTCGTGTAAGCTCAGTCTCTCGCTATGGAACGCTTCGCGGCTCTTCGCCAGAAAATCGTCGATGTTCGCCCTAACGAGTGGGGCGCGATGTGGCTCGCATTCGCTTTCAACTTTGTCGTTCTCGCCGGCTATTACGTGCTGCGCCCGATTCGCGATGAAATCGGCGCCACCAGTGGCGTGGAAAACCTGCCATGGATGTACACCTTCACCCTTCTCGGCATGGTCGTGGCGAACGCACTCTTCGCCGCCATCGTCGCGCGCATGTCGCGGCGCAGATTTATTCCAATCGCCTACCGCTTCGCCATCTTGAATCTTTTTATTTTTTTCCTGCTCATGCGCTTTGTTTCGCCTCAATGGCAATGGCTTTTGTCCCGCACATTTTTTGTCTGGGTCAGCGTTTTCAATCTTTTCGCGACGACACTTTTCTGGGCGTTCATGACCGATCTTTTCACTTCCGAACAAGGCAAGCGACTTTTCGGATTCATCGCCGTTGGCGGTTCGTTAGGCGGAATTGCCGGGCCGCTCGTCCCCACCCTGCTCGTTGGTCGCCTCAGCACCGGCGTCTTCCTTCTCATTTCCGCCGCGATGTTTGAGATCGCGGCGCAATGCGTCCGCTTTTTCCCAAGCGATTTCCGAACGCACGATCGCAAGGAAACAGCGGCCGCCGAGAAACCGCTTGGCGGCAACATTTGGGATAGCGTCACGCACATCTGCCGCTCGCCTTATCTGTTCGGCCTCGTCACTTTCATCTTCATCTATACGCTCACTAATACGTGGGCTTATTTTCAACAGGCCGATCTCACACAGCATCATTTGGCGACGAAGGCCGCGCGCACAGCGTTTTTCGGCAAAATGGATTTCTCGGTCAATACCATTACCGTCTTGATTCAACTGTGCCTAACGAGTCGTCTGCTGAAGTGGCTCGGCGTTGGGCTAACTCTCACATTGATGCCCATGCTGAGTCTCTGCGGATTCCTCGCGATTGGCTTCGCCCCTGTCCTGATCGTCCTCGCAGTTTTCCAGGTGATGCGTCGCGCGGCCGGCTTCTCGCTGCTGCGTCCGGCGCGCGAAATTCTGTTCACCGTGTTGCGGCGCGAGGACAAATACAAAGCGAAGAGTTTTATCGACACGTTCGGTTATCGCGCCGGCGATCAGGTCGGGGCCTGGTCCTACAAAGGATTGCACGAGCTCGGCCTGAATATTAGCAACACCAGTTTTCTCGCCGTGCCACTGGTGGCCGGCTGGTGCGTGCTCAGCTTGTGGTTAGGCAAAAAACAACAGACGATGGCACGCACACGGGAACACGAATCTCAACTTCAAGCCGCATGAAAAACCAAACTTCTTCTGTAGCGGCGGTCTATGACCGTCGCACAATTTCTGTAAGCGCTTCGCCACGAGAGGTGTTCTCAAAGGGGGTAACCAGCGCCCGCAGTGCAATGGCTACAGATCGAGCGACGGTCAGAGACCGCCGCTACAAAATCATTAGCTGTCTCACACTCCTGCTCGCATTGCCTTTACTCGGCATCCAGGCTTCGCCGCAGGACGACCAATTTCAGACGCTCGCATCCGATTACATCGAGAAGTATCTCGAAGCGAATCCGGAACAGGCGACGCAACTGGGCGATCACCGCTTTGACGACCGCGTAACCGATTACTCAGCGGACGCGATCGCCCGGGAGCTGGCGCGGCAGAAGGAATTTCGCGAAAAACTCAACTCGTTAGGCGACATCAGTCAGCTCAGCGATACCAACCGCATCGATTTCCAGATTCTGCGCGACAATGTCGATTACCAGATTTTTCAGCTTGAGGAGCTGAAGGAATGGGAATGGAATCCTCTGGTTTACAATCAAAGTCTGGCCGACGCGCTTTACTTGCTCGTCGCGCGTGACTTTGCTCCGGCCGAGAAGCGGATTCCGAACTTACGGAAACGTCTCGAAGCCATTCCGGCCGTTATTGCCCAGGCGAAAACCAATCTGCAACATCCGCCGCGCGTTCACACGGAAACCGCAATCGAACAGATGCAGGGCGCGATTTCGCTCGTGCAGGAAGGACTCAGCCCCCTGCTCCATCAGGCGCCGCAGTTAGGCAAAGAGCTCGCGCCGGTGCAGGAGAAAGCAGCCAAAGCGCTGGCCGATTACAAGGAGTGGCTCCAGAAAGATTTGTTGCCGCGTTCGAATGGAAACTTTCGCATCGGCGAAGAGAAGTTTCGCAAAAAACTGCATTTTGCCCTCGCCTCCGATTTGTCGACGGAAGAAATTATGAAACGGGCGCGGGCCGATCTCGAGGCGACGCAGAGCGCCATCTATGAAACGGCGCTGCCGCTTTACAAAAAGTTTTTTCCTGATGCCGACGAGAAATCGCAAAAGGACAGACGCAAAGTCACCCAGGCAGTCCTGAACAAACTGGCAGAGGAACATCCTGATGATCTTACCGTTGTCGGTTACGGACAGAAAGTTTTGAGCGAAACGACCACCTTCGTCAAAGAACACGAGCTGGTGACGGTTCCGGCGACGCCGATTGATGTAATCGTGATGCCGGAATTCAAGCGCGGCCCCGCCATCGCATATTGTGATTCACCCGGCCCTCTGGAAGAGAACGGCAAGACATTCTACGCCATCGCGCCGCCGCCTAACGACTGGCCGAAGGAGCGCCGCGATTCGTTCTACCGCGAATACAACAACTACATGATGCGCAACCTGACGGTGCACGAAGCAATGCCAGGCCATTATTTGCAAGGCGCGCATGCGAATCAGTTTCACGCGCCGACACTGGTGCGCGCGATTTTTCAAAGCGGGAGCTTCATCGAGGGCTGGGCCGTTTACGCCGAGCAGCTCATGGCCGAACACAACTACGGCGGACCGGAAGTGAAGATGCAGCAGTTAAAAATGCGGCTGCGCGTGATCTGCAACGCCATCATCGATCAAAGCATTCACATGGCGAACATGTCGGAGAAGGAAGCGCTCAACTCTGATGGAGAAAGAAGGCTTCCAGGAGGAAGGCGAAGCGGTCGGGAAATGGAAACGCGCGCGGCTCACTTCGACGCAGCTTTCCACTTATTTCGTCGGCGTGAGCGAGCATCTTGATTTGCGCGAGCGCGCGAAAGCGAGAGCGGGCGACTCGTTCGACCTGAAGAAATTCAACGACAGCGTCATTGCTTACGGCGCACCGCCAGTGAAATACCTGCGCGAGATTCTCGGGTTGTAAACTAATCCAGGTAGGGACGCCTCTCCGAGGCGTCCGTTGCTTTTGTCGAACAATGGTCCCTTATAAGGTAAGTCGGACGTCTCGGAGAGACGTCCCTACCTGAAAGCCTCTACCTGAAAGAAGGCGGCCCCGGCTTTACATCCCACCTAACCGCACGCACTTTCCGCGATGCCAAAACTGGCGACATGGATTCGACCAAAGGATGCGAAATGGTTTGGCCCATTCTTTGCGCCGCATCCGGAACTAACCATTGCAAACGCGTACGCCGGTGAAGTAACGCTCGACGATGCCGATGGTTTGCTGCTCACCGGCGGAGCCGACATTTCGCTGGAATTTCTTCGCCAGCCGGTCCCGGATCCATCCGTGCTCGAAAAAGATTCCGATCCCGCGCGCGATGAATGGGAATTCGCGGCTGTGAGCAAGGCGCTCGAGCTCGGAGTGCCGATCCTCGCCATATGCAAAGGCCTCCAGCTTCTCAACGTCGCGCTTGGCGGCACGCTCAAGCTCGACATTCATGGTCACAATTTGCCTGAACAAAAAGATCAAGACTTGCAACCATTGCGCATCGATCGCCGCGCGGCGCATCGCTTCGCCACGGTAAACAGCTCGCATCATCAGGCCGTCGACAAGCTGGCCGAGCAATGCGTCGTCGAAGCATGGTGCGCGACGGACGACATCATCGAGCAATTTCGTGTGCGCGCTCATTTCTATGCTCTCGCCGTGCAGTATCATCCCGAGCGCAGCGCTGCCTACACACCGCTCTTTGAAGATTTCATCGCGCACGTAAAAGATTGGTCAGGCCAGTCTTCGAAACGTTAGACTTCGAGTGTGTCTACGCCGCAAAATACCATCGCCATCGTTTACGATTACGACCAGACGCTGAGTCCGAGCTACATGCAGGACGATGTCGTTTTTCCGACGTTCGGTATCGATGCCAAAAATTTCTGGCGACGCTGCACCGAGTTGGTGCGGGACGGCGGATACGACTCCGAGCTCGCCTACATGAAAGTGTTACTCGACACGCTTGGCATGGACCGTCCGACCAATGCCGAGCTCAAGTCGTTAGGCGCGAAACTGAAGTTCTACAAAGGTCTGCCGGAAATGTTCGATGAGTTCCGCGATGGCCTGCTCACGGGCGATCAGGTCGCGCATGGCATCAAGGTCGAGCACTACATCATTTCATCGGGAATGAAGATATTGATTGAGGGCAGCCGGCTCGCGGCATACGTGCGCGCGATTTTCGGATGTGAATTCGCCGAGGACGAACAGGGCCGCATCACTTTTCCAAAACGTGTCATTAGTCACACGCAAAAAACGCAATACCTCTTTCGCATTAACAAGGGAATGCTCGATATGTCGCAGGACGTGAACGATCACATGGACGCGGATATTCGTCCGATTCCGTTTCCGAACATGATCTATCTTGGTGACGGACCAACGGATGTGCCGTGCTTCACTGTCATGCGCAAGAACGGCGGCGAAGCGATCGCAGTTTACAATCCGGATGATCCCGATCGCGCCGGCTTTCGCAAATGTTACCAACTCTCGACTCACGCCGACCGTGTCAAACACATCGCGCCGTCCGACTATCGCCCCAACACGCATCTGCGCATGCTGCTCGAGCAGATGGTGGAAGAAATTGCCAACCGCATGGTCGAAGAACGCAAGCTTGCGATCGAAACCGGCACTGTTCGCGCGCCAAAACATTAATCGTGCGTCTCACATAATGGTCATCCCGAGGTCGCTGCGGCGACCGAGGGACCTCGCGACTTACTTTGGATCGTCCAACGGAAATGGTGAGGTCCTTCGCTACGCTCAGGATGACAGCAATGAGAACGCTCGCTCTGAAAAACTGACCTATCATGGTGGAGTACGTCACTGATCTCGCCCGCCAGCTCGGTCCATGGGCCTACGTCATCGTCTATCTCGTCGTCATGCTCGAGTGCCAGCCGTTACTCGGTCTATTCATGCCGGGCGAAACACTGGTCGTCGCCGCCGGATTCATCGCGCGCAGCGGCGCGTTCGATCTGCGGCTTCTTATTCCCATTGTCGCCGTCGCCGCCGTGGTGGGCGACTCGATCGGTTTCGAACTCGGTCGGCGTTTGGGTCGCGGCTGGTTGCAATATTATGGACACTGGTTCGGTGTACGCGAGACGCACCTCGTGAAAGTCGATGGTTACTTTCTGCGCCACGGCGGCAAGAGCGTTTTCTTTAGCCACTTCCTCCATCTGCTGCGCGCGCTCATGCCTTTTATGGCAGGTGCGAGTGGCATGCCTTATTCGCGTTTTGTACTCTATAACACGTTAGGCTGTATCCTATGGGCAAGTGTCTTCGCGGTGCTCGGCTATTTCTTTGGGCAAAGCTGGGAACTCTTGCACCGTTGGGCCGGCCGCGCCGGTGCTGTGCTCGGCGCGCTTCTTCTTCTCCTTCTCATCCTCGGCTCGATCTGGGGTTGGATCGTGCGGAACGAACTGGAGCTGCGAAAACGATGGCAGCAGTTTTTGCAGCGCCCGCGCGTGGTTACCTTGCTCCGGCAACTCAACGAGCGCGTGGAATTTCTTTGCCGCAAGCTGACGCCCGCCGGCTATCTTGCATTGCATCTTATTGCCGGCGCTTCCTTCATCATCGCTTTCACCTGGTGCTTTGGCGCGATTGCTTCCAACGCAACGAGTCATCACTACCTCCTTGTGCTCGATCACAAGATTCTTTCCTGGTTTAGTGAGCATGCGACGCGTTCGTTGATCGACTTTGCTACCCGAGTCGCCTACTTCGGTTCTTCGCCAGGCCTGGCAATTGCCTCGCTCGTTACTGGACTCATTCTCATCACGCGGAAGTCTTGGGATCGCGCGCTCCTACTCTTCCTCGCAATGGCGGGCGGCGCGCTGCTTTGTTTCCTCCTTCGGATTTCGCACTGGCCATTGCCACTTTTGGAAGACTCATTCGCCATCCTGCCAAGCGAACGTTTCCCTAGCTGGCATGCCATGGGATCCACGCTTTTTTGCGGATTCCTGACCGCGCTCATCGGAACCGCGCTCACCGAGCTGCGCTGGCGCGCACTCACCCTGCTCGTCGCATCCGTCATCGTGCTTCTCATCGCGCTTACGCGAATTTATCTCGGTGCGCATTACGTCACCGATGTGGTCGGCGCGATCGCGGCAGGGCTGGCCTGGCTGATCTGGTGTCAGCTCGGACTCGCGCTCATGCGTCGAGCCATCGTACCCGCGCCCTCTTCCGCTTCCTCTCCCTCTTAATCTTCTTTCTCGTTAGGCGATCCCCGACGAGACCGATTGCTCACACGCCTCGTTTTGTCGGGCTCCAGATGAACTTGTGCATCTGAAGCTGGAAGCGGACGCGCAAATTGTCGGCCAGGATCCATTCGACAATTTCGCGCGGATCGATCCGGCCAAAAATCGGCGAGAACAAAACGGCGTGGCAACGTTCCGCCAGGTTGTAGCGCAGAACCTTGTCACGCGACCATTCGTAATCTTCGCGCGAGCCGATGACGAACTTCACCTCGTCGCGTTGCGTGAGATGCTCGATGTTGGAAAAAAGATTGCGCTCGCACTCGCCGCTTCCCGGCGTTTTCAAATCCATGATGCGATGCACGCGCGCATCGACTAACGAAATGTCGTGCGCGCCACTCGTTTCCAGCAAGACGGTCTGGCCGGCGTCGGCCAGCATGGCCATGAGCGAAAGCACATTCTTCTGCAATAGCGGTTCGCCGCCGGTGATCTCCACGAGCTGGCACTTGAATGCTTTCACCGCATCGACGATTTCCGGCAATGTCTGTTTTTTCCCTTCGTAGAATGCGTATTCCGTATCGCAATAAGAGCAGCGCAGATCGCAGAAAGTCAGGCGCACAAAAACGCATGGCCAACCCGCCCAGCTGCTCTCGCCCTGAATCGAGAAATAGATTTCGTTAACCGTGAGGGTTGGTTGAGCCACGCGAAAGTGTAGAGGCGGCCGTGTCGGCCGCAAAATAAAACGATTGCGGGCGACACGCCCGCCACTACACCTTTGCGGGCGGCACGCCCGCCACTACACTAAGCGCAAATGTTTCGGGGCAACAGAATCGTAGTTGTGATGCCGGCTTACAATGCCGCGCGGACTTTGCGCCAGACCCACGCCGAAGTCATGGAACAGGAAATCGTCGATGAGATCATTCTCGTTGACGATGCGAGCGATGATGAAACAACAACGATCGCTCGCACTTTACCCAACACGACCGTTCACGTGCAACCGAGCAATCGCGGCTACGGAGCTAACCAGAAAAAATGTTACCAGCTCGCTTTGGAAAAGAACGCCGACATCACCATCATGGTCCATCCCGACTATCAATATACGCCCAAGCTGATACCTGCGATGGCAGCCCTCATTGCCAGCGGGCTGTATCACTGCGTGCTGGGTTCACGCATCCTCGGAGGTGGCGCGCTCAAAGGCGGCATGCCGCTTTGGAAATACGTTTCCAATCGCGTTCTCACTCTGATCCAGAATTTTCTCATGGGAACCAAGCTATCCGAATATCACACCGGGTATCGCGCCTTTTCCAAAGAGCTACTCTCTCAGTTACCACTGGAGCAAAACTCCGACGACTTTCTCTTCGATAATCAAATCCTCGCCCAGATCCTGGCGCGCGGTTATTCCATCGCCGAGGTAACCTGTCCGACGAAGTATTTTCCGGAAGCTTCCTCTATTAACTTCCAGCGCAGCTTGCAATATGGCTTGGGATGTCTACTAACGGGAATACGCTATCGGCTGGGAGTTTTCCGTGACTCAAGCTAGCGCCGGACTTATTCGCGGCCAGCGCCACAAACAGAACAGGAAAATAACCAGCGAAAATCCTGTTATAGCCAAACCGATCGGGAAAAATGGCGGCAGGTATCGCAGCTTAACCACGTGCCGGCCTTCTGTTAGCTTAATTCCCAGCAATCCGACATCAACTTTCAGAGTCTCAGTCTCCGCGTGATCGACAAAAGCGCGCCAGCCGCGATCAAAAGGCATTTGGAATACAAGAACACCGGGCCTGTTACATTGCATCTCGCCGGCAATCCGATTTTCGTTGAACAAACGCAACCTGAAGCTGCTTCTTTGACGCTCATCAAGACCTGACTCAGGATCAACGCGCGTCATGTCCCTGGCCGCAAGCGACTCCTTCTCACCCAGGACCACGGCGCTCCTGATTGCCTTTTCCTTTTGCTGTTCGCTCGTTGTCAATCTCCGAAAGTCCGCTTCAGGCAAATACTGCGTAAAAAAAAGCCCAAACGGCAGCGACTCCTTGTTTCTGAACAGGTGTTTGTTCCCGTACTGTTTCACGAACTCGAAGTTTGGATCGATTTGATAAGGGAAAGGATCCGGTGTCATCACGTACTTCTCACAAGCAAAGGCCAGTAGGTCGCGCCGGCCTATCAGCCCGCGTGACCACCGCGTGTCGAGTTCCGTCGCGACTGCCGGAAGAGCATCAACTGCCATCAGGAAACGAATGTAGTTGATATTATTGAACGAATTGTAGGACGTGGTGCTGTAATAGCCAAACACAACTGCATCATTAAGACTGCCGTGTTCCGCCAGGCTGGATGAATATAGTTTGGTTAATCGAAAGAAACCCTTTTCCGTCGCCCGAATATCACGAACTGCGTCAGCCGCTTCGTCATTATAACCAACTCGCTCCGTCAGTTCGGACTTCGTTACGGTAGGTCGATCCGCCACTGTGATATGATCGAAATAACAAAGCTCAAATACGGAAATGAACAGCAGTATCCAACTCGCGAGCGATTCCCGTCTCAACCATCCTACACCCAGCGCAGCAGCGTAAACACAAAGCAAATACGTCGATACTTGTCGTAATCTAGGATTAACAAGACTCTGCAATTCCGTGATCGGCAAATACAAAATGGCGACCAACAGGAGCCATGTCAGCCCGAGTAACCATACGCTGAGCGTTCTCCGCTCGATGTAGCGCGATAACGCCGTCATGCTGAGGCTAACCATGCCGAAAACAACGAAGAGACTAAACGTTCGATAGTAATCACCCTGGAATAACCAGAAGAGATACCTGAACCACGGAAACACCGTCAGTACACCCACTGCTAGCAGAAACAGGGCGCAGATGACCCGCCGTCGGCCCGAGGCGGCGACAAAGATTTGCGGAGTGAGCAACAAACAAATAAGACCACAGTAGCTGGACGGCGCTTCCAGGTAGTTCTGCCAGCCAAGAAAGTGACTGCCGGTTCCTGCCATGTCATTCGAGAACTGGCGAAGGATCGCACTGCCATAATGCGCGACCGTTTCAAAGCCGAGCACGGGAAAGGCGCGCAACTTAGTGGCATATGAAGTAAGACCCGATCCCCTCGGACTATTCTCGATAACGGACAATGTATTTAACCAGAAAGCGGTCGCGAGCCCGACACCTATTATGGCAAACGCCGCAAGTTTTATACAGGCCTGCGCGCTCGATCTGAAATCCTGCCGGCCCTGCAGGAATAGTCTCGCCGGAATATAGATCGCCAGTAATAACGCAGCGAAATAGAGATGCAGCGGAGTGAGAATTCCACAACAGGCAATCGCCAACGGAAGATAGAACCAGCGGCCTGTAACCATTGCGGTCTCGACAGCGAACAAAACAAACGTCAGGCAAACGACCTCGTTACCGATAAGGGTCCAGCAACTACCCATTGTCATGTATGCCGAAAAGGCGACAAGGAGGGAACCGAGGAGCGAAGCGACAAATTTAAGTCCTTTTAGTTCAAGAAACCGGAAGAAGCACAAGCCACAGACGACAATCTTCAGCAGATGTTGGTAGATCAGGGCGCGCGCAATCATATCTCGCGTGAGCCATACGACCGGATCAAAGAGCAGTGAATTACTGTAGGGAAATATGCTCTGCCCCATTCCGACGCGGAATGACCATCTTGGAAAACCATTACTGCGAAGGTATTCCGAAAGGAGAACGAAGTAGGGATAGTGAAAGTTGAGCGAGTCGTCGCCAATATCCGTGTAAAGGAGCAGCTTGTCGCCAAAGACAAAATCGCGAAATATCACAAGAGCCACTGACAAGAGTGTCAGCGCAACGATCGCATAGCGAAATCGCCCGATCCGCATGCTAAGCCAGCTGCTGCTGATAGAACTGCAGCAGCTTTGGATGTTCACAAAACCAGTCGATCGTCTTCCGCAAACCTTCTTCGAAGCTAACGCACGGTTGCCATTGTAGCTCTCGTTCAATCTTGGAAATATCCGCGAACCACCGATTAGTATCCCACTGTCGATCCGGCATCGAACTCCACGCCGGAGCCGCAGAGATATTCATCATTCGTCGCGCAATAGCGACAGCTTCGCTCAATGATGTCTGCTTGCCGGTACCCACGTTATAAACGGCACCTGTTTCTGCATTCGCGCCGGTTGCTGCGACGACAAAGGCTTCAACAACGTCGTCAATGTAGATGTAGTCACGCGCAACATCAGGGCTGGCCAGTTTCGGCAGTTTGCCTTCCCGGCCATGCACAAGCAAAGCGGGAATGAAACGTCGCGGCTCTTCATACGGACCGTACGCAGAATAGAGTCGCAGCGTGCAGACTCGTGCATGGCGCGCCTGCGCAACAGACCGACAGAACAGAGCAGCCGATGCCTTCGTTACGGCGTAGTTACTGTTTGGTTCAAGGAACTCTGTTTCCGAGGGTGCGTGATCTTTAAAACCATATTCCGAAGAGGAACCGGCGTTGACGAATGCTGAGAAACCCGTCGTTAGGCAAGCGTTAAGCAGATTCGCCGTGCCAGTGATATTTGTCTCAATCATGGTCGAGAGTTCAGTCTGCCATGAGTAAGCGCCATAAGCAGCCAGATGGAAAATCCAGTCCGGCCGGACCGCTTCGATCGTCCGTGTTAGTTGCTCTGCGTTTCGCAAATCGCCGAGATGGATGTGCAAGTCTTTTGCAACTTCCTCCAGACGCCATGCATTCGGCTCACGCAGCAGAGTGTGCACTTCGTTGCCATCTCGCAACAGCCGGCGGACGAGGTTCGCGCCAACAAATCCACCGGCTCCAGTAACGAAAGCCCGCTTCATTCGTTAGGTGAGGCTTTGGTAACCGAATTTTTCCAGATAAGGCCCGGCACGCATGCGAACTTCCTCACGTTCCGTTGATGAAAGTTCGCGCGCAGTCTGAAGATTGGCCTCAGTTGTCGCCTTGCGAATAGTTCCCCACGGAAATACCTCGTTAAGCTTCTGCCCATTCCAGCTGGGAGCTTTGAGCGAATCGGCTACTTCCACGCCCACCTTTTGACAAATCGGGCCAAGAGCCTTTACCGAGTCTTCCATCACATCTTCTATCCGCACAATGTGCATGCGATCACGAAACTTCTCGCGATTCAGCAGCGCGTAGTATTGGTTAAGGCTCCAACCAAGCATGTAAGACGCAAGCGCCAAAGGCACCGGCCGCTTCTTCGTATCGGCATAGGCGGACCATGGATTGCGCACCACGTGCAGAAAGTGCGCGGACGGAAGCTCCGTCAGAATTGTTTCGGCATCGACCACAAGAATCGGACTGTAACCGACCCACACTTTCTCTTTGCCACTGCGTTTGTAATCCTTCCATGCATCAAAGGTCGCCCGAAAGAATGCTTCTACGTTCGCAGCCCGTGAACGCGGCGATTTCGAGACATAGCTCTCGAAAATCTGGCATCTTTCTTCATCCGAGAAGTCGAACGGCATGTCCCGAAATTTGCTGACATGCGGAGTGCGCGCGCGAACTTTGGTTTCTTCATCGATGATGGCGGCAAAATCTTCGCGCGGGGTAGCTCCCAGTCGAAAGACAGGCCAGCGATACTTCACCGGAAACGTTGATGATAAGCCATCGACCACCAGCCGCGTGCCGAGTTGTGATTCGAATGGATAAACAAACATCTGCGGATGGCCATCGAGAAAACGATGGGTCGTGTTGCCGCCGTTCTCGTACATCGCTCCAAGCATCAGTAGTTTAAAATCTTGTGTCATCAGCGTCGGTGGGTTTGTGTTTGGAAATTGTAAAACAAGTCGCGGTAACGAGCGTTTCGTGCTCTGCCCGGCTCGAAAGGAAATCCGTGACTCATGCGAGCCGGTAACCACTCGATACTAAAAATCTGATTGCCGTGAGGCCAGATCAAACTGCCCAGGATTTTCCCGGTGTAGGAATCGATCGCATGAACGCCACATTCGGTCGCCCGAAGATTAAGTCCCGGCGCATACGACTCAAAGCGCGGGATGATCCGCGACGTTCCGCAGAACGCAACGTCGCCGCAAAAGGACAAGCCGCGGGTCCACCCTGGCAATCGCGTTAACGGCTGGAATTGATTCCGCCTAACGAAGCCGATCTCACCATAGCCACTGTTTGCCACCCAAAGTTTTCCGCCGGCAAGCCGCGCCGAATGCGGGCGGGTGAGGCCGTGCACGATCGGTTCTCGCGTTGCGCCGGAAAAGATCACACCGCGTCCGTCTACTGGAAAATTTCGATGACCGGGCCTGCGCGCGGTGATGCAATCGCTTGATGCGGAAAAAAACGAATGGGCCAGATCTCTGCCTGCTGCGATGGAGTTGAGTTGAATATGATTCTGCTCGAAGAGCGGCCTGCCTTTCGTTTCAATACAGCGCGGCCACCAGATGCGCTTATAACTGCCATCCGCGGCGATGCGCAGGATCGCGTTCTCACCGACCGCGTTTGCCAGTAGCTCTTTGCCAAGCAAGGCAAGGTCGTGCAGGTAAAGGCAGCCCGGAAAGAATCGTGCACGAGTCGGCACAAGCGGCTTTAATTCGTTAGGCTTCGTGCTTTTGAGATCGAGCCGCGCCGAAATTGCTGTTACTGGCTCCAGATCATAGATCACGTTTGGATTGCGTGTGCTCGCGAGGTACACAACACCGCGCTTGCGGTCGACCGCGAGACCGGACGGATGAGGCAACGGCAAATACGAAACGCGCGGTCGGTTGTTTTCTGCGCAAAGCGCAATGACAAGATGCTCGTATTCTCTTGTAATGAGCAACGTAGCTCGCGTTTGCTTTAACACCTCCCAAAAGCGACCGCGCGTTTTGAATTGAAGCAGCTTCGGATCGACCGAGATCGCTTCGCGCCATTGACTCGTAATTTGCGCGGGATGGCGCCATTCCGCGTTGTGCACCGACCAAAGTTTCTGTGCGCTCTTAGTCATGCGCTTTTCGCGTGTTCGTCTCGCCACATTTGGAATGCGCCCCAGTATAGCCTTAGCGCCGAACGATAATTCGTCGTCGATTTCCCACCGTGCCGGCGAAAGGAGACGATCGGCACTTCAATCACGGGATACTTTTCGCGCCGGCAGATCAAATTGAACTCCGCATCGATCAGATCGTCGTCACGAGTCAGTTGAAGTAACTTGTCAAACGAGCGTGGGAATATCTTCGGCGTGCCATTGATGTCCCAGTAAGAGAGATCAAAGAGCGTGCGACATTCAATGTTGTAAAGGAGCGAACCAAGACGGCGGCGCCAGTTCTCCCTGATTCTTCGATTGACCTTGATAACTGCGGCGGGACAGGCCATCGCATAACGTAACAGAACCATGAGGTCCTGCGCGGTTGTGCGCGCGAAGTTGGTGTAGCAAAGGAGATCGCCACGTGCTTGAGCTAGCCCCAGCTTCACGGCAAGCCCCCACGACCCGCGTTCGCTTTCAACCGCGCGGACGGATGAATTGTCCCGGGCAAGCGAATGACATATGGCGGCCGAATCGTCGCGACAACCATTTGGAACCAGGACCAGCTCATAGGGCACGGCCAGTTCCGCGAGGGCCGCATCGTAATCCCTGACCACCTCTGCAATGTAAGCAGCTTCATTGTGGATCGGCAGCACGATCGAAACAAGCTGCGAACTCATGAAGCGGCCCTGGACGCGAGCTTCTCGGTTACCGTCCGAACGAGCGCATCGCTCGAGATTCCGTGGCGGGCTTGGAGATAGGCTTTGCTTCCGGAGTAACCGTCGGGCACAGCTCTTACTCCGCACCTAACGAGCTCGCAGTCCAAATGCCGCTCCGCGATCAGCTCTGCCACCAGCGAACCCAATCCTCCGGTAACGTAGTGGGCTTCGACGGTCACGATGAGCGAGAAATCGGAAATGAGCGCGGCCAGATTCTCATTGAGGTCCGGTGTGATTGAAGTAACTGAAACCACTCCACAGCGCAGACCTTGTTTATCCAGTTCCTGCGCGGCTGTCAGCGCTTCGTGCGTGATAGGACCCAAGGCAATCAGCAGAACATCTGCTCCTTCCCGCATAACGCTCGGCTTGCCCAACTCGAAGTCGGCCCCGAATTCCGGACCGGAGTCGTCTTTGGATAATCGAAAATAGATCGGCGCGTTTAAATCCCGTGTAACTCGTAAGGATGCCCGGGCCTGAGCTACATCATTGGGGCATATAATGGTCAAACCGGGCTGACTCCGCATAAGCGCAACGTCTTCCAAGCCGTAGTGGGAGATTCCGTTAGGTCCATACTCGAATCCGCCACCTACACTTACCATTCTCACCGGCAGGTGGTGTGCGACCGGTCCATTGCGGATGAATTCAAACGGTCGCAAGACTGCAAACGTCACGATGGAATAAACAAACGGAACCAAACCGGCGTCGGCGAGTCCGGTGGCTATGCCGATCATGTTTTGCTCGGCTACGCCAACGTTGAAGAAGCGATCGGGAAATTTTTCTGCGAATGGCTCGAGCGCTCTGAAACCAAGGTCGGCGGTGAGAAGGACGATGCGGGGATCTTCCTGCGCGAGCTCAGCCAGCGTCTCAGCGAAAGCACGTCGCATCGCTCAATCCTGCTCCTTCATGGCAAGTTGATATTGTTCGTCCGACATCGGCAGGTAATGCCACTTGATCTGGTTCTCCATGAAGCTGACGCCTTTGCCGAACGTTGTCCGCGCGATAATCAAGGAAGGGCGATCTCCGGATCGCCCTTTCGGCGATTTGGAAATCGCCGCTCCCTGGAGCGGGTTCTGATGCATCGCTTTGCGCAAAGCAATCTCATCGTGTCCATCCACTTCGCACGCGTCCCATCCGAATGACGTCCAGCGCGCGGCCATACCAGAAAGGTCGAGCACGTCCTTGGTGTAACCGAGCGCCTGCTGACCATTCAGATCGATAATCGCGGTCAGGTTCGACAGGCGATGGTGCGCGGCGAACATGACTGCTTCCCACGTGGAACCTTCGTTGCATTCCGCGTCACTGATCAGAACAAAGACGCGGCGGTTCGATTGTTGCATCCGTGCTGCGAGCGCAGCGCCCACACCAAAGGAGAGTCCGTGGCCTAACGAGCCGGTGGAAAAATCAACACCCGGAAGCGCGCATTCCGGATGCACGCCGAGCAACGTGCCATCGGAATGAAACGAGTTCAGCGTCTTCTCATCGATCCAGCCTTTAAGATAAAGGACCGCGTATAAGGCAAGAGCCGCATGTCCTTTGGACAAGATGAAGCGGTCCCGGTCCGGGTCGTCGAGTCTTGGAATGCGAAGGACACCGTCATACAAGCAAGCGAGTATGTCGGCGATCGACAACGCGGATCCGATATGACCTACGTGCGCGCGCTTCGATTGTTCGAGGACAATCTTCCGAATCTGTTGCGCAAGCATAGCTATTAAGCGGTCGGTTTAGTCTGGGTCGCGCGAACTAGCATGCGTTCAACGACGATTCTTCCCGGCGAAAAGGTTATACTTAATAATGACATAGAGCGCACGGACACCGTCCTTCCATGTGATCTTCTTTCCTTCTTCGTAGGTCCGCCCGAAGTAGGAGATGCCGACCTCGTAGATGCGGTAACGCGCTTTGGCCACCTTTGCCGTAATCTCCGGCTCAAAACCAAAACGGTTCTCGCATAATTCCAAATCATTTAGCACAGAGCGACGAAACGCCTTAAAGCCGGTCTCCATGTCGGTAAGATTGAGGTTGCTGAAAATATTCGAGAACAAGGTCAGCAGTTTGTTACCGACCATGTGCCAGAAGTAAACGACGCGATGCGGCCGGCCGCCGGTAAAGCGCGAGCCAAAGACGACGTCGGCTTTGCCTGCCTCGATCGGGCCGAGCATGAGCGGATACTCCGTCGGGCTGTATTCGAGATCAGCGTCCTGCACGATAACCGCCTCGCCCGTCGCTGCGGCAAACCCCGAGCGTAAGGCCGCCCCTTTGCCACGATTGACCGGATGGTAAATGATCTTGTCCACGACCGGCGCGACCGATTGCTGCAACAGCTCCACCGTTCCATCGGTCGAAGCGTCATCGACCACAATGATCTCGACCTCCGGGAGCGAAGCCGCGCGCACTGCCGCCACAACCTTTTCGATCGTGCTTTTCTCGTTGTAGCAAGGTATGACGACAGAGACTTTCATGTTACATGAGCGACAGCCTGCAAAAAGCCGTGGATTCTAACTTTCCCATTGGAAATTGCGACACATTATCTACGCCGGAGAATCGGCGTTGAGCGCGGGTCGTCACGACAAATTTCACGGAACCTCCGAGATTGAAATGAAAAAAAGCGCAATCCCGAACCGGCGCGACGTGTCTCACCGCCTCGCCGAAGCTGCGTTAGTTCTGTTGTTTTGCGCCGTGTTCGTTTTCCTGACGACTTCGTTCATGCGTTCGGCCTGCGCGACCTACGATGAGACTGCGCATCTCGCCAGCGGTTACACGTATTTGAAAGAGCACGATTACCGCATCAGCCCGAGCCATCCGCCCCTGGTCAGGAAGCTCGCCGCTCTGCCATTGCTTTGGCAGCATGTCTGGCCGCAAAACATCGCCCCGACACAGGCCGATTTTTCTTCATCGAAATTTTTTCGATAGCGAGCGACTCCTTCACCTCTTTTGGGCGACATCACTCAAGTATCCAAATACGGAATGGAATTTTGCCCACGAGCTTTTGTATGGCGTCCGGCGAGAAACACAGGAGAGCTTTGCTGTTGATACACCCCTGGAAATTCCCACGGCCGGCCTGCTCAGCCGGAAGGATTTTTACAACGATCCTGACCACTTGTTAGGTCTGGGGCGGCTGGCTGTGCTGCCGCTGGCTCTGGCGCTGGCCATCCTCATCTACATCTGGTCGCGCCAGGTTCATGGAACGATCATTGCAGGAGTTTTGAGCCTCGCGTTATTCGTATTCGATCCGAACTTCATAGCTCATGGCGGCCTTGTCACGACCGATGTCGGCTTCGCCTTGTTTTTCTTCAGCACCATTTATTTTTACTGGCGCTTATGCCGACGTATCACCATGCCGGGCCTCGCCTTGTTCGCTCTTTCTTTCGGCGCTGCCTTCGCCACGAAGTTCTCCGCCGTGCTTCTCATACCTGTCTTTGTCGCGATCGCTCTTGTTCGCGTCTTCGCCAAAGACGACCCGTCACTGCCGCCTGCAACGACGCCAAAACCTGTGTCGTGGCTATCGAAGGCCGGCACACAACTGTTCCTCTTCGCGATTGCCGGACTTGTTAGCTGGGTGACAGTGTGGGCAGCTTACGATTTTCGTTATTCCGCCGCTGTTAATCCCGAACTTGCCGGGAAGCAGGAAGAGGAAGCTACCAAGCCAATTTCAATTCATGGTGCCGTATCATATGAGGTGCCTGGCCATCTTCCCGTTGAACAGGAATTGCGACGAGTAGCCGCGATCAAAGCTATTTTGCAGAAATTCGACGCCGGCAGTGTCACGGAGAAGGCCATTGCTGAGGTCATTCCGCGTGTGCAGCTTGGCCACATTAGCCGGTTGATTCTCTTCCTTAATGATCACAGGCTGCTGCCCGAAGCTTACCTCGAAGGCTTTGCCATCCTCAGGGAAGCGTCGCTCTTTACGCCCTCGTATCTGCGAGGCGAGTATTCCCTTGTCGGCTTTCGGTCCTACTTCCTGTGGACGTTTCTCCTCAAAACGCCGCTGCTAACAATCGCGGCAATCATAGCCGGCATTGTCCTCGCCTTTTATCGGAGAATGCCGTGGGCGAGCAACCTTGCATTTCTTCTTCTCCCGGTCGCAATATGCGTTGTGACCCTGATACCTTCTCACATAAACATAGGTCACCGGCATCTTCTGTTTGTTTACCCTTTCCTTTACGTGCTCGCAGGCGGCCTGGCTAATGAGTTATCGAAGAAGGCGCGAGTGCAGTGGCCCGTTATCGTGGGAGCCCTGGCTCTCCTTGCTCTTTCAAGCTCATTCGTCTTTTACCCGTTGTGGCGACCACAAACAATCTTCCCGTATTACCTCGCTTACTTTAATGAGCTCGCCGGTGGCCCTCGGAATGGCTGGCATAGCCTGGCTGATTCAAACATCGATTGGGGCCAGGACCTTCCCGGGCTCAAGACATGGCTCGATCGCAATAACATCCGGGAGCCTGTCTACCTATCCTATTTCGGCACGGCCGATCCGCGCTTTTACCAGATCAGTTACAAATCCGTTCCGAACGTTCTCGGCGCCTACACTTTCACCGCGCCGCGCAGAGAAGATCCCTACACGGCCACGCGACAATTCCAGCGGACGCTCCAGCCCGGCGACTACATCGCCATCAGCGCGCACAACATCCTTGGAGTAAGACTGAACACCGCCGCGCGCCAGGTCTGGCGCGAGATCCTCGATCGCTCGACCCTCGTCGACCGCGTCGGTTACTCCATCTTCATCTATAAGGTGAACTAACGAATGGAAGAACACGCCAAAAATAACAAAGTGTCTTCACCGACAACGTGGCATAAGATTCCATAGCAGTAGCCGCCGAAGACCTCGCACCATTTCCAATCCCCGCTCGAGGGCGATAGCGAGTCCGTCATTAGCTTCCACCGTGCTGATTGAGCTTGCAGATTCGTGAACAACGTCACCGCTGGCGGTGATACTAAGAAGGCAGATTGCTATGAGACAAGGAGGCAAATGTCTGCGCCTGATACCCTGCCATTCTTGCGATGTGTTCATCTAACGAGACACAAGATCAGCGACCGCGCCAAATCAAACGACGTTTTTTCGCAGCATCGTAAACCTAGGTCTGCTCAATCCCCATGACCCATTGCTTTGCGGCGGCGAGTTCTTGCGCAGGGAAATGCCGGATCTCGGCGGCGACAAAGTGTGACGCCAAATGCTCAGCGACATTTCCCATCGGGGAATCGGTCACAACGGCGATCTTCTTGATGTGCTTGTGATGATCTCGCACGAAGCGAAAATGGCTCGCCATCGCCCCAAGGCTCTCCCATCCCGGGAAGGAGGTGACCTGGATAATGAGACCGGCGAGAGATCCCTTCTCTTCAATGTAGGGGTCAACGGTTTTCGCGAGTTCCTCAAAGTCGTCTTGTTCAAGCCTGGACCTGGGCCGCACATAGAGAATTGAATGCTCCGTGTCGAGTATGTGTTCGATCATATCTTTGCTCCGATGGAATGCCGCCTAACGAGATGTATACGACTGCTTTCCGGGCGGAAGAGCTGCGAGAGGCGGAACATTTTTCGCAAACATATCCAATAAGCCGAGCCCCTGACAGGAAAAAACGCGGCACTGGAAAAGCCCCTATTTGTCTGCATTCGTCAGGGGGTCATTAAGAACAACGGCTGTCAGCGTTACGTGGCGAGAGCACGGCGCTTGCGGCGCATGATCCTGCGAAAAGTCGGCACCAGCACGGAGAGAGAAAAATACATCCAGCCGCACCAATCGAGATATTTCGCCGGCAACGTGAGCGACAGCAGCACGGAGAGCAACCCGACACTTAGCGGGATCGTCCAGCCGTAGACCTGGCCGATGGTCATTGACTGTTCCGCCGCATCCAATCGCAGTGCCGCTCGCAATTGCCAGGCGCGCCGGTAGAGCAGCAGGATTTCCAGGCACAACGCGCTGAAGCCAAGACCATATGCCGAAAACAAGAGCCGCACTTCGAAGCTGTTTGCGACAGTCAGGGAGTGGCCGAGCTGATGATTCGTTAGGTAATAAACCATCGCCCCAAACAGCGCCCGCAATGGATAGACGTAAATAAGAATGGTCGCGATCAGGCACCAACTGATCAGAATGGAAGCGCCATCCTCGAGTCCGTAACGCCGGCTCCAGAGCCAGTGGCCGCGCCAGAAGATGCCGAGCACGGCGATACTCAATATGAACGGAGGCACATTCCGAAACGCCGCGATCAGCGCTCCCACTGTTTCGGGCACGCTACCCGGCGCGATTGCGAGAATCGTCATGGCAAAAGCGAATGCGGCATCGATGAATGTTTCGAGCCGGGTCATCGCCATACCGCGGAGCCGGAAACCATCGAGCCGCGGGAGCGCGTCAAGGTTATCGGGCAGAATCGAAGCGATCTCCAGCTCACGCTCGTTCATTGGCATTGCTTCTAGACCTATTGTGTAGCGAAACCAACAGTTTTATTAGCCCCGGCGGTTGGTTAGGTATTTCCCGCGAGTGAACTGTAGTCACTTCTTAACCCTCAACTTTCTCAATAGACCAGCCGACCGTGGGCTCGAATAATTGGTTAGTCGAGCATGGCTCAGCCTTCGGGCTTCACCACACGCTCATTCGCTCAGGAGTTCGCCGCCCCAATCGGCTGGGTTGGAATCGAAGATCGTCTCTGAGAGCGTCCATGGATGTCCCCATGGGTCGAGGAACGAGCATTGGCGTTCGCCATATTGGTGATCGGCGGGTTCGGCGAGGACACGGGCACCGGCTGACTTGGCGCAGATAAAAAGTGCGTCGATCTCCGTGACACGAAGCGTGATGGAGTGCGCCCCGGGGCTCTGCAGTGTCGAAGGAGCGGCGTCGGCGTGGACGCCGGGTTTGGTAACTACGATAGCCCCATTGCCGTGTAAGAGCTGCCGGCGATCCTGGGAGTTGCGGAGACGTTCGGTAAATGGCAGGGCCGTGGTGAGCCACTCGACTGCTGCGGGCACGTCGGGGTAATAAAGGACGGGTATTACGGCCGTGTTTGGTGCCGATCGGTTCTTCTTCAGCATGGGTTCAGAGGTTATCAGCGCGTCTCTAGTCGTCTAACGAGAACAAGATCAGCCACCCTGCCACTTGAAGCAAAAGCTGGCGTTTGTTATGTGGCGCACCGCAAGTGGTGGAGTTGGCTTCATCGATTGGTTAGGCCGGTTGTAGTCTCTTGCACATTATGTCACCGGGCCGCTCGTGCCAAACACACGGAGCAAGTAGTGTCCATCCCAGACGTGAATACCACGCCTGCTTGTCGAGCGTGAACAAATAAAGAGTCTCTATCTTTCGAGACCGAGCCTCGTCCTCTACGGTGGCACATAGCGCGGCACCAATACCCTGGCGACGAAATTGGGAGCCGACAAATACCCCGCCGAGCCAGGGAGTCAGGTCTTCGCGTCCCTCAAGATCATGCGCGCGCAGGGCAGCAGTTCCGAAAAGTTGCCCATCCGCATGCGCAATCCATGCAATAGGCAACTCATCTCGATTCATATGCGCCTTTAGCTTTTCGATTCGAGCCTCAAGAGTTTTTTCGCCGAGAATCGTATCCCACTGCTCAAAGAGCCACTGCGCCAATTGCGGGATGTATTCTGGGTGCTCAATCAGATAGCTAATCCGAACTCCATGCATATCGATTCAATGCTTGGCCTAACGAGATACGAGATGAGCGACGGCGGACCCGCCGCGGCGGGTAAACTTTACCGCGCGTTGATCGGAGTGGGACATTGAAGTCATGTGAAAGCCAGGCATCGCAGCGGTCGGCGGTCGACTCCATTGTTTGGTTATGTCGTATGAAATTAGCCAGGGTTATTGCCGGTCGACCTACCGTGATTAGAGCTGAATCTTTATCTTGATACTCCTAAGGCTGTCCTGAAGGTTCTGAAGCATTTCATGAGTGCGCTTCGTAGCCTCATCAATTCCCCGTCGAAACTCTGTCGTGTCGATGAGCGTGCCGCAAAAGGGACATTTCTGGCTCTCAGACTTGAGCCATTTGACGGTCTCCTTGATCTGCTTGCCACATTTAAAGCATGTAATTTCCAGCGGTAAATTGTCGAAAAACATAGTCTTGTTTTACAACCCTCCGGCATCCGGTAAAAGCCGGAATTCAAAATTCCGTAAAAAGCTATATGTCATCGAGGTTTGACAGGCGCCGTTTCGGTCTGACCGTTCCAATCATGAAAATGCTTCGCCTTTCCGCCGTTGCCCTGCTACTTTTCGCGTTCACGACGTCTCTCTTTGCCACCGACTTCGGCGACTCCGCCGACGTCAAACAAGTGCGCAAAGTCGTTGCCGGAAAATTCGGGCATGCCTTGCACGCCTCAGATCTCGCACGACTGGGCGCTTTGCACGGCCTACTCGGACGAAAGCGACATGTCCGTTGTCCTGCATCGAAGTTCTTCCGGCTGGAAAATTGTCGCGAGTGACGGCGGCGCTTACGTCGCAGAAACTCTCAAACCCCTTGGCGTTTCCGCCGCCGACATCCCCGCGCTCCTCAAAGCCTATCAATAGCCTCGGGTCATTAGGGACACGGGATAACCGTATCTTGAGCCGGGACCGATTTGCCATTGCCCCTTGGGCTTCAGCCACGTGTCAGTCCACACCTACCATCGCCGTGCCTCCTTGCCGTCTGCTGCCTTGCGGATGCGGAGCTACAGTTCGAGCTGGGCCATTTCCTCTCTATCGCGATAATGAATTTGACGGCTGGGATCGTCTGGCGAGCCTCATCCGCTGTCCTGGGCAATGCCTGGTGTTGTGAGACAGCCAAGAAACGAGATCGTGGCAATGAAGAGCATGGTGCGTGACATATATCCTCCTAATGGAACTGCCGAGTTAACAAGAGCCGTAGTTTGCCTCGCTCGCCTAACGAGACAAGATCAGCCCCGAATGCTTTCGGGGCTGCCGCGCCTGGTTAGGCGTGTTCGTCTCTGTTCCGGCGAAAAGCAGGCCGACTCGGATCCAGCTTTACCCACGGGAGTTTGTCTTCTGTCCATATCGCGGCCTCCGGTGGAAAGGCTCTTAGGATCATCGAGAGACGCTACGGTCACGTCAATCCATTCAGAACTGACTTCGTCCTGGATAAACAGAGGCGTGCCACAACAAGAGGCGAACGAGCGTAATCGGTCTGCATATGAGACTCTGCGCAGTTCACCGCTCAGAATCTCTATCGCCTTGCTCGGAACGCTACACCAGGTCACATACGGAGCAGCACTAGCGCGCCGGCAATCTTCGCAATGGCAGTCACTCCCCCGCTTTGGCCTAACGTGTAGACGATAGCGGGCGCCTCCGCATAAACACCCGCCCTCGATTATCCCTGCCATATGCCTAACGCAAAGTTAAGCGGCCGGTTTCGGGCGGCGCTGGCCATGATCAGTCTTTCACCCTGAAAATCAAGCGCCGCCATGAGGGGCGGCCGCAAGTGAGCGAAGCCCGCTTGTGGACGTTCCTCGATGAAAGGGTCAGGCCTCGGGTTCGTGGCAAACCACTTCGATGTTGTGCCCGTCCGGACCAATGACGAAAGCTGCATAATAGTTCGCGTGATATTCCGGGCACAGACCAGGCGCACCATTGTCTTTGCCACCCGCCTCCATAGCCGCGCGATAGAAAGCTTCGACTTGCCGGCGATTCTCGGCCGTGAACGCCAGGTGAAGAGGCGCCGGCTTCTCCTCGGTTTGGTAGAGGCACAATGAAGCTTTACCCTTTGCGCTAAGTTCGACACCGTAGGTCGGCGGCCCCTCCGAGACAACAGCTACGCTGAGCGGTTCGAGTGCCTTGAGGAAGAACGCCTTGCTCGCTGCATAGTCGCTGACTCCGAATTTGACGTGGTCAAACATGAGTTCTCCTGAAGTGTGTGGGCCTGCGCGAGGCCTAACGAGACACAAGATCAGCGACGGCGGACCCGCCGCGGCGGGTAAACTGTAGCGCGCGTCGCTCCCAGTTTTCTACTTTCTACTTTCAAATTTCGACTTTCAACGGCTGCCAGCCGGCTAGCTCCATCGCATGGTTAGGCGCTTGTTACGGCTTGCAATCGTCATCCGAATCATCCTGCTTCATCTTGTGATCTACGTCGCCGTCGAATTCGAAATGCTCGACTCCGTGATCCCTGTAAAAGACGCAGAACCACACGTCCTTGTTGTGCGGATTCGACGTCGCGCGGATGTAAAGCTGAGCGACACCGCGGAAGTCAGTTGGAACGTCGAATTCCACGCGTTGGCCCGGCTTCCACGTGCGCCAGTTTCGACTATCTCTTTTACTCGTGCCGATCTGGAACGAGATGATGGATGCTTCCGTCTTCGGCCTGTTAACGCGTATCCACCAGCCTCTCTTGGTTGCCTGGGCGTGCGCCGACGAAGCGCCGACGCTCACAAATGCTCCGAAAAAAGCTACTGCGATTACTGAACTGACCCATTGTCTTCTTGTTTTCATTTGTTTGTTTTTGTCTTTCCGATTCTCAGCGGGTTACGCTGAAAGTGTTCTACCATCTAACGAGAATGGAACGGACTGGCAAGCCGTGAGATCGACTTCAAGACCGGAGATTGAATGAGTCGCGCGAGTTCATCAATGGAACGGACTGGCAATGGAGCCGCTGGGAAGCGAGCGACATATTTGGGCGGACCCGCGAGGGTGAGCCTTCCGGAACGAAGGCGAATCAAGCCATGACATACACGGTCCGATAAAATTTCAATCGATCAGCTACGACCAAGGTCCCATTGGTTTTGCGCTCAAAGGCGTGAACACTTACGTCAAATAAGCATAAGGTAGAGATCACGAGCAAGAAAGGAAAAACAAAGTGAAAAACCCGGGTTTCAAGTCATTAAAGATGGGGGTGCCATGCATTTCCGTTGCGGTGCTGCCTCTGATAGTTCTACTGGGGGCGTTGGCCGAGGTGAAAGCCGATGAGGCAGATGCCAAGCGGATAGTCAAGGCCATGTCCGCTTACATGGCAGGACAGAAATCCATTTCGTTTGCATACGATTCCATCCTCGAAGTGGCCACAAAAGATCATCAGACACTCAGTTTGGCGAGTTCGGGTACTGTTCTTCTGCACCGGCCCGACAAGATCCGTGCGACACGTAGCGGCGGTTTCGCCGATGTCGAGATGCTTTTTGACGGCAAGACGCTGACAATGCTCGGCAAGAACGCCAACCTCTACGCTCAGGTCGACATCCCTGGATCACTCGATCATCTCATCGACGAGTTGAAGAACAAATACGACCGTCCCCTGCCGGCCGCCGATTTGCTGATGACGGATGTCGACGGTCAGTTGATGCCTGATGTGACTAATATCAAAGACCTTGGCAGTGGTGTAATTGGCGGCATCGAGTGCGATCACTTTGCGTTTCGGACCAAGGAAGTCGACTGGCAAATCTGGATCGCCCAGGGAGACCGTCCCTACCCTTGCCGATATTCCATCAAATCAGTGCAGGTTGCTGATGGACCGGAATACAGCATTCAGATCAGGGACTTCAAGACCGGAGATAAGGTTGCGGCGGACGATTTTGGGTTCCAAAATACAACCACGGCAAAGAAGATCGACCTGAAAGATATTCCCGATGAATTGCCGAAGCACTTTAAGATTGGAGATGCAAAATGATTATGTTGAAGAGATTTAGCTTATTGCTGCTGGTTGGGGCCACCTTGTTAGGTGGGCTGGAACTCGTGGTGGGACCCTTGAGCCCCGGTGGACTCAGTTTCGTCTCGACTGCCCAGGCGGAAGTCGGGCGTCCATTAACACCGGTAAGCGTTGCCGGTGTGGCGCGGCGCTCAGCGCGGCGCTGAGATCACCACCGGCCCGCCCTCCCAAAGAAGCCCGACAGCTAAGCCAAGGGCTGCTCCTACGATAATTGCGGCTTCCGATGTAGAAGAAGCCGCGGCGAGGAGAACTCCTAAAACAAAGCATGCCAATACACGCCACGAGTGTAGATAACCAAGCACTTCTAGTACAATATCGACTTAATAACTCATTCTATCCACATGGCAGTGGTGCTCACCATCTAACGGGCATGGAACGGACTGGCACGCCGAGACATCGACTTCAAGACCGGAGATTGAATGAGCCGCGCGAGTTCATCATCATTTGGTGCGATTTAATGTGACCACCTTTTCCCCAACAGTCCGCAGTTGTAACTCAGTCGCGGTTAGGCTCACGATGGTGTTTGTAGTGTCGGGAACTCCGGCATGTCGGGCCGAAGGCGCCAAACTGAAGGTAAGCTTGCTGCCCTGGACTCGCCAGGAGCCATTCGCCGACACTGGTCCCAATTCGTCATAGCCTTTGAACTCGAGGGTGTGATCAGCGCGGTAAGTCCAAACGCCAGCGGTCTCCGGGCCCTGAATCTTCCATGTCCCAACGAGCATCCGCTCAGGCGGGAGCTTGGGCTTGCAGCCAGCAAGCAGCGCCAGCGCCATGAGGCTGCCTACGAGTGTTCGCGGTAGCATCTAACGAGACCAAGATGAGCGACGGCTACCGTTGCAAAACAATACGGCCGGAGTGCGCGAGCGCGAAGACGCGAACACCGCGAGATGGGAAGCCGCCGGGGTAGACGGTGGGCTGGGATCGCGACAAGGGAGGAGCGCGTAGCGGTAAGTGAACTGGTGTGAACGCATCAATCGCACTAGGGAAGCCGGGGACTTGGATGAAATCCAAGCGAAGCCGCGCGTCGCTGCGGGTCTTCTACTTTCTACTTTCAAATTTCGACTTTCAATTCGGTCCGCCAGCCTGCTCGCGAAAGCTCCTGCTCGCGAATCCTTTCGGAGTTCGGAGTTGGCTTCATCGATCGGTTAGATGCGTTCATTCGCCACTCATCGATCGAATGAATCCGGGAAGATCATCCTCCCGTTTTTATCGAATCCGAAAGTCACGCCAGATGAGCCTCCGTGTCCATCAGTGGCGGACGCGGCGTAAACGCGACCGGGAATGAGCTTCTGCGGTTGAATCATCGTGGTAAAACCAGGAGGCGTAACTCCGTATTCGATAGGCTGTGTCAGACCACGGCCGCTCAAGATGGACCACATCGCCCTCCACCGGTCATCGGCGGTCCGCATGGAAACGGTGAAAGACTTGATATCGGTCTTCGGACGTGTGGTCGAATCACGGTAAAACTCGAAGCGGATCGGCCCGCCCAATCGCCCGCTCGCCTTACAAACAAACGAGTATGACATCGCCTCAGCAGCGATGCCCGCGGACAGCAATAACATGACGGCAACGACGCGCGTTAGCATCTAACGAAATGGAGCGGAGCCACCGCTGGCGGCAGCTCCGGCGACTGGTTAGAAGTGTTTGTGTTCATGGCGGAACGCTCTTCAACTGCTTTATACGCTGCTCGGTGGATTCTGTCATGCTCGTGTAACGCAAGACGGGCGCGAGGGAACCACCGCGAACCTGATCGGCTGCAAATGAAGCTTCTGCGTCGCGAAATGCGATCCACGCACGCTGACTGGCTTTAAGCTTTTCCTTGCTCTCGGCATTAGGAAGTCGGTCGAGAAGGGCTTTGTATGTCTTGGTTGAGCTCTGCATCAGCTCGCTCGAACTCGCCACGAGCTTGTGCGTTCATTTGACTCTGTGTCTGCGCGCACAAGAGCGCGACGGGAACAGCGATAAGTAACAAGATGCGCTTTAGCATCTAACGAGAACAAGATGAGCGACCCGCGTAAAGTAAAGCACGCGGCACAGGGCGGACCCACCGCGGCGGGTAAACTTTAGCGAGCATGGATGGACTCTCAACTATCATCTCTCAGCCCTCAACTTTGTCAGTACGCCGGCCAGCGGTTGCCTCCATCGCTTGGTTAGGCTTTTCGTGATCCATGCTTTCAACCGCCGCGATTGCCGCTTGGACGGCGACTGGATCAAGGGTGAGTGAGATGTGGTCGATCCCCGGGAGAACTGTAACAGGAACATCTTTGCCAGCTGTCTTGAAAACGGCTGCAAACCGATCGGCGTACGACACGTCATCGTTTTGACCCACGAGCACGCGAAGAGTTTGCCTAACCGCTCGAATGTTTGCCTGGTAATCGCGCTCAGGCCTGAAGTTCTGTGCGAGGGCGAAGGAATATTGCGGGGTGAGCAAGCCTTTGTCCCTCTCGTCGACCGCGAATCTGACCACCGGCAGGTCGTCAAACGCGTGCATTCCAAACCCGTTGAGCACGGCGATCGCGATGATGCGCGGAACCCCCACGGTAGCCCAGCCGCCGTTACCCGGACGCAACGTTGCTGCGTCCTGACTGATCCAAGGAGAAAGAAGAAGATAGTTGGAGAATAGTTCCTGACGTGGACTGCCCGCGAAGCGAAGCACAAATCCGCCGCCGGAGGAGAACCCGGCGAGCGTGGAAGGCTGAGCCAATTTGGTCGAATGGACAAAGTCTTCGAGGTCGTCCTCCAACTGTCCGATATAAGCGATGTGGCCTTTGGTGCCTGATTTGCCGTGTCCGCGGATGTCCAGAGCGTAGGCTGCATAGCCAGCCGCAGCAAATCCCTTGGCCATCAGGTGCATGCTGCTGCTACTGGCAGAGGAGCCGTGCACGAGCACCACACTGCCTTTGACAGCGTCACCGGCAGCCGGGTAGGCTCGAAAGGCGAGTTTGGCGCCATCGCGAGCCGTAAAGTAACTGAGTGCCGGTAAATCGGAGAAATCCACCCTCTTGAAAGGGTCACTAATGCTCGACATTGGCGACGGCGGCTCGCCTGGTCCGCCAAGTGCGATCGCGAGTCCAAGGGCCACCATGAAAACTGCGACAACAATAGGTATGGTGATGAGAAAACGCTTCATGCGATAAGCCTAACGAGAAAAAGATGAGCGACGGCGGACCCGCCGCGGCGAGTGAACTTTAGCGCGCGTCGTCTGTTTCATAATTCTTAATTCTTCCTTCAGCCTTGTCATGCAGCGGTCCACCGCCTGCCGCGTGTTTTTGTTTACGTGTGTTCGGTCTCGCATGGGTTAGGCCTTTGTAGCTCACACCGCCCGCTGATTTTCATCGGCGGCCCGTGTTACGATTCGCAATGTCGGAAAGGATTGCGTCCACAACCAGGTCGCGGCCCTCTCGATAAGATGCCCAATCATTCGCAACGCGAATGTCGGGTTCAAGTGTCCCTACCCCTTTAAGAAGAAACTTGTTGGGCGGCCAACAGTCATCGAACAAGCCACATCCTTTGCCGACATCATCCCATGCGCTCGGAACATAAACCTCAATCTTAGTCGCGGGCAGCGTGATATCGAAGCCTTCAGCTCGAAAGCGCAACGTATCACCGACGTCATCGCCGACGATGGTCAACGAGCCTGGTGGCGCAAAGCGCTTCATTTGGGTCGCGGTAATAAGCCCGGCCGAAAATGTATTCGGCCCGGTGATCATGTAGATGTGTCCCCCCGATGAAAGCGCGTTCGCAATCCCCTTTACCAAAGGAAGAGAAAGCGTGTAGTCACCGCCAAAATCGTAACGGAGATCGAGGATAACATTTGGGCGACGATCGCGGCCCATTGCTGTGGTCACGTGCTCCGCAAATTTGGCGAGAGTCTCTGTTTTCGAATTTAAACTCCCGTTAACGCGGACATAGAGCGCATCGTTAGCCTTAAGATCGTGCAGCCAAAGCGACCGCGTCGCCTCTTGCTGATAAACCGGTAACGCTTGCGACGAGCTCAGGAGCGTTGACCAACCTTCAGTGCCATAGTGCGTGTCGCCGGGCAAAGCGTGACGCCAATCGCGGAACGGATCGCCCGGAGCAACCGCTTCGTCACTGGCAAGGCGGACCTTCGTGTTCACGCCAGACGCATCCACGAGTTCTAACTCAACAACATCGCCATCCACGACCGCGCCGAGCACGGTCAGAACCGACGGCGCAGTGAGAAAATACTCGCTGCGATAACGCACCCATCCCGGCGTGCCGCCGCCGACAAATTTCTTCATTCCCTTGAGTAGTTCTTCTGGACGACGCCTTCCGATTGTCAAAATCCTGCGCCCCCGAAGATCACCATGCTTTTGGTCGGCTTTCACCACGATGAGCGCGTCGCTCAGCCAACACAAGCGTACCGGCAGTTGGCGCATTGCCGGCGACAAGAGTGTCGAGTGAGCATTACCAAGGGCCGCTTCTGCCTGCGACCCGATCAAAGACAAATCGTCAGAAGTTTGGGGAGGCTGTGCCCGATCGATGATCTCCTTGAAACGTTGAAACGCTTCAGGCCCAGGACCGCGTTCGTTAGCGACAACTGCCGAACGCAGATAAGTAAGATCGCTCGCCGGAGTTGGTGCCGAGGGCGTTCGCGGTAGCCTCGGACCTATTACTGCAACGCGCAGGAACTGCATGCCGCCGATGGCGAAAAACGCGCCAATTAGGAGGATCAGCAATATCGTAACGAAAAAGAAAACCTTTTTAAGCACGATCAATCCTACACATAGAAGGAGGCTTCAAGCAATAGCGTCACGGGCCTAACGAGAATGGAACGGACTGGCAAGCCGTGACATAGACGGGCGGCCCGAAGGGTGAGCGAATCGCGTGAGTGAATCAACAAGGTGAGCTGCCACGAGCAGGGACGCGCGTGGCAGCGGGTGAAAGGAAAGTGGCCTTGAAAAGGCAGGTCGTACGGCGGCTCGTGGTCAGCTCCATCGCCTGGTTAGGTGTGGTCGAACTCTTTAAGCGTATACTCAATCTCTGTCTCAGGATAATGATCACCAAAAGCAGCGATCTCAATGGTTTTTAGGTAACCGGAGTCATCACACCAAACCAGAGCGGACGCGCCCAATTCAAGCGCAGGACTCCCAATCACAGGCCCGCTAAACGGTATCTCTAGCGGCTGGATCGGAGGCAAAGAGGCCCGGTCATCAAGAGTGATGTTCGTGTAAAGGCCAACGCCGGTGAACTCGCGTGAAGCGACCTCAGCGTGTTCGATCTGCTTGCGCATCGCGGAGCCTCCATGTCGCTGAGCAACCCATTCCAGGATGTCTTTTTCAATCATCGTGAGCACGCGAGGTAAACACCTAACGAGAACAAGATCAGCCACCGCTGGCGAGAGCGAGTGTGGATTGCAATGGAGGTATTTTCATAATCTTGCGCGAAACATCGGAACGGCCAGCGGTTCGTAGCAGCGTATGGTTAGACCGTTGCGGGTAACTCGGAGCGGAAAACAGAGTGTCACGCGAACTAACAAACCTCCTCCTCGTCGTCACGGATGCCTTCTGTGCCTGCGTGAACCTTGCCGGACAACCGCCAGAGTAGTACGCCCCAGACACCTGAAAGTCCAGCCAGAAACAAAACCGGTAAGAAGCCCCAGAAACAAATCCCACCTATCATGCCTACGAGCGGAGTCGCCGACTTCATAGTGAAAACCGATGCCGCAACAACAGCAGCCAAGCCCCCCAGCACAGCCAGAATCATAGCGAAGATGCACAGCGCCTTTCCAGTCTTGCGTAACTCTGCGGGGTTTGAATTCATCGCAGATGTGGTTTGAGGGCTAACGAGAAAGAGATAAGCCACCGCAGGGTGCTGAACCAACTTCACTGAAGTTGCATCGCAATGGGGCGGTTGGCTTCATCGATTGGTTAGGCCTAAATTTGAGTTTGTAATTAGATGTTGCTAAGGAGCTGCTTCAAGGCGGTTCGAGGCGCGAGGCTTAGAGCGCCACTGGCGAAGCGCGCTCAGAGGTCGGTATAGGAAATCTGGGAACGTGTTGCGCATCGCATAGATGGGTTAAAGAGTGAAAATATGATAAAAATGGGCAGTATAGTGCAGAGCGAGCTTGAGCGGATAGTGGGTTTAGGAGAATATGATGGTTTGCTGCTCAGCGCGAGCGACTGCATCTGTTGGCAGACGGCGCTGCTTTCAACGTTTGGGCGCAGCCAACGACGATCAACACGCTAAGAAAAGCACGGATCAGTATCATAGACCTAACGAGAATAAGCTCAGCCACCGCTGGCGGGAGCGAGCCTTTCTACTGAGTTGAATATTGAAATCATCTGAAAGCTAGACATCGGAACTGCCAGCGGTTGGCTGCAGCGATTGGTTAGGCGTTGCGGCAGCGCGCTGAGCAGAGCACTCACGATTCTAATTTGAGTTTTCTTCGATTCCATCCAACCAACCGCCACCTAGCCCCAACTGTCTGCGTAGACGGCCTAAATCATCAGAGCTCTTTTTCATACCCGCAGCGAATTCTGCATCAAGTGGCTTGGGTTCTGTGAATTTGTTTGCAACAGCGAAACGTGAACGGTCGATTTCAAGCAGTCCATAGGCCATGACAATTTGAACCCATAAGTCTTCGCTCACGTTGCCTGCGAGACTGGATTGATTCTCTCGCCATGCGGAAGTCGGCAAGAAAGCATTCAGGTCTTCGATGGGAGGCCAGCGTTCGCCCTTGGAAACGCTGCGTAGGATCATTTGTGCGTGTAGCAACTCGGCTGCGGCGAGTAGCTTTGCTCGATCCGCGACACGTCGCTCGAGCTTCCGGTAGAGGAAGAGGTGGCGCAACGGGCTTAAGTCCGCGATGAGTATCAGAGTAAATTCCCATCGGGATCACAAATGTAGGTCCATGTTCTTCCTTACTCTTTACTCAAAGGGTTTGAATACGGCAACATGCGATACGCCTAACGAGAAGGAGATGAACCACCGCTGGCGAGAGCGAGCTTGGCTCAGATCGGGAACTCTTTAAATAAAAAGAAGACGGCTGCAGCCGGCATCCATCCGTGGACGATGGGTTCGTCCACTAGAGAAGATAAAGAGTAGGATAAGATATCTACACTTGCGAATCGGGAATGAGTCGATAGCGAACCGAACACTGCCACCGAACTCCCATGTGTGTTAGGAAGGGGGACGGCTTGACGATGGCCACTCCATCGGATGCAGCTGTAACTGCTTCATGAAATGATCGAACCACACCGAAGCAATTTCTGGATGTCCAGCGCGAGCACACGCGACTTCCATCCCGCGCTGCAGTGCGTCTCGATCGCTCAGCTTCCAGACAACGTCGTGTAGCATAGAATTAGTCATCTAACGAGAACAAGGTGAGCGATGGCGGCTGAGAGGGCGCTTGGCTTGCATGAAAAGGAGTCTAGCTACTCGAAGCGTGGAACACAAGGCCAGCCGCCATTCGCTCCACCGACTGGTTAGGTCCCGATCTCATTCAACGGCTTCCAACCCTTCCGAAACTCCGCTATCAAGAACCTGCTGAGGTTGTGAGCCTGTGAACGAAGTGAGATACAATCCTGAATGGGTAATTTGGCATACTGGAAGATCAAAACATATTCTTTATTGCTTGTGGTATCTCGCGGTGGGTAAATCGAGCCTATATACAAGCGAGGTTCCCTGTATTGGAGCGTGGAAAGATAATGGGTGTGGTGAGCAGAGCCAGATATAGTAATGGCGCTGCAGCGTTCGATAATGTAAAACTCCCTCACTTTTAAGGTAAGCAACAGATAAAATTTTTCGAGGGCTGTGGGCGAGAGTAGGATGCGTAAGCTTGCAAGTGTATGTGGGAATAGAGAGGTAGGATGCTTTGATGCTAGGCGCGCGCAAATACACAGAAAAAGGGGGCGGATGGAAAGGTTCGAGAATGTAAGGATAATAGGGTGGGATAATAAGCGTAGAAAGAATGCGGGAGACGGCTGCCCGGCATCCATCAAAAAAAAAAAAAAAAAAAAAAAAAAAAAAAAAAAAAAAAAAAAAAAAAAAAAAAAAAAAAAAAAAAAAAAAAAAAAAAAAAAAAAAAAAAAAAAAAAAAAAAAAAAAAAAAAAAAAAAAAAAAAAAAAAAAAAAAAAATTCCACGCGCACGCAGCCAAGCCACCATGGTGTCTGCTTGCGCCTCGGCCACGCGAAAAGAAATATGATAATCGGCAGGGCTGCGATGGACCACGGGTTAAGAGAATGAAGTGAGCGAGAGGGGAGGGTGGAAGTGAAGAGGTTGATATATGAACGTGGACGAAGGTGGGGTTCGTCCACTGCTGTTGGAGCGTGGGGCGGATGGAAAGGTTCGATTCCCGCGCACCAGCCAGCCACCATGGTGTCTAACTAACGAGAAAGAAGTGAGCTACGCCACGAGGGCGAGCGTGGCTGAAGTGAAGAGGTTCTAGTCATCTGAAAAAAAAAAAAAAAAAAAAAAAAAAAAAAAAAAAATGTCCACTCGATAAAGCCCCAGCATCCAGCGCGTGCCCTCATCGTCGTAAATGGAAGAGCGCTTGACCCGCCGGACGTGCTCCAGCCTAAAAAAAAAAAAAAAAAAAAAAAAAAAAAAAAAAAAAAAAAAAAAAAAAAAAAAAAAAAAAAAAAAAAAAAAAAAAAAAAAAAAAAAAAAAAAAAAAAAAAAAAAAAAAAAAAAAAAAAAAAAAAAAAAAAAAAAAAAAAAAAAAAAAAAAAAAAAAAAAAAAAAAAAAAAAAAAAAAAAAAAAAAAAAAAAAAAAAAAAAAAAAAAAAAAAAAAAAAAAAAAAAAAAAAAAAAAAAAAAAAAAAAAAAAAAAAAAAAAAAAAAAAAAAAAAAAAAAAAACGCCTAACGAGAACAAGATCAGCTACGCCTACCGAGGGCGAGTTCGAAGCCGAGCTTGAGAGGTGTAAAAAAGTCGACCGAACGCGTGAAGGTCCGTTACTGAGGGAATGTGGTTTTGTGGACTCGACGCGAGGCGTGACCGGGCGCTCTGATATCGGGCGATGGGACTTGCAAAGAGGACCAGCGCGAGACGAACCGGCAGGACTCGAGCGATGCAGTGGGGACTTCCCCGATTGAAGGCTGAATGAGTCTGACGGATGAACCCTCATGGAGTGAGTCGACTTTACCAAAGCGAAACTCAGCTCCGGATGTCTGCGTGTAACGAGAGTTCGTCAGAAGCCGGCCACGCCTTGCGTCGAGATAAAGAAGCATAACAACCAACCAGGGAGTATTAACATGAGCAAAAGAAAAGGTCGAGTCATTGGACTGGATGTGCACCCGGACAGTTTTGCCGGGGCGATCGTGGAAGGAACTGATCCGGCCAGTGCGCAGGTGGTAAGCACTTCGACGCGGGTCGAGTTGAAGCAACTGGAACAATGGGCGCTGCGTCACACCAGGACAGAGGACACGCTGGTGTTGGAAGCCAGCGGCAATGCTTTTGCGGTGGCGGCGCGCTTGCGCACGATCGGACGCAAAGTCGAGATTCTGGATAGTCATCGAGCCGGCAAAGTGGGCAAGGTTTACTGCGCCAACGATCGAGTCGATGCGGTGAAGATCGCGCGCATTTATTTGAGCGCGCTCTCGCCCATCGTCTGGCAGCCGGATGCAAAGACGTTGGAACGGCGCGAGGTGTTCAGTGCCTATCAGGCGGTAGTGAAGGAATCGACCCGGGCCAAACAACAGCTGCGCTCGATGTTGAACGAACATTGCGTGCGCCTGGAGAAGGGCTTCCGCCTTTGTCATCCCAACGCCATCAGGCGGCTGCTGGCCTTGCGCGAGTGGACGCCGGCGAGAACAATGTTGCTGCAACAGCTGCACGGCACTTTGGTGGCAACGCGAGCACGTCGCACACTGTTGCGCCGCTACATGGCGCAAGAGATCGTGGCCGAGGAAGCACTCCTGCGACTAACTCGGCTCTGCGGCATCAATCTAATCACTCTTTATGGAGTAGTGGCGGCGGTGGGCGATGTGCGCCGCTTCACTCACAGCAAAAAACTGGTGGCCTACTTTGGACTTAACCCAAGTGTGTCGCAGAGCGGTAACTTCGAAGGAAGCGGAGCCCTCAAACGGCACGGAAGAGGAGCGCTGCGCGCGTTGCTCATCCAATCAGGCAAGAAACTCCTGGAAGTAAATAATCCGCTCCAGAAGTGGGGTCTGGCTGTAGCAGCACGGCGCGGAAGAAACAAAGCGGCCGTGGCCCTCGCGCGCAAACTCTGTGTCGCCCTCTGGCATCTGCTCATGGGACACGCCATTGGCGCCCTTGAGCGACTCGATATGCTCACAACCAAGCTCAGTAAGTTCGCCACAGAAATCGGACCCGAGGCGCTACGCCTATTTGGCTACGACAACAAAGCAGACTTCGTAGAGAAAAAACTTTACCTACTCAAAAACTACCCGTGAAACAGTTGGTCGTTCGAGGGGAACAGAAAAACACGTTATGCAACACTTATACTGCAAACAACAACTTGACCTAACCACATGTCTGCATCGCTTGGTTAGGCCTCATTTGGTCGAGTCGCGGATGATCTGACGAAGCTGCGATACGGGAATCTCCCCCATCCAACGCAAACGATCACCACTGTAAGGTATCGACTCGCAGTGCTCCGCAGGCGAGCCAACAAAGAACAAAATCTCGCCGTCACCGTAGTCGGTATTCTCCCGGATCTGCTGGTTCCCGGCTCTGAACTCATCGCCGACTTTGTAGTAGAATGCCGTGTTCGGAGCCTGCTTCAGAATCTCACTGATGACGGAAGTAAACATCGCAAAGTCGAACCTGACTTTTCGAACTTGGCGAGCGCAATCACGCTCGCAGCACGCACCCTCTTTTCTGGCGATCCCTCGAGAGCGGAGCATGGATTCGCCCACGAACGCATTTGAAGCACCTCGTAAAGACGCCCATCGCGATGATGAAAATGAGAACCCACACCGCTGCTTTGAGGCGCCTTATCTTCCGTTGTGCTGGATCTCTTGAGGTCGGCAGTAAAAGGCGTTCAAAGGCCTAACGAGAATTGTGCGAAGGTTCGCAATTAATTAAGAAGAATTTTTCGTATATCACGCCTGTGAGAAGCGTCGGGCGCATTTTCGCCAAAATACTGCTCGCCTTGCGCGGATTCTCTTTCGAGCACCCAGCTGCGCCGGAGGAGGGGGTTCATTTTGACTTAGAGATAATCGGATGAGCGGGCGTTCGCCAGAAAAAAGCGCCGGCAGGTCGCCCTGCCGACGCTTCACGGCACTAATAAGACCTCTCTTACATCGCCATTTTGCTGACGGGCTCGCTCCAATCGCTCTGACCGGAGAGGTTGACCAGGTTGTAGTGCCAGCACGCCTTGCATGGGCGAGGAACCACCAGCTGCATTTTCTTTGAAACTTTGGCGGATAGTTCTCGTATTGGTTGTTGAGACCTAAAGAAGGTTCTTCCTCATACGAATTCCTTCTAAGACTTGGAAGGGCGCGTGCGTGAGGCACGCGCCTTTTCTTTCGTACCATCACTGAGTGTGCGCTGCCCCTAATGAAAAAAAGCGAGACGGGACGAGGCTCTACAAACAAAAACGCCTCTTCGGGATTTCCGAAAGAGGCGTTTCAGGGAAGTTGTCTCTTAGCTCTTTTTGCGGCGGAAACGCTGCAGCCCAATAAGGCCACCGAGACCGAAAAGGATGTAGGTGGACGGCTCAGGCACAAGAACGAAGAGGTTGCCCGTGCCAGCAAGTTCAGGAATGTCTCCAGCCCCATATGTTCCCGCTGCCATTTGCGTACCGTTCACAATCAGCATGTTGATCGTCTCGGTCCCGGTATAGTTCAGGTTCACGATATCGTCAGTGAAACCGATACTGAGAGTGGCGGTGTCGGCGATAAAGTCGTTCCCGCCGTCGATGGCGTTCGGGCGGTTCTTTTTGTTCACAGCGCCGTGTTGAAGGGTCAAGGTAACAGCCGAGCCGGTTAGGCTGACATTTCCGCTACCGAAAGCACCGTCGACAGTCGCTATTGTCGTCCCGCCCGACATCAACGTTCCGCCGGAGTAAGTGTTGGTGTTATTCAGTGTCAAAGTTCCGCTGCCGCCGTGACTCAGCGTTCCCGCCGGTCCTGCGCCATTGACATCAGCAATTACGCCATTGATATTCACGTTACCAGTCCCATTGATAACGAGCGTGCGGCCAGTGCCAGCTGCATCCAGAAATAAATACATTACCCGCAAGCGTAAGGTCAGGCGGTGTTGTTTACAGTAAGCGTTCGCTGTCGGAGCTCCAGCAGCGGTCACAGGAACCATTGACGGTAAGGGCGTTTGACCCGCCAATTGTCAGATTGCCAGCTAACACCACTGCGTTAGCAAATCGTCCGCGATCCCGCCACCAGCCTGAAGCGTCGAGGTGAGTATTGACCGTCAAGGCGCCCGTCCCCAAAGCGTTGTTGTTGCCAACAACGACAGTCGTGCCGGCCGATCGATCGAAGTGCCGCCGCTAAACGAATTGTTGCCATTGAGTTGAATACGTGCGCCGCCCTTAAGGCTCAGAGCTGCGTGTGCCCGATATTGCGCCGTTGACCAGCAAAGCGTTCCTCCAGCAGCCTGAACAAATGTGGAGATGCCGGTGGATGAAACCAGAATTATATTAGCACTGATCGTGTTTGTGCCCGACGCGTTCTCATGCGAAGCGCGGCAGCGCTGCTGTCGGAAGTGCCGCACGAACCACTTATATCGTCCAGTAGGTCGAGTGCCACTGCTACCGAAGTTATAGCTTGATCGTCCCCGGCGCTAGTCAGAAATAGAACCCGCATGAACCGGTAGATATTATAGCCTGTCAGAGTAGCGTAGCTCGAAATGTGCTCGACAGATCATACGAACGCCCGCAGCGTTAAAAAAGAGCCGCACGTATCGGCCTGATGGTTGGCTGTACGCGGCACCGGTAAAAAGCCAACATCTCCGATCCTGGCGCAGTGCCGCCCCAGTTTGCACCCGTGTTGAAGTCAGTGCCGACGTTAGCCCAAGTGCTCGCCGCTCCGTACATGTTTCCGACGATAACAAGACAAAGAACTGCGAGAGCAGATGAGACAATTTTTCCGAACTTCAAGGCGGGAGTTTTCATAGGGTAACCTCGTTGAACACTGCGGGGTCCCGAGATTGCCGAAACGCAGAAAGCAGCGCAATCTTTTTTTGAGGGGGTTTTGTTACAATTTCGCGGCGTTAGGCAAGCTCGTTATGTGGTCCGGATGGAGGCGTCTATGGAAAGATGCTCTTTATTCTGGAAATTCTCGGAACGGTTGTCCCATTTGATATAAGGAGAGGTGTCGCTCGATTTGGGTGGCAAGTCGTGTTTCTTTGGTTGTCTTCGCCAGATCAAGACCCTGCCGCGCGGTTTTGATGGCGGAATCGAATTGTCCGTTCTCCGCCTGAGCCGCGGCAAGAGTATCAAGCTGGACGGCATCAGCCTGACCGCCCGACCATTCAATGGAATGTTGCGCGAGTTTGACGGCGTCGGAACCGTCTCGCAATTTGGACTCGAGGGCGGTGGCGCGAATCCAGGCGAGATTATTCGCGACATCGGACGCTCTGGATCGCTCGGCTTTTCCCATGAACGGCACGGCTGGAGTAATGGAGCGCAGCGCCGTGTCGTACTGCACGGCCGCCTTGGAGGGGTAGCCTGAGGTTTCAAGGATGAGCCCGGCATTGGCGCGCGTGAACGGACGATTGGGATTAATTTTCAAAACTCGCGCGAAGCAATCCATCTCGTCGTTCGTTCGCTTCTGGCGGCCGAATTCTTCGCCTAACGACTCGAGGGCGAGATAGTTTTTCGGATCGAGCTGCAAGGTGTGTTTGAGGAGCGTCTCGGTGTTTTCCCAATGCGAGAGTTGAAATGATGTTTTGATGACGCAGAGGGAAATGATGAGCACACAGGTCCAGCGGATGGCAACTGCGCGGGACGCGCCAGCGCGCAAAAAGATCGGCGCAGAACCAGGTGGCGCCGATAAAAATGCCGATCGCTGCGAATGTAGGTGTAGCGATCGGCCATGGCGTGCGGGCCGATTTGCACAAATCCGAGCACGGGCAGGAGCGTGCCGAGAAACCAGAACCAGCCGGTAAACAGATAGGGTTTCGCGCGCCGAAGAAAAAGAACCGCGGCAGAAATCGCGACGAGAATGATGGCGGCGATCGATAACGCGGCGATGCCGTAGGTTTCGCTGAAGCGATACGGGATATAGAGATTGGCCGGCCACGCGATCTTGCCGAGGTAACGCGCGCAGGCGATGAGGGCGTTTTCCGCGCGCAACATTCGCGGCATGACGTCGAAGACCGAAAGGACGCCAGCTTTTTTGTGCACGAAAAATGTGATGACGGCGGCGAGAAAGCGAGAGGCCGATAAGCGGCAATTTTTCGTAAACATTGCGGCGCCATCCGATGCCCATTTCGAAATAACGCAGCGGCCAGTAATCGAACAGGAAGAGCGCGAGCGGGAACATGATCACGATCGGGCTCGCCATTAATCCGAGCGCGAAGATGAGCACGAGCAGCAGATACGCACCGGTGCTGCGGCGTTCGAGGTATTGGCCGTAAGCGAGAAAGCCGAGGAGGAAGAAAAAGGTGCCGAGAAGATCCTTGCGCTCTGCGATCCAGGCGACGGTCTCAACATTGAGCGGATGGACAGCGAAAATGGCGGCGACAAAAGCGGCGCGCCAGCGTTCGCCGGTGAACCAGTTGAGCACAAAAAGAAGCAGCACGGCGTTAGCGGCGTGCAGGAGAATGTTGTTGAGATGGTGCCAGCCGGCGGTCGTTTCAAAAAACTGGCAATCGCGCATGTGGGAGAGCCAGGTGAGCGGTTGCCAAAGTCCGGTGTCTCCGGTGCGAAACGCCCACAGAATATTTGCCGCGGTGAATCCGGTGGCGATGTGCGGGTTGTCGCGCACGTAATCGTGATCGCCGAGCGCGACGAAATCGTGCCAGACGGCGGGCAGATACAAGAAGAAAGCGAGCGCCGCGAGAACGACGTAGATCCAGATGGTGCGAACGGGCGCGCCGCGTTCGCTCCATGCAGTCACTTCGGGAAACAGAACCCGAAATGGATTGGGCTGCGGCTCTTTCCAGTTTTTACGTGTGGGAGCGATCTCTACCATCGAATCGCCGCGAGTTTGGCTCGTTTTTATTAGCCGGGCGAACAAAATACCGGAATGAAAATCTTCTGGTTGCTGAGCGGCGCGCTGCTGCTCGCGCTGGTGGTTAGTCTGAGCAACTGCGCGAATCCAGAGGGTGAAGCGACGGCGTACGAGCCGAGCGCGGCTCTTTCACCAACGCCGGCAAATTATTCGGGTCAGGTGCCGTTTGGGTTGCACGGTGGGCGGCACGGACATTGAAAGGAGCGGGAACAAATTGGGTTCGTGCTTTCTCCACTGAGGAGTAAAGCTACCAACATGAAAATCTTTTTCCTGATGACATGCGCGTCGGCGCTGGCGGCGGTGTTGATCGGCTGCAGCAGTGAGACGACACAAGCGACGACTTCGCAAACCGCCGCGGCGACGACGACGAGCACGCCGCCTCCGACGCAGGATATCCGTCACATGCCGGTAATGGGCGGGATGCGCGGCGGATACTAACGAAGGGCGCAACGAAATGAAAAGCTTCCATCTGCTCGTGGGCGCTTTGATGCTGGCGCTGATGGTGTCGATTGGCGGTTGCAGCACCGATAACACGCAGCCGACAACTTATCAGCAAAGCGCGGCGACAACGGCGACGCCGCCACCGGGCGGGTTGCTCAATCGGCAGACGGGGCCGGGGATGGGCGGGAGATATTGAAGCACCTCGCCACGGCGAGTCTTCGACAAGCGGCAGAGAAGCTCCTCGCCACGGGCGAGTCTTCGACAGGGAAGCTCCAAGCTCCAAAGCGGTAACACTGCGCGCAATTGGCGCGACGCGCGTTTTTGTTTCAGCTGAGATGGTATCGAATCACGGAACAGCGTTCGAAAAAAGTTACTCGTCGAACGATCCAAAGACGTATTAGAAGCTGCAGCAGTCGCTCCGGTTAATAAAAGCGGAAGCAGAGAAGCAGGAAAGTATTTCCCTATTTTCACTTACCGATGGGGCGATAGCGAGGGCGCTATCGCCAACGCCCGAGGGCGGGCGTGCTCCCCGGGACAAAGACTCGCCGTGGAACTTTATAATTCTCCTCACCTCAGTTAATCTCCCCACAGGGAAAGGAAGGCGGGAACAAATTGGGTTCGTGGACTTGCGGACTAACGAGTAATCCGGTTGCCAATTTGGGGCTTGGAGGTTGGAGCTTCCTTGGGATTTGGAGTTTGGGATTTGGTGCTTCCGGCTCCGAGTGTCAAGAAGCGCAGCTAACACTCGCGCTCGGCGAACATTTTCGACGGCGAGTGGCTCTACCTCGCGGATGCCGGTCAGGCTTCAAATCGGTGACACTGCGCGCAATTGGCGCGACGAGCCGTCGCGCCCTACCGATCCTTTGCGGAATTGTCTTGCCTAACGAGCAATTCGTAGGAAAGAATGCTCAGGCAATAGATGGCGGCTGTTTCTACCCGCAGGATGATGGGGCCGAGCGTGATGGGCTGGCAACCATGACTGCGCGCGAGTGAAAGCTCGGCCGGCGTGAAATCGCCTTCGGGGCCGACGAGCATGAGGACGCTCGCCGGGAGCGCGCCGGCGTGCGCGTGCGTGTAATCGGCGAGGATTTTCTTCAAATGCCGCGCGTCGGGCTGGAGCGAGCCGATGAGCTGGAGATCGAAGGCGCCTTGGTGTAGTGGCGGCCGTGGCGGCCGCGATGTCTTGAGGTTGCGGGCGACACGCCCGCCTCTAAAAAAACTGGGCGAGCTTTTGCGGCGCGCGCACTTCGGGCAGCCAATTCTGGCCGCATTGTTTGGCGGCTTCGATGGCGATGTTCTGCCATTTGGTTTGCTTTTGCGCCGCGCTCTCGTCATCGACCTGGACGATGGTGCGATCGGACATGAGGGGCGCGATTTCGGAAGCGCCGATCTCAACGGCTTTCTGCACGATGAGGTCCATGTTTTTCCCCTTGGGAATGGCCTGAGCAAGAGTGATGCGGCAGGAAAGCGGAGGCGTGGTCGCTTCGTGCAAGCGGCGGAGACGAATCTCGGCGCCATCGATGGAGGCGATCTCGGCGGTGATCTCGCGGCCGTGGCCGTTGAAGAGGACAAGCTTGGCGCCGGGCTTGAGCCGGAGAACATCGCGCGCGTGATGGGCTTCGCCGCCGCGCAATAGCGGCGCGTCGGGATTCCATTCGTTAGGCGGGATGTAGAAGCGATGCATCGGAGGAATTACAATTACGGAAGAGATTAAGAGGAAGAGGGAGCGGAAGAGGAAGATTTGCTCGGAGTTCTTCCGCTTCCTCTACCTCTTTCTCTGACGTCTTGCTCATGATCTCGCTTGCTCGTTAGGCGAAAGAGAAAGACCGTTGGACTCGAAGCTTGAGCAAGAGCAGGAGCACGGAAAGAGAAAGACCGGATCAGCCGTTAGTCGATCTTGGGAGTATCGATGCCTAACGCGTCGGCGAGGTCCTGCAAATGTTCCTGTTCCTGCGCGATGATTTCGCGCAACACTTCGCCGAGCGCGAACTCGCCCATGGCATCGGCCTGACGAATGCGCTGCCGATAGTTCTTCAAGGTCTGGCGTTCGTTCTCGAGATCGAACTTGAGCATGTCGCGCGGCTTATCGGACAATTTTACTTCCTTCGGTTTGTTCGTGGGCTCGCCGTTGAAATAATCGATCTGCTTGGCGATCTGAAGCGCGTGCTGCAATTCTTCGCCGGCATGTTTTTCCAGCTCCTGCGCGATGTGGTTGTATTCGGCGCCCTTCAGGGTCTGGCTGTATATGACGTAGGCGATGATGGCCTGGTATTCGCGCGCAAGATCTTCGTTGAGCAACTCGATCATGCGTTCGCGGCTGATTTTGTTTTCGTCCTTCATGTTTAATTAAGAGTTGGGAGATGACGTGCGGCCAGTAATGGGGCGCGTCAACTTACAATCGCGTGAGAGACGGAAATTGGTTCTCGACGCGGAGAATGTTTGCGGCTTCGCCAAACATTAACATCGCCCGACGGAGCGGCCGATCCACCATAGGCCGATCCACCTTAGCCGATCCAAGTGCGGCGAGTTACCTAACGGAAGAATTTTTTCGCGCGATTGAAGAAGCTTTTGCGCAACGGTGTGTTTTCCTCACCGCAAAGAGCGGCGAACTCTTCCAGCTTGAGGCGTTGGTGGCCGTCCAGGTGAGTGGGAACTTCCACGAGCAGGCGCGCGACGAGATCGCCATGGGCGCGGCCGTTGACGTTGATGACACCTTTGCCGCGCAGTTTGAAAAGCTGGCCGCTCTGCGTTCCGGCGGGAACTTTGATGTGGGCTTTGCCTTCGAGAGTGGGCACCGGGATTTCTCCACCGAGCGCGGCGACAGTAAATGGAATGGGCACTTCGCAGTAAAGGTTGTCGTCTTCGCGCTGAAAAATCTCGTGCTCCTTGATGTGCATGACGACGTAAAGATCGCCGGACGCGCCGCTGCGAATGCCGGCTTCGCCGTTGCCGGTGGAACGCAAGCGCGAACCGTCGCTAATGCCGGCGGGAATCGCGAGTTTGATGCGGCTGTGGCGATCGACGCGGCCCTCGCCGTCACAGGCGCGACATGGCTTCTCGATAATCTGCCCCGTGCCGTGACAGCGCGGACACGTTTGTGAGACCTGGAAAAATCCACGCGAACTAATGACCTGGCCGCGCCCGCCGCAGGCCGGACAGTTGATCGCACGAGAACCGGCTTCGGCGCCGGAGCCATGACATTTCTCGCACGCATCGAATTTTCGAATCTCGATTTCTTTTTCCACGCCGAATGCTGCTTCCTCGAGCGTGATCTGCATGTCGTAACGCAAATCGGAACCGCGCTGTCGACTTTCCTGATCGGTGCCGGTGACGCCGCCGCCGAAAAACGTTTCGAAAATCCCGGCCGCGCCGCCGCCGCCGAAGACTTCGCGGAAAATATCGAATGGATCGTGGAATCCACCGCGGCCGGGAAAACCCTGCGCGAAGGCGGCATGACCGAAGCGGTCATAAGCGGCGCGTTTTTCCGGATCGATCAAGACATCGTAGGCTTCGCCGAGCTCCTTGAATTTTTCTTCCGCGTGCGGGTCGTCGGGATTTTTGTCGGGGTGAACCTTGACCGCGAGCTTGCGGTAGGCGCGTTTCACTTCCTCACCCGAAGCCGTGCGGGTGAGGCCGAGGATCTCGTAATAATCGCGCTTTTTCGTCATGAGTGTTGCAAAAAATCAGAAAAGCAATTTCCGTTCGAACTCTTCCGCTTCCTCTTCCTCCTAGTCTTGCTCTCGCGTGCTATCATCGGATTCAGATTAAGAGCAAGCGGAAGAGGAAGAGCTTCAACCAGCCGGGCCGCTGGAAACGACTACGCTCGATGGCCGCAGCAAACGATCTTTCAAGCGATAACCACGGCGGGTCTGACGAAGCACCGTTCCTTCCGGAACTTGGTCGCTCGGTTCGCGCGCGATCGCTTCGTGCAGATTCGGATCGAACTTCTCGCCTTCGGCTTCAATCGGTTGCGCACCGCTCTCGACCAAAAAATCGTTGAGCTGTTTCAGGATCATGCTCATGCCGGAAAAGATGGGCGACTTCTCGCCTTCCCCGCGCGCGGCAGAAAGCCCGAGCTCAAAATTATCGAGAATCGGAAGCAGTTTCCCGAGCAGCGAACTGTTGGCGTACTTGATCCCGTCTTCTTTCTCACGAGCGGCGCGCTTCTTATAATTTTCGAAGTCGGCCTGGCTGCGCAACGCGAGATCGCGAAAGCGATCGAGATCGGCCTGCAAATTTTCGCCGTCGTCGTCTGTCGTTGCGGCGTTTGCCGGCGCGGACTCAGGCGCGGCCTTCGCCCGTTCGTCCGGCTTGTCTTTTGTGTGCGTTTTCATGTTTTACGAATGGCAATCAAAGTTATGTCATCATGCTGCGGTTGCGAACCGATGAAGTCTCGCACATCAGCGGTCAGGCGATTTACAATCGCGGGGGCGCCGTTTTCAGCGCTGGCCCGAACGGATTGCATCATCCGCTCCGGCCCAAATTCATCACCCTGCGCGTCGAGAGCTTCGGTGATGCCGTCGGTGTAAAAGATCAGGCAATCATCGCGTTCCAGCTCGACGGAAAAATCGCGCGTTATCCTATCGAACACGTCTCCACTGTCAATGCCCACGGCCATTCCCGGAGGCTTGATCGGAGTCACTGTGCGGGTGCTGTGTTTATATAAGAGGGGCGCATCGTGCCCGGCACGCGCGAGGATGACAGCGTTGCGCGCGTAATCGAGAATCGCGTAAGCCATGCTGATGAACATGTCTTCCTTGATGTCGGGATAAAGCTGGCGATTCACCTTTTGCAACACGTCGGAGGGCGAAGGACTCCCGGGCGCGGTGCTACGCAAAACGCTGCGGCAAATCGCCATGATGAGCGACGCGGGAACGCCCTTTCCTGAAACATCCGCAATCGCGACGCCGAGCCGTTCGTCATCGACCTTGATGTAATCGAAATAATCGCCGCTGACCTGGTTCGCCGGAATGTTCATGCCGCTGATCTCGAAACCCTTGATCGAAGGCGCCTCAGACGGGAGCAGGACGCGCTGAATGTCGCGCGCGATTTGCAGATCGTGATCGAGCCGCTTTTTCTCGTTCGCCTCTGAATAGATGATGGCGTTGTAAAGCGCGAAGGCGGATTGCTCGGCGATCGACTTGAAGATGACGAAGTCGCTTTGTGAAAACGATGTCGCTTTTGGTCCGTGGGCGAGAGCGAGGACGCCCATGTTTTGTTTTCCGTAAAGCAGCGGCGTGACCATAAGCGAACTGACGCCGAATGGAGTCCGCTGTAGCTTCGCCAAGTCGGGTGCGCCGGCGAAATCGGTCATTCTCACCGCGATCCCGTTTTTCCAAACGCGACCGATCACGCCTTCGTTTGGCTCGATGGTTCGAGTGCGCAAAAATTTTTCGAGCACGGCGGGATCTGTCGACGCCTGTTGCAAAACCTGCGCGGGTAGATCGACCAGCGGCGGGCAACCTTTCGACACAAACGCCGGTGCAAGTTTCGCGCCGGTGCGATCGGCCATGTAAAGCGCGCCACCCTGTGCATCGAGAATGCGGGCGGCGCCTTCAACAATGAGTCGATGCAAATCGCTCGGCCTGATCGTTTCACGAAACGCCTCGCCCAAGCCATGCAGAAAATCGAAGACGAGAGTTTCCTCGACCATGATTTCCTCTTTCGAACGTTCGAGCTCGCGGATGCGACGCCGTTGCCAGAGCGCAGCGATGATCAGCCCCGCCAGAGCGGCGACAAGCAGCCCGGGAAGAAGAGAAGACATAACGAGACAGCGGACTTACTTTGACGCTGTCTCGTGATCAAGGTCCTGCTTTAAATATTCAAGGACGTCTTTGAATCGCGGGATATTTTCCGCGGAGGCTTCGCAGAGAGCTTCATGAGCATCGAGCATTTCTTTTTTCTGCTCTTGCTTCTTTTCGTCAGGTGTCTCGGCCTTGGGCGGGGTGTTGAGGAGCTCGCATTGAGGAGCGCTTTTGGTGCCGTTCTCCTGAATAGTAAATAGCTGATCGAGACCTAACCCGGAAAGCAATTCGTGGCTGCGCTCGCCACAATGCACGACACGCAGATGGCCCTGGCCGAGCTCCTTCAAACGCAACGCGACACCGGCCATTGTGCCCATGAACGTGGAATCGAGCATGGCGCATTTGTCCAAATCCACCACAAATTCCCGGTAACCGCGCTCTACCATTTGCCGCGCGAATTCCTTGAAGTTGCCGCTGTTCAGGAAACTGCCTTTACCCTCCACTTTTACCCATACGGCTGGGCCGTGGACCCCTACTTGTATCGATGACTGCACGACTGAATACAAAAATATAAGATCGAGGTTGAGGGTGTCAAACCTGCATAACTACACCCAGCAGCTTCTGCGCCTCTGCAATTCCCATCCGCGCGGGGGCGGTTTCATCGGTTAGGGCCAGAGATAGGATTTCTTTTCCGCGACGATGCGGCCGTTTTCAATCAACAAACAACGCCACGCGATGACGCGACCGTCATCAAAAAAATCGTCCCCAACGACGGCAAATTCTGTTTCGTGATGGCCGCGCGCATTCGGGTAACGAACCTCGCGCGCCTGCACAAAGGCGCGCAAAAGTTCCTGCCGATATTCAAGACGCACCGTGATATCGGCGTCGCGTTTTGCCCGCCAGAAAAAGTCGAAGTAATCGCCGGAGCGTTCGCGTTGATCGAGTGCGGTGACGGCGCCAAAAAGCCGATAGCGTGATTCGAAATTAATCGAAGCTTCCGCGACGGCCGCCGTTACGCGATTACCGCTGCGACCGCTCAAGCGCCGGTTCGCGGCCTTGGTTGCGTCCGCGGTCGTTTTGCCTAACGAGAAGAGCTTGACCTTGCGAAATTCAAAATCGTCGCTCAGGGCCATCGGTAACGGTGTGACCTTCGGCAGCACTTTCGATTCATCGGCCACACGCGCAGCGCAGGCTGTGCAGAGAAAAAGTGCGACCAGATGGAAGACACTCTTCATCGCGCAATGAAACCGGTTCTGCCCCGTTGTGTCAATTCGCAGCGAAGGAGCCGCGATTTGGAAACCATCGTTCGTTCAGCGTAAAATCCCGCGTGATCAATGTGCGTTATGAGCGCGGCGTTTTTTTGCCGGAACAAAATCTGTGGCTCGATCCGCGGGATGCGAAGCCGTTTGCATTTGTTTCGCACGCGCACAGCGACCACATCGCGGCGCATGACGAAATCATCGTGTCCGAACGCACCGCGCGTCTGATGCAGGCGCGGCTGCCGGGCGAACGCAACGAACACGTCCTTGCTTTTGGACAACCCGCCACCGTGCACGGACTCGATGTCATGCTCCTGCCGGCCGGACACATTTTTGGCTCGGCCCAATTTTTTCTGCGAACGGACGAGAGTTCGCTGCTTTACACGGGCGATTTCAAATTGCGCCACGGCAAATCGGCCGAGCCAGCGGAATGGCGGCAGGCCGACACGCTGATCATGGAAACAACCTACGGCCTGCCGCGCTATCGGCTTCCGCCGACCGAACAAGTGGTTCAGCAGATTGTTGCCTTTTGCCGCGACACACTCGATGAAGGCGCGATTCCGGTTTTGCTTGGTTATTCGTTAGGCAAAGCGCAGGAAATCTTGTGCGCGCTCACAGGGGCGAATCTCAAGCCGATGCTGCACGGCTCGGTTTATCAGATGACGCGCATCTACGAGCAATTCGGCCAATCGTTCTGCGAATACGAGCGCTACAAGCCTAACGAGGTCGGCGGCAAGGTGCTCATTTGCCCGCCGAGCGCGAACCGTTCGCGCATGCTCGAGAAAATTCCGAAAAAGCGCGTCGCCATGATCAGCGGCTGGGCGGTCGAGCCAAACGCGGTTTACCGTTACCAGGTCGATGCGGCTTTTCCGCTGTCCGATCACGCCGACTACACCGATCTGCTGCGTTATGTCGAGCTGGTGCAACCGAAACGGGTTCTGACGCTGCATGGATTCGCGGCTGAGTTCGCGCGCGATCTGCGCGAACGCGGATACGAAGCGTGGGCGTTAAGCGCACAAAATCAGCTGGAGTTTCAATTGCAGAATCTGGGTAGCGCACGCGTCTCGCGTGTTGGTTGCGGCGTCCCGCCGCAACAGGCTTCTACCGCCGATATGCGGAAGAAAAAAGTTCGCGATGGCGAGGACGCCATCGCCAGCACGCGAGACGCGTGCGCTACCCAATCCGAATTTGCGGAGTTCGCCAAAGTCGGTGAAGCAATTGCAGCAACTCCGGCCAAGCTGGAAAAGGTGCGATTGCTTTCCGAATACCTGCGCAATTTGCCTAACGAGCAATTGCCGATCGCCACGGTTTACTTTACCGGCCGGCCGTTCCCGCAAAACGACCTGCGCACGCTCCAGGTGGGGTGGTCGGTAATTTTTCGCGCACTCGTTGCCGCGAGCAAAATGACCGAGCAGGAATTCCGCCGCATCGCGAGCAGTCACGGCGACGCGGGCAAGACAGCTTTCGAAGCGCTCGATGGCCGAACTTCACCGGAACCATTCGGCATTCTCGAATCGCGCCGGTTCTTCGATGATCTGCAAAAAACGCGCGGACCGTTGAACAAAACGGAGCTTCTGCGCGACCGGTTCGCAAAACTCTCGGCGCGCGAAGCGGAATATGTCGTGAAGATTTTGACGGGCGATCTCCGAATCGGCTTGCGTGAAGGTCTGGTGGAAGAAGCGATCGCCAACGCGTTTGATGCCGCACTCGATGAAGTGAAGGAAGCAAACATGCTCCTCGGCGATCTCGGCCAGACTGCGTTGCTTGCTTCGCGGAGCGAACTCGATCGCGCCGAGCTTTCCCTTTTTCGTCCGATCAAAAGCATGCTTGCGAGTCCGGAACCGACCGCGGAGGCGATTTGGGAACGGTTTTGCGAAAGTGTAGAGGCGGGCGTGTCGCCCGCGACAGGAGAGAATGCGGCCGGCACGGCCGCCGCTACACCTACAGTTTACGTCGAGGACAAATTCGACGGCATTCGTGCGCAACTGCATCGCGGCAGCCGAGCGCGTCGAAATTTTTTCGCGCGATCTCCGGCGCATGACCGAGCAGTTCATCGAGATTGCGGAGCAGGCGCGGAATTTTCGCGAGGACGTGATTCTCGACGGCGAGATCATGGCCTTCGAGCACGGCAAAAAGCTGACATTTTTCGATCTGCAAAAACGGCTCGGTCGAAAAAATGAAGGCGCCGATTTGTTCGCCAACGTTTCCGCCGATGTGCCGGTCGCGTTTGTCGCTTTCGATTTGTTGTGGCTGAACGGCCGATCGCTGCTGAAGACGCCGCTTCGCCAGCGCCGCGAACTTTTGCGCAACATCAATCTGCCGCCGCAATTTCAAATCGCGGAAGTTTTCCCGGCGCATTCCGCGGCAGAGATCGAGGAGGCATTTCAAAGCGCACGCCGTCGATTCAATGAAGGTCTCATGATCAAAAACCCGGAAAGTTTCTATTCGCCCGGACGCCGCGGAATGTTCTGGTTCAAGTTAAAAAAGGAACTGGCAACGCTCGACGTCGTTGTCGTCGCGGCGGAACTCGGACACGGAAAACGCAATCATGTGCTAAGCGATTACACCTTCGCCGTTCGCGATGAAACTTCCGGCGAACTTTTGCCAATCGGGAAAGCTTACAGCGGCCTAACGGATGTGGAGATCGCCGAACTGACGGAGCACTTCAAGCAAAACACCATCGTGAATCATGGGCGTTATCGCGAAGTAAAACCCGACATCGTGCTCGAAGTCGCGTTCGATTCTGTGCAGCCGAGCACGCGACATGCAAGCGGTTTGGCGCTGCGTTTCCCGCGCATCAAGGCGATCCGGCGCGACAAGAACGTGGACGCAATCGACACGCTCACTTACGCGAGAAGTTTGGCTGCTCAATCGTTGTAGCGGCGGTCTCTGACCGTCGCACTTCTCCGAGGCAAAGCGCTGCGAAATCAGAATGCGACGGTCAGAGACCGCCGCTACAAACTACGGAGTTGGTGACGGCGTTGCTGTCACAACTGGTGTCACGATCACGGTCTCAATCTTATCGCGCCGCAATTTTTGCACGTTCGAGTAAAGAGCGAGCAGTGCCAGTCGAGACCAAAATGATTGCGATCACGATCATTCCTCCCTTGGGAACAGGCTGCGATGGCGAACTCATTTTTTTGGTTCCAACTGTAAAGCCGCGATTGCATTCATGACGCGATCACTTAGTCGCTGATAAAGATCTTTGCCAGCGGGCTCGAGATCGGCGGCGGAGAAATGAATCGGCTGACCGATCACAATCGTAATCGGATGAAACCGCAACTTTCCTCTACCGCGCGGCAACGCTTCGTGCGCGCCGAAGATTCGCATCGGCACAACCGGTGCGAGCGTTTTCGCGATGACAAATCCGACACCGGGCAATGCTGGCTGCAAATTTCCATCGAGCGTGCGGCTGCCTTCCGGGAAAACGAGAACGCCATGTCCGGCGCGCAAAAGGCGGATGAGCGCCTTGAGGGCACTGCGGTCGCCGCCTTCCTGATCGACCGGGATGACATTGAGCTTCGGCAGCAACCAGCCGAAAAATTTTCCTTCGAGCAGACTTTTACGCGCGAGATAATAGATGTCGCGTTTGCAGGCGGAGCCGGCAAAGGGCGGATCGAAATAGCTCTGGTGATTCATCGCCATGATGACCGGGCCATCTTGAATCAGTCGTTCCTGATGCAGCACGCGAAAGCGAAAGAACAAGCGCGCGACCAGCTTGGTCAGCGTATAAACCGTCCAGTAATAGGGATTCACTCGTTAGGCGATTTGCATCCCCTTCTTTTTTAACTGGCCGATGATTTCGCCGACAACGCCGTCGATCGTCAGGTTCGAACTATCGATCACGTGCGCATCTTCCGCGATGATGAGCGGTGAGGCGCGTCGGGACGAATCGGCGCGATCGCGCGCCGCAATCTGATCGCGTTGGCCCTGGGCCGCGCGTCGTTGCCGCCGGATTTCCGGCGAGGCGTCGATGTAAAACTTGTACGGCGTATCGGGAAAAACAACCGAGCCGATGTCGCGGCCTTCCATCACCACGTCGTGGGTCTGCGCATAGCTGCGCATTTTTTCGACGAGAATTTCGCGCACGCGCGGAACGCTGCTGACGAGTGAGACGCCTTCATTGACGCGATCGTCCCGCAGAAAATTCGCGGGATCGACTTCGCCGAAACGAATGCGCGATTCATTCTGCTCCAGATCGCAGACGATTGGAGCCGATTCGATCAGTCGCGCAATTCGATCCGCATCATTCGGCAGGACGCCGTTTTCGAGAACGTACCAGGTTACAGCGCGATACATCGCGCCGGAATTGATGTAGGCAAATCCAAGCCGGTGCGCGAGCTCGCGCGCGACACTGCTCTTGCCCGAAGCAGCAGGACCATCGATGGCAACGATGCGATGAGAGAAGTTCACGAACGCGCGCAACGTAACCAAGGAGCGGCGACTTCCAAGTCGCCGCGCTATTAATAAAAGGGCGACTTGGAAGTCGCCCGTCCCTGGTTGCTCTTCGAAACGCTTGCGCCTAACGAGATTCTTTCACTCTTCGCTAAGACGCGCGGAGAGCGAACCGATGACCGGCGTGCTGGCGCGCATCCGTTTTGGATTCATGAATTCTTCCAGCGTTTCTTCGAAGCCGGGATACGATACGCGCACGCATTCCACGTCCTGGATGACGGTTTCGCCATCGGCGTGGAGACCGGCAATGGCAAATGCCATCGCGATGCGATGATCGCCAAAACTCGCGACGCGCGCACCGCGCAACGTTGGTCGTCCATGAATTTCCAAACCATCTTTCAATTCCACGACCTGTGTTCCCATCGCGCGCAAATTGTGCGCGATCGCCGCGATACGGTCGGTTTCCTTAACGCGCAATTCTTCAGCCTGTCGGATCACTGTTGTGCCGCTGGCGAGTGCGCCGGCGACGGCGAGCACCGGCAGTTCGTCAACCACTTGCGGCACTTCTTTTCCCTGAATGACGGTTCCTTTCAATGCCGCGCCCGTGACTTCAACCGCGCCGCGCGGTTCGAGTTGATCGACATCTTCCACCGCTTCACGCAATTGCGCGCCCATGCGGATAAGAACGCCCAGCAACGCCGTGCGGGTATCGTTCAATCCGCTGTCGCGCACGAGCAAATGACCGCCCGGTTGTGCAGCAGCGGCGACGAGCCAGAACGCGGCGGATGAAATGTCGCCCGGAATATTGAAATCACGCGACTCCGGCATTTGATCGCCAAACACCGTCGTCGCGCCGTTTTCCTTGACGGTTCGCACCAGAAAATAATTCAGCATCAATTCGGTGTGATTGCGGCTGACCGCGGGCTCGTTCACGGTCGTTTTGCCTTTGGCAAAAAGTCCGGCGAGCAAGAGTGCACCTTTCACCTGCGCGCTCGCGATCGGCATGGTGTACTCGATTCCTCGCAAGGGCGCGCCTTTGATACGAAGCGGAGCAGTGTGGTTAGGCCCTTCACCGACAATGTGCGCGCCCATCTGTGTCAAAGGCGCGATCACGCGGTCCATTGGGCGGCGCGAAAGAGAGGCATCGCCGACAAGGCGCGTTTCAAAGGATTGACCGGCGAGAAGTCCGGCAAGCAATCGCATGGTGGTCGCGGAATTTCCGCAGTTGATCGGGCCGGCCGGCGCTTTGAGGACGCGCTTATTTCCGTGCACGACGAGCATGCTCGGTTCCGGTTGTTCGATCTTAATACCGAGTGCACGGAGCGCGTTCACCGTGCACATGCAATCATCGCTCGGCAAAAAACCGCGCAGGACGCACACACCATTGGAAAGCGCAGCGATAATCGCAGCGCGATGGGAAATGCTTTTATCGCCCGGGAGCGTGATCTCGGTGTCGATGCGGGGCGCTCGTTTTACGCGGAATTCCATCTGATGATTTTCGTGGGCAATTTGTAAAGAAGCCGCGCTTTCAAAACTTCTGGAAACGCGCGACGACCAGCATCCAATATTGCGCGGCGTTGTCCAGCAAACGCCGCAGGAGTTTGCGAAAACGTAATGGTGCGCCGGCGGCAGAAAGATTCCGACGCTACGGAACGAGAAAAATCTTGTTCGTGTAGGGATCTTTCACTTCGGTTCCCGGAGGAAATCCGCGCACATCCACATAACCCTGGTTCGGCGCGTAGGGGCTGGTGACAAAACCGGGCTTGTTCGGTACCGGAACGCCATAGGGAATATCGCCGCGCGTGGTTGTCTTCACCGGCGCGGCTGTAGCCGCGGGCGTCGGTGATTCTACCGCGACCGGATTATCCGGTGGCGGTGGCGCTTGTGCGTCCGGATTAAACGGTTGCTGTTGCGGCGGATACTGTTCCACCGGCGCTGATGGGTAATGCGCAACATGATGCCGGGTCCGAACAGGGGGCTCTTCTTCGCAGGAGATGACAGCGAAAGTCGTGAGAAAGACGAGCGGCAGCGAGGTTTTCATAGCGGTGATTCGACGGGTCTTGTTTGCTTCTAATTCATCCTGTAGGGCGTGACAATGCTATTTACCAAAGGCGCAGGGGCTACGCAAACCGCCAGATGCTCCTCGAATAAAATTGCAACGCGCCACGCGGGACGGCCAAGTCAATTCCGAATCATGGATGAATAATGACAGCGAAAAACTCGGAGCAAATTCTCGTTGTCGATGACGATCCGCTGAGCCGAAAACTATTACGGCATGCGCTTTCGAGCGGCGGCTACACCTGCCGTGAATGTTCCGATGGAAAGGAAGCGTTACGAATCCTGCGCGAGCAGAAGCAATCGCTGGTGCTTCTCGATTTCGATATGCCGGAACTCGACGGCGCAGAAGTATTAAAACAATTGCGCGCCGACAGCGATCCATCGATCGCGCAAACTCCCACTATCATGCTGACGGGTCACGGAGGCGAAGAGAGTGAGGTTCGCTGTCTGGAAGCAGGTGCGAACGATTTTGTGACGAAGCCGATCAACATCGCGGTTTTATCAGCGCGCATCGAGACACAACTGCACTTGCGCGAAATGCGACGGCAGTTGGAAAAACAAAATGAAGAGCTTGAAGCGTGGCGTTTAAATTTGGAACGCGACCTCGAGGCGGCGCGACTGACGCAGCGCGCGCTCATTCCACAAAATCCACCGGCGCTTCCGGGCTGGGAAGTAGCGGCGTGGTACCGCCCCGTCATTCAAGTGGGCGGCGATATTTATGGATGGCTGCGCATGCGCGACGGCAGAACTTTGTTTTGGATCGCAGACGCAACCGGACATGGCGCGTCCGCGGCGCTGATGACGACATTAGCGACACTGCTTTTCCAACACGGAGCAGCCGAACACAATTCGCCGAGCGAAATCATGGGCGCGGTTAATCATGATTTTCGAAGCATCTTCGGCGCGCGCTCGTTCATGACGGCGATGTGTGTGGCCCTGGAGCCGGTGACCGGCCGAGCGAGTGTGGTGGGCGCAGGTCATCCGCCGTTGATTGTGCAGCGAAAGAATGGAAAAACCGAAACGATATTTTCTTCCGCGCCGCCCTTGGGATTGGCCGCGGCGGAAAAGATCAGCTTCGACGAGAGCGAAGTGGAGCTACACGCCGGCGATGCGTTTCTTCTTTACACTGATGGCTTGAGCGGCGCGGAAGATGGCGATGCGCCGCACACACCAATCGAGCGGCTGGTGGAATTGTTGCCGAAGGATTCCGGTAGCGCACAAGCGTTGCTTTCCGGCACGCTGGAAAATGTGATTCCAAATAAGAATGAGAAAGTACTCGCGGATGATGTCGCGGCATTGGCTGTACGCCGGGCAAAATAAATTTTTACGAATGACAAAATTTAGTGTTGCCCTCTACGTTGCTAGGGATTAATCAGCCTCTATGCCGAAATCCACAGCCAAAAAAACTTCCAAACGTAAACCCAATCCCGCCTTCATGAGACCGGTCCAACCGGACGACAAGCTTTCCGCCATCGTCGGTTCGAAACCGCTTCCCCGTTCCGAGCTCACCAAGAAACTCTGGGACTACATCAAGAAGAACGGTTGCCAGGACAAGAAAAAGAGAACGATGATTAATGCGGACGACATGCTCAAGCCCGTCTTCAACGGCAAGAGTCAGGTCAGCATGTTCGAGATGACCAAGCTCGTCTCCGGACATATCCGCTAAATTTTCCAACCTCCACTTTCTTTCGTCTTAGCCCGGCCGCAGCCGGGCTAAGTGTGTACCGGCGCGACGGCTTGCGTTGCGCCTGGGTTTGTCGGAAGTTGTGCTGTGAAATTTTTTCGACTTCTTTTTCTCGTCGGCGCCGTCGCCCTTACCGCCATAACAGCGCGCGCGGACGTTTCATGGCTGACGGATTACGAGCGGGCCAAACAGGAGGCGAAGGAAAATCACAAATTACTCCTCGTCGATTTCACCGGCTCAGACTGGTGCGGCTGGTGCATCCGATTGCGCCGGGAAGTTTTCTCGCAGCCTGAGTTTCAGGAGTACGCAAAGAAGAACCTGGTTTTGCTCGAGATCGATTTCCCGCGGGCGAAAGAGCAATCGCGGGATTTGCGCACGCAGAATCAAAACCTCGCCATGCAATACAACATCGAAGGTTTTCCGACGATCGTTGTTCTCAATGACCAGGGGAAACAGGTCGGCGTCCTCGGGTACATGCCAGGTGGCGCCTCCACCTTCATCTCGGAGCTGGAAAAACTCCGCAAAGGTTAGGCGAATCGCCTAACCAATTTTGCGCGCGGCAATGGCGCGCTGCAGAACATCACCGAGCTCCGCACGTGTGAATGGTTTTGGCAACGCAGCCTTGAACCCGAAAGTAAGGAATTCGTTCAGCGCCGCTTCATCGCAATAGCCGCTGCAAATCACGGCCACCACTTCCGGATCGACGTTGCGCAAGCGCTCGAGCGTTGCGACACCGCCGAGACCACCGCGCACCGTTGCGTCCAGAATGACCGCCTGAAATTTTTTCCCGCTCCGCAATGCGCGCTCATAACTTGTAATTGCGGCCTGCCCGTCCGCCACCGTTGTCACGTCGTAACCGAGCGTTGCCAAAAGTTGCGAAGTGAGATCGCGAATCGAAGCATCGTCGTCCATTACCAGCACGCGCTGCCGATCAAAATTAAATCGTCGTTCGCGCACGCCATCTTGGATGCGCGCCGCTTTTGTCGCGACCGCCGGCAGATAGAAAGCGAATGTTGATCCATCGGCGGAAGTGGATTCCAAATGAAGCAACCCGCCGTGTTTCTTCAGGATCGATTGGCCGATCGATAAACCGAGACCGCTCGCGAGCGCTTTCGTGGTGAAGTAGGGATCGAACATTTTCGCCGCGACCTCGGGCGTGATTCCTTCACCGTGATCGGACACAGAAACTTTGAGGTAGCGACCGGCGGGCAAAAGCGTTTCGCTCTCCACTTTGATCTCACAATTTTTCGCTTCCAGCCGCACGGTGCCGCCGAAAGGCATGGCGTCGCGCGCATTTAATATGAGCGCGTTTACCACCTGTTTGATCTGATCGGCGTCGACCTCGGCTTTCAGAAGATCTGTCGCGATATTAATTTCGGCGCGCAGATTCGAACCGTGCAGCGCAAATTCGCAAGCTTGCGCTAATGCTTCGCCAACGGCGGTGACTCGCTTGTACGGAATACTGCCCTTGGCAAAAATCAGCAACTGATTGGACAGATGGGCCGCGTACTGCGCTGCCTTGCCTGCTTTGGCGAGCGAGGGCAGATAAGCCGCGCCGCTGTCACCCGCGCCGAACTGTGCCAGGCCAATGTTTCCGGAAATAACAGTCAGAATATTATTCAGATCGTGCGCGATGCCGGCGGCCAATGTGCCTAACGACTCGAGCTTGCTTGTCTTGAGCCGCTCTTCCTCACTCGTTTTTCGTCGATTAACATCGCGAAAGAAAACGGAAATGCCCCGGCCGCTCGGATAAGCATGGACCTCAAACCAACGGTTGCCGGTCACGTCGCTCGCCTCAAACTCGACCGCATTGCCCTCGGCCATTTTCTTGCGGTAATCGCCTTCGAAAAGCGAACCGCAGACCTTCGGAAATCTTGTCCAGAAACCTTCGCCTAACAACTCATCACGCGAACAGTCGAGCAGCGAAGCCGCCTTCGGATTCACGTAAACAAATTTCCAATCCGCATCCAGCGCCAGAAATCCGTCCGTCGTGTTTTCCAGAATCCCCGTCATGTTTCGGGCATAATCGCGCAGCGCGGCACGTGACTCGTTACGCTCGGACAAGTTGCGAATCTGGCGCTCGGCGATCGACAACCGAATATCGAGTCGCTCGGCATCAACCGGCTTGATCAGGTAATCATTGGCCCCGGCTTCGAGTGCTTCTTCAAGAGCTTTCGTGTCGGAGCGGTCGGTGATGAGCCAGATATACATCTCATCGCTGTTCGGTTGTGCACGCAATTCGCGGCAAAGATCGACACCGCTTTTGCCGGGCAGCGCCCAATCGAGAATAAGAAATGGAAACTTTTGCTGAGCGAGCGCGCTCTCTGCTTCCTCCGCGTTGGCGCAGGTCACGACCTCATGTCCGCGGCGTTCGATGAGTCGCTGCAGATTGCGGCGACTGCCCTGGTGATCTTCCACGAGCAAAATTTTCATTCCTAACGAGATTGACTCCCACTCAAGCAGGATAATTGCCAAAAACCGCACCATTCTCCGCGCACCGGCGCGCTTCTTGCGTTAGCAACGCCCTCTGCTACATACACCAACGATTTTGTCTTCATGCGTCGTCACTCCTTCGTGATCTGCTTTTTCATCTGCGCCGCGCTGCGCACTCTGGCGCAAACGCACCCGGTTGCGCCGGATAAGCCTGCCCCAACCCCGATTCCGGTCGCCGCGGCGGAACCGCAGATCGCCTACAACTCCGTTCACGTGAACGGGCCATACATCGCCATGACTTTCGACGATGGGCCCAGTGATAAGTTAACGCCGAAGCTGCTCGATATTCTGGCCGAGCATCACGTCAAAGCGACATTTTTTGTCATCGGACAAAATGCGGCGGACCATCCGGAGATTGTGAAGCGTGCGCTGCAGGAAGGACACGAAATCGGAAATCATTCGTGGTCGCATCCGAATTTCGCGAAAATGTCGGATGAAAATGTGCGCCGCGATTTAAAGAAAACCGATGACGCCATCGTGGCGGCGTGCGGAGTGCGTCCGACCGTGATGCGTCCACCCTACGGGTCGATCACGGCGCGGCAGAAGCGGTGGATTCACGATGAGTTCGGTTATCGCATTATCTTGTGGGACGTCGATCCGCTCGATTGGAAACGGCCCGGCCCCAAAGTTGTGACCAGCCGGATCATGAAAGAAACGCGCAGTGGCTCGATCGTTCTTTCGCATGATATTCACCCTGGAACGATTGAATCAGTACCCGCAACGTTGAATGAATTGGAAGCGAAAGGATTCAAATTCGTCACCGTTTCCCAATTAATCTCGATGGCCACCGTAGCGACACCGACGCCGAAACCGTCTCCTCCCACGACGCCATCCGCCTCGCCCATTCCGCCCCACAGCTAAATATCCGGCATGATCGCCGATAATTATCTGCAGCTTCGAAGCGAACTCGAAACTGCACTTGCGGAATTGCTCAGGCTCAAGGTGGAGCTGCAACGCGATTCGCAAACGCTCGACACTATCCACGGTTTGATGACGGACGTTCGTGAGCCGCTTCTCTTTGTTGTCGTGGGAGAAGTGAAAGCGGGCAAATCATCGCTGCTGAATGCACTCTTCGGTCAGGAATTTGCGAAGGTGGATGTGCTGCCCGCAACCGATCGCGTTTACATTTTCAAGTACGGCAACGAAGAACGTTCAGTCGAGGTAACGCCACGCCTGACCGAACGTTATCAGAGGATAAATTTCCTGCAGGACTTCAACGTCGTCGACACGCCGGGGACGAACACGATGGTGGCGGAGCACCAGACGATCACCGAAAACTTCATTCCGCGCGCCGATCTTGTTCTGTTCGTCTTTTCGGTAACCAATCCGTGGACCCACTCCGCCTGGGAGCTGTTGCATTTTGTGCAGAAGAAATGGCTTAAGAACCTTATCTTCGTTTTGCAGCAGGCGGATTTGCGTGAACCTAACGAGATCGAAGTTATCCGCCGTCATTTGCAAGATACGGCGTTGCAAAAGTTGGGGTTCACGCCGCCGACCTTCGCGGTCTCGGCGCGGAAAGCGCTGCTCGCACGTACCACTGGCCTGGACAAAGAGCGGCTCCTCCAGGAAAGCGGATTTCCCGCTCTCGAGGAGCAGATCGATCTGATCGTGTCCTCATCCGGAATAAGAATTTTGAAACTGCGAACGGCAGCTCGCTCCGCGCGGATCATACTCGACGATATCGCCGAAGAGGTGAATGGATCCTTCGAGACGATCAAGCGCGACGAAGAGCAACTGGCGCGACTCCATTCCACGTTGGAGGTGCGGAAAGAGCAGACATTGCGGCAGGTCAACGGATTTCTCCGCGATGTCGAGCAGGCATGCCGCGAATCGGCCGCACAGGGAATGCAGGTATTGGAAAGAAAACTTTCTTTCTGGCGCACGTGGAAATTGATTTTTTCAAAAGGCCAGTGGCAACAGGATTTCCAGCTCGAAGTTGAGAGCAAGTTGCGCGAATCGGTGCAACCAAAAGTGGAAAACGCTGTGCAGTTACTGGAAACCGACTTGCGCGGACTTTGGCCGCAGTTGCAGGACACGATCGAAGCGCAATTCGCCGCCAATGTGAAAAGTCACATCGCAAAGACGGTTCCGGACTTCGCGCGTCAACGCCGCGAACTATTGCAATCAATCCAGCTCGCGCTGCTCGAAAGGGCTTCAACCAAAGGCTCGGATGAATATCTCGGCCACATGTTGCAGGAGACTGGAATCTGGCTGCGCTTCCCGGCAGGCCTCGCGGCCGGCGGCGCGATCGTTGCACTCATCGCCTCGATGACGAGCGCCGCGATTGCCGACGTCACCGGAGTGCTGGCCGCTTCCGCTGCCGCCATCGGAACCATCGTCGTGATCGGGCGCCGGAAAAAAATTCTCGCCGCCTACCGCAGCCAGTTGGAAGAAAAACGCGCGAGTCTAATTCGCGCGATCGAAGAAAAATTGATTAACGCGATCGATTTATTTTACCACGAAATCGTGATCGCGTTTCAGCCGCTCGAGACGTTTTGCCTGACGCAACGCAAGGCCTACGAGCCGTTGCTTACGCGCATCGAAGAGTTGCAAAAGAAATTCGGCAAACTGACGTCCCGCCTCGCGCACGCCGAGTAATTACTTCTTCGCCTTGTTCGTGGCGCCGGACTGTTTCGCGAGGCGTTCCTGCGCCATCCGCGCTGCGATGACGAAGTGATTATTGTCTCCGTAATTGCGCCACGGTCCGGGCGGAACATCGCGCACTTCGACAAATTGCCAGTCGGTTACATCCGTCGGTTGCAATCCAAGATAATCGCGGACTGCTGGTGAAACATCGAGTCCCGCACCGCGATTCAAATTTGGTCTGGGGCGTTCGTTTTGAAAAACATATTGGAAATGATCCGTGCGGAACGGTCCGCAGTCTTCCCATTGCGCGTAAGCGGTGCGGTTGCCATGGCGAATGGCGACCCAATGCGACTTGCAAACCGATTGCCCCGGGCCGGTGTAAGCTCGGCGAAACCAAGGGATGACCAGCGCCGCTTCTGGTTTGGTTTGCCCGTGGGTCACGTCGTTATAGGGCAGTGCGCAGTAAAACGGATTCTGTTTCGGCACGAACGAGACCGGAATGTAATTGCGACGCGCCGATGGATCGGGATTATCGAAGCCACCGTAATTGTAGCTCCAATTTGCATCCCACGAACTCTTGACGTTAGGCACAGGATTATTTCCGCCCGCCTGCTCGCCGACCCAAAAAACGGTCGTCACGATGTTCGTTTTCCACGGATAACGCGAGATCGTGTTCCGAGAAGTGGTTGGAATGAAAACCTGCGGCTCGACTTTCAAGAGTGCCTCCTGCCGGAGTTTCATCGCGTACTTGGCAAAGTCGGCACTACTCTCGTAGGGCGACTGGGCTCGAGCAGAAACTATTGTGAGAAAGGCCAGCAAGATGGCCGGGGAAAATCTGTTCATTAACGAGACGCCGGCTTTTTTAGCCGAAAAGCGGCGGTTACGCAAGGCCTTCCTTCCTGCAAAAATAGCCATTTCATGAAATTACAGTCGTTCAAAAGCAGTCCCTGTTCCACTCAACTGCGCGCCAGCAACGTATCGTGCCTGTAATTCGCATCGTCCGTCGCCGGGTGATCGAGCGTAAAATGCAACCCACGACTTTCCTTCCGGCTCAATGCCGAATCCACAATCAACGCGGCAACCAAAGCGAGATTGCGCAATTCGAGCAGATCGACCGTGACCTTAAAATTCCAGTAAAACTCGCGGATCTCGCGTTGCAGGTTGCGCAGACGGGCGGCCGCGCGCTGCAATCGTTTTTCGGTGCGCACAATGCCGACATAATCCCACATCACGCGGCGGATTTCGTTCCAGTTATGATAAATGACCACCAGCTCGTCGACATTTTGCACATCGCCCGATTGCCATTCCGGCAATGTGATTGCGCGCGCGGAATGGGACACTGGTTGGTCGCGTAGCAGCGCTTCGCATGCACGATGTGGAATCACCACCCCTTCCAGCAATGAGTTACTCGCCAGCCGATTCGCGCCGTGCAAACCTGTCGACGCCACTTCACCGACGGCGTAAAGGCCCGGCAGACTAGTCGCGCCGTTCACATCGGTCTTGACTCCGCCGCACTGATAATGCGCCGCGGGCACAACCGGGATCGGTTGTTTCGCCATATCGATTCCCAGCTGCAGACATGTTTCGTAGATATGCGGGAAACGTTCCTGCAAAAACTCACGAGGCTGGTGCGTGATATCGAGAAAAACGCTGTTCGCGCCCGAGCGTTTGATCTCCGAGTCGATCGCGCGCGCAACGACATCGCGCGGCGCCAGCGAACGCTTCGGGTGGTAACGCGCCATGAAATCTTCGCCGCGATTGTTGCGCAAGATTCCGCCTTCCCCGCGCACCGCTTCGGAAATCAAAAACGATTTCGCTTTCGGATGAAACAAACAGGTCGGATGAAATTGAATGAACTCCATGTTCGCGATGACTGCGCCCGCGCGCCAGGCCATGGCGACGCCGTCACCCGTCGCGATATCGGGGTTCGTCGTGTAGAGGTAAACTTTCCCGCAGCCTCCGGTTGCGAGCACAATTCGATCGGAGCGGATTGTTTCGACCTCGCCGGTTTTTTCATCGAGCACGTATGCGCCGAGACAGCGATCTTCGGCGCAGAATCCAATCTTGCCGGCTGTGATGAGATCAATCGCCATATGATTTTCGCGCAATTCGACATTCTCGGCGCGGCGCAACTCGCTCAGTAGTGTCTGTTCAATTTCACGGCCGGTTACATCCTGCACATGCAGTACTCGACGCTTGGAATGCCCGCCTTCGCGCCCGAGATCGAGCTCGCGATGGCCAGAAACTTCGCGCTCATCGAAATGCAAACCGAGTTCCATCAGCTCGCGAATGCGCGCCGGACCTTCCGTCACAATCGTGCGCACGGCCGCTTCGTCACAAAGCCCGGCTCCGGCTTCGAGCGTGTCGCGCACATGCAGCTCGAAGGAATCTTCGTCGCTCGTCACACATGCGACGCCGCCCTGCGCCCATGCGGTATTCGAGTCGGCGCCTTTGCGCTTCGTGATCACCGCAACCGAGCCGTGCTTCGCCGCCTTCAAGCGCAAAACTCAGCCGGCGATCCCACTCCCGATGACAACGAAGTCGTATTGCTTCATTCGAGTTGAATATTATCGATCAGCCGCGTCTTCCCAAAGAAAACGGCAAGCGCGAGCAACGATTTTTTGCCTAACGAGTCGACCGGCTGCAAAGTTTCTGCATCGACCAGCTCCACATAATCGATGCGCGCCAGCGGCGCCTTGCAATTTCTTCTCGCGCCCGTGTCACGATTTCTTCCGGAGGGACATGCTTCTGCATGTCCTCGGACGCGCGGAAGCGCGCCCTTCCGATATACAAATCGTGCCGCGGCCAAACACGCTTTGCGCAGAACGGTCGCCTGCGCTCGCTCCTCCGCATTCAGATATTGATTCCGCGAACTGCACGCCAAGCCGTCAGGCTCGCGCACAATCGGCGCACCAATAATTTCGATCGGAAAATTCAGGTCACGCACCATTCGCCGAATGATGGCCAGCTGTTGAAAATCCTTTTCGCCGAAAACAGCCGCGCCCGGTGCGAGAACGTTGAAAAGCTTCGCCACCACAGTGCAGACGCCGCGGAAATGTCCGGGCCGCGATTTTCCGCAGAGCGTATTCGCAAGTGACGTTTCCTCGACGAACACCGATCGATCCGGCGCATACATCTCGCTTTGGGTCGGCCGATAAAGAAGATCGACGCCGGCGTTCCGGCAAAGTTCTTCGTCATTCGATTCGGACCTCGGGTATCGCTCAAAATCCGAGCCGGGTTCGAATTGCAACGGGTTCACGAAAATACTCACCGCCACTTCGCCGTCTGAACCCGCCGCCTCGCGCGCGATTCGGATCAATTCCATGTGACCGCGATGCAGTGCGCCCATTGTCGGAACAAGAACGCGTCGTTCTTTGTTCTCCAGCGCCCAGCGTTGCGCTTCCTGCGTTGTCCTGAAGATTTGCATGCTCAAACTTCCTGCAAATCCAGCCAGACGGCCTGCCGCGCATAACGAAACCGCCGATGATGGAAATTTTTCCAGTCGGCGCGTTGCGCGAGCGCATGCAATTCGCGAAATGAAAATGCGCGCGCGGCTGAGGCGCGCCCGTCATAGCGAGTCATCGGATCGACGAAACAGCACCGCCGTGAGAAGATAAACGCCGACCGATGTAAACAGGCCGCGCCGCAAATCTGAGACGAGAACGTAGCGCCGTGTCAGTTCGCGGCAGTGCTTGAGCAAACGAATCGCGTCCTCTTCCGTAAAGTGATGGAGCGCGAGAGAACAAAGCACGATGTCGTAGCTACCGGCGTCTCCGAATTCGAAGACATCCGCTTTGTGAAATTGAATCGCCGGATAATCCGCGCTCAACTTCTGTGCGATTTCAATGGTCGATGCCTGCTGATCGACCGCATCGATTGAGGCGGTCGCGCCCACTGCCGCCGCATGATTGGCAATTAAGCGCGGAATATCGCCGGAACCAGTAGCCAGATCCACAACGCGCACGTTTTGACCGCGCGCGATCCATTTGCGCAAAAATCGCCTAACGAGTGCGTAACTGCCGAAATACCGGTTGAGCTGCCGTAAATTGTGCAGGTCGGATTCCAGCTCGACGGAAACCGGCTGCGGACGATCCATCAACTCCGGCTCGGCCGGATCGAATTGCCGCTTCATTCGATCAATGTGGCAGGGGCCTCAGCGCCCCGATCCAGAGTGTGAGGCAGTCGGGGCACTGAGGCCCCTCCCACATTTGAATTCATCCCAAAAATTTCTGCCACGATTCGGGCAGCGGCGCCAATTTCGACATCGCCGCGATGCGGCCTTCGAACTCGGGACGGAAAGTCGTGCTCGTGCCATAAACCATAATGAGATCTTCCGAGCTTTCGGTGCGAATCGCGTGCGCGACACCCGGCGGAATCGCCACCGCCACATTGTCCGCGCTGCGACGATTATCGCCATCGATCGTGAATCGCATCGTGCGCGTCGGTAGGCCGGCGCGCAAATCATGCAGAATCATTTCCGCCATGCCCTGCACGAAAAACATCACATCCCATTGCTCCTCGGCATAGCGGCGCAGCGAATAATTTTTTGGTTCCTTAATAAAGAGCCGCTGCATCCAGTCGGTCGCGCTCGTTCCTTCCGGAATGCTCGGCGGATGAATGTGAAAACCTTTTGCTGTGTGGGCGAACATGCGCGCAGCCGACCATTGGTTAGGCCAAAGCCCGATCTCAGCCAGAATGCCCTCGTCGCGCCGGGCCAGTTCGCCGAACAATCCGCGATGGCGTTGCGGGTAAATATTGCGCGCGAAAATTTCCACGCCGGGAATCCAGGCCTTGGCCAGCTCGGGATCGCTGCGATCGGCGGCGGCGAGTTTGCGCGCTTCTACACCTTTCCCGGCAAGTTGTTCGGCGAATGTGCCGGAGCTGTAATCGCGCGTGCCGAGCGCAGACTGCGCCTTCTCGCTGAGTCCCCTGCCAGAGATGTTTGTCGCTCTTGTTCATTCCTGTTTGCCTAACGAGAAGTCGGCTCGCTTGCGCGAGAGATTTGGGTTGTAATAGGGATCGTGTTTCAAAATTTGCGGCCAGCGTTCCTGCATCACTTCGGCTTCGCGCGGTTCGACCGTGCGACGGCGGCTGGCCGACTCGTGGTGATACAGTTTGGCGAACGGTGTGTAAACAATGAGGTAACCGGCCCGCCGCATTTTCAGACACAGATCGACATCGTTGTAAGTCACCGGCAGCCGCTCTTCGTCGAAGCCGCCAACTTCCTCAAACACTTCGCGGCGCGTCAGCAAACATGCAGCCGTAACCGCGCTGCAATTTCGCGTGATCTGCAATTGCCGGGAAACACCGGGATGTTCCGCCGGAAATTGCCAGAAGGCATGCTGCGCAATGTAACCGACGCCAATGACAACTCCGGCATGCTGGATCGTATCGTCCGGGTAAAGCAGACGCGCGCCGACCGCGCCGACTTCCGGCCGCTGCACGTGCTCCGCCATCGTGCTCAGCCAATCGCCGTCGATCACTTCGATGTCGTTGTTGAGAAAAAGAAGCCACGGACTTTGCGTTTGCTCGACCGCAAAATTGTTGAGCGCAGAAAAATTGAAGGGGCCGGGCGAATGCAAGACGCGGTGCGGCGTGCTCGCGAAAAAAGCGCGCGCTTCCTCCGAAGCGCTGTCGTTATCGACGATGATAATCTCGTAGTTGGGATAACGCGTCTTACTCGTTAGGCTATCAAGACACCGCTTCAGCAGGTCGATCTGGTCCCGTGTCGGAATAATGATCGAGATTTTTTCTTCCGTCCGAACGTCGCGTTTCACCCAGTAGGCGTGCGTCCGCCAGTCGATCGTGACGTGACCGGCTTCGCCGCGCCGTTGCAGGTGCTCTTCGATTGCGTGCTTGCCCGCCTCCAACGCTTTCGGTTTCCGGCGAATGTTATCGGCTGTCGACGTGTCGGTGCGCCGCCAGTGATAAAGCACGCGTGGCACATGATAGATGCGCTGGGTTTGCTCGCTCACGCGCAAAAACAAATCGTAATCCTGCACGCCGTCGTATTGCGGCTTGAACGCCCCGACTTTTTGCAGCAGCGACCGGCGCAGGCAGGTGAAATGCGCGAGATAATTGTAGGAAAGAAAATAGTCGGGCGACCAATCCGGTTTCAGCAGCGGTTTTTCGTAACCATTTTCCGTCAGCCGGTCTTCATCCGAGTAAATCAAATCGGCATCGGGATGGGATTGCAGCAGACGTGCAATTTCGAAAAGCGCATCCGGTTCAAGCAAGTCATCGTGATCGAGGAAACCGACCCATTCACCCTTCGCCAGTGCGAGAGCGTCGTTCGAGGCTACCGAGATCCCGCCATTTTCCTCGCGTCGCACTAACTGGATGCGCGAATCGAGAGCAACCAAACGCGGCAACGCCTCTAGCGTTTCGGAATTCGTGGAAGCGTCATCAACGAGAATGAGTTCCCAGTTTTCGTAAGCCTGCGCGAGAACGGAATCGATCGCAGCCCGCAATCCGGTCACCGGCGGATTGAAAACCGGCGTAACAATGCTGATCAATGGCCGATAAGCGAACTGGCGCGATTCTTCGCGCAAGCCCGGGATTTGATCGGGCGAAACGCGATGACGCGCGAGCCACAATTGATATTCATCCGCCGAATCTTCACGCGGGGCAGGCTTCCCGGGCGATCGGGCAAATTGCTTGCGCACCTCGCGAAATAATCTTTGCGGCAAACGATACGGCGCGAGAATGACCTGACCCACTTTGCGTTCCGGACATTTGCGCAAAGCGTGCTTGTCCTTCTTCAACTGCTTCAGCTCGCGTGTTGCTTCACGTAATTTTAGAATCTTCTCCTCCAGCTTCGCGATGTGGCGATCGGCTGCTTCCAATTCCGAGGTGCGCGTTCGCAGTGTGCGTTCGAGTTGGCGTGTCTGAAGATGCAATCGCAGCAGAGCCGATTCAGCGGAGGAAACAACGGCTTCGCCGCGATTAGCCGCCTGTCGCCGCAAACGGATCGCGCCGTGGCCAAATTCTTCCAGGTCACATTCGTAATCCGGCAAAAAGCCGTGCGCACCGAATGCTTCGACCAACAATGGGCGCGCCGTCAAAAATTCAGCACCAGCGGCAGGCGCAAGAATGATTTCGTCCGTTTGCTGTGCCAGCGAGCGAATCGCACGGTCACTGTCTTCCGACGATCGGCAAATCCAGACCGCGCGATCAAAGGCTGGGCTGCTGCCGTTACCGGACCGCAATTTTTCCAGCTCGTCGGGCGACGCGCATGTCGTCACATGCAGGCCCTGTTCCATTTCGGGCGCGCCTGTTTCTTCGCCCAGCACAAGCACACGGCCGCCGCCGAATTTTTGCGCAAGCCGGCGCGCGAGATCGCGTTGAAGCGAAGAGGAAGAGCCTTGCAACACGCTCACATTATATTGATTGAAGCGGGCCGCAGGCAAATTTACGCTCCCGCTTCCGCGCCGGCCCTCGCATGCTCGACTTCTGCATTTACCTCCTGTATCGCGCCGGATCGTTTCTGATCGGCCTGCTGCCGTTGCCATTTGTTTTTGTTCTCGGCGAATTATCCGGCGCGGCCGCCTGCATGGTCCTTCCGAAATATCGGCGCCTCGCTTTCCACAATTTGCAGATTGCTTTTGGAAACGAGAAGAGCGCGCGCGAGATGCATCGCCTGGTGCGGCAGCATTTCCGACGCCTCGGAGCCAATCTGCTCTGCGGCGTCAAACTCGGTCGCATGCCGATGGAAAAAGTCGCGCGTCGGATCGAGGTCGAGAACGTCGACGAAGTGCATCGGCTCCTAAAAAATAAAACGCCGATCGTCTTTTTGCTCAGTCATCTCAGCAACTGGGAATTGCAGGCGCAGCTATTCCCTCGCTATTTCGATTACGTTCGCGCCAGCACCGTTTACCAAAAGCTCGGTAACCGCTACATCGACGCGCATGTTCGTCGCACGCGCGGCCGCACCGGAGTCGAACTGTTCGATCGCAGCGAAGGATTTCATCGCGCCATCGAGTTGCTCCGCGGCGGAGGCGTTATCGGCATTCTCGGCGACCAACACGCCGGCGACCATGGTTTGTGGACACCATTCTTCGGCCGGCTCGCTTCCACTTCGCCGCTCCCGGCGTTATTGGCCAGGCGCACCCGCGCCGCGCTCATGGGCGCAAACATCTATACAAATGGACGCGCGCGCTGGCGTTTCGTTTTTACCGAGCGCTTCGACAACGCCGGCGATTCAATCGAAACGCTGACGGCGAAAGCCAATGAAATAATCGCGCGACAGATTCGCGTCGCGCCGGAAGATTGGTTCTGGGTTCATAACCGATGGAAAACGCCGAAGCCACACTTCCTGCTCACGCGCTATAAACGCGGAATTTTTGTGCCGCCTAACGAATCGTTGAAACCATTTCGCATTTTGATTCGCGCACCGAACTGGCTCGGGGATAGCATCATGAGTATCCCGGCCGTGCGCGCGATCAAATCAGGCCGGCCGGATGCGCACATCACCGTTGTTGCGCCGGAAAAAATCGCGCCGGTCTGGAAACTGGTGCCCGAAGTGGATGAGGTCCTTCCGATTCCACAGAGATCGTTGCTGGCAACTTTACGAATTTTGAAGCGACAGAATCCTTTTGATGCGGCCGTGCTTTTTCCCAATTCACTTCGTACTGCGCTTGAGGTTTGGCTTGCGCGCATCCCGCGCCGCGCTGGCTTTCGCGGACATCATCGCAGCTGGCTGTTGAATCAGATTATTCCCGAGCGCGAAAAGCCGGGCCCGGTTGAACATCATGCGATTCGATACTTGCGAATCGCCAAGGCGATCGGCGTGCAAATGGACGACCGGAGGGACGTGCTTCCGCACGTCCAAATTTCCGTGGACGAAAAGCCGCGCGTCTTGAACAACGGCCTGGCAAAAATCGGCCTTTGTCCCGGCGCGGAATACGGACCAGCCAAGCGCTGGTTACCAGAACGTTTCATTGAAGCGGCGCAGGCCGTCTCTGCGCAATCGAACATCCATTGGATCATCTTTGGAACGGCGAAAGACGCCGCCATTAGTGAGACGATCGCGAAAGCTCTCGGCCAAACGTGCACTAATCGCGCTGGCAAAACTTCAATCGAAGAATTGATCGCGGAATTACGCGAGTGCCGCTTGCTCCTGACTAACGACACCGGAACGATGCACCTCGCAGCGCTCCTCGGCATCCCGGTCGTTGCCATTTTCGGTTCAACCGAACCGGGATTGACTGGCCCGCTCGGAAATGGCCACATCGTCCTTCGTCACCAGGTCGAATGCAGTCCCTGTTTTCTCCGTGAATGTCCGATCGATTTTCGTTGCATGAAAGCTGTGACAACGGACGAAGTCGTTAGCTCGGTTTTAACAAAGTTGCTTTCCAAGACGCATGCGGAATGATTGTTGCGCATGACTCATGCCGACATCCCCCGCGTTCGCACGGAATTGCAGGTGATGTTCTTTGACACTGATTGCGGCGGTGTCGTGCACAATATCGCCTACCTTCGTTTCATCGAAGTCGCGCGCACGCTTCTCGCCGAAAAGCTCGGGTTGCCTCTTGCCGATATGGCGCAGAACAAACGATATCCCGTCGTTGTCCGGACGGAGATTGATTATCGGCGCGGAGCAAAACTAGGCGATCAGCTGGTCGTCGAAGGCTGGCTCGACCGCATCGAGCGAGTGCGCTTCTGGTGTGCGTTTCGAATTGTGCGCCCGGTTGATGAGACGCTCATCGCAACTTGCCGGCAAATGCTCGCGCTCATCGAGATGCCAGAGGCAAAATTGCTGCGACTTCCGGAGGACTGGGAAAAATATCGGTCGACGCACAATACCGTTGTCGCCTAACGAATAATCCATGGTCGCCGGCGTTCGCACATTTTCCCTTCAAGAAACTCTGGCTGAGCCGCAGGCGCTCAAACCGCCACCGACGCGCCATGCGCTTTTTGTCATCGCGATTGCGCTTGCCTGTCTGCTGCACGTTGCGACGGCGGGTTGGGGCGACCTTTATAACGAGACGGATGGCCAATATGCCGGCGCCGCGCGCGAGATGTTGAAGGCGCACGAGTGGCTAATTCCGACAAACGACGGAGTCCCGCGATTACAGAAGCCACTCTTGCTCTATTGGCTGATCATTCTTTCCTACAAAGCGCTTGGCGTCACGGAAGCAGCCGCGCGCATGCCGGGGGCGCTCGCCACCGTCGCGACCGTCGCGCTCATTTTTCTCATCGGGGAACGGCTTGCCGGGTATTGGCGCGGATTTCTCGCCAGTCTGATCTACCTCTCCTGCGCCGGCGTTTTTATCTTTGCGCGCATCGTCATGCCCGAACCGGCGTTCACCGCGCTCACCACCGGCGCGATTTATTTTGGGTTGCGAGGTTACGAGAACCGCCGGCATCGGCAATGGTGGTTCGCCGGATTCTGGATTTGTTGCGGTCTCGCCTGCGAAACGAAAGGGCTGCACGGACTTTTTTATCCGGCCGCGACGTTCGCTTTGCTCGCAATCTTTTATCGCGAAGCACGCATGCGTTTTCGTGAATTACTGCGCTGGCAATTCATTTTGATTTTCCTGCTCATCGTCGCGCCGTGGCACGTCTGGTTGCAGTGGAAATTTCCCGGCCTCCTGCAAAGTGTGACCGCGCCGGAATGGCTTTCGCATCTTTTCGGACGTATCGATGCGACGCACAGCTATGACGATGTGCCGCGCGTGCAATTCCTCGGTTTGCACCTGGCATGGTGGTTTCCGTGGTCGCTTGCCATTCTGCCCGGTGCTCATTTTTTCCGCGCGCAAAATTTTTCGGCCTAACGAAGTGGAATTCAGCGATGCGCTTCTGCTTTGCTGGATGGGCGTGGTCTTTGTGCCGCTATTTTTTATCGGAGAGCGCCAGGACTACTACTCCATGGCGATGTGGCCGGCGTTTGCGCTCTGGATCGCATCGGCCTGGGAACGAATGCCGAAAAAATGGCGCGTCACTGGCGCGTCGATCATCGGGTTGATCGGCGTAATTCTGGTCCTCCTCGCCTGTTTCTGGAGTGAGCTTTTCCATGACGCAGACGGACATTGGAGCGCGAGCGCGCAACGTTCCACCGCCTGGCGCGCGCTCAACGATATTCCGTCCGCTGTCTGGCTGACATTTCGTCCCTATGTCGCAATCGTCGGCTGCATTCTCGCGCTCGAAGCCGCCATCGCGATTTATCTCATTGTTTCCGAGCGCCAAAAACTGGCCCGCGTTGCGCTCGCTCTCGCCATGGTTCCCACGGGTTTGATCATGATTGAAGGGACCGCAACGATGGCGCCCTATTTCTCTCTGGCCGACGCCGCGCGCTTTCTCAATCAAACGCCGCACAAGAAAGGCGATGTTTTTTACGAGGGCCCGCTTCATCTCGGCAGCAGTCTGGTCTTTTATTTGAACCGCCCGTTTTTTCTGGTGAACGAATCAGCCGACGCCGAACTGGCGCCGGCCGGAAGGCAAAACTGGCGCGACCGATTCCTGAGCGAACCATTCGTTCTCACAAAATGGCGCGACCCGGAAGCCGTTTATCTTCTGGTGGAACGCAATCGGCTGCCACACTGGCAGGATTTACTCACCGATCGATTCCACATTTATCACCAGGTCGCGAAATGCGGGACTTACGTGGTATTGAGCAATCAACTGTAATCCGATCATCCCGAGCCGATGCGATTTGAAAAAATCGCGGCTTGGCGTAGCGTCCCCGCTCGTTTTCCGGATTCAACTTTGTAACCCTTCAACCTTTTAACGCATCATGTCACAGCATCGCAGTCTCAAAGGAGCCAGCACCATCACGGCCAAGCGCAACGTTTTAAAGCGTTTCGAGCGCGTCGAACTTTTGAAGAAGCGCGGCCAGTGGAAGCAGGGCACGAAAGTCATCGGCCTGCCCAAGACAAAGCCGGACGCGTGAGTGGGAAGTGATTTGGTAAAGGAGTTAAAAGAGTTACACGAGTTACAAGATCGTAGCACCCCTCGGCAGTAACGATGTAACTTTTGTAACACTGTAACCTTCTCTTGCGTCTCAATCGTTATCTCGCCGCGGCTGGGATTGGTTCGCGTCGACATTGCGACGATCTGATCGCGAGTGGCCGCGTGACGATGAACGGCCAGCCGTGCACGAATTTCAGCGTTCAGCCTACCGAGCGCGATTACGTGAAGGTCGATGGCAAACTCGTTAGGCCACCGGCGCGGCTGCTCTATCTTTTGCTAAACAAGCCGGTCGGCTTCGTTTCCACCCGCAGCGATCCGCACGCGCGCGAGACTATCTTCGATCTGCTTCCGTCGAAACTTCCGCGTTTGTTTCACGTCGGCCGGCTCGATGCTCAGAGTGAAGGCCTCATCCTCCTTACGAACGACGGCGACTTTGCCCAGCGTCTAATTCATCCGCGCCATCAAATCGAAAAGGAATATGAAGTCGTGCTCGATCGTTTATGGGATCCGGCGCTGACGCCGAAACTCTTGCGCGGAATTTTTCTCGATGGCGAGCGCGCGAAAATTTTGCGTTTGCAGCAATTTGGTCCCGCGAGCGTTCGCGTCGTCTTGCGTCAGGGAATTAATCGCCAAATACGCCGAATGTTTTACGACATCGGTTACGACGTCAAAAAACTGACTCGCATCCGCATCGGCAATTTGCGTCTGCGCGATTTGCCACGGGGACACTGGCGCGCGTTGACGCGCGTGGAAATCGACGCCTTCGATTCAATCCAACTCGGCGCGCAGAATCGCGAGCGGCGGCGCGTTGCCGACGCCCCGGCTGGCGGCAAGCCCAATCGCAATCGTAAGGAGCGGCACGGCGAACGCGGCGACAAGCAACGGCTCAAACGAAGGGGTGTAGGAAAGTTTGAAGACAAACGTCGCCAGCGCCCAACTCGATAAAACCGCCAGCAAAATTCCTGTCGCCGCGGCAAGTGTGCCGAGGAAAAAATATTCGGCGCAAAGAATTTTCCTGATCTGCCCACGCGACGCGCCAAGCGTGCGCAAAAGAATGCTCTCTTTCAGACGCTGATAACGTCCGCTCCAGATCGTGCTCGCGAGAACGATCAGTCCCGCGCCAACGGTGAAGAGTGACATGATGCGAATGACGAGCGCGACTTTGCTCAGGATTCCTTCGACGGTTTGGATGACGGCGGACAAATCGATCGCCGACACATTCGGGAATTTTGCGACGACTGCGTTTTGCAATCGCGCGGAATCGGCCGGCGTCGCCACGCGACTAACGAGCACATGGAAGCCGGGTGCGTTTTCCAAAACACCCGCGGGAAAAACGACGAAGAAATTTGTTTGGAAACGTTTCCAATCGACTTCGCGCAGACTCGCAATTTTTGTCTTGATCGCGACTCCCTGCACATCGAACACCAGCTCGTCGCCGATTTTCGCGCCGAAATCTTTGGCGATTTCCTTGTCGAGAGAAATTGGGACAACGTCGCCCGGATGATAATCGACACGGCCAATCCATCCGCCCGCCGTTATCTTTTCCGTTTCCGATAATTGCTCGCGATAGGTCGAGCGATACTCCCGCTCCAATTCCCAATCGGGAATTTTGTGCTGCGGATCAGCCAGAATATCGCTCGTCTTGCGGCCTTTGATTTCGTCGAGGCGCATGGCAACGATGGGCGCTTCCTGAATAACCGGAAATCCGAGCGAACGCACGAGGCTCGTCACCGCTTCCTTTTGATCCGGCTGAATGTCGAACAGAAAAATGTTTGGGCGATCGCCACGGTCGATGGATCGGAACTGCGAGAGCAATACTTCACGCGTGAGATAAAGACTGAGCAGAAGAAATGTTCCGAGGCCTAACGAGAGCATGAGCAGAAGCGTTCGGTTATCGGGTCGATACAGATTCGCCAGTCCCTGTCGCAGAACAAAACTGGCGCGATGTGGAAACCATTTGCGCACGCCAATCATGAGCAGTTTCGCCACCGCCGCGAAAATTGCGATGGCGAGTCCGAGTGCTGCGGCGAAAAGCACGCCTCGTTTCCACGATTCTGATTGCGATATCGAAAATGCCGTCACGCCGATGGCCATCAAAGCATAGATGAACCACAATACGGGATCGCGCCGCGCCGTCGGCGAGTCCACCGATGCGCGCAAGACAAGAAGCGGCGAGATTCGCCGAAACCGTAGCAGCGATGGGAGCGCGAAGAGGATGCAGATCGTGAAACCGATCAGCACACCGCTCACAATCGGCTGCCAGAAAATTGTGTCGGGAATCGCAAACGGGACGAACGATTGCACGACGCGGGGAAACAGACGTTGAATGACCACGCCCAATCCGGCACCGGCAATGGCACCGATCAAACCCATCGCAGCGGCTTGCAGGAGATAAATGAAAACAGTCGTGCGCGCCGACGCACCGAGGCATCTCAGAATTGCGCCGGTCGCGGTCTTTTGTTGCAGGTGCGCTTGAATCGCGCTGCCGACGCCAACCGCGCCGAGCAACAGGGAAATGAACGCCACCAGATTGAGAAAGCGGTAAAAATTATCGAGCGCGTTACCGAGGTCCTTTTTCCTTTTTTCAACTGTGTCGTACTCGAGCCCGAAGTGTTGAATCTGCGGCAAGAGCGTAGCGATTCGTCGTGCAACATCGACACCTTGAGGAAATTTCACATACGCGCGATAACGCGCCACGCTCCCCGGCTTGATGAGATGCGTGGCTTCAAGATTTTGCAGTGGAATGTAAACGCGGGGCGCGAAACTAGCGCCAGCCGACGCATCTCCCGGAACTTTCTTGAGCGCGCCGGCAATCGTGAATTCGACGTCGCCAATCCTGATCTTGTCGCCGACCGAAACGTGAAATTGAAAAAGGAGACTCTCATCAACAATGGCATGTAGTCCTTCGTGAAATTGCTGCATCGCATTTGCCGGTGCCGTTTCCATCGTTCCGTAAAATGGGAAATCGCCACCGAGCGCGCGTAGATGAACGAGTCGTGTTCCATTTGATGTTGGAAAAACCGCCATCGTGCTGAAACGGATTTCACGCGCCTGCGGTTCGCCTAACCGGCCTTTGCCTCGTCCGCCAGTCGGACGGACTCGTCCCGTGGCGAGGACGGGCTCCGCCGTCGCGAGCGAGTGAAGAAACTGTTCTTCTTCCGCGCTAAATGCTCGAGACGAGGAGATGACAAGGTCCGCGCCTAACAAAGCGCGCGCCTGTTCATCAATCGCCTGGCCAAGACTGCGCCGGAAAGAACCAATCGAAACGAGCGCCGCGATCCCGAGCGTGATCGAACAGGAGAACAGGAGCAGCCTTCGCCGGCTCGAGCGACTGTCGCGCCACGCCATTTTCGGGATGAACGATGAGGTCATACGATTCTCAGGTAGGGACGGCTCTCCGAGCCGTCCCTCGAATTTGTCGGACGTTTCGGAGAAACGTCCCTACCTGAAGAAAGGCGGCGCGCATTGGTCAAACGACCATCTCACCATTTCGCAAGCGGATGGTGCGCTCCGTTAACTGCGCGACATCGGGATCGTGCGTCACGAGTACGAGCGCGGTCTTCAACTTCGCATTCAGTTCCAGCATGATTTCGATGACTGATTGGCTCGTCTCGGAATCGAGATTTCCGGTTGGCTCGTCGGCAAAAAGAATTTTCGGCCCGTTGATGAATGCACGCGCCAGCGCCACGCGCTGTTGTTCACCGCCGGAAAGTTGCGCGGGATAATGCGTAACGCGATCACCGAGTCCGACGCGCTGCAACAATTCCACGCCAAGTTTTCCCGCGCTGCGATCGCCGCGCAGTTCCATAGGCACCGTCACATTCTCCAAAGCGGTCAGCGTTGGGATGAGTTGGAAATTTTGAAAGACGAACCCAACATGTTCGTTCCGCACCCGCGCGCGTTCGTCTTCGCCAATATCCGCAAGCGCAATCCCGTTAAGAATTACCGAGCCCGAAGTAGGTTGATCCAATCCGGCGCACAAGCCTAACAAGGTCGTTTTCCCGCTGCCCGACGGACCGAGGATCGAGCACGTCGCGCCCTGCTCCAATTCGAATGAGACATCCCTCAAAACCGCGAGCGATCCGGCGCCGGTCGCGTAATTCTTGGTCAAATGTTCGACCTTCAGGATGGAAAAAGCGGCAGTCATTGACTTGCGTGTGCGTTCGTCTTGCTTACGCGAGGATGATTGCGCGCGCATGGGGAAATTGACGATTCGGCTTGGCGCATGCGCGCTGATATTTTTTCTTGTCTTCGTTAGTGTAGAGGCGGGCGTGGCACCCGCTTCAAACACTGCGGCCCACACGGCCGCCACTACATCAGCGCCTGCAACGGCTTCGAAAACCATCGTCTTTCTCGGCGACAGTTTGACCGCCGGTTACGGCGTAGGAAAAGAGCGCGCCTATCCAACGTTGATCGCGCAGAAAATTCACGCGGCTAGTCTTCCGTATGATGTCATCAACGCCGGCGTCAGCGGCGACACGAGCGCGGACGGTCTGCGTCGAATCGACTGGCTGCTGCAACAGAAGATCGACATCCTCGTCATTGCGCTCGGGGCGAACGACGGTTTGCGCGGATTGACGCCAAACGTGTTGGAAACAAATTTGCAGGCCATCATCGACAAAGCGAAAGCGAAGTATCCGCAAGTTCGAATCGTCATCGCCGGAATGCGGATGCCGCCGAATTTCGGCGCGGATTATGAGGCGAAATTTCAGCGCGTCTTCGGTGCCGTCGCGGAAAAGAATCACGCAGTGTTCATTCCATTTTTGCTCGCGGACGTCGGCGGAAATCATGAGCTCAACCAGCGGGATTCGATTCATCCGACCGAAGCGGGTCAAAAAGTGATCGCGGAAAACGTGTGGCAAACGCTGCGGCCGATGCTGGAAAAAAAATGAGGCTCGACGGCTGCAATGCGCTGATCACGGGTGCTTCCGCCGGAATCGGTTCTGAATTTGCGCGACAGCTTGCGCGACGTGCCGCGTCGCTCGTCCTCGTAGCTCGCCGATTGGATCGGCTCGAAACACTTCGCGACGAACTACGAGAACGTAATCCTAATTTGCAGATCCAAATCCGGAGCGTCGATTTGTCAGACGAACGAGCGCTCGCGGCACTATGCGAATGGATCGAGCATGAAAAGATTCCGATCGATTTCCTGATCAACAACGCCGGACTGGGCGATACGGGGCCGTTTGCAACAAGCGAACTGAACCGCGTGAAAGAGATAATTCTCGTTAATATATTCGCTCTCAGCCTGCTGACGCGACGCTTGCTTCCTTTACTCAACGCACAGAAACGCAGCGCGATTCTAAATGTCAGCTCCTCCGCCGGTTTTCTTCCGATTCCAACATCGGCGGTGTACGCGGCGAGCAAAGCTTACGTGACAAGTTTTTCGGAAGCGTTGCGCGCGGAATTGCAGGGCACGCCGGTAACTGTGACGGCTCTCTGTCCCGGACCGGTGACGACAGAGTTCCATGACGTCGCGCGGCGATGGAATTCGCGAGTCAAACAGTCGCCGGCAATTGTGAATGTTCCAGTAGAGCAGGTCGTACGCGACGCGCTTGCGGGCGTAGAGGCGAACCGCGCGGTCGTCATTCCGGGGTTGCTTATGAAAATCGCGATGACATTCATCAGGCTGACTCCGATGCCGATTTTGCGACTCGTCCTACGATTTTTCTGAACGTGGGAGCGACCTGAGCGTCCCCGAACATTCCGCGTTAGTCGCCGCGCTGAGGCGGCTCCCACATTATTCGAGCGGCGGTCAGAGACCGCCGCTACAAGAGCCTATTGGTACTTCACTGAGCAACCGTACGGACGTGAGCTCGGTGTCTTGACCGGCTGGCCGGCCATCGCTTCATCCAACGCAGCTTTCACGTAGTTGGTCGAGCTCGCGATATCGTCGGGATTCGGCGATGCCTTGCTGTCGATGGCGCCTTCGTAAATGATTTTTCCTTCCGGATTGATCACGAACATGTGTGGCGTGTTCTTGGCACCAAACGCTTTCCCGACTTTGCCATCTGAATCGAGCAGGAACGCGGTGGAATGCGCTTTCCAATCGGCCAGCGTTTTGTTCGCTTCTTCCGGTTTGAGATTTCCTTCTTTGCCGGGCGCGTTGGAATCGATCGTGAGCCACGCCACACCCTTGTCGGTAAAATTTTTCTGCAACTTCTGCATGTTTCCGCTGCCGTAATGCTTCTTCACGAACGGACATTCGGGATTGAACCACTCGAGCACGACATACTTCCCTTTGTAATCGGCGAGTGAAACCGTTTTGCCCTTGGAATCGGTCGCGGAAAAATCCGGCGCGGCGCTTCCGACGGGCGGCGAGTCCGAGGCATAAAGGGAAGCGGCGATGACAGTAGTTAACGCAGTGAGTACTAGTTTTGTTTTCATAAAATTTATTGCGCGGCAACCTGCGGCGCGATGCTTTCGAGCTTATCAAGAACAATGCTTTTCGTGAGCAGCTCCGGAAATGGAATCGGAGATTTGCCCGCTGGATAAAGCACGTAAAATGGGACACCCGGCCGGCCAAATTGTTTCAAAATTTTCGTGATGGCCGGATCGGCATTGGTCCAATCGGCTTTCAATTTCACAATGCCGTTGCGCTTGAATGCGTCGCGCACCTGTTCGCTCTCGAGCACGGTTGCTTCGTTGAATTTGCAGGTGATGCACCAGGCCGCGGTGAAATCGACAAAGACATTGTGCCCTTGCGCGATTTCCGATTGCAAACGTTCGGGCGTGAACGGCTGCCAATCGCCCTGCGATTGCGTTGCGGTGGTGGAGAGTTCGGCAGCGCGAAATTTTTTCCCGATGAAGTAGAAGCCGCTACCGAGAACGAGAACGAAGATGAGGGCGAGGACGATAACGCGCGTAGCGATTGACGAACTAAGCGTCACGAAGCTGCCTTTCATCCAGCATGCGACGCTAACGGCGAGCAGAAAACTGGATGCCCAGATGACGGCATCCGATGCCGCGCTCAGCGCCAAGGACCGTAAAGAAGGAAAAGCAACGTCGCGAGCAGGAGGAAGCCCATGAATTGTTTTACGTGTTCCATCCATGGCCCGGGCTTGGGCAGAAATCTCAGCCAGGCTGGCTGCGCCGAAAGGAGCAGATATGGCGCGCTCATTCCCGCCGCGATCGCGACGAAGGTGAGCAGGATCATCGCGGGCGATTGAGTGAAGGCGAAACCAAGCGCGGTGCCGAGAAAGGGCGCGGTGCATGGAGTGCGCGAGGACCGTGGCGAAAACTGCCCTGGAAAAACGCGCCGGCATCGCCTTCGCGATGCGGTCACGTTCATCAAGCGAAGAGGTGGCACGTTGCGGAAGGGAAATTTCAAAAACGCCGAAGAGATTGAGGGCGAAGACGAGCACGACTGCGCTCATCCCGAGAACAAAATATGGATTGGTGAATTGAACCGCCCACGTCAGCTCGTGTCCGGCCATCTTCAGCCCGATCAAAACGAGCGCGAGACCGATGAACCAAACAAAAATTCCAGCGACGAATGCGAGGCCGCTGCGAAAAATGCGCGCGCGACTGTCGCCGGCGTGCCTAACGAATCCAAAAATCTTCAGTGAAATCACCGGCAGCACGCACGGCATCAGGTTCAAGATGAATCCGCCGAGGAATCCAAAGAGCAGAAGTTTCGCGAGACCCTGCGGAACCTGCGGACGTTCCAGCGGCAGCAGATGGCGAAACGGTTTCGGCCGCAGAACTTAGTGTCCAGGCGTTGCGATCGTTTCCATTTTCGGTGCGACCGAAAACGATAAGACCGTTGAGCGAACTGACTTTCGCTTCCTGCGATTCAAGCGGAACGCGAATTTGAACTTTGCCATCAGCGATCGATTCCGTTTTTGGATGTCCGACAACGACATTTCCTTCCGGCAGCGGGAAGAATTCGACGGACGAATAATTCGCCAGCACCTGACTCGTTAGGGTGAGGACGAGGTCAGTCGGATTTCGCTGCCAGCTAAATGACGCCACCTTTGGGTCTGGCGCCGGTTGTGGAAGCGATCGCCGATATCGCGAGAACAACTCCTCGTTAGCCGATGCCGATTCCGCAGCCACGGGCAAGCTCAATTGCAGTTTTGCGCTGCCCGGAATGCAGATCTTTTCGCAAACAAGCCAGCTCGCTTCGGCTTGCAGATTGACGTTTTTGTCCGCGATCGAAGCCGGCGGTGTGATCTGCTGCATGAGCAAGACTTCGTCGTGGTACCCGTAAATCTGAATGTCACCCGGCTCGTTAAGCTTGAGCGGAATCGGCCATTGAATCGGATCGACTTTCCAGCCCGCAGGCAGGTTCCATTTCATCTCCGTCGGAATGCCGGCGTCGCCCGGAAATTTCCAATACGTGTGCCAGCCCGGAACCATGTGCAGCAACAGACCAACGGTGAATGGTTTTCCCGGAACGATCGCGTTCGTGTCTGCGAGCAGCTCCGCTTTTACCAGCTCGCGACCTTCATAAACCTGGCTACGCGCAGTTGCACCGAAACTGAGGGCGAAAACGAAAACAAGAAATGTGCGAAGAAGATTTTTCACGCGGCTCACTCTGTTGCGTGAAGTTCGACAACGCCAAGACCGGTTGTGTTGTCGCAAAACGCAAAAGCCAACCGAATTTTGCTCGGAACGGCGGAAAGCGCTCTAGTGCTGCTGCTTATTCGAAGGGCTCGAGCGCATCGAGCCTTGGATTGCCGCCTTGAACTGGCTCGGCGAGAGCGCTGCTTTTTCACTCCCGCCAACGTGCTCTTCTTTGCCAAGCTGCGCAACATCACGCACGGGCTCGCCGCTGTTAGTCGCGACAATTTCACGCCCGTCCTGCTCGCGTTCCACGCGGAACCGGCCATGCATGATGCCGACCAGCGGGATGAACTGCTGGCCATTGTGCTCGACAAAAACAAAATCACGATCGCCCTTCTGGAACTTCGGAGCATCGCTGACTTCCATCGTCTGACCATCAACGGTGCCGCCGAGCATGCGGATAGTATAGGAAGCACCCGGATTACCTTTGACGGCGTCGTCCACTTTGAAGGTAACGTAGGTAACTATATGGCGCTGTGTTCCCTCGCCGATCCATTGCGAACGAGTATCGGTGACCGAACCCTGAAAAATTACTTCAGCGCGACTAACGAGTTCATCGAAGGTTGGAGGAATGACGGTTGTGGCGTGAACGGAATTGCCAAACCCGAGGACGAAAAACGCAGCAAGAAACGAAAAAATCTTTTTCATAACGGGGAACCTCCCAACTCAAAAAATACGCCGTCCGCGGCAGCCTTCAACCGAACCTTGACCGAAAAAACTTTCGCGCACATTTTCATTTCAATTATCGAGATCGTAAAGCTCAACCAGACCCACTCCGGTCGTGTTGTTCACGCCGCGCACGATGGCGGTGTAATTGCCGGGTGCGAGCGTTGCGATGATGGCGGACTCCCGGGTATTGCTCGGAGCGAGACCGGTCGCGGAAATCTGCGCAGCAAACTGATTCGCATTCCAGTTGTCGTTTGAGTTGAGGAGCGCGCCCGTGGAATTGTGCAATTCGAGGAACGGATTTGCCAAAACGTTTCTCACTCCCGCAGTCGCGAGTGAAGGTCCAACCGCGCGCATAAGAACTCTCTTTGCCGATGTTCCTTGAATGACGAAGCCGCCGATGAGCACATCATTTCCAATTCCCACCCTGCCGCGCGTCGAAATGTTGACGAGGCGTGCGCCCGTTGCTCCGAGTTCGTACCCTTCAATCAGCGCGATACCGGTTGTGCTGTTTACGCCGCGCACAATCGCGGTGTAACTACCCGGAGCCAGTGTTGCGACGATCGCCGATTCGAGCGGCTGGCCCGGCGGCAGACTCGTGCTGCGAATCTCAGCGGCCTGTGTGCCCTGCTGCCAGTTGTCATTCGACGCGATCAATGCGCCGGTCGAATTGTGCAATTCCAACGTCGGATTGGAAAGCGCGCCGACGATTCCGCTTGCGGCGAGTGATGGTCCGATGGCTCGCAAGAGAACTCGCTTCGATTGCGTTCCGGAAATAACGAACCCTCCGATCAGCACGTCGTCATTCGTGCCGACTTTCACGCGTGTCGAGATATTGATAAGCCGGCTCGCCGCGGGTGGCTGCGAGGTGGAGGGCGCTCCATAAAGCGATTGCATACCGACTTTGTCATCGGCGGAGACCGTCTCCTGATTGCTGATAATGGAATTCATCACAGCGGCAACGTGTTGCCCGTGAGTATCAGGATGATCGAGGCCCAAAGCGTGTCCTAACTCATGCAGCAAGACGCGGCGAATGTCCGCGATGGCGTATCCGTTCGATCCGAATCGAAGCGCACCCCGGTAGGAATCAAACTGCTGCGCTCTGTTGAAGAGGATATCCGATTCGACCGTGACGTGATTTTGAGTGTAGCTGCGATAGGTGACCGCGAGCGTGCCCGATCCGAAAGCCTGTCCAAACACAGTGGTGGAAAATGCGATCGAATTGACGCCATCGTTGGAAGCAACGGCAGCTGGCGTCGCGACCGTGACCATTCGAACACGGGCAACAACGATGTTCCACATGCCAAAAACCGGCGACGCTGCCGTATTCCAAGAAGTAGCGCCATCGGCCAACGCGTGATTCGGGGCGCCGAGTTGGAGATGGAAAGTTACGGTGGAATTGGGCCACTTCGAATTCTCCAGGACATACCCGGCCGACTGCATGGCGAACCCAGCCCAGAGAAAGAACGACCAAGGGTCGAACGAAGACTCGACGGAGAACTTTGGCTCGGATGAACGGAGATCGGGGAAGCGGGGCCATAATAGCCATAAAAGCAAGAATTGTGCAGGTACCTGTGGTCGAGGCGCCTTGCAGCGAACGGACCCGATCTACGGGACGATGAAGATTTTGCCCGAGTACGGGTCCTTCGCCTTGCTGCCGGAAGCGTATCCAGTCACATCGACATAGCCGCCATTCGGATCGAATGGGCTGTAAACGTAGCCCGGCTTACCCGGCACGGGCTTGGCGTAGGGAATCTTTGGCGATTGGCTGCTGGCAGTTGCGCCTTGCGATGCGGTGTGTGGTTTTGGCTCGGTTGTTCCGTCAACACTGGCGCCGCTATCGACAACCGTTTGTCGCGTTGTGGTCGTTCGGGGCGGAGTTGCCGTCACGATCGGCTGACCTGGCGTCGTGACGTCGGAATGATACGTTGTCGTCGTCGACGCAGCCGGTTCTTCATCGATATGGTGGCGCACGTAATTCGCCGGAGCGTCAATTACTCGAAATGAAGTGACCGCGACGTTGTGGGCCGTGCGGCATCCCACCAAAACCATCGCGCTCAAAATTAAGTAACGCTTTATCAATGACATCGGCAATTTCATACAGCCTCTCAACCGGATCGCAACTCAGCTCACCTTAGCGTTTTTCTTTGACGCGCTTCGACGCCGAATGTTCACATTCCAAGGCGTCTGTCACGTCGCGAACAAGCGCCGCAATCGCCTCCTCGGTTACCGACCATGAACACATGAGTCGATAAATGTCGGGCTCGATGAACTTGTAGAACTGCCAGCCGCGCCGATGCAGTTCGTCTGCGACCGGATCGGCGATTCGCACGAACAGTGCGTTCGCATCGCATGGATAAACAATCTCCAATCCAAGCGCCCGCAATTTGTCGGCAAGCAATTTGCCCGCGCCGTTTGCCTTCGCCGCGTTGCCTAACCACACATTATTTTGCAAAAGGCCGAGCCAGGGCGCGGCAAGAAAGCGCATTTTGGACGCAAGCTGGCCCGCCTGTTTCACGCGGTAATCGAATTCAACAGCGAGTTGTTTCTGGAAAAAAATGACTAGCTCACTTGCGGTTCCGCCGTTTTTTGTTCCACCGAAACAAAGAACGTCGATACCAGCCTCCCAGCTGATTGTCTTCGGCGCACAATTCAGCGCCGCGATCGCGTTGGCAAAGCGCGCGCCGTCCATGTGCAAACGCAGTCCGTGCTTGCGCGCGAATTCACCCACCGCTCGCACTTCCTCGATTGTGTAAACGGTTCCAAGCTCCGTCGCCTGAGTGATACTGAGCGCGCGTGTCTTTTGCGCATGCAGTTCTGCCTGCCGCGCAATCGTCGATTCAACTTCAGCGAGATCGAGCTTGCCGTTCGCTCCTTTCGTCGGAAGCAGTTTTGCGCCGCCGCTGAAAAACTCCGGCCCGCCGCATTCGTCGGTCTGGATGTGTGCGTTTTCGTGGCACACGATGCTGTGAAAGGATCGGCACAATTGCGCCAAAGCCAGCGCGTTCGCGGCGGTGCCGGTTGAAACAAGAAAAACTTCGCAATCGACCTCGAAAATTTCGCGCACCAATTCCCGGACGCGTTGCGTCCATTGGTCGTCGCCATAAGACGACGCCCCGCCGTGATTTGCGGCCGCCAGTTCAGCCCAGGCTTCAGGACAAATCGCCGCCGTGTTGTCGCTCGCGAAATCGTGTCGATCGATGTTCGCGTTCATCTCGCGCTTCTCGTACGCAATTTCGCCAGAGAAGCAATTTGCGAGAACAAAAAGAAATGCCTGACGAACTTCGAGCCCTGGGCCTCAACCGTCCGCCAGGCAAATCACCTCTACTTGCTCCCTAATTTTTATGTGCAACCGCGCAGCAGAAAAAATAAAAACAGAATGGGAATGGGAACGCCCAACAACCAAAGCAAAATGTAACCCGTCGCCGCCATCTCCTTGATTCGATCTTTTATTCTCATCCGATGTTTTCCTTGCCGTCACTTTTAGGTTCGAATCGCGAACCTCCTTTGCGCGTGTTTCGAGTAGAATTCTCCCGCGCGATCGGACTTTGCCGAATCGAGCACCCGGCGTTATCATCGCGCAATGAGTTCGCTCCAGCTTGAAACGGAACGCCGCGGCGAGCGTATTTTTCAGCTCGTCGATCGAAATCCCGAGTCGCTTTTCAGCAAAGCCGGTTTCTATCAGCGCATGATGGCGCTCTCGATGCGGGACGAACATTTCAAGGTGCAAATGTTTCGCTTTGTTGATGTGCTCGCTTCGCTGCATCGCGGAAGCGACATCGTTCAGCACCTCGAAGAATATTTCGAGGACATGCAGAATGGCTTCGCGCCGATGGTGCATACGGGTGTGCGCCTGGCGAAGATTGCGCCGTTTATCAGCGGCGCATTGCTGCGTTGGAATGTTTCCGGCATGGCTCGCCAGTTCATCGCTGGAAAAAATTCCGCCGATGTGATGAAGACGCTCCGGAAACGACGCAAGGAACGCATCGGCTTCACCGTCGACTTGTTAGGCGAAGCAGTCGTTAGCGAACAAGAAGCGGAGGAATACGCGGCGCGCTGCCAGGAATCTGCTCGAAGGACTCGCCGCCCAAACGCGCGGCTGGACCGATCCGTTAGGCACCAGTGCGGAACTTTTTCCTGTCGTGAATGTCTCCGTGAAAATTTCGGCGCTCTATTCGCAGATGAATCCGGCTGATCCGGCGGATGCGATTGCGCATCTCGCGCCGAAGCTGCGCCCGATCCTGCGACGCGCGCGCGAGCTTGGCGCGTTTGTGAACTTCGACATGGAGAGTTACGCGCACAAAAACACCACGCTCGAACTTTTCAAAACGCTCTTCACCGAGAGCGAATTTCGCGATTGGCCGCATGCCGGCATCGTTGTGCAGGCCTATCTCCGAGACTCCGGGCGCGATCTGCGCGATTTGATTGCGTGGGGTCGCGAGCGCGGCACGCGTTTCACGGTTCGCCTGGTCAAAGGCGCCTACTGGGATTACGAAAAGATCAAGGGCCGCCAGAACGGCTGGCCGATTCCGGTCTTTCTGCAAAAACCGCAGAGCGACGCGAACTTTGAAACGCTCACGCGCATTTTGCTGGAGAACGAAGCAACCGTGACTTCGGCGTTCGGTTCGCACAATGTGCGCAGCATCGCGCACGCGCAGGCGATGGCGGAGCAGCTCGGCATCGATCGCAGCCGTTTCGAATTCCAACTGCTCTACGGCATGGCGGGCCCAATCAAACGCGCTCTGGTCGAGATGGGTTATCGCGTCCGCGAATATTGTCCGGTGGGCGAGCTTCTGCCGGGCATGTCTTATCTCGTTAGGCGATTGCTCGAAAATACTTCCAACGAAGGCTTCCTCCGCGCCAAGTTTTCCGACAATGTTTCTGCCGCCGACCTGCTACGCGATCCGAATGAACTCGTTAGGCATAATGGCGCCGTTGCGCCAACGGAATCAGCCAGAGTCCGCTACTCCTCCAATGGCGCGAGCGGCGATACGCCGCCTGGTGACACCTACGAAAATGCGCCGCTGGCGAACTTCGTTTACAAACAAAGCCAGGACGCGATGCGCACCGCGATCGAGGATGCGCGCAAGACGCTCGGCCAGAAATATCCGCTCGTGATCAACGGCGAGAAAATCTGGACGACGAACACGATCGCTTCCATCAATCCGACCAATCCCGACCAGGTCGTCGGTTATCAGGCGCACGGCGAAATTCCGGAAGGAGAGCGCGCTATCGCCGCTGCAAAAAGAGCATTCGTTAGGTGGAGCCGCGTACCTGTTGAAGAACGCGCGCAGTTACTCGAGCGCGTCGCGGCGATCATGGAGCGCCGCCGATATGAGCTTTCGGCGCTGGAAGTCTTCGAGGTCGGCAAGGCATGGGCGGAAGCCGACGGCGATATCCGCGAAGCGATGGATTTCTGTTTGTTCTACGCGAACCAGATGCGGCTGATCGGTCGCCCGCGTCTGACGCAGCACGTTCCCGGCGAAGAAAGCTATTACCATTACTGGCCCCGCGGTGTCGCCCTTGTCATCGCGCCATGGAATTTTCCGCTCGCCATTCTTACCGGCATGGTGACCGCCGCGGTCGTCACCGGCAACACGGTCATCATGAAACCGGCCGAACAATCGGCCATCATCGCCTCCAGGTTAATGGAGATGTTCGAGGAAGCTGGAATTCCTCCGGGCGTTGTGAATTTGCTCACCGGCAAGGGCTCGGTCGTCGGCGCGCATCTTGTCGATCACAAAGATGTCCACATGATCGCGTTCACCGGTTCGCGCGAAGTCGGGTTGCGCATTTATAAAAGCGCCGGGGAAACGCGTCCCGGCCAGGAAGAATTGAAGCGCGTCGTGTGTGAGATGGGCGGCAAGAACGCCATCATCATCGATTCCGATGCCGATCTCGATGAGGCGATCATCGACACCACTTACTCCGCGTTTGGTTACCAGGGACAGAAATGTTCCGCTTGTTCGCGGCTCATTGTTCTCGAAGAAAATTATGACCGCGTGATGGAGCGTTTGCTCGCGGCCGCGGCCAGTCTGCGCGTCGGTAATCCGGAAGAACCGGGCATCACCGTCGGACCGGTGATCGATCAAGCTGCTTACAACAACATTCTGAAATACATCGACATCGGAAAATCGGAAGCAACTCTCGCTTTCCAACACACCGACGTGCCGAAAAAAGGATTTTTCGTGCCGCCAACGATTTTCACAAATGTGCGGCCTAATTTCCGCATCGGGTGCGAAGAAATTTTCGGCCCGGTGCTGAGCGTCATTAAAGTGCGCGACCTCACGGAAGCCATCGCTGCCGCGAACTCGACCGAATTTGCCCTCACCGCCGGGTTCTTTTCACGCAGCCCGGCGAACATCGAGCGCGCCAAAGCGGAAATCATCGCCGGCAACGTCTACATCAATCGCTCCTGCACCGGCGCGGTTGTCGGTCGCCATCCCTTCGGCGGATTCAAAATGAGTGGCGGCGGCACAAAGGCCGGCGGCGGCGATTATCTCTTGAATTTCGTCAATCCACGCGTCGTGACGGAAAATATCATGCGTCACGGCTTCGCTCCCGAATCCACGCCGCAATATCGCGACGAATTCCTCTGGCCGCCGCCTAACACTGGTTAGGCCGTGCGTTCGTCGGAGGGACGCGCTTCCGCGTGTCTGGACATGCAGAAGCATGTCCCTCCGGGACCTATTCCGTCAGCGGTCGTCCTTTGCGGAACAACTGGACGACGCTGATGACCATGTAGATGACGGGCCAGAGCGCCGTCAGGATGACAATGATGAAGGCGATCATTTCCTTCGTGCGTTCGCGCGCAGACTCGAGCAAAAATTCGCGGCTGAATTTGAGGAAGCGGCGCGAATCATCGTCGCCGTCGTAGGGTGAAGAACTCCGCCAATCGCCAAAACTGGATTGGAAGAAGCAATCCGTGCGGAGAAACCGCGGACTGTTGCGACGAGAAAAACACGTCGGCTTCATTTTTTAGCGGTAAAGCAACGTATCACATTCCACGCGCCGCAAAAGGGCCGCTGTTTTGAAATCGCCGCTCTTTGAAGGATGATGCGCGATGCTTTACGTGGTCGCGACGCCGATCGGCAATCTCGATGACATTACGTTGCGCGCGCTCGAAGTGCTGAAATCGGTCGACGTGATCGCGGCCGAAGATACGCGACATTCCGGTAATTTGTTGAAGCATTTCGAGATTCGAAAGCCGTTGGTTAGTTACCATCAACATAACGAGGCGATGCGCGCGGCGGAACTGATCGAGCGTCTCGTTGCCGGAGAAAATATTGCTGTCATCACCGATGCGGGCATGCCGGGGCTATCCGATCCGGGCGGGCGATTGCTGCGAAAATGCATCGAACGCGGCGTGGCTTACACGATCGTTCCCGGCCCTTCCTCGATCCTGACAGCACTTGTCGGCTCCGGTTTCGCGCTCGATCGATTTTATTTCGGTGGATTTCTTCCCGTGAAAAGCGGGCAACGGGAGCGCGAATTGCGCGCCGCGGCCGACCGTGAGGAAACGTCCGTTTACTTTGAGTCGCCGTATCGCCTAACGAAAACATTGACAGCGTGCGCCGCGATCATGCCGGAGCGGCAATTGTGCGTCGCGCGTGAGTTAACGAAAAAGTTTGAGGAATTCCGGCGCGGCACCGCGGCGGAACTGCTTCGGCATTACGAAACGAAACCGCCCAAGGGCGAAATCACTTTTGTTATCAGCGGCTCGAGCTAATCGAAGCCGCGAGCGTAACCGCCGGGCCATTGGGATGACCGGGATCGTCACGCACAATCTGGATTGAATCGAAGCTCGCGGAGGTCAGCGCTGCTTTCAGTGACTCAAGTGTAAGCCAGAACGATGTGGGCGACATGCCGCTGAGCGGCTCGTCGATTCCACCTTCCACAAATTCGCGGCCGCGAAAATTTTCCCGGATCTCTCGCGCCGATTCATCGGCGTAGTGCGTCCAGATAAACAGACGCGGCGCGACGTGCGCCATTTCCGCGATCAGTTTCCATGGTTCCGGCAAATGATAAAGCAGGCCGGAGCAGAAAATCGCGTCGAACTTCCCGAATTCGTTCAACTTTGTTTTCTCCAAATCCGCCTGAACGAATTTTACGTTATCAACTCGCAACAGATCCTGCATGAACCGCGCGCGTTCGATATTCGATCTTCGCGCTTCGATTCCAAGAACGCGTTCCACTCCGTGATGCCGGGCGAGCGCGAAAGTGTGGCCGCCCTCGAGCGAGCCGAGTTCCAGAATGGAGCGCACATCAGGGAAGGACCGGAAGAATTGTGCGATGCGTTCGTCTTCCAGCGCCGGAAAAGCTCCACCAGACTTGATGCCGTTCACTTCGAAATGCGTAATCCAAGGTCCGCGCTTTTCGAATTCAGTTTTCAAATCCATGGGTTCGTCAGAAAGCCAAACAAACTGCGACGTTTCGCTTGTCAAAAGAGCATATCCGTGTGAATGTGCGCGGCTTTTCCCCGGGAAACTTTCTCTCGCTTATGGCGTTCGCAATTATCAAAACTGGTGGCCGGCAATATCGCGTCGCGGAAGGTGACATCATCGATGTCGATTTCCTCGAGGCCGAGCCGGGCAAGGACGGAATTTTCGCCGATGTTCTATTTCATGCGGATGGTGACAACTTCACCCACGGCACGCCGCTGATCGAGGGCGCGACCGTTGAAGGCGAAATTCTCGAACAGCGCAAGGACAAGAAAGTCATCGCGTTCAAATATCGCCGGCGCAAAGGTTATCACCGCACGGTTGGACATCGACGCAAACTAACGCGCGTGAAAATTACCGGTATCAAACTCGGCGGAAAAACTTCCAAGCCGAAGAAGGCAGCGAAATCAGAGGAATAAGTCATGGCTCATAAAAAAGGTCAGGGCAGCGTTAAGAATGGCCGCGACAGCGTCAGTAAGCGGCTGGGTGTGAAAAAGTTTGGAAGCGAGCTGGTTGTTGCCGGCAACATTATCGTTCGTCAGCGCGGGACAAAATTTCTGCCGGGCAAGAACGTCGGACTCGGTCGCGATTACACGATTTTTGCTCTGGTTGATGGCCAGGTGCGTTTCGATCGCGCCGGGCGCCGGGTAAACGTCGAGCCCGTCGGCGCTCGCTAGGCGAATCATTCGCGCGCTCGCGTTAGGCGAATTTCAGATAGGCAAGCGCAGACCATTTGCGGTATAACGGTGAACCCGATGAAATACCATACCTACCTCCTCTTCGGTGCGCCCGGCAGTGGCAAAGGCACGCAGGGTAAGACGCTGGGAACGATTCCTCGCTTCTTCCATTGTCCATGCGGCGACGTTTTCCGCTCCATCGATACACGGACGAAAGTAGGTAAGGCATTCCTCGAATATTCAAGCAAAGGTCAGCTCGTGCCGGACGACATCACCGTCGAGCTCTGGGAGGAAGCGATCGACGCCGCAGTCGACGCGCACAAGTTCAAACCCGACATCGATATTCTCGTCCTCGACGGCATTCCGCGAAATGTCAGCCAGGCGAAGATCATGGATGAAAAAATCGACGTGCAGAAGGTCTTCCATCTCTCCTGCCCGAATCGCGACACGCTTTTCGCGCGCTTGAAGAAACGCGCACTAAAGGACAACCGTCTCGACGACGCGAACGAGCAGGTCATTCAACGCCGGCTCGCGACTTACGAGACGGAATCGAAGCCGGTGCTCGAATATTACGGCAAAGATCGCATCACATGTGTTGACGCCACGCAACCGCCCGCGAAAGTACTGCTCCACATATTGGAGAGCGTCGCCGACGGCCAGAATGGGCAACATGCAGCAGCAGTTTGAGAATCTAACCGCTTCGAGTCTTTATTGCGATAAGTGCAAAACGGCGATGCCTGTGCGCGAGCGGTTGCTCTTGATTCTGCCGGACAAGGAAATTTTCGATTACCTCTGCACCGGCTGCGGCTCGTCGGTCGGACAGCGTGAAGTCACCGCCGGCGAAAAATTGATGACGCAAAGCACGGCGCGCCGACCACGTCGCACGCGCGTTGCACATCCACTTCTGCCGTGATTCAGGATGCGCATTGTTTTCATCGGCACGGGCGAAATCGGTGTGCCGACGTTGCAAAGTCTCCTCGCCTCAACTGAGCACGAACTCGTCGGTGTAGTTACGCAGCCGGATAAGCCGGCCGGTCGGTCGCAAAAGTTAACCCCGCCCGCGATCAAACTCGCGTTGGTCGAAACGGCCGTTCCTGATTTCGCAACCGAGCGCGCATCAAATCGCCGGAAGCCGTCACGCAAATCCGAGCCTGGCAACCGGACGTCATCGTCGTCATGGCGTACGGACAAATTTTGCCGCGTGCCGTTCTCGAGATCCCGCGGATCGCCTGCCTCAATTTGCACGCGTCGCTTCTGCCGCGGTATCGCGGCGCCGCACCGATTCAGGCTGCAATCGTCGCAGGAGAAAAAGAAACCGGTATCACGGTGATGTACGTGGATGAAGGTCTCGATACCGGCGACATTTTATTGCAACGAAGACTCGAGATTTTGCCTAACGAGACTGGCGGATCATTACACGATCGCCTGGCCCGGCTCGCGCCCGATGCCCTTCGCGAAGCGCTCCGGCTTCTGGTGTCGGGCTCTGCGCCGCGTATTCCGCAAAACACCGCCGCCGCCACCCACGCTCCAAAACTTTCGCGCGAGGATGGCAAGATCGATTGGTCGGAACCGGCGGAATTGATCGAGCGGAAAATTCGCGCATTCAATCCGTGGCCCGGCGCTTTCATGAAATTGGTCGGGCGAAACCTAAAGATATTCTCCGCATCAGTTGTCGAACTTCACGGAAAGCCTGGAGAAGTTTTGTCATGCGAAAATGGTTTAAGCATCGCTGCTGGAGAAGCCGCGTTGTCATTAGGCGAAGTGCAATTGGAAGGGAAGAAGCGAATGAGCGCCGATGAATTCCTGCGCGGGCACGAATCGTTGATATGCGGCACAGGATAATTCCGGGGAGCACACGCGCCCCGCGTGTTGGTTTCGGCGCCTCGCCGAAACATGCCTTTATTCTATAACCAAAGTCCGCGATGGCGAGGGCGCCATCGCCGGCACGCGAGGCGCGTGCGCTCCCCAGAATCATCACCATTTTGCTTTCCAACTCGCATTTGTTCTGTTTCATCATGACGCGCCATGACGAGCGAAAAGCCAGCTTACAAACGCATCGTCCTCAAGCTCAGTGGTGAAGCCGTGCGCGAAGCAGGCGCGCGTGAAAATATTTCACCAAAAATCGTCCGCGAAATCGCCACTCGCGTGAAGGAGGTCGTGGAGCTCGGAGTGCAAACATCGATCGTCATCGGCGGCGGAAACATCTGGCGCGGATTGTCGGCCAGCCATCAGGGGATGGATCGCACCACGGCCGATTACATGGGCATGCTCGCGACGGTGATCAATGGTCTCGCGCTTCAGGCGGCACTCGAACAGGCCGGCGTCCTCGTCCGTGTGCAATCCGCCATCGAAATGAAAAACGTGGCCGAACCCTTCATCCTCCGCCGCGCTGTGCGACATCTAGAAGTGGGCCGCGTTGTCATTTTTGTCGCGGGCACCGGCAATCCATACTTTTCCACCGACACGACAGCCGCTTTGCGCGCCAGCGAGATCGGCGCTGATGTGATCCTGAAAGCAACGAAAGTCGACGGCATCTACGAGCGTGATCCAAAACTGGATCCGACCGCGGCGCGCTACGAACACATCACTTTCACGGATGCGTTGACGAAGCGGTTGCAGGTGATGGACTCGACCGCGTTCAGTCTTTGCATGGACAACAAGATACCGATTGTTGTGTTCGACATGTATAAACCGAGCAATCTACGTGACATCGTTCTCGGCCAAAAAATTGGGACGCTGGTTAGCGATTAACAACCGATTGCGAATTTCAAAGCGCGATTGAAATTTGATGCAATGACCGCCGAAGAAATCCTGTTCGAAGCCGAGATGACGATGGAAAAAAGCGTGGACTACATGATTCACGAGTTTGCCGCCGTGCGCACCGGCAAAGCTTCGCCCGCGCTGGTGGAAAACGTGGACGTGGAGGCCTACGGCTCGGCCATGAAACTCAAGCAGCTGGCGCTGATCACGACGCCCGAGCCGCGCCTCCTGGTGGTGCAACCGTTCGACGCGGGCACGGTGCAGAATATTGAGAAGGCGTTGAAGGAGTCGAAGATCGGAATCACACCGGCAGTGGATGGGAAAATTATTCGGCTTCCGATTCCCGAACTTTCGGAAGAACGCCGCAAAGACCTCGTCCGTTCGTTAGGCAAAATGGCGGAGGAGGCGCGCGTGCGCGTGCGCGGGAACCGGCGCACGGCAATGGACGAAGCGAAGAAATTGCAGAAGAGCGGCGGATTAACCGAAGATCAGTTGCGCGATCTGGAAGACGCCGTGCAGAAGCTGACCGATCGTTTCGTCAAATCGATCGATGATCATCTCGAGCGCAAAGACGCCGAGGTAATGAAGGTTTAACAATCTTCCTCTTCCGCTCCCTCTTAATCTGCTTCGCGAATAGAGGGAGAGTCAGAGGAAGCGGAAGAGGTAGAGTTACAAGCGGACGAGATCGAGAAGGAACTGGCACCAGAGATAAACCATCCCGCGCCAGGAATATCTCACTTCACCATCGGAAGTCTGCACGAGCACGCCCTTTTTAATGTTGTGCGCGATTTGGTCCCGCAGATCATTCTCCACCTCCGTCTGCACACGATCCTCATCGAGCGAATCGATCACGTCGGCGCCGACATCGTTCTGCTGTAAGAATTGACGATGACTTTGGTAGAGTTGCCAGAATGATTGATCCGGCCGCTGGCGATTAATCCGGAAGCTCGGCGTCAATTTCAGTCCATAGGACAGCGGATAATTCCACGTCGTCCAGATGACGCCGTTCTTCGCGCGTGTCGAAATGCGCAAATAGTAGAACGAAAGATCGTGCTGCTCGTTCAGACAGATTGTCGCCTGCGACCGATCTTCCTCTTTATAATAGAGCCGGAAAAATTGCCGGTAATCTTCCCAATCCCATCCCGCATCGGTGACGTGGGCGAAGCCTTCACTTTCGATCTCGTGCGAGATTTCGTTGAATGTCGGAAAAACATCGGACGACGGCGGGCTCTTCGGGCGAAGACGTTTCTCTTTCGGCAAACGCAAAGCGCGAATGCGCGTGAGAATTTCCAACCAAGGCAAAAACAACCAACTGAGCGCGCCGATTGTTCCCCAGATAAAGCTTCCGGAGATGAAGTAAACGGCAAGAAACGACGCGATCAGAATCCCGAGCGCGCCGGCCTTCTGCGCGAACGAAGTCTGGTAACTGCGCAGAGCAATGCTGAGCACGAACACGCCCAGCGTCATGAGAAGACCGAAAAGCATTACGGCTCGATCTGGTGCTGGCGGAGGAAACTTTTCCAACTGATCCGTATCAAAATTCGCCAGCACTTCATCGCCCGCCACCAGCGTCGGAACGTAGCCCTGATCGGATAACTCTTTCATTTCAGCATATGCCTGCCGATCCTGCCCGACATCGATGATGGAAAACTTAAAGCCGCGCTCGGTCAGATAATCCTTCGCATCGATACACCACGAGCACCATTCCCGGCTATAAAGTTTCAATTCACGCTGCACGCGTGGAATAAACAAGCGCGTCTCGTGCCGTCAATGGCAGCGATGAGAAATCGGAAACTTTACCGGTCGTGGACGCGAAATAGCGCGAGCGCAGCTGCGCCGCCGAGGAGGTTTTTAAGTCATCGGCGCGCCGTTACGAGCTGTGGATCGCTCAAGACCAGGTTGTTCGCCCCGTAAGAACTGCCCGGTCCATAGTTCACTTGAAAAGAAGCAAGACCATCGGCGGTTGTTAGGCGTGCGCCGTTGGCGACATTATTAAATGTGCCGGTGAGAGCCGTATGGCTGGTAAGCAAGACAAAGGTCTGAGATGGGGTCATCTGCGACTCGAACCCATTGATCACGTGTAACTCCAGCGTGCCGCCAATTATTCCGCTGCCATCGACGGAAATGTAATCATACTCCTGCCCCTGCGCAGCACCCCCGATCTCCATGAGAAGCTTGGAATTATTCAGCAATGAAAGATTGCTATCGATGACCAACGTTCCTGCCGAGGCTGACAGACCGCGGTCGGTGCCCCCAGGTGAGATGGTTGCATTATTGTTAATGCTCGTATTGAACGTGTTCGTGCCAATTGTGCCAGTCCCACCCAGAATGCCTGCTTGAAAAGTCATGGAGGTGTGACTGCTAGTAAGCCTACCACCATTAAGTCGGGTGATGGCACTACTAGCGGACTGTATGAAATTACCGATGAAATAAACTACAGCCCCCCGGCGAATGTTTAGTGTTCCAGAGTTAGAGAAGGTGAGGTTATCAATGAATTCACTTGTCCCCATTACATTCCACGTTGCTCCGGCCAGATTGTTAATTGTGCCGGGCCCTTGAATTATCGTATTCTGAGTCAGGTTACCTCCGTTATTGATCGTGCATGAGCCCAGATTCAGAAATGTGTAGACGGTGGTTGAAATTCGCGATGTCGAGCCTGCGGTTAAGTTGAGCACATTCCCGGCGGGAAACCCTGATAACCCGCCTCCGATCCACACAAAATTGTTAGTAACGGTAAGTGTGTTACCACCACCGCCACCAAGAAAACCGCCGGTCAGGAAGAAGCGCGAAATCGTGATGTCCGCATTAAGAGCTACGAAATCACCGCTCCGAATAAGCACGCTGTAGTGCGTCGAATCGGTGTCATTAGGATAAAGCGGATTGCTCAGCCACTTCGTTCCATCGGTCCAATTCCCGTTCCCTCCAAGCCAGCGCGTGCTTGGGACAAAGTCCCTCAGAGTTACGCTGTTGGCTCCGTAGTTCACCGCGAAGGTTCCGACATAATCTGCGGTATCGACTCGAGAGCCGTTAGGCGCATTACCGAATGAGCCGGAGAATCCCCCGCTGCTGGTAAGAATAGTAAAAGCGTCGGAGCCCGTTATCGAGTTTTCAAAATTCTTGGCGAACGCAGGAGCGAGATCGCCCCCCAAGGTCGTAGACCCATTTATGTTGAAGGAATCGTAGTGGTTCCTCACGTTGCCCGTCATTGTGCCCGCGAGTTGAAGAGCCAGGGCTACCGTGTCGGACAATTTCATATTCGCATTTATTGTCCCCCACCCAGCTAAAACGCCATTATGAAAGCTGAGCAGCTGCGAACTGGCTATCGTGCCATCGTTGAGCCGCATGATCCCGGTGCGGGTATATAGAGAAGGCAGCTGGTCGATCGATCCATTTAGCGTCAACTTCGCCCCCGCCCGCGTCGACAATGTTCCCTGATTAACGAGATTAGCATTGATGGTAACATCGCCGGCAATGTCCAGTGTCCCTCCACCAATTGTCGTGATGCCAGCGCCAGCGATCACACTACCGGATTCAAGGGTGAAGCTCCCGAAACCTAGCTGCGTTTGTGGCCCCAGAGCGAAACTGCCATTCCCAGCTCCTCTTTCGATGGATACGTTCGCCGTCCCGCCAAGTGTAATGTTCCCCGTATTGTGAAAGTCAGTCCTAAAAGCGCTGAAGACAGGAATACCAGTTCCGGTGAACACCAAGCTTCCGGCGTTATTAAATACTCCCGCTGACGGCGGGGTTAGCATACCGGCGGGAGGATTCATCCCCGACCCTTGCTGCATTATCCAAGTCGCGCCGGAAAGATTATTGATTGTCCCGTCGCCCACGATCTGCCCGCTCTGGTCCATTGTCCCGGAGTTATTGATCGTGCCGCGGAGGCCAAGACTAGCAAGTGTTGAGGTTGAATCCGTCGTCAGATTGATCGTGCCTGACTCGATATTCGCATTAGTAACAGTCGCGCCTTCATTGAGGGTTAAAGAGAACGCACCGCTGAGAGTTGTGGCGGAAAAACCGCTGAGAAAGAGACTCTGGATCGTGATGTTACGATCGAGCGTAACGGTGCCGTGATTGATGGTGGCATCGTAGGAAACGCCGTTGTTATTATCTGGATAATTGGGATTCGTACTCCAATGCAATGGGTCGTCCCAAGTGCCATTGCCGCCATCCCAGATTGCCGAAAAGTCTGCAGCCAAAAGAGCGGTCGAGGGCGCAAGTGTTGCGATAACTAGCGCTAAACACAACAGCGATATCCTGAGGGTTCGTTGCATGCCCCGATTGCAGCAGGTTTTCCGCGCACTAGCAAGACTGGAAGCCTGGGAGAATCAATACGACTTCGCCCAGACGACGCGACGCGCGCTTTGTTGTCCGGTGAAGATACATTGCCCGCTCTCTGATTCGCCGAAAGGTATAACGCGAATCGTTACCTTGAGGTCGCTCTTCACTTGTTCTTCGACTTCGCGCGATCCGTCCCAGTGGGCAAGGGCAAAACCGCCGTGGATCTCGGGTTTGTCGGAATTTTTGGGCGTAAAGAATTCGTAGAACTCGTCCTTGGAAGTAATCACGCGCGTATGGGTATCGCGAAACTTCGTCGCGCGCTCTAGCAAGTTTTGCTGAATCGAATCGAGTAGCTCGCCCGCGCGCCTAACGAGTTCGGCGACAGGTATAACTTCCTTGCTCTTCACGGGTTGGTCACGTCGACTTACTGCCACATTGCCTGACTCAAGGTCTCGTGGACCAAGTTCAACACGCAGCGGCACACCTTTCTTGATCCACTCCCAGTTCTTCACGCCGCCGCCAAGATCGCGGCGATCGATTTCAACTTCGACGGGGGCATCATGATATTTCACATCGCGCAACTGCGCGGCGAGTTTGTCGGCGGCTTCCAAAACAGCGGCCCGCGTCTCTTCTTTTGGCGTGATCGGAATGATGACAATCTGCGTAGGAGCAATGCGCGGTGGCAACACAAGGCCATCGTCATCGCTATGCGTCATGATGATTGTGCCGACAAGCCGCGTGCTCGCGCCCCAGCTTGTGGTCCAGCCGAATTCCTGTTTGCCATCGCGCGTTTGAAATTGAATGCCACTCGCGCGCGCGAAGTTTTGCCCGAGAAAATGCGACGTGCCGGCCTGGATCGCTTTCCGGTCCTGCACCATCGCTTCAATCGACAGGGTCTGCACTGCCCCGGGGAAACGCTCGCTTTCGGATTTTTCTCCGCTGTACACCGGAATGGCGAGATGATCGCGCACAAATGTTTCGTATACATCCAGCATGCGCTTTGTTTCTTCGCGCGCTTCGGCTTCGGTTTCGTGAACGGTATGACCTTCCTGCCAAAGGAACTCGGTTGTGCGCAAAAAAATGCGCGGCCGCATTTCCCAGCGCACAACATTGGCCCATTGGTTAATGAGAATAGGCAGATCGCGGTAGGATTGCACCCACTTCGCGTAACTCGCTCCGATAATTGTCTCCGAAGTTGGCCTAACGACTAATGGCTCAGTCAATGGACTGGCCGGTTTCATCTTTCCATCCGGACCTACTTCAAGCCGACTGTGCGTAACGACAGCACATTCCTTGGCGAAGCCTTCGACGTGCTCGGCTTCTTTGGCGAAGTAACTCAACGGGATGAAGAGCGGGAAGTAGGCGTTCTTGTGGCCGGTGGCCTTGAACATCGCGTCGAGCTGACGCTGCATGTTTTCCCAGATGCCGTAACCCCACGGGCGAATGACCATGCAGCCACGCACATCAGAAGGCTCGGCCAGCTCTGCTGCGCGGATGACTTGCTGATACCATTCCGGAAAATCTTCGTCACGCCGGGGTGTGATCGCGGTTTTCGCTGTTCTTGTTTGTTCGGCCATCGGAAGCCGAAACATGTACGCGAGCGAAACGAAATCGCCAGTCTGCAATTCGGTTGTAGAGGCGGCCGTGTCGGCCGCACGAAATCATGCGGCCGACGCGCCCGCCTCGAAAATCTACGGATTACGTGCGACGAGCGTTTCGCGCGGCGATCGCTTGAACTCCGCGAAAGCGCCGGCAAACTCGATGCTGCATACACTGCGATAACGCGCGTGCGCGCCATAAGCGGCGCCGGCTACATTAAATGCCGGATTGAAAATGTTCTTGCGATGTTTTCTTCCGGGCAATCCGTCATCGATGATTAATGCGAGCACGATGTCGCGCGCGCTCGAATGTCCGTAGGAAAGATTTTCACCCCAAATCACACCCCATCTGCCGTAGCGATTCATGCGACCCGCGACATCACCGTGACCCATGCGGCCGTCCGCTTGTTCCACGCAATGATCGGCGGCGGCTCGGCACATGCCAGATGAGAGCGCCAGTGGCGCTAGCGGCCGAATGCGATTCAGAAATCGGATCGCATCATCGAGCGCATGAACGCCTTCTTTCGTCCGCACCATTGTCCTTCCCGAAAGAACGCGCACGTTGCCGTGAAAACTTGCACGCATCGCTTCGATGTGCGCCGCGTAAGCCGGAGGATTGGTCCGCGCGAGATTCATTTCTCGAATCACGGCGCTCGCGGAGACCCCACCAGAACCAGTTCCGGCGCGAACCGTCGAGACGATAAACGCAAGGGCGAGAACGGAAAGCAGCTCGCGCATTATGGCTTTTACGAGCAGGTAAAGTACCAATGCGGTTAGGCTTTCCGCTCCGAATGGTGTCGCAAAAACAACCGCTCAGGAGGTTGACATTTTCTCCGGCACCCGTAGCTTCGGTGCCCTTCCTCCTCTGGATGAAAACTTTTTCTGCTAAAGCCAACGAAGTTCCACGCAAGTGGTGGATCATTGACGCCAAGGATCAGGTTCTCGGCCGCGTCGCGGTCAAGGCGGCGAATCTTTTGCGCGGCAAGGAAAAATCCATCTTCACGCCGCACGTCGACACCGGCGATTTCGTTATCGTAATCAACGCCGATCGGGTCCGGCTCACCGGGAAAAAAGAAGAGCAGAAAAGCTACATGAGTTTTTCCGGCTACGTGGGTGGCCACAAAACAGAGACGGCGCGCTCGCGACGTTTGCGTCACCCGGAGCTAATCGTCGAACGCGCGGTGCGCGGAATGATTCCGCACAATCGGCTCGGGCGCTCGATCTATCGCAAATTAAAAGTCTACCGCGGCGACTTGCATCCGCATTCCGCGCAACAGCCGGCGTCGGTGTCCCTGCCGTAGCCTAACGAATCATCCAATGGCACAAGCTGAAGAATTTATCGCCACCGGTCGTCGCAAAACATCGGTCGCTCGCATTCGTATGACCGCCGGGAGCGGCAAGATCGACATCAACGGCCGCAGCTTCGAAGATTATTTTCCGACAACGCCGCTGCAAAACACCGTGCTTCAGCCTTTGCAGGCCGTGAAAATGGCGAACGCCTACGATCTTTCCATCAACGCAACCGGGGGCGGACCGACCGGGCAGGCCGGGGCGGTTCGACTCGCGATCGCGCGCGCACTTCTGCAAGTGAACGGCGATTTGCGCGGCACACTGAAAGCGGAAGGATTACTCATGCGCGACCCGCGCATGAAAGAGCGCAAGAAATCGGGGCAACCCGGCGCGCGTAAACGCTTCCAGTTCTCGAAGCGTTAATTTCTCCGATCGACGTCGGGGATTCCTCGCGGTGTAGCGGCGGCTGTGTCAGCCGCAAACTCAAATTATGCGGGCGACCCGCCCGCCACCACATCAAGGCTTCTTCGGTGCCGGGTTTGGCGGCAGCGCAGTAGAAGGCGCGGGCGAAGCACTTGGAATGGCTACCGGCGCCGGCGCAGTTGCCGGAGGGGCCGCAGGGTTCGCTTCCCCGGACGGAGGCGAAACCCCGGGATTTGCCATTGGCCCAGGCGCAATTGGCGGCAGCACGATAGGCTTCGCTTGCTCGGGCGGTTTCAACAAGCGCAATTGCCGCTGTGCTTCCTGGGCCAGAGGACTTTCACGATATTCGGTGAGAAATTTTTCACACAACTGCCGCGCCTCGGTGGTTTTCCCTTTCGCCTTAAGCAAGTAGACCTCCGATAATAGCGCCATCGGCACGACAAAATTTTTCGGATCCGTCGAGGTCAACCGCTGGAGCACCGAGAGCGCCTCATCATTTTTTCCCATCGACTCGAGATTTGCTGCCATCGAGAGGTGCGCGGTTGAAACAAGCTCGTGTTGCGGGAATTTGTCGATGAATGCCTGCAATGTCGTGTTGGCTTCGCTGAAATTTTTTGCCTCGCGCTGCTTTTGCGCCAGCAACAAATAGGCGGAAGCGCTCGCCGGTGTTCCGGGATATTGCTCGATAACGCGCTGGTATTCCGGAATCGCATGGGCCGCAGCCAATGCTTCGGCCGCCGCAGAGTCGCGATGATCGACGTAGAGCCGATACCCGATGAAACCAACTGCCGCGAGGATAAGGATGAGGAGCCCGGCCAGGAGCTCCGTCTTGTAGCGGAACCAGAAGAGAACGGGATCAACCGTCGCGTCGCGTGAAGGTGGTGGAACTGTCGGCATAATTACACAGGCACCGGGGATCATCCGGCGCGGGTTGCTCTTATGCCACGCGAAACTTTGTTGCGCAAGCGCCCACCCGCGATTCGGCTGTAGTCCATTACTCGTTAGGCGAATCGGCGCTGGCGCACTTCGATTTTGCCGGCGCGCACCCTCGTTTCGAAAGAGGGTTCTGGAAAGGCCGTCGGGCCTTCGATGGCGGTGCCGTCTTCCAGCGAAAAGAGCGACCCGTGCCACGGACATCGCACACACATCCCTTCCAGCTGTCCTTCGGATAATGGACCGCCGAGATGCGCGCACTTCTCCGCCAGGGCCAGAATGCGACCACCTTTTCGAACGATCACGATCGGGATGTTGTCGGCTTTCGCTTTTACCAATTTCCCTTCGGGCAGTTCTTTTTCATTCATCACCGGCGTGAATTTCGCGGGCAATTCCTGCGGCGCGTGATTGACCCCAATCTTTTCCTTGAAGACGAGATGGCCGCCGAGATAAGCGCCCGCTGCCGTTAACATGAATCCGGCGAGCCCGGCAAAAATCCCTTGCTGGCGCTGGCCATTACGCCGCTGCCACCAGCTTCCCAGGTAACAAAGCGTCGCACTGATATTCAGAATCGCGTGCAGCGCACCGACTCGTTTTGGTTTGTCGTTTGTAAATTGCCAATCGTTTAAGCCCGCGACCGCCGCCGCGCCGGCGCCGATCAGTCCAATCCCCACCGCTGCGTCTGCTCCCTCAGAGAACGTTTCATCGCCGGTCGAAAGTTCGTAAAGATCGAACGCGGTCGACACCGTCCACGCGCCAAGCGGCACATCGGTTATGACCGGATGCAAAGGATGACCGAGCCATGTTCCATGCAAAAAATTCCGCACTTTTTGCGCAACCGGATTTTTTTGATTGAGCGTGACCTCCGCGGTCGCATCCAGCGCCGTTTCAACTGGCTTGAGCCATTTCTGTTCGTTGACCAGGTCTCCTATGCTTTCCATACCTCTAAATCGAAACACGGGGCGGCATTGGTTCGCCCCATAAGTCCGCGCATTCGCGCAGCGACGATTCGCTTTGTGATGGCACAGAAGAAAGAAGAGCCGGAAAGCACGCCCACGCCGACTCCCGCGATGCAGAATCCGGAGAAGCCGCCGGAAGAATGGGCCACCGGCCAGGAACCGATGACCGGTCCGCAGCGGTCCTACCTGCAAACGCTTTGTCGCGAAGCAGGCGAGGAATTCAACGAAAAACTTACCAAAGCGGAAGCGTCGAAGAAAATCGACGAGCTCCAGACAAAGACCGGCCGCGGCAAGACTCGTTAGGCTGCGCGTTTCCTTCTCGTTTTGCGCAGCCGGATTTTCGCCGACGCGCGCGTATCGGCTTTGAGATAATTTTTCATCAACGCGAGGGCCTGATCGTTTTCGCGTTTCGTATTGGAAACGGTGCAGTCGCGCGGAATGATCAGTTCATAATCGCGCATGTAGGCGTCATTCGCCGTGAACAGCACGCAGTAATTTCCAGCGATGCCGGTGAGGACAAGCGTACGCGCACCGAGATAACGCAGCAGTGTTTCCAGCGTCGAAGAGAAAAAGCCGGAATGCTTCGGCTTGAGCACGAAATAATCGTCTTCGTCCGGTCGCAGAAGATCGACGATCTGCCGCGCTTTTCCCTGTCGACAATGTTCCACTAGCTTGCGGAAATCGGACTGCCAGCGGCCGAAGTTATCGTTCACGTAGATGGCCGGCACACCGGCGCACTTCGCGCGTTCTTTCAGTTTCGCGATTTTGCGCGCCATCGCCGGCGCGTAGCGCATCAATTGATTCGCTTCCGGAAAATCGAGATCGTTGATGACATCGATAATCAGGAGCGCGATTTCGGATTTATCCGGGGCGCTGCCGTGCAAGTCGGAACTCTTTGAGCGCATGAATGAAGAGAGCAATGGACCGACCAACTACGGAACCCGCAATTCGACCATCAACTGCGAAAGAGTGCGCTTTCCAGATGCGCGGTCTTTTACCCTCACCTTAATCCTCTCCCTCAGGGAGAGGAAACGAGCGCGCGCGGCATTCGTCTTTGTCTCGTTAGGCGATTCAAAACTCGTTCCTACTTCCGGCCGCCTTTCTTTCCGCCCTTGCGCGACGGTCCTTTGTTTTGCTTTTTGCCCCGGCCGCTCCCGCTCTTTTTACCGCCCTTGTCCGATTTGTTCACGGTCGCCCACGCACGGCGTTTTGCTTCCTTTTTGCCGACGCCGCGCTTCTCGTAGCCTTCCTCGATGTGTTCCGCTTTGCGCTTTTGTTTGCCGGTATATTTCTTTTTGCTGCCTCGAGCCATAAATTATTCCTCCATTCGTTAGTCCTGACGGGCCCATTCCCGTTTCAACTTCTTAAACGCATTTCATGCGGTTGCCGGATTTATCGACGCATTGTGAGCCTTAATACGCTCGGCTTTCATTTTTCCGGCGATAGAATTTCACCATGAATGCCTTCTATGATTATATCGCGCCAACACTCGGTCTCGGCATCGAACCGAAAGACCTCACGTTTCTGCAAATCTCATTGCGCGGTGTTATTGTCTTCGTCGCCACAATGCTGATGGTCCGGCTTGGTCATAAACGTTCGCTCGCGCGCAAGACCCCATTCGATGCCGTCCTCCTCGTCATTCTCGCGTCGGTCCTTTCGCGCGCGATCAACGGCAGCGCCGCGTTCTTCGGCACGCTCGGCGGAGGATTGGTGCTGGTGTTATTACACCGCCTGCTCGCCCTCATTGCCTATCACTCGCACTGGTTCGGAATTATCATCAAGGGCCAGCCGGAACGGATCGTTGAGGATGGCGACCTCATCATTGGAGCCATGAGACGCAACCACATTTCCAAGCACGACCTCGAAGAAGATTTGCGCCTCAGCGCGCATACCGAACGAATCGACAACATCAAAATCGCGCGCGTCGAACGCAGCGGTGACATCAGCTTTATTTGTTAGGCACCAATTCTGCGACCGGCTCGCGTTGGCGCATTTCGATTTCGCCGACTAAAATCTGTCTGTGATTCCGCACGATAAACTCTTCATTCCCGGCCCGGTCGAAGTTTCGGAGAAAACGCTCGCCGCCTTTGCGCGTCCCATGATTGGGCATCGCGGCGAGGCTTTCAAAAATCTCTACCGCGAGATTCATCCAAAGCTGCAGACATTGTTCGGAACAAAGCAGCCGGTTTTACTTTCTACCTCGTCGGCGTGGGGCGTGATGGAAGCATCCATCCGCAATCTGGTCGATCGCGGCGTGCTCTGTTGCATGTGCGGCGCGTTTTCCGACAAATGGCTCGATGTCGCCAGACGTTGCGGCAAGAACGCCGAGCCGCTCCAGGTCGACTGGGGCAGGCACATCGATCATAAAGATGTTGATGCGAAACTTGCGACCGGAAAATTCGACACCGTCACGTTGATTCACAACGAAACGTCGACCGGCGTCATGAATCCGTTGCCGGAAATCTGCTGCACGCTCGCGAAATATCCGGATGTCGCGCTCATCGTCGACACCGTTTCATCTTTTTCCGCGATGAAGATCGACATGGACGCGCTCGGCATCGACGTCATGCTGACCGGCTCACAAAAAGCGCTCGCGCTGCCGCCGGGCTTTTCGTTGTTCGGCGTTTCCGAAAAAGCATTTGCCCGCGCCGAAAAACAAAAAGATCGCGGCTACTATTTCGATTTCCTCGAATTCAAGAAACAGCAGGCCGAATGGATGACGCCGAGCACGCCGAGCATCGGCCACATCTTCGCTTTGCAATCCAAGCTGGACGAAATTTTCGACGAGGGCCTAACGAATCGTTACGAACGACACGGCCGCACCAACGCGCTTGTGCACGATTGGGTGCGTGAGCGCGGATTCGATTTTTTCGCCGAAGAGAATTTCCGCTCCAAAACTCTCACCTGCGTAAAAAACAATCGCGGCATCGATGTCCTGAAGCTGGCGAAAGATCTGCGCGAGAAACATCATCTCGTCATCGATGCCGGCTACGGCAAACTTAAAGGGAAAACTTTCCGCCTTTCCAATATGGGCGACGAGACCGAGGAGACCGTTTCGCAATTCCTGGCGTGCCTGGACGATTGCCTTGGGTAGCGCACGCGTCTCGCGTGTTGGCGAAGGCGTCTCGCGTTCGCGAACTTTCTTTGGCATGGAGTCGCGTGAAACTGGCGTGGCGATAAGACAAAGTCCGTCGCGGCGAAACGCCGCGACCAACACGCGAGACGCGTGCGCTACCCAGGCGAATCAGAAAAAAGCGAAGGGCGCCTTCGTTTCCGAAAACGCCCTTCATATTTGATGGCGGTAAGCCGAATTCTGTTCTCCGAATTTCTTCGGAGCGATGATCATTTATCTCATTCGCCGTAGCGAACGCCCGCTGAAAATATGCGACGGTCAGAGACCGCCGCTACAAATCCAGCGTGATGCGACGATACCCGAGGATCGACGGACCGGCTGTCCTACCTCTGTTTTGTCTTGCACCGCATGGGGTTTTTCGTGCCGCGCAAATTACTTCGCGCGCGGTGAGCTTTTACCTCGCCTTTTCACCCTTGCCGGGAACAAGAAGAAGCAAGCTGGAAGCTTACTCTACCTTCTCAAAGAACCGGCGGTCTTTTTTCTGTGACACTTTCCGTCGCCGCGATTTTTCAACCGCGACGCCCGCGTGTTCTACGCGGCATGCTGCCGTATGGTGTTCGGACTTTCCTCCAGCGAGCCTAACGACTCACCAGCGATCATCTGCCATCGAGGATGACTTTAGCATTGTTCGGACCGAAGGAAAGACTTCCGCGCGTGATCGCAAGCTGAATCACTTCGTTTTGGAGTCGCCGACACCGGCGATCGTCTCAAACCAATGGGCTAGGAAAAATTTCTTTTCACCCGGAAGAAAATGCCTCGCCGTCCCGATGATCGGTCGCAGCGTCGTCATCATTTGCAGACAGACGACGACGAAAATAAGGGCCCACAATTTCAAATGGTGCCGTGCCGAACCGCTCAACAACTGACTCATGGTATCGATTAATCGCAAACCAAAACTAATCCCGATCGCCCAAAGAATGAGATGCAATGCTCCCATGAACGCGACCGAGTCAGTCGATTGGGAAAATATCCACGCGACTGGCGCGAATCCTATGAGCAGCAACGCGCCAAGACAGATTGCGGCAAAGAGGACGCCGCTGACTGTACACAAACGGACATCGATTCCGCTGAGACAGGTAAAAATGTAAAGGCTCGGCAGACAGATCAGCGTTGAAAGGAGTGTTCCGAGCGCAAGTTTCGCGGGCGCGATCCACATTTGCGATCCGCCAGAGAAACTTCCGACAACCAGCCCATAGATGGACATGCCGATGAGCGCGAGGGCCAACAGCCACGTACTTAGCGCGGGGCGCCAGTTGTGCTGCAATTCGTGGATGATGCGTCCAGGATATTTCAAGAGCGCTTCAATGATTCCGACTGGCGATCCGCCGTCCGGCATAGGTTCGAACGCGAAGCGTCCCGGAATTTTTGGAGATGGATTTGGAATAGGTGGTGGATTCATTTGTTGTTGGTTGGTTGTTGTTGTTCAGAAAAAGACGTGTTGCAGAGCATGCCAGACCGCTTCGTAGAAATTCCCGCGCAGTGGATCGTCGCGGAGAAATTGCACCGCGAGACCGGGCGATCCGACAAACGGACGAAGATTCCATGCGAGCTGTGCACCGAGAAAAAGGTTGCCGGCCAGCCAGCTCAACAAAACGGTGCGTGCAGTCGCATCGCGCCCGCAAATTTTTCGCAGCAAATCGAGAAGACGCCGGTTCGCGATGATGCCGGCAAACGCAATCACACCGACGTGTGTCAGTAGCATCACGCTGTGACCGAGAATCGCATTCGTCGACTGCAGCGACGGCGCGTTGCACCAAACAAAAAGCGTGATCGGACTGAACCCGGCGAGAATGATGGCCGCGATCGCAAAACTCATCAGGATGGCAAGCGAGGTTTGCTTGAATGAGAGACCCGAACCGAGAAGCTGGGCAAGCATGCCGTTGACCGCGGCGTTACAGGCGCATGTGAGAAAAATCAGGAGCGGGAACTTGATTGCAGTGTAAAACGATTGCAGCGGTGCGCGCCAGATCCCGACCGTGAAACCGTAAATGGATGTGCCGAAAAGAATGATTGCGCAGTAGCCGAGGAGCGATCGGAAGTGCGGCTGGCGCAACCAAAGCGCGATCTTCTCAACGTCGCCGCGCAAAAGGATTGGCAGATCCTTAATCATGATCTTTCGCCGGCGATCTGGAGCAGCCGGGCGTGGACCGCGGCAACGGTTTCGGGGAGCGTGGATGTCCCGGCAGTGAGCCCGATAATTTCGGTCCCGGAAAACCATTCCGGGCGCAATTCTTCTGCCCGCTCGATATGAAAAACGATTTTGTTCGCCGCGCGACAAGTGGCGACTAATTGATGCGTGTTGTTGCTGGTGCGGCTGCCAACGACAACAATCGCGTCCGCAACCGCGAGGAGTTTTCGTAGCGCAGACTGTCGGTCTTTCGTGGGCTTACAAACGGTATCGACGAAACGAACATCGCTATCAGGATGGCTCTGACGAATACAGTCAACGACTTGCCTGACGAATTCGATCGGCTGCGTCGTTTGCGAAATAATTCCGTAGCGCTGGGAGCGTGGCAGCCGGCGAACATCTTCCTTGGAACTCAGGACGATTGCGTCAGGAAAATCTCCGATCAGTCCCTCAACTTCGATGTGGCCAGCTTTACCAATGACAACGGGAAAGAATCCCGCCGCGACAAGACGCTTGAGGGCATCGTGTGCATGGTGCACGAGCGGACAAGTGGCGTCCGCGACCAAAAATCCGGCGGCGCGCAACTCCGCGCGTCTCGCGTCTGACGCACCGTGAGCGGTAATCATCACGCGCGCCGATTGCGGAAGTGCGTGACCGAACGCGGCTTCGCGAATTCCTTGTGCGTGCATTCGTTCACGCACGATCGGATTGTGCACCAGTTCCCCCAAAATGGTCAGAGTCCCCTTTGGTGCCGATTCGTTCCGCCTGCGCGATGGCGTCGCGCACTCCGAAGCATATACCGAAATGTTCCGCGAGAACGACTTTCATAATCGATAACCCGTTAACTTTGTGGCACAAAGTAACTCATCAGAAAAATCATTTCTTTTTCCATTGCTTTACGATTTGCTGCAATGCCTCGATATGGTCGCGAAATGCTCTGCGCCCTTTTGCGGTCAGCGCGTAACTGGTTTGCGGCCGGCCGCGCATTTCCTTCGTCACAGACACCAGGCCCTGCTTGTGCAACGTGCGCATGTGCGTGATCAGATTGCCGTCGCTCATTTTCAATTCCGCTTTCAGTTCCTGGAAGGTCCAGCTCCGTCGTGAAGCGAGCAAGGCCATGATAGCGAGCCGCCACTTTTCGTGGATGATTTTGTCGAGCTTCTCGAAATCGAACATTGTTCATTCCGGGGCGAATTGATCGGCCGGGTGCGCGCGGCCGCCAATTCAGACGCAGATTGCATAAATCAGATGATACCCGCCGAAAGCAATGCCCATGGGCACGTCGGGAGATTATCGTAGGATTCTCGACGTAGTGGTCATGCGGGCACCGCCAGACCGGAGAGGAGAAAAGCCCAGCCGAGCAGGACGAGCATCGCGGAGCGAAGAGCTGAGTGGAAAGAAGCTCAAACCGTAAAATGCAATCCAGACGACGACCAAGTCCAGCTCCTGACCGCCAAAAAATCCGGTCGTGAAAAACCACCCGGTGAACGCGAGCGGAATGATCGGACAAGGCATTGACCGATCTGAGCGCGAGTTTAATTCCGGGAGAAACAAAACGGACGTCCGCGCGTGCGGCTTCTCGCGCGAGAGAAAACAGAAGGCGCAATCAACGAAACAAGCAACGTCACAATCCAGATCATCGCGAATTCCCGCGCGCGAATTGCGCGGCCGATGGTGAATTTCGTTTCGTCGTTCACATAGATTCCGATCGCGGCAAGCATGGATAGGATTCCAGTAATCCGCGCAGAGCGCTCCGCGCAAAGATCGCGCGATAGATTCCAGCGCGCTCGATCAGATGCCGACGCGCAGATCGCTCTTCGGCACTGCTGCTATCGATCTTGCACTCATCGCGCTGATTAACTGACATGCCTTCTGTTTTTTGCCACGCCCGTTTCAGATCGGCGATGGCGCGGCCATGAGGAAGACGAACGATCATTCGCGAGCGCAATGAGCAGTTTCCCGACCATGCCGCCAAGAGTTCCCAGCAAACTCCCCCAGCCCGCTTTCCCGGCGGCGATCATTTTCTTTCCGGCAATGAACTCACCCGCGACCGCGCCGATAACCGGACCGACGAACAAACCGATAACGCCAAAGAAAATCCCGATGATCGCGCCGACGGTCGCCCCCAACATGCCCCACCTGCTCGCGCCGAATCTTCGCGCGCCCCAGTAACCGCCGGCAAAATCGAGTGCGTAAGAAACGAGTGTGAGGAGGACGAGCACCGCGATTGCCATCCAGCCGATGCTTTTCGCCGGACCAAGCATGATGCGATGGAGGACGGCCGCAAAAAGGATGATCGTTGTCCCGGGAAATACGGGCAGAACTGTTCCAATGAGTCCCGCCGCCATGAGCAGAATTGCGATCGACCACCAGAGCAGTTCCATCGTGCGATTACGCTATCGTGTCGCAAAGCTTTTGACCATGCGCGGCCAATTTCTATACTGAACTGTCGCTCAGAATTTAGAATTGAAATTTTATGTCACTCGCAGTCGGCACAAAAGCACCAGACTTCACTCTTCCCAGCAAAGCCGCTGATGGGCCGAAGCAGATGAAATTGAGCGACAATTTCGGCAAGAAAAATACGCTGCTGTTATTTTTCCCGATGGCGTTCACCGGCACCTGCACCACGGAAATGTGTGGCGTGACCATGGACTTGTCCGCCTACAGCAGTCTGAACGCGACGGTTTACGGGATCAGCGGCGACAATCCGTTCGCGCAGGAAGCGTGGGCGCAGAAGGAGAAAATCAAGGTGCCGCTCTTGAGCGATTACGAGCACCGAGTCGCAAAAGCCTACGACGTCGCTTACGATTCATTTCTGCCGCAGCTCAATCTCGGAATGGGCGGCGTGCCGAAGCGTGCCGTCTTCATCGTCGATCGCAACGGCATCATTCAATACGCCGAGTGCGATGACGACGCGCGCGCGTTACCGAATTTCGATAAGGTGAAAGCGAAATTGGCGGAGCTGAAATGATCACACCAGAAGGAGACAACGGAGCACAAAGATGGGCGTCGTGTCATTTGCTTCCGTTGTGGCCGTAGTGTGAAACTCATGAACGACGAATTCAAAACGCTGCAGAAGTTTGACGCGGGAAACGGCCGCGAAGCATTTTTGCATTCGTTACCGGAATTGGAAAAGCAGGGCCTCGGCAAGATATCGCGATTGCCGGTCAGCATTCGTATCGTGCTCGAGTCGGTGCTGCGAAATTGCGATGGCAAGAAAGTTCAGCGCAAAGATGTCGAAACGCTGGCGAAATGGAATGCCAAGAAACCGGCGAATGAAGAAATTCCGTTCGTGGTCGCGCGTATTGTGTTGCAGGATTTTACAGGAGTGCCGCTGGTGGTCGATCTGGCTGCGATGCGCAGCGCGGTGCAACGACTAAAAGGCGATCCGAAAATTATTGAGCCGCTCGTGCCGGTGGATCTCGTCGTCGATCACTCGGTGCAGGTCGACTTTTTTGGTTCCGCGCAAGCCTTGCGATTGAATCTCGACATGGAATTCAAACGCAACCGCGAGCGCTACCAATTTTTGAAGTGGGGACAACAAGCGTTCAAGACGTTCCAGTTGATTCCGCCGGGGATCGGCATCGTGCATCAGGTGAACCTGGAGTATCTCGCCAAAGGTGTGTTGAGCCGGAACATGGGCTTTGAGCCCGTGCGCCCAGCGGGTTTGCAACCCGCTGAAGCAGCAACGGGCAACATGCCCGTTGGGCACACAGACCAAAGGTCTATGTTCCTTTACTATCCAGACACACTCGTCGGGACCGATTCGCACACCACGATGATCAACGGTCTCGGCGTGGTCGGCTGGGGCGTCGGCGGAATCGAAGCGGAAGCAGGAATGCTCGGGCAGCCCGTTTATTTTTTAACGCCGGAAGTCGTGGGCGTGCAACTTGACCGGAAAACTCGGCGAAGGTGTCACCGCGACCGATCTCGTTCTGCACATCACGCAAATGCTGCGCGCGCAAAAAGTCGTCGGCAAATTTGTCGAGTTTTATGGTGAAGGCGCGGCGTCGCTGCCGGTGCCGGATCGCGCGACTATCGGCAACATGTCGCCGGAGTACGGCGCGACGATGGGATTTTTCCCGATCGACCACGAATCGGTGAATTATTTGCGCGCGACTGGTCGCACCGACGAGCAATGCGTCGCATTCGAAAATTATTTCCGTGCGCAAAAGATGTTCGGCATGCCGCGTAAGGGCGACATCGATTACAGCGTCGATCTTGAACTGAATCTCGGTGATGTGAAACCGGGCGTTGCCGGGCCAAAGCGGCCGCAGGATCGAATCAATCTTCCGGAATTCGGCGACGCATTTCGCACGCTGCTTCAGAAACCGGTAACGGATGGCGGTTACGGAAAACGTGATGGCGATCTGAGCGCGAAATATCCGGTGCAACTAAACGGTTCGCCCCCAACCGATGGCGAAATGCCTTCCACCGACCAGCCGAACGAAGGGATCGAGCCGGGGGAAGAGCGCAACAAACTGGAGATGGTTTCGAATCGCCCGACTCCGGACACGGCGCGGGAATTGAAAGAAGAAACAGCCGACCCGTTTCATCACGGCCAAAGCAAGATCGGACACGGCACCGTTTTGATCGCCGCGATCACAAGTTGCACGAACACGAGTAATCCAAGTGTGATGCTAGCCGCGGGTCTGCTCGCGAAAAAAGCGGTCGAGCGCGGATTGCGCGTCGATCCGGCAGTGAAAACCTCGCTTGCCCCAGGATCGCGTGTCGTCACCGATTATCTCGCCAAGACAGGACTGCAAAAGTATCTCGACGCGCTCGGGTTCAATCTTGTCGGTTACGGTTGCACGACTTGTATCGGCAACTCCGGACCACTTCATCCAAAGATCGAGAAAGCGATTAACGACTACGATTTGGTCGCGGCTTCGGTTCTCTCCGGGAATCGCAACTTCGAAGCGCGCGTGCACCAAAACATTAAGGCGAACTTTCTTATGTCGCCGCCGCTGGTTGTTGCCTTTGCCCTGGCCGGTCGCGTCGATCTCGATCTTTCGCGCGATTCATTGGGCAAGGATAAAGACGGCAAGGAAACTTTCCTGCGCGATCTCTGGCCTTCGTTAGGCGAAATTCGTGACGCCATGCAATCCGCGCTCACGCCGGAAGTTTTCCGCAGGCTCTATCGCGACTTCGCCGATCAAAACCCGAAGTGGAACGAAATCCCATCCAGCGTTGGCGAAGTTTATCAATGGGACGAGAAGAGCGATTACATTCACGAACCGCCATTCTTCAAGGATTTCTCGATGGAAGTCGGGCACATCACCGACATTCGGGACGCGCGCCCGCTCGGAATTTTCGGTGATTCCGTGACGACCGATCACATTTCGCCGGCCGGCGCGATCAAACCAACTTCACCGGCCGGTCAGTACCTGATGTCGCGCGGGATCAAGCCGGAGGACTTCAACAGTTACGGTTCGCGGCGCGGCAACGATCTCGTCATGACGCGCGGAACTTTCGCCAACGTGCGTATCAAAAACCTGATGGTGCCGGGAACAGAAGGCGGCGTGACCGTGCATTATCCGAGCGGCGAGCAGATGTCGATTTTCGACGCGGCGATGCGCTATCAAAAAGAAAATGTGCCGCTCATCATTCTGGCGGGAAACGAGTACGGCACCGGTTCCTCGCGCGATTGGGCGGCGAAAGGAACGCGTTTGTTAGGCGTGAAAGCAGTGGTGGCGGCGAGTTTCGAGCGCATTCATCGCTCCAATCTCGTCGGCATGGGCGTGCTGCCGTTGCAATTTCTCGATGGCGTGACCGCGCAGTCGTTAGGCCTCGATGGTTCGCAAACGTTTTCCATCGGCGGATTGTCGGATGCGATTCAACCGGGCGCGCGTCTGACGCTTGAGATTTTGACGAAGGACAATCAGACGCGCTATGTGCCGGTGAAATTGCGCATCGATACGCCAATCGAAATCGACTACTACAAACACGGCGGGATTTTGCCCTTTGTCTTGCGGCAGTTGCTGTCGCGCTGAAATCGTGGCGCGGCGAGCCGCCGCGCGCTACCGGTCGAGTTCGCGCACGCGATAGCGGATCGAAAATTTTTCTGCTTCTGGAATGGGCGTAAGATCGGCGCGTTTTTCTGCCGTCGTCCAATCAGACCAGTGCTCATCCTGTTTGCGCGGAACCGATGGGATTTTAACATCGAAGAATTGTGATGCTGTCGGTTCGTTTCCGACGGAAGCGAGAAGGGATCGATTTGAGCTATGGGTCATCAAATCGACATGACCGGGGACTGTGGTTTGATCCTGGCCGCGCACAATCGAGTTCCAATCGACGAACCCGTAACGATTTTGGCGATCATTTTCATAGAGGCTCACGCGCACGGCGTATCCATCGGGATCGTCGGGAATTTTGACAGAAGCGGGAACGCGAAGTTCGAAATCCAATGTCAATTTTCTACCGTCAATTTTCGGCGGCTTGTCGATCCCGAGATAAATGATGCCGGTAAAGATTCCCGCGATCGCCGCCACAATAAGAATGGACAATCCCTGCGCGCGAAAATAACCGGACCATCCCGGTCGTTTAACAACGATGCCGACGATCAGGCCGATAAACCAAGCGATAATCGCCCCAAGCGGAGCGCAAAAGAAAATCACCATCATGCCACGCCCGCCTTCCATTTCGGAGACGTGAAACCAGCGCGTGATGGGATCGCCGCAAACGATTCCGAGGACGCCACCGACAATCGCAGTGATGAAGGCTATAGCGAGAATGCGAAGAGCGCGCATGAATCAACGATGGTCGGCGGTCATCGCCGCGATTAGAGCAGGATCGTCAACCTTGCGCCAGACCTGGACGTGCGAACCTTCGGCGATGAACTGCGACGCGGCTGTCGCGGATAACGGCGCGAGGAATTCATCCCCATAAAGCTTCGCAACATCGGCGTTGAAACTCGCGTCGCTCGCCTTCCAGATTTTCCAGCGCGGGTGTTCGACGCGATACTCGCTGGTCACGTTTCGGCCAGCGGTATAGCCCCAGTAATGTTCCGTAATGAATTCTTCGTGCGAGCCGAGCGTGACATCCGTCAACTCACTGCGCGCGCTCATCGCGAGCGACTCCCACTTCGCGCCGCGCCGCCATTCGTAACGAACTGAAACGCCGCTCTCATTATCAACGATGGAGTGGCGCATTGGAACGACGGCATAGGGCTCGCCGTAAAAAACGCGCGCGATCGTCGCGATGGCCCGCCGTGGCACAAGCTCGCGAATAAAAACCACGCCGCGCTTCCAGCCATCCATCGATTTGCGTTTAACGTAGAAGCGCAGGTTTACTTCTTCGAAGTCGCGATGCAGCGGAACGGAAATGCCGAGCACGCGCGTGTCGAGAAAAAGGAAGCCGACAACGCTGAGGAACGTTTCTCCCTCGTAGAAATCGAGTTCCGTTCCAGCTGGAACAAACGGCGCGAGGATGGCCGGATCGACGACGAAATTCATCATCGCGAGATAACGCCAGTTCGCCGTGAGAAACGGTTTCACGCGCGGAAAATTCCTGTCATGGCGCGCGAAGTCGAGGGATCTCTTATCAGGTAGGGACGGCTCTCCGAGCCGTCCGCAATTCTTAAGGGACATTTCGGAGAAATGTCCCTACCTGCAAAAACCTAGCGCAGCAATTTCTCCAGCGCTGGATCAGGATCGGCGCCAAGTGAAGTCGCTTTCGCGTAATGCCGTTTCGCCAGTTCCTTCGATGGCGGCTGTGAGGTCGCGTAAACGACAGCAAGATTAAAATGCGCGTCCGCGTAATCCGGATTCGCCTCGATCGCGGCGAGCATTTCTTTTTCCGCTGCTTCCTGCCAGCCTTTCTGGCTCGCGGTAATGCCGAGGTAATTGTGCGCCGTCGCGCTTTTCGGATTGATTGCGAGCGCTTTCGTCAATTCGGTCAGCGCGTCATCAAATTTGCTCTGGCGATAATAGACAATTCCGAGTGTAGTCCGGGAAAATTCGTCCTTTGGCGCAATCGTGATCGCCTTCTTTAACGTCAGCTCCGCGGCTTTTAATTTGCCGACGCGAAACAGGACAACGCCAAGATTCGAAAGCGAATAAAGATTGTTCGGGCTCTTGTCCAGGATCTCGTGGTACTGCCGCTCGGCCGCGCGATATTTTCCGCGGTCGAAATTTTCCTTCGCCTCGCGCGCAAGCGGAATCAGCTCTCGCGGCACACCGGGCTGGAAAGTTGTTTCCACATTTGGTCCTGGAACTTTCTCCGGTTCCTCCGGCGGCGGCGGAAGGGGCGGCATGTTCTGCGCTTCGTCATCCGCTTTTTTCGCATCGGGATTGGTGATAGTGACCGGCACGGAAGCGGTGCGTTTGGCCACGGCGAAACTCGCCTTCAGCGCGGTGGGATTGTTGTCCGAAATCGCGACCACCGGCTGCCGCAACAGCGCCAATTCCTCCTGGCTGAGTTTTGCCACCGGCTGCGCGAGCAATTGAATCTGCTGGTTGAGCGTGTCCGATTTCACTTTCAGTTTGTCGAATTCGGCCAGCATCAATTTCTTGGCCTGATCGCGCCGCGCTTCCTCCTCGCGCTCGCGCATAACGATGCCGCGCAGGATCTCGTTCTCTTTCGTTAGGCGCGCGGTTTCGTCGGCGTTTGCGCCGGTCAGCTTGGCCTTTTCGAGTTCGCCGGTTGCTTCATCCAGTTCCGAACGCAAATCCGCGATCGTGACCTCGAAATCCTGATTTTGTTTCTGGCTGGCGGCGAGCTGCTGGCGCAATTGCTCAAGCTGCTTCTTCACGTCGGCCATTTCCTGTTCCTTCTTCGGCTTGTCTTCGCCGATTTCGCGCACGGTCTTTTCCGCATTGGCGAGTCTCTGTTTCAGGTCGGCATTTTCCGCAACGAGCACCTGCACATGATCCTGCGCTTCCTTTGATCCCTTGAGCTGGGCGATAGCGGTATCGCGTTCCAGTTTCACGCTCGCCAGTTGCTTGCTGGTATCGGCTAACTGCGCGTTGGCTGCGTCCTTCTCTTTTTCGGCGGAACGTTTTACCGGCTTCGGCGGAGGCGAGCGCCTTCTTCAACTGCGCGATCTCATCGCGCAAAGCAGCCTGGGCTTTGCTGTCACTCTTGCTCGATTCGAGTTTGCCTAACGAATCCTGCGCCTTGACCAGCTGGTCCCGCACTTCGCGCTCGGCCTGTTTGGTTTTTGCCGCTTCTTCCTGCGCCTGGGCCAGACGCGTGTTCGTCTCCTGTAACTGGCTCGCAACCGTTTCCTTTTCTTTTTGCGCGGCCGTCAGCTCGCCCCGCGACTTCTGCAACTGCGCTTCCAGATCCTCGACCTGCCCGCGCAATCTCTTTGTCGCTTCCTGGATGGCGGCATCATTTGGTGGCGGCGAAGTCGCGGTTGCTGTCTCGCTGTGATTTTGCGAAGGCCTAACTGGCAGGAGTTCTACGTTCGGCTCGACCGTTATCGATTTCTCCGGTAAAGGCGGCGAAGCGATGTTTCCGGCCGTGCTTGGCGCCGTGGCGTTAAAATCTTTCTGAGTCGCGGCTTTGCCTTCGACGCGCAAAATACTTTCGCTGATTTTGCGACTGCGATATTCCACGATCGCCGGCTGCCACTCGGCGTGACGTTTGCGCAGCTCCTCCAGTAATCCTCCCGCGAAACGGAACTTGGCCAGCGCGTCGCGGAAATTGTTTTCGTGTTCGAGTTTCTCGCCCTGCTGCGCGGTCATGTAGGCTTTGAGAAAGACCTCGCTCGGATCCTCCGATTGCGCGCGCAGCATCGGCGCGAGAAAGATCGAAAAACCGGTCAGCAAAATCACGCCGATTTTTTTCATGAAAACAACGAGCCGGACGATAGCCGACACGTGTCGTCTTGCAATCCTCACCTCCACCACAAGTGATCAGTAAGCGTGGTTTGTGCCAACTTTGAAGGCATGTGGATCCTTCGCTCCGGTTTGCAATCGGCGATCTAAAATCTAGAATCTGAAACTCATGGTGGCCATAGCTCAATGGTAGAGCCCCAGATTGTGGTTCTGGTTGTTGCGGGTTCGAGTCCCGTTGGCCACCCCATTTGATTCCAGATGTCTTCCAAACCAACAACTTCGGCTTACTCGCGCTCCAATCCGTTTCCCGGCAAAATCGTCGTTAACCGACGGCTGACCGCGCCCGATTCACCAAAAGACACGCGCCATTTCGAGCTCGATCTCACGAACTGGGGCCTGAGCTTCGAGGTCGGCGATTCGATGGCGATTTATGCGACCAACGATCCCGCGCTCGTTAACGAAATCATGAGCCGCACTTTGCGCGACCGGCGACGAAATCGTTCCGGCGGGCAAGGAGACCTGTTCGTTTCGCGAAGCGCTTTCTCGCTATTACTCGATCAAAGGCGTGACGCCGAAATTTCTCAAGGCGATCGCCGAACGCGCCTCGGCCGCGCCATTGTTGAAAGAACTGCTCGACCCGGAACGCAAACAGGATCTGGAAACATATTTGTGGGGGATGGAGGTCATCGACTTTCTGACCGAGCATCCCTCCGTTCGATTCACGCCGCAGGAATTTGTCGGGCTCCTCTCGAAATTGCAGCCGCGACTTTATTCCGTTGCTTCAAGTCTGAAACAACATCCCGACTCCGTTCATTTCATCATCGACATCATTCGTTACGAAAGTCACGGCCGCCAGCGCATGGGCGTGGCGACAGGATTCCTGGCCGAGCGCGCGCAAAACGCGCCGGTGCCGGTTTATCCGAGCAGCTCGAAAGCGTTTCATCTTCCGGAAAATGGCGACACGCCACTCATCATGGTCGGACCGGGAACCGGCGTCGCGCCGTTTCGCGCATTTCTTCAGGAACGCAAAGCGATCGGGGCGCGCGGAAAAACGTGGCTCTTCTTCGGCGCGCAGCGCGAATACTCGGATTATTTCTACCGCGACGATTTCGCCGCGTTCAAAAAAGAAGGATACCTCACGCGCATCGATACCGCCTTCTCACGCGATCAGGCGCAGAAGATTTACGTGCAGCACCGGATGCAGGAAAACGCAGCCGAGATCTGGAAATGGCTCGAAGAAGGCGCGGAATTCTTCGTCTGCGGCGATGCGAAACGAATGGCGAAAGATGTCGACGCGACGCTGCGAAAAATCGTGCAGGAACACGGCGGCAAAGATATTGAAGCTGCAAACGAGTACATCGAGAAGCTGAAGAGCGACAAGCGTTACAAGCGCGACGTGTATTAGACTTTTTGCCTAACGAAGAAAGGCAAAAGCAAAACCAGAAAGCTCAAAAGAGCTGCTCCCCCACCCAAAATCAGCCACGACGGACGATAGAGCAGCCTCAGCTCGCCATGGCTTCCCGCGGGGACTTCAACCGTTGGGAACAGGCCGCGATCCGAAGTCACTTCCAGATTCCGTGAGTCGAGCTTCGCCTTGTAGCCGCGAAAAAACGGACGGGAGAATGTCAGCAACGCGGGACGGTTTCCATTTGGAACATTCACCTCGGCTACAACGCGATTGCGCGAATTCTCAATGAGTTTTAGCTCGGCGATCGCGAATTGTTCGTTAGGCCGAGAATCGATTGAAGCGACGGACCGAACACGCTCGAAAGGTCCGCCGCGGCGGTGATAAACGCGACCTTCCGCTTCGGTGTGCACCAGTTCCCATTCGGCTTCTGGCTTCGGCGCGAGTGAGATTCCGCTGGCGACAATGATGCCATCGACGCCGAGCGTTGCTAGTTCGCCATCAGGGCCTGCTTGTGTTTCGAGAAAATATTTTGCCGCAGTCGGGATCGATCTGCCCGTGGGTGTAGGAGCCCAACCGGCGCGCGACGCCTTCTGCGCGCACCGGACTGTAACCGTTGACGAAATGAAGTTGCGCCCACATCGACGTGCTCCCCGGCCTAACGACCCGGCCCATTGGCTCTGCCTGTTTGGGATAGCCGTAAGCATTGTCCGGCGACGGATAAATGCTGAGGTAGAGCCGGTTGGGATCAAGCGGTGCCGGGCTCAAGAGATTCTGGCCGAGGTTGTATTTCGGAACTCCGCAATTCGTTGGAATGCACAAGTAGGTCGCGAGCAAAACGACGAACGTGACGATCGCGGGCATCAATCGCTGCACTTTTCGAAACTTTTCCGGCAGCAGATCAACCACGATCCAAAGAGCAGCTAACAGCAAAAGGAGGACGATATATGGGAAAGCGAATTTGCCCGCCGCGCCCGTGAAAAACATCGCCAGTGCAACAAGCACTACGCTCGCCGAATATCCAAACACCAAGACAGCAGAATCTTATTCTCCCGCTCGAAATTTTGGATCGCCTCCGCCGCACACAGCGCGAGCACCAAGTGAACAAGCGGTAGCCAGCGAAAACTCCAGCGGAAAAGATTCGCGCTCGGTAGCATGGAGACGATGAGGACGACACAGAGCAGAACCAGATCCCACTTGATCTGCCTAACGAGTCGCAGCCGTTGCCGCACCAGCCCGGCGAATCAATGCGACAGGGGCAACCAGACCGCATGCCAGTTCGGCCGAAGCATGCGGACTGCCCCGTGATCCGAAATTGGTCCAGTTCACTGTCCAGTTCGGCAAAATGAAGGCGGGCAATGCGGCCGGAGGCACGAGCCATTGAAAATGCGAGCGCGCAGGATCGAGTTGTCGGGCCGAGCCGTGGATGTAATCGATTAAGGCCAGCCACGCCGGAGCGGAAAGGCCAAGACCCAGCGCTACGCCAAAGAGCATCGGAAACAGGTCCGATACTTTTTTTGTCGTGCCTAACGACTTGAGCGCAAGCCAAACGATAACAACCGCGAGCATTCCCACGGTGTAGGGAAATCCACCGGTCACGAGCAAATAAATGAATGGCGCCGGCCAGAGAAAACGACGCGGACCGTGTCGCGGGTCGAGCGCTCGTTCCAATCCCCACCATGCCCACGGCAGCCAAGTCCATGCGCCAAGCGCACCGAACCAGTTGGTCGCGCCCCAGCACATGATCCAGCCGTTGAGCGTCGCAACGAATGCGACCATCGCTGAAAGCGGCTCGCTCAAGTTTCGCCCGCGCGCGAGCAAATACGCGCCCATCGCCAGCGCGAACAAATGCGTCATGGAGAGAGCGGCCGCTTGTTGCGGAAAGGTGAGCGCGAATTTCCAGATCGAAACGACAGCGGCGTTAACGAAGATGGAAAAAGTGCCGTATTGAAATTCGCCGGCGAGATTGCTGCAGACCCACGAGTATGGACTCAGCAGCGGTAGATGCCCTTCCGACCAACTGCGCGCGACATCGGCGAAAACCGGCAAAATCGAGATCTCGTAATCGTCGTTCCAGAAAAGGAGTGGATCGTGCCGGAGCAGGACGAAGCAGAAAGGATTCGAGAATCGGCGGAGAGTGCCGAGACAGAACGCGGTCGCCGCAGAACAAGACGACGCCAGTTAACGTCAACCTGTCACGTGGCCTAACGAGTTCGCGTGACGGGAGCTCGAACGTCGATGTTTTCGCTTCAAAGCACGACCGGATTGCCTTCGGTCATAACCAGAACCTTTTCCTCGATACCGTGTTCACGTGCGCAGGCAAGCAAACGCACCGGCGGTTCGTCGAGCGGTTCGTAGCCAAGACGAAAAGTTCCGTAATGCATCGGCACCAAAGTTTTCGCACCGAGCTCATTGAAAGCTTTGACCGCTTCCTCGGGATTCATGTGAACTTCGCGACCGGTCGGCGCGTCGTAAGCGCCAATGGGCAGGAGCGCGACATCGATGTCGTAGTGTTCGCCGATTTCTCGAAAGCCGGGGAAGTAAGCGCTGTCGCCGCAATGAAAAATGTTGCGTCCATCAACTGAAAGAACAAAACCGCCAAACCCGCGATGCAGGTCCGCGAGAAAACGCGCGCCCCAATGGTAACAGGGCGTAAGTGAAACGGCGACGGGCCCGAGCTTGACCGTCTGCCAGTAGTCGAGCTCGTGCACAATTTGGAAACCGAGATCGTGCACCAAATTTCCCACGCCAATCGGCACGACGATGGGCTGACCGGAGGCAACTTTCCGCAACGTGCGCCGATCGAGGTGATCGAAATGCGCGTGCGTCACGAGAACGAAATCGATCTCGGGCAAATGATGAATTTCAAAACCGGGCTGTTTGAGGCGCTTGATGACCTTGAGCCACTTCGCCCAGTTTGGATCGATGAGCAGATTGACCTCGTGCGTTTGCACAAGAAAGGAGGCGTGCCCGATCCAGGTGATGCAAATTTCGCCGGGCCTGACTCTCGGAAATTGGGGCTGCGCATGAAGTCCGGCCCGTTTCGTAAAGAGCGACGGGATGAGAATACTCGTTAGGTAATTGCGCTTGTGCCAGTCCGCGCTCGGACGCATACGCACGCGCGTAGAGCGTTTGTTCTTAGCACCGTTGCCGGAAGCCTGACGAACGACGTTGCGGCGGCTTTTTTTGGAAAAAGGAATCGGCACGTCCGCCGAACCATATAAACTTCGCCGGACGAAGCAAAAGTTTTTGCCGCAAAGACCTGCCCCCATTGACGAAACTGACTGAGACATGGCCAAGACAACCGTTCGTCGGGTTAGCGCTCGCCGCGGCGCTCGGAATCGTGTGCGCCGATTGCGCGCCGAACATCTCACAGCTCGCGTTGGCAGCGATTGCAATCATCAGCGATCGCCGCGCTCATTTGGCGGAACTCAATTGCGACCTACGCTTTTGTCGCGGCAAGCTTCTTTTATCTGCATAGCCTGCAGTCGGTTGACACGCCGGGATTGCGCTTGGCGCGCGACATCGGCAACCAATCAGTTCCGTACACGGTTCGCGGCGCCGTTATTAGCGAACCGAAACTGTCAGCCAGCGGTTTCGTGTCCTTTCTGTTCAAGCTGCAAACAATTGGAACTGAAAGCGAGAAACGAACAGCCGCCGCCACAATTTTTGTTAGGTCGCGCGCGTCAGCCGAGTTCGGTGATGAGCTGCAACTTTTCGGAAATGCAGGTCCGATTCCGCCGCCGCGCAATCCTGGAATATTCGACATGCGCTCGTACCTCGCGCGGCGCGATGTGCACACGCAACTCTTCGTTAGTTATGAAGGCGACCAAACTGTGTTGCGACATCACGGCGGCAATCCGATTCTGCGCGCCGCCCAAAAATCGCGGCGATGGTTGCAGAAAATTCTTTCACGCGGGCTCGAGGATTCGCCGGATGCGCGCGGGTTGATTACCGGAATGGTCCTCGGCCTGCGCCACGAAACCCCGGAGGATATCGAGGAACCGTTTCAGCAAACAGGCACGCTGCATCTTTTCGCCGTTGCAGGATTACATGTCGGAATCGTGGCGCAGCTTCTATGGATCGTAGCGACAGTCGCGCGGCTGCGGCGCCGATTCGCGGTTGCATTAATAATTCCGGCCCTGCTGTTTTATGCTGCAGTCACTGGACTTCATGTTTCCAGTGTGCGTGCCGCGCTCATGAGCTCGGTGTTGTTGGCTGGTTTCCTGGCGGAACGGCGGGCCTTCACCTTGAACAGTCTTGCCGCCGCGGCGGTGCTGATCCTTTGCTGGGATACAAACCAACTGTTTTCGCTTGGCTTCCAACTTTCGTTCGCAGTTGTCACTGCGATCGTTCTTTTTGCCGAACCAATTTTTGGGTGGCTACGGAGACTATTCGCCGCGGATCCATTCTTACCGCGCAGTTTATTTTCAAGAACGCGGCGATTTACCGATCGGTTACTTCAACTCGTCGCGCGCGGCCTGTCGGTGTCGTTCGCCGCATGGATCGGATCGCTACCGCTGATGCTTTGGTACTACAATCTTGTCACGCCGATTTCGCTGCTCGCGAACCTCATCGTTGTTCCGATTGCCTTTTTTATTCTGGCCGGCGGGCTGCTTTCAATGGTGGCCGCGCCAATTTCGACAACGCTTTCCGTCATTTTCAACAATACCAATTGGCTTCTCGCGCAGATCGTTTTAGCCATCGTCCATTTTTTCGCGCAGGTGCCGACCGGACATTTTTACGTGGAGCGTCCGCATTTGCCGGCGCGGACGCGCGCGGAAGTTACCGTGCTCGATCTCGGCACCGGCGGCGCCGCACACATTCGCACCCCCGGCAGCGATTGGATTTTTGATGCGGGCGCACAGCGGGATTTCGAACGAGTGATCCGAGATTATCTGCGCAGTCGCGGCATCAATCGTCTCGACGGTTTGCTATTGAGCCATGGCGATGCTGGACATCTCGGCGGAGCGAGCGCTTTGATTCACGCTTTTCATCCGCGGGAGATTGTCGACTCGCCGGCACGCGATCGTTCACCGCTCCATCGCGCGCTGATCATGGAATTGGAGAGTCGCAAGCGCCCGATTCAACTAGTTGCGGCGCAGGATGAGTTGCGCCTGTCGCGGAACGTAAGCGCGCGTGTACTTTTTCCACCGCGTGGTTTCCAAGCCAGAATGGCTGACGATCAGGCGTTGGTTGTTCAATTGTTCGTCGACAAGCAACCGCGCGTTCTTTTCGTTTCAGACAGTGGCATCGCAACCGAACAGAAACTGTTGCAAAGCGGAATAAATTTGCACGGCGATGTTCTGGTCAAAGGCCAGCATCATTCCGGAATTTCCGGTTCCCCTGAATTTATCGCAGCGGTCGACCCGCGCGTAATTATCGCGACGTCGCGAAGTTTTCCGAACAGTGAAAACATTACCGATGAATGGGCCGCAATGATTCGCGACCGCGGGATCAAACTGTTCCGGCAGGATGAAAGTGGGGCCATCGAATTGAAATTTTTTCACAACGGCTGGCTCGCGCGTTCTTATTTCACCGGCGAAACCTTTCGCAGCGCGAGTCGGTGAATGGTAAGGCCGCGTTTCCGAAAATGCTTTTCGAAGGTTGTTGGCGGCAATTCGTTAGGCGTTTCTGATGCGAATGTATTCATCTCGTCCGTCAATCTTGTGATCTGATTGAAGTAGTCTGCATCGTCGGTCGCGAGGACGAAGAGGCCGTCGTCGCGAAGTGCGCGAAAAACTGAATCCAGAAATTTTCGACTAACAAGACGTCGCGCATGATGGCGCCGTTTCGGCCACGGATCAGGAAAGAGAAGGTAGAAGGTTGCGATCGAATTTGAGGGAAACAAATGCGCAACCGCATAGGAACTTTCGATGCGAAGAATGCGCACATTCGTAACGCCCTCATGCGTAATCTTGCGGCACGCGCTTCGCGTTCGACCGAGCAAGCGCTCAAGGCCGAGAAAATTCCGTTCAGGATTTCGTTTCGCCAGGGCGACGACAAATGACCCATCACCGCATCCCAGATCGACCTCGATTGGAGCGCTGCGCGGAAACACCGAATCTAACTCGAGAAGCTGAAAGTAATTTTCCGGAACGAACTCTGGAGAAATGATCGGAACAGTTTCGGGCTTCAAGGTTATGCGAGCACATATACCGGAATTCTCTTGAAACAAAAAAGTGCGCAGGGTGTCTATTGGCCCATGACCAAGCTACTGATCGCTCTGCTCGTGACTCTTGCATTTTGCTCTGGCATCGCGCGGGCAGAGGCAACCTCAAGCAGAAACAAAGACCGCCGTTTTTGCGGGTGGTTGTTTCTGGTGCATTCAACCGGCATTCGACAAGACGCCGGGTGTGATCAAAACGATCGTCGGTTACTGCGGCGGAACCGAACCGAATCCGACCTATGAACTCGTCACTTCGGAGAAGACGCAGTATCGCGAATCGATCCAAATCAATTACGATCCCAAAAAGATTTCCTACGATCAGTTGCTCGACGTTTTTTGGAAACAGATCGATCCGACGCAGGCCGATGGTCAGTTCACCGATATCGGACCGAGCTATCGGGCCGCAATTTTCTATGGGAACGAGGAGGAGAAGAAAATCGGCGGAGGCTTCAAAGAACAAACTGGCGCAATCAGGAAAATTTACGAAGCCGATCGTAACGGAAATTTTACCAGCGATGAAGTTCTATGCGGCGGAAGACTATCACCAGAAGTACTACCGGGAAAACCCTGGCCGTTTCGAAGCGTTCGAACACGGTTCAGGACGTGTGAACTTCAAGAAGAAGGTGTGGGGAAAATAATAACTGCCCGAATTGCCTCCAGCGTTAGTTCTGTGCGATAAGCGACAGACTCTGGCGGTCGACTCGCGCAAGTCCGAGGACCGCGGTGGGCGCGACATCGTTCGTGGCTGCGTCGGAGAACTTATAAAGCTGCGCCTTAGCTGGCTCGACAAACTCCGCCGTTGTCACCGAGAGCGGTTTTTGCACAATCTTGGAAAGCTCCATCGCGAGGACAATGGCGATAGAACGTGGATCGCGGGTGTAAACCGGAATTGGGAATCCGCCGGAGTTACGATCATATCCGTAAATAGTGCCGTCGGTTTCCCACACACAGTAGGCGTGGCCCGCTAGTTGGCGGTCGAAGCGAACGAGGAGCACTTTTGCCCAAAAATTCGGCTCGAGACGGTGCTGTGTTTGAACAACAGCGAGATAATTGCAGGCCGAGATAACGCAGCCGTTCAGCGTAACAAGATCATCTTCGCCCGGACTCAAAACGACCTGCTGCCGGCAGGACGAAAAAGCGAGAAGCGAGAAGGCGATGAAGGCAACCAACAGCGGTTTGACAAAAATTTTCATGAGCTTGGCACGAGGAGTAAACCACGGTTGAGTCACACTTTTGAGAAATATTATATTTGCCACAATAAAGCCACAATTATCTCGCTAGCTCTGTTCGCCTTTGGAACAGGCCATTCCGTTTTGGTTTTTCGCGCCGTTGAAGTCAAGCCGTCCGCGCCGGCGTCCGGCGATTTGAGAGTTTTTTGGAGGCGAGGGGAGTTGAACCCCTG
>CAVTRW010000014.1:0-256998 GCA_963737195.1 uncultured Verrucomicrobiae bacterium
GGGTGTCCTGCGCCTCTATTGCTCGACCGAAACGCATCATTCGATCGACAAGGCAGCTGCAATTCTCGGTCTCGACCGCGAGAGCGTGCGCAAAATTTCGGTCGATGCGCATTTCAGAATTCGCATCGACGATCTTGTCGCGCAGATCGAGGAGGACCTCGCTGCTGGCCATCGCCCATTCTGCATCGTGGCGAATGCCGGCACCGTCATGACCGGCGCCGTCGATCCGCTTGCGCAAGTGGCGGAAGTTGCGCGTCGCTACCATCTCTAGCTTCATGTTGACGGCGCGTATGGCGGTTTCGCAATTTTAGCGCCATCGGCGAAACCGCTTTTCGCCTCGCTGCATGAAGCCGATTCGATCTCGCTCGATCCTCACAAGTGGCTTTACCTGCCGGTTGATTGCGGCTGCGTACTTTATCGTGATCCACAGGCTGCGCGCACGACCTTTGCGCTTGAAGCGGAATACACACGCGTCTTCAACCAGGAGGCCGATGAGGCATTTGCATTTTGGGATTACGGCCCCGAGTTGTCGCGACGTTTCCGCGCACTGAAAGTTTGGATGCTGTTCAAAGGTGTCGGCCTGCGCGCGCTCGGCGAAGCGATCGAGAAAAATATCGCGTGTGCTCGTTATCTCGAACAGTTAGTGCAGCAAAGCGAAGACTTCGAAATGTTCGCGCCAGTTGAACTCTCAATTTTTTGTTTTCGCCATGTTCCGCAAAAGTTGAAACGAAGCGCGAACGAGCAAGAGATTAATGCGCTGAACGAACGGTTGCTGACGGAGCTTCAGCGGGATGGCAGTTCCTACCTCTCAAACGCGCGCATCGGCGATCGCTTTGCCCTGCGCGGTTGTGTCCTGAATTTCCGGACGACCTTCGAAGACATGGAAATCCTGCTTCGCGATTTACGGCGCGTCGCCCAGCGAATCGTCGCGAGTTGAGAAATGCGCCCGGCGCGGCTCGAACGCGCAACCTTCGGCTCCGGAGGCCGACGCTCTATCCAATTGAGCTACGGGCGCGAAATCTCCGCGCTTATCCCTCTTACTCTTTGTCTTGCTCCTGCTCTTGCTCAATCTCTTTTAAATTCAGGAAAGAGCATGAGCACGAGAAAGAGTAAGAGAAGAAACGCAACTTCAATTTGCAATTTCGCCCTGAGCGCATGAAGATGTCGGCCCGCCTTCGCCGAGGCTATCGAAAGCCTCGCGAGCAGGCGGCGTGGCAGGCCCGCCCTCCCGATAAAGGGGAGAATGTTTATGAGCAGCATCATCGACGCGATAGAACGCGAACAATTCAAGAAAGATATAACGCCATTTAAGGTCGGCGACAGTGTGCGGGTGCATACGCGCGTCGTCGAAGGCGATAAGGAACGGATCCAAATTTTTTCCGGCATCGTCATCGGCCGCAAAGGTCGCGGTTTGAATGAGACATTTACCGTGCGACGCATTTCCTACGGTGAAGGCGTCGAGCGAATTTTCCCGATGCATTCGCCGCGCATCGCGAAAGTGGAAGTGGAAAAGCAAGGCCGCGCGCGCCGCGCCAAACTCAATTATCTGCGGCAGCGCAAGGGCAAGGAAGCGACTGCGGTTCGCGAATAAACGATTTCGTTTACGCCGTCCTCTTCCTTTCAACCTCTCCTTGTTCCAGATTAGGATTAAGCGGAAGAGGAAGATTGCTGCGAGGTCTCTCCGCAAAAAATCTGTGAAAATCTGCGAAATCTGTGGATAAACTTCCGATGAGCATGCGCTGCGGATTTCGTTACGAGAAAAAACTGCGCGCCATCGGTGTTGCGCACATTGCCGGAATAGATGAAGCCGGGCGCGGCGCGCTCGCTGGTCCTGTTGTCGCCGCTGCGGTGATTCTTCCCGAAAAGTTTCGACACCGGAAATTGAAGGATTCCAAACAGCTCGCGCCGGAATTGCGTGAAGAAATTTATCAGGAGCTGATCACGCGCGACGGCCTGGCGTGGGCCGTCGGCATCGTCGATTCGATTGAGATCGACCAGATCAATATCTTGCGCGCCACGCACAAGGCGATGCGCGGGGCACTCGCCGGGCTAAACTTTTCACCCGACCATGTTTTGATCGATGGCCTGCCCGTCTTTCCATTCCCGCTTCCGCAAACTGCCATCATCGATGGCGATTGCATCAGCCTGAGCATCGCCGCGGCGAGCGTGATCGCGAAGGTGACGCGCGACACTTTAATGCGTGAATTCTGCGCGCGCTTCCCCGAATATTGTTTCAGTCAGCACAAAGGTTACGGGACGGATTTACACTTGATCAAACTTCATGAATTTGGACCCTGCCCCATCCATCGCCGATCGTTTGAACCGGTGGCGCAGCCGCTTTTCGATTTCGCGCACGAAATCTAAACCGGCGCATCTGCGTCGCGGCGCGCTTGGCGAAAAATTGGCGTGCCGCTTTTTGCGCCGGCGCGGTTACAAAATTCTCTATCGCAATTTTCGCGGACGCCGCGGCGGCGAAATCGACATCGTCTGTCGCGATCGTGACACGCTGGTTTTTGTCGAAGTGAAAACGCGGACCGGCGAAGAATTCGGCCGGCCATTCGAAAGCATTCGCGCTGAGCAGCGTGAGCGGATCACGCGCGGCGGTCTGGCGTGGCTGCGTCTGCTCGACAATCCAGATATTCTTTTCCGCTTCGACGTCGTCGAAGTCGTGCTTGGCGAAAGTGAAAGACCGAGCTTCGAGTTGATTCGAGGCGCGTTTCAGCTGCCCGATCGTTACATTTATTAGCGCCTATCTCACGCTGGTCATCCCGAGCGAATGCGAGGGACCCCGCGAAACACAGAGGACGCTCGTGAGGTCCTTCGCTGCGCTCAGGATGACAGAAAACGGGCGCGTGCTTTTTAACTTGTGCGATTCAGCCCATACGAAGAAAAATCTTTTCTGTCAGCTGATCATGAAACCGAAAATCGCTGTTTTCCTTCTTCTTGCTTGTGTCGTTGGCCTTCCGACCACTTCACACCAAGCATGGGCCAAATCGAAAAAGAAAAAGAAGCAGGAGTTTGTGCCGTCTCCCACGCCGACGCCGCCCGGCCCGCCATCGGGTGATTTAACAAACTTCGTTTCGACGCATGGAGATAAAATTTTTGCGCCGCTCAACCAACGCGTAAACATGCCGCGAGCGGAGCTGGCGCAATTGCGCGATGGTTTCGCGCAGCGGTTCACGCGCGCCTCGTTAGGCGAGCGCAATCAGTTCCAGGCCTCACTCACGATCTGCGACGCGCTCACCCAGGTGATGAATGAACGAGACAAAGCACTGCTCGCTCCTTCAGGAAACTGGCCTGCGCGCTCAGCGCAGTTGCGTCAATACATCGATCAACTCATCGCGAAAGAGCGCGAGATGGAACCGCTGGCGATGCCGGCAACTTCTCCGACTCATTGAAATGCGCGACCGTTATCAAAAGCTGGTCGCCGACGCAAAGCGCAACGTCACCGAGATCCGGCCGACGGACGCGGCCGAAAAAATGAAAAGCGGCGACGCGGTGATGATCGATGTTCGCGAAACAGAAGAATGGGACGAGGGACACATTCCCGATGCCATTCATCTTAGTCGCGGCACGATCGAGTTCGACATCGAAGAAAAAGTTCCCGACCCGAACACGACAGTGATCTTGCATTGCGGCGGTGGCGGCCGTTCCGCGCTCGCCGCAGAAAGTTTGCAAAAGATGGGTTACAAAAATGTCCGTTCGCTCGAAGGCGGATTCAAAGCCTGGAAAGCCTCAGGCTTGCCGACTACCTAACGAGTGGCGGTGTTCCGCCGGCGACGAAATTCGAACAAGATATTTCTGTTCGGGTTTTTACAACGCCAACATCGGAGCATTGACAGCGCCGCGAGGCACTTCACGGCAAAGCGGTTCCCGATCTCGATTTCACAAGGCTGACATCACTGGCGTTGATAACACCATTAATATTAACATCTTCGCGGAAGTTAGGACTCGTGGCCGTTTGTCCCGATTGGGCCTTGGTCTGACTAACGTCGGACGCATTCACACTTCCGTTGCCGTTGGTGTCGCCGATGAGCAGACCCATGACTGCCGGAACAGAGTTACTGAAGTTCCCGTCTGAATCGTTCACGTTGCTCAAAGTCGCGGTGATATACTGGGCATTCGGCAGGCTGGTCAGATTCGCAATGTAGTTATGCGAGTCGCTGGGATCGATGTTGCCGCTGCTCGGTCCCGGCTGAATCACACCGGTGGCCGTCGCAGTGACACCGGGCGTGCTCGTTAGGGGATTAGCGAAAGTAAAGACGACGGTGTAGATGGAGCTGTTTCGGCATTCCACTCCTGCCAGGCCGCTCAGTGGCAAATTGATGTTAAACGTCCCAGCGGCGCCGTGTGTCAGGCGCGAAACGGCGAGCATCAGTAAATCGGAAAGCTGACCAACGTAGCCGGGCTTGTTGGTGTAGGACCCGCTCGTGCTTACGGCGGAGCTACCGGTGCCAAATTGGCCGGCAGCACTGCCGCGTAGCGAATAGCTGGCGCTCTGCGCATTGACGCCGCCCGTATCCATTGTGTCGGTAACGATCGTGTAATCGGCTGACATTCGCGGACCCGCATGGACCGACATGACGAGAAACAAGCCTAACAACATCAGCCACACTCGAAGTAGTTTGTTCATGTTACTGTCCTCCTGTCTTGCTGCTGGCGATTGTATTTGCGACCGGTTGTGTGGCCGGCATGGAAATCTCAAGCCGCGTGAGCCGCGCTTCGCGTTCTTTGTCGCGTGTCTCGAGCGCGGCGAGCTGCTTTTCCTGCCGGGCGAGCCGTTCCTTCAACGTCGTGATTTCCGTATCCTTCGCTTTCTCGACCGAGACGAGGTTTGCCCTGAGAGATTCGATTTCTCTCTGCATTTCCTGGGTGGCGGAAACGTTCAGCATCGCGAGGGACTCGTAATCCACACTGCGGAAGTCCTTCACCTCGCGGCCATAGACGAAAACCTTCTCCGTGGCCGGCTTGAACTCGGTGCGGAACGCGCCGCCCCGCACCTCCATCACTTCGTAAACACCTTGCGCCTCGTCGGTGATCAACTTCACGCGCTCGCCTTGTTTCAGGTCGGTCGCCAGCGCGATCCAGCCATCCTTAATCGTGGCCAGCTTGTAAATGTCCGGCACTTCCCCGGTCTGTTTGGTTACGGCTTGCGGGAAAACCTTTTCCACCTGCTGCGCGATCACCTTCTTGAAGGGTGCGTCTCCATGCGCAATCACATCTTTGTAGCGGTAATCGGTAATCTCGATACCGAGCAGCGTGCTGAGATCGCTCGCGGAATCCGAGCGCCCGATGATGTTTTTGACGCGCTCGTCAGAGATCGCCAAAAAACTGCCAGTCGTGACCACATCGCCATTGGAATAGATGAACGCGCCAAATGTGCCGGGCGGGTAATTGCTTAAAAATCCTGCGGTATTGGTCACATTAAAACCTGGATAAGGATTCGCCATCGTATACGACCCGCCACTAGAGCCAACTTCCAACCTTCCGTGGGTGGCTGTCGTTGCGATGCCGACCAGACCATCGGCGCCGATCTTCATCCGCTGAGTCTGGTTCGTATAAAACGCGAGAGGGTGGTTAGTCCAGGTTCCGATGGTGAACTGATTAGCGGTTCCGCTAAAACCGTTGCCATCTACGCCGTACAGGCCACGGAAGCCGCCAGTGGAATCGTTAAATTCCAGGAACGACGAATTACCGGCGCCCGCCGCCTGGGTTTTTCCCACACCGAAATTGCCGGTGAGGGTTTGAAATCCGGTGAAGCTATTTCCGCCTGTTTCCAAGGCAACCGTCGCCGGAAGCTGGGCCGCGGGCAGCGTGCCGGTTGTGATGTCTGATGCGTTGACGCCAACATACCCAGCAGCGTGGATAAAACCGACTGAGTCGCGCAACGCGATTGTGTTCGCGTGATTGCCAACGCCGCCTTCGCCGGTGTCGGCGGTAGTGCGGCTGTTGGCCAGCGTGCCGGTGTTGATGTCCGATGCGTTGATGCCAATGTACCCAGCAGCGTGGATAAAACCGGTTGAGTCGCGCAACGCGATCGTGTTCGCGTGATTGCCAACGCCGCCTTCGCCGGTGTCGGCGGTAGTGCGGCTGTTGGCCAAAATGCCAATGTTGATGTCGGATGCATTGATGCCAACATACCCAGCAGCGTGGATAAAACCGGTTGAGTCGCGCAACGCGATCGTGTTCGCGTGATTGCCAATGCCGCCTTCGCCGGTGTCGGCGGTAGTGCGGCTGTTGGCCAAAATGCCAATGTTGATGTCGGATGCATTGATGCCAACATACCCAGCAGCGTGGATAAAACCGGTTGAGTCGCGCAACGCGATCGTGTTCGCGTGATTGCCAATGCCGCCTTCGCCGGTGTCGGCGGTAGTGCGGCTGTTGGCCAAAATGCCAGTGCTAATGCTCGAAGCATCCAGATTCGTCAGGGCAGCACCACTACCGCTAAAAGTTCCCTTGATGGTTCCGGCTACATCAAGCGTGGCCGTGGGCGTGGTGGTTCCGATACCAACGTTGCCGGTGAAATTTGCGGACCCCTGCACGTCCAGTTTGTTTGCCGGTGTCGTCGTGCCGATGCCGACATTGCCACTGCTTGCGATGCGCATCTTGGGCGCGGTCAACGCCGCACCGGTAAAGAAATCCAGGTAATCGTTGCCGAAAGTCCCCCCGATGATCGCCTGTTGCGTCGCGCTCCGCCCGAAACCGATGCCGACCACATTTGGAGTGGTGAGGTTGCCCGTATTGGAGCTGTTGGTCAGCCTAACAATTACAGAAGGATCCACTGAGCCGCCGACGGCGAGGGCCGCGACGTTGGCCGTGACGTCTAGCGCCTTGGCCGGTGTAGCCGTACCGACGCCCACGCTCCCGGTGCTGAAGGATCCGTTGGCGTCGCGCAGGACGAGTGTGTTTGGCGTATTTGCGCTCGTCCCGGTCGTGCTCGCGTTCGGAATGATGCCGCTGATGTTCGCAGCGTTCAGACTCGTTAGGGCAGAGCCATTGAGAGCAGGTAGTGTCCCGCCACTGGCGATGTTCGCAGCGTTCAGACTCGTTAGGGCAGAGCCGCTACCACTGAACGAAGCTGTGATTGTTCCCGCGCTGAAGTTTCCGCTCCCATCGCGCAGGACGAGTGTGCTCGGGGTGTTCGTGCTGGTGCCCGTGGTGCGAGCGTTCAAAATCGTCCCGCTGCCGATGTTGGTAGCATTCAGACTCGTTAGGCTGGCTCCGTTGCCACTAAATATTCCGGTCGTGGTACCCCCCAGGTTGAGTCCGGTTTGGAGCTGTGATGTGCCTACTGCCCCAAATCCAATCGCGGCATTGGTAACAGCGCCGTTTGCCAATTTGGCCGAGGTGATCGCGCCGTCTGTGATATCGCTCGCCATCAGGGCATAACCAACCGCGGTAATGCGCTGATCGGGTGTAAGCAACTGCGAGTTGTGAGTACCGTCATTAAACCAGACCCGCAAGCGAACATCAGAGTTTGTGAAGACCGAAGAAGGTATGGGGAGCGTCATGTTCGCGATCGAGGTGTCGCCAAGGAGCACCGAATAAAGTCCCTTTGTCACGGTGAGCGTGACGGCGGCAGAGGGCTCCGAGCCGTTCACGCTCGAGTTGTTGTTGCTCCAGTAGGTCGTCGTGCCGGCGGCATTGACCAGAGCGAACTTGAACTGGCCTGAACCGTCAAAGTTCGTGCTGCCAGCCAGGACGCGCCCCTGGTAGTTGATCATCTGCGGAACCTGCGCGTGCAGGACAAGCGTGACGCTACAGAGGCAGAATATTACGGAAGCGATTTTCGGGAGTGTTTTCATTTGTAGGTAGGAAGTTCTGGGCATGAATTAGCAGCCCTAGGTCACTTCACTGCCCCTGTGCGCCATTCGCATGCAGCAACGTAACCAAAGGCTAGCAGAGTTTGAATTGACCAGCCTGAAAGAAGCAAGCGGAAAATATGTCTTCGCAGTAACTTCTCGCCTAACCACCGACCGCCTGATAGTGACCCAAGCCGCGCTGCCACATGAGACGAGCGGCGGCCCAAGTCACAACTAACCAGCCGGCCTGAATGGCTAGGGCTTGGAACATGGCGGCACCGCGCAGTCGCTCGAGGAATATCGCGACGGCATACGCTTCGAGAAACGGAAACGTGTTGCTCGCCCAGCGGGAAGCAAATCCAGAAGTTACAACTGGTTAATGCACGACGAGGAGAGAGGGAGTTGACCTAGTCGGTTGACCAAGTTATTTTGGCTCCGTGAAAACGGTCTTAATATCGGAGTTTAAGGCTAAGTGCATTCAAATGTTGAAGGACGTAAAAAAGCAGGGCAAGCCGCTCCTGATAACTTTGCGCGGCGAACCGATCGCGCGTGTCGAGCCAGTAACGAAAGGAAAAAAGCGTGTTCTTGGTGCGCTCAAAGGCCGCATGATTATTAAAGGCGACATTATCAAGAGCGACTTGGACAAGGACTTTCTCGTGCAGTGACGCTGTTGCTCGACACGCACGTTTGGATTTGGGCGCAGGAGAGTCCGGAAAGACTTGGCTCGCGCGCGCGGGCAGCGTTAGAGGACACGAGAAACGGAGTTTTTGTCAGCGCAATCGGTGCGATGGAAATCGCGCGTCTGGTCTTTCTTCGACGGCTGCATCTAAAGGAACCAGCGTCGCAATGGATCAGCGATTCCATTCGCTCGCTCGCCGCCCACGGCATCGATGTGACGCCACAAATTGCGGCCGAAGCCTACGAGTTGCCGGGTTCGTTTCACAAGGATCCGGCGGACCGCATACTTGTTGCCACAGCGCGCCTCCACGGCCTGACGTTGACCACGGCGGATGATTTGATTCTGCGTTATCCGCATGTGAAAACCCTGCGCGCAACTCGCTAGGACAGGCGCGCTGTGGAAGCGGCGCGTGCGGGAACCTTACCCGCCAACGGCCTGGTAATGGCCCAGGCCGCGCTGCCACATCAAGACGCGCCGCGGCCCATGTCACGAGTAGCCAGCCGGTCTGAATGGCGAGGGCTTGAAACATGGCGGCGCCTCGCAGTCGCTCGAGGAATATCGCGATCGGACAAAACAGCTCGTAGTAGAACGGCATCCATTTCATCACCGCCTGCACGCTTACCGGCATGATGTCGATCGGGAACATCTGGCCGCCGAGAAAATATTCGAAGGAGTAGACGATGAAAACGATGGTGGAGATTTCCAGAATCCAGAACGCCATCATGGCAAGCGAGTAGGTAATGAAGAATTGGATGAACGCCGCCATGAGCAGGGAAATGAAGGCGCAGATATAAGTCGTTAGGTTCTCCGGCAGCGTGATGAAGCTGCGGAAATACAAAAAGATGAGCGCGATTGGCAAAATCGTGATAGCGGTAAAAACAAGACGGCCGCTCAGGAAAATGCTGAAGCGATAGCCGAGATAACTCATCGGCTTGGTCAGGAAGGAATTGATCTGGCCTTCGCGAATGTCCGAGGCGATCTGCCATTCGTCTTCCGTCGGCGTGACGAGGTTCGAAACGAGCAGCATCAGCAGGTAATAATAGATCATCGAGCCGTAGTCGTAGCCGTGCAGGCCGCCGCCGCGCTCCTTAAAAATCGCGCGCCAAAGAAAGACAGTGCCGGCCAGCGGAATCAGACCGAAGAGCGCGCGCAGAAAATAATTCCAGCGGTAAGTGAACGTGTTCTGGATCCCGAGATTAAAGACCGTGAAATATTTCTGGAGCGTCACGCCCGTTTGCTTTCGTTTGCGAGTTCAACCGCGAGTTGGATGGCGGCGATCATGCTGTCCGGGTCGCGCGATTCCCTTGCCCGCGATCTCGAACGCGGTGCCATGATCCGGACTCGTGCGCGGAAATGGCAGGCCGAGCGTCACATTCACGCCTTCGAAAAACGCGTGGAGCTTGAGCGGAATCAATCCTTGATCGTGATACATGCAGAGCACCGCGTCCCATTCGCCTTCCGCGACATGATGAAAAAGCGTGTCCGGCGAAAACGGTCCGGAGAAGATTGCGGATTGCGCGATTGCGTGATTGCGGAAAGCTCCGCGATTGCGGGGATAATGAGATCGATTTCCTCGCGGCCAAGCGCGCCGGATTCGCCGGCGTGCGGATTCAATCCGGCGACGGCAATCCGCGGTTTCTCGATGTGCCGTCGCCGCAAAAAATCATGCAGGAGCAAACCGACCCGGACGATGTCTTCTTTCTTCAAGGTTGATGAAACTTCGGCCAATGGAATGTGTGTCGTTACCAGTGCGACAGTTATTTTTCCGCCAGTTAGGAGCATGGCAAAATTTTCCACGCCGAAGCGCGCGGCAAAAAATTCCGTTTGTCCGGCGAACTTGAACCCGATCTCGTACATGCGCGCCTTATGGATCGGGCCGGTGACGACGGCATCGATCGCTCCGCTGCGCGCCATCCAGACCGCCTGTTCCAGCGCCCCGGCCGCGGCCTGCGCCGTTTCGCGAGTCGGTTTGCCTAACGACCAATCGGCATTCTTCCCAATGACAACGTACTCGGCGGATTTCGGGAGCTTGCCGGAAATGAGCGCGGCCCGAACGATTTCAGGTCCGATACTGGCGGGATCGCCGAGTGTGATGCCGATGCGTTTCAAAGTGGCGCAAGTTTCCAACTTGCGCGCCTAAGATTCGCAAGTTCGAAAACTTGCGCCACTGAAAAACTGCGAGCAACGACGCTAGTCCAGAAAGCAATCAAGGAGCGTTGGCAACAAACACCGCAGCCAGAACTACGGAAGCTAAAAAGTCTTGATGTAAGCTTTTTGGCGAAGGCTCGCCAGCCAGCGTTCCTGCACGCGCTGTGCTTCTTCCTGTTCCAGCTTCTTCTGGATTTCGGAACGGACTTCGGCGAGCGGCCGCGATTCGCCGCCGTGTCTGTCTTCCACTTTCAGGATATAATAATTTCCGCCGAGCTCGACGATGTTGCTGATCTTGCCGGTCGGCAAAGCGAAGGCCACTTTCTCCAGTTCCGGCGCGAGCGTTTTGGGCTCGACCCAACCCCAATCGCCACCGAGATCGCGCGTGCTGTCTTCGGAATAAATGCGCGCCATGCCATCAAACTCGGCGCCATGGACGAGCTTGCCGAGGATTTCTTCGGCCAGCGCTTTCTGTGAAGCCGACTTGCTGCCATTCTGATCGGTGCCCGGAATCATGATCATGCGCAGCTTGATCTGTTGCTTGCTCGTGAATTGATCGCGGTGTTGCCGATAATATTCGTCAATCTTTCCCGGAGGAATGACCGTTGTCGGATGAGCGTTTTTGCCGCGCATGGCCTGCACCATCATCTTCTCGCGTTGCAACTTCCTGAACTCGCCGAGGGTGAAGTTCTGCGCCTGGAGAGTTTTGATGAAAGTGTTGCGATCCCCACCGAATGATTCCTTGATGATGGAATCGATTTCCTGATCCACATAATGATCGGGAATCTGGTAGCCCTCTTTGTTGAAGGATTGGATGATGAGCTGGCGATCGATCAAATCTTTCAGCGCCGCCAAGCGCGCTTCCTGAACTTGTTTGACGAGTTCCGTCGCCTTGAAATTGCGCGCGTAGCATTCGCTCGCGCGGTTCCACGAGTTCGCGCACCTGCGAATAAGTGATGACATCGCCATTCACGACCGCGGCGATGCCATTGACTACCTCATGCTCGGCCGCAAGCGCGCCACAGCAAAGCGGCGAAAGCGCGAAAGCGAATGCCGCGGCAACTGAAATTAAAAATGGACGAATCATTCGATTCAAATTTTGCGCAACAACTCCAGAATCTCTGGGAGATGCTGCTCGATTGTAACGGTACCTAAACGAGGAAATTTTCCACCGAAAAGTATAAATTCGCCGCGACGCGTCAGCATCACCTTGCCGTCGCGCACCTCGACTCGCTGAATGCGGGCTTTGGCGGCGGCGAGCCTGATTTCGGTGAGAAGGATGAGATTGTCAACTGCCGTCGGAAATTTCCCGAAGCGATCGCGCCAATCTTTGGCGAGACGATGCAACTGTTCCTGGCTCGTAACTTCTGCCAGCTGCCGGTAAGCCGCGATGCGCAACGCGGTGTCGGAAACATAACTCGACGGGACAAACGCAGGAACCCGCGCTTCAAGGAAGGGCGACTTCCCAGTCGCCCAATCGGCGGCTTCGGCGACTTGTTCGCCATGGGACGAATCCGTCCGGCTGGCGGAGAAGTCGCCGCTCCTTGGTGGCACATACTCGGCCTCGTTTGTCGCGACGAAATCGAGCCGCACCTCAACTTCGACGCGCGGCTGATATTTTTTGCCTTTGAGTTGGGTGATCGCCTGTTTGAGGAGCTGGCAATAAAGATCGAACCCGATCGCCACGATGTGACCACTCTGGGCCGTACCGAGAATGCTGCCCGCGCCGCGGATCTCGAGGTCGCGCATGGCAATGCGGAAGCCCGCGCCTAACGAGCTGTATTGCTTGATCGCGTTGATGCGTTTGCGCGCGGCGCCGATCGTCATCATCTCGCGCGGCAGCATGAGATAGGCGTAGGCCTTGTGCTCCGCGCGACCGACGCGCCCGCGCAATTGATAAAGGTCAGCCAGTCCGAAGCGATCGGCGCGGTCGATGATGATGGTGTTGGCGTTCGGAATATCGAGACCGCTTTCGATGATGGTAGTGCAAACGAGCACATCGATTTTGCCGGCAACAAACCGCGACATGACGCTTTCCAGTTCGTCGGCGTCCATTTGGCCATGTCCAAACTCGATGCGTGCTTCGGGACAAAGTTCGGCAATGCGATTGCGCGTGCGCTCGATGGTGTGCACGCGGTTATGCAGAAAATAGACTTGGCCCTGTCGTTCCAGTTCGCGATTGATGGCGTCGCGAATGATTCGCTCGTCGTAACCGCAAACCACTGTTTCGACCGGCAACCGATTGAGCGGAGGCGTTTCAATCGTCGACATGTCTTTTGCGCCGACGAGCGAAAGATACAGCGTGCGCGGAATCGGCGTGGCCGAAAGTGTGAGCACGTCCACGAGTTTGAAAAGCTCCTTGAACTTTTCCTTATGCAAAACGCCGAAGCGTTGTTCCTCATCGATGACAACAAGGCCGAGATCCTTGAAAAGGACGTCGCCGGAGATGAGGCGATGCGTGCCGATGACAATGTCGACGCCGCCTTTACTCGTTAGTTCCAAAACTTTGCGCTGTTCGCCCTGCGAACGAAAACGACTGAGCATTTCGATTCGAACTGGATAATCGAGCATGCGTTGCCGGAACGTTTCGAAATGTTGCTGCGCCAGCACGGTCGTCGGCGCGAGCACTGCGACTTGTTTGCCTTCCATCACCGCTTTAAACGCGGCGCGAATTGCCACTTCGGTTTTGCCGTAACCGACATCGCCGCAAATCAGTCGATCCATCGAGCGCGGACGTTCCATGTCCTGTTTGGTGTCGATGATCGCTTTGAGCTGGTCGGGCGTTTCGCGAAACGGAAACGAATGTTCGAATTCGGCCTGCCATTTTGTGTCGGCGCCGAAAGCGTGGCCCGGCTGTGTCTCACGTTCGGCCTGGAGCGCTAGCATCTTGCCCGCGTAATCGAAGATCGATGCGGCTGCTTTGAGTTTTGCGCGCGACCACTTCGCATCCGCGAGCGAGGAAAGCGGCGGCGATTTTTTCCCGACTCCAACGTATCGCGAAACGAGATAGGCCTGCTCGAGTGGGACGTAGAGTTTCGCGTCATCGGCGAACTCGAGCGCAAGCACTTCCTGCTGCGTTTCTTCTTCGGAGGGACGCGCTTCCGCGCGTCCTTGGACATGCGGAAGCATGTCCCTCCGGTTAGCGGCGCCAGGTTGCGCTCTGCCAATTTTCTGCAACCCGAGGAAACGGCCGACGCCATGTTCGAGATGAACGACGAAATCGCCTTCGTTCAGTTCGCTAAAATCAATCTGCGCGCGGTTGCGCCCGAGACGCTCGGCCCGTTGCAAACGCCGGCGTCCATGCGTTGGGAACCGGCCGAACAATTCCGCCGCGGAAAGGACAACCAGGTTGCCGTCCGGAAAGCAAAAGCCGCGGGCCAGCGTGCCTAACGAGAGATCGACGCCTTCCAGCTCCGTTTCGCCGATGATTTCGCGGAAACGCTCGATTTCGCCTTCAGTCTGGAAATAGATGACAATGCGCGCGCCGGCTTCGCGCCATTCCTTTAGCCTGCTCGAAAATTGCGTGCGCTTTGCTTCGGCCAGCATGAAATCGCCAACCGAGAATTCTCCGACCTCGCAGTCCTGGAACGCGCCCGCAAAATCTTCGGGCCCCGCTTCAATCCATCCTTCGCTGATTTTGATTTCCGCTTCGTCGTTTTCTTCGGGTTCAATCGCGACGCGCCAGTCATCTTTGTTAACATAGTCGCGGACGCGGCCACGCTGGTCCTCAGCCGCACCGAGCAGGATGTCGACTGTCGGCAGATTGCGGAGCGACGTTTGCGTATCGATATCGAATTCGCGCAGCGACTCGATGTCGTCGCCGAAAAATTCCACACGGATCGGCAATTGCGCCTGCCACGAATAGATGTCGAGAATTCCGCCGCGGACGGCAAACTGACCGCGGGTTGTGACCTGCGCCACGCGTTCATAATGTGCGTCGCCTAACGAATTGATGATAACTTCCATCTCGATGCTCTGGCGGCGTTTTAGCTGTAGCATGGCGGACGCGATCGCACCGCGTGTCGGGGCGGGTTGGTCAAGGCCGGCTGCCGTTGCGACGATCAGGTGCGGACCTGGTTCGCGCTCGATTCGCGTCAGCAATGCCAGCCGCTCGGCTGCAATCTCCGGATCGGGCAAAATATTTTCGACGGCGGCGAACTCGGCTTCAGGCAGGAAGAGCGCGTCCGGCCGCCAATTGAGCAGACTTTCGTAGACATTTTCCTGCGCATTCACCCGCGGACAAATCACCCATAATGTCCGGCGAATCTGTTGAGCGATGGCGGCGATCAGAAATGCCTGCGCCGATTCGATGACGTGCGAAAAAAGGATCGGCGGCGCTTCGCCCAATTTCTTCGCGATCGATTCCGTGCGCGCAACAATGGAAAGGAGATCCAGTGCGCCGCTCGTTTTCTCCATCGGCGAACTTCAACGCAGTCCGAGAAGCCATCAAGGAGCGGCGACTTCCTAGTCGCCGCTCCTTGATGGTGCTGACTGCGAGCTACGCGTGAGAAAACTAGATCGAGCGGCCGCAGGCAGCGGCGACAGCGCGCAGATGCGGTACGAGACCGCCGAAAATTTCCGGAGTCAGCGCCTGCTCGCCATCGCTTTTCGCGAGCTCGGGAGAATCGTGCACTTCAATCATGACTGCGTCGGCCCCGGCGGCGATGGCCGCGAGAGACATTTGCGGAACGAAATCGCGCAATCCGATTCCGTGGGTCGGATCGACCACGATTGGAAGATGCGTTTTCGATTTCAAAATCGGCACGGCATTTAAATCGAGGGTGTAGCGCGTGGCCGTCTCGAACGTGCGAATGCCGCGTTCGCACAAGAGCACATTCATATTGCCCTCGTTCAAGATGTACTCCGCGCTCAGGATCAGATCGCTAATCGTCGCGCTGAAGCCACGCTTCAGCAGAACGGGCAGCCGGCTGCGTCCAACTTCCTTGAGCAGGGAAAAGTTTTGCATGTTACGCGCGCCGATCTGCAAACAGTCCGCATATTTTTCAATGATCGGCAGATCGCGGGGATCCATGATTTCGGTGATGACCGGCAAACCTGTTTCGGCGCGCGCCTGTGCGAGAAAACGCAGACCGTCCTCGCGCAATCCCTGGAAACTGTAAGGCGAAGTGCGCGGTTTAAAGGCGCCACCGCGCAAAAGTTTTGCGCCGGATTTTTTCACGGAGCGCGCGATGGAAAGAATCTGTTCGCGGCTTTCGACAGAGCAGGGGCCCGAAATGAGGACGATGTTTTCCTGGCCGCCCACGCGCACATCGCCGATCGCGACCAACGATGGTTCGCCGCGAAATTCTGCCGACGCCAGCTTATATGGCCGCAATACCGGAACAATTGCCTCGACTCCGGGCAGAGCGGCGAGAGGTTTTTCGCGCGCGAGATCTTCCGGCCCAATGACGTTAATAATGACGCGCGCCGCGCCGCGATTGATCTGCGGATCAAGGCCAAATTCGCGGACTCGGGCCACGATGCGCTCGATCTGCTCCTCCGTTGCGTTCGGTTGGGTGATGATGATCATAGCCCGGCAAAGGCTAGACGAGAATGTGGTCTCGCCGATTCAAACGCAAGCCGAGACCGACATGGCCGTGGCGCATTGGCTAATTCGTGATCGTAACCGGCGTGCCGGTCGAGACCGATTTGAAAAAGCTTTCCGCCATGAACTCCGGCATGCGGATGCAGCCGTGCGACGCAGGATAGCCGGGCAAATATCCCGCGTGCATTCCGACACCGTCGACAATCCTCATGAAGTAGGGCATGGGCGCGCCTTTGAAATGAGTTCCGGGCGGCTTCGGGTCCTTCCCCAATTCCACGTTTGGAACGATGACCTGGTCGGCCGCATCGACATAATCGCCGTACTTGGTCGAGACGTGAGCGATATCTTTCTGACTGATGCGGAACGTGCCCATCGGCGTATTCAGACCTTCGCGGCCTGTGGAAAGTTGCGAGATGCCGACGAGCTGCCCGGCCTTATAGAAATAAGCGCGCTGCTGACCGAGGCTGATTTTTACCGTCGGCTTACCGTCAATGCCATCACCGTCCCAGTAGGAGACGTTGTCTACCGGGGCAGAGGACGAAACCGGACCGGCTCCATAGACGCCGCCGAGGTATTGGGTTTCGGCGGCCAGCCGTGGATCGTCGCTTTCGCAGCCGGCAAAAAAAACAAGGCCGACAGCGGAAAATAAACTCACGGAAATAAGGAAAAACCGACTCGACATAAGCGAAATTTTTGGAACGAGCCTCTAGCCTTCAACACCGGCAAAGTCAAGGGAGGCACAGGCACTATGCCTCTAACAACGCCTCTCGTTAGCCGTCGGCTTGAATTCTGCTTTTCGTTCGACTATCTGCCATTCGCACTTACACCTTCTCTCGACATGCCTACCTACGAATACACGTGCGAAAAGTGCGGTCAGAATTTCGAGGCCTCCCAATCGATGCGAGACGAACCGTTTCGCGAATGCCCGAAGGAGCTTTGCCGGCAGAAAAAATGGGGACACGGCAAAGTGAAACGCCTTCTCGGAACCGGTGCCGGAATCATTTTCAAAGGGTCAGGATTTTACAGCACGGATTATCGCAGTCCTGCCTACCAGGAAGCGGCCAAAAAAGAGGCGCCTGCCTCCGGGACGGAGACAAAGAAGGAAAAGAAGGAAGGGACCGGCGCGACGCCGTCCGCTGCGCCCGCTAAAAGCGCGGAAGCGAAAACCAAAAAGGATGGCGCATGAATATCGTCACTAAACTGATATGCGCGGAGTGCCGCCATGAAAACGAGGAGGAGCGCGTCTACTGTCACAATTGCGGCGCGCGGCTAAACAAGCCGGCTGCGGCCGCTGCGGCGAAAAACGAAGAAACGCAAACAATCGAAACGCGCGAACGCTTGCGCCGGCTGATGGACAATCGCGGCGTTAAAGCGCGGCAATGGGCCCTAAACATCACCAAGGTGCTCCTCGGTTCGTGCATCGCAGCGGCGTTGATTCAAATGTTTTTGCCGCCGGATTTGCCAACGCCGTCGGGCAAGGATTTGGTCCTCGGGCCGCAGATCGGCCTCGACTTGGAAAATGCGCTGCTCCAGCATCGCGGCGCGCAACTGACTTATCGCGAGGATCAGGTGAACAGTTATCTCGGCAACGTGCTTAAGCGCAAAAAAGTTTCGCTGCTCGACAAGCCGATGCTGGATTTCCAGCGCGGCGTCGCCCAGTTCGGCGAAGGCAGTTTTCGGATGACGCTGGAACGCTCGTTCTTCGGCCTTTCGATTTACACATCCGGCTTTTATCGCGCGAGTATGCAAGACGGAAAAATCGCGGCCGCGAACGTGGGAGGACTTGTCGGTCGAATGCCGATTCATCCGCAATTGATGCACTACGCCGGTTTTCTCTTCAGCGACGCCTGGAAGGCCATGGAACAGGATCGTAAACAGGTGGAAAAATTTGCCGCAATCGAATTTCATCCGCAGACCGTCATCCTGACCGCGCCGGCGCGGTAACGAACGCGGAATTCCGCCCAATCGTTCTTAATGATTAATCCGCAGTCGCTGTTGCGGAGTTTCCTCTCCCCGAGGGAGAGGATTAAGGTGAGGGCCAAAATTTGAAAACTGATTAGTCGTGCCCTCACCCTGCCCCCTCCCACGGGGAGAGGGTTTCGCTTTCTGTTTCAAAGTTCGCGGCACCTTTCCACGGTTTCCGGGCTGGAATCCGGCACGATTTTTTGGCTATCATGCGGCTCTGAATCGGCGATCCACAATTCCGGCATTCGCTTTGGTCGCGCTGGCGTTTTTTTCTGCGGCGGCGTTCGAACTTCCCGCCTTGGAGCGCAGCGTGAGTATTTCGCGGCAGTTCATCGTTTATAGTAGCGATGTGCGCGTTCGCGCCGCGCTGTGCAGTGTCGCCGAGCGCACGAAGGCGACCCTTCTCGCGCTGCTGCAAACTTCCGATGAATGGAAAACACCAATCGTAATTAACGCGATGCCGGCGCAGGCGAATCTACCGGAACTGCCGGCCGCAGCGTTAACTGTTAGCCAGACCGGGTTCGGATTGAAATTGCAACTCGACCTGACGATTCGGCCGGATTTGAACGCGTCGACGATTGAGCGCGAACTTTTGCGCGCTGTCTTGCTCGAAAGGATGTACCGGGGACAACCAAATCTTCCCGCCGGCACTGCTTACGTCCCGCCACCCGAATGGCTGCTCGATGGTGTTCTGGCCTGGGGTTCGCAACGTGATCCGGCCGAATTCGCCGCGCCGCTCAAGATGATCGTGGCGGCGAACAAGATCATTTCGCTTCAGGATTTTCTGCGACAACGGCCGGAGACACTCGATTCGCCGTCGCGCGAAATTTATCGCTCGTACTCCTACGTGCTCGTCTCTTTGCTCGATCGCGGCCGGTTCATTACGAAATATGTCGCCGATTTGGCTGACGCGCCTAACGACACGCTATCGGACTTGATTGCGCATTGCCCGAAGCTCGGCGGCTCAGTTGAAAACGCCAACCGCGTCTGGGAGAACAGTGTTACCGATCTCGCTAGTTCGAGCGGCTACGAATTACTCACGGTTGCCGAAACTGAACGACGTCTTGAGACGCTGCTGCATTTCCAATTTCCGGCGAGCAAAGAGCCGGAGCGGTTCTGGAGCCTGGAGGATTATGCAAAGTTTCGGCGGTTCACGGAACGCGCGCTGGTTCTCAACAAGTTAACGGAAGATCTTATGGTTCTCGGCGTGCGCGCCAATCCCATGTCCCGTCCGGTGGTGCAGGAATATCAAGACATCGCCTTCCGTTTGGCGCGCGGGAAAATAAGCGGGATCGCCCGTCGACTCGCGCGTGTAAAAGACGCCCGCGAACTCCTGGTCGGCCGCATGCAGGAAATTGATGATTACATGAACTGGTTTGAAGCCACCCACATCCGCGGCCGCAGCGGAAGCTTTGCTGAATACCTGAAAGCTCCCGAGGAACCGTCCAAATCGCGCCGCCGCGACGCCATTTCCGTTTATCTTGATTCGATCGAAAGCCAGCTGCGCGATTGATTGCTGATCTTGCGCCGATCAGGCCGGCCGCTTGCTCGCGCGTTCGTTGACGCGTATCATAGGCGCTCACCGAATTATGCAGAAGATTGGATTTGCCGAAGCACTCGACTCGATTGTCACGAGCGATCCGCGTTATCAACGTGACGCGTATGTTTTTTTGCGTGACGCGCTCGATTACACGACAAAGCAGCAAAAGAAGATCAAGGGCGCACTCGTTAGGCACGTGGCCGGGCCGGAATTGCTCGATGGTGTGCGGCAGTACGCGCTGCGCGAATTTGGTCCGATGGTGGTGACGGTTTTTTCCCATTGGGGAATTCGGTGCACCGAGGACGTCGGGCACATGGTTTTCAATCTCATCGGCGCGGGAATTTTCGGGAAGACCGAGGAAGATTCGATTGATGATTTCAAAGACGTTTACAGTTTTGCCGAAGTTTTTGTGAAACCTTTTGCGCCGGTGAAACCAGCGCGGAAATTGCCGCCCGGTTTGCCTGCGCCGAAGATTTCATGAAGCGCTGGCCGGTACGCTTCGCGCTTTTTTCCGTCGTCATGTTGAGCACCGCCGATCTTAAAGCCGCGTCGCCCGCGGGAAATTCCGCCGCCATTACAGCGCCACCAATCTCCGCACAAAAATGGGTGCTGCCCGACGGCCTGACGATTATCGTGCAGGAAGATCGCAGCGCGCCGGTGGCGAGTGTGCAGGCATGGTGCGCGACCGGCAGCGTTTACGAAGACCAGCATCTCGGCGCCGGTCTCTCGCATATTCTCGAGCACATGTTGTTCAAGGGAACGAAGACGCGCCCGGCCAACGCGATCGCACAGAAAGTTCAGGACGTCGGCGGCTACATCAACGCCTACACCTCATTCGATCGCACCGTTTTCTGGATCGACGTGCCGAAGGATGGGGTGGCGACGGCGCTCGACATTCTTTCCGATGCGATGATGAATTCGACTTTGCCGCCGGAAGAATACAACAAGGAACAGGAAGTGATCCGGCGCGAATTCGCCATGGGCATGGACGATCCCGATCGAATGGCGGGGCAACTTCTGCTCGCCACCACTTTTCAAAAACATCCGTATCGGTTGCCGGTCATCGGCCAGATCGAAGTTTACAATCAGCTTACGCGCGATCAGGTGATGGAGTACTACAAGGCGCGTTACGTTCCGAACAACCTCACGTTCGTTGTCGTCGGCGATGTCGATGCGCAAAAAGTGCGCGAGCAACTCGCCGACATTCTTCAAGGATTATCCGGAGAAATCGCTCAAGCCCGTTTACGTTCCAGCCGAGCCGCCGCAGCTTGGAAAACGCGAAGCGCACAACGAATTTCCGACCGAACTGACGCGGCTTTCGCTCGCCTGGCATATTCCGGAGATCACGAATCCCGATGTGCCCGCGCTTGATTTGCTTTCCGTTATTCTCGGCGACGGTCGCAGCTCACGACTTTATCGTCGCGTGCGCGAAGAAAGCGGACTGGCTTACAGCGTTTCCGCGTTTTCCTATACGCCCGGCGATCCGGGTTTACTCGGCATCGATGCGACAGTCGATCCCGCGAAGCGCGACGCGGTGCGCGATCTCGTCTTGAAGATAATCGACGAAATCAAACAGGGTGGGGTGAAGGCGGAGGAACTCACGAAGTCGAAAAAGATTTTGCTGAGCCATCATCTCGGAACGTTGACCACGATGCGCGGCCAGGCTTCCGACCTCGGTTCGAATTGGCTGCTTACGCGAAACCTGAACTTCAGTCGCGATTATCTCGACGCGATTCAAAAGGTGACGCTCGATGATATCCGCCGCGTAACGCAGCATTACCTAACGAGTGATAATCTCACCATCACTTCGCTGAATCCGAAAGGCGCGCTCGGCGCAAAAGCAGAAAGCGCAAAAGCGATTTCAGCTGGTGAAATCCAGAAATTCGAGTTGGCGAATGGTCTGCGCGTTCTCGTGCGTGAAGATGCGCGGCTCCCGCTTGTTTCGATGACGGCAGTTTTCCGCGGCGGCTTATTGGCGGAAACGCCACAGACCAACGGCATCACGCAATTGATGGCGAAGGTGTTGCTCAAAGGCACGAAAACGCGCACCGCCGAACAAATCGCCGACACGATCGAAGCAGTTGGCGGCAGCATCGGGAGTGACGCCGGAAACAATAGCTTCAGTGTCTCGGTCGAAGTGACGAAGCCCGACCTCAAACTCGGCGCGGACCTGCTCGCCGATGTTTTGTTGAACGCGACCATGCCGGAAAAAGCAGTCGCGCGCGAAAAGGAAGTGCAGCTTGCCGGAATCAAGGAAGATGAGGAGCAGCTCACGACGGTCGCGCGCAACATCATGCGTCAGGCGCTCTTTCGCGATCATCCTTATGCGTTGCGCTCAAAGGGTTCGCCGGAATCGGTCGCGCATCTCACGCAAAAGGATCTGCTCGAATTTCGTGATCGCTACGTCATGGCAAAAAACGGCGTCGTCGCTGTCTTTGGCAACGTGAAAGCGGATGAAGTGAAAAAATTGCTCGAGCAATCGCTCGGGAAAATGAAGCCGGGCAGTCTCGCTTTGACTGATGTTCCGAAAACGCCGGTGCCGGACAAAGTCCAGAGCGTCGAAGCCGAACGCGACAAAGCGCAGGGTGTGCTCATGGTTGGTTACCGCGGAACCGACATGTTCAGTCCCGACCGGTCCGCGCTCGAATTGATCGATGAAGCGAGTAGCGATCTCGGGTCGCGATTTTTCATTCGCATCCGCGAACAAATGGGCCTCGCCTATTACGTGGGCGCGAGCCAGATGATGGGTTTGGCGCCGGGGCTGTTTGCCTTTTATCTCGGGACCGATCCGCAAAAAATCGAACCGGTGAAGGCGGCGCTGCTTGAGGAAATCGGCAAGCTCGCGTCCGATGGCCTAACGAGTGAAGAATTACAGCGCGCGAAAAAGAAATTGATCGGACAGCAGCAGATTACAAATCAAAGTAATGAGACTTTCGGCTACATAACCGCGCTGGATGAGCTTTACGGCCTCGGCTTCGACCATTACAAGAAGCTGGAGCAGGAAGTGAATGCGGTCACGCTCGAGGATGTGAAACGAGTCGCCGGAAAATATTTCCGCGATCAACCCTACGTCCTCGCGACGGTGCGACCTCCGAAGGACGCGGGCGCGAAGAATAAATAGATATGGCTGAAGTCCAAACCAACACGCAGACTGGGCGAGCTTTCGCAGCGCTTCATCGAATTTGTCATGATGCACGCGCAGAACGCCGCGCTTTTTCTCGGGCAGATTCCGAATCCGAAAACGGGTGAAGGCGAAGTGAACCTCGAGCTGGCGAAAATGTTTATCGATCAGCTCGGGATGATTCAGGAAAAAACGCGCGGCAATCTGACGAATGAAGAGGCGACCGTGCTGCGCAATGCGCTGTCCAATTTGCAGATGGTGTTTGTCGAAGTCTCGCAAGCCACTCGTGGTGGTGGCGCGCCGACTGCGGCGCAACCGTCGCAGCCCGCAGAAGACAAGCCGGAACCGGCAGCGGAAAGTTCTGCGAAAACTTCAGCGGAAACACCGGACGAACCGGAATCACGCAAGAAATTCACCAAGAGTTACGGCGCGTAACTCCAACTCGTAATTGTAGCGGCGCTCTCTGAGCGTCGCACTTTTCCTATAGCGGTCGCTCAGCGGAGAAAGAAATCATGCGACGGTCAGAGACCGCCGCTACAGGCAGCAGCCGCGTATTGCATTACGTGCCTGCGAAATCTCAGCAAAGTCCCAAAGAAAAAAAGAACGGCGCGAAAAATGGAATCGTCGCCGACGCGGTGGAGGCGGCGGAAGAAGCCGGGTTGCGTTACGTCAGCGACGATCAACCCGGTTACTCGCGCAAACGCAACGGCGAGGGTTTCATCTATTTCGATACGGAAGGAAAACCGATCCGTGACGAGCAACGCATTTTGCGCATCAACCGGCTCGCCATTCCACCGGCTTACACGGACGTCTGGATTTGTCCGTCGCCGAACGGTCACATTCAGGCGACGGGACGGGACGCGCGCCGGCGCAAACAATATCGCTATCACGAACGCTGGCGCGAAGTGCGTGACGAAAACAAGTACGAGAAGATGCTTCTGTTCGGCGAAGCGCTGGGAAAGATTCGCCGCCGCGTAAAGAAAGATATGGCGCGTCCCGGTCTGACGCGGGAAAAAGTACTGGCGACGGTGGTCTCGTTGCTCGAAACGACTTTTATCCGCGTCGGTAATGAGGAGTACGCGCGCGAGAACAAATCGTTTGGCCTAACGACCATGCGAAACCGGCATGTCGATGTCAAAGGCGCGACGGTGCATTTTCGTTTTCGAGGCAAGAGCGGAATCATGCACGAGCGCGAAGTCGAAGACCCGCGCGTGGCCAAAGTCATGCGAAAACTGGCCGATCTTCCCGGGCAGGAATTGTTTCAGTACGTCGATGACGAGGGCGAAGCGCGCAACGTGACGTCGCAGGATGTGAACGATTACCTGCGCGAGATCAGCGGCGAAGATTTCACGGCCAAGGATTTCCGCACGTGGGCCGGAACCGTGATGGCGGCGATCGCACTTAACGAAGTGGGCGCGTTTGAAAATAAAACGCAGGCGAAAAGAAATGTGCGGGACGCGATTCATGCCGTCTCCAAAATGCTGGGCAACACGCCGGCAATTTGCCGCAAATGTTACGTCCATCCGATCGTGCTTGAAAATTATCTGAGCGGGTCCGCGATTGAAGGATTGAAAAAGCGCGCGGAAGAAACGTTGGCGGAATCGCTCGAGGACTTGAGTTCCGCTGAGGCCGCCGTGCTCAGCTTTCTGCAGCAGAAACTGGCGAAGAAGAAATGAACTTCTTGTAGCCGCTTAGCTAGGTAAAAGTGTCATTGCTGTGGTGCGTGAGAAGTCGGAGTGGATTCTCATCGCGGTCATCCCGAGCGTAAGCGAGGGACCTCGCGAAATCAGAGAAGACGTTCGTGAGATCCTTCGCTTCGCTCAGGATGACAACGCACCGCGCGGCGTGATGCGTGTACGAAGCGCGACTCGTTAGGCAAATGATTTGATTGCTCGCGTCTCGACCAGGCAGCAGCTCAACACTAGCCGGTCTCAAGCGGGATAGGTTTTTCGTCTGCCACCGGCGTATTGCTTTTCCACAAGATGAGCGCGATGCCGGCGAGAACGAAAACGGCGCCGAGAATCGCCCAGCGCGAAAGCGTTTCGCCGGCAGCGAACCAGCCGATCGCGACCGCGAGTGGTGGAGTGACCAATGAGATCGTGAGCAGATTGGTCACCGCCACGCGATTCATCAGCCAGTAGAACATCAGGAACGTCGCAACCGATCCGACTAACGAGAGATAAAGGAGGCAGCCAATGGCCGTCTTGCTCCAATGAAAATGCGCCGGATTGCCTTCGCGAAGAAATCCGATGAGCAACAGCGGCGGAAGCGCGAACAACATCTGCCACGCCGAGATCATCGACGGCGCAAATTTTTTCCGGCGCGCTTTGATCAGTATGTTGGCGTAAGACGCTGCGGCCGCGCCGACCACGATTCCGACGCCACCCCAGAAAGCCATGATGCCCTGAAAATCGAGCAGCTTCGCGCAAATGATTGTGACGCCGCCGAGTGCGAGCAAAGCGCCGAGGACGCGCTCCCATTTCAATCGCTCTTCCGGCAGATAAAAATGAGCGAAGACGAGTCCGAAGCTCGGAATTGTCGCCTGCAGCACTGCCGCGAGGCCGGACGAAACATATTGCTCGCCCCAGAAAAGCAGCGCGTAATTGATCGCGAACATGAGGATACCGGTGATGGCGAGCAGGGGATAGTCTTCGCGTTCCGGAAGCGGAAAGCGCCCTAACGAAATCGCAAACAGCACGGCCGCAGCGATGACGAAGCGCAGCGCGGTAAAGGAGATCGGCGGCAAATCAGCGAGTCCAATCTTGATGGCGAGCCAGGTCGAACCCCAGATGAGGCAGAGCGCGATCCAGGCAGCGATTATTCCAAACGAGGCGCGCCAGGTCTTTTCGCTATGTGATAGTGGCGCGGTCTTCATGAAACGACCGCGTAGTGTTGAACGGATCTATCAGCGGTAAAGCTCGAATATTGAGGCTGATTCTTCGCCAGCCGCCCGCTCGTGATCGACTTCGAGCGGAAACATGCGCGCTCGATCTTCTGGCCCTGTCCCCGCGCTGATGTGCACGCTCACACATGCGTCCGCCGGGTCGCGGCCGGCAAAACGGTGCTCCCACTCCTTGCGCGCGGCGCAAATGAGCGCGCCATATTTTTTTTCTATCGCGCGCAACATGGATTGTGCAAACTCGCCCGAAAGATCGGAATGCGATTCGCAATCGTTATGGAAGCAGACCATGGCAGGCGTCTTTTACAGCAGGATTTGCGCCGCCATTCGTTAGGCGAGGCCCTGGAGTTGCTTTGTCCTGACACGACCTTGAAATCCCGATGAGCCAGCACAAAGACGGAGCCGTCGCGTCCGACTTCACCTACCGCCGCACCATGCGCAATCTGCGACTGCTTTTCGCAGCGATGGCTCTCATCCTTATCGCCACGACGCTCATCACGTATTTGTTCGGCAACCGTATTATTCAAATCCGCAACCGCGGCGCCCGACACCGAACCGTGATCACGCAATGTGCGGAACTCCTTTCCACCCTGACCGACGCGGAGACCGGACAGCGCGGATTCATCATCACTGGCGATGAGAAATATCTCGCCCCCTACGAAAATGCGCGGCAACGCCTCCCGCAAATATTCGAGTATCTGAGACATGCCGACGTCATTGCGCAACGGTCGCAAACGTTAGGCGCGATCGAAAACCTGGCCAGTGTGAAGCTAAACGAACTGGCCGAGACTGTTGCACTACGCAAAGAACACGGATTCGATGCCGCAACCGAAGTCGTGCGCGAGGGAATCGGTCGCGAAACAATGGACAAGTTGCGCGATCAAATCCGTCGGCTGCAGGATCAGCAGGAAGCGGCCTTAGAAACGGAGCAACGCGCGGCTGACTCCGCCACGCTCACACGCACGATAGCTTTCGCCCTCGCGGCATTGGTCAATCTGCTTTTCATTGGCTGGGCCTATCGGCGCATCGTTCGCGCGATCACGACACGCGAAGCGGCCCGGGCGGAAGTCGAACAGCAACGCACCGAAGTTCAGCGCCAGAAAGATCTGCTCGCCGTCACGCTCGCCAGTATCGGCGATTGCGTCATCGTCACCGACACGCTTGGCCGTATTACTTTCATGAACGCCGTCGCCGAAGAACTCACCGGCTGGAATTTCAATGAAGCATCTCTCCGACCGGTCACCGACGTGTTTAAGATCATCAACGAATTCACGCGCGCGCCGGTCGAGAGCCCAGTCGAGAAGGTCATGCGCACTGGCGTTATTGTTGGTCTCGCTAATCACACGCTTCTGATTCGAAAAGATGGCTCGGAGGTGCCGATCGACGATAGCGGCGCGCCGATTCGCGATACCAGCGGTAAGGTCCGTGGCGTCGTCCTCGTCTTCCGCGATTTCTCCGAACACAAGGAGCACGAGCAGAAACTGAAGGAGGCCCGCGACGCCGCTGAGTCAGCGAATAAGGCCAAGGATCAATTTCTCGCCATGCTTTCGCACGAGCTGCGCACGCCGCTCACGCCCGTGCTCGCGACTCTGAACTTGTGGGAAGCGAGCGACGAACTTTCGCCCGCGCTGCATGCCGACGCCCAGATGTTACGGCGCAGCGTCGAGCTCGAAGCGCGCATCATCGACGACCTGCTCGATCTCACTCGCATCGCCAAAGGCATGCTCACCTTCTCGCCCGAAGAGACCGATGTGCACGAGATGATCGAATACCTCGTCGGCATGTGTCACAGCGAGTTTCGCGGCAAAGCACTCGATCTTTCCATCCACTGCGATGCGCCACTGTATCATGTTTACACCGATGCCGGCCGCCTCCAGCAGGTGCTTTGGAACATCATCAAGAACGCCGCGAAATTTACCGAGAGCGACGGCAAGGTCTCCATCTCCACCGCGAATGACGACAAGCAGAACATCATCATCAGAATTGCCGACAGCGGCATCGGCATGAGCGAGGAAACATTGTCGCGACTCTTTATTCCATTCGAGCAGGGCGAACAATTCATCAGCCGGCGTTACGGCGGGCTCGGGCTGGGCATGGCTATTTCCTCCGCGCTTGTCGAACAACTCGGCGGAACTCTGCGCGCCTTTAGCGAAGGGCTGGGGAAAGGTTCTACCTTCACCGTCACTTTCCCGGCCAAACCGGTCCCGGAAATCAAACCAAAAAAACCCGGGACGTTCGATGGTCGGATGCGTTCCGGCATCGGCGTGAAGATCTTGCTCGTCGAAGATCACGCCGACACGGCCCTCGCGCTCACCCGCCTTTTAAAAAAGCAGGGCTACGAAGTCGCCACCGCCGATTCGGTCGCATCCGCGCTCGAAGCAGTGAAGCGCGAAACCTTTCAGCTTTTGGTCTGCGACATCGGCCTGCCCGACGGCACCGGCTTTCAGCTCATCGAAGAAGTGCGCAAACACTCGCGCACACCCGCGCTGGCTCTTTCCGGTTTCGGCATGGAAGAAGACGTCCGCAAATCGCGCCTTGCCGGTTTCGAAGGCCACCTCACCAAGCCCGTCAACTTCCAGAAACTCGAAGCCGCCATCTGGCAGCTAACGAGTAAAAGCTCGCACGGTTCGTCGAATAAGGAATGAAATGATCTGCGCGATGATGCCAATAAACGATTAAGCGGAATAGTTTGATATAAACGTCCTTAGATGTTTCGTTCCGCGCGATATGGTTCCCCCAGAAAAATCGATCCGTCTGTATACTCCGCTTCACGTGGGCGTAGCATCATTGCTCGGTGGGCCGCTACCAGCATGTTGGCTGGTTGCACACAATGCCAAGGAGTTTCACCAACTCAAGCAGCATACCATGTGGCTTATAAGTGGAGTCATTTCAACATTACTACTTGTGGTCCTGATTATGTTCATTCTGCCCGAGCGCTTCCCTCCTTACGTTCTTCCGGTTGCTTACACGTTCGCACTTCGCCAACTCGCGAAGATTACACAGGGAAGGGCCGTCTCCAGGCATCGACTAACAGGCGGCAAGGTGGGCTCTTGGTGGATCGTTGTGGGAGTCGGAATCGTGGGTCTTGCTCTGCTGCTTACGGTGGTCTTTTTAGTGGTGCTCCTTTTTCCGTCTGTTGAGACATGATTCGATCAGCTAGCTCCGAATGCTTTCGGAGTCGCTGATCTTGTGTCTCGTTAAGTCATTTACCTAACGATCCCCAGATTCACGCATTTTATTTTTTGATCTCGATTTCCCGTAGCATTCCGACATCGGCGTGGGTTAAATCCGTGCCGGCAGCGGCAGTGGTGACGGGCATTTCGCAGTGCAGCACGTAATGGCCCGGCGTGAAGTTCTTTCGCAGCCATACCACCCTCTTGATGTCATGACTGTCGAGTGCGCCGCCCAGCGCGTCGGCGGGCGCGGGGCCCGCCTCCTTTTGTTTGCGCCAGCTCTTCAGTTCCGCCAAAGTCTTGCCGTCGTGCAGACGGAAAATATCTATCTCGTGCATGCTCGGCCCGGGCGTTTCGACGCGGATGACTTGCGTTCCCGTGTGCAAATCGCCGTCGAGTTCAAACCGATAGTCAAAGAGCCTTATCACTACATCTTCCTTCGGCGGTCGATCGTCTGCGAGACCGGTTTCTTCAACGGTAAACGGATGGACCGGTGTCGTCTCCGCGTGACTATCGTTCCAGCAAATGATGATGTATTGCCCTGGATCCACCTTTAACCACATCTCCGCCGTTTTGCCGGGTGAGGTTAGTCCCGGTCCGGAATAATCCAGCGCGCCTTCGGGAAAGAGAGAACCTTTCTTAACCGCCGCGACATAGTTCTCCGCACTCATACCCTTGGGAAGCTTGACCAGCATCGCCTCATGGATTTGAGATCCACGATTCTCAAAAATAACGTGACGCATTCCGGCGGCCAAGCCAGGAGGAGCCTCGAATCCAGCATCCGTCGCCACGATCCGAAAAGGTGAAAGCTCTTTCTCCGCCGTCCGCTTCTGGCAGCTCAGACTAACGAAACAGAGGATGAGGAGCGACAGCTTCCAAGTCGAGATAACGCTGCATGTCATGGGCGACCGCTGCAATGTCTTGTCACGCATCGCTGTCACACAGGCAATCATAATTGGCTGGCTGTATCGCAGGGTCAGGTAACGAGTCACTCGGACAGCCAGAGTCATCTAACATCATTTATCACTGTTTCTCTTTCGCTCCATTTACCAGTCAGGCTCTCGCGTCACTCTATTGCTACCGAATCTGCTGATCAATCATTCTTGACGAAACGCAATCTTAAAACCCAGCCCAACCTATTCCGCGAATCGGCTGTTGGTCACTTCTTTCCGGTTTCGTAGTTTCATGATTCGCTTTGGAAGCGAGAGGAGCCAAAGTTCGCGATGGCGAGAGCGCCATCGGTCCGAGCTCTCCCCGCCACGGCGGGTCTGTCCAATGGCGGACACGGCGAGTCTTCGACCGGACTGGCAATTACGCGAGGGCGCCCACCACGGCGGGCCGGCAGTGCGCTCCCGGGAAATAAATGCGACGGTCGTCCGCCTTCGCTGAGACTTCCATCTCCGCTAAAGCTACGACGTGACAAGACGGCGTGACAAGTAGACCGACGCTACAGACTTGAGATCCTGTTACGGGACGCTGTGTCCGGTGGCGGCTTTTACCTGAGTGATGTCGGAGGCGTTGATGGCGCCATTTGGTATCACGTCTTCGCGGAAGTTCGCGGTAGTAACAGGAACGGCAGACTGACTCTTGGTTTGTGAGACATCGGAGGCATTGACCGTTTTGTTGCCGCTGGTATCGCCGATCAGCATGTTCATGCTCACGGCCGTACTGGGCAGAACATGAGCGAAGCTGTCAGTTACGTTAGTTAAAGTAACTGTGATTTTCTGAACATCAGCGACACCGCTTAGATTTATTGTCATATTATTGTTGTTGAAGCCTGGGTTTCCCGAGATACTGCCAACTCCACTCGTTATGTTAACGCTGCCGCTTACTACTGTGTTAGTAAAAGAAACGACGATGATATAATTCCCGCCGCCATTCCGGCATTCGACACCCGGTGTGCCTGATAGCGGGAGATTGATATCAAAGTTACCCGCGCTTCCATGCGTCATTCGTGAAAGTGCTGAGACAATTTGCAACGGGTTACACGAATCCGGGGTGGGAGCCTGGATGCCGACGGTGATGGGACTTCCGGTCTTGAAGAACCCAATGGTCGCATTGACTGTCTGCGGCGGGCGATTGGAATCGAATCGGAAGTTATACAGGGTAGCGAAACGCACCGCATTCGCGTTCTGGTTCTGAGCAAAGGTTTCCGAACTCCAGGTCAAAGCGCTGGAGGTCTGATTCGTAGTCCAGGCCGCGTTGCTAAACCCGGCGTTGCCCACGTGCCATCATTGGCAAAGCCGGGATGGTTGAGCGGAGCGTGGAATCCAAGGTTACTGACTGTAATGCCGCATCCGAGTGGGACAGTAAATGATTGAATCGCGCGGTCGAGGTTCTCGTTATAAAGCGCGTACTCATAGTGCCAGACTCCGGCCGAAGGATTCGTTACTTTGTAGCCAATGAACGCGCGGCCATCGACTCCCGGCGCTGGCTCGATCGGGTTGATGGTAGCACCTGTCCAGGCGTTGATCGCAGGAGCCATCTGCATCGTAGAACCTACCGGCGTAAAGCTAAAGGGCGATGCTGTGCCGGTAACATTGAAGCGACGGTAGGAGACGTTGTTATACATGTTGCATTGCCCAGGGTGTGACTGGCACCAGTTATACTCATCGGCCGTAATGTACTGACCTTCGGCGTAGTAGGTCGCTCCTGCATTTGTAGCCGTGTTCAGGTCGCTGCTTTCGACAAGCAACCGGTGCGATGTGCCGTTGTGGGTGTGGCCGGTATGATCGCTAGCCGTCACCGGGAAACTTCCGGTGAAAGGATTTACCCACGCGCGCGAGCCCAGGCCATCCTGACCTGAATTTTGCGGCGCGAAGTAAGTATCGGAGCATCCCGCGCCGAGGGTGAATTGCGTTGCGGCCGGGATACAGCCAAAGCTGCAAGAATCTTCCTGCACAGCTTCCACTCCGTGTTTCAGCCAGGATTGACCAATTTGTTCGAAGCGATCGTTGTTATTCGATCCGCCGCTCATGCGATAGAGATTTTGCGGGACAACGGGATGGGTATTGTGTCCGTAGCCTACCCAGTTCACTTCCTGGTTCCCCTTGTTACAAGCCGTCGTGGAAAGGGCCAGGCCGACCTGCGTCCCACTGTTTCCGAATTGTTGCACTGAAGGCAGATCACCGACGATAAGGTCAGGTCCCGCAACCAAAGCGGGCGCGTCAGGATTGCGTGGCAGGACCGACGATTGAGTTACATCGTTAGTTACTTTTCGAACTTCAATCGGAAACATCTTTGTTGTGATGGCAATGCTTCCAACATTAGAACCAGCTTCGGAAGGACGTCCCAGCCTGTGCGCTAACTCTGCCGACATCAAGAGTCGTCCGCCTTTGATGTCGAGGAGACGCGTGGACGAATCGTAGTTGTAGAGATCTCCTTCGATGTTAAAAAACACGAAGCCTGTTCGCTCATCGCGAACCGCGAGATCGAATGGTTCACTCGAAGAAAGCTTTTCGATGACGAGTTGGGGGTTTGATGACCCGTTCAGCGGTGCCGGAAGAATCGTCGAGTTCGTCGCGACTAATCCTATCGCGCCCGACTCGGGGCCGCGCAGGACATTGTTAAGGACGAGAACCGCGAAAAACGAATTCGGGCGGGCGTCGAAACGCAACGTCTCGAGCTTCGATTCTTGCGTGGAAGCGATTCCACTCAGGCGATGCAAATCCAGATCCATCGTCACGCTTCCGTTCGCGACGATGAGCCTTTCAATGGTTTGCGTCGCAACCTGTGCGTTGTTTTCCGGCGATGATGGTGCTGAATTTCCGGAGCTGCTCGTCAGTAGCAACGGCAGCGCTAGCACGAAGGGACTGAGAATATTTCTGCGTCTCCTGGCGCTCCAGTTTATAACGTTTCGAAAGTGCATAAACTTTGTCGGTAGCAGACTTCGGTCCGTTTCGCCCCGCTTTTGGCGATAGGTTACAGAACGCGTCTGGACGAGTAGATGTTTTTTTGTTTTCGCCTGAAATATTCTCCCCCAAAAAATCATCAGAGATAGGCACATCCGCTGGCTCGGCGAGCCGCGTTTGAAGTTGGATTCCGAGAAATCCGTATTTCGAATGTTATGATGAGCTTCGTTAACCGCACGGCTTTTTGATGAGTCGGCCAAAGCGAAAGGTCCGCGTTTTTGTGGTGGAAGATCATCCTGCGATCGCGCGCGGGTTGCAGATGTTTCTCGAAGCTGTCGGACTCAGCGTGGAGATTGCATTCGACATGCAGTCGGCTCTAGCTGCATTGCCTAAGACTAAGTTTGATGTGCTGCTGTGCGATCTCGCATTACCGGATGGCACCGGCTGGGAGTTGATGAAGAAGCTCACCAAATCCGGCCCCATTCCCGCGATTGCATTCTCCGCATTCGATGATCCCGAAGATGTGGAGCGCAGCCGTAACGCCGGCTTCGCTGAACACGTGGCCAAGGGCGCGCCGGCGGAACAATTGGTGGAAGCAATCGAGCGCATCGCTCGCCCCGGCGCACGATCGGACCAACGGTCGCGCGGAACTGCCTCGGCCAAGGTCCAACGTTCGCGGTCTCGAGATTCTCAGCGCTCCACCCGCCGCCTAACGAGTAAAGCCGTTAGGGTCGGCTAGCTCAAACTAAAGAATCGACTTCGCGTCTGGGGCAGGCGAAACATTGCGAATGGAGCGTCGTGAATTCTTGAAGAAATCAACCGTCGCAGCTACGGCGATGATGTTGCCGATCGCGGTGCGTAGCGAGACCGGAGAGACATGGCCGCCCTACATGAGCGCGATCGTGATTGACGCGCTCGGCGCGCCGGGCAGCAGCGCATTTGGCACTCGCGTTCCGCTCACTGCTTCCGACATCGCCGATGTGAAGGCGTCGGGCGTTACTGCCATCAATGTCACCGTCAGCGGCGTTGGCAGTTACACAAAGGATTTTGAAGAGACGTTGCGCAACATTGCTTTCTGGGACGAACAAATCGCCGCGCATCCCGAAGCGTTGATGAAGATTCAATCGGCCGCGGACTTGCTTGAGGCGAAAAAGAGCGGCCGACTAGGACTCATCTACGGATTCCAGGACGGCACGCCGCTCGGCGAATCGTTGGATCGGCTCGATCTATTCTACGGACTCGGCGTTCGCATCATTCAGTTTACTTACAATTTGCGCAACCTTGTCGGTGACGGTTGCCTCGAGCCGGGTGATGCCGGGCTGAGTTTGTTCGGGCGCAAACTCATCGCGCGCATGAACGAAAAACGCATGCTTGTCGATCTCAGCCATTGCGGTCACCGCACCACGCTCGAATCAATCGAAGCTTCGCGGCAACCGGTCGCGATCACGCACGCCGGTTGCACGCGCTGTTTCCGATTTGCCGCGAAACAAGACCGACGAACAAATGCGCAAGCTCGCCGACAAAGGCGGCGTCTTCGGTGTTTATTTCATGCCCTATCTGCGCACGGCCGGTCAGCCGATGGCTGAGGATGTGATCAAACACATGGAACACGCGCTGCAAGTTTGCGGCGAAGATCACGTCGGTATTGGAACCGACGGTGTCATTTCCGCGATCAACGTTACGCCGGAGTTCCGGAAGAAATTCAACGAAGAAATCGAAGACCGCCGCAAGCGCGGCATTTCTGCGCCCGGCGAAAGTCCTGACGTTTTCACTTTCGTTCCCGACCTGAACACACCGCATCGTTTCGAAAAGCTGGCTACGCTTCTCTCGAAACGCGGTCATTCCGACACGCAGATCGGAAAGATCCTCGGTGGAAATTTCGCGCGGCTGTTTCGCGAAGTCTGGGGCGCGTAGGTTTTGTTAGTTAGATCTGGTTAGCGTTCTGTCCGAGCTCCTACTCATTCAAAAAGGAACTTGAGGTCGGATTTCAAGGTCAATAGAATCCGTCGGCTATGAACCCCCGGAGAAGATTGCGTGCAATTTTCGGGTTGCGAGGCATCGCGTTGATACTTGCTGTCGCGCTCCCTGTTCAGGTCGTTCGCGCTGGTAGTGCGACTTGGAACGTTAATCCCGTCAACAACGATTGGAACACGGCTACAAACTGGACGCCTGCCACGGTACCCAATGGCATTTCGGACGACGCTATGTTTAGTAATAACTCCGCCATCACCTCAGTTTTCACTACAGCGGATACAGTGGTGAACCGTATCGTGTTTGGTTTTGGTGTAAGCCCATACGTCATCAACGTGAGTAATCTGACTAATCTGACTATCGGCTTTGGAATCATCAATAACTCGAGTGTCACGCAAACTTTTGCGGTCACCGGTCGACTGAAATTTTATAGTTTCGCCACCGCGGCCAACGCGGAAATTCATAATATCGGCGCCTCTGCCGCGGGGGGACCAGCGGGTACGACAGAATTTGTCGATCAAGCACACCTTGGCCACGCTACGATTATTAACGAGGGCGGCACAGCGCCTGGCGCGGCGGGAGGTTCCACGCTCATCAGTACTAATGACGATCAGGTACTTCTTTGGAACTCTCATCGCGAATGGCGGCTCCAACGGCGGCTTGGGCGGAACAGTTATTTTTACTTCATCTCCGCTAAGCGCCCCAACTCGCGTCATCGCAAATTCAGGGGGTAGCTTCGATTTTAGCGAGCTCTCCAACAATGGTGGAGTTGCGCTGGGCTCGATCGAAGGGACGGGCGATATTTTTCTATCCAATCATGGTTACCCTGTTGTGGTCACCGGCGGTAACGGCATGAGTCCAACCTTCGCCGGTATCATCCATGATGGTAAGAACCCAACGGTGGGTGGCGTGTTTGGCAGAACTTCTGTGGGCTCGAACACGACCCTCTCGCTCACAAACGCAAACACTTACTCAGGAGGAACGATCATAACCGGTTATGTCCTGGAAGCGCGCCATGAGGGCGCACTCGGCCGCGGCGACGTGATTCTCCAAAACACGAGGGGTAACGCAAAACTTACCCTTCAAGGAGCGGCGACTAACGACTACATTTCCGACACTGCCACCTTGAGCGTTGATCAGTCATCTATCGTCAATCTCAGTTATGCCGGAAGTCCCGAGGTAGTCGGTTTTCTTATTGTAGATGGTGTTTCCCAGAGTGCCGGATTGTATGGCGGGCCTTCCAGTGGCGCGCCGAATGTAGTTCCTCAATTTCAGGGGACGGGAACAATTCTCGTAACAAACCCGAGTGCGGTCTCGCGAAAGCTTCATGGCGCGACGAACTACGACCTCAGCCTGCCATTCACGAGGCCGTACGCGGTCGAGTGCCGCAGTGGCGGCAGCTCCAATTCCTACGAAGTCAGAGTTACGTTTGGACTTGGCGCTACTTGTAATAACGCCATCATCACTTCCGGCAGTGGAACTGTCACAAGTCTTAGTGCCGGCGGGCCATCTCTTACCGTCGTTGGCCTGAGCGACGTCGTTAGTCCCCAGACGCTCACGCTGAGATTGGACATGAATTACAGTGGTCTTGCTATAGGTAGCGTCTACGTCCCCATAAATGTTGTCGTTGGTGACGTAACTGGAGATACGCACGTAAACGCTTCAGATGTGATACAGACAAAAGCGAACTCCGGGCTAGCTGTAAGTAATACAAACTTTCGCGTAGACGTTAATAATAGCGGGCAGATTAATTCCGCCGACATTTCGCTGGTAAAATCAAAATCGGGAACCAGTCTGTCACTTCTTCCTTCCGAAACTGGACAATCACCTTCGGAAAATCAGAGATGATTTGTGAGGTCCCTCGCTTGCGCTCGGGATGACAGATGTCCGTTAGGCTCTAACGATGACGAGCTGGCGTCGGTGACGCTTTAGCACTTTTGCGCACGGTGATGGTTTGGGCAGGCGGTGGCTGCTGATCTTCGGGATATTTTTTGGTCGAAGGAATGATGAGACGCCATGGCTGGGTGCGGAGCGTGGCGCTAAGGTCGTTGACGTTTTTGCCGGTCGCTTTCAGGTCGGGCGCGAGGTCGCCGAGCGTGTTTTTCAATTCCTCCGAGGCGCGACGAAAGTTTTGCAACGTGATCTTGATGTTGTCGTTCGCGGTCAGTTGAGTGCTGATCTCTTCGACGTGCTTGAGCGAGAGCGAGAGCGAGCTGTCGCGCGCGGTCAGGCTGGTCAGGTTTTCGGCGAAGGTGCGGAACTGCGCGATGGCCATGTTCATCTGCGAATTTTCGTCCGTGATCCGGCTTAAATTGGATGCGGTGCTTTGCAATTCCTTGAGTGTCGCGTTCGCCGTATTCGCAACCGGCGCGATGATGTCGAGCATTTGCGCGATCGCTTCGCTGAAATCGGGAACGCGATCGCCGACAAAAATTTCGCCGTCCTGCGCCCGGCCGGTCGATTCATTGCCTTGCGAAAAATCGATCGCCGTTTCGCCAAGCAGACCAAGTGTTATGAGGCGGGCCTTCGCATCCTTGTAAACGGCGGCAGATTTATCGACTTGAACGTCAATACGTACCTCGAACTTGCGCGGCGGCGGGGTGGGCGATGGATTGGCCGTGTCCGCCGCCGATTTGGCATTGGCCGCCTGTGAAGCACGCTCCGCCTCCTGCTTTGTCACCGGTGAATACAATGCCTGGACCTGCCCGATCTTACGGCCGGCGAGCAGGACCGGTGCGCCGAGTTTGATGCCAGCGGCGTTATCGAAATAAATCTTGTAGACAGCGAGCGGCCGGAAAAGCCCGGGCGCCCCGAGCAGGATGAGCACGAACGTGAGGATCGCGAGTGTGGCGAGCACGAACACGCCAGTCAAAATTTCGTTACGTCGTAATTGCATCTTTGGTTCCTTCGAGGATCGGGCCTTGGGTGCTTCCGCTCAAGAATTGCACCACCACCGGATCTTTCGATTGTCTGAATTGGTCGGGATCGGCCATTTCAATGATCCGGCCCTGATAAAGCATAGCCATTTTTGTGGCAACGCGAAATGCGCTCTCCATTTCGTGCGTCACGATGATCGAGGTGACCTTCGATCTTTCCGTGAGCGTGATGATCAACTCGTTAATGACGGAGCTGATGACGGGATCAAGGCCGGCGGTCGGTTCGTCGAACAGGATCAACTCGGGATCCATCACGAGTGCGCGCGCGAGGCTGACGCGTTTGCGCATTCCCCCGCTTAATTCTGAAGGCATGGCGTATTTGGCATCCTTCATTCCGACGAGTTCGAGTTTCTCGTCGACGATGCGATCGATTTCGTCCGGCGTTTTTCTGGTAAGCTCTTCCAGCGGCAAACCGACATTATCACGCACGTTGCGCGAGCTGAGCAGTGCCGAGTATTGATAAACCATCCCGATACGGGTGCGGACCTGTTGCAATTTCCGCCGCGACAATCGCGTGATGTCGAATTGCTTGAAGAAAATCTCGCCCGCCGTCGGTTCGATGATGCCGAGAACAAGACGCAGGATCGTGCTCTTGCCGACGCCGCTTTGTCCCATAATGACGAGTCGCTGCAAAGGCTCGACGATGAAGGAGACACCGTTGAGCACCTTTTTTTCTTCGTACTGCAAATGCACATCGCGCAGATCGACAACCGCTGGAGTAGGGGCGCTCATGGAAAGAAGGCGATGTAGACGATGTTAAAGATCGTATCGAAACCGATGACGGTAGTGATGGCGGTGACGACGCTGGAGGTGGTCGCAGTGCCGACGCCGGAGGCGCCGCCTTTCACATTTAATCCGCGATAGCAGGCAATCGCGCCGATTAACAAACCGAAAAGCAAACTCTTGATCACGCCGGTGATGATGTCGCGCATAAGCAACGAGTGAATGACGAGATCGTTGAAATAAACGAACGCGATACTGAAGTAGGCGCGCGAGATCAGGCTGGTCGCGATGATCGCCGCCACGCTCGAGACAACCGACAGACACGGCATGAGCGCGAAGAGCGCGAGGATGCGCGGCGCGACCAGAAATCGCAGCGGGCTGATGCCCATCGCTTCAATCGCTTCGACTTCTTCGTTCACTTCCATGGTGCCAAGTTCCGCTGTGAACGCGGCGCCGATGCGCGCGGCGAGCATGATGCCGGTGAGCAAAGGACCCAGTTCACGAGTGAAAGAAATCGCAACCAGGCCCGGCACCAGACGTTCCGTGCCGAAACGTTCCAGCTGATATCCGGTGAGCAGCGCCATGGTTAATCCAAGGAAAAACGAAACCATCGCGACCAACGGCACGGAACCGACACCGGCGCGTTCTGTGTGGCGGAACAAACTGGCGGCGCGAAACGGGCGACGGCCGCGCCGGATGTTGTCTATCGTTTCAGCAAAAGTGCTGATGATGAACCAGAACATGCCGCCGACCTCGCGCAGGAAATTGCGCAAGAGTGTGCCGAGTCCCTGCACGACTACGACCGGATTGGTCTCGAGCGTGTCGAAGGATTCGCTGTTCCTGTTCGCGGTGTCCGCCATGTTCGACGGGAAAGTGCCCTAGTTCGCCAACGGGAAAAGGGAAAATAGCGCGTCGCAAATTGGAGGGTGCCGCGCCGTCGGCGCCGGATGTACTTTCAAGGAAGGGCGCTTTCTAAAGCGCCCGGCCGGCGGTTTGAAAACCGCCGCTCCTTGGTAGCGTCGACTGATGCGATGTTGTCGCGGACATTTTTTACAACGGACGCAGTTGGACATTTACGCGGCCGCGGGACTGAATAAAGTTTAGGTCGTCCTGACGACCAACCGCACTCGTTAGGCATTTGCCGGTGAAATTGACTTCCATCTCGTTTTCCATTATCGCGCTGCTCGCGCTCGCCGCGCTGCCGCAGCTCCGCGCCCAGGAAACGCCGATGAAGAAAGAGCAAAAGAAGTTTGCCCTCGCCATTCACGGCGGCGCGGGCGCGATCGAGCGGAGCAAGATGACGCCCGACCTGGAACGGGCTTATCGCGACGCACTGGAGCGGTCGTTGCGTGCCGGTTACGACATCCTGGAGAAAGGCGGATCGAGTCTCGATGCCGTGGAAGCGGCCGTGCGCGTGCTGGAAGATGATCCGCATTTCAATGCAGGCAAAGGCGCGGTTTTCACTGAAGCGGGAACGAACGAGCTCGATGCGTCGATCATGGAAGGCAAAACACTCAAGGCCGGCGCGGTGGCGAGCGTGAAACATATCAAGAATCCGATCAGTCTCGCGCGCATGGTCATGGACAAATCCCCGCACGTGATGATGGACGGCGCGGGTGCGGAAGCGTTCGCGAAACAAAATGGTGTCGAACTCGTCGACCAAAAATATTTTTATACGGAGGAACGCTGGAAAGCGTTGCAGCGCGTAAAGGAAGAGCAGAAAAAAGCGCACGGCGGCGTTGGCGCAAACAAGTCGCTGATTCCCGAGCGCGATCGTCACGGAACCGTCGGTGCGGTCGCGCTTGATCAGGCCGGCAACCTCGCGGCCGCAACTTCAACCGGCGGCACCACGAACAAAAAAGCCGGGCGCATCGGCGATTCGCCCATTATTGGCGCCGGCACCTACGCGAACAACGCGACCTGTGCGATCTCGGCTACGGGCGATGGCGAATATTTCATTCGCGCGACGGTCGCTCACGACCTTTCCGCATTGATGGAGTATCGCGGCCTCTCGTTAGGCGACGCCGCACAAGCGGTTCTCGACAAAGTCGCCAAGCTCGGCGGCACCGGGGGACTGATCGCGATCGATCGCAAGGGAAACATCACGCAGCCATTCAACACTGCCGGAATGTATCGCGGCACGATCGACGACGCAGGCAGAACCGACATCGCCATTTACCGGTGACGTGATTCCATGCTTCCGCCTGTTTCGGTCGTCATCCCTTGTTTCAATGAGGCCGAACGCATCGGAGAAACTTTGCGCGTCACGCTCGATTATCTTGGGAAGTTCGCGCCGGGAAGCGAACTCATCGTTATCAATGACGGATCGACGGACGCAACCGGTCAGAGAATTCGCGAAGTTTTTGCTGAGCCGACGAGTACCGAAAAACAGCTGCTCGAAAATTTTCCGAATCGCGGCAAGGGCGCGGCCGTGCGTACCGGTCTGCTTTCGGCGACTCGAGCGATCGCCCTTTTTACCGACGCCGATTTATCGACGCCGATCGATGAAATGCCGAAGCTCGTCGAACCGGTCGCGGCGGATGAAGTCGATATCGCTTTCGGATCGCGCGCGCTCAACCGGCGATTGATCGGTCACCATCAGCCGTGGCGGCGCGAACAGGCCGGCCGCGTCTTTAATCTAGTCGTTAGGCTGGCGACGGGCCTGCCGTTCTGGGATACGCAGTGCGGATTCAAGGCCTTTCGTCTCTCCGTCTGCCGTCCAATTCTCGAAGCCGCGCGCGTTATCGGTTTCGGTTTCGACGTAGAGTTGCTTTACCTTGCGCAAAAGGCGCACCTGCGCATGCGCGAGATTCCGGTGCGCTGGAATCATTGCGAGGGGAGCAAAATTCGCGTCGTGCGAGATAGCGTGCACATGTTGCGCGAAATTCTTTCGCTGCGACGCGGCACGGAGATACCGTTGTCTTCCTCGGAGGGACGTGCTTCCGCACGTCCGTGATCGTTGTCCGCGCTCGCGAATATCTCGCGGACGTGCAGAAGCACGTCCCTCCGGAGCGAGTGATTATTTCTTAACGATCTCGGCGTTCTCGAGCATGGTCACGCCGCCGTTGCTCGCCATCTTGCCCTTGAGCGTGACTGTTTTTCCCGCGTACTCGGCCAGCTCGCCGTTCATCGGTTTGTGATCGCCGACGACAATGTAAAGCTTGCCATCACTCACGATGCCGACAGGGCCGCCTCCCTCGATGCATTTGGCCGCGCAACCGGCGTGTTTATCGCCCATTGCGCCATGGTCGACGTAGCACATCACGTCAACGATCTCGCCGGTTACAGTTTTGTCCGCCGCCGCTGAAAGGTTTTCTTTTTCGTGCTCGTGCGCCATGGCAATCGGCGCGGTCATGAGCGCGGCTGAAAAAACTATCGCGACACTCGCCTTAGCCACTGTCAAAGTTCTGTTGGAGTAAATCATCGATCAAGTTCGGACGATTTCGCGCTGGGTCAATCAGCGGAACGGCTCTTCCTCGGCACGCCGGAGCCTTGGCGAAGGCAGCGAGCACATTACCAAAACAATTGCGCCTTCGCCGTCATTGCGCAGCCGTTTTTATGTCATCCCGAGCGCAAGCGAGGGATCTCGCGAAAGCAGATTGCACACGTCATCACCTGCGTAATTTGCCACTGCAATCGTGAGATCCTTCGCTTCGCTCAGGATGACACCGCTCGATCCGCCTAACGAGTAGTTTCGATTAGCTCGGCAAACTGCGAGAAAAAATAACCGGCATCGTGCGGTCCCGGCGCGGCTTCGGGATGATATTGCACGCTAAAGATCGGCAGCTCGCGGTGCCGCATTCCTTCAACCGTCCCGTCGTTCAGATTAATGTGCGTGACTTCGATTTCCGGCGGCAGCGATTTTGCATCAACGGCAAAGCCATGGTTCTGCGACGTGATCGCTACTTTGCCGCTGCGCAAATCTTTGACCGGCTGGTTTCCGCCGCGATGACCGAACTTCAACTTGAATGTGCTGCCGCCAAACGCGTAGCCCAATATTTGGTGTCCAAGACAAATTCCGAAGATCGGTTTCTTTCCCATCAGCTCGTGCACGGCTTGGTGCGCGTAAGGCAGCGCCGAGGGATCGCCCGGACCGTTGGAAAGAAAAATGCCGTCCGGATTATGCGCGAGCGCATCCTTCGCACTGGTCGCCGCGGGAACCACGGTGACGCCGAAACCATTCTGGCGCAGCCGCCGCAAAATATTTTCCTTCAGCCCGTAATCGTAAGCCACAACGCGAAAACGAATCGGCGGAAGCTTTCGTTTGGTTCGATCATCATCGCCATTGGTAATGGACCACGGCTCGCTCAGACGATCGTCCGGATCCCACACGTACGGTTCCTTTGTTGAAACTTCACGCACGTAATCCATGCCGATGACGCCTTCACCCTCCACAGCGAGGCGCGTTGCATCCTCGGCCGACAACTCTTCACTCGTTAGGCACGCTTTCATCGCGCCGCGTTCGCGCAAGTGCCGCGTCAACGCGCGCGTATCGATTCCCTGCACGCCCGGAATTTTCCACTGCCGCAAATAATCCTCGAGCGGAAGCTCGGAGCGCCAGTTACTCGGAATCTCGCTCAGCTCCTCGATGACGAATCCGCGCACATGCGGCATCCGGCTTTCCTGATCAAGAGCATTCGTGCCGTAATTTCCGATCAACGGATAAGTCATGGCCACGATCTGACCGCGATAGGACGGATCGGTCAGCACTTCCTGGTAACCGGTCATCGACGTGTTGAAACAAATTTCGCCGACCGTCGTGCCGGCAGCGCCAAATGATTCGCCTTCAAAAATTTTCCCATCTTCGAGTGCGAGGATCGCGCGCATGCCGATGCCGATTGTCGATCCTCACGCATGAATTTCAACTGGCGGATGGAGCGCGTGTACAAACAAAACGCCCGAGCCTGTTCGGCGCGGGCGTTTGAAAATTTTACCCCATCAATGCCGTTTAGGTGGATATCCCGTTCCCTTTCGGTAACGGGCGGATGACCGTCGCGAGAGCGTCTGACTTCCAATTAAGGCATGTCATGTTCTCCACTGCGACCAAGCCTCCTTAGTCAATCAAATATCGGTTCGGGAATCACACCTGTAATCTCGAACACCGCAGGGTAAATCTTTGAAAGTCGCCGGATGAGGATTGAAAGAAGACAACAAGTAGGTCTTTCACTCTCAACCCTCAGCGGGCAACTCTCACACGGCTTTTCAAAGAACTATTCCCGCAGTTCCGCCGCCAGTTCCCGCTGTAAACGTTCGCGAATCCTCGCGTGGACCACAGTTACTTCGTCGTTCGTCAGTGTCCGATTCCTATCTCGGTATGTCAACGAATAAGCCAGCGACTTGCGTGCCGTTCCGAAATTTTCTGCTTGCTTTCCGCTAAAAAGATCGAACAACTCGACGCACTCGAGCAGCGGTTCCTTCGCGCTTTTTATCACCGACACGATCTCGTCGTGTGTTGTCGATTCGGGCACAATCATCGCGATGTCGCGCGTGACTGCGGGAAATTTTTCCAGCTCGCGAAATTTCTGCGCAGCTTCTTGCCCTGCTGCGATCAAATCGAGATTCAGCTCGGCGACAAAAACCGGATGTTCCGTGCCGAGCGCGGCTCGCGTGCCTCATTGCCAGTTGTCCGATGCGTCCAATGCGTTTTTCTCCGACCGAAATTTCGGCCGCCAATGCGAGATCGAGATGAGTGGTGCGCGAAAAGGAAAATCGCTCGCGACCGATGCTCGCGACCGCTCCCTTTATGTCGAAGAAATCGAGCTTTCGTTTCGCATCAGCGCGCCAGTGCGCCGCGATATCGGCCCTTCCTGCGAAAAGCAAAGCGAGGTGGCGTTCCTCATTTCCGTTTGTCGGCTCAAAAACGCGACCAAGTTCGAAGAGGCGGACGCTTTCGGCGCCGGCGCGAAAATTCCGGGCCGCCACCATCAATAATCCGGGAAGCAAACTCGGTCGTAGCGCCACGTGATCTTCACTCAACGGATTGCGGACCTCGAGCGCCTGCTCGACAAACGGCCCGCCTAACGAACGACGTGGAATCAACGATGAAGTCCGTACTTCGGAAATGCCCTGCGCCACCAAATCGTTGCGGATCGCCGCCTCGAAATCGTAGGCGCGATCGGCTGGGCTTGCCGGAGTGAAGCGGCTGCGATCGACTCCGGCGATTTTGCCGACTCCGTACGCTCGAATGACTTCCTCAATCAAATCAACATCGCGCCGCAAATCGCGCCGATAACTTGGAATTTTCCAACTCGCTTCTTCTTCCTCTCCCGTGTCTCTTCCTCTTAATCTTTTCGAGACCGAATCGTTGCAGAATTTCATCCGCCATTTTCGGCGCAATCGTAATCCCAAGAAGTTGATCCGATTTTTTGTAGCCTAACGAAACATCCGGACACCCGTGCGGGAATCTCACCCGCCACCATGATTTTTGCCTCCGGCTTCCCGCCGGCGATTTCCCTCATCAATTCCGCTGCGCGCGCCGACGCGGGCAAAATCATTTCCGGATCGACGCCGCGCTCAAAGCGATAACTCGCGTCGCTCGGCAGAGCCAGCGTCCGCGCAGTGCGGCGAACGCTTGCCGGCAAAAAATAGGCCGCTTCGAGCAAGACATTTCGCGTCGACTCAGTGACGCCCGTTTCTTCGCCGCCCATGACGCCGCCAATCCCGACGGCTCGCTCCGAGTCGGCGATAACGAGATCCTTACTCGTTAGGGAATAAGTTTTGCCATCGAGGGCGAGAAATTGTTCGCCGTCCCTCGCCATCCGCACATTGATGCGGGCCCTTCAGTTTATCGGCGTCGAACGCGTGCGTCGGCTGTCCGATCTCGAGCATCACAAAATTGGAGATGTCGACGATGTTGTTGATGGAACGAATGCCGACGGCTTCGATTTTCGCGCGCAACCATGCCGGGCTCGGGCCGACGGTGACGTTTTCAATCCGGCGCGCGGAGTAGAAATGGACATTGCGTTAGGCGCCTGCGATCTCTACGCCGCCACATTGTTTCAGAGGCGACCGTTTCGGCCGCAACATCACCTCCGGATGCAGGCGGCACCTACCTGAGTCGAGGTCAGCGCTGCGATCTCGCGCGCTAGGCCATAATGACTTAGCAGATCGCCGCGATTTGGCGTGATCTCAACGTCGAGAATCGTGTCATCGGGAAATAATGGTTCCAATCGGTGCGCCGACTTTCGAGTCGTTAGGCAAAATCAACAGGCCGGCCGCGTCATCGGACAAACCGAGCTCGCGGCCGCTGCAAAGCATGCCCTGCGATTCGACGCCGCGCAGTTTGCTCACGCCAATCTTCAAGTCGTTAGGCAAAACCGCGCCCGGCATGGCGAGCGGGACCTTGTCGCCCACCTTGTAGTTTTTGGCGCCGCAAACGATCTGGCGCGGCTGGCCGGTTCCGTCGTCGACGGTGCAAACCGTCAGCCGGTCCGCGTTCGGGTGTTGGGACGAAGCGGTGATTTGCGCGACGACGACGTTGGCGATATTCGCGCCGCGCTTTTCGATGCCTTCGATTTCGACGCCGGCGAGCGTGAGCAATTCCGCTAGCTCGTCGACGCTTCGCCGGCAGCTCGACAAATTCGCCTAACCAATTAACGGAGAATTTCATTTTTTCTCGCCTGATCGGAACATGGGCATTCTGCCTGTGCGCCCAGCGGAATTGCATTCCGCTGCATCTTTTATGCAGCGGAGAAAATCTCCGCTGGGCGCACAGGCCAATGGCCTATGTTCCGATGGAATGTTCATGCGAACTGTTTCAGAAATCGGAGATCGTTCTGCGCGAAAAGGCGGATATCGGGAATGCCGAACAGGATCATGGCCAGGCGATCCATTCCAAGACCGAAGGCGAAGCCGGTCCACTTCTTTGGATCGTAGGCGTTATCGCCACGCGCGCGGTTTATTTCTTCGTAAAGCGCCGGGTGCACCATGCCGGAACCGCACACTTCGATCCATTGCTCGCCGCCGCGCAGCGCTTTTGATTTCACATCGATTTCAAAACTCGGCTCGGTGAACGGAAAATAATGCGGACGAAAACGCACCGCTGTCTCCGGTCCGAACAATTCGTGCATGAGAAATTCCAGCGTGCCCTTTAGATCGGCGACGCTGACATTTTCATCCACATACAATCCTTCGATCTGATGAAACTGCGCGCTGTGCGTGGCGTCGACTTCATCACGCCGATACGCAGCGCCGGGCGCGATGACGCGAATCGGCGGAGGCGCGGCCTGCATCGCACGAATCTGCACCGTCGAAGTGTGCGTGCGCAGCAATCGGCCATCGGGAAGAAAGAAAGTGTCCTGCTCATTTCGGGCCGGATGATCCGGCGGCGTGTTGAGCGCATCGAAGCAATGCCATTCGTCGTCGATGTCGGGGCCATCCGCTAAAGCGAATCCCATGCGACGGAAAATCTGGATCGCGCGATCGAGCATTTGCGTGAGGGGATGAAGACTGCCCAGCTCGGCTGATGTTCCCGGCAGAGTAATATCGATGTTGGCAAGCGCCACCATCTCGCTCGCGTCCCGCAATTTCTTTCCGGCCTCTTCGATCGCTGCGGTCACAGCGGTGCGCGCTTCGTTGAGCAGCTTGCCGACGATCGGGCGCTCCTCTTTCGAGAGCGACTTCATCTGCTCGCCCCAGGCGGAAATGCTCCCGCTGCGTCCGAGATATTTCACGCGCGCGGTTTCGAGCGATTGCTCGTTAGGCGCAGCGGCAATCTCGCGCAGTGCGCTTTCGCGTAACTCTTCGAGAGGATGCATGGACGACGTGAACCGTGAAACCGTTACATCGTTACATCGGAAAAACGATTCACGATTTAACGAATCACGAATTACGATTTCAAGTAATCACGCCGCCTTCTTCGCTTTCGATTTATTCTCGAGCGCGGCTTTCACTTGCTCGACGATCGCTTTGAACGCCGTCTCATCGGCGATCGCCATGTCGGATAAGAATTTTGCGATCGAGCCCGATACCGGCGGCTTTAATGCCTTCGGCGAATCGGCTGTAGGTCATTCCGTGCGCGCGCACGGCTGCGTTCAAGCGCTGGATCCAGAGATAACGGAAAGTGCGTTTGCGCGTTTTGCGATCGCGATAAGACCAATACTTGGCTTTCATCGTCGCATCCTTGGCGTAACGGAAAAGTTTGGAGCGGCGGCCGCGATAACCTTTCGCGGCTTTGACGACACGTTTGCGGCGCTCGCGGCTGGCGGGAGCGTTTGTTGCTCTTGGCATTTTGTTTTACCCCGAAATTTCGGAGTTCCTCTTTCAGCGAGTTGTTGTTTTAGTTGATCTGCCCGACCTCACTCGCTGATTAGACGCTGGAAATTTTCAACGTCAGGTGGCCAGATAAATTCCGCGGCGACAAGCGCGGCGGACGGGAATAGTAACCGCCAGACGCTATCCCACAACTGCTTTCTGCCATAAGCTCGAACATCTGATGTCGCTGAGAACTTTTTTGCGAAAACTCCGTCTCACTTCCCGCCCTAACGAGCAGGAAAACGAAGAGGCCAGGGGCGGACCGACCAATAGCGCAGCTGTTGCTACCGCCAATACGCGCCCTTCTTATCAGGAAACGATGTCGCGTTTTCTGGCGACCTTCGACCGCGAGTCGGCCATGTCTTATATCGTCGGTGGCCAGTACGAGACGATGGGCGAGGGGCTTCGTCGAATCGTCGAAACCCACGGATTGAAAGATGGCGATTACCTGATCGATGTCGGCTGCGGATCGGGGCGGCTCGCCTGGGCGCTCTCGCAATCGAAGTTTCGCGACACGATTCGTTACCTCGGGATCGATATCGTTCCGGAGATGTTGGAATTCGCGGCCGAGAAATGTGGGCAGCCGGCCTGGCGTTTTGAATTGGTGCTCGAGCCAAAAATTCCCGAGGTCGATGCATGTGCCGACATGGTTTGTTTCATCTCCGTCTTCACTCATCTCATGCAGGAGGAATCATTTCTTTACTTGCGCGAAGCGCAGCGGGTGGTGAAACCGGGCGGTCTAATTCTGGCCTCTTATCTCGACATCAACACGCCCGCGCATTGGAAAATATTCGAGGACAACGTGAACTCGGCCGAGGCGCGGCAATCCAAACCAATGGATATTTTTCTTTCCCAGGATTTTCTCAGGGTCTGGGCCGAGAAACTCGATCTGGAGATTGTTCAGAGACCAACCGCCTGGAGCCGGCCAGCGACTTTGCATTTTGCGCAAGCGATGATTTTCCGCCAGTGCGGAAAAACAACAGCACATCGCATCGCTAGGATATGGCGAGATCGATTCGCGGCCGGCGCGCAGGCTCTGTTGCGCTGCTTACGGCGCGATCAGGCTCCAACCAGCGGGCAGAGGCGGACCGAAAGCGCTGCCAATCCGAACATTGTTGTCCACATACCACAGGGTTGTTCCTCGCGTGCTTGGGTTGAACAGCACATAGTCAGGTCTGGCGTCTCCGGCGTCTCCGTTGAAATCGGCCGCCCCCACCAAATTATATCCGGCCGCAATCGTTGGGCCAAACGTAAAGCCGATACGAGTAGGTCCGGACAAATTCCAAATCGCCGTCCGCTCCGTGCTAGCGTTGAACAGGAGGTAATCCAATTTTCCGTCCCTGTTAAAATCTGCAATACCAGCCAGGGTCCATGGCGCGTAGACGGTCGGCCCAAAAGCGGCACCGATATACATATTGTTCTTCAAATACCAAATTGCCGTCTGGCGCGTGCTGGCCTTGAAAAGAACGTAATCCGGCTTCCCGTCGATGTTAAAATCACCGGTTGCCACCAGTGCCCAGTCGTTCGGGAGGGTTGGGCCATCGGCGCTTCCGGCATACGTCACGCCGGAAAAATACCAAATCGCCGTCTGCCCCGTGCTGGCGTTGAACAGCGCGTAATCGTTGTTGCCGTCACTATTGAAATCCGCGACATCGATTAAGACTCCACCCATCCGGCAGAGCCGGAATGTAGGCCCCGCCGATGCGCATATTGTTATTCATATACCAGACAGCCCTTTGGCGCGTGCTCGCATTCAAGAGCACAAAGTCTGGTTTGGTGTCGTGGTTAAAGTCATAGGGGGAAGCTACTGGAGGAGTTGGAGTCGGCGTCGGACCAGATTCGGCACAATACCTCCCGCCAGTATTGGTTTGGCCGGTATTGCTACCTCCGCCCCAAACAATCATTTCACTGCCGGTCCAGACTGTCGTGTGCTGGTATCGGCTAGAAGGCGCGTTGATGGTGCTGGTGGCTGTCCAACTATTTGTGCTGGGATTGTATCTGCCGCCGGTATTGAGAAAATTGCTGCAGTTATACCCACCCCAGACGATCATTTCACTGCCGGTCCACACTGCTGTGTGCTCGCCTCGGGCAGTAGGCGCGTTGGTGGTGCTGGTGGCTGTCCAACTATTCGTACTCGGATTGTATCTGCCGCCGGTATTGAAAAAATTGTTGCGTATACCCACCCCAGACGATCATTTCACTGCCGGTCCACACTGCTGTGTGAAAGTATCGTCCGGAGGGCGCGTTGGTGGTGCTGGTGGCTGTCCAACTATTCTTGGCCGGATTATATCTCCCGCCGGTGTTTAAAGAGTGAGTTGTCAAATCACCCCAGACGATCATTTCACTGCCGGTCCACACTGCCGTGTGAAGGTATCGTCCGGAGGGCGCGTTGGTGGTGCTGGTGGCTGTCCAACTATCCGTGCCGGGATTGTATCTGCCGCCGGTATTCGGAAAGTCGGAGCAAGGATTACCACTACATCCACCCCAGACGATCATCTGGCTGCCGGTCCACACTGCGGTGTGAAAGAATCGTCCGGAGGGCGCGTTGGTGGTGCTGGTGGCTGTCCAAGTGTCCGTGCCGGGATTGTATCTTCCGCCTGTGTTCCAATAATGAAAAGTACCATCGTAAAAAGTTCCACCCCAGACGATCATTTCACTGCCGGTCCAGACTGCGGTGTGAATGCCTCGGGCAGAGGGCGCGTTGATGGTGCTGGTGGCCGTCCAACTATTCGTGCTGGGAATATATCTGCCGCCGGTGTTGGTGTTGCAACGGACACCCCAGACAATCATCTCACTGCCCGTCCAAACTGCCGAGTGTTTTTGTCGCGCCTCAGGCGCGGTGTGTCGTGGTCGTAGCAGTCCAAGTTATCTGTGCATGGAGGATCACCCGCGTCGGCAATTTTCGGAAGAGTGTAGGCAACCTGTCCTAAGGGTTGTTGCCACCGACATTGTACGGAGCGCATCGGTCTGCGGGGATTCAACGTGCCGAGTTTGATCTTGCGCCGACAAATCGGCGATTAAACGCTCTGCTAATATTGGTCTCGCCAAACACTCGGCGATGACGGCCGGATCGTTTCCAAGAGCCTCAAACAGTTCCCGCAGGACTTGCGGCTGCTTTGTGTCCCGCGCCATCCGGTTGATCTCGGCCTGTAATTGCTCAGCAGTGATGGGCTTTTGCCAGTAATCTTCGAGCAACTGTGTGTCGTGCAGATAGCCGGCGACTTTGTTTTCCAGTTGCGCCTGAGACATCACCGCATCGAGCGAAGGCTTAGGATCAGGATTTTCTCTTGGCCAAATCCGATGACGCCAGTAAACTTCCTCGATAGCGCGCTGATACGATACACGCTCTGCAAAAGTCAGCGCTTTGTAGGAAGCCTTAGTCTGCGCTTCGGGACGGAAGGCGACTACCGAGGGCGAAAGTGCAAAGCAGGCTAGCATCAACCCAACGAGAAATACCGGAATTGCTCTTTTTAGCTGAAGCAGGAGGTGCATGGGATATTTCCTTTGTTGAGTCTTGAGAAGTCTCGACTACCGACGGCCGCGGGACTACGCATCATTTGCGAAATAGCGTGCATTTGTTGCACGCCTCAATTCGCCGCAAGGTCATCCCACCATGCTCTGATTGGCGTTTTCGATTCAGTAGGCAACGTGCTTGAGATGCCCGAGCAGGGTGGCGATTTCAAGGAGCCGTGAGCGTTACACGTGAAAAACAAAAAGCCGCCACACCATGAAGCGTGACGGCTGATTGTGAAATGCTGCTGCTTTATTGGGGCAGCGCGGCTCTAGCGATTGTTAAAGACCATTTGTGGTGCGGGTTTCCTCGCTTCGAGTTGATCGCTCACTTTCTGAATTTGCGCGGCCTGCTCTTTGAGCTGCGCGGTGAGCGCTCGGATTTCTTTTTCCTGCTGCGCGACTGTCACTTGGAAATTGTTCGTTAACTCTCCGACCTTGCGATGTTCTTTCAGAAACTCGTTAAGTAACATCGCGTTCACCGCATCGTAGCGCACGGTATAAATCTCGCCGTCCTTGTCGCGGACGACGAGGTCGGGGTTTACATCGGCCACTTCCTCGGCGATCAAGCCAAATTGCGGAGTATCTGTGGTGTCGGTCTTGTAGTGAAACGTCACTGGCTTGAGACCAAGGATAACCTCGCTGGTTTTGTTCATCGGTTTAATCTCCTTCTTGAACCGACGAGAGGAACTGGCCGTCCCGAGCTGGCCCGCGGAGTCGATCAAGACTGGTATAGCGTTTGCGTTTTGCGTTGAAACCCCGCGAATGTTGCCGATAAAGCAACGGTTGCTAACGTCAGCACCGGTGACGTCTGAGCCGATAGCGATGACATTATTGGCCGTGGTAACGTTGAGGCCAGATTCATCGCCCAATGCGATATTGTCGCTGCCTTGGGTGTTGTAAAAGAGCGCGTGATAACCGCTGGCTGTGTTGTAGGCGCCGTCGATGTTGCTCCGGAGCGCGGCATTACCATGGCCGTGTTGTTGTAGCCGGTGGTGTTGCGAATGAGCGTTTCAACACCAATGGCCGTGTTGCCGTTGCCGGCAATGTTGGCGTTGAGCGCCTGAAGACCAACGGCGGTGTTGTCGTAGCCGGTGGTGTTGCTGTAGAGCGCGACTATACCGTTGGCCGTGTTGTTGAAGCCGGTGGTGTTGCGAAAGAGAGCTTGCACGACCGATGGCCGTGTTGTTGATGCCGACTGTGTTGTATCTAAGCGCTCCATGCCCAATGGCCACGTTCTGTAGCCGGTCGTGTTGGTATTGAGCGCATAAGCCCCGGTGGCTGTGTTCCAGTTGGAATTATTGCTTGAAAGGGCTCCATGGCCAACGGCCACGTTTTGAACGCCCGTTGTGTTGTTGACGAGGGCGTTGACGCCTACAGCCGTGTTGCTATTGCCATTGTTGTTGTAAAGAGCATTAAGACCCACGGCCGTGTTGAAGCCGCCGGTGGTATCGAGCCTGAGCGTATTACCGCCAAGGGCCGTGTTGAACGTGCCAGTGGTGAGACTGAGGAGCGCGTTCTTTCCCTCCGCCGTGTTGAAGCCAGGATAGCCTCCATCCGGCGTCGGGGTTACTGCTTGCACTGTTGGCAAAAGCCCAATGCAAACAATCCCAATAAGAAGGTGAATTAGGTTTTTAGTTTCATGTTTGCTCTTCCTTTTTCTACTTTTCCCCCGGTCGGGTTAACCCTGGCAGTGCTCGTCTGAAAGAGGGGAAGAAGCCCCGAGGGTGAGCGTCCGCGCCAGATTCAGATGTGTGGCTATTTTCGAGCGTTCATTTTCCGCTGCTCTGCACTTTCTGCGAAAGACTGACCTTTCTTTGTTAGGCGGGAAAGCGGGACGTTGGGTCAGACCGCCACTGCGATCGGCATCCCTACTGGGTCAAAAATCCGACGACCGATGAATGTCGTGTGCAGAATCGAGAGTCTTGACATATTACGCGCATGCATTGGCTAAGCCGGCATCGACTTCTGATTCTGGGCGCCATTTGCGCCTTCTGGACGGCGCTTATGTTACTCGGGCATTTTTTCCCTTCGGCGCCATTTCTCTCTGTCCCGTGGCGCGGCGAACAAAGTTTTGAAGATCTCCTGCGCCGCGAGGGCCGCAAGACGGCGCCACGATCGGATTTCGTTTTTCTCGGCATCGATCAAAACACGCTCCAGATGCCGCCGCTGGCGCCGGAGGAATTGGCGAACAATCGCGCGTTTCAACTTATGACGGCGAAGTCTTTCCCGTGGTCGCGCGAGGTTTGGGCGCTCACGCTCGACAAACTTTTCGCCGCCGGCGCGCGCCTGGTCATGTTCGATTTTGTTTTCAATCCGCCTAACGAAGGCGATCCGCAGTTTCACGAGGCTCTCGAGAAATATCGGGATCGTGTGGTGCTGGCGGCGAACATCGACATGGTCAAGAACAACGAGATCATTGTGCCTAACGAGCAATTGATCCCGGGTGCGATCCACGATGATCGCGTCGGTTACGTCAATTTCTGGCCGAACGCGGTGGACGGCATTCTACGGGCGGCGCGCTTTACCATTTCGGACCGCACCCTGGCCGGATACCCTCCGTATCCGGGCGAAGAAGTATTCGAATCGTTTTCGGCGCGCGCTCTGGAAAAGCTTGGGCACGCTGCCGACGTTCCGCGCGATCAGCGCGCGCACATGATTCGGTTCAGTCCAAACGACACGTATCAGGAGCGACCGTTTTACGAAATCTTCGACCCGAAATTGTGGGAGGCGAACTATCGCGATGGCGCGTTCTTCAAGAACAAAGTCGTCCTGATCGGTGCCGCGTCGCAGATCGCGCATGACGTTGTCTCGACGCCGATGACGCCGGACATGCCCGGTCCGGTTTTGCATTTGCAAACCATGGCCGCGGCGATGCGGCATGAATTTTTACGCATGACGTCGCCTGCGGTGGATTACGCATTGCTGGGCGGGGCCGGGCTTTTTGCCTGGATTCTCATCGCCTTCGTCCGTCGGCCGTTCACCTGCATCGTCACTCTGGTCGGCGTAACTCTGGTGTATCTGGTCGTTGCACGAATCGTCTACGATCGCGCCGGATTACTGTTATTCACGATCCCGGTCCTGGGCGCTTTTCTCTTGAGCGGACTCTTCTCGTTAGGCTTGGAATACATCCTTGAACGCATTGAGAAAAACCGCACTCGCCGCACGCTCGAGCGTTACGTTTCGAAAAATCTGGTTGAGGAAATTCTCGATAATCCGGGCGGCTTCTACAGCAGTCTCCGCGGGGTGCGCGTTCCGGCGACGATCCTATTTTCCGATGTGGTAGGATTCACCGCTCTGACCGAAAACTCCGATCCCGAAGCACTCGTTAGGCAATTGAACGAATACCTTAGCCGCATGACAGCGGCGGTTTTCGATCATGGCGGAACGCTCGATAAATTTATCGGCGACGCCGTCATGGCGGTGTGGGGGAATGTGCGCAGCCAGGGACCGGCCGAAGATGCGAAGTCGGCCGCGCGCGCCGCCCTGGCGATGCGGCGCGAACTCTGGACGCTCAACCAGAGATGGTTCGCCGATGGAATCGTTCCGTTTGCCATCGGGATCGGAATTAACCAGGGCGACGTTGTCGTCGGCAACATTGGCTCGCAGGAGAAAGCTGATCCGACGGTGATCGGCGATGCAGTCAATCTCGCCTCGCGCCTCGAAGGCCTGACGCGCACCTATGGCGTCGATATTTTGCTCGGACCGTCGGCGACGGAATTTGTGCGCGATGAATTCTATGTCCGCAGCGTGGCGCGCGTGCAGGTGAAGGGTAAAAGCGAGCCGGCGGAAATTTCCGCGTTGCTCGGCCCGCGCGATAAACCGTTCGATGAAGATTTGCTGCGCGCGTTGGAAATGTACGAGGAAGGCTTTCGAAAATTTCGGGCGCGCGATTTCAGCGGCGCAGCCGCATTGTTCGCGAAGTTTTTGAAACGTTACCCCGAAGACGTGCTCGCCAACACTTATCATGAACGGGCCCGCGCCTATGAATCGACGCCGCCTAACGAGTCGTGGAACGCGGTCGAAGTCTTTCAGCAAAAATGAATCAGACGGACCGGCCCGCGCGAGCCATGGCGCGGAAAAGACTTCAGAGCATTCAATATCCGCTGGCTCTGTTCTTTTTTACGACCGTTTTCACTTTTTGTTTTGGTGTCTGCGCGTATCTCGTTCTCGAACACAAAATCCCCGCGGAAGGTTGGCTTGGGATGTGGAACAGATGGGACGCGCCCCATTATCTGGACCTGGCGCAGCACGGATATCCGCACGAGGCCGGCGTGCGCGAATTCCTTCTTGTTCTTCTGCCGCTCTACCCGCTCACGATTCGATTGGCTTACTGGATCGTGCGCGATTGGGAAATCGCGGCGCTGCTCGTCTCGAATCTTTGTTGTGCGGGAGCCTTCGTTTATTTTTTTCTGCTCAATCGGCTGGAATACGGTGAACGAGCAGCGCGCCGCGCATTGTTTTTTCTCGCCATTTTTCCGACTGCTTATTTCCTGCATGTCGGTTACGCCGAAAGCCTGTTCCTGCTTCTAAGCATTGCGGCGTTCTATCACGCGCGGCGCGGGCAATGGTTGCTTTGCGGTTTGTTAGGCATGCTGGCGACCGGAACTCGAATTCCCGGCATCGCGCTTCTGCCGCCGCTCGCCTTTGAATATTTGCAGCAAAAACAATTTCGATGGCGAGAGATTCGCTGGGATGTCGTGTCCCTGGCGTTGCTCCCACTGGGTGCGGTCATCTACATTTACATTTGCTACCACAATGTCGGAAGCGCTTTTCATTTCCTGGATCTGCAGCGCAAAGTCTGGGGCGCGTTTCTGCGCTGGCCGTTTCCATCTGTTGCGGCGAATTGGTACGGCGTCTGGCACGCGAAAGCCTCAGAGCGCGTGCTGCAATACGGTGGACCTTTTGTGGCGTTCGTTCTTGCGACATTCGCGCTCGGGGTTGCGCCTTTCCGGTTGCGCGCGTGCTACACCATCTACCTGGGCGTGAGCTGGGTGCTCATCTTCAGCAACAACTATCCCGTTAGTTCGCCACGTTACTTACTCGCGGTATTTCCGTTCTTCATGTTGCTGGCACAATTGTGCCGTCGCGCGTGGGTTCGGGATTCTGTCGTCTTTGTGTCTCTGCTGTTCTACGCCTTTTGCACAACCTGCCTGGTGCGCGGCTGGTGGACGTTTTAGGAACGCTCCACAGAGTTGAGTTCAGGGCTTCCGTGAATCTGGCGGTATCAGCACTGCATCGGGCACCACCTCCTCTGATCGCCCAACAGTGCTCCAGGTTAATTTTACCGAACCGCCAAATAACGCGTTCCAGTAACGAATTCGAATCGGATGCAGACCAGACTGCAAATTTATGGATTCAATTCTCCTCGTAAGGACGGGTCCCTTCATCGCGTTAACTACCATCTTGCCATCTATTTCAAGAGAAGCTCCATCGTCTGCCAGAAGGACAAAGGTATAGGTCTCTCCTTTATCGATGAAGAGCTTGCCTACCCACTCCACGCTAAAGGGTGGTGGTAACGGGAACCTTTGCGACCAATTGAAATCGACCGTGGGATCAATTTGTCGGTCCACCGGTGTTCCGGTCCAATTTGCGTTCGCATAGTACAGACCAAGGAGGCCATGCCGTTTACCGGCGATTCCCGACATGGCGTAATGGATCGGCGGAATGAATCCGACGATCGCGACAAATAGAAACAGAAACAAGATTGCTCGTTTGAGCGGCGGGCCTTTCGGGATGGCGGATATCTGTCTCAAGTCTTGTCTCGTCGCACCGCCGCTGACGTCCTTCGTTTTGCGTTTCAGGCTCGCTGCGAGCAAAGCGGTCCCAATTAAGAACCACCAAAGCATCAGCGGTAACAATTGATAGTGACCTGGAATACGTGCGAGCTTGGCGAGGTTAAAGGCGGTAGAATCTTTCGTTAGCTTTTCGTGCACTCCGTCGAACAGCGAATCTGTATTCTGGGCGAACTGCCCTCGCAGATAGTCAGGGAGCAGAAAATCACGGCCAGGATTGGCGAAAGGATAGGGAACGCGAGGCTCGGTTGCGGTAGCAATTAGCATGTAGAAGACTGACACCGCCAGAAGCGGGTAGAACAAAAGTTTCAGGTAGCGCGCCCCGAAATACAAAGGGAGAGCGAGAAAAGGCAAAAGCGGTATAAGATGTCGCGGGCCAAGGTAGCTTGCTCCGGCCCAATCATAAGCAGATTGGCCATAACTTGTAAGAAAGAGAAGGTAAGCCACAATCATCGCTGTAAGAAGAAGACCTTCCGCGCGAACTCTTCGCTGGCACAGCATCGCCACAAGGCCCGGAATGACGAGCCACAGAACAGGATTCCGGGCATAGATGACCCATCCTTCAAAGCCGAGATAAAGAAGGCCGATCGGTGCTGTGAGGGTGATTGCCGACAAAGCTTGTAGAAATGAACTCCAACCTCTCCAGCGCAGTCCGAGCCAGCCATGTGAATAGGTGGAGAAGGGCGAATTGGCGGTGGAATAGGCTTCATAGGGAATGAAGAAAGGCTTGCCGAAAGCAAGCATGTTATAAATGACGAGGGTAGCTACACCTGTCATCAAACCCAGAGTTAACACTCCCAGCAGAAGCACTTTCGATGAAACAGGTCCTCTTTGTTTAGCAACTATCCAGAAGCCATAGATACAAAGCAGGCCGGCTAACAGAGCCGTCGGATATTCTGTCGCGACGCTCAATCCCATGAGCAAGCCTGCACCAAATAGTTGGGCTTTTGCGTTCCTGGTTACAACGTCAGCGTTTGAACGAACCTTGAACAAAAGGTAAAAGGCGCAACTCAGAAGTGCAGCCGCAAGCTGATGACTAAAAAACAGCGTCGAAAAGGGGAAAGCCATTGTGCCCAACCAAACGGCTAGAACTGCCATTAAGGAAAAGAAAGAGTCGTTAGTTATGTAATGCAGGACGCGGTAAATGGCCACCGCAGCGAGCGCTGATAACAAACTGACCGTGAATGCAATCGTCAGATAAGTGACAAGGTGCCAGTAAACAAACTCCGGCACGCCAAAGAGTGTGAGGACCTTTAGCAGCAGAGACCAGACTGCGAAAGGAAGGGCGCCAAGCAAAGTCGTTCCCGGGGCCTTGTTCGGATAGATAGGGCCATGGTCCCCTGTGGGATAGCGGATGACGTCAGCCGAGTTCCACCAGTATTTGTTGATGGCAAGAGTGTGGTTCTGGACGACCGCTCGAATCTGGTCGAAGCGCCCCGCTTCGTTTTGTTGCGTCGACTGATAGAAGTAGGCGTAGGTCGTCCAAAGCATAACGAAAAGCAGTAGCTCGATTTTGTGCTGCCGAATCAGTGTCCGGCAGCGGTGAAACCGCGGGCGGGCCTCCGCTATCGAGGAATCATTGCTCACGTGAAGCACATCGGGATCGCTAACGTTTTCGTGCACGCGGTAAAAGGCAATTTTGAGACGCATCAAGTGTTCTCGACGCGGCTGAGTGTTTCAGTAGCCAAAACCGTACTCGCAGCGTAAAGAATCGGCGCGATGGCGGAACCAAAGCATTTTCATTTTCTCGGCATCGGCGGCACGGCCATGGGCGCGGTGGCGAGCGCGTTGCGCGAGCGCGGGTTCGTTGTCACGGGTTCGGACGAAAACATGTATCCGCCGATGTCGACATTTTTGGAACAACACGGTGTCGCGGTGAGCAAAGGTTATCGTCCGGAAAATTTGTCGAAGGAGGTGGACATTGTCGTCATCGGCAACGCCATCTCGCGGGGCAACCCGGAGTTGGAAGCGGTACTTCGCCGCAAGCTCTATTATCTTTCGCTGCCGGAAACGTTGAAGCAGTTCTTCCTGCGCGGCCGGCACAATCTCGTTGTCACCGGCACGCACGGGAAGACGACCACAACCGCTCTGCTCGCCTGGATCCTAACGAGTGCTGGAATCAATCCGAGCTACATGATCGGCGGCATCCCGAAAAACCTGGGGAAAGGTGCGTTCTTCAACGACTCGAAGTATTTCGTGATTGAGGGCGATGAATACGACACCGCGTTTTTCGACAAGCGCTCCAAGTTCATTCACTACCTGCCGGAATTGCTCATCGTGAATAACATCGAGTTCGATCACGCGGATATTTTTCACGATCTTGATGAGATCAAACTGAGCTTCCGGCGCTTGATCAACATCGTGCCGCAAAACGGAATGATTCTACTGAATGGCGATGATGCGAATTGCGTGGAAGTGGCGCAGAATTGTTTCGCCCCCATGGTCGAGGTCGGTTTTTCGCCGAACTGCGCACAACGGATTCGCGAGGCGAGCTATTCATCCAACGGATCGAAATTCGTTCTCGGCGAAGACGAATATGAAATTCCGCTCGTCGGTGAATTCAATATCCGCAATGCCGCGATGGCCATTTCCGCCGCCAGATTTTACCAGGTGCCTAACGAGAAGATTCGAAAGGCGCTGGCAAAATTTGAAGGCATCGCGCGGCGGCTGGAAGAACGCGGCGAAGCGGGCGGGGTCAAGGTCGTCGACGATTTCGCTCATCACCCGACAGCGATCACCCAAACAATGCAGGCGCTGCGGCATCGCTATCCCGGCCATCGTATCTGGGCCGTGTTCGAGCCGCGGTCCAACACCACGCGTCGCGCCATCTTCCAGCAACAGCTGTCCGATGCGCTCAGTCTGGCCGATGGCGTTTTTATTTCCGCGGTATCACGTCTCGAGCAAATCCCGGAAGCGGAGCGTCTCAATCCGCAGCGCGTAGTCGACGCGATCGTGAAATCAGGCCGGCCTGCGTTCTATGAGAAAAATGCGGATGCAATTGTCGATCGCCTCGTTCCAATGGTGCAACAAAATGATGTCGTCGCTGTGTTTAGTAATGGCGGATTCGATAGCATTCACGAGAAACTGTTGGAACGGTTAGAAACGCTACAAGAGTTACAAAGTTAAAAGCGGTGAACGCGAATGGCGCCCGCTCTTTTGTAACCTTGTAACTCTTTTAACCAATCACGGCGGCGGCGCAGCCGCCGACGTGTGATCGTGCACGATATGCCAGCCATCAGCTCTGCGACGAAAGATTAACGTAAATCGTCCATGCGGATGATCGGTCTGTCGAAATAATTGCCAGCGACCGGCCGCGACCGCGGCATTAGCACCGAGCGGCGTAATTTCCAGATCCGAAAATTCCAGTCGGCCCATCGCTTGCGGGCTGGCGTATTTCTTTTTGTAACGATCACGCACTGTCTTCCAGCCGCGCGTGATGGTGTCGCCGGAAACGAAAACGATCGCGCTCGAACGAGCATAAGCGTTCATGAAACCGTCAATGTCGCCGCGATTCCATGCGGCCTGTTGGGCCGTGAGCACCGATCGAATCGCCGCCACCGTCTGACTGCGATTCGGTTCTGCGTCAGCCGAAATCGCAACGAACACAAAGACGAAAAGCGCAACGATTCGAGCCAGCACGCCGCCGATTTAACCGTCGCGGATCGCGACCGTCGATGAAAACTCCGGCCCGGCGCGCACGAAAAGAGCTTTGCCTAACTCGTTGCCAGCGTAAAAAAGTGATGCAAATTGACCAGCTTCCTCGCACCATCCAAATAACACTGTGTTCCGCTTCCTAAGTATTGCGGGCTGTTGTCTCATGGCTCTCGCCACGGGATTCGCCCAGGTCGCTCCGGGCGAAGAAGTCGCCGTCGGGCCGAAACGCACTCCTCCACCGGCAGCGCCGTCGGCTGTTCCAGGAAGCAGTCCCGCGGCAACCGCTGAAAACGGCGTGATGCTGCAATTTCCGAATAGCGACGTCATTGACGTGCTGCGCTACTACGAACAGCTCACCGGCAAGAAGATGATCATGGACAACAACGTTGTCGGAAAGGTCAACATCTTCATTCCTAAACCGGTGACGCCGGACGAAGCCATTCGCATCATTGAGATGAACCTGCTCCTCAATGGTTACTCGCTCGTGCCGGCCGAAGGCGACATCATCAAAGTCATCGGCACCGGAAAAAATCCGCGAACCGCAGGCGTGCCGATCATTTCCGATGAAGCCGACATTCCCGAAGGCGATCACGTCATCAGCTATCTTTTTAAACTGCGCTACGCCGATCCGCAGGAATTGCAGCAGGTGCTCGGGCAGTATCTTTCTCCGCCGCAACCGTACACTTCTTTTCTCGCGCTGCCGAAGTCGTCCAGCATTCTGGTGACGGAAAATTCGAGCGTCATTCGCACGCTCGTGAAGATCATCGATCAAGTCGATATCCCGCCGGCGGAAGTTGTAAGCGAATTCATCAAGCTTGAGCGAGCCGACGCGAGCAAGGTGGTGGACATGCTCAAGGATATTTTTGAAAAAGGGAACCAACCTGCTGGCGGCGGCGGGAATCCAAATTATCCGGCCGGAGCCGGGCGGGCAATTCGTCCGGTCATACCGCAGCAACCTCAGCCTGTCCAAGTCGAGTCCGACGTCGGCGCGCTCATCGGTTTGTCCGAAGAGTCGGTTATCGTCGGCAAAATCAAAATCGCTGCCGATGTGCGCACGAATCGCATTCACGTCATCACGCGCCCGATCAACATGCCGTTTATCAAAAAACTGCTGGCAGAGTTCGACGCGAATGTTGAGTTCGCCAAACCAGTGACGCGGCCGTTGCGCTATGTTTCGGCGAGCGACGTGCTGCCGGTTTTGGTTCAGGCTCTCCAGGAACCGGGCGAAAATCAGCAGGGTGCGGAAGGTGCCGGTGGAGCGCAGGGCCAGCAGCAGAATCAGCAACGCCGAAATCAGAACAACCCCAATACCAATCAATATAATACGGCCGATAACGGCTCTTCGAGCGGCAGCACGTTAAACATTTCGGAAGAACTTTCGACGGAACCAGTCGATACAACGCCGAAGGCTGTCACGGTTGGTAACGCCAAGATCATCGCCGACCAGCGCGCGAATGCGATCATTGTCCTGGGAAATCGCGAGGTCGTGGTGAAAGTCGAAAAAATTCTCGACGAGATGGACGTGAAGGCGCCGCAAGTCGCGCTTAGCACGGTCATCGGCGAGCTCACGTTGAACAACAACGAAGAATTCGGCGTCGATTACTTTTTGCAGTTCAAGAAGAACAATCTCGGACACGATGTCGGCGTTGGCGGCGCTCTTAATAATACCGTTACCGCACCGGTGATCGATCCCGCGAGCCTGATCACCTACCCCGTTTTCGCAGGCCTTCCCACGGGCGCGACGGCCTACATTGCGGCCGGTAATACGCTGTCAGCTATTGTTAAGGCACTCGAAACAACCGGGCGATTCCGAACAATTTCGCGCCCGATGGTTTTCACGAGCAACAACAAGAAAGCGATCATTGCGTCGGGCACGGAGATTCCGGTTCCGGTTAATACGATTTCCTCGTCAACCGGAGGCGGAATCATCAACACTGGCCTCGCGCAGCAATCCAATATTCAATACAAGAAAATTGCGCTGCAGCTGGAGGTTGTGCCCCTGATCAACTCGGACAAGGAAGTTTCGCTCGATATTTTGCAGAAACTCGACAACCAGGCGGGCACGACGCAGGTGGATAACAATGAGATTCCAAATATTGCCACGCGCTATATTCGCACGACCGTTTCGGCCCCGAACGGATCCACGATCGTGCTTGGTGGCTTGATCACGGAAGACAAGCGCAGAAACACAAGTGGTTTTCCCATACTCAGCCGTATTCCGCTCGTGGGCGCCATATTTCGAAACACGATCAAGATGAATCAACGCCAGGAGCTGATCGTGTTGATGCGGCCGGAAGTGACATTGAGTCCGCTCGATCAATACCGGCTGCGCCAAAGGACAGAAGATAAGACCCACTTTGGCCCGGAGATCGATCAGGATTGTCCAGATTGTCCAACGGTTGGCGAGGGCAAGGAGGCAAGACTGCACACTGGTGACAAGCAGCTTCCTCCGCCTGATCTGCCTCCTGGCGGATAGCCCGATATGAAACTGATTCTGTGCCTAACGATTAGTTTGGTGGCAACTACCTGCGGTGCGTGGCCGTGGGCATGGCCTGATGATGTCCCGCTGTTCCATTCAACCGACCCGCTCGCTCAGCGCGACGAATACGGTCGGTTGCATCACGGTCCCTGGCTCAATCGCACGGACTTCGACGTACGGTATCCGCGTGCGGTTTATTATTGGGAATCCGGCGAATCGCTCTGCCGGAGACCCGCTTATGTCGGCGCGATGCAAACCGCGTTGCGACGGGTCGGCTATTACTGCGGACCTATTGATGGAGTTTTCACCGCCGAAGTCAGCGATGCGATTGCGCGGTTGCAGAAAAATTATTCGATGACCGTTACCGGAACGCTGACGGTTCCCGTTCGCCGGGCATTGTTCTTGCCGTAAATTGCAGTTGGTATGAATTACGCCGCCAGCCAACCACTGGTTGATATCCTTCTGGCCAGTGGTGTGCAGTCGCAGGAGGATGCATTGCAGCTCGCAACGCATCTCAATGGCGGTTCGTGGACGGCGCACGTGCTCGATTCCGGCAAAGTGGACGAGCAGCAGTTTCTCACCGCGATCGGAAATTATTTCAACGTTCCGGTTGTCGCCATCGAAGCGAAGAACATCGATCGACAGACGCTTTCGTTGCTGCCGAGTCGCTTCGTTTTTCAACATCACATTCTGCCGATCGAATCGAAGGAGAACTCGGTTGTTCTCGCAACTTACGATCTGTTCAACACCGTTGGCCGGCAGCTTGCGTCGCAGTTACTGAAGAAGCCGGCGGAATGGGTGCTGGTGCCGCGCGCGCAAATTCTGCGAGCGATGAAAACGCTTTACGGCGTCGGGGCGGAAACGTTCGATGAAATTCTCAAGACGAATCGCTCGTTCGAAGCGTTGCAGGATATCGAGACGAGCACGGATCTCAACGCCGACGATCCGGAAGCGTCGGTCGTGAAGTTTGTGAATCAGATTATTCGCGAAGCGATTGTCGAGCGCGCAACCGATATTCATGTCGAACCGCTCGAGAACGATCTTCGCATTCGCTACCGCATCGATGGAATTCTTCACGAAGTCGCGGTGCCGCCGCAACTGCGCTTGCTGCAATCGGCCATCATCTCGCGGCTCAAAGTGATGGCGCACATGGACATCGCCGAGCGTCGACTGCCACAGGACGGCCGCATCCAGCTCACGAGCCACGATCATGAAATCGATGTACGCGTTTCGACCATCCCAACCGTCAACGGCGAATCGATCAGTTTGCGATTGCTCAGCCGCGACCAGCAAAATTCGTTTGGCTTCGAGCGACTCGATCTGAGTGAAAATCAGACGCGGATTATGAAATCGTTGCTCGCCCAGCCGAACGGCATCGTTCTCGTGACGGGTCCGACCGGTTCCGGCAAATCGACGTCGCTCTATTGTTTTCTCAGCAGCATCAATTCGGTGCAGCGCCGCATCATCACGATCGAAGAGCCGGTGGAATATCGGTTGCCCGGCGTTTCCCAAATCGACGTGAAACCGGAAATCGATCTCACGTTTGCCAAAGGTTTGCGCCACATTCTGCGACAGGATCCGAACGTCGTCATGGTCGGAGAAATTCGCGATGTCGAAACCGCGGACATTTCCATTCGCGCCGCCATGACCGGTCACCTCGTCTTTAGCACACTGCACACAAATGACGCGGTGGGCGGCATCACACGCTTGCTCGACATGGACGTCGAACCGTTCCTGCTTGCATCGGTTGTGAAGGCATTCATCGCGCAACGGCTCGTGCGCACAATTTGCCCGGACTGCAAAACCGCCGCCGGATATCCCGTCGATTACCTCAACGAAATTGGCGCAATCGTTTCGCCGAATTTCCAGTATTACCGTGGACAAGGCTGCGACAGTTGCCGGCAAACCGGTTATCGCGGGCGCGTCGCGATCTACGAAATCTGCGTGGTCACGGAAGCGCTGCGCCGGTTGATCATTCGCAAGGGGACCGGGTCCGAATTGAAACAGCGCGCGATCATGGACGGCATGATGACGCTGCGGCAGGACGGTTGGCGTCGTGTGGCCCAGGGGATCACTACGGTGGAAGAAGTTGTCCGCGTGACGCAGACTGATGAGGTCATGGCGGAAACGGACGCCATCGCCGAGCCGCCGCTGATCGCGCAGTAGCGCCTCAATTCGTTAGGCCCTGGCTCGGCGATTTGGTTTGCAGTTTTAATGCGCCTCGGCTCTGAGAAGTTTCGCCACTGGATCAAACCACGCGTCATTCGCGCGACAGAGCCAATTTATCTGCGCAAATTACTGGCTGGGTTGACGGCAATCGCGACAGAGCCGCTCGACGGGCTGCGAAATATTGATCGCGTCGAGAAGATCATCGCTGGCATTGGCCTCGCCTATGACGGACGCGGTCTTTACGGTCGCGACAGTCGCCACATGAATTTCTTCGGTCCAGGCTTGTGGCAAATCCCGCGGCAATTAGCGGAAGCACTTTGCCTTTTATCCACGCTCGGCCTCCGGACTGCACTGGAAATCGGTACCTACCAGGGATGGACCGCGTCGGTGCTGGCGGCGTATTTGTGCCGTTTCGAGAAAAATTTTGAACTTACCACGATCGATCCGGTGGAACACTTCGCAGCCTATCGCCTGTTACGCGAGCGGCTGCCGATCGAATATCTTTCCGGCGAAACCGCGGAAAAGGTTGCCGGTCGCTCTTTCGATTTCTGTTTGATCGACGGCGATCATTCGTATGCCAGTTGCGCGCGCGATTATGAGCTATGCGGGCAATTCGCGCGCGTCTGCATGTTTCACGATATCAACGACCAGTTCGTTGGATCCGAAAACGTGCCGCGTTTTTGGCAGGAACTGAAGAACGCGGAGTGCAGCGCCGCAACGTTCCATGAATTTAATTATCATTCCGAAGGCGCGCCGGTCATGGGAATCGGCGTGCGGATTCGATAAGCTCGTTAGGCGGATGATAAGCCCCAGCTATTTCATACCGCGCAGATCGGCGATCGCTTTCCGATAGTCGGGCGAGCGAAAAATCGATGTGCCGGCGACGAGCACATTTGCGCCATTCTCGATTGATGGCTTGGCCGTCTCGGCATTGATGCCGCCATCAACTTCGATGTCGAGGGCTGCGCCGTGCTGACGCTGCCATTCGCGAGCGTGCTTCACCTTTTCCAGCATCTCAGGACGAAACGCTTGTCCGCCGAACCCGGGATGCACGGTCATGACGAGCAACAGATCGATACTCGTTAGGTAAGATTTGACCGCGGCAAATGGCGTCGCGGGATTCAACGATAATCCCGCACGACAACCGGCATCACGAATCATCCGGAGAGTTTTTGCGACGTCGTGTTTCGCTTCGGCTTCGACGTGAACCGTGATCGAATTCGCGCCGGCTTCGACAAATCGCGGCGTGTAATGATCGGGATGTTCGATCATGAGATGAACGTCGAGTGGAAGTTTTGTTTGCTTCCGTACCGTTGCGACAACGGCCGGGCCAAACGAAATGTTGTCGACAAAATGTCCATCCATGATGTCGAGATGGATCCAGTCGGCGCCGGCCGCTTCAACACGTCGCGTTTCCTCGGCGAGTTGGGAAAAATCAGCGGCTAAAATCGACGGAGCGACAAAGATTTGCGACATCGATGCCGAACATGGAACAACGAACGTCCAACGTCCAACAGCGATGCATCAAGGGAATCCACGAAGGGGCGGCGACTTCCAAGTCGCCGAGGCTGCGGCGCTTTGGAAAGCGCCGTTCCTTGACTACGACGCCGAACGCCGAGGATTCCCGAACATCGAAGACCGAAACTCGAAGACTGACGCCCAATCTCGAAGCTCGCACTTGACGAGAATGGCGTCCCTTCCTAGTTGTTACCCGACTTCAGCCGGTCGAATCGCGCTTGGCAGCGCACGAATGCTGCTATGAGCAGGTTTAAGGTGCGCTTCCGTTGGACTGGAAGCCGCGACTAACTGGTAAAATTTTTAATGTTTGACGGACTTTTCGGCTGGTTATCCAGCGACATCGGGATCGACCTCGGAACGGCGAACACGCTGGTCTATGTAAAAGATCAGGGAATCGTGTTGCGCGAACCTTCGGTCGTCGCTGTACAGGCGGGAACATCGCGCGTTTTGGCCGTGGGCGACGAAGCGAAGCGCATGCTTGGACGCACACCTTCAAACATTGTCGCGGTCCGTCCGCTGAAAGACGGCGTCATCGCGGATTTTGAAGTGACCGAAGCGATGCTGCGACATTTCATTACGAAAGTGCACGGGCGCCGCGTGCGCGCGAGACCGCGCGTGGTGATCGCGGTCCCTTCTGGAATTACCGAAGTCGAAAAACGCGCGGTGCGAGAATCGGCCACACACGCCGGTGCGCGGGAAGTTTATCTGATCGAAGAACCGATGGCGGCTGCAATCGGCGTCGGATTGCCGGTGCAGGATCCAGCCGGCAACATGATCATCGACATCGGCGGCGGCACGACAGAGGTCGCGCTCATTTCACTTTCCGGAATTGTGTTCAGTCGCAGTGTGCGCGTCGCCGGTGATGAGCTCGACGAAGCGATCGTGCAATACATGAAGCGCGCCTATAATTTGATGGTGGGCGAGCGAACCGCGGAAGAAATTAAGATTAAAATCGGTTCGGCCTATCCGACCGAAAAAGAAACGAGCATGGAAGTAAAAGGCCGCGATCTCGTCGCCGGCTTGCCGAAAACGCTCATGGTTACTTCGCAGGAAGTGCGCGAAGCGTTGCTCGAACCGATTTCCACCATTGTCGATTCCGTCCGCATCACGCTCGAGCGTTGTCCGCCGGAATTATCGGCCGATTTGGTCGATCGCGGATTGGTGCTCGCCGGCGGCGGCGCGTTACTGCGAGGATTCGATAAACTTTTGAGCGAGGAGACTGGTTTGCCTGTCCATGTCGCGGAAGATCCGCTGAGCGCGGTGGCGGAAGGAACAGGCAAATGCCTCAATGAAATTAAATTTTTGCGTCAGGTGGCTTCTTCCGATCGCACGTGGCGCTGACAATTGCGGATTGGTGATTGCGGATTGCGGAAAGATTTCTGATCCGCACGTGATCAATCCACAATCCGCAATCCGCAATCCGCAATGCCCATGAGTCGCACGAGTATTGTCGCGCTCGTCATTTTTGTGATCGCCGTTGGGTATCTGCTCAGCTTTGGCGCTGATAGCACGCGCAAGTTGCAGGGTGGGTTTTATCAATTGCTCGCCCCATTTTTGAAAAGCGGTTCCGGTTTGGAAAAACAAATTACCTCTGTGCGCAGCGGTTTGAAATCGCTTGAACAACTGGAGAAAGACAATGCGAATCTGCGTGTGGAAAATCGCTCGCTCCGCGCGACGAACGAGGCATTGCGCGATGTCGAGCGCGAAGTGAACCGGCTGCGACACGCGCTCAATTACCGGCAGCGTTCGGAATTTAAATTGGTTCCTGCGCAGATCATCACGCGCGATTCGGCGACGTGGTGGCGGACGATCACGATTAACCGCGGCCGCGAGGATGGCGTGGAATCCGATATGCCGGTCCTGACTGACGAAGGGCTGGTCGGGAAGACAACGACGGTGAGTGCAAACATTTCTGTTATTCTGCTCGTGTCGGACGAGAATTGTCGTGTTGCCGCGACGGTGGAGGGGACGCGCGAACAGGGAATCGTCACGGGCGAGCGGGTTGCCGGAGCAATCGCGCCGATGCTCGATCTAAACTTTCTTTCAAAACAGGCGGATCTGAAAGCGGGACAAAAAGTTTATACTTCTGGCGTCGGCGGAGTTTTTCCTTCGGGATTGCTTGTCGGAACGGTACAAACTTTTCGTGTCCGCGAATTGGACGGCCAGGCGCTGCTCGCTCCTGCGGTTGATCTGGCGCGACTGGAGGATGTTTTCGTGGTGACCGGACACAAATGAAATCAAATGACGAAACCCAAATGATGAAATCCGAAGGAATGACCAATGAGTTAATGAGGAAGAACGACCGCATCTTTTTCGGGCTTCGGGCTGCGTCATTTTTTCGAGCTTCGTCATTCGGATTTCGTCATTTCATGCGATGATCTTTTTTTTCATTCTCGTTTTTCTCGTGCTCATCGCGCAAGTTGCGGAACTTTTTCTGCCGGCGCTCGATTGGATGTACGGCGCGCACATTTACATTGTGCCGGTGATTGTTTTTTACGGCGCGATGGCTTTGCCGTTCTGGCTCATGCTCGCGCTTGCGTTCTGGGCTGGTTTTCTGCTCGACGCGCTCACGGTGCAGGTGATCGGGCCGCGTGTTGAAATCGCGTTTGGCTGGTCGATCATTCTTTACGCTGTGCTCGCTGGAATCATGCATGGGTTGCGGCCGCTCTTTGTGCGGGGGAGATGGGAAGTCCATTGCGTTTTGAGCGGCGTTTGCACGTCGACCATTCTGCTGGTGCAGTATCTCATGATTAGTTTTCGGCGCGGCTCGATTTACTTCACGCCCGAAATCTGGTGGCAGATCGGCGGCCCGGGATTGATCGCGATGATCATGGCGCCGCTCGCCTTTGGCGTATTGCACTGGCTCAGTCGTGCGACCGCTTCACCGTATCTTTCGGAGGAGGGCTATCCATGAACCGTCGCCGTATGAGTCCTCGCCTGCGCATTCAGATCCTTGCTTTGTTCATGTTGCTGGGATTGGGCGCTATCATCTTTAAGCTCTGGCTTGTGCAGGTTGCGCACGGTCCGGAATGGACGGCGAGAATCCGCGGAAGCTCCGAAGCAACGGTGCGCATTCCATCAATCCGCGGCGAAATCCGTGATCGCAACGGCATCGCGCTGGTGCAAAACCGCGCCAGCTACGAGGTCGATTTTTATTTGCCGGAAATGGTGAAGGGCTATCGGCAGCGCGTTGGCACGCCGCCGATGACCGAATATCGCGGGGTGATTGGCGGCATGCCGAAGGATCTCAAAGAACCGGACATCGTGAAGATCGTGAACCAGGGCGTGATTCCGCGACTGGATGATTTGCACCTCGCGCGCGACTATAACTCGAGCCAATTGCAGCGGCATTATCGCAATGACACGGAAGTGCCGTATTCCTACATCAAAGACATCGACTTCAAAACGATGGCGCGATTTTCCGAACACGATGTCGGTTTGCCCGGAGTGGATATTGCGATCAAACCGGTGCGCTCGTATGTCTATGGCGCGCTCGCCGCGCATCTTCTCGGCTACGTCGGCGCGCCGGACGATATCGACCGCGAAGAAGCAAAGCAGTTCACGTTTTATCAAGGCGACGTGGAGGGAAAATCCAACGTCGAAAAAGCCATGGACGGATTCCTGCGCGGTAAGCCCGGCAAGCGCGTTTTGCGACGCAATGCCAAAGGCGTGATTGACGGAGTCGTGCGTGAAGAATCGCCGCAGCAGGGTGCGGATGTTTATCTCACACTCGATGCCCGCATTCAGGCAATTGCCGAAGAGGCGCTGCGTGCGGTCAGCCGCGCTGGCGCAGTCGTTGTCGATCCACAGAACGGCAACATTTTGGCGATGGTATCGGTGCCGTCGTTCGACCCAAATACATTCATTCCCAGCATCAAAGCGAAAGATTGGAAGGCGCTGCAGAAGGACGAAGGCGTTCCGCTCGTGAACCGTGCGATCAGCGCACTGCCGCCGGGCTCAACTTTTAAGCTTGTCACCTCGTTTGCCGGATTGCGCGGATCAAAAAATCTCGCCAATGCTAAATACAGCTGCGGCGGCGGTGTGAGTTATGGCGATCACTTTTTTCGATGCTGGGTCGCTGAAAAACATTATACGCACGGCACGATCGGACTGGCCGACGCGCTCAAGGTGTCATGCGATTCGTATTTTTATCAATACGGTAACGCGGCTGGCATTCAGTCGATCGATGCGGTCGGCAAGATGTTTGGAATCGGCGAAGAATCCGGGCTGCACTTGTCAGGTGAACAAACCGGCAACATGCCCGGGCCGGAGTGGATGCAAATTCACCATCCGCGGGAACGCTGGTCTTCGGCGCAGACGGCCAATGTTTCGATCGGCCAGGGTTACACGCTCGTCTCACCTCTGCAGTTGGCCATGGCCTACGCCGCCGCGGCCAATGGCGGCACCTGTTATTACCCGCGTTTGATTGACAGGGTACTTAATCAAGACGGCACGCCCGTTGTCGACGAAAAAGGCAAACCAGTCAGTTTCGCGCCGCGCATTCGTGCCGATCTTCGTGCCGAAGTTTCACCGCAGGACCTCGAACTCGTTAGGCGCGGTTTGTGGAAAGTCGTCAATGAAGACGGAGGAACCGGGGGCAGAGCGCGTCTGCCAAATGTGGTGGTGGCTGGAAAGACCGGCACGGCGCAGGCCACCGATCACGGCCGCGAGGAAAACGTGGCCTGGTTTGCGTGTTTCGCGCCATTCGATCATCCCAAGTACGTAGTCATCGTGATGGTGCAGGGCGCCTCTGGCCACGGGGGCGAAGTGGCGGGCCCGATCGCAACGCGTATTCTCGAGCGCATTGTCGCCCAGGATGAAGGAAGGTTCGATATGCAGGTGGCCTGGCTCGCACCCGCGCATCATCCTAATCCGCTCGAATTGATCAAATCGGTAAGCTATGCTGGAAGCAATCTCGGCAGCGACGATGAAGAAGGCGCCGATACCAGCCAAAGCGTTGATGCGCAAATGGCGACGGCTGAAGCGACGCCGGATGTCGAACCGGCTCCGGACGCACAGGGCCAGGTGACGCAGGCTCGGGGCCAGCGCGTCATGCGAGCGAAACCAGTCGCGCCGCCGCCGCAACAGCAACGGCCGCGCAATTTCTTCGAACGACTTTTTGGTGTTAAACGTCAACCGCAACCCCCGCCCCAACAACAGCCGCCGCCGAATCGGCGGCCGCGCAAAGCATTTTAATCGCGTCCGGATATGAAATTTCAGCAATCGATTTCAAATCCGCGCACAATCCCCTCGCAAATTTATGATGGACAAAGTGAGAAAAATTCTTGGACTTTCATCACGCAAGACCGGCAACAAGCTTGTCGTGAGCGTGGAAAAACTGGAGCGCCGCGTCGCCTTGCTCGAAGGCGGTCGGCTGGAGGAATACAGCGTCGAGCGCAACAGCTCGCGCAACATCGTCGGCAGCGTTTACAAGGGAAAAGTTAAAAACATCGAGATGGGTTTGAAGGCGATGTTTGTCGACATCGGCTTCGAAAAAAACGCGTTCCTGCATTTCTGGGACGCAATTCCCGCCGCCCTCGACAGCGGTATCGAGGAAATCGATCGCCGCGGAAAATCGCGACCGAAGAAACGGATTACGGCCAAGGATATTCCGAATATTTATCCCATCGGTTCCGACGTCATTGTGCAGGTGACGAAAGGGCCGATCGGAACGAAGGGTCCGCGCGTCACCACCAACCTGAGTTTCGCCGGACGTTATTTGGTTCTCATGCCCTACAGCGATCGCAGCGGTATTTCGCGCAAGATCGAAGATCCAAAGGAGCGCGCGCGGCTTCGCAAAATTTTGCAGGGGCTCGATATTCCCGACGGCATCGGCGTGATCATTCGCACGGTTGGTGAAGGCCAGCGTGCGCGTTATTTCGTGCGCGATCTGAGTTTCCTATTGGAACAATGGGCGCGCATCGAACGCAAGATCCAGGAAGATCCGGCGCCGGTGCGATTGTTTGAAGAACCGTACCTGGTTGAGCGCACGGTGCGTGATTTCCTCACGGAAGAAATCGACGAAGTCGTCGTCGACGATCGCGAGGCGGCAGATCGGATGAGCGAAATGGTCGGCAAGATTTCGCGGCGCGCGCGCAATCGCATTCATTACTACGAGGGCGCCACACCGATTTTCGAAACGTTCGGCGTGCAAAAACAAATCGACGATGCGTTTCATCGTCAGGTTTGGCTGAAGTGCGGCGGTTACATTGTCATCGATGAAACGGAGGCGCTCGTCGCCGTCGACGTAAACACCGGTCGCAACAAGGGCGGCCGCGATGTCGAGAAAACAATTCTGCAAACCAATCTTGAAGCAGCGGACGAAATCGCGCGTCAACTTCGCTTGCGCAACATCGGTGGTCTGATCATCGGCGATTTCATCGACATGAAGAGCCGCAAGGACCAGCAAATGGTTTACAATTTGATGCGCGAACGGCTCAAACGCGACAAGGCCAAGACGCACGTTCTGCCGTTGTCTGCGCTTGGACTGATGGAGATGACGCGGCAGCGCGCGCAGGAAAGTCTGAGCGATTCGATCTACGAAAATTGTCCGTATTGCCAGGGCCGCGGTTTGGTGAAAACGCCGATGACCACGAGCGTGGAATTGCATCGCACGCTCAACAGCGTGATGCGGAAATATCAGGATACCGTGCACGAAATTCGCGTCATCGTTAATCCCGAAGTGCTCAAGCGCTTGAAAGAAGAAGACGAAGATTTGCTCATCGAAATGGAACGGCGGTATGCCGGTCGGTTGCTGTTCCGTGGCGACCCCGCATATCACCAGGAAAAATTCACGATTACCGACGCAAATAGCGGCGCGGAGCTCAAGGCTATAGGCCCGGCGCAAGCTTGCAACTCGGTAAGGTTGTGTGAAGACTGAAATTGCAGTTTTGGACTGTCACTTAACCGCAAGGAGAACATCGTGCAGCGCGTCATCTTGGTTTTCGCGGCGATCGTGGGATTGGCCGCGCCTGTTTTCGCCGGCGGCGAGACTTCAAGCAAAGAGACCACGCAAACCGCGCCGCAGGCGTTCTGCGACTGGTATGCAAACCAGGAATGGAACGCGTCGCTCTGGGGAACGTATGCCTTTACCGGAACGGATTGGCCGGATGATCGTTATCTCGGAGTCGATCACGCGTGGGGCGGGGGCGGCGATTTCAAATTTTTCTTTGCCCGCTATTTCGGAATCGGCGTGGAAGGTTTTGGCTTAAGCGCTCACGATGCGGTCGGTGCCGCACTTGGGACTGCCACACTGCGCTATCCAATTCCATGTTCGCGTTTCGCGCCCTACATCTACGCGGGCGGCGGTGCAATCTTTAGCGGCGACGACGATCTGCCCGGCTTCTTCCACGGCATTCATGATGGCGACTCGAAGGCCGTCGGCCAGTTTGGCGGAGGCCTCGAGTTTCGCATTACACCGCACATCGGCATCATCCACGACTTCAACTGGAACGTGGTGGAAGGTCACGACAACAACTTCGGCATGGTGCGGACAGGAATCAGTTTCGCTTTCTGAGGCGAGCGCTGATCGACTTCGGTCTTTCCATCTCTGCTGCGCCATTCGTGCTCGCGCTTCTCGTGGTGATCTTCCAAGGCGCGGATCATCCTGAGCGAAGCGAAGGACCTCACGAATGTCTTCCCTGGTTATGCGAGGTCCCTCGCGTTCGCTCGGGATGACATGGAGCAAGAGCGAGCGCTGGAGAAGGACCAGATGTGATGTCCTTTCGCCCTAACGAGTGTGTGTCGATCACCAGTTTGGCAGCTCGTCGAAGTCAATCATAGAAAAGTGCTAATCTCGCTCAGGTCTTTGCGTTTGATGTCGGGCACTCGCGCTCCTTCTGCGGGATGCCCGACGACAAGCAGGAGAAATGGCTTTTCGTAATTCGGTCGCTTGAGAATGCGATTGAGAAATGCCATCGGGCTCGGCGTGTGCGTGAGCGAAACGAGACCGGCCATGTGTACGGCTGCGATCAGAAACCCGGTCGCGATTCCGACTGATTCCGTCGCGTAATAGTGTTTCGATTTTCGTCCATCGGGCAGCACGCGGTACGGTTGAGAGAAAATTGCGATCAGCCACGGAGCTGTTTCGAGAAACGGCTTGCGCCAGTCGGTCCCGATCGGCGCCAGCGCTTCGAGCCACTCCGCCGGCGCGCGATGTTCGTAAAATTCCTTCTCTTCCGCTTCCGCCGCGACCCGAATTTCGCGTTTAATTGCGGGTTCGCTGATCGCAACGAAATGCCACGGCTGCAAATTAGCGCCACTCGGCGCCGTTCCCGCGGCGGCGAGACAATTCTCGATGATTTCTCGCGGAACCGCTTGGTCGGAAAATTGGCGAACGGTTCTGCGCTCTTGCATTCTGGACAGGAAATCGGCGGTGCGCATCCGCATTTGCTCGTTAGGCACAAGCTCCGGCCGCTCGAATGGAATGAATCGAGGAGTTTTCACGGAAACGAGTCTATTCGTCCGGTGCATCGTTTGCCAATTGAGTCGTGTGCGTGAAATTACAGCGATGTCTTTCGCTGAAATTCTGGACGGTTTGCCGCTGAAAAAGTCGCCGCTTTTGCAGCGCTTTGAGGCGTTGCTCGCTCCTAAATCCGATGGCGCACTGGAAGAGATGGCGCAGCATGCGCACGCACTCACTTTGCAGAATTTCGGACGCACCATGCGCTTGTTCGCACCGCTTTATCTTTCGAACGAATGCATCAACAACTGCCGTTACTGCGGATTCTCGCGCGACAATCCGATCTTGCGCGTCACGCTCGATCTCGATCAGGTGCGCGCGGAGGCGCGCCATCTGGCCGCACAAGGTTTCCGCCAGATTCTGCTCGTCGCGGGCGAGCATCCCAAATTCGTTAGTCAAAATTATCTCGCGGAATGCGTGCGCGCGTTGGCGCCGGATTTTTCGTCGATCTCGATCGAAGTCGGGCCAATGGAAACCGCGGACTACATTCCAATCGTCGAAGCAGGCGCGGAAGGCCTCGTCGTTTATCAGGAAACTTATAACCGCGAAGTTTATGCCTCGATGCACACGTCCGGTCCGAAACGCGATTTCAACTGGCGCCTCGATTGTGCGGAACGCGGATACGCCGCGGGTTTCCGCCGACTCGGCATCGGAGCGCTCATCGGCCTCTGGCATTGGAAGGATGAAGCGATCGCGCTCGCCGCGCACGTGGATTATTTGCTCAAGCGTTGCTGGCGGGCGCAGATCACGGTGAGTTTGCCGCGCTTGCGCCCGGCCGCCGGCGAGTTTCAACCGCCGTTCAAAATGAGCGATCGCGAACTCGCGCAACTCATCTGCGCGTTGCGCATTACTTTTCCGCAGGTCGGGATTGTCCTGAGCACGCGCGAAACGGAATCGTTGCGCGACACGCTTGTCTCGTTAGGCGTGACGATGATGAGCGCCGGCAGTCACACCGAGCCGGGCGGCTACACGCATCAAGGCCACGGCGATCTTCATCTCACCGTGCGCGGTCGAATCGTTGCGCCGGAATTCCATGACGGCGTCGATGAAATTGCGACCGGTCAATTTGAAATTAGCGACGAACGTTCTGCCGCCGAGATAGCGTCGGTTCTGCGGCAGCGCGGCTACGAGCCGGTCTGGAAAGATTGGGACCAGGTTTTGTCCGCGACATGATCGTTTCGCTGAACGGCGAGAAAACCGAGACACGCGGAGCAACGACGGTCGACGAATTGGTTTCGCGCTTCGATCTGCCGTCGCAGTCAATTCTGATCGAGCACAACGGCCTCGCGCTTCATCGTCACGAATGGCCTAACAAGTCGCTCGCCGAAGGCGACCGCATCGAATTCATCCGCGTTGTCGCCGGCGGGTAATCCGGGGAGCGCAGGCTGCCAGCCTGTTCTTTTCGGCAGCTTGCCGAAAAGCGTTATCGGAAATCTCTGGTGGATGCGCCGAAATGTCGTCGGCAAGCTGCCGACGACTGCAGGCTGGCAGCCTGCGCTCCCCAGAGTCAACGGGACGATGTCGCCAATCGCAATCCGAGAAAAACAAAGAGCGAGCCGACGGTGCGGTTCAAGACATTCGCGACCGTTTTGCTGCCGCGCAATCGATCGCTGAAAGCGGAAGCAAACCAGGCGAGAATCAAACACCAGATGGTGCCGGTGGTGACAAATGTCAGACCGAGCGCGATGAACGCGGGAATTTTCATCGGAGCTGCCGGATCGATGAACTGTGGCAGAAAGGCGAGAAAGAAAAGCGCGACTTTCGGATTCAACAAGTTGGTGACGATGCCCTGCCGAAACGCAGCGGCCGCTTCGCGATGGCGAAATTGAGATGGCAGATGCAAGTTCCCCGGCGCGACTCAAGATCATGCGCACTCCGAGATAAATGAGATAAGCGCCGCCAACAAACTTCACGATCATGAACGCCCACGCGGACGCGGCCAGGAATGCCGAGAGACCAAGCGCCGCTGCAATCGTGTGACAAATACTGCCGATGCTGATCCCGAGCGCAGAGGCGATGCCGGCGCGTCTTCCCTGCGCAATGCTCCGTCCGAGAATGTAGGCGGTGTCGGGTCCGGGAGTGAGATTGAGAAGTATTCCCGTTGTCAGAAACAGGGAAAAATGATGGATTGCGCTCAAACTGCCTGCTCGTTAGGCAACGGTCTTCACCACCACGCGCATGCCATCGGCTTCGACAACACTAATCGGAGTTTCTGGCGGAATGAAGTCACCCTCGGTCACGACGTCGACGATGTGATTTTCAAAACGCGCCTTCCCGCTCGGGCGCAATGTCGTGACGGCAATGCCACGCATCCCCGGCGATATCGCAACGGGCGTGATAAATTCGCGGTGGGCTCCGGAGAGAGATGGTCCGGCCGGGTTCGCGCTCATCAATGCGAACCGGCGATAGAGGCTTGTCTTCGGCAAAAACCGGGCAAGCAGTGCGATGACAACCCATGCCGCCACGATCGCGAGCGAGAGATTCAACAGCGGCACTGCCAGCATGCGGCCGGTAGGAAGAAATGTCTGTCCGGGATAACGATCGGTCATGGCCCAGAGCAACGAGGCCAGCATCAGAAATACGCCGACGACGCCGAAGACGATGGTGGAATGAGCGAAGAACAAAATCTCGATCATGAGCAAGACCAGACCGAGAACGAAAAGCGCGACGACTTCCCAGCCCGCAAGCCCAGCGAGATAATGCCCGAGGAAAAAAAGCGTAAAGCAAACGGCGGCGAAAATTCCGGGGAGACTCGCGCCCGGAATTTTGAATTCGAGATATGCGCCGATGATTCCGCCGAGCAGGAGCAAAGGCGCGAGCGCGGTAATCCAAAAGGCGAGCTGTTCGAAGCCGCTCGGGTCGATCGTAACCGGCGGCTCCTTCAAATTCGCCTTGCGCATTAAATCCTGAACGGAATCAACGATGCCTTCGGCAAGAACCGGCTTGCCGTTAATCTGCTCGGTTGCTTCCTGTGCGTTCAGCGTGAGGAGCGAACCTTTCGCGTGCAACACGCGGTCACCAATTTTTACTTCCTTGTCTTTGTTGATGAACGCTTCCGCAATGTCGGGGTTGTGTCCGTTGCGCGTGGCTGAACCGCGCATGAGCGCCGACCAATAGGAAATGGTTTTATCACGCGCAGTCGGCGGAAGATCTTCACCTGTCGGCAGCACCGGAGCCGCCGCGCCGATCGCGCTCACCGGCGCCATATAAATATGTTTGGTCGCGAGGGCGATCATGGCGCCAGCTGAGCCAGCGTTGGTATTGATGAAAGTGTAGGTCGGAATAATCGCGTGATTGAGTATGCCGGTAATTTCCTCGGCACTATCGAGTCGGCCGCCATACGTGTTCATTTCAAAAATGATGGCGGCGGCTCCGGCATTCTCGGCCGTTTTAGTGGCGCGTCGGATGAACAGCGCGAGCGAGGGCGATATTTCTCCACGCAGCGGAACGACAACGGTTTCGCCATGCCGCACGATCTCGCGTGCCGCGTTCGCGTTTGCCGCGGCTGCGCAAAGCACCAAGAACAAAGCGAAACGAACAATCTTCATTTCTGTATTAGTTTTGCATCGCGCTCGCCCACAAACGAGCGAAAAGTGGAATAGCCCATGGGCACGATTCCGTCACAAACGATCGAGCAAATCGCCGCTGCCAACGACATCGTGGAGGTGATCGGGACGTACTTTCCGCTGAAGCGCGCGGGCACGAATTTCAAGGCGCTCTGCCCGTTTCATCAGGAGAAAACGCCGTCGTTCACAGTTAGTCCATCGCGGCAAACGTTTCACTGTTTCGGCTGCGGCGTTGGCGGAAGCGTTTTCCGGTTCGTCATGGATTACGAGCACATCGATTTTCCTTCCGCGGTGCGCAAATTGGCAACGCGGGCGGGAATTCCAATAATCGAAGAACGCGGAGCAAGTGTAGATGAAGATCGGCAACATGAAGCCCGTCGCGCGCTCCTGAAGCTGCACGCGGAGGCGGCGGAATGGTTCCAGGAAAATCTGCTTAAGAAAGAACTCGGCGCGGCTGCGCGAAATTATCTGAAGCAACGCGGAATTGATCGCAACATCGCGGCGAACTGGCAGATCGGTTATGCGCCCGATAGTTGGGATGCATTTCTAAAATGGGCAATCGATCACGGTTACCGGCGTGGACAACTGGTACAGAGCGGACTGGTGAAATTGCGCGATGAATCGCGCACCGATGGCGAAGTTTACGATCGTTTCCGCAATCGCATCATGTTTCCGATTTGCAACGATGTCGGTGAAGTCATCGCCTTCAGCGGTCGCATTCTGGAAAAGGATGTTGAGACCGCGAAGTATTTGAATTCGCCCGATACGCCGCTCTTTCGCAAAGGGAATGTCCTTTTCGGATTACACAAAACGAAACGCGCGTTGATCGAAGCGAATTGCGCGATCGTTTGTGAAGGTCAGCTCGATTTGATCACACTTTTCGAAGCTGGCATCCCGAATGTCGTGGCGTCGCAAGGGACAGCTTTTACCGAACAGCAGGCCCGCATTCTGAAACGCTTCGTCAGTGAAGTGGTGCTTTGCTTCGATGCCGATGCCGCAGGACAGAAGGCCGCGGAGCGTTCTCTCGATGCGCTGCTGCAAAACGACCTGATTATCCGCGTGGCCGAGATGCCAGCGGGCGAAGATCCCGACTCGTTAGTCCGCGGCAAAGGGCGGGCCGAATTCGAAAAGCGAATCAAAGATGCGCAGGATTTCTTCGATTACTGGATCGAGCGCGAAGCGCGCCGGCAAAATCTGAACTCGTTAGGCGCAAGAATGCAACTGGCGCGCAGCCTGGCGCAGACGGTGGGGCGTGTACACGATCCGTTTATGCGTGGCGAAGTGGCGAACAAAGCAAGCGCGCGTCTGGGAGTGAGCGTGGCAGATTTCGAAACACTGATTCCCAAACCGGCCCGTGAATATGCGCGCGCCTCCTCAACTCCTCCACCGGGGCCATTGCCGCGACATGAAATAGCGATGTTGTGTCTGCTCGCGTTGCGTGATGAGGATGCCCGCGCGTTTTTCCTTGCGCAGGATTGGCGCGAAGTTCTGGAGCAAACTCCCGATGCGGCATTGCTCGCGCGTATTCTGGATTCAGACGTGCGGCCGGACGACACCGCGTCCTTGAATGCGTTCATGGCCGGACTCGTTCCCGAAGAAGAAGCGTTGGTCTCTTCCTGGTTGATGCAGAAGAAACCGCCTAACGGGCTAACGGTAGCGCACGGCTGGTGGAACGGCCTGCGGCAGGCGAGCTTGCGGCGCGAGCTGCAGGCTGCGAAAGATCGCATGAAGCTGCCGCAGTTGACGCCGGGAGAAGTCCTGCATTTACAGAAAGAAATCCTTGACCTGCAGGAACAGCTCCGCGACGTTTCGACGCTTTTGCCCCCGGCTCGCGCCGTCGATGTTTAATCGCGGTTGAATCCGTGCAGAAGCAAGCAAACGCGCAGGGAATAAGCTTCACCGATTTTCTCAACAGCAAGCCTTGGATTCGAAACGAAAAAAACCAGCGCGAACAAGTTCGAAAAAGCCGCCGAAGTTAAAGCGCGCTGTCCGACCCGCCACGGTTAAATTGTCCAAGACGCGCGGGCGTCCCTCCCGGCATAAGACTGGCTCTGGCAGAGTCGCAAGGCCGCGCATTGAAAAAGTAAAGCGCGCGTCTGCCAAAGTGAAATCCGCCACCGAAGAAGCTCCAGCCCTGGCATCGTCATCCGCAACGGATGTTCAACTGCGCATTCGTGAGTTGATCAAGCTGGCAAAGGAGCAGGGCTATCTCACTTTTGATGACCTAAACGAAGCATTGCCGGAAGGGATAAACCAAGCGGATGAGGTCGACGCCATTCTCATCCGGCTCCGGCGTTTGGAGATCGACGTCATCGAAGCTTCCGAGGTCGATAGTTATAAAGGTGGGAAGAAAGACACGGAAGAAGAAGAGGAGAAGGCCGAATCGAAGCTCGATATTCTCGATGATCCGGTGCGGATGTATCTCAAGCAGATGGGACAGGTCCCGCTTCTGACCCGCGAACAGGAAGTGGAAATCTCCAAGCGCATCGAAGAAGCCGAGACGATGGTGCAGCGCCATATTCATCGCTTCGGTTTTATCGCGCGCGCGCATCTCGATCTCGCGCAAAAACTGACCGAAGGCCGCGAACGTTTTGATCGCGTGATTCTCGACAAGAAAATCGAGAGCCGCGAGCGCTACATGAAAATCCTGCCACGGCTTTGCAAGCAGGTGGAGAAATCAAGTGAAGCCCTCGGGAAACAGTACGCGCACCTGTTGAAGAGTTCGGCAAAACGGGACTCAAAGGGATCGAAGGTTTTCCAGAGGGGCGTCAACGCGCTGCAAAAACTCTACCCGAAATTTTATTTCAAACAGAAAGTAACTGAAGAATTCGTCCATCTCGCAGACGAGTATTATCATCTGCTTGGTGTGGCGCGCACCGAAGGGATCAAGCGACCTCGGAGCAATGGTGCTTCGTCGGCAGCGGGTCCGCAGGTGCGCGATCTCGAAAGCGCTCTGTGGCTATCGGCAGATGAATTTACGGAGCAGTATCAGGCGCTCAAGACCTGGCTGCGAAAAGCACTGCGCGCTAAGACCGAAATGGTGGAAGCGAATCTCCGCCTTGTCATTTCCATCGCAAAGAAATACACGAATCGCGGCCTGTCGTTTCTCGACCTCATCCAGGAAGGCAACATGGGGTTGATGAAGGCGGTGGAGAAATTCGAGTACCGCCGCGGCTACAAATTTTCCACTTACGCGACGTGGTGGATTCGTCAGGCAATCACGCGATCAATAGCGGATCAGGCGCGCACCATTCGAATCCCGGTGCACATGATCGAAACGATCAACAAGTTGATGCGCGTGCAGAAACAGCTCGTGCAGGAATATGGTCGCGAGCCCACGCCGGAAGAAGTGGCCGAGGAGATTTTGCTGCCGGTCGATCGCGTGCGCGCGGTGCTGAAGATGGCGCAGCAACCGATCTCATTGCAATCGCCCGTCGGCGAAAGCGAGGAAACGAACTTCGGCGACTTCATCGAGGACAAGGGCGCAGAAAATCCGAGCGACATGACGGCGATTGTCCTGTTGAAGGAAAAAATCAAAGACGTGCTGGAAACTTTGACCGACCGCGAACGCCAGGTCCTCGAGCAACGATTCGGGTTGGTCGATGGCTACAGCCGCACGTTGGAAGAAGTCGGCCGGCAATTTCGTGTTACACGCGAGCGCATTCGCCAAATCGAAGCGAAAGCGTTGCGCAAGATGCGACACCCGACACGAATTCGTCAGCTCGAGGGTTTTCTCGAAGCGACGGAAACGCCCTAAAAAGATTGAGCTGGCCGCATCGCGTGCGACCAGCTCAAAGCATCTCGCCCGAATTTTTAGCGGTAACGACTCGCGTAATAAACTCTGCGACCGTTATGCCAGTAGTAAGGCCGGCTGTAACGATGACCATAATAGCGATGGCCGTAGTATCGATATCCCACCCTGTAGTAGGGAGAGGTACGATAGTAGCCGGTGTAAGGATAGTATCCGTATCCCCCGTAGTAACCTGAATAATAGCCCGGATAGCATCCGCCATAATATCCGAAGCCGATCGGGAACCCGATACCCACCGAGAAGTAGGTTCCTGCTTCCGTTTTCGGCGCGGTTGCGAAAGCTATTCCACCAACCACCAGAGCGATCAAAAGAAGCTTCTTCATTGTTCCACCTCCTGTTTTACGTTTGTCCAATAATAAGTCAGACGCAACTGCTTTTGAATTTATTCGTCGTGATGCGCGCAATTTATCGAATACCCGCTGATGCAGATATCGCCGTTGATTCGTTCAAACGTCATGTTCGCCAGTCGTAATGCTTCCGCTGTTGTGGCTGCGCCGTTACCCGCAAAGGCCACAACCGGTCCGCCCGTGAACAACGGAGCGAGATAAATTTGCACTTTGTCGATCGATCGTTCGTCGAGTGCCTGTCCCAAAATCTCTCCGCCGCCTTCAATCAGCACGCTCGTGATTTCTTTTCTTCCTAAATCTTCGAGCACCTCTCGCAGCGACTTTCGTAAATACACGAGGGTACGGTTCGCATGGCGATCGGTAAAAAGCTTTGCCGTGCGCGGCAGTTTGCCGGAACGCGAAACGACGACGCGCCATGGTTGTTTGGCTTTTCTCCCGGTTCGCACGGTCAAACGCGGGTCGTCCGTCCGCAGAGTTTCTGCTCCAATGAGAACGGCATCGACCTGCGCACGAACCTGGTGCGCATGTCGTCTCGAGCGCGCGCTCGTCAGCCAGCGCGATTCGCTAGGCGGGCGCGTCAGCCGGCCATCGAGGCTCATGCCGCACTTGGCGATGACGAACGGACACTTGGTTTGAATCCATTTGTTGAACGCTTCATTGAGTCGACTGCATTCGTCGGCGAGCACGCCCGCCCGAACCTCAATGCCGGCGCTGCGCAACTGTTTGATGCCGCGTCCGGCGTGTTGCGGATTTGGATCCACTGCGCCGACAACTACTTTCTTGATCTTTGCCGCAATGATCGCATTCGTGCACGGCGGCGTACGGCCAGTTGTCGAGCAAGGTTCCAGCGTGACGTAAAGCGTGGCGTTTCGCGGCATCGTGCCGCGCCATTGTTTTAGGCAACGGATCTCCGCGTGATCCGAACCAGCGGCTTCGTGATGTCCGCGCGCGATCACTTTACCATTTGCGACCAGGATCGCACCCACCGCCGGATTCGGACTCGTTAGGCCAAGTCCTTTTTTTGCTTCCGCTAACGCGAGACGCATAAAAGTTTCGGCCAGATCAGCCTTCTTCATCACGAATATATAAGCGCAGGTGCACGCTTCGGACATGCTCCGTTTTGTCCCAATTTGATTGACGCAAAATGGTCGTGATTGCGCCAAACTTTCACATTTCTTCCAACGCGGCAAAGACTCGGAAACGGCGTAAGTGCTTTAGAAAAACTGATTTATCCGAGAGACGCGGCGACGGCTAATAGTGGCATTTCGTTGGCTAAATGTTTTGCGAAACCAATTTCAAACCAGAAAGGACCTACAAATGAGTTTAATTCGTTATCAAATGCCAGAAATGTCAGCTTGGCCGTCGTTTGATCGCTGGGCCAGTTTGCGGGATGAAATGAGCAATCTGCTCGAGCTACCGTTGTGGGCCAATAACGGTCGTCAGGCGCAGCTCTTCAGCGGTTGGGCTCCCGCGCTTGATCTGTATCAGAATACCGACAACGTCGTCGCGGTTGTCGAGCTTCCCGGCATGCGCAAGGAAGACATCGAGATCTCGCTGCACGACGGCACGTTGACCATCGGCGGCGAACGCACGAGCGGCGCTTCGAACGGCGAAACTGCCGAACGCAGCGAGCGCTTTTCTGGAAAATTCCGTCGCAGCATTTCGCTGCCGACGCGAGTCGATTCTGGAAAAGTCAGCGCGACCTATAAAGATGGAATTCTGACGGTGACGCTGCCGAAAGCGGAGGAAGCGAAGCCGAAGCAGATCAAAGTCAACGTCGACTAACAATCAATTTAAGGAGGAAGAAAACAATGAACACTTTAGTTCGAGACGATCGAAGCAACGAACGCGCGCAGCGCGAGCAATTCATCGCGCCATCAGCGAGCGTTGTTGAAGGCGGTGAGGGTTACACCTTGCAGGTTGAAATGCCGGGGGTGAACAAGGAAGGGCTCGAGATCTCTGTTGAAAACAACGAGCTCACCATTACCGGCCGCCGTTCCATGCCGAATATTGATGGCACGATTCTCCATCGCGAATCGCGTGCGGAAAATTTCCGGCGCGCCTTTGAATTGGATCCGTCCATCGATACCGGCAAAATCAGCGCAAAGATCGACCAGGGGGTCGTGACGCTGCATTTGCCAAAAGCGGAGCACGTGAAGCCGCGCAAGATCTCGGTGCAATAATCTCGCCCGGATTTGTTTCTGGCATGAGGGAAGGCCGCGCGCCTCAGGGTGCGCGGCCTTTATTCTTTGTCTGTCATCCCGAGCGAAGCGAGGGACCTCACGAAACCGCAACATGGTTCGCGAGGTCCTTCGCTTTTCGCTCAGGATGACAGTTTTTTCCCTTGGCGAAGACCGACCGGCGACTTAGTAAGGTGAACGTTCCTATGCCCACAAAAACTGAAGAAAAACCGGCCGTCGACAAAGTCACGGCCGCCCGAAACAAGAATCTCGATCTCGCCATCCAGCAGATCGCCAAGGATTACGGCGATGGCGCGATCATGCGTCTCGGCGACGATCAAATCGTCGACATCGATGTCATCCCCACCGGAAATATTTTGATTGATCGCGCGCTCGGCGTCGGCGGTTTTCCGCGCGGCCGCGTCGTCGAAGTTTTTGGTCCGGAATCTTCCGGGAAAACGACACTCACGCTTACCGTCATCGCACAGGCGCAGAAGCGGGGCGGCCTCGCCGCGTTCATCGATGTCGAGCACGCTCTCGATCCGCAATATGCGCGCAAGCTTGGCGTGAATCTCGACGACCTGCTTGTCTCACAACCAAACTCCGGCGAGGAAGCGCTGCGTATTTGTGAAACGCTCGTCCGCTCAAATGCGCTCGACGTTATCGTTATCGATTCGGTTGCCGCGCTCGTGACGAAGGCCGAACTGGAAGGCGAGATCGGCGACACGACCGTCGGCGCGCAGGCGCGTCTGATGAGCGCGGCGCTGCGCAAACTTACCTCGCTCATTTCCAAAGCGCGCACCTGCTGCATTTTCACCAACCAGATCCGCGAAAAGATCGGCGTGATGTTTGGAAATCCGGAAACGACATCCGGGTGGCAAGGCGTTAAAATTCTACGCCAGCGTGCGCGTCGATATCCGCCGCATCGGCGCGATCAAACAAACCGACGGCGTCGTCACCGGCAATCGCACGCGCGTGAAAATCGTGAAGAACAAAGTCGCGCCGCCGTTCACCGAGGCCGAGTTCGACATCATGTATAACGAGGGAATTTCCTCGACCGGCGCGCTGCTCGATCTCGCGCTCGAAAAACAAATCATCGAGAAACGCGGTTCCTGGTTGAACTACAAAGGCACGCAACTGGCGCAGGGCCGCGATGCGGCGAAGGAAGCGTTGAAAAACGATCCCGCGCTCTACGAAGAAATCGAAACCGCCGTTAAGGCGAAGCTCGAGGAAGAGAAGAAGTAGGAGGCCCGGGTAGCGCACGCGTCTCGCGTGCTGGCGAAGGCGTCCCGCGTTCGCGGACTTTCCCGCCCCACGGTGCCGAAACAAAAGATCGTTTTGGCGAGACGCCAAAACCAACGCGCGAGACGCGCGCGCTACCCATGCAAAATGTTCGACGATGCGTCCCGAGACATGAAAACCGCGTAATCCGCGCTAAGTTCCGCGCGATGACTTCCGCGCAAATCCGCCAATCCTTTCTCGATTTCTTTCGCGAGAAACAGCACACCATTGTGCCGTCGTCATCGCTCCTGCCGGACGCGCCGAATCTGCTTTTCACCAACGCCGGCATGAACCAGTTCGTGCCCATCTTTCTCGGCCAGCAAAAGCCGCAATGGAATCCGCCGCGCGTCGCCGATACGCAAAAATGCATCCGCGCCGGCGGCAAACATAACGATCTCGAAGACGTCGGCCTCGACACCTATCACCACACGTTTTTCGAAATGCTCGGCAACTGGAGCTTTGGCGATTACTTCAAGAAAGAAGCGATCGAATGGGCGTGGGAATTAGTCGTTGGGCGATGGGGACTTCCGGCGCAGCGGCTTTACGCGACCGTTTACAAACCCGGGCCTGGCGAGCCGAGCGAGTTCGACCAGGAAGCGCACGATCATTGGGCGCGGCTTTTCCGCGACGCCGATCTCGATCCTGCGCTTCACATCGTGAACGGAAACAAGAAAGACAATTTCTGGATGATGGGCGACACCGGCCCGTGCGGTCCTTGTTCGGAACTTCACGTCGACCTCACACCTGACGGCGACACGCGCGGCGCGCTCGTGAACAAAGACGATCCGCGCTGCATCGAGATTTGGAATCTGGTTTTCATCCAGTTCAACGCCGGACGCCGATCGGGAAAATTCACACCGTTGCCGCAGCGTCATGTCGATACCGGCATGGGTTTCGAGCGCGCAACTGCGATCATTCAAGGCACGAAAAACTTCACCGATTTTTCCGGCACGATTTCGAATTACGAAACCGATGTCTTTCGCCCGATCTTCGACGAAATCGAGAAACTGAGCGGGAAGAAATATGGATCGACGTTACCGAAACATATCGGCGTGGCGCAGAAAGCGAGCAGGAGAAGATCGACATCGCATTTCGCGTCATCGCCGATCACATCCGCACGCTGACGTTTGCCATCGCGGATGGAATCATTCCATCAAACGAAGGACGCGGCTACGTTTTGCGTCGCATTCTCCGTCGCGCGGTCCGCTACGGCCGCACGCTGGGATTTCACGAGCCATTCTTCTTCAAGCTTGTGGACGTCGTTGCACGGACGCTCGGCGACGTTTTTCCCGAAGTCCGCAAAAATCAGTCACGCGTAAAAGAAACAATTCAGCGCGAAGAAGAATCGTTCAATCGCACTCTCGATCATGGGATCGAGTTGTTTGAGCAACTCAGCGACTCCCGACAATTCCTCATGAGCCTCTGTGAAACAGCCGCTGCTCCGCCGACGTCTGATTCCGGATTGCTCAAATGGCTGGAAACTATCGCAACTACAATTGAGGCGGATCACGAGGGAGGAATTCGGCAGAGCGAGTGGGAATGGATGCTAACAGTCAGGGGTCTTGCAAGGACCGCGGCGTTCGGATCCATGGAACAAAGGAATGCAACACTTCTCCGGCAGCGCCTTCGGGAATTATCCGGTTCGGCGTCAAAGCTAACTGAATATTGCTCAGTATTTCTGCCGCGTTGCTTTCGGCTCTACGACGAGCAAGGATTTCCGCTCGATCTCACGCAGCTCATGGCGCGGGAGCGCGGGCTGACGGTTGATGTCGCCGGCTTCGAGAAGTTGATGGAAGAACAGCGTTCGACGCGCGCGCGCAGGCGCAGAAAAAGACAGCGATTGAACTCGCGGATGCAAGCTACGCGTGCACCGACAAATTTTCTTGGATACGAGCAGGATCTAACATCGAGCGCGGAGGTGCTGGACGTACTGGACGGTGAAAGATCGAAGGCCTTTCGTGTCTTGAAGTAATTCTGTCTGTTACGCCGAGATGGGCGGACAGGTTGGCGACACCGGCGAAATGGCAAATGGCAGACGAAGTTTGGACGATGTCGGCAACGCAAAAACGGGTGAGACCTGGATTCATCTTCTTTCGAATGACGATGCTCCGACTTCGGGCGAGTCGTAAGGTTGACTGTTCGAGTAGATGCCCCGCGGCGCCGGGCGATCGAACAACATCACACCGTCACGCACATTTTGCATTGGGCGTTGCATGAACTCGTTAGTCGCGAGGCGGTGCAGAAAGGGAGTTATGTCGGGCCGGAGAAATTGACGTTCGATTTCTCGAGCGCGGCGCTGACGAAACAGCAGGTGCGCGACTTGGAAAAACTGGTGAACGACAAGGTGGCGGAGAACGCGCCGGTTTCGTGGACGGAAATTCCATACGCCGAAGCGAAGAAGCGCTCCGACATTCAGCAGTTTTTCGGTGACAAGTACGGCGACGTCGTTCGCGTGGTGCAGATCGGCGGCGCGCCTAACGAGTTGAACGGATACTCAATGGAACTGTGCGGCGGCACGCATGTGCGCGACCACGGGTGAGATCGATGCGTTTCGCATCGTGCGCGAAGAAGCGATCGCGGCGGGAATTCGCAGAATCGAAGCGGTGGCCGGAAGCGCGGCGAGGGAATGGGCGACAAACGAAGCGAAGCGGCAGGAAGAAAAATTTGAGGGGCTGCGCAAGAAGAAATCTGATATCAGCGCGTTGCCGGCATTTTCGGAGACGCAAGAGACACGTGCGATGTTCGATCAGATCGATGCGCGCGCGGCGCATCTGGAAAAGCTCGAGAGCCGAAGTTCGCGATTGGGAAAAACAAAATGCGAAAGCGAGCGAAGCAAACGTGCGCAGTCGCGCAGCCGCGATCGCGAAGGAACTTGCTGAGTCGCACGCGGGAAAGAAGTCGTTAGTCGCTCCGATCGCGGATGGCGATGGGAAATTGCTGCAAGCCGTCGCCGATGCGCTGAAGGCAAAATTTACCGGTCCGATTTTTCTCGCTGGCGCAGCGAACGGAACAGTCGCGTTGATCGCGTCGGTGCCGACCGAGCTTTCATCGAAGATTCAGGCGAACAAATTGATTCAGGAAGTTGCGCCCATCGTCGGCGGCAAAGGCGGTGGCCGACCGGAAAATGCGCGAGGCGCCGGGAACAATCCGGCGAAAATCGAAGAGGCATTGCAAAAGGCGCGCGAACTAATCGCCGAATCACTCTGACGACGCCTCTCGCTGCGTTATGGCAGCAGCAGCGTGACGAAAGCGGTCACGGCGAAAGCGATGACTAGAACGCAAAGATAAATCACGCTGCCGAGCGCAAATTTAAAAAGTGTAGCGAACCAGTTTTGCTTGTACACGCGGCGGATAGCGACGAGCAGATTAATCAGGACAGCGAAGCTGAGAAAGGTGCATACGACGGGCGTGAGCGCGCCTGGCGCTTTCCAGTTCAGTAGCAATCCAATTCCGATAATGATCAACGTCGAGAGGAAAACGAACGCGTGCGTGTGCAGGGCGAAGACGAGATGTTCGATGTAGTAACGTTTCTTAAAGATGTAGAGAATCTTCAGAACAAGCGCGAAGAGCGGGATGCAGCAGAGGACCATTGGCCCGAGGTTATCGATCAGCGCTTTGAGAAAAATTTCGCCGCGATCACCGCTCGGCCCGATTTTTTCTTTGACGCGATTTTTCAGCCACGCTTCAAAAGCCGATTTTGGATGATCGGTCTCATCGTCGTCGGAGAAGCGAAAATTGAGACCGTCTTTGTCGTCCGCCGGAATAGGAGACGCAGTCGGTGACGCGGCTGATGATGCGGTGGGTGACGCAGTAGGTGAGGGCGCCGCTTGTGCATGTTTTTTTGGCGATCCGTCGATGACGATGGCGCCATGCTCCGGTTTGAAATGCTCAAGAGATGCGGATGAGAAAGAAGAACACCACGCTCGCGAGCAGATAAATCCGCAACGGATGCACGTAACGCTGGCGACGTCCGGCAAGAAAATCATTCGTTAGGCGCCATGGCTTGAACAGGACCAGGCCAAACGTTTTCAGGAAGCGTTCATCCAAGTTCAGGAACGCGTCGGCTGCGTCGGCGACAAGCGTTCCGAACGATCGATGATAATCGATGCCGGGCTGCCCGCATTGTGCGCAATACTTTCCGATGAGTGGTGCGCCGCAATTTTCGCAATGAGTTAGTTGTCGCTGCTCCTTCTTCTTGCGCCAGCCCCATCGTCGACGCGGATATTGTTCCATCTCCGCGGCAACCGCGTCGCCTACGATGAGTGGCGTTGTTTCGTCCGACATGGCGCAGCGAAGTTATTGAAATCGCCTGAGCAAGTCCACGCGGGAATGCGATGTGTGCGCGTCGTCTTGCCGGAGGGACATGCTTCTGCATGTCTTCAGCGAATGCGCGGTCGCCGCACGTTCCACCACGGACGCGCAGAAGCGCGTCCCTCCGGAAATCAGTTGCGGAACAAGAATAGCAACGCGGTCCCGAAAATGCCGGTGGCGAAAAGCCAGGTGGTATTTTCGATAAAGTAGGGGAACACCATCAGGGCGATGCCGAGAAACATCGGCCGCCAGACGTTCATGCGCTTTCCGTAAATGAAAGCGACGAACCCGATGGAGCCAAAGATCAAGCCAGCCATGAGGTTGGAAAAGGTGAGCTGCGGGCAACATGCCCTGTTTGAAAGCTTAACTCAGGCCAACAAATGCGATGTAATTGCGGCCCGCTCGAACTAAACGTTGACCGCCGCTGCAGCGAAATGCCACCATCCCCGCGCAATCGTAACTCGTTCGCCTAACGATAAAGACATGAGCCTTTTCCGAACCAAAAGTCCCGACCTGCTGATGCGCGAAGCGGAAGCGCCGGAGCGAAAAATGAAGCGCGCTCTTACCGCCTTCGATCTTACCTGCCTCGGTATCGGCGCGATTATTGGCGCGGGAATTTTCGCGCTCGCCGGCACCGCTGCCGCCGGTGAATCAGCGCACGTCGGCGAATCGATTGTGAAAACGCCGGTGCTCAATTTCATCATCGCGTTTTTGCACCACAGCGATCTCGTTTTTGGACGACCCGCGGCGGGACCGGCCGTCGCCCTGTCCTTTGTCGTCGCGGCGATCGCGTGCGGTTTCGCGGCGCTTTGTTACAGCGAGCTCGCCGCGATGATTCCGGTTTCGGGTTCCGCCTACACCTATTCGTACGCCACTCTGGGCGAGATCGTCGCCTGGATCATCGGCTGGGATTTGATTCTCGAATATGCAGTCGGAAACATGGCGGTCGCAAAAGGCTGGTCGGATTATTTTGTGAAATTTTTCTACAGCGTGAGTCACGGCAGCGTGAAATTTCCGCTTTGGCTGGTAACCGATCCGACCACAGCGGCGACCAAGATTTCCCAGGGCGGAGAAACTGCGCAGTACTATTCGCCGCTGACGCTGCCGCACATCTTCGGTCACCCATCGCGATCGATCTCCCTGCGTTGCTCATCGTCGCCGCAGTGACGGTTCTTTTGATCTACGGAATTCGCGAGAGCGCGAAGACAAACACGCATCATCGTGATGATCAAGGTCGCTGTCGTCGTTTTCGTCATCGCGTTCGGCTCGTTCATGGTCAATCCGACGAACTGGCATCCATTCATGCCCAGCGGTTTTGGCGGAGTGATGAGCGGCGCGGCCATTGTCTTTTTTGCCTTCATCGGTTTCGATGCCGTCTCGACTACGGCGGAGGAAACAAAAAATCCGCAGCGCGATTTGCCGATCGGGATGATTGCGAGCCTGATCATCTGCACGCTGCTTTACGTTTTGATGTCCGGCGTGCTCACCGGCATCAAAAAATACACGACTTATCTTGGAGATTCGGCTGCAGTCGCGACTGCGTTTGCGAGCAAACCATGGGCGCAGGCGCTCGATTAGTGCGGGCGCGCTTGCCGGACTAACTTCCGTCCTGCTCGTTTTCCAACTCGGCCAACCGCGCATTTTCATGGCCATGGCGCGCGACGGTTTGCTTCCGCGATATTTTTCCCGCATTCATCCGCGCTTTCGCACGCCATATGTCACCACCATCTGGACCGGCATCGCGGTTGGCGGTGTGGCGATGCTTACCGATATCGGGTCGTTAGCTGACCTGACGAACATCGGCACGCTCTTCGCCTTCGTCCTCGTTTGCTGTGGGGTGATCATCTTGCGGCGAAAAGATCCAAACCGCCCGCGACCATTCCGCGTGCCGATGGTTCCAGTTTTTCCTATTCTTGGCGTCCTTCTTTGTCTTGCGCTCATGTTGAGCCTGCCAATCGAAACGTGGATTCGGTTCTTCATCTGGCTCGGGCTTGGCCTCGTGATTTATTTCCTCTACAGCGTTCGCAACAGCAAACTGGCGCGAGGGATCGATTCCGGCGAAACGGAAAATACTCTTCCGCCGATCGAGCCGTAAGCCGAAAGACTGCGGACCACGGGGTCATCCCGAGCGAACGCGAGGGACCTCGCTAGTCACCTACGCGTGCAGTTGCTGCGTCAGGTCCCTCGCGTTCGCTCGGGATGACGAAAGTGTGCGCGGCGTCGCGTCTACTTCGAGCCGGCGCCTGCTCCAGAAGCCTGCGCCGTTTCCGGATGCAAATGCTGGTCGAGGAATTTTTCCATCGCCTCGTAAAAGGCGAACTTGTTTTCCTCGTTGTGGAAGCCATGGCCTTCGTTGTCTTTGACCATGTATTCCACATCCATGCCGCGTTTCTTCAACGCTTCCACCATTTGGTCTGATTCGTTCTTGTTCACGCGCGGATCCTGCGCGCCTTGCGCGACAAAGAGCGGTGTCTTGATCTTGTCGGCATGCATCACCGGCGATGCCGACGGCGAGCAACTCCTTGTCCTTTTCCGGATCGCCCACCATTTCATGAAACATGTCGAGGAACGGTTTCCAATATGGCGGGATCGTATTCATGAAGGTGAAAAGATTCGCCACGCCAACGTAATCGACCGCTGCCGCATAAAGATCCGGCGTGAACGTAACGCCGGCCAGAGTCGCGTAACCGCCATAACTTCCGCCATAAATCGCGACACGTTTCGGATCGGCGATGCCTTGCTTGATCAACCATTGCACGCCGTCGGTGATGTCGTCCTGCATCGTCTTGCCCCATTGTTTGAATGACGCTTCCCAAAATTTCCGGCCGTATCCGGTCGATCCGCGGAAGTTCATCTGGAAAACGGCGTAACCGCGATTGGCGAGAAATTGCACTTCCGGATCGTAACCCCATGTCGTCGCGCGCCCACGGTCCGCCGTGAGGATTCACCACCACCGGAAGATTTTTCGCCTCGCGTCCGACCGGCAACGTGAGATATCCGTGAATCGTTAGGCCATCGCGGCTCTTGTATTCGATCGGCTTCATCGGCGCGAGCTGATCGGCTTTCAACCACGGCGCGACCTCCGCCAGTTTGGTCAGCTCGCCGCTCTTCACATTGTAAAGATAACGCGCACCCGGCGTGCGATCGCTTGTCGCCGCGACGATGAATTGGTTTTCGTCATGATCGTTGTCCGACGACGTCGATTTGGAAGCCGGGAAGTTTCTTTTCCAGCGTCGTGAACATTTTCTCCGTCTGCGGGTCGAGATATTTCCGCTGTTCCTTCCACGTCGTGTAACCCGCGTAGGTCAGAACTTTGCGCTTCTTCGAAAACGCGAGCCCATCCACATCGACGTCCGGATTCTGATAGATCATCCCGGTTTCCTTTGCCGTCGCCGGATCGATTTTCACAATCGCCTGTTTGTCGCGGCCGATGTTGGACGCGACGTAAAGCTCCTTGTTGTCGAAAGTGTAAAACTGCGGCCCGAGATGTTCGCGGAAATTTGTCGTTAGCACTTTTTTGAACGGCGCGTTTTCATCCGGTCGCGTTAGCAACGTTGCATTGACGCCGTCCGTTTCGGTTGCGGCGAGAATTCGTCCCTTGTGATCAGTCACCCAATGATCGACGTGACCGGGATTTTCGGCGGCGACTTTCATTTCGCCGGTCGCCACATTGACGCGCATCGCGTCGAACAATTCCGGATTTCGCTTGTTCAGCGTAACGAGAATGTCGGTATCGGAATTATCCTCCAGATCGTCGATCAACTCCGAGCGCACCTTCGGAAATGGCGTCAGATCCTTGATGTCGCCGCTTTTCAGATCGACGCGGAAGAGGTGGAAATTTTCGTCGCCCTTGTTGTCCTGCGCATAAATGACGTACTGGTTTCCCTTCCAGAAGTAATCGCGAATATCGCGATCTTTTTCCGATGTGATCCGTTTCGCTTCACCGCCGGCGGTCGGGCGGACCCAGATGTTCATGCGCGATTCCCACGGCGCGAGATACGACAACGTTTTTCCGTCGGGCGAGAGCAGATAACCGCGGCTCTCCGGATTCTTGAAAAAATCGCGGACCGGAATCTTCGGCGGGATCGCGCTGGTCGATGAGGATGATTCTTTGGCTGGCGCGAAATTGGCAAAGGACAGAAGACAAAACGAGAAGGATCTTTTTCATAGGTTCGTTGATAGATGCGTCGAGCGGCTGCGTTGGATTCAAGAATCCGATCGCTCGATCAGTGGTGATTTGAAATCATGCCCGAATTTTGTTCAAACGGCGGCACACGTTGGTGACGCGTGCCGCCATTGGTTAAAACGTAACTACGCCTGCAAACGGATGGTCGCGAGATCAGCGCGCGGCATCTGCCATGGCGAAAGTCGCCTTGTCGTCGGCGTCGAGCCAGTCGAAAAGCGGCGTTGTCGCCGGATCGAGCCCGAGCTTTTTCGTTTCCTCGATGTAGTAATCGCGCTTCTCGGGATTGTTGTAGAGCGGGTTCGCTTTCTCCATCCCATCCGCCCAAATCTTTATTTCATCGGGCGTTTTGTTTTGGCCATGCGCGTCGAGCCACTTCGCCATGTCGGCATCGCTCGCTCCCTTCTCGACTTCCGCCTTGAAGTCGGCGCCCTTCACGCCTTTGAAGCTGAAGAGCATGTTATCGAGCGGACAATCGAAATGATATTCGCCGATGTTGCCCGCGATCAGCGCGCGACACTTATCCAGTGTGCGTCCCAGAATGGCATACCCGCCTACGCGCGTACGAGGACTGCGCGGTGCTCCCTGTGTCAGATCTTTCCCATTAATTTTCTTTTCCATAACTAAAAGCTAAGGACGATTCGCGGTGTCGCAACCGCACTGCATAAATTCTCCGCGCACAGAGCAGTGGCCGCGCGATTCCGTGTTATGGCTCAGAAAAAAGAAATCATTTCGACGGTAAACAGTTTGATCGAAACACTCAAAGACGGGCAGGAAGGCTTTCGCCAGGCAGCGGAAGCGGTGAAGGATTCAGAACTGAAATCGCTCTTCGCCGAATATTCCATGCAGCGATCGCGTTTTGCCGGTGAACTGCAGCAGCAGTTGCGCGGGCTCGGCGAATCAGAACCGGAAGATAGCAGCAGCGTGGCTGGTTCTGTTCATCGCGCGTGGATCAATCTGAAATCGGCGGTTACGAGCGGCGATGATCACGCCATTCTCGCAGAATGCGAGCGCGGCGAGGACTCCGCGGTCGACGAATACAAGAAAGCGATGAGTGCGGATTTGGCGTCGCCATTGCGCGAGACCGTTGCGCAACAGTACGACAAGGTGAAGCTCGCGCATGATCGCGTGCGCAATTTGCGCGACGCGCGCAAATAGCAGCAACGCTGTATTCTGTAGCGGCGGTCTATGACCGCCGCACTTTTTGCGGCCAGCGTTTTCAATTACGGTGCGCGAGCTGCAATTCGTGCGACGGTCAGAGACCGCCGCTACAGTCGCTTGGTGAAGTTGCTCGTTCTCGCTTTGATTGCCTGTGCTGGGATTTGCGATGCCTCAGCGCAATCTGCGCCGATTGCGCGTCCCCCTGCCGGAAAACTTTACCACGGCTTCTTCTACGACGGTCCGAAACTGAACGAACACGACGTGACACCGGAAGATGTCGCGCGCTACGAACAAGCCCTTGGCAAGAAAACGACATGGGTTTTCTTCTCCGATAACTGGTTCGAGTCGCGGGAATTTCCAGCGGAGATGTGTGAATGGATTCGAGGACTGAGCAAAATTCCATACGTGCGGCTGATGCTCCGCTCCGATGTGGAACAGAATCGGCCGGAGAAAACTTTCTCGATCGATAAAATTATGCGCGGCGAATTTGACGAGGATCTCCGCCGTTGGGCTCGTGCCGCGAAATCGTTTGCGTCACCGATTCTGATTGAGTGGGGGGTAGAGCCGAACGGCGATTGGTTTTCCTGGAACGGGAAATGGAACGGCGGCGCGAAAGCCGGTCCGGCGCGTTACGTCGCCGCGTATCATCACATCGTCGATCTGATGCGCGCGGAAGGTGCAAAGAATCTGCAATGGGTCTGGCACGTGAACTGGTTCGATGAACCGGAAGCGAAATGGAATCGCTTCGAGAATTATTATGTCGGCGACGCCTACTGCGATTGGATCGGTTTAAGCGCGTACGGGCCACTCACGCCGACGACGCGTGATGGAACAGAAAGCCTGCGTTTCAAAATGCAGCGAGGCGTATCCGCGCCTAACGAAGCTGGCGCCGGCCAAACCGATTGTTCTCGCCGAGTTCGGCTGCGATCTGCACAACCGGCACGCCGCCGCCGATGCGTGGGCGAAATCCGCGCTCGACGACTTATTTTCCGGTCGCTGGCCGGCGGTGATCGGGTTTTGCTGGTGGAATGAAGCGTGGGAAAACGACGATAACAAAAAGCACGATACCGACATGAATATCCTGCACGACGCTGGCCTAACGAATGTTTTTCGGCAGGAATTGGAGCAACACGGGGACAAGATTCAGGAGGCTCCGATTTTGTCGCAGCGCTAGCTCTCTTGTCATTTCGAGCGAAACAGTTTACCCGCCGTGGCGGGAGAAATCTCTTACGTATCAGGTAGGGACGTTTCTCCGAAACGTCCGACTAATTTCGAGGGACAGCTCGGAGAGCCATCCCTACCTAAAAAAATGAGAGATCTCTTCCGCCACGGCGGGTAAACTGTTTCCTCGACATGACAAAGAAAAAACGCGTCGCATAATTGGTGCATGGTTAACATTTCCGTTCGCTACGATGGGGACTTGCATTGCTCGGCCACGCATGGTCCGTCGCAATCAAAGCTCGGAACTGACGCTCCGGCCGATAACAAAGGGAAGGGCGCCGCATTTTCTCCGACTGATCTCGTCGCGACCGCGCTTGGGACTTGCATCAGCACAACCATGGGAATCAAAGCCGAGGAACTTGGCGTGAGCCTGCGTGGCATGACCGTTTCCGTGCAAAAGGAAATGTCGAAGGATGCGCCACGGCGAATCGTCGGATTGCCTTCGGAAGTTCACATTCCGTTGCCGCCAGATTCGCCGCATCGCGAAGTGCTCGAGCAGACAGCGTTGAATTGCCCGGTGCACAAAAGTCTGCCAGCCGAAATCAATCGCCCGACAAAATTTTTCTGGGAAGGCTAGAGCGCGCAGGGCGCTCTGTGCGCGGTCATTCCGAGCGCAGCGAGGAACCTCACGATGGTTCGGACAGCATTCGTAACTGAACGCGCGTGATTTTCCGCGAGATCCTTCGCTTCGCTCAGGATGACCGGCCGTGCGGATACAGCCACGCCATGTAATCAGCGACCCCGCGCTCGAGCGGATACTGCGGCTCGTAACCCAGCGCAGTGCGCGCGTTGGTTAACTCCGCCTGCGTGAAGTTTTGATAATGCGCATGCGGGTTGTCGATGTAATCGGCATCGAAATTTGTGCCTAACGAGCGATTGAGAACGTCGATCAGCTCATTGAAGGAACGCGCCTGTCCGCAACCGAGATTGTAGATTCCGCTGTTTGTCGCTTCCATCGCGCGAATACTCCCTTCGACGACATCCTTCACGTAAACGAAATCGCGCTTCTGTTCGCCGTGCTTGAAGATGCGGGGGCGCTGTCCTGCTTTCATCTGTTTCGACAGATGAAAGATCATGCTTGCCGGGACACCTTTGTGCGCCTCGCGCGGTCCGTAGACGTTGAAGTAGCGCAAACCGATGATGACCCAGTCGCTGTCTTCCTCCGCGGCGCGCCGCGCGAGATTGTCCATCATCACTTTGGAAAACGCGTAGACGTTCGCCGGCGCCGCCCCATTCGCTTCGGTGCTTGCCTCACTCGTCGCGCCATAAGTTGACGCCGACGATGCATAGATCACGCGCGTCTTCGTTGGCTGCGCGAAACGGAGCAGGCCTCGGAAACTTTCGACGTTGTCGTGCACTTGCACGAATTGATCGTGCAACGTCGTGTCGGTAATCGATGCGAGATGAAAAATGGCGTCGAATCTTTCGGCACCAAACTGCTCGCTCCAGTTCAGCTTCGCCAGATCCTGCGCGACAAAGTCGCCGCGATAGCCCTCGAGATTCTTGAAATCGCCCGAGCGAAAATCGTCGATCACGGTGAGCCGGGCGCGCGCAAATCTTTCCTGCAGACCGAGAACGAGATTCGAGCCGATGAAGCCGGCGCCGCCGGTAACAAGCAAGTTGAGATTAGAATCAGGCGAGAACACGGGAGCAAGTAGGCTAATTAGATAAGATGCGAAAGCAGAGGCAGCAACCAAGGAACGGCGATTTCCAAATCGCCGGCCAACGGGATTTTTGGGCGATCTGGAGATCGCCGCTCCTTGATGGCGGCTAGTGTTGCGGAAATATGTTGAACCGCGAAGCGCAAGTGAGTACTTCTGCCTGCAGTTCTTTGCGAGTCTGATCAGTGGATCGGCGCGAGAAATCCCGTGCAAATCGGGAGCAGTTGCGCTGCTGTAACTGGATACAACTTCCCAGGGCCAATCGTGGGTTGTGGAACATAGACTTCCAAGTCTGTGCGGCCAGCAGGTTTCTAACCTACTGGGCAAAGCAGCGGACAGAATGTCCGCTGGGCACACAGGCAAAATGCCTATGTTCCCAAATTAGCGGTGAAGGCGGGAAGGAGGTGTGCGTCTACTCGTTAGGCGCCGCAAGCCAGGAGCCAGAATATTTGCCCGTTCCACCTCATTCGTGCCGCGTGCCTGCAGCGGCGGTCTCGTGACCGCCGGTCTTCTACAACGCGGCGTGAAAAAACTTCTTCGCAAAAAGAAGAATGAGAGTCGTGGACCATTCCGCTTTGGCGAAACAAGTCCGCCTCTCAAAAAATGGAGGAAACTTGTTATGTGGAAAGATCCACGCTGTTGGTTGTTGTCGGTTAGTCTGTTTGTTAGCGCGCCAAGTCTCTCTCGCGGGCAGGATGCGACACCGTCGCCGTCACCCTCACCCGTTGAGGCTGAAAATACCCCCGTTGTTGTCAGCGCGACACGCATTCCGATCCCGGAAGAAAATTCACCGGCAACGGTGAGCGTTATTCCCGCGGAAGATATGGAGCAAAAACAAATCGAGCGTGTCGCGGATGCATTACGCCAGGTTCCTGGCCTCTCGGTCGTGCAAACGGGCGGGCCCGGTCAGCTTACCTCGGTGTTCACCCGCGGATTGCGCAGCGAACACACCCAGGTCTTGCTCGATGGCATTCCGATTAACCAGGGACTCCAGGGCGCGTTCGACTTTGCCACGCTAACGGTCGACAACATCGATCGCATCGAAATCGTGCGCGGTCCGCAAAGCCCAATCTACGGCCCGCGTGCGCTCGCCGGCGTAATTCAACTTTTCACGAAGCAGGGAAGCGGAACTCCCACGGTTGAAGCGAGCGCGGAAGGAGGATCGTACGATACCTTTCGCGAAGCATTGCAAAGCTCCGGTTCCTGGGAGCAGTTTGATTACTCGTTAGGCATGAGCCGGCTCGACACCGATAACGCACGACCCAACAATCAATATCGCCTGAGCAACGGCATCGCGAACATCGGCTGGTCGCCTAACGACCAATTACGCATCGGCAGCTCTGTTTCTCTATTCGAACGCCGATACCGGGAATCCGAACAGCATCTTCACGCCCAAGCCGCTCGATAATTTCCTGACGGAGAAATGGCTGGTCGCGCCACATGTCGATTTTCATCCGGTCGATTGGTGGGACCACAAATTTATTTTCAGCTACGATCACGAACGGCAGCTCAACGATCCAAATGACGACGGCTTTGTCGGTCCGACGCGCGCGTTGTTCGAGCGCACCACGGTCGATTATCAAAACGATTTGCGGCCAACGCCTCATGGATTACCCTAACGAGTGGCTTCTTCTACAGCCGGGTGAACGCGGGACAGGAGCGGCCCTTCGTTTCGCAGGCGTTCGGACCACAACCGAGATTCATCAGCGATCATACCGTTGAGAGCGCGGGATTTCTGCAGGCGAGTGTGATGCCAATCGAAGGCTTGAATCTCGTCGCCGGCGGGCGTTTCGATCACTTCAATCAGTTCGGCGACATTTGGACTTATCGTTTCGCCGGCAGTTATCTGATCAAGCCGACCGACACGTCGTTGCATGCGAGTTACGCGACTGGGTTTAGTCCGCCGAGCAGTCAGGACAAAATCTTCGGGAACAATTTCAACCTCGATCCGGAAAAAAATCGCGGGTTCGATGCGGGAATTGAACAACGTTTTTGCGATGGGCGTGTGCGAATCGACGCCACCTATTTTCACAACAAGCTCTCAAACATCATTGGATTCAACGGGCTGTTCGACACGTTGAATCTCGGCGCGGCGCGCACCCAGGGTTTGGAGTTCGAGCTGCACGCGATGCCGATCGACGATCTCACGATTTCGGTGAGCTACACGTATCTCGACGCGGAAAAGACTTCGATGGCCGACATTTCACAGCTGCAGGGCGCGCGTCTTCCGCGCCGGCCGCGCAACGAAGTTTACGCCTCCGCCTCGTACCTTTGGTGCAAAAAGTTACGAACGACGGCGGAAGCGAAATTCGTTAACGCGCGCGAAGAGCTGAATTTTGGCGCGCCGAATTTCGACATCGAAGATTATTCGTTCGTGAATTTCGCGGCCGAATACGAAATCAATTCCCATTTTCTGATCTTCGCTCGCGTCGATAATCTGATGAACGAACATTACTCGGAGGTTTTTGGTTTTCCGGCGCTGGGCCGCGCGGCGTACGGCGGAGTGAAGTTGCGATTTTAATTTCTGCGCGCCAAGTATGCGGGTCATCCCGAGCGCAGGCGAGGGATCTCACGACACGAAGGGTGGTTTGCGAGGTCCTTCGCTTCGCTCAGGATGACTACTGCGTTGAAGCGACGCTGCGGGCAACGTGACGGTTGCGTATCTTGACGCTGCTTCTTGTCATTCCGAGCGAAGTCGAGGAATCTCTTAATATTCGGCGATGAGAGATGTCTCGGTCCGAGCGGACTCGCATATCGCTCGACATGACAGACGAATGGACGCGCAGCTTTACCTTTATTTGCTGGTAGGTTTGATCATCGGCGCAGCAGTTGCCGGTTGTTTCTTTTTTCTCACACGACGCAATCGCTCTGGCGAGACAGAATTGCTGCAGCGTTTGGAGTTGCTCGATCGCGCGCAGGAACGGGCGGAGCGGATGTTGCGCGAAGAAATGTCGCGTGGCCGCGAGGAGAATTCGGCGGCCGCCAAAACGCAGCGCGAAGAATTAACGAGTTCGCTCGAAAGCGTGCGCGCGATTGTCGATTCGCGTTTGCAGCAATTGCAGGAAGACAATTCCAAACAGATCGACAAGATGCGCGCGACGGTGGACGAGAAGTTGCAGGGGACACTCGAGAAACGGCTCGGTGAGTCGTTCAAGCTGGTGAGCGATCGGCTCGAGCAAGTGCATCAGGGGCTCGGGGCGATGCAACAACTGGCAAGCGACGTCGGCGGCCTGCAAAAAGTTTTGAGCAACGTGAAAATGCGCGGCGGCTGGGGCGAAGTGCAACTCGGCGCACTTCTCGAACAGGTGCTGACGCCGGAACAATTCGCGCGCAACGTCAACACGCGCCAGGAAAGCGGCGAACGCGTCGATTTTGCGATCAAACTTCCCGGCGATGAAAACGGCGCGCCGGTCTGGCTTCCTATCGATGCGAAATTTCCGACCGAAGATTATCAACGTTTGGTCGCGGCGCAGGAAAAAGGCGACGTCGCAGCAATCGACGAAGCGATGAAGAGTTTGGAAACGGAATTGAAGCGCGGCGCGAAAGATATTTGCGCGAAGTACATCAATCCGCCGCGCACGACGGATTTCGCGCTCATGTTTCTTCCGACGGAAGGATTTATGCGGAAGCGATCCGACGCATCGGCCTTGTCGAACAGGTGCAGCGCGATTGCCGTGTCGTTTTCGCCGGACCGACGACATTAGCGGCGCTCCTCAATAGTTTGCAGATGGGATTTCGCACGCTCGCGATCCAGAAGCGGTCGAGCGAAGTCTGGAGTCTGCTCTCCGGTGTCAAAACCGAGTTTGGGAAATTTGGCGAATCGCTTTCTGCCGTGCGGGACAAACTCGATCAAGCCGCGCGCAAGATGGAGGACGTGGATGTGCGTTCCCGCGCCCTAACGAAGAAACTGCGCGATGTCGAAGAATTGCCGTCCAATCCGCAGCCGTTCTTCAAGGACTTGTTAGGTAATACGGACCTCGAAGATTAGAAGCGAAAGTGTTCTCGCGTAGATTTTCGACATGAGCTTCATCAGTCTCGAAGAACTGCCATTTGTTGGAATGTCGCATGAGTTTGTCGGTGAAAGGCAGGGCGCACCTTTCTCCGCTTACATTGTGGTGGCGAAGCCGGGACAGGGTCCGCCTTTGCACAAACATCCCTACGTCGAAGTTGCGTTCACGATCGAAGGTAGCGCCACGATTACCGTCGGAGACGAAACGCGCGAAGTGAAAGCCGGCGCGGTTGTTGTCATTCCGGCAAACACTCCGCATCGATTCGTTAACTCGGGGGAAACGACGCTGCGTCAGATCGACATCCATGCGAGCCCGCGTTTCATCCAGACGCCAGCCTAACGAATGAAAGCGCGCAAGCCTAACGAGTTCCTCATCATCGCAGCCGTCCTGGCGACAGCAGCGTTGGCGTATTTCGGAACTGGACTCCATCCGCTCTGGCCGCTGCTTTGGTTTGCGCCGGTGCCTGTTCTCGCGCTCGCGCCGCGACTCGGAGCGGGTCGCGCTTTTCTGATGGCTTTCGTCGCGTGGTTCCTCGGTCAAATGAATGAGTGGAAATATCTCGCTTACGGAATCCAACTGCCGCTGCCGCTCATCGTCGTATCGTTCGCCATCGCGGCGGCGCTCTTCGGCCTTGGCGTTTTGCTTGTGCGCAGTTTTCTGCGACGCGGCTCGATCTTCCTCGCGGCGTTTTCGTTCCCGCTCTACCTCGCGACCTACGAATACCTGGTCGCGATCACGTCGCCGCACAGCACGTTCGGGAATCTTGCTTACACGCAGATGAATTGTCTGCCCGTAATCCAAATCGCGTCGATCACGGGAATCTGGGGAATCAGTTTCATCGTCTTTCTGTTCGCGACCACGATCGCGGTTCTTTTGAGCGGCGCCGGTGAATCGCGGCGACGTCGCGCGCTTGCCATCACCGTCGGTGCCATTGTGTGCGCGGTAATTCTTTTTGGCGGATGGCGATTGCGACAAAATCCGCGAGGCGAGCCGGTCACCGTCACGCTCATTGGAAAAGACGAGCCGATGAGTCTGTATGTGGGCCCGGAGCAACAAGCGCTGCAATTGTTTCGCGAATATGCGGACGAAATTCGCCGCGCGACACCTGCGGGAACAGATGTAGTTGTTCTTCCGGAAAAAATCGGTCGCGTCAGCGAAAACGGATTAGCAGAGGTCGACGCACTTTTTTCTTCGGCCGCGGCTGCGACTCATGCGGCGATCGATCTAGGCGTTGTTCGGCGAACCGCAACCGTCGCCTTCAACTCATCGCGCTTCTATTCGCCTAACGGGAAATTGGAAGCGAATTATGACAAGCATCATCTTCTGCCAGGTGTGGAGCCGGAGACGCCTGGCCATGAACGCACATTAATCACCGAACCATCCGGCCGCTGGGGTTTGCAGATCTGCAAGGACATGGATTTTCCAAAGCTCAGTCGCGAATACGCTGGCGACGGCGCGAATTTGCTGCTCGTTCCGGCGTGGGATTTTGGAGAAGATGGTTGGGCGCACGCGCGCATGGCGATTTTGCGCGGCGTGGAAAACGGTTTTGCCATCGCGCGAGCGGCACGCAACGGAATTCTATGCGTGAGCGATAATCGCGGGCGTGTTCTGGCGGAGAAAGCAACGCGGCCCGATCAATTTGTCGCCATCACGACCAAGGTGAATGTCGACCATGAAGAAACGCTCTACGCAAAATTCGGCGATTGGTTTGCCTGGATTTGCGTTGCCGGATTCGTCGCGATTCTACTCGTCGCGATTTTTTCGTCGATAGAGCACCTCGGGTCATCCTGAGCGAAGCGAAGGACCTCACAAGAACGTTGGATTACTCTTAGGTCTGCAGATCGCAAATCCCGTTCGTGAGGTCCCTCACTTCGTTCGGGATGACAGAAAAGTTTAGAGCACTTCGTCCCACTTGGATTTGTCCTTGAGCAAAATTTCGCGCAGTAAACGAATCTGCGGCATGCCGTGATCGAGGATTTCGTCGTGGAATTTGTGCAGCGAAAAACCGTCGCCTTCCTGCGCACGATAATCATCGCGTAACTTGAGGATCTGCAATTTGCCTAACGTGTAATTCAAGTAACCGGGATCGAACGTTCCACGCATCGCCTCGGCCCGAGCCGGTTTCGCTTCGTAATAGCAGTTGTCCTGGAAAAATTTCGTTGCCTCATCGACCGACATTTTCTGTGTGTGCAGCTTGATCGAAACGCAGAGCCGGCAAAGACGCAGCATCGCTTCGTCCGCCTGCGCCATACGATACTTCGCCGCGCGCTTGATCTCTTCATCCGTCGGTTTGTTCTTGTCCTTCTTCTCCGCGCCGAAGCCTTCATCGAGCATCATCTGTTCGCAGTAGTGCGCCCAGCCTTCGATGAAAGCGTAGCTGCCGAAAATCTTTTCGATCTTCGTCGCGGACGAAGCGTTGAGGTGAAGAAACTGCACGTAATGCCCCGGATACGCTTCGTGAATGGTGACGATATCCGTCGTGTAAGTGTTAAAGGAAGTGAGCCATTCGTTTTTCTGCGCATCAGTCCAGGTCGGGATCCACTGGCGTGACGTAGTAATAGGCTTCCGTCGCTTTTTTCTCGAAAGGACCGGGAGTATCCATCGAAGCGAAGGACGTCGCGCGCCGAAACGATGGCGTCTCCTTCACCTGCGCGCGCACTTCGGAAGGAATTTTGACGATCTTGTGCTCGAGCACGTACTTGCGAATCTGGTCGAGATCTTTCGACACATCCGAGATCAGCTTGTCCGCCGTCGGATGTTCGTTTTGGATTTGCTTGAAAACTTCGAACGCCGGTTTGTTCGGATCAATTTGTTTCGCAGCTTCGGCAAATTTGTCCTGTTCCTCTTTTAACTTCTGCAGACCGATCTCGAGAATTTTCGCGGGCGGCAGATCGACAAATTCCGTTTCCGCGAGGATGCGATGATACTTCTCTTCGCCGAGCGCGAAGTCGGCCGTCGCTTTCGGTAATTTTTCCCGTTCCAGCCAGTTCGCGTAGTCGGTCAGAGCCGCAATCGCTTTGCGATTCACAGTGCCGAACGCGGCGAGCAATTTTTCGTCCCTGGCGTCCTTGACCGCGTCCGTCAGATCCTTGCGCAGAAACTCGGCCGCGCCACGCGAGATCTGGATGGCAAGCTCGACGTAAGGCTTTGGCAAAACGTCGGCAAGATTCGTTTTGCCGGCGATTAAAATGTTCGGCGCCTGCGCTTCGATCGCAATGATGCTGCGCAGCCGATCTTCCAGCGGTGAGAATTTGCGCGAGATGTAAATGTTAAGATCGATCGCGTGCGCGTAGGTCATCGGGTTGCGCTCGAAAATCGCCATGTCCTGAATGAGAAAAAGCTCACGGCTGATCGCAGCCTGCAAAATGCGCAGGTCGATCGAATTGCGCTCGCTGAGTTTTTTGAGATCGAATTTTTTCAGCCGATCGTCGAACCGTTTCAGGCGCGAAAGCTCGGCGTCGATCGATAATCGCGTGTAGTCATTGATCTTGCCGTCGTATTCATGGAAACCGAGAGCGACAGCCTCGAGCGGCCGCGCGGTCAAGTAACCCTTGATGAATTCCTCGGCGACATTGCTGAAGTCGGCGTCGCTGTTGTCGGCGAGCACGACCTTCTGAAGCGCCAGAAACGAAATTGCGAGGACCGAAAGGTAGCGTGACAATTTCATACGGGCTGGCAGAAGCGGCGCAACCTTAGCCGACGGTTTGGCCGTTGCCAAAAATTTCCGCATGTACGATCATCCTTACCTGACATTGGTAATATGAGACGACGCTTTTTAGTCGCAGCGATGATGGCAGCAGTGCTGTGTGGGATTGTCTTCGGTCCACGCATGCATAGCCTGCGCGCCGCCGACACCGACGACGATAGCGGTTACGCGCAGATTTCGCTTTTCGCCAAAGCGATCCAATTGATCCGCCAGGACTACGTCGATGGCAGCAAAGTCAGTTATCACGATCTCATTTATGCCGCGATGCGCGGAATGCTCGCGTCACTGGATCCGCACAGCGGTTTCATGGATCCGAGCGATTTCCGTGACATGCAGGACGATACCCGAAGCCGTTTCAACGGTCTTGGTATCGAAGTCTCGGTCAAGAATGGATTGCTTACGGTGGTCAGTCCGATGGAAGGAACGCCCGCGGCTAAAGCCGGCATCATTTCCGGCGATGAAATTTTGAAAATTAACGGCAGCTCAACGGAAAAGATGGGATTGCAGGATGCCGTCAACGCCTTGCGCGGAAAACCCGGGCAAAAAGTAACGCTGACAATTTTGCGGCCGGCGACGAAAGAGATCAAAGATTACGCGCTCGAACGCACGGAAATCAAAGTGCAGAGCGTCAAGAGCAGCAAGCTCCTCGATCCCGAGCTGACCGGACAATTCAAGATTGGCTACGTGCGGTTGGTGCAGTTTAACGAACCGACCGCGGACGAACTGGCGAAGGCGCTCGACGGTTTGCAGAAGCAGGGGATGCAGGCGCTCGTGCTCGATTTGCGCAATAACCCGGGCGGATTGTTGAACAGCGCGGTTGATGTTTGCGCGCAATTTTTGCCGCCGGGGACCAAGGTTGTCTCAACTCAGGGGCGCACCTCTTCGCAACAGCACGATTACGCTACATCGATCACTTCCAAAGTGCGGCCGAATTTCCCACTCGCGGTTTTGGTAAACGAAGGCAGCGCGAGCGGCTCGGAAATTGTCTCCGGCGCGCTGAAGGATTTGCACCGCGCCATTCTGGTGGGCGAAACGACGTTCGGCAAAGGTTCGGTGCAGAATGTGATGCAGTTGCCCGATGGATCGGCGCTGAGATTTACAACGGCGAAATATTACACGCCGGGCAAGCAGGTGATCCAGGGTAACGGCGTCACGCCAAACATCCGCGTGCCGATGACGCCGGAACAGGAACGATTGCTCTTCGCCATGCGCAGCGCGGACAATGTAAAGCCGGAGGACGAGAAGATCGTGATCAAGACGCGCGATCCGCAAATGATGCGCGCCATCGATGCGCTCAAGGGCATCATGATTTACGCGGAGCAGACTGCGCCGACTAACGAGCCGGTGAAGAAGTAGTTGTAGAGGCGCTCGTGTCGAGCGCTTGTTTTAATTCATTTGCGAGCGACACGCCCGCCTCTGCAAGCATCATGACAATCCTGGCCATCGAGACTTCCTGCGATGAAACTGCTGTCGCCGTTTTGCGCGACAACGAACTGCTCGCGAGCGAAGTCGCATCGCAAATCAAGGAGCACGAGCGCTACGGCGGCGTCGTTCCAGAAGTCGCCTCACGAAATCACCTCCTCCATGCGCCGCGTCTTCTGGAGCGGGGGATGCACGAGGCGCACATTTCGTTAGGCGAAATTGACGCTTTTGCCGCGACGGCCGGTCCCGGCCTCGCCAGTTCGCTCATGATCGGTGCGTCAATCGCCAAAGGTCTTGCACTTGGATTTGGAAAACCATATCTCGCGATCAATCATCTCGAGGGTCATTTGCTCTCGCCATTTTTCTGCAGCGAAGTGGAGCCGAATGTGTCGCTTGTGGTGAGCGGAGGTCACACGCTTCTGGTGGAGGTCCGCGGCGTGAGTGATTACCGATTGCTCGGACGAACCGTCGATGATGCGGCGGGTGAAGCCTTCGACAAAGTCGCAAAACTGCTTGGGCTCGGTTATCCCGGCGGCCCCGAGATAGAACGGCGCGCGCAGCAGGGCGATCCCGCTCGGTTCGATCTTCCGCGCAGCATGCTCGATTCGCGTGATCATAATTTTAGTTTTAGCGGATTGAAAACTGCGGTGCGCTATCTGTTGCCGAAGGTGGGACTGCGCGCTCACCACGCTGTCATCCCGAGCGAACGCGAGGGATCTCACAAATCACATCAAGACTTCGCGGGGTCCCTCGCTACCGCTCGGGATGACAACGTGTTGAATGATCTCTGCGCTTCGTTCCAGCAAGCCGTTATCGATGTGTTGGTGCAAAAAACCTTGCGCGCTGCACGCGAGGTTGGCGCCAATACGGTCGCTCTCAGTGGTGGCGTCAGTTGCAATCATGCATTGCGCGAGCAGATGCGCCGAGCATGCGACGAGGCCGGTCTGAAGTTCCTTAGCGCGAAACCCGAACTTTGCACCGATAACGGAGCCATGATTGCGTTTGCCGCATTGCTGCGATTGCGAGCCGGGTTTGCTTCGAGCGTTGAAGACGAAATCGACCCTAATCTCGCATTGACCAATTCCGGGTAGCGCTCGCCGCGGCGAGCTGGTCTCGGCGTTCCGTCGAAAATTCGCGATGGCAGAATGCCATCGCCCGCACGCTGCAAGCGTGCGCTCCCCAGAGTTCAGTAGTCGCGTTGCAAGAGATGATTCGCGAGCGCGTGCAGAGAGTCGGCTTTGTTGCCAAATGACTTTAGCGCAGCATGCGCTTTTTTCGTTAGGCGTTGCGCTTCGGCGCGGGATTTATCCAAGCCGATGACCGACGGATAAGTGGCTTTGTGCGCGGCAATGTCTTTGCCCGCGCTCTTGCCTAGCTTCTCCGAGGTTTGTGTCACGTCGAGAATGTCGTCGATGACCTGAAAAGCGAGACCAAGCGCGCGACCGAATTGGGTGATGGCCGCGAGTTGTTTTGCACTCGCGTTTGCGCTCATCGCACCGAGACGAACCGAGGTCGTTAAAATGGCCGCGGTTTTGTTTTCGTGAATGTAACGAAGTTGCGCACGCGTTACTTTCCGGCCTTCCGCTTCCAAATCAGCCACCTGACCCGCGATCAGTTTTCGGCTGCTCGCGGCGTCGGAAAGTTCCCGAATCATTTCGCGCACGTCGTAACGCCGCGATCCTGGCGCCTCCGCTGCGATCTCGAACGCAACAGTAAGCAAGGCGTCGCCCGCCAGCACAGCGATGCCGTCGCCGAAAACTTTATGGCAGGTGGCGCGGCCACGGCGGAAATCGTCGTTGTCCATGCTCGGCAGATCGTCGTGGACTAACGAATAGGTGTGGATGCACTCCAGGGCGCACGCGAGAGGCATCGCGCCGAGTATTTTCCCACCACACGCTTCGGCGGCAGCGAGGCAAAGAATGGGGCGCAATCGTTTGCCGCCCGCGAACAGGCTGTAGCGCATTGCGCGATGAATAGTGGTGGGCGCAACGCTCGCTTTCGGCAGATAACGATCCAGCGCGTGATCGATTTCCTTTTGTCGCGATTTCAAATAAGGCGCGAGCTGCATCGAGCGCGAATGTGGAAGGAGCGCGGTGCGGCGGCAACGAAAAAGTTACAGTTATTTGATTACATTGTTATATATGTAACAATATGGCTATGAAACAACCGCCAAAGAAAAAAATTGAGCGAGTTCAAATCGGCGCGCGCATGGAAAAAACTCTGGTCAAAACCTTGAAGGCACTGGCGGAATATCTCGATCTGTCCCTGGGCGATTTGCTCGAGGGGATGGCTTTGCATGCGCTCGAAGGAAAACCGGCGTTCTCGGCGAAGACGCTCGGACACGTGAAGCGGTTGAAAGGGATTTACGGTCTCGGATTAACCGCGCGCGATAGCCATCGGCTGGTGGAGGCGGACGATGATGAGAAGTAATTCCGTTATCGCCAACGAACTCTGCGATCTGGAGGAAGGCCGGATCGATCCGAAACAATTTCCGCATCGCGAACATGTCCGTCTCGGTTTCGAAATGCTCGGCCGTTATGCTTTTCCGGAAGCGCTCGCGCGTTTCGCGAAAGGACTTCGACAGCTCGCCGTCAAAGGCGGCCGGCCGGAAGCGTATCACGAGACAATCACCGCGGCGTTTCTCGCTTTGATTGGAGAACGCAGGCTGAATGACTGCTGCGAAACATGGGAGGAGTTTGCCGCGCGCAACCAGGATTTGTTCGACAAGAATTTGCTGCGCGAGTGGTATGAACCGCAACTGCTCAATTCGACTCTGGCCCGACGCACATTCATTCTTCCGAAGCCGAGGACATGTCCGCCGTGACTTCGGAAAATTCGTGGATGAATCCCCAACGCGCGCTCGCCGTTTATGCCGTGGTGTTCTCGCTATTCATCATCTGGGCGAGTGCACGCACGGCGATCGATCCGGGAGCGCACGGCGGAGGCATTCGATACCTGGCCTTTGCGGAAATCATCGGTGCGATTTTGTTCCTGTGCGGAAAAACGCGTCCTGTCGGGCTCGTTATTTTGCTGGCCGTTTTCGCGGTTGCTGCAGTCATCGAACTGCACCTGCACGAATGGCCGGTGCGTTTCGTATTCTACGCGGCGTCAGCTCTGCTGGTGCATTATCTTTCTGGTTATTCTCGCGATCACGCCACCAAATTCAGGTCATCCTGAGCGAAAGCGAAGGGCCTCACGATGTTTGTGCCTGAGATCGCGGGGTCCCTCGCTGACGCTCGGGATGACAGCGGGGAGGCGCGCAAATTTTTCCTAATAAATCGCGCGCTGGCGGGTCAATGCTGGTGAGAAGTTATGCGTGAACAGAACAGCGCCAACGGAGCCGCAAACATGCAAACGCTTCTCCAACGTTTTGAGAGGCCACTTTTGCAATACGCCACCCGCATCATTGGCGATCCCGATCGCGCACGCGATGTCGTGCAGGAAACTTTCGTCGAAGTGCAGCGCGGGAAGCACCGTCAGCTCGATAATGCGCCTGCCAAATGGCTCTTCACCGTTTGTCGCAATCGAGCCCTCAACGTTTGCCGAAAGGAGAAACGCATGACCTATCTCGACGAGGAGCTGTTGGAGAGACACGAGAGTGCGGAGCCATTGCCTAACGAGCGAATCGAGCAAAGTGAAGCGCGGGTGTTTCTGCTGCGCATCGTCGCAACGCTTCCGCCGCGACAGCAGGAGTTGCTGCAATTGAAATTTCAAAATGACCTGAGCTATCAGGAGATCAGCGAAATCACGAAGCTTTCAGTGAGCAACGTCGGAGTGCTCATTCACACGGCGCTGAAAACGCTGCGGCAAAAATACGCACAGGCTTCGCAGGACTTCATTCCATTCAAACCACGAATCGTTTCATGAAAATTAATCTGGATGATCCAAAACTAACCGCCTACGCGTTAGGCGAGCTTTCCGGCGACGAGAAATCGGAAATGGAAAAAGTGCTCAGCGAATCGCCGGAAGCACAGACCCACATCGGTGAGTTGCGCGAATTTTCGCTACAGCTGAAATCGGAATACGAAGCGGAACGGGCGCGGAAGAAATTCATCACACAAATATCATTCCAATCGCCGAACCGGACCGACCGTGGACATTTTCGGGACGCCTGGCGCTTGCTGCCGCAATTGCACTTTTCGCGCTGATCAGCGTGGTGGCGGTAGCGACGTACAAGCTGTCCGGAGTTTCGAACCTGGCGCAGGGAAAAAGAATCAACCTACCGCCACGCACCGAAGTTCTGAATCAGATTATCGAAGCGGAAACAGAGACTGCGGGAATTTTGCCAGCACCGACGCCAACTGGGTCGGCCGACGCAGCCAACAATTCTGCTGCGACAAAATCATTCGCCGACATCGGGAAATCGGTGAGTGCTCATGCCCGCTCGGCCGGTCCTGGCGCGAGCGGCGGTTTTGTCGCACGTGAAATGCGAGCGGAACAACCGCTCGCAGCGCCGCCATCGATAATTCCCGAGCAACAGCGTTACCGCCAGGATTTCGACACGGCGACCTACGATCACATCGAGGAGAATCCTTGGCTGGCCGCCGCGAGCAATCCACTGTCGACCTTCTCCATCGATGTCGACACCGCATCTTACGCAAATGTGCGGCGATTCATTGAATCAGGAATGCTTCCGCCGAAGGATGCGGTGCGTATTGAGGAAATGATTAACTATTTCTCCTACGATTATCCGCAGCCGACTGGAGGATATCCGTTCTCAATCAATTTCGACGTCGCAGATTGTCCGTGGGGACCGAAGCATCGTTTGGTGCGGATCGGATTGAAAGGCCAGGAGATCGCCACGGAAAAACGGCCGGGAAGCAATTTGGTTTTTCTGCTCGATGTATCGGGCTCAATGATGCCACCAGACCGGTTGCCGCTGATCAAACAGTCGATGCGATTACTCGTCGACAAACTGACGAAGAACGATCGGGTTGCGATTGTTGTCTATGCCGGCGGATCGGGATTGGCATTGCCTTCGACAAGCGGCGACCACAAGGAGCAGATTCTCTCCGCGCTGGAGAATTTGCAGGCGGGTGGATCGACCAACGGCGCGGAAGGAATCGAGCTGGCATACAAGACGGCAGCAGAGAATTTCATCAAGGGTGGAACGAACCGCGTCATCCTCGCGACTGATGGCGATTTCAACGTTGGCGTCACAAATCAGGGCGATCTGATTCGATTGATCGAAGAGAAAGCGAAAAGCGGTGTGTTTCTGAGCGTGCTCGGCGTTGGTACCGACAATCTAAAAGATTCGACGATGCAAAAGCTCGCCGACAAGGGAAACGGCAACTACGCCTATCTCGATTCACTCGATGAGGCGCGCAAGGTTCTCGTGCAACAAATGAGCGGCACGCTCATCACAATCGCGAAGGATGTGAAGATTCAGGTCGAGTTTAATCCCGCGCGCGTCGCTGCGTATCGATTGATCGGATATGAAAAGCGAATCTTGCGCAAAGAGGATTTCAACAACGACAAGATCGACGCGGGCGAGATCGGCGCAGGCCACACGGTGACGGCGTTGTATGAAGTCGTGCCGGTCGGAACGAGCCCGGATCCTTCTAGTTCAATTCCGGCGGTTGATCCGCTGAAATACCAGAGCGTGCCCGCAACGGCGACGGCTTCGAAGGATTTGAAGAGTTCACCGGAAATGATGACGGTGAAGCTACGCTACAAGAAACCGGATGGTGATAAGAGCCAGTTGATCGAGCGATCGGTAACGGATGCCGGCGCAAAGTTCGCAAATGCATCAACTGATTTGAAATTTGCCGCGGCCGTGGCGGAGTTCGGGATGTTGCTGCGCGATTCACAATACAAAGGCAACGGCACAATGGGCGCGGTGTTGGAATGGGCGCAGGAAGGCAAAGGCGCGGATGCGAACGGTTATCGCACCGGATTCATCGAACTCGTGCGCAAGGCGCAGGCGCTAAAAATGTAGCGGCGGTTGTGTCAACCGCCGAGCCGAACAAAAGGCGCTTGGCACAAGCGCCCCTACAAATTCTCTGCCGATTCAATCGTCGCGGCCGGTTTCACGCGCATGGCGAGAAATGCGCCCAGAAGCAGAATGGCCGAACTCCAGACCTGGGCTGTCGTTAGCTGTTCGCCAAAAATCCAGGCGGACAAAGCGAGCGCACCGAGCGGGCAAAGCAGTTGCAACGTTTGCGCTAACGCGACTCCGATTTCCTGAATCGCGACATAGTAAAGGACGTGCGCGATGGTAATGCACGTCACAGCGGAAATGATAAGAATGAGATTCACGTGCGTGCCGACGTGTATCGGCGTTGCGATTTTTCCGAACAAACAGGTGAGCGGCAGCAGCAACGCGGAGGTAATAACGCTAATAATGCCAAAGCTGCGAACAGATCCCAGTCGAGCGGAAGGACGTTTGATCAGGGTGCTGTAGAGCGCCCAGCAAAATGAGGCGGTGAAGGCAATCGCCAATCCCGGCAAAGCGATATGTCGATCGTGCGGCCCAGCTTGAAACCAGATCACTCCGAAAGCACCGATCAGCCCGAGGACTGTGCCGACCTGAAATTGCCATTGGCGAATGATGTCGCGTTCTTCCGGAAAAAAAATGAGCGCAAGCAATGCGGTGAAAATGACCGACGAACGGATGAAGATCGCGTAGACGCCCGGCCCCATATAGAAGAGCGCGACCACTTGCGTGATTTGATGGATGACGTTTGGAAGGCACGGGATGAAGCAAATGGCGATCGCGTGCAGATCGATCTTCGGCGCGCCGCGGCGCATTTGGTAGTAGACGAACGGCGCAATCGCCATGCAGGCGACCGAATAACGGTAGAAATTTTGCGACCATGGATCGTAATAACGGTTCAGGTAATATTGAAAAAGCGATGGCGCCGACCAGATGGCAACCGTCGTGAAGAGGGCGAGGTAACCTCGCGAGAGACGACGGCGTTGTTGCCGCACGCTTTCCGGTCTCTGTTCATGGGAAACGCGCATCACCCGGAATAGAGCCGTTTAATTTGCTCGCCTACAAGCGATTCATCGCTCAAAAACGAAGGTTTCGAAGGAGAATAACCATATGAATACGAGTCGCATCATATCGCTGGTCACGGTCGCGACGCTTTTTAGCTCGATGAGTTTTGCGGTCGCCAAGGAAAAAAAAGGTGGCGGCGGTGGCAACGCCGGCATGGCCGAATACAATAAGGGCAACGAACTTTTTGGACAAAGGCAATACGAAGCTGCGATAGCGGAGTTTACCAAAGCCATTGCGGCGAATCCGAATCAGGCGGCGTTTTACGAGAATCGCGGCTTTGCCTACATCCCGCTGGAAAGAGCTCCTGAGGCAATCAACGATTTTTCGAAAGCGCTCGAACTCGCGCCGAAAGATGTGCGTGGTTATGTCGGCCGCGCGCAGGCGTATACGTTGCACAAGGATTTTGATCAGGCGGTGGCTGATTTCGACAAGGCAATCGAATTGGCGCCTAACGAAGCCTCGACTTATCGCCTGCGCGGTTTCGCTGATTTGGGAAAAAACGATTACAACGCGGCCCTGCAGGATTTTTCGAAGGCGATTGAAAAGAATCCGCAGGATGCGCAATCGTACGAGCGTCGCGGTTATTGTAATCGCAGTCTGCGCAACTATGATGCCGCCGTTGCCGATTACTCGAAAAGCCTCGAGCTCAACCCGCAAGATGCGCAGACCTGGGCGCGCCGTGGGTATACCTATACTTTTTTAGGCCAATACGAAAAGGCCATCGCGGATTACCAACAGGCGCTCAAATTAGATCCGAATGATGTCGACACACCGCAGCGTTTGCTTTACGCGAAATCGCAGCTCGCTCAGCGCAACGCGCCGCGCACAACTCCGGTGCCTGCGACGCCGACGCCCACTCCCACGCCGAAGAGCGCGTTCACTCCGATCAACATTGGGATCGGCGCCATCGTCCTGATTCTCGCCGTCTTTTTCGGCATCATCGCCATGCGGCACCGTCCAGTCCCTGTGGCCGAGGATTCAAAGCGAATTCGGTAATTTGCTTCTGTAGCGGCGGTCTCTGACCGCCGCACTTTTTCTGCGACGGCGCCGCAATTTGAGGGAGAATACGGCGGTCATAGACCGCCGCTACAGAAGAAGAAATTTCTTTGACACTCCGGGGCTGGCTGGTAGCTTGCGCACTGCTTTTTGCGGGGAACGAGACGGTCCCATGGTCGTTCAATTGGTTTGAGACGGCTCTGGGATTTTTCCTTCTTAGCGGGAAGCGAGACCGGTCGTGCCCACATAGCTCAGTTGGTAGAGCACGTCCTTGGTAAGGACGAGGTCACCGGTTCAATCCCGGTTGTGGGCTCCAGTGCGAGCGCACGATCGGCAAGGAGTTAACAAAAACGAAAACAGTTTATGGCAAAGGAAGCATTTAAACGCGACAAGCCGCACATTAACGTCGGCACTATCGGACACGTGGACCACGGCAAGACGACTCTTACCGCGGCGATCACCAGTGTACTGGCCAAGAAAGGCATGGCCGAAATGCGCGCTTACGATTCAATCGATAACGCGCCGGAAGAAAAAGAACGCGGCATTACGATCAACACCGCGCACGTGGAATATCAAAGCGACAAGCGTCACTACGCGCACGTCGATTGTCCCGGCCACGCAGACTACGTGAAGAACATGATCACGGGTGCCGCGCAGATGGACGGAGCGATTCTCGTCGTGAGCGCGGCCGACGGTCCGATGCCGCAAACTCGCGAACACATTCTGCTCGCGCGTCAGGTCGGTGTGCCGGCGATCGTCGTTTTCCTGAACAAGGTCGACATGGTCGACGATCCGGAATTGCTCGACCTCGTCGAGATGGAGGTGCGCGATCTACTCACCCAGTATGAATTTCCCGGAGACAAAATTCCGATCGTCAAAGGTAGTGCGCTCAAAGCGCTCAACGGCGACCCCGAAAACGAGCAGAAGATTCTCGATCTCGTCGCTGCGGTGGACGATTACATCCCCGTGCCGGATCGGCCGATTGATCAGCCGTTCCTCATGCCGGTGGAAGACGTGTTCAACATTGAAGGTCGTGGCACGGTTGCGACCGGTCGTGTCGAGCGCGGCATCCTCAAGAAAATGGAGGAAGTCGAGATCGTTGGCATTCGCGATACCGCGAAAACGACCGCGACCGACATTGAAATGTTCCGCAAACTTCTCGATGAAGCGCGCGCGGGTGACAACGTCGGTGTGCTCTTGCGTGGAACGAAGAAGGAAGACGTCGAGCGCGGCCAGGTCATCGCCAAGCCGGGCACGATCAAGCCGCACAAGAAATTTAAGGCGGAAGTTTATGTGTTGAGTAAGGAGGAAGGCGGCCGTCACACGCCGTTCTTCACGAATTACCGGCCGCAATTTTACTTCCGCACCACTGACGTAACCGGCCAGGTGAAACTGCCTGATGGCGTCGAAATGGTCATGCCGGGCGACAACGTTTCGGTGGAAGTGGAATTGATTACACCAATTGCGATGGAGAAAACGATTCGCTTCGCGATTCGCGAAGGCGGCAAGACCGTCGGCGCCGGTCGCGTGGCCGAAATCATGGATTAAGTTAGCAACGCATTACGCCAGTAGCTCAATTGGTAGAGTTGCGGTCTCCAAAACCGTCGGTTGGGGGTTCGAGTCCCTCCTGGCGTGTTGAAAAACAGAAATGATCAGCAAAGCGAAAAACTTCTTCAGCGAGGTAAAAGTCGAGCTGCAAAAGGCGTCGTGGCCCTGGGACCTGAAGGAGCACGGCTTTCGGCGTTACAAAGAGCTGACGGATTCGACGCTCGTTGTCATCGTCGCCATGCTATTGTTAGGCGGCTACGTCGCGCTCTTTGATTTCATTCTCGTTAACTTCATCCATTTCTTCACTCGCTTTCATTAATATGCCCCAGACACTTGCAGGCAAAGATCAGTGGTTCGTGGTGCACGTGCTTTCCGGACAGGAAAACAAGGTCAAGGAAAACATCGAGAAACGAGTCAAGACGGAGGAAATGAGCGACGTCGTTTACGAGGTGCTCGTTCCGACGGAGCGCGTTTCCGAAATCAAGCGCGGCAAAAAGAGTGAGACGACGCGAAAATTTTTCCCCGGTTACCTCATCGTCAACATGCACCTGCTCGATGAGAACAATCAGCTCGTTGGCCGCACCTGGTATTTTATTCGCGACACGCCCGGTGTGATTGGTTTCGCCGGGACAAAGGACAAACCGATTCCGATGCGTCAGGCCGAAGTCGACAACATGCTCGCGCAAATGAAAGAGCGCGAGGAGAAGGTGAAACCGAAAGTCAGCTTCGAAGTCGGCGAGACGGTCAAGGTGGCCGATGGTCCGTTCCAAAATCAGAACGGCATCGTGGAAGAGATCGATCCGGAGCGCGGCAAGCTGCGCGTGTCGGTTACCATTTTCGGTCGCGCCACACCGGTGGAGCTCGAATACTGGCAGGTCGAAAGGGGATGAGCCTGAAGCACCATGGCGTTCCATGTGTCATGCTGAGCGAAGCGAAGCATCTCCCATGGTCCGATATCGTGAGGTCCTTCACTTCGTTCAGGATGACAGATTAATTTATGGCCAAAGAAATCGTAGCTCACATCAAATTGCAGATTCCCGCGGGACAGGCGAACCCAGCGCCCCCGGTCGGCACCGCGCTCGGTCCGCGTGGCGTTAACATCATGGCCTTCTGCAAGGAATTTAACGCCGCCACTCAAAAACAGGCGGGCGACATCCTCCCCGTCGTTATCACGGTTTTCAAAGACAAGTCATTTACCTTCATCACCAAGAGTCCGCCCGCGGCGGTTCTTTTGAAGAAGGCGGCCAACATCGCTGCCGGTTCGAAAGAACCTAACAAGACAAAGGTCGGCAAGGTCACACGCAAACAGGTGATGGACATCGTGAAGACCAAGCAGAAAGATCTCAACGCGCGCAGCGACGAAGCTGCTTTCCGCGTCATTGCCGGCACGGCGCGGCAAATGGGTCTCGAGATAGTCGACTAGGCTCCGCGGTTCTCGCCAATGCAATGGCGAAACGCCAGAACAACGAAGAGCGGCCAGGGGCTGCTCCTTGCTATTGTTCTTCTTCTCATACTCGGCGCTCTTGCCTGGTATCTCTTCTCCAGTCGTCGTAACACGGAGCGCGAAGCATGGGCCTACGCTCGCGAAATAGGCGAACACGTGATCCTGCAGCACGATTCGCATTACGTCGATAGCAACCTCTCTTATCAGGCGCAGCTAGTCATGCCGCCTTCTTATCGCGAACGCATCTTCAGCAAGCTTGCTGAGTTAGGCACTCCCAATCCCGATATCAAGCTAACCGGTCGCGTTACCTTCAGCTCCTACTTCTTTGATGCGCGCGGTAACTTTCGTGCCGAGGCCGTTTTTCCCAACGGCCCGGCTCACCTCAGTATGGTGGTGTCAGCCAGTCACGGCCCATGGCAGATCGAGGGTCTGGATCTGATTTGGGATCCGCACTCCAAGTTTTGAGGCGCTTGGCCAACCCGAAACTCCTTTATCCGGGAATCGTTTTTCTCGCAGCACTCATTCTTTATAGCTGGACGCTGGCACCGACCGTAACGCTGATTGATAGCGGCGAATTAATTGTTGCGGCGCATTCCCTCGGCGTCGCGCATCCTCCCGGATTTCCGCTCTATTTAATGCTGGCTCATATCGCGTCGGTTGTGCCTATCGGTAACATCGCGCAGAGGGTTCATTTTGCTTCCGCTCTTTTTGCGGCGCTCGGTTCAGCGGTAATAAGCGCAGCCGTCATCGAGTTGATCGAAACAAATTCTATCATCGCCGCGCGAAGAAAATCGAAGAAGAGAACAGGACGCACGGGCAATGTCGTCGCAATACGCACAGCATCCTCGTTTGTTAGGCTGGCACCCGCGCTTGCAGCTGGATTAGTCTTTCTTTGTTCCCGTACGCTGTGGGCTTACGCAACAATTGCGGAAGTATACACGCTTAACACGCTCCTCATTGCGATCGTCTTTTGGCTGATGTTCAGGTGGCGCCGTTCTATTCTCGGGAACGAAGCTAAGGAGCGTCCCACGACTCAGTATGATTGGTTGCTATACACAGCTGCGGTCGTTTTCGGGCTCGCACTGGGAGTGCACCACGTCACAGTCGCGCTAACTCTACCTGCGCTTGCATTTTTGGTTTGGAATACACAGGGATGGCCGTTTTTTACGAGTAAGCGACTGGTTATCGCCGCCGTTGTGTCCAGCTTGGCTCTAGTCGTCGTTTATAGTTACCTGCCGTGGGCAGCGGCACGGTCGCCCCTGATTAACTGGGGCAATCCGCGATCGCTCCGCACTATTTGGGCGCATATCACAGGAAAACAGTATCAGGTATTTTTCTCGTTCGACTCCAGCATGATTGGCAGCCAGTTAGTTGAATTCGTCAACCTTCTGTTCCGCGAGTTTGGCCCCCGGTGGTTTCCGTTCGTGCCTGTCTTGGGGCTGATCGGCGCTGTTCAGTTGTTCAGGCGCGATCGCGTGATCTTTTGGTTTCTAGCTCTAGTGGCGCTGGCTGATATCGTTTACGGCGTTAGCTATTCTATTGCGGAAGATAAGGATGCCTATTATCTACCGGCGTTTCTCGCGTTGACGATCGCTGCGGCATTTGGCTTACGATGGCTAATTGGGCTGGCCGTGTTAAAGCGTGAGTCAGTTATAGGCGCTCGCCTAACGACAGCCGCTCTCGTGCTGGTCATTCCAGCATGCACGCTCGCGGCGAACTGGTCTTTCAACAATCGCAAACAATACTTTATAGCGCACGACTACGTGGAAAATATCTTAGGTCCAATGCAGCGCGGTAGTCTGTTGCTCACACTCGACTGGCAAGTTGCGTCTCCCATGCTGTATACTCGTGAAGTAGAACACTTGCGCCCTGATGTAAGAGTTGTCGATGTCAATCTGCTGCGACGCCTGTGGTATTTTGGTTATCTTAAACGTGCCTATCCCGAATTAGTTGAGCGATCGCGCGAGAAGGTCGACAGCTTTGTCGCTGAACTTGAACAGTGGGATGCCGATCCCAAGGCATACGCGAACGACGCGATGCTAGCGCAGAGAATCGCATCGAAATTCCAGAGTATGCTTGTTTCCTTTGTTACAAACGAAATCAAGATCGCGCCTGTTTACATTACAAACGACGTTGTATTTCAAGCGGGCGAGCGAGACAAGGAGTTGGCTCGATGGCTGGTCAGCGAATATCAGCTCGTTCCGCACGGTCTGGCTTTTAAACTGGAAACACAGCGCGGTTTTCACGATCCGGGCGCACTTCAAGTTGAGACTCGTGGGCTAGCTGACGGAACACTAAAGTTCGAGCCTGACGATGTCGTGACGCTCAAGGTGTTGCCTGCTTATAAGACTATGCTCGTTAACCGAGGGCGATATTTGAACTTGTATGGTCACTACCCGGAGGCAGCAGAAGCCTTCAAGAGAGCGCTGAAGCTCGATCCGAACCTCGAATTGGCGCAAAAAGGATTAAAGGAAAGCCTTTTAAGGCTACAACAGCGTCCCCGCTAGCTCGTGGCAGATTGAGGGTCTGGATCTGATTTAGGATCCACACTCCAAGTCTTAGCCGATTCAGGGTAATCTTACCGAGGCTGGCAGATCAGAACTTCTTCGTCAGGCGAGCGTAAACGAATCTGCCGGTGGCGTCGTAAAGAGCCCCCGGATAGTTAGTGGCATTGCCGAACTCAAAACCAAATGCACGCGGCGGATCTTCGCCGAACACGTTGTTGCAACCAACAGTTATCGTTGTGTTGTTGAGCAGGTTCTTCCAGCAAGGCATGGAGTAGTTGGCCGTTTGGCCGGTCTCGATCGCTTTGCCGTCTTTACCTCTTAAAACTTCTTTGTCGTTTTTCGAGTAGCCCGCGATCGGCGTCGACTCAACCGGAGTGAGAAAAGTTAGCTCATATGAACCTTGCACATCAAAAACCCAAGTCGCATCCACCCAGTGAAACTTGCCGGGCATCGTTCCCCCGAGATCGGCACTACTTAGCATCTGTTCACGAAAGCCATCTGTGTAACGAACGGTGCCAACGATATCAAAACCTTTCCACTGCCACTCCAACTCCGAGCGCGTTTTCCATTTAATGTAACCGTCGTTGCTCATTGGTGATGAGGCGCGATTACTCAATTCTGCAGCGCGATCGTTTGGGTCTTCCGCAAACCTAAATGAATCCAGATAGGTCGCTTCTGTCCGCGCTGTGATTGTACCAAAAACGGTATTCACCGCGTATTCCGCGGCGACATCGATTCCGCGCGACTGCTCTCGTCCCTCGTTTCGAAAGAGCGTTTGAACTTCTGCGATTGAAGTCCCGGATGGATCCAGTAGCACTAGGTCTCCAGGTAAGAGACTTCCGGTGATGAATCGATCGACAACTACTGTAATGTCCGGGTTTGTATTGATTCGCCCCGTCACTTCAACATCGAAGATATCGGCGCTGAGGGTCAGCCCGTGAAGAAATTTTGGCGAGTAGCTGAAGCCAGCATTAAAACTACGCGACTTTTCCGGCTGCAAATCGGGATTGCTCCTAACCGCAAACGGAGTGGTGAGAGCCAACCCGCTAAATGTGGGAACGAACAGTGAAAACTGTGGAGTTTGATAAAGGTCCTGCAAGGAAGGTTCGCGAAAACCTTCCTGCCAATTTACCCGAATTACGAACGAGTCATCGACCGGTTCCCAACGCATTCCCAGATCAGGCACGAGCGCGTTCGTATCGTTGTTGAGCCAGGCTTCGAAGCGACCCGCAGCTTTGAACTCGAGAGCATGAAAACCGGGAACCGCGTTTTCACCACTGAAGATCGGGATGCTGGTCTCTGCATAAAAGGCGACAACCTTTCGGCCGCCGTGAGTGGTTGGATTAGGGCTGGTGACAGGAAGTGCTTCGCTTCCAGTCAGAAAATTTGTTGGTTGTTGAATGATATCTCGATCAAGCGCCAATAGGTCTGGATCTTGTGAAAGACTTTCTCGACGAAATTGAGCACCGATAGCAAAGCCAACGCCGCCGGCCGGCAGTTTGAAAAGTTGGGTTGTATAGATGTTAACGTCGATGGTGGCAAGCTTTGAAATGTCTACTTCCTTTGGTTGGACGCTGGCGAAAGTGATCGAAGGAGCATTCGAGGCGATCGGGACACGATAATCTCCGAAAGGATTGTACGGAATTGTTGTGCCGATGAATTCTGATGAGGCCGGATCAAAGATAGGATCGGCTGCATTAAGAATGCGATTGAAACGCGAGGCAGATACTTCGTTCCGTATCTCAGTGTTCTTTACCTGGCTATAGCGAAACGCGGCATCGTACCCCCAGGTGCCATCGAAAAGTTTGTCTCCCTTCACGCCGACTGTAGAGAAGAAAGTATCGGTGTCGTTTCGAGAAATTCGATTACCAAAATCAGCGAGTCGCGCCCGTGAGCCACCGGAAATGATTTGGCTGAACGGGTTGAATGGATTGAAGGCATTCGCCGGCACTCCCGTTTCCAAATGAGTGGGCGTATCCGGCGGATCAGCGGCGGGTAGGATCGGAGAGTGAGGTGGAATCGCGATTGTAGGTTGGCCGATGCTTTGGAAAGAACCCGTTGCACCTGGCGCAAGTTCGTTTCTCGTCTTTACGTTTTGGTAGAACCCATCGCCGTAAATCACCAACTGATCGTCGCAAATCTTGTGACTAAAGGTTGTATAGCCGCCGTAGCGCTCGGATTCGGGAAAGGAACCAGAGAACTGATTGAAGTTGAACAATGAAGAGCGGGCGGCGGTGTAGACGTAGTCGGCCGCCGGCGAGAGACCGTTCGTAAAGAACGGCGCGTGCGCGAAAGTCAGCGGACCAAACGTTGCCGGAATTCCGCCTGCACCGACTACTGCTGCATCGCTTAGCTGTAAGTTAAACGGGCTGGAATTGGTGCTAAGGAATGGTGGTCTGGATGAATAGCCGCGGTCGCGGTTGAAAATGGAATTGCGATGATAGTAGTCAACGAAACCGCTGACGTTTGTTTTGTCATCGCCAACGCCGAAAAGCACTGCCGCTGAAAATTCACTCGAATCCTTATCTAGTGTGTTGCCATACTCGACTGAAGCTTCCGCCCCGCGAAACTCCCGGCGAAATGAAATGTCTATTGTGCCTGCGACGCATTCGCGCCGTAAATGGCGGTGCTGCCCTCGCTAAGACGCCAATGTATTCGATTCCCGCCAACGGGATCGAATACAGATCAACGAAAGGTTGTGTGAAAGATACACCGGCGCCGACAGGATAAGGCGCAATCCGCATTCGATTGATGAGAACGAGAGTATCGCCTGGATCCATCCCCCGAAGTGAGACTGACGACGCGCCGCGCGTTGGATTGGTGGCGTTATTCGAAATCGGAACTCCGTTTGCATTCGCCAAGGTAAGATTTCGCAGCAATTCCTCAGTTGTGCGCTCACCGCTGCGTTGAATCGCATCGGAATCCAACCCGGATATGAAACCTTGCGCGTCTATCACGCGAGGCAATAGCGCTACGATCACGATTGCTATCGTTAACTCGATTAAGCTTGTCGTCGTCCGAGGGGATCGTCGCATATGCGCGACGATTATAAAATTTGCTTCAGAGGGACAACAAGATTTTTCGTCTCAAGTGTGCGCGTCGCGTCGTCAATCAAACACCTTCCACCACAATCATGTTCGTCTTTGCCGTGCGATGGCGCAGTTTTCTTGGCTCGCGATACTCTTCGCAGTTCAACCATTCCTTTGCGCGTGCCATGTTTTCGAATTGCAGGACGACGATGCGCTTCGGATGCCAGTCGCCTTCCAATGTTTCGGCCGCGCCGCCGCGCACGATGTATTTTCCGCCGTATTTTTCCACGGTCGCGCCGGCTTGGTTCTTGTACTCTTCGTAACCAACCGGATCCGTTATTTCGATTTCGACAATGATGTATGCTGCCATGATCTACTTACTTACTTTGAACGAGCGAGCCTTCAAATGTTAGTGACGAATGATTGATGTCGATGAATGGACCGAGCTCGTAAACGTTTTTGTATCCGTAGCTGTAGAGAGTGTTGAAAGTGTAGAGATTGAGCGAAGCGGCCGGAGCCTTGCCCGGCAGCGCTCGCGGTTCGTTCGCAAAGTTGTTGTTACAATAGATCAGGATTCTGGTGGAATTATCGGGGATGATCTTTGCCAGCTCCGCTGCGGTTACGTCGGGAAGCGAAAGGTGCCTGGCATTCTTCACGTGAAGCATGGCGAATTTGGAGTCACTTCTGGCATCGAAGATGATCGTCCCGGTTTCGCCCGCCATCTGAATGAATTCCTGCTCCGAAATGCGATGCTGGTCGCGTAGTTGTTGAACTGCCGACGCGTTCTGGAGGAAGCCATTGTAATCGATCATGCGGTTCGGTATCGGCTTCTGGTCCACGGCGAACGCGCAGTATGAGGCAACTGTCACCAGACAAAGAGCGAGAACTGTTTTCATTGTTGTAAGTGTTTCTAATGAGACAACTGGCGTCCGATCTTGTTGATTAAATAGCCGGGATTTCTAACCGACAAATGTTGTTGGCCAGAACGCCTTTGGTGCTCTAGAGAGAAACAGATGCCCGCCGCACTCGACCCTGTCCGTCCGATCAAGATCGATGAGATCCGTGAAGCACGTAAGCGAATCGCTGGCACGATTGTGCGCACGCCGCTTGTTCGTCTGGAGTTGGGACCAGACTTTCCCGATATTCGACTGAAGCTGGAGAATCTTCAGCCGATCAACGCTTACAAGTTGCGCGGCGCCGCTAACGCCGTTGCAATGTTATCGGATGAGGAACGACGGCGCGGAGTGTGGACGATCAGCGCGGGAAATGCGGGTCAGGGTGTGGCGTATGCAGCGCGACAGGCGGGTGTTCCTTGCGCGGTGGTCGCAATCGAGACCGCGCCGAAAGCGAAACTCGACCGCATGCGTTCGTTAGGCGCAAAGCTCTTTCTCGTTTCCTACGAGCGAGCATGGCAGGCTTTGGACGAGCGCGCGTTTCCCGGCATCGACGGAACCTTTGTCCATCCCTTTGACGATCATAATTTCATTGCCGGACACGGAACGATGGCGCTCGAGATTCTCGAGGATGCGCCGGACACGGTCGCTGTGATTGCTGCAATCGGCGGCGGCGGGCTTATCACGGGTGTTGCCTCGGGCATGAAAGCATTGAAGCCGGAGATCAAGGTCTGGGGAGCCGAACCCGAGACAGCTGCGCCGGCGGCGTTATCTTTCGAAAAAGGTTCGCCGCAGGTTTTCGAAAACTGGAAGGCCTCATTTGTCGACGGCGCGGGCGGACAAAGCGTGTTTCCGCGCATGTGGGAACGAATGAAGCCGGTAGTTGACGGTTACATTGTCGTTAGTCTCGACGAGACTAGGAAAGCGATGCGTTTGATGGCAGAAAAGACGCGGGTAATTTCCGAAGGAGCCGGCGCGCTCTCGCTTGCCGCGGCGCTCACCGGGCAAGCCGGTAAGGGGCCGATTGTCGCCGTTGTTTCGGGGGGCAACATCGATCTCGAGAAGTTTAGCGAGCTAATCGCAATCTAAGTTCGCGGGTCATTCCGAGCGAAGCGAGGAACCCCTCGACTAGTCAAAAGGTCACGCGAGTTACAAGTGGTGTAATTAACAGCGCGATGGCGCGTGTTTGGTTTTCGCGGTGGTGAAGTCAACAATTAGTTCGTGAGGTCCCTCGCTGCGCTCGGGATGACAAGCAGTTTGCCTAACGAGTGCTAGCTACTTCGATGGCGGTATAATCTTGTCGATCTCCGCCATTTCCTGTTCGGTTAATCGCCACCCGTCTGCCTCCATCACGTTTGTCTTTACCTGCTCGGGCTTGCTTGCGCCCGCGATAACAGATGCAACGGGTTTGTGCGCCAGCAGCCAGCCGAAGGCCAGCTCAAGAATGGTATGGTTATGCGACTGCGCAAAATCGATCAGCTTCTCGACCATTGCGAGATTCTTTCGCGTAAATACTTTCGGACCGAACCCTTCGCTCGCGCGGCTACCTTCCGGCGGCTCTTGTCCTTTTCGATATTTTCCCGTGAGCAAGCCGCTCGCGAGCGGGAAATAGGGCAGGAACGCAATGCCCGCATGTTCGCAGTCGATTAAAATGTCCTTTTCCGGTTCGCGATGAAAGAGACTGAATTCGTTTTGCACGCTGACGAAATGTGCGCCGTTCATCGCAGCGATCTCGGCCTCGCGCAGTTGCTCAACCGTAAAATTGGAACAGCCAATTTCGCGCACCTTGCCCGAGCGCACCAATTCGTTCAATGCATAGAGAGTTTCGCCAATCGGCGTCTCCGGATCCGGTTGATGCAGCTGATAGAGATCGATCCGATCAGTCTTGAGTCGCTGCAAGCTCGCCTCCAGCGCTTGGGCGACGTATTCCGGTTTCGCGCCTTTGCGCTTCTTGTCCACTTCCATTCCGAACTTTGTCGCGATCAACACCTTGTCACGTCGCGAGCCGAGCGCGCGGCCGAGAAATTCTTCGCTCTGTCCTTTGCCGTAAATGTCGGCCGTGTCGAAGAAGTTTATGCCCGCATCGATCGCGGCGTCGACGACCTGCTTCGTTGCGGCGGCATCAATACGCCAGCCGAAATTATTGCAACCGAGGCCGACGACGGAAACATCGAGCGACCCGATTTTGCGTTTTTCCATCGGAAGGAATTCTCGCTGTTCTCGATTACTTTTCCATCGGCGAAATGTAGCCGTCCTGTTCTGTCGCGTGGTTTCACAACCACGGCGACAAAGTGCCGTGGCTACATTTGCCTAACGACGTCGCTTGCGGGTTTGCGCCGCTTTCTTCGCTGCGCGTGAACGATCCGCCTTGCTGCGACGGCGCGCGGCTGCATGTGCCTGGCGCGACAACGCTCGGTGCGATGCCGCCGAACGCGGTTCATGTTTTAGCCTGCGTTTTGCCGCGCGCGATCGTGTGCGAGACGGTTTTTTGCGGCTCTTTCCTTTGGCGAGTTCGCGTTTTGCCTGTCGCCTCGTTCTCTTCGAAGTCGTCCCCTTTTTCGGCGGCGGCAATTTCACTCCGGCACGGCGCGCTTTGGATAAGCCGATGGCGATCGCCTGTTTCGCCGATCGCGCCCCGTGTTTTCCTTCGCGGATATGTTCCATTTCTTCGCGGACAAATTCGCCCGCCTGCGTCGACGCTGATTTGCCTTCGCGCGCGTCTTCTTCTGCTCGTTCGATGGTTTCTTGTTCTGGCATAACGCAAGGCTTTCGCCGCCCTTGGCCTGATTGGATGTAGCGGATTTTCTCGGGCGCAGTGCGCGGGCTGCGGTTACGATTGGCTGGTGGAAAGCACACTCGCGATTCTTTTGCGCAAACGAAAATTGAGCGATACGAGCGTGATCGTCTCCTGGTGCACCGAGTCGTTAGGCTGCATCCAGACCGTGGCCAAAGGCGCGCGCCGCGCGCGCAGTCCGTTTGCGGGGAAGCTCGATTTGTTTTTCGAGACTGAAATCCAAATCGCGCGCAGCCGCCGATCGAATCTGCATACCCTGACCGAGGTAGAGTTGCGCAATCCTTTTGCCGGTATTCGCAAAACACATTTGCGCACACAAACGGCAGCTTATTTCGTCGAGCTGATCGAGATTTGCACCGAGTCGGATCATCATGAGCCGGAGCTGTTCAGCTTGTTGCAACGGGCCTTTGGCTATTTAAACGACAACGATCCGAACGTGAAAGCGGTGGCGCATTTCGAAGCGGAGCTGGCGCGCATTGCGGGTGTGCACGACACCAAAGTGCTGAAGAGCGATCCCGCCTTTGCGCTCGGAAATTTGTTCGGCCGGTTGCCGCTCTCGCGGACGCCGCTTTTGAAAGCGATAAAATCGGCGTCCGATCGGGGAGACGGGAAAGCGATCTCCTCTCTGTCACCCTGAGCGTTAGCCGAAGGATCTCACGAAGTCGGACATCGCGAGGTTCCTCGCTTCGCTCGGAATGACCCGAATATCCACGGCACTCTAATCCGATTGACCTGGGCCATGCCCACTGGAGAATTCCAATTAATGACCACGATCCGAATTTTGTTTACGATCTGGGCGCTGATTGTTCTCGCCCCACTCACCGCCGTCTCCGCGAGTGAGACCTACAAGATCGATCCGACACATTCACGAATCGGTTTCAAAGTGAAACAGGCGTTCACTGCAGTCGGAGGCCGCTTCAAGGAATTTGGTGGAACGGTTCAGGTCGATCGCGAACATCCGGAGAAGTCGTCGGTCACTGCGACGATTCAGGTCAAGAGCATCGATACCGGTATCGCCAAGCGCGATGCCCATTTGTGCAGCGAGGAATTTTTTAACGCCGCGAAGTTTCCCGAGATCACATTCAAGACCGGGAGCGTGAAACAAACCGGACCGGATGCCGGCGATATCCTCGGGGACTTCACCATGCATGGCGTGACGAAACCGATCACGTTGCACGTGAAACTGCTGCACAAAGACGAAAAATCCACGCGTTGGGAAGTGACGACAGCGCCATTAAGCCGTCGCGAATTTGGAACGCAATTCAGCGGCGGCGTCGAAGCTATTTCGATGATCAGCGACAAAGTTGTCGTCGATATCGAGATAGTCGCGACAAGCGAGCGCTGAATCGGTTGAAGCCATCAAGGAACGGCGGGCTCCAGTCCGTCGGCTATTCTTCGGCGCTTTGAAAAGCACCGCTCCTTGATGGCGGCAGAAGCTTTTTCGCGAGAAAGAAAATCGCGAAGAGCGGCAGCGCTGCGAGCGCGGAAGATGTGAGCAAGACCTCGAAACTGGGTGCGTAGACATGCAGCGGCGCCTCGATTGATTGCATGGCCACGCCTTGGACAAGAAATATGGCGCCACTCGCCAACAAGCTCAGAAGTGCGAGCACGAACAATATTTGCCTAACGATTGGGAGAACAACCCATCGAAAAACACCAAACGCGCCGAGACCATCCATGCGCGCATTATCGAATCGCTCGGCCCTATCACTCATGCAGCATTGATAAAGGAAAAGCGCGCCGAATACTGTCATGATCCAATCCGCGGCCCAGAGCCAGTAAGGTGTGATTTGTTTTACATAGAGGTATCGGCTGGCAATTCGAGGCACCAACCAAATTTGCGCTGAGACGAGAATCATGAGCAGCACACCAAACAGGCCGCGCTTACGCCAACACAAGTGCGCGATCGCATGCGCCATGGCGCAAAACGCAAGCATCGCGCAAAAGAGATTGATGGCAGTTAGTTCAATCCAGATCACGCTCCTCGCATAATACGCTGATAAAGGTGGCGCAAGTTTCTAACTTGCGTTGGATCACGCCTACGCTTGAAGCTGGGCGCCATGGAAATTGTTCCGCTCGGCGATAACGCGCTTCTCATTCGTTTGTCGTGCGATTTTGAAAATGTGCCGGAGCAAACGCTCGAAACTGTTCTCGACGCACGGCGGCGATTGGAGATCGCCAAAATCCCCGGGTTCGTCGAGCTCGTTCCGGCTTACACAACGATCGCATTGTTTTATGATCCCGTTCGAGTTGTCGACGCCGGCGCGCCAAGCGACGACATTATTGGCGGGTTGAGAACGAGAATCGAATCAACTTTGCGTGGCTCGTCGAAACGAAAGCCGCGGAAGTCGAGTTCCCGGCTGGTGGAGATTCCGGTCTGTTATGACCAGGAATTCGGATTCGATCTCGAGGAAGTGGCGCAGCGCGCGAACCTTTCCGTCGACGAAACGATCCAGATGCACGCCGCCGGAAAGTATCACGTGCATTGCGTTGGTTTCACGCCGGGATTTGCGTTTCTTGGCGGTCTCGATGCAAGACTGGCGACGTCGCGCCGCACGTCGCCGCGCACAGAAGTTCCGGCCGGATCGATTGCGATCGGCGGAAAACAGACCGGTGTTTATCCGATTCGATCGCCCGGAGGCTGGAACGTCATCGGCCGAACGCCGCTGCGAATGTTTGATGTTCGTCGCAAACAGCCCACGCTTTTGCAAGCGGGCGATCGCGTTCGCTTTCGTTCGATCACGCGTGCCGAGTTCGACTTGTTAGGCAAATGACAGTGCAAATCCTGCGCGCGGGGCCGCAGTCGACGATTCAGGATGTCGGCCGCGTCGGTTATCGCGCGATTGGTGTAGGCACCAGCGGCGCACTCGACCCATTTGCAGCGCGCGTCGCCAACATTCTGGTCGGTAATGATGAGCAAGCGGCCGTGATCGAAGTCGCGCTTGGAAATGCCCGGATGCAATTTGCCGATGAACGCCTCATCGCGTGGTGCGGTGGCGACTTTGATGTTCGTATTGCCGATTGTTTGATTCCGGCTGGACATGCGTGTCGTGTCGCGCCTAACGAAGAGGTCGCGATCAAGGGCGCAGGGCAGGGTTGTCGTCTCTGGCTCGCGATTTCTGGCGGAATTGATGTGCCGATCGTGCTTGGAAGTCGCGCGACAGATTTGCGCGCAGAGTTTGGCGGACTCGAGGGCCGTGCGTTGCGCGACCAAGATGAATTAGCGCTGGACGAGTCTTCGGCCGTCGCAACACAGCGGATGAAATCGCTGCGCGATTCGCGCATTTCGGCGTGGAGTGCGCAGAAGGAATGGTCACTTCCGGCGCGTCGCGATCTCGTGCTGCGTTTTGTTCGCGGATCCGATTGGAATCTTTTTGACGAATCTGCGCACCATGCATTTGCCACTGCGAAATTTGTCGTGACAGCTGAAGCCGATCGCATGGCGGCACGCCTCGACGGCCCCGAGCTGAAACGAAATGGGACGCACGATCTTTTGTCGGAAGGGGTCGCGCCGGGAACGATCCAGGTTCCGCCAAACGGCAAGCCGATTCTTTTGTTAGGGGATTGCCAAACAATTGGCGGTTATCCGAAGATTGCGCACGTGATTACCGTCGATCTGCCCATCGCCGCGCAGTTGCGCGCGAGCGATGATGTACGTTTTCACGAAATTTCAGTGAGCGAAGCGCATTCGTTGTTGATTGGACGCGAGCGCGACCTTGCGATTTTCCGAACCGGTCTCAGCCTGAAAAATTCATGAACCTTACCGTCGATCTCAATGCAGATCTTGGTGAAGGCGCCGGACACGACGACGAAATTCTCGACCTTGTCAGCTCGGCCAATATCGCCTGCGGATTTCATGCCGGTGATCCGACTTCCGTTCTCGCTTCCATCCGCGCAGCGCATAAGCGCGGTGTCGCGGTCGGCGCGCATCCCAGTTTTCCCGATCGCGCAAATTTTGGGCGCAGTGAAATGACATTGCCGCCGGACGAGCTTCAGGCCGTCATCGCATATCAGATCGGTGCATTCCAGGCACTGGCACGCGCGGCTGGCGCGGAGATGAATCACGTGAAGGCGCACGGCGCTCTTTATAATATGGCTGCGCGCGATCGGACGCTGTCGGAGATCATCGTCAATGCAGTGGCGACTTTCGATGCAAAGTTGATTTTGTTCGTGCCGCCGGGCGGAATTTTCGAGTGCGTCGCGAATGAGCGGGGATTGCAGGTTGCGCGCGAAGTTTTCGCGGATCGCAATTACATGCCGGACGGAACTCTCGTTTCGCGTTCCTCGCCGGATGCATTTGTGCGCGATCCGATTGAAGCAGCAGAGCGAGTGATCCGAATGCTACGGGAACAGAAAGTGCGCGCGATCGACGGCAGCGATGTTGCCGTTACCGCGGAGACAATCTGTGTGCATGGCGATAACCCGGAAGCGGTCGAGTTTGTGCGAAAACTGCGCGAGCGTCTGACGCGTGAGCAAGTAATGATCGCAGCACCGTCACGCGACAGGTGAAAAAAAGTGACTCGTTAGGCGAATTCCTGTTCTGGGGAGCGCAGGCAGCTTGCCTGCGGTCGTCGGCAGCTTGCCGACGATATTCTTTTCGGCAGGCTCCCGAAAAGCACAGGCTGGCAGCCTGCGCTCCCCAGAATTCATGACATGAACGCGAGGGCTAATTCCGAAGAACCTCGCCTCGTCCGCGGCCTTGGTTTGCTCGACGCGACGATGATCGTTGTCGGGTCGATGATCGGGTCCGGGATCTTCATCGTCTCGGCGGAATCATCACGTCTGATCGGCGCGCCGGGCTTTTTGTTGCTGACCTGGATCATCGCTGGCGTGCTCACGATCACGGGTGCGCTTTGCTGCGCGGAACTGGCCGCGATGATGCCGCGTGCCGGCGGGCCGTATATTTTTCTGCGCGAAGCCTTCGGTCCCGCCACCGGATTCCTGTACGGCTGGGCCATTTTTCTTGTCATTCAAACTGGAACGATCGCGGCGGTCGCGGTCGCGTTTGCAAAATTTCTTGGCGTGCTCGCGCCGGCCATCGCCACGGAAAATTATCTCCTCGCTCCCATCCGGGTAGGCGGCGGTTATGCGATCAGCCTTTCCACCGAACAACTCGTCGCCGTGCTGCTCATCTTTTTATTAACCTGGAGCAACACGCGCGGCCTCGAGCTTGGCAAACTCGTCCAGAATGTTTTTACCTTCGCTAAAACGGCGGCGCTGCTTGCCTTGATCGTGATCGGCGTCTCGTTAGGCTGGAAATCGGGTTGCGCGGCGCTTTCCGCCGATTGGTGGAATCCATTCGCGAATGGTTGGAATCCACAGGTGGCGCAGCCTGGCCTCACGCTCGTTGGCGCGCTCGCAATTGCGGTTTTGTTAGGCAAAGCGATGACGGGTCCGCTTTTTGCACAAACGGCCTGGAACAACGTCACCTTTACCGGAAGCGAAGTGCGCAATCCGGGAAAGAATTTACCGCGCTCGTTGCTCATCGGTTGCGCGATTGTCGTTGGACTCTACGTGCTGGCTAACATCGCCTACCTCGCGACGCTTTCCTTTCCGGAAATTCAACACGCGCCGCAAAATCGGGTCGCCGTCGCCGCCATGCGCGCGGTCTTGGGCGCTCCCGGCACGATCGCAATGGCGATCGCGATCATGATTTCAACTTTTGGCTGCAATAACGGTCTGATCCTCGCCGGCGCGCGCGTTTATTACGCGATGGCGCGCGATGCACTCTTTTTTCGCGGCGCCGCGACGACAAACAAGTATCACGCACCTGCGGTCGCGCTCGCGACCCAGGGATTATGGGCGGCATTTCTCACTCTGCCGCGCACGGTCGTTAGGCACTCCGATGGCAATGTCACTTACGGAAACGTCTATACCCAGTTGCTCGAGTACATTGTTTCGGCCGATTTGCTTTTCTACGTCTTGATGGTTGGCGCCGTTATTGTGTTGCGAAAAAAAATGCCAAATGCGGCTCGGCCCTATCGCGCGTGGGGTTATCCAATGGTCGCGATGATTTACATTGCGATTGCCAGCCTGCTGATCATCGACCTGGCGTGGCTGGCGCCGACAACGTCGGGCATCGGCGTCGTGATCGTGCTGACGGGAATCCCAGCTTATCTCGCGTGGCGGAAGAAATCCGGGTAGCGCACGCGTCTCGCGTGTTGGCGATGGCGTCTCGCCACCGCGGATTTTTCTGGAAGATTGTTTCGGCGAGACGCCGAAACCAACACGCGAGACGCGTGCGCTACCCGGATTTTCGCTTCGACGCGAGAAGCGCCTCGCGCCCGACGAGATAGAGCAGGACGCTAAGCGCGACGAAGGGAATCATTGCGAGCAGATCGGCGACGGGCCTTCGAAAAATGGATTGTGCGCGGTGGCCCATTTTTCGATCGTGTCGAAGGTGTCTTTCAACGGAATGTTCATGAACGCGAAAACGACTCCGGCCAGGGTCCCACCCGCGATGTAACCGGATGACAAGAGGACTCCGTTGCTCTTGTCGCCTTCCGCGACGAGTTGATCTTCGGTGAAGTTCGCGCCGGCGTGCTTGCGACGCGTGTATTTGTCGACGAACCCGCGAATCAGACCGCCGACCCAAACTGGCGCGGAAGTCGAGATCGGAAGATAAACGCCGACGGCAAAAGCGAGCGAAGGAATCCCGGAAAGTTCGAGCACGATCGAGATGAAAACGCCCAGCAGCACAAGTCCCCACGGCAATTGGCCGCCGAGAATTCCTTTGATGATGTAGGACATCAAGGTCGCCTTCGGGGCGGTGAACTTTTGCACGCTCGAGCCGTCGGGGCGCTTGTCGTAAATGCCGTTGATGCCGGGATCGACGAGATAGACCGGCGAACCCTGATCATTCACCAGATAACGACCGGCCGGTCCGTTATCGGTTGAGGTTTTGTGAAAAACGAAATACTCGGTGGCGTCGGCGCCTGCCTGTGCGCCAGCGAGGCGCTCGTGCTTCGGCCGGCCGCTCGAATCTTTTTCGAAGTCGGCCGGATTCGCGTGATAGGCGGAGGCGAAGGTGAAATCTTTGTTGCCGGCCACTGGAATGTAAACCGTGCCCGATTCGTTCAGCTTCATCAGAATCGGCCCGATCACGATGCACGACGCGAGTGTGCCGATGAGAATCGCGATTTGCTGATACTTCGGTGTCGAGCCGATCAGGAATCCCGTCTTCAGATCCTGCGAGGTCGTGCCGCCATTCGAGGAGGCGATGCAAACGATACCGCCAATCGAAAGCGCCGTGACAAAGTAGGGCGGCGCCGTCCAACCGACTATAAGAAAGACGAGGCATGTTAGGAGCAGCGTCGCAACTGTGATGCCTGAAGTTGGACACGAAGAAGAACCAACTTCCCCCGTGAGACGCGACGAGACGGTGGTAAAAAGAAATCCGATTCCGACGATGAGGAGCGCGCCTAACAAGTTGAAGCGCAAATTGAGTTGCGGCGCGATCATGATGAGCACGAGCAGCAGTATGATTCCGCCGATCACCCATTTCATCGAGAGATCCTGATCGGTGCGCGCGGCCGTTGCTGTCTCCGTGCGCGCGGCACGCAGGTCGGCCAGTCCGCCTTTTAATCCATGCCAGATCAAAGGCAGCGAACGAATGAGACTGATGATGCCGCCGGCCGCGACGGCGCCGGCGCCGATATAAAGAATGTAGCCGTGCTGAATTTGATCGACGCTCATCTCCGCGATCGTGTGACCGGTTTCCGGCGCAACCGGGCCCGCGACTAACGAGCCGAAATATTTGATCGCAGGAATCAGAACGAGATACGACAAGACGCCGCCGCCCATCATCATCCCCGCGATTCGCGGTCCGATGATGTAACCGACGCCGAGTAACGCCGGATTGTTCTCGAGCGAGATCGACGCGCCCTGGAAAGGTTTCGCAAAGATCTTCTCGGGGATTTCCTTCATCGCTTTCAGCATTTCGAGCGCGGCGTAATAAAGGAAACCGATGCCAAAACCGCTGATGATCACCTTGCCGCCGCTGACGGCTTCATCCGCGGCGATCGTGCTGCGCTCATCGGAACGCGCAGCTTCGCGTGATTCCGCCGACGCTCCAGCTTTCAAGACCTCGGCGCAGGCTGTGCCTTCCGGATATTTCAGATATCCGTGTTGATGAACGATGAGCGCGCGCCGGGTGGGGATCATCATGAGAATGCCTAACAACCCCCCGAGAATCGCGACCAGCATCACGCGCACGATCTCGAGGTCGAATCCGAGGATCATGATCGCGGGCATCGTTACGCCGAGGCCGAAAGCGATTGATTCGCCCGCTGAGCCGGCAGTCTGGACGATGTTGTTCTCGAGAATGGTCGAATCGCGCAGACCGAATTTCGAGAGGACGCGAAAGGTAGTGATCGCGAGGACGGCCACCGGAATCGACGCACTGACCGTGACGCCGACTTTGAGAACGAGATACAGCGACGAGGCGCCGAAGACGATCCCGAGCAGGGTGCCGATGATGACCGGAAGCACCGTAAACTCGCGCAGCTTTATGTTAGCCGGAATGAACGGCCGGAAGTTGGCGAGAACCGGATTCTCCGGTCTCGCGCCCACGATATCCGGCATTTCGTTAGGCGGATTGCGTGGGTCGATCTTCAAAATGCGAATTTGTTCGCTGCACTCCGGCCTGGAGCGGCGAATTCTGGGGAGCGCACGCACCTCGCGTGCTGGTTTCGGCGCCTCGCCGAAACGATCTTGGAATCGCCCCGCGCTTGCAGAAAAGTTCGCGATGACGAGGGCGTCATCGCCAGCACGCGAGGGCGCGTGCGCTCCCCAGCCTCCGGGTTCTCGCGTCAGGCGAATGATGAATGCTGGACATGAGCGATTGCCTAACGACCCGCGCCGGCGTTCGCCGTCCGCGTCCCCATGCGCAGGATCCAGCGATAAAGGACGAAAGCAATCACAACGAAAGCAATTCCGCCCAGGATGATCGACGGAGTTGCAAATCCGGGCCTAACGAGCGCGAGTGGCGCGGCGACTCCGGAGAAAACGACGATTGCGGAGATGATGACGCCGATGATGCTTTCGCCGACAATTAAACCCGAGGCGAGGAGGACGCCGAGTTGCTTCGTACCTTCCGGATTTTTCGTGCGATCGGCCCCGCGGTCGTAGAACCATCCGACGATCGTGCCAACCACGATCATGAGCGTGCTCGCCGTCGGGAGATAAATGCCAAGTCCGACGGCCAGCGCGGGAATGCGCATGTGTTTCGTCGTCTTACCCAGGATGGCGTCGACCACGATGATGGCGACGCCGATGTAGGCGCCCATTCGGATCAAACTCCAATCGATATTCGCGGCGATCACGCCCTGGGCGAGCGATGAGATCAAGCCCGCTTGCGGCGCCGGCAACGGGTTCGGTCGCAACAACGCACCCGGCGCGCCGACGAAACCGTAAGCTTGGTTAACGAGGTTGAGCACCGGCGGAATAACGACCGCACCGGCGAGAACACCGACGATGAGCGCGACTTGCTGTTTCCATGGAGTCGCCTCGACCAACTGCCCGGTCTTTAGATCCTGCAGGTTATTGTTCGCAATTGCGGCGACGTTGAAAATGACTGCGGTCGTGAAAAGCGCGAAGGCCATCAGCGCCTTGGTCGCTTCCGGCCCCACGTAAGGTTTCACGCCGATTACGAGCAGGACCGCCGCGCCGATCACGACGAGGATACCGATTCCAGAAAGCGGGCTGTTGGATGAACCGATCAGGCCGGCCATGTAACCGCAAACCGCCGAGACGAAGAAGCTCATCAAAAACACATAGAAGACGCCGCCGATCACGAGTGTTGTCACATGTGAGCCGAGTCCGCTGGTATTCGCGAAATAGCCGAGCACCCAGCCGATCGGGACCATGCAAAGCAACGTGACGAGACCGACGATGCCAATCGGAATGTCCCGCTCCGTGATCGGTAATGTGTCCGCCTTGCCGGCCTTGCGTGCGCGCGACGCCGCCATTGCGCCCGCCAGACCGGTTGCGACCGGTTTCACCAGCTTGAGCAATGTCCAGATGGCGGAAACGCCGATTGCGCCGGCGCCGATGAATCGCACTTTCTGACTCCAGGTCGTTTGCGCGAGCACACCCGCGGCGGTCGTTAGGTCGCCACTTAATGCAGAGTAATGCGGCACCAGCCAGCCCCAGCCAATGCCAGCACCGATGAGCATGGCGATGCCGACGGAGAGCCCACACAGGTGACCGATGGCGAGGAGCGCGAACGAGAGCGAAAAATCGTAACCGCTGACCCCGCCGCGCCGGCCGATGCGAAATGTTTGCGCGACATCGGATGCGAAGACTTGCGTCGCAACGATGATCGCGAAAAGCGCCGCGACGATCGATCCCCACACGACCGCAAGCAGACCGGCGCGTCCGTGTTCGATATCCGCTGCATGTTCCTTATCGCCGGTGCTGCCGACCTTGAGCACTTCCGCGCAGGCAACGCCTTCGGGATACGGCAGGTCGGAATTCGTCACCAGCGCGCGCCGAAGTGGGATCGAATACATCACACCGAGAATGCCGCCGAGCGCGCAGATCAGGAACGAGATCCAGAACGGAAAACCGGTCCACCAACCGATCATGATCAAACCCGGCAACACAAAGATGATCGATGACAGTGTGCCCGCCGCTGAAGCGACCGTCTGCACGATATTGTTTTCCTGAACTGTCGCGTTCTTGAAACTGCGCAGGATCGCCATCGAAATAACCGCCGCAGGAATTGATGTCGAAAAAGTCAGTCCGGCCTTGAGGCCGAAGTAAACATTAGCGGCCGTGAAGACCAAAGTGATGATCACCCCCACGATGAGGCCACGAACCGTAAGTTCGGGACGCCGTTTTTCATCGATCATCTCGTTAGGCGGATTGGGCGTCGTGATTGTTGCCATGGAATTTTGGCTCCCTCCTGATTCGTGTTATCCCGCGGAATGCGCTTGCAGAGGACAGCAGCTTTATCGCCAAAGGTCAAGGGCGGGCAATCGATCCCGATTTTGAGGTCCGTTAAACAAGCAGTTAGGCGCCATCATTCATTCGATAACACACTAATGGCTTGAACTTTTCCGGAAGACTTTTTGCAAGTGAAGCTGCCAAGGAGCGGCGATTTCCAAATCGCCGTTTGGTTGGTTCGGCGCTTGAAAAGCGCCGCTCCTTGATGGCGCCACAACAAAGCGATCGCGCTTAGGCGAATCGCATTTTATTCTTCGTGCAACGCGACGATCGGATCGACCTTGGTGGCGCGTCGCGCCGGCAAGTAATTTGCCAGCAACGCCACAGCGCCGAGCAGGAGCACGACATAACAAAATGTCAGTGGATCGCCCGCGCCGACGCCGAAGAGTAATCCGGACAGCAGTCTCGTTAGGCCGAGCGAAGCAACGAGACCGATCGCGACGCCGATCGCGACGAGCTTCAAACCATTTCCGATAATCAGGCGAAATACATCCGGCCGTTGCGCACCGAGGGCGAGACGAATTCCGATCTCGCGTGTGCGTTGCGTGACGCGCAAGGCCATCACGCCAAACAAACCGATCGCAGCGAGCGTGAGCGCGAGTCCGGCGAATGTTCCGACCAATGTCATCGTCAGGCGGCGCGACGCCATATCATTCGAGATCGCGCGGCGCATCGTCGTGATTTCGGAAACCGGTTGGTCCGGATCGACGGCGAGGACTTCGCGTTTCACCGTTTCGGCGAACGACATTGGATCGCCTGAGGCGAAGCGAACGACCAGAAGCTGCTGTGCCTGCGAGAGTTGCTCGGTGAAGTAATACATCTGAGGCATGTTCAGTTTTTCGAACGAGTCCGCCGGATCTTCCGTTCGCACACGTCCGACCACGCCGATAACAGTGAGCGGCGGCTGATTCTTATCGAGCGTCTGATTGTTATCAATGTGTTTGCCGATTGGGTCCTGGTTAGGGAAAAAACGTTTCGCGAAAGAATCATCGATGATAACCGACCAGTCCCTTCCCGGCTTGTCTTCCACGCCGAAAACACGACCGCGGAGCAACGTAATACCCATCGTTTTGAAGTAATCGGTCGAGACCACGCTTACCTCAGAAGAAGGTTCCTTCCCCGGCGCAGCTTCCGGTGTTCCGGTGATATGAAAACTGGAATCCCATTCGTCGCCATCGAAGGGAATATTTTCCGCCGCCGTGGCACTGACCACACCGGGCAGCGCGCGCACGCGCTGCAGGACGAGCCGGAAAAATTGCGCGATCTTCGCATCATCGCCGTAGCGTGCTTTCGGCAACGCAATCGACATTTCGAGCAACTGATCGGGATTAAATCCATAGGAGAGACGGTTTACTTCGCGGAAGCTTTTCAGCAAAAGGCCTGCGCCGCTTAATAGAACAAGCGCGAGCGCCACTTGTGCAACGACCAATCCGGCGCGCAAGCGCTGCCGATCGGCGCCGTCACTGCTCCCGCGTCCACCTTCGCGCAACGCGAGTGCTGGCGTCGCCGCGCTCGCAACTCGCCACGCCGGCCCGAGCCCGGCGAGCAACCCGGCAGCGATCGCTACCACGATTGTGAAACCGAGCGCGAGCAGGTTGATGTGAATATTGTGAAAGCGAAGCTCGTCCGCCGGACTCAAAGCAACAATGAGATCGAGTCCCCACACTGCGAGCACGACGCCGGCCGCCGCGCCGATGATGGCGAGAATCAGACTTTCCGTAACCAGTTGGGCCGTGAGTCGCAACCGGCTTGCGCCTAACGCCGCGCGCACGCCGAGTTCGCGCTGGCGCGAAGTTCCGCGCGCGAGCAGAAGACCGGCGACGTTTGCGCACGCAATCAGCAGCACGCACGTCACCGCGCCGAAAAGCACATAGAGGTTGCTGCGATAATCGCCGACGGAACTTTCGAGCAACGTTCTTATCGTCACACGGCGTCCCGTGTTGTGATCGGGATATTGTTTTTCGAGATTGCGAGCGATGGTGTCGAAATCCGCGCGCGCCTGCTCCAGCATGACGCCGTTTTTCAATCGACCGAGCCCGCTAAACCCCGGGTGATTGCCGCGTTCGAGAATATTCGCATCGGCGCGCAGGTCGGCGAGCGGCGCAAAAATCTGGGCTTCCCGTGCCAATTGCATTTCCGGCGGGAGCACGCCGACGATTTCCGTCGGTACGCCATTGAGCGTGACGCGCTTGCCGAGAACATCCGGAGCTCCGCCAAAGCGTTTTTTCCACAACTGATCGCCGATCATCGCGACATGCGGTGCGCCCGGTTTATCTTCCGCGTCAGTGAAACCGCGACCGAGTTTCGGTTTGAGATCGAGCACGGAAAGAATATTTGCCGTCACCCGCACACCGCGCACTCGTTCCGGTTCACCTTCGCCCTGTGCGGAAAGATTAAATCCCTGATTGCGATACAACGCGATGTCGGTGCAGGAACGCTGCGCTGCGCGCCAATCGAGATAGTTTGGATAAGCGACGGAGCCAGTCTCGAACATGCCCATAACTTTTTCGCGGAGGAGAACGAGGCGGTCCGGTTGCGGATAGGGCAGCGGTTTCAGTAATACGGAATAAATCACGCTGAAGATTGCGGTGTTGGCGCCGATGCCGAGCGCGAGGGTGATGATGGCGAGCAAAGTGAACCCCGGACTTTTGAAAAGCATCCGGAAGGCGTAGCGCAAATCCTGTAGCAAATTATCCATGCGAGCTGTTGTCGTTAGGCGATCTGGCATTCTCTTTAGCAATGGGGATGCCAGCATCTCTTGTCGATTCCTTTCTCCTTCGTATATCGCCATTTACAAAAACAAGTTAGCCGCTTCTGTGAGTTTCGGGTTACGAAAACGGGATATCCTTATCCCGCTTTCGGGACACGTTTGCTTGCGGATTTTTGTTGTTCCCCAACGACGCCTAAATCAGAATTTTTCTGATGAATCGCGAGGCCCCGCCACCAGACGCATCAGCAAACTCTCTCAATCAACTGTGGGATAAACCGAAGCGATCGCACGCGCTCGTGTTGTTCTCGCTCGGCGGTCTGCTTTTCATCGCGTTCTTGTCACTCATTCTTTCCGGGCGCGCCGCGGTGCTTGTTCTCGACAAGCCATCGCAGCATTTCGTCTATCCGCTCACGATCCAAAATTTGATGCACATCATGTTTTTCATCGGTCTTGGCGAAATTTTTGTGCGCTGGCGAATCGCTTCCCGCGAAAAGAATTTTCTGCGACAGCATTTTCTGCCGGAAGACGATCAAACGGTTCTCGTTTCGCAGGATCTGGGGCCGATCCGACGGCGGGTCGCCGGCCAGTTCGATCACGAGAATGGTTTCGTTCCGTCACTCATCAACATCGCGGTGCTGCAATTCCAATCGAGTTCGTCAGTCGAACAGGCGGCCGGTGTCATGAACCAACATCTCGAGTTAATGAGCCATCGCGTCGATTTGCGCTACGGGCTGGTGCGTTTCATCGCCTGGGTTGTGCCGACGCTCGGTTTTATCGGCACTGTTTACTCGTTAGGCGCATCGCTTTCCGCCGCGGGCGACCCGGGACAAACGCTTGATCTGAAAATGGTAGCGAAAACGCTCGGCGTTGGTTTCGATTGCACGATGGTGGCGTTGGTCGAGAGCGCCATTCTCGTTTTTCTGCTTCACCTGGTTCAGCAGGAGGAAGAATCAGCCGTGAACAAGGCGGGCGATTACACGCTGCGCAATCTCATTAACCGCCTCTATGTCGGCAGCTAAGAAACAAAGACGGTGACGGGAGAATGCGATGAAAGTCCGCCCGCGCGAGATCAACATCTTCAACATGTCGCTCATCGACATTTTGTGCGGAGCGCTCGGGGCCTTCTGCTTCATGATGATTGTCTCGTTGCCCTACTACAAACCTCCTGGCAGCGGCGGTCTGCGTGAACAGCAACAGGCGACGAACGATTTGTTCAAAGACATCGACCGGCTGCAAAACGATAATCTGTCGGATCCGACGAAGGTCGAGGAGCTGAAGAAAAAACTGCAGGAGCTCGAAGCGCAGGTAAAACAACTTCAGGGTCAGGTCAATTCTTACGCGACTGAGAACGAGGAGTTGAAGAAGAACAACGACGACTTGCAGAAGAAAAACAATGATTTGCAAGCTGCGAACGACAAAAAGGACAAGACGCTAAAGCAGAAGAAGCCGTTCCTAGTTGTCGCATCGGCTAACAATCTCAATCAGGACATCGATCTCTATTTGCGCGACGACATGGTTGCGGAGACAACCGGAAAGCCCGCTAACGGTCCGCTTGACCCGACCAAGCCGCGCAACTTCAGTAATTGGGCGAGCGATCAGATGGCATTTGTTCCCAATCACGGCGTTACCGTCTGGGTAACGAGCGATGCGCCGGCGGACGCGCACTTTAAAGTCTACCTGAAACTGGCCAGCGATGTGAACACGCGTGTGCCTACGCTGCTGCAAACCGCAGTGTTTGGTGACTTCGGAAAAACCAATAGTTTCACGTTGCCATCGGTGACGCTGACTCCCGAACGCTACTGGATGTTTGTAGGGACGCTTGTCGTGGATGCCGATAATAAGTTGACCTTCAAGGAAGCAACGACAGCAGAGCGTGAGACCGAGTGGAAGGAGCTGATGAAAAACGTAGCGACACCGACGCCGGTTCCATCGCCATCGATCACCGCAACCGCAGCTCCGGCAACTGAAGAGCAACGGCGTGCTCTCCTTGAACGTCTGCGCAAAGACGCGGAAGAAAGGCGTCGGCGGCAATCGCCGGCGCCAAGCCCGACTGCATCGGTTTCAGCGGAGGAACAGCGTCGATCCGAGATCGAGCGTCTGCGCAAACAGCGCGAAGGCCAACAGCCGATCCCCACCGCCGGCGGCGATCAACAACGCATGGAAATGGAACGCCTGCGGAAAGAACGAGCCGGGACCCAGGGCCAACAGGCTACGCCTAACGAGTCAGTGGACCAGAGGCGAGCCGAGATCGAAAGGTTACGGCGAGAACGCGCGCAGCCGTCGCCGACACCAACGCCATGAGCAAGCGCATCCGTTGCACCTGCGGTCGCGTTTACGATCCGACACAGCATACCCATTGCCCCGATTGCGGCACGGCCCCTGTCGCGCCGCCGCCGCCTTTGCCGAAGCAAACGGAACCCGGTGCGGATTTGCCGCAAGCCGAGCCGGTCGTGCCGCGTCCCGCGCCGATCCCGATTCCCATTCCGCTCAAGCCGCGCGCAATCGCCGTCACGGCGGTGGCAGTTTTTGCACTTGTTGTTCTCGTATTTGTCGTTAGGCATTCAGCCAAACGGAGCGAAGGAGTGCATAAGGAGCAGCCGCAACCGTCACCCAGCGCTACGACCTCCATCAAAACGGAAGGTGGTACAACAATCGTCGTCATCCCGCCGCACAGCGGTGGCGGCTCGCAAACAATCGGCGGCGAGGGAACCACGCGACCCGGTAACAATTTCGCCGAGCAGATCGCGAATGCGGCCGCCGGCGCGACAATCAAAGTGCCGCCCGGTCTTTACCCGGGCAGTTTAATTTTGAACAAGCCGGTTCACATCGTCGGCGATTCCCCAGTTGGCGGGCAGGTCATGATTCAAAGCGAAGGCAAGTCGTGCGCCGTGATCATGGCGAAAGGCGTCTCATTCACCAACGTCCAGTTTTTGTGCAACGGCATTGGCGATTTACCGGCTCTCATTGTCGCGGATGGAGCCGAGTTGAATTTCGATGGGTGCAAGATTCAATCGAACACGGGCATCGGCGTGATTGCCGCAGGAAACGCCTCGATCAAAGCTGTCGGTTCCAGTTTCACGACGGCGCAGGGAGCGGCGGTGCGATTACAACAGAATGCGAAGGGAAACTTCACACAGTCTTCGTTCGCGAATTCAAAGATCGGACTGAGCGTGATGAGTGGAGCTTCGGCCGAATTGCATTCCTGCGCCGTGAATAACAGCGGCATGGGCGACAGCGAGGGCGCGATTATGACGATCGCCGGCGAGAAAACTCAACTGACCGCGGATGATTGCCAGTTCACGAACAACGACGGCGGAATCAATGTGCAAGACGGCGGGTCGCTCAATCTCACGAAGAGTTCTTTCAAACAGAACGGAGCATCTTCCGGCGGCGTTGTCGGACTGATCGTGGTACGCACATCCGCGCATGCCGCCCTAACGAGTGACACCTTTGAGTCGAATCGTTCGGGCGTTCTCGTGACCGACGGCGGTAATCTGGAAATGGCCGATTGCAATTTTAATCAGAATGGATTTCGCCAGCCGAAACAGATCGCGGCTGGTTCGCTTCCGATTTCTGTTGTTGGTCAATCGTCGGCCGCCGTCGTCCGGCACACGGTCATTGCGAACTCGGCGCCTTACGGCGTTAGTGTGCTGAGCGGCGGAAAACTGACGATGGAAGATTCGGAGATTTCCGGCTCGCAGGGTTTGGGTCTGGTCGTGGGCGACCGGACCGATCCGGGTGGCACCGCGGAAATCAAGCATACGCAATTTGTCGGCAACTCTACCGCGATGGGCGTTTGCGCGGGCGCCTCCGCCAGCGTGGCGGATTCTGAGGTTCGCGAGAATAACGACGGCCTCGTCGTCATTGATGCGAACTCGCATCTCAAAGTGACGAAGACAAAGATCATCTCAAATCGCGATCACGGACTTTACGCTTACACCAACGGCGAGCTGACAGCTTCGGATTGCGATGTGCAGAACAACGCGCGCGGCGTGTTGAGTGGTTACCGCGGTAAATCGTCCTGGCGTGCGTCCGTTACGCTCGATAATTGCCGCATTGGCGGAAATAAAATCTTTGGCGCAGGCGCAGGCCCGCAAAGTGAATTGACGCTTACCAAATGCACATTCGACGGAACCGATAAGACCAACATTTATCACGAGCGTGGCGCAATTGTCCGGAATGATGCGACAACACCGGAAGGCAGTCCCGCCGCGGAAGATTCAACCGAAACGGAGAAGGCATCGGACAGCGACAAACCAAGTCAACACAAGCGGACACAGCACAAACGGCCGGCGCAAAATCCGGCCGAGGACATTCACCGATTCTTTCGTCGTCTTTTGCCGCCGCCGTGATTAAATTTTTAATCAAACGAGTCAATGAAGACCGCTACCTGCGTCGCATTGAAAAACACGAACCGTCACTTCCACCCAAATAATTGGATATCGGGCTTGATGGTTAGGCTTGTTTGCGTTGTTGCAGTCGTTCTCGCCGTGGTGCCAGCGAGCTGGGCCAAAGCAATCTACGACGCGCGCGATCCAGTCCAGGAGAAGGAATTGAAGCGTCACATGATCAGCATGGAACAGCCGGTCTATCCCAATTCCGCCCGCATGATGCGCAAGTTTGGAAACGGTGTTTTCTGGATGAAGTTCGATAACAATGGCCGTGTGAAGGTGGTCAAGATTATTCAGAGCACGAAGCACGCGGACCTGGATAATGCTGCGGTCTACGCGTGCTACCGATGGCGTTGTCGTCCAGGTGAAGTCGATCAGGCGATTGTTCCTTTCGCATTCCATTTTGGCGGCTCGGGGTCAACCGTCACGCGCGAGGTTCACTGAGAGAAAATAACCGAACGCTTCGCGCTTAGAATCATTGCCGAGAACAATGAACGCGATATCATGCACGACGATGCAGACCCGATTGTTGTTCCTCGTTAGTTTGTTCATTGCCCTGCTGGCTTCTTCTGCCAATGCGCAGCGTGTGAAAGTTTCTCTGACCGTGAACGGACCGGACGATGCCAAGACGAAGATTTTCAATTATCTCGTGGCCGAGCTTGCACAACGCGGCGTCGATCTCGTCGGCAATGGCGCGGATTATCAAATCCGGATCATCGCGGTGAATGTCGAATCGAAGAGACGTCGCGGCACCGGCTACGCCGTCTCCGTTGCCGTAATCGCTCCGGTTTCGCCCGATCGGCCGCGTCACGGCTTCAGACATCCGCTTGTCGCCCATTTTTTGGAAATGGCTCCGCCTAACGGATTACAGGATCTTTGCAAACGCGTCGCCGATGCGATTAACACCAGCGTGTTCGAGGTGTATCGCCGCGCGCCGGCTGAATCAGGCTAAACGGTAGGGCGCGACGGCCCTGTTGCGCCAGCAAGAAAAAAAGTTAGCCTAACGAATTAAGGGTGGAGAGTCGCTAGCGTCCGTTTCGATTTGTTGGCGCGACCGGCCGTCGCGCCCTACCGTGCAATGGCTGAATTCTCGTAGTGTGCGAGCAGATCGGCGGGATCGCGATACATCGCAATCGCACCGGCACGGCGTAGCGCTTCTTCGGGACGACCGCCGCAAAGCACAACAATTGTCTTCAGGCCAATCTTGCCCGCTGCTTCCACATCGAAGGGTGTATCGCCAACCACAATCACCTCGTTAGGCGAAGGATCCTTCAACGCGTGCAGCGCCGCTTCGAAAATGTCGGGACACGGTTTTGATTTCTCCGCGTCGTCCGCGCTGGTCTCCGCGTCGATCAGGTCTTCGATGTGCAGCAACTTTTTGTAAATTTTGCTTTCCGATTTCTTGCTCGAAGTCGCGAGCGCGATGCGTTTATCGTCGCGCTTTATTCGTTCAAAAAGCTCGCGCACTTTTGGGAACGGTTTCACGCGCGGCAGATATTCCCTTGTGAAAAGTTCGGAACGATATTCATCCAGCTCTTTGCCGAAGCGTTTGATTTCCTCTTCCGTCAAAAACTCGGGCAAATATTGATCCGAACCTTTGCCGATCTGCTCCCGTAATTGATCCATCGAAAAGCGTTTGCCGAAGTGCCGGAATGCGCGTTCCCACGACTCGACGTGCAACTCGTTGGAATCGACAAGTGTCCCATCGAGATCGAAAACGACAGCCCTGATCGTACTCATGGATCGATGTGCAGTTAAAACTTAAAGGCGAAATAGACCGCGCCGATGATGAGGGCATAGGAAACGCAGTAGTTCCAGCGAATCGGAGAACGAAACAGAACGAAAGCGACAACCGTGAAGACCAAGAGTGTGATGCATTCCTGCAGGATCTTCAATTGCGGCACCGTCCATTGATACGAACCGATGCGATTCGCCGGCACTTGAAAGATGTATTCGAAAAGCGCGATGCCCCAGCTTGCGACGATCGCAACGAAGAGCGCGCTGTTGCGAAATTTCAAGTGAGCATACCAGGCGAGATTCATGAAAATATTGGAAAGAGTCAGCAACACGATGGTCTTCATGTGAAATTTCTTGTTTACGGTGCGCGCGTTAAGAAGCAATCGGCTCTGGTAACGACGACGCGCGTCTGAACGGCGTCGCATTTATGCCGATGCGATGCGCGGATCCCTCTCCCTGTGGGAGAGGGTAGGGTGAGGGCCGAACCCGGTGGGACAACGACTTGACCCTCACCTTAATCCTCTCCCTCAGGGAGAGGAAACGGCCAACCATTCGCATGGCCGAAGAAAATTTTCTCACCGCCTACGCTTTATCGCGACGAATCGCGTGGCTTAATGAACCTGCAGCGGCCTAACGAATCGCCACGTCCTACCAAAGTCGTGCGCTCAGCAAACTTGACGGCTTAAAGCCGTCAAGTTTGACCTGGCGAAAAGCTAATCGGTTCCGATTAATTCCGGCGCGAGCACGTCGTGCACGGCGATGAGAAGATTTTCGACGGTGAAAGGTTTTTGCAGCACAGCGCTGGTCTGGGTAACGATCTCTGGAATTTCGTCGCGCGGTAGCTCGCTCGTGACCAGGAGTGAGGCGTGGCGAAAGCGCGATCGAAATTCCATCAGCAGCGAATTGTTCATCGAACGAGCCAGGCGCAGACCCAGCACGATGGCATCAGGCAACATATCCTCGGCCCGCGCCAAAGCATCGTTCATCGTATTTGCCGTCGCGACATTGTAACCAGCGCCGGCCAGAATCTCTTTCATCATTTCGGTCACCGCGAGTTCGTCGTCGACAACCAGAACGGAGCGACCGCCGCCATCGCGCGCGAGCGTTTTGCCTGCCGCGGTGAGACCACGGGCCAGTGCCAGCAGTTGTTTGACCAATCCAGCGCCGCGATCGGCGGAGCGATCGAGCATGCCAGCGAGCTGGGTCGTGTCGGGATCGTCCACTTTGCGATCGAGCAAATCGCTCCCCATGAGAATCGGGGTGAGAATGTTGTTCAAATCGTGCGCAATGCTGCGCGCGAGCAGGCCGATACCCTGCAACCGTTCCTCGCGCAGCGAAGCAATTTGTGCTTCGCGCTGCATCGTCACATCGCGCTGCACTGTGACGAAATAGGCGATGCGGCCTTTGTCGTTACGCAATGGCTCGACATACCAACTCATGTGAAACTCCGAGCCGTCTTTGCGATAAACAATGTCTTCGCCTTCGAACTTCCGTCCTTTTTGGAGATCAGCGCGCAAAGTCTCGAGCGTGAATAGGACAGTTTTCGGTCCCTGCAGGATAGCGAGGATTTTTTCCAATCACTTCCCGCGGGAGGTAACCGGTCAGGCGGGTAAAAGCTTCGTTTACATAAACGATCTTCGGACCGGATTGCTTGAAATCCGCGTCGGTAATGACGATCGATTCGCGCAGCTGCGCCAATGTTTGCTGCGCCGTGCCGATCGGACTGACACCGCCCGCGCCGATTAGCTCGGGTAAAACTTTCTTCGGCGGCGCCGGCGGATATTTCTTCCGACTCCGATCCCGCACCCGGCGGACCTTAACGCCCTGAGCAGATGGCATAGGCTAGCCGGGAGGGATTCGACGAAGCGATCCGACAAACCGTGTGGCAGTTTGCGAATGGGCCGCTGTCGACCTGATATCTTTTCCCGGGCTGAGCATTCGGATTCGTTAGGTAGCACGGCCCGTTCCATTCGAACTGAATCTTGTCTCTCAGTGGCTGGCGATGTGCTCAATTATCCGGACCTCTCGCGAATTTATCCGCGGCTCAGATGCCAAAAAGTAGCCGGTCTCCAATTAACGATCGGATGCGGATCCGCTGCGGCCGATATTACAGCGACACGCAACGTGAGCGCGACAGGAGCGGCAGTCGCGTTACGGACGCCGTTCTTTAATCGAAGACAAAATGTCGGCAATGACTTCGGCGCGCGGTTTTGCGCCAAGATTGCCTTTGCCGTGCACGCGCACGCTGATCGCGTTCGCTTCCATGTCGCGTTTTCCGATGACGAACATGGTGTGCACTTTCATTTGCTCGGCGCGTTGGATCTTGCCGTTGATCTTGTCGGTCGATTCGTCGATCTCGGCGCGGACCTGCTGCGCGCGCAGCTCTTTCAAAATCGAGCGCGCGTAATCAAGCAGCGGCGCTTCGTCACCGATCGGCAGAATGCGAACCTGTTCGGGCGACAACCAGAGCGGGAAATTGCCGGCGTAATGTTCGATCAGGAATCCGATGAAACGTTCGTGCGTGCCGAGCGGCGCGCGGTGGATGCAGAGCGGCGTCTTGTCGACGTTGTCGCGATCGCGATAAACGAGATCGAATCGGCGCGGTTGCGCGAAATCGACCTGGTTCGTGGCGATGGAAAATTCGCGGCCAATCACGCTCCACGCCTGCACGTCGATCTTCGGTCCATAAAAGGCCGCTTCGTTCGGCACTTCCACATAATTAATGCCTGAATTCTTTAGAACATTGCGCGTCATGTCCTCTGTCTTTTTCCAAAGCTCCGGTTCATCGACGAACTTTTGTCCCAGCTTCGCCGGATCGTGCGTCGAGAAACGCATCAGATACTTCTCGATTCCGAAGAGTTTGAAATATTTCAGATACATTTCGTTTACGGCGTTGAATTCCGTCTCGAACTGTTCCGGCGTCATGTAGAGATGCGCGTCGTTCATCTGCATCGAACGCACGCGCATGAGTCCGAACAGCTCACCGCTCTGCTCGTAGCGATAACACGTTCCGTACTCCGCGAATCGCAGCGGCAGATCGCGATAACTGCGCGGCACCGCCGCAAACAATTTGTGATGATGCGGGCAGTTCATCGCTTTGAGGTAGTAGCGATCCGGCTGTGTAGCTCCGTCCGCCAGCATGATTCGATGGCATCCGATGTGCAGCAGATTAACTTTTACGGCCTCCGCCTGATCGGGTGTCGAGTGTTCGCAGTTGGTCGTCCAGAATTTCGACCGAGGTCTATTTCCCGCTTCGAGCTCTGACGAGAAAGATTCTTCGTCCGGGAATAACTGCTTAAACCAATTCTTTGCTCGCGAGTTTCGCGGACTCTTTGCTCAGGGCTTTGTCAGGCCGCGTCTTTCGCTGCCTGTCCTCAACAAGTTCCATCGGCGGAAACATCGAGTCTTCGTAGTAAGGAAGGTGGCCGCTCTTTTCATAGAGACTCTCGCGCGCGATATGCGGCGTGCGCACGCGCACATAGCCCGCGGCGAACTCGGTTTCTTTCGCGAGCTTCTCCAGTTCTTCGATCATGGCGGCGCCGCGCGGCAGCCACATGCGGCAAGCCGGGGCCGACATCATCGTCCAGAACAAAAATCTCCAGTTCCTTGCCGAGCTTGCGATGATCGCGCTTCTTCGCTTCCTCAAGCATTGCGAAGTATTCGTCGAGCTGCGTTTTGTTCTTGAACGCGGTGCCGTAGATGCGCTGGAGCTGCGGGTTCTTTTCGTCGCCTTTGTAATACGCGCTCGCCACATTCGTTAGGCGAAAGGCGCCGATGTTTCCCGTGCGCATGACGTGCGGTCCGGCGCAAAGATCGAGGAAATCGCCGTTGCGATAGAGCGAGATCGATTCGTCAGGCGGAATGTTCTCGATGATGTCGAGCTTGAATTTGCTCGGCTCAGGTCTCGCACCAAGGGCACCAAGTTCGCCACGTTTCGCCATGGCGAGGGCTTCATCGCGCGAAACTTCAACGCGCTCGAACGGATGGTTGGCTTTGACTTCCTTCTTCATCTCCGCCTCGATCTTCTCGAAATCCTCGGGCGAGATGCGATGCGGCAGTTCGACGTCGTAGTAGAAACCGTTCTCGACCGGCGGTCCGGCGGCGAATTGCGCCTCAGGCCAAATTTTCAAAATCGCTGTTGCAAGGACATGTGCCGCCGAATGACGAAGCCTTTCGATGTCCGTCATTTGCGCGCGCTGCTCTAAAGTTTTGCGTTCCTGCTCCATTGGGAAAGAGAGATTCCTCGACTTCGCTCGGAATGACAAGTCGCCCGGAATGAAAGAATGTGTCGGGTGGGAAAAGTTTCGCAATGGCTGATCGCTGCCGCGGTCCTTATCGCTGGCTGCGACCAGATCCGAGCGCCGCATGCGAGAAGCGATTTCGCGGCCGAGCGCGAACGCATGGTTAACGAGCAACTCGTTAGGCGCGGCATCCATGATCCGCGCGTGCTGGCGGCGATGCGCAAAGTTCCGCGCGAGGAATTTGTCCCGGCAGAACTGCGCAATGAAAGCTACAGGGATGGCCCGCTCCCGATCGGTCACGATCAAACCATCTCGCAACCATACATCGTCGCGTTCATGACAGAACAATTGCGACCGAAACCGACTGATCGCATTCTCGAGGTCGGCACTGGTTCCGGTTATCAGGCTGCAATTTTAGCTGAACTGGTAGCGGAAGTTTACACGATCGAAATCATCGAACCGCTCGCAAAAAATGCGAAAGCACTCCTGGAGCGACTCGGTTACCGGAACGTTCACGTGAAAGTGGGCGATGGTTACAAGGGTTGGCCCGAGCACGCGTCCTTTGACGTGATTATTGTGACATGTGCGATCGATCACGTGCCGGATCCGCTCATTGCGCAACTGAAAGAGGGCGGGCGCATGATGATTCCGGTGGGCGAATCCTTCGCACAGGAGCTGTATCTCTTCGAAAAAGAAAACGACGAACTTAAGAAATCTGCGGTCCTGCCGGTCGTGTTCGTTCCGATGCAACGCGAACCGAATAGTCGTTAGGCTACAGCAGACGATAATGGGCTGAATCGCGAGCTACTTGATCTCCGCCAGCTTTTTCAAGTCCACCCGCTTCACCCATTCCTGAAGTTCTTTCGCTTCCTGGCCCTGGCTTTCGATTTGCACAAGAAAGCGCTTCGCCACCATGACCGAGAGTGTGCCGTGTTTATTTTCGTTTTCGTAAGTTTCGTATGCGGGATTGCCATCGATCGTGACCGATTTCGTATAGCCTTCCGGGGTCGAGCTGCTCTCCTTCCACCCAGTAACGGTCGTGGCTACGTAATCCGGATTTCCCGCTGAATCGAGAATGCTGATGGATGTGATCGGCGCGTTGTCGGCTTCGCCTTTCTTGTAATCGCGATGCGCGGTGCTTAGCGCAGCGCCGCTGGAATCATCGGTTGAGCCTTCGCCTTTCTCCGCCGTCCAGCCCTCCGGAGGTTCAGGCAACAGCGGAAGCAATTTCGAATAGTCGACGACGGCAATGCTCGACGGCGCATCCTGAGCAAAATCGTGATGGGCGATTCCGAGAACCGTCAGCGCAACGATCGCAAACATGACTCCGATGAAACGTGCGGGACGCGGCAGGCGAAAGAGCGGCCGTTTTTTGCTCATGGCGAGAAGCTTGCAGCGGAAGACTTGTAACTCGATTGACTTTGATGCGAGCGTTTGTCAAGACGCGAGTCGTGGCCGGCTCAAATAAAATGGCAACGCGTCTGGCGTGGACCATCGGCCTGTGCGCCATTGCGCTTCGTTTTGTCGCGATAACGCAGCCATTCATCGATCGCTGGAGCTGGCGGGAAAGCGATGTCGCCGCCATCGCGCGGAATTTTTTCGAGAACGGTTTTCATTTCGCCTATCCGCAAATCGATTGGGCGGGAGAGGCCGCCGGTTACGTGGGAACGGAGTTTCCGCTGCTGCCCTTTGCGGTCGCGCTCTTCTATAAAATCGCGGGCGTGCACGAATGGTTCGGACGCCTGGAAACGGTTTTATTTTTTGCAGTATCGCTGCCGTTTTTTTATCTGCTGGCGCGGCGCATCTTCAACGAAACGGTCGCCGTTTGGGCGCTGTTTTTTTACAGCTTCGCGCCGCTTGGCATCGCCGCGAGCCGGGCCTTCATGCCGGATTTCCCGTCGCTTACTTTATCGCTCGCCGGTCTTTATTTTTTCCTGCGCTGGTGTGATGAGGAGAGCGAGGCGGATTGGCTGGATCGCATCTGTCGCGCTCAGCCTCGCGATTCTCGTCAAGGGAACAAGCGCGATCGTCGGTCTGCCTCTACTCTATCTAGGCTGGCAACGCTTCGGGATCTCACTCGTTAGGCAAATACGCCTTTGGATTCTCGGAGCCATTGCCCTTGTGCCGGCGGGGATCTGGTACTGGCATGCGCATCAGATCGCGGCGCAATATTATCCGAATCATTTCTTTGGCGCCGGCGGTTTCGCCTTCATGCACCCGGCTTGGTACGCCGGAATTTTCCGGCGCGTCTTCACCGAGACGCTGACGCCACTTGTATCGTTGCTGGCGCTGGCCGGCGTCCTCATCGCTCCACGCGGAAAGGATGCGCGCCTTTTTCATTGGTGGTTTCTCGCCATGATCCTTTTCATCTTCTGCGTCGGGTACGGGAACCGGCATCCGTGGTATCAACTGCCGCTTGTTCCGATCGCCGCGGTCTTCGCCGGTGTCGCCTGCGCTGAAATTCTGGCGCGAATCAATCCACAATTCGTTAGGCAAATTTTCGCGGTGCTAATCGTTCTCTTGTTCGCTGCTCTTACAGCGGGTTACACGCCCGCCTATTACACTCCTGCTTCCGAGGACTTGTACGAGGTTGCGTTACGCATCCAGGAAATGACACCGGCGGATGCCAGAATTGTCGTAGCCGATGGTGGCGATCCCACTGTCTTCTACTACGCGCACCGCAAAGGCTGGCATTTTCTCGAGAAGAACGGCATCTGGAATAATCTCCCGCGCGACAGCGCGGAGGCGATCGCGAACCTGGAACAACTGCGCAGCCGTGGCGCGGCCTACCTCGTATTTCCGTTTCGCACGCGCTGGTGGGTCGATTACTACGAGGAGTTTCGCGAATACCTCAATGCCACCGCGCAGCCGGTCGAGGTCACACCACGATTTGCAATTTATCGGCTGACGCGATCACGTAATGCGAATGAACCAGCCCGCTAAATCATTTGCTATTCGCCCGGCCACAATCGCAGATGTTCCGATCATCCTCGGATTGATTCGCGATCTGGCCGAATACGAACGCGCGCCGAACGATGTCGTCGCGACCGAAGAAGGATTGCGCGAGGTTTTATTCGGCGAAAAACCGTCGGCCGAAGTCGTGCTCGCAATGGAAGGCGGGAACGCCGTCGGCTTCGCTGTCTTCTTCCACAATTTCTCGACCTGGCTCGGCCGGCGCGGACTTTATCTCGAAGATTTATTCGTTAGGCCGGATTCGCGCGGCAAAGGTTATGGGCGCGCGCTGCTCGTGCATCTGGCGAAGATTGCGCGCGATCGCGGTTGCGGGCGGATGGAGTGGGCCGTCCTCGATTGGAACGAGCCGGCGATAAAATTTTATCGCTCGCTCGACGCTGCGCCCAATGAGGAATGGACCATTTTCCGCCTAACGAGCGATAAAATTGCTGCTCTGGCCGACTCGAAGTAGAAGCGGTCGTGCCTACGCCTCTACCTCAAGCTTTCGGCACCGTGACAACGATCGTCGACCCCTTGCGGTCAATCTTCATGCCCTGATCTTTCACCGGACCGGGCATGGTAATCATTTGCTGATACTGCGCGTAACTCTCTGACGACGCGTTTGCGCTCTTCTTTTCGCTTCGCTGTTTCGCGCTGAGACGTAGCTGACCATTCTCGAGCTTCACATTCACATTCTCGAGATCGCGATCGGGCAGATAAAAGCGCACGACATAATTGTCTTTGGCGTCTTCCACGTTCACGGCCGAACCAACATTGAGCGGACTCGAGCCCTTCATGAAGTCGTTAGGGAACGCGTCTTGCACAATCTGGTCCATGCGTCCCTGCATCCGCGCCATTTCATTCACGATCGACTGGTCCCAGTTCGTTACTACCGGCGCTGCGTTTGTTGATGGCATGGTCGACGCGGTTGTTTTTGCCGCATTCGTTCCGGCAGCTTTTGGTAACGTGATGACGACAAGATTTTGTTTGCGGTCAACATGCATTTTGTCGCTCTGCACCGGGCCGGGCAGACTCAGGACCTGCTCGAAACGCTCCGTTGATGCGGCGCCGTTTTTCGCCTGCTCGCCCTCGGCCGTGATATGCAAGGCGCCATTTTCAACGCGCGCGTCCACCTTCGAGGTGTCCTCCCCGCCGGGCAGATAAACACGCGCGACGTACTTGTCCTTCTGGTCGCGCAGATCAACGGAGGCGGAGAGCATCGATTGATCGAACCAGTTACCGAAATTGCGAAACGTGTTCGTAAAAACGTTGTCCAGCTGCGAATCAAGCTGGCGCATGTGCAAATCGACATCAGCGAAAGGCGATGTCGCAGGCGAGGGCGCCGGCGGTGTTGGCGGCGCAGCCGATAATTTGAATGATGTCAGTGCCAAAATTGCGCTGCAGGCGACGGTTGTTCGAACAAAATGTCTCATTTATTTTTCCTTTCTGTTTTCCGGTCGAGGCGCCGCTCGGAAAACCAGCCGGAGAAAATTATTCGATTCCCTCTGCTAACGCCCTAACCGGTGCATCAATTGTTTTGCTCCGGCGAAATAACTTTCTCTATTACTGACGCACTGCCGCCGCTACGCGTTCAAAATTCCTCGTTATGAAAAGCCGAACCGCTTTGATCGAAGATTATGCATTCCTGAGCGACACGCAGACCGGTGCGCTCGTCAGTCGCGACGGATGTGTGGACTGGCTTTGTTTTCCGCGGTTCGACTCGGGAGCGTGTTTCGCCGCTTTGTTAGGCAACGAGCACAATGGCCGCTGGAAATTTGCGCCTAACGAAGAGGTAAAAGCAGTCCGTCGTCGTTATCGCCGCAATACGTTGATTCTCGAAACCGAAATTGAAACTGCGAAAGGCGCAGTGCGCGTGATCGATTTCATGCCGCCGCGTGGCGAAAACCCCGACATTGTTCGCATCATCGAAGGCGTGCGCGGCAGCGTGAGCATGCGGATGCAGCTCATCATCCGTTTTGATTATGGCTCGATTATTCCCTGGGTGCGAAAGGCGCACGGTGGCCTCGAAGCGATCGCCGGTCCGGATGGTTTGATTCTGCGCACCTCGATCAAAACGCAGGGCAAAGACATGACGACGGTCGCGGAATTTACCGTCGCGCAAGGCGAACGCATTCCTTTTGTCCTGACGTGGTTTCCTTCGCACTCGGCCCCACCGAAGCCAATTCATGCGGAGCACGCGTTGCGCGACACGGAGAAATTTTGGAGCGAATGGTCGCTGCGTTGTGATCATAAAGGACCGTGGGAAGAAGCAGTCATCCGCTCGCTCATCACGCTCAAAGGTCTGACTTACGCGCCGACCGGCGGCATTGTCGCGGCGGCAACGACTTCGCTGCCGGAACTGATCGGCGGTGTGCGCAACTGGGACTATCGCTACTGCTGGTTGCGTGATGCGACCTTCACGCTTTTTGCCCTCGTTAATCTCGGTTATCTCGAAGAAGCGAAAAGCTGGCGCGAATGGTTGCTACGCGCGATCGCCGGAAGTCCTTCGCAGATGCAGACGCTCTATGCTGTGCGCGGCGAGCGTCGTCTCGAGGAGCATGAAGTTCCCTGGTTAGGCGGATACGAAGGTTCAAAGCCAGTGCGCATCGGCAACGCGGCCACGCAACAGTTTCAGCTCGACGTTTTCGGCGAAATTGTCGGCTCGCTTTTCCAGGCTCACCACGCCGGAATCAAAATCACCGAGCCGGATTGGCGTTTGCAGGTTGCGTTACTGGAGTACTTGGAAACGAAATGGCGCGAGCCGGACGAAGGGATTTGGGAAGTGCGCGGCGGGCGTCGGCAATTCACGCATTCGAAAATGATGGCGTGGCTGGCATTCGATCGCGCCGTGCGCCTGGTCGAGGAGAGTGGTTTTCCGGCCAATCATCAGTTGAAGAGATGGACAAGCGCGCGTGACGCGATCCATCGCGAAGTCTGCCAGTGCGCCTACAATGCGGAGAAGAAAGCGTTCACGCAGTACTATGGCTCGGACGAAATGGACGCGAGCATCCTGCTCATGCCGATCATGGGATTTCTGCCATGCCATGACCCGCGCGTGCGGTCCACTGTCGAAGCGGTCGAACGCGAATTAATTGAGGACGGATTTGTTTTGCGCTACCGGCCGGAGGAGAAAAATGTCGATGGTCTCCCGGGATCCGAAGGCGTTTTTCTGCCATGCAGTTTTTGGTTGGCCGATTGTTTGCATCTGCTCGGTCGAAAAAAAGAAGCGCGCGAACTCTTCGAGCGCCTTCTCGAAGTCCGCAGCGACCTCGGTTTGCTCGCGGAAGAGTACGACCCGAAAGCGAAACGTCAGCTCGGCAATTTCCCCCAGGCATTTTCACACGTGGCTCTCGTCAACACCGCGAATCGCTTAGCTGAAAAATTATCTTTGCCTAACAAACATTCGAAGGCGCCGCGATACGAGGGATGACTTGGTAGGGCGGTACCGTCGGTCGCGCCGTCGCAGGATAATGTGGGAGGGGCCTCAGTGCCCCGACGACAAAGTTGCCTAATCGCGGCACTAAGGCCGCTCCCACATTAGCTTTCCCTCGAGCCTAACCACCCGCTTAACATCGCCCCGAACAGGAAAACCAAACCGGCCGCGACCCACGGCCGGTGCATTGTCGCCCAGAGTTGCGCGACTGGAATCGCTCGCTCGCGCATCAAATCTCCCGTGTGCGCCGTGATCCTTCGCCGCGTCGACAGCTTCCCACAAATTGTTTGGCCGATTGGCATCTTCCGCTTCGCTCGTTTGTTGCGCGTCGAAACAGGTGCGCGCGAGATAATGATCGAGCAGGCCCGGCGCGATTTTGTCGCCGACGATTGCTTCCACCGTCGGCATCCCAACATAAATTTCGCGTCGTGACCGGTGCGAGGCGAAGACAATCGCGCGCGCGGCAACTTCCGGTTCGAAAATGGGCGGAACAGGTTGCGCTTTCCGCGGCAATCGGCTTTTCACCCAGCTAAATTGCGGCGTGTTCAACGCCGGCATTTGGATCATGGTCAGGCGCACGTTGCTTTTGTCGTGCAGCAATTCGCAACGCAGCGAATCGCAAAAACCCTGGATCGCGTGTTTCGCCGCGCAATACGCGGACTGCAGCGGAATGCCGCGATAAGCGAGAGCGGAACCGACTTGAATGATTGCGCCACGATCGCGTGGCAGCATGCGCTTCAACGCCGCGAGCGTTCCGTAAACATATCCGAGATACGTCACTTCCGTGACGCGTTTGAATTCTTCCGCCGTCATCTCCTTCACTGGCGAAAAGACGGAAGCCATCGCGACATTCACCCAGACGTCGATTTCGCCTAACGAGTTTTCGACTTCGTTTGCTGCGTTTTCGATTGCCGGCGCGTCCGCCACGTCGAGTGGCAAAACGAGCGCGCGGCCGCCCAGCGCCTCGACATCCCGTCGCGCGCCTTCCAATCCGGCGCGACCGCGCGCGATCAAACCGATGGATGCGCCTTCACGCGCAAACGCCTGCGCCGTCGCTCGGCCGACACCGGCCGAAGCTCCAGTAATAACAACAACGCGTCTTTTGTTCATGCGAGATGAATCGTTGAGTCGTTGCGCATTGGTTGCACACAACCCAGACACCCGTCGCGCGCGATTTGTTTGATGGAATGCACAAAATAATTCCCGAAGAAGGGAATCTCATTCGTGTCATCGTCAGTGGAAAACTGACGCAGGAAGACTACAACGCGCTCATCCCGAGTTGGGAACAGGTGATTGCGCGGCACGGCTCCATGCGAATGCTCTTCATCATGGAAAATTTTCACGGCTGGGAACCCGGCGCAGCCTGGGACGATCTGCATTTCGACACGACGCACGCGAGCAAGGTCGAAAAGGTGGCCGCCGTCGGTGAGAAAGCGTGGCAAAAGTGGCTGATGAAGCTCGGGTTCGTTTTTTGTGCGCGACGATGTGAAATATTTCGATTCATCGCAGCTGGCCGAAGCGGAGCGCTGGATTCGCGAGTAAATTCGCGGAGGGACATGCTTCTGCATGTCCGCGGACGCGCGGAAGCGCGTCCCTCCGGCATGTGCGCGCGAGAAATTCCCGCGTCGCAGCGAATTTTGAACTGATGGTAGCGTGACCTGTCAGTTTTTTAAGAGGAGCGTTAACAATCCGGATTTTTTTGAAATCCGTCTCGGCCTTCCGCGCCGTTCGTATTGTGGGCTTTTCTTGTTATGGGCGAAGTGGGACAAAAAAAATGGGCAATTGCTGAAGGTTATATTCCCGGCAAAAGCACCGGCCCCGCGCCCGCGATGACCAGTCACGAAGCGTGCTGCATTCTCAACGCATCGAACAGCGACGCGAAAATTGCGATCACGATTTTCTTTGAAGATCGCGCACCGGTGGGTCCGTTTCGGTTCGATGTTCCGGCGCAGCGAACAAAACATCTTCGCTTCAACAATTTCGAAGATCCGGAAAAAATTCCGCGCGACACGCCGTATTCGAGCGTGATCGAGTCGGACGTGCCGATCGTCGTGCAGCACACGCGGCTCGATTCGCGTCAGGCCGAAAACGCACTTCTGAGCACGATCGCCTACCCCGTGGACTAACGACCGATGAAAACGCATCCATCTCCTGTCATCCTAAGCGCAGCGAAGAACCTCACGACGAACCGCTCGGCCACGCTGTCCGAAATGACATCGCGAGAAATTCGTGAGGTCCCTCACTTCGTTCGGGATGACCAGCGAACCAGAACCTAACGAGTTATGACTGAAACAACCAGCGATTTTCTCATCAAGCGCATCACCGAATGGGGGCTGAAACGCATCTACGGTTACCCGGGCGACGGAATTAACGGCATCATCGGCGCGATCGATCGCGCGGGCGACGCGGTCGATTACGTCCAGGTGCGCCACGAAGAAATGGCGGCGTTCATGGCGTGTGCGCATTCGAAATTCACTGGCGAAGTCGGAATCTGTCTGGCTACATCGGGACCCGGCGCGATTCATCTTCTCAACGGACTTTACGACGCGAAGATGGATCATCAGTCCGTTGTCGCGATCGTTGGGCAACAGGCGCGCGCCGCGCTCGGCGGCGATTATCAGCAGGAAGTCGATCTCATCACGCTCTTCAAAGACGTCGCGCACGAATATGTGCACATGGCTTCGACGCCTGCGCAAATTCGACATCTGGTCGATCGCGCCATTCGCATCGCGCAAGCCGAACGCACCGTCACCTGCATCATCATTCCAAACGACGTGCAGGAAATGCCTGCGGTGGAAACGCCGCCGCGCAAACACGGCACGGTGCATTCGGGTGTCGGCTATTCCGCTCCGCGTATTATTCCCGCGGATAAAGATTTGCGGCGCGCAGCTGACATTCTCAATTCCGGGCAAAAAGTTGCGATGCTCGTCGGAGCGGGCGCGTTGCAGGCCACGGATGAAGTCATCGAGGTCGCGAACATTCTTGGCGCGGGCGTCGCGAAAGCCTTGTTAGGCAAAGCGGTTCTGCCTGACGATCTGCCATTTTGCACCGGGCCGATTGGTTTGTTAGGCAGCAAACCGAGCTGGGACATGATGACGGAGTGCGACACGCTGCTCATGGTCGGTTCCAGTTTTCCTTATTCGGAATTTTTGCCGAAGGAAGGTCAGGCCCGCGGCGTCCAGATCGATATCGATCCGAAAATGCTCAGCATTCGTTATCCGACCGAAATCAATCTCGTCGGCGACAGCGCGGAAACGTTGCGCGCGCTTGTTCCGTTGCTTGATCGCAAACAGGATCGCGCCTGGTGCGAGAAGATCGAAGCGAACATCGTCGAGTGGTGGAAAGTGCTCGAAGCGCGCGCCATGAATGACGCGAGCCCGATCAATCCGCAGCGCGTTTTCTGGGAACTTTCATCGCGCCTGCCGGACAATTGCATTCTCTCTTCCGATTCGGGCTCCGCCGCGAATTGGTTCGCGCGCGATTTGAAAGTGCGACGCGGAATGATGGCGTCGCTCTCGGGAAATCTTGCGACGATGGGGCCCGGCGTGCCGTATGCGATCGGCGCAAAGTTTGCGTTTCCCGATCGACCGGTCATCGCGCTGGTCGGCGACGGCGCAATGTTAATGAACGGCATCAATGGTCTCATCACTATCGCGCATTACTGGAAAGAATGGAGCGACCCGCGCCTGATCATCATGGTGCTGGCGAATCGCGATCTGAATCAGGTGACGTGGGAACAACGCGTCATGGCAGGCGATCCGAAATATATCGTTTCGCAAACCGTTCCCGATTTCGCCTTCTCGCGTTACGCGGAAATGCTCGGACTCACCGGCATTCGCGTCGATAAAACCGAAGAGATCGGTCCGGCCTGGGAGCAGGCGCTCGCCGCAAAACGTCCGGTCGTTTACGAAGCGATGACCGATCCGGAAGTGCCGACGCTTCCGCCGCACATCACTTTCGAAGAAGCGAAAAAATTTACGGAATCGATGGCGAAAGGCGATCCGCATCTCGGGCACATCATCAAGCAAACATTCAAGGACGCGATCGAGAGCGTGTTGCCGCACAAGAAGTGAGTGCGCCGGGTTTATTCTGGGGAGCACACGCGCCTCGCGTGCCGCGCTCGGCGCCCTCGCCGAGCGCTTCTTCCTTTCCACAACTTTTCGGCGAGGCGCCGAAAAAAGCACGCGAGGCGCGTGCGCTCCCCAGATGAACGCGACGCGCATCGAGAAACTCAACGTTGCGGCATACAAGATCCCTACGGATCAACCGGAATCAGACGGAACTTACGAGTGGGATAGTACGACGATCGTTATCGTGGAAGCGAATGCCGGTGATCAGCACTCGTTAGGCTATACTTATGCCGATGAAACGACGGCGACGCTCATTGATTCGAAATTGAAAGACGTCGTCGTCGGCCGGGATGCCATGTCGGTGAACGGCGCCTGGATGGCGATGATCGAGTCGATTCGCAATCTCGGCCGTCCCGGAATCTGTTCGATGGCGATTTCGGCGGTCGATACCGCGCTCTGGGATCTGAAGGCGAAGCTGCTCGGTCTTCCACTCGTTAGGCTTTTCGGTCAGGTGCGCGATGCAATGCCGATATACGGCAGCGGCGGGTTCACTTCTTATTCGAATAAAACACTGCAAGCGCAGCTTGCTGGTTGGAGCGAGCAGGGGATTCGCCGCGTGAAAATGAAAATCGGTCGCGATGCGAAAGCGGACGTCGACCGCGTCCGGCTCGCACGCGAAGCGATTGGCCGCGAAACCGAACTGTTTGTTGACGCAAATGGCGCGTACTCGCGCAAACAGGCGCTCGCGCAGGCTGAAATTTTCTCGCAGCAAGACGTCGCGTGGTTTGAGGAGCCGGTTTCATCGGATGATCTCGACAGTTTACGATTCATGCGAGATCGGGCGCCTGGCGGGATGGATATCGCCGCGGGCGAGTACGGTTACGACATTACTTATTTCGAACGGATGCTCGCGGCCGGCGCGGTCGATGTTCTGCAAGCCGACGCCACTCGCTGCGGCGGTTACACCGGTTTTTTCCAGGCAGCGGCTTTGTGCGAGGCGCAGCATCTTCCGCTGTCGGCACATTGCGCGCCGGCTTTGCATCTACCGATTGGCTGTGCGGCGCGGCCCTTCCGGCACGCCGAATATTTTCACGACCACGTCCGGATTGAGCGCATGCTCTTCGACGGCGTCCCTCAGCCTAACGACAGCGCACTCACGCCCGATCTGTCGCAGCCGGGTCTCGGTTTGGAATTGAAGCGTAAAGACGCGGAGAAACTCACGATATGAGGACGATCTGGGTAGCGCACGCGTCTCGCGTGCTGGCGATGGCGTCCTCGCCATCGCGGACTTTTCCTCCGCGTTTGGAATCGAACGAAAGATTGTTTCGGCGAGACGCCGAAACCAGCACGCGAGACGCGTGCGCTACCCAGATTGACTGCGTCCGCACAACCTACCGATGAATCTTACTTCTGTCGCTCATTCCAAACCGAGACCACCGCATCGAACTAATGCAGTCAATTCTTCGAACGTCGATGCCGGCGCCCTGGAGAAGGAATTGCGGGAGGTGGTTCGCGGCGAAGTCCGGTTCAGCGACGGCGATCGCGCCCTCTATTCCACCGATAGCTCTAACTATCGGCAGGTTCCGATTGGCGTCGTCATTCCGCGCGACAAACGCGACGTCATTGAGACGGTCGCACTCTGCCGCAAATACCGGGCGCCCATTACTTGTCGCGGCGGCGGCACCAGTCTGGCCGGGCAATGCTGCAACGTCGCGGTCATTATCGATTTCACGAAATACATGAATCGGGTTTTGGAAGTCGATCCTGAGCGCAGGCTGGTGCGGGTCGAACCCGGAATCGTCTGCGATGAGATGCAAAAAGCACTAAAGCCTCATCAACTCGTGTGGGGACCGGCTCCCGCCACCCATAATCATTGCGCGATCGGCGGGATGCTCGGCAATAACTCCTGTGGCGTCCATTCCGTCATGGCCGAGTTCTACGGCGGCGGCGCACGCACTTCCGATAACGTACATGAGTTGGAAGTTCTAACTTATGACGGCACAATCCTGCGCGTCGGAAAAACGAGCGAAGAAGAGTTTGAGCAAATCGTGCGGGAAGGTGGAAGGCGTGGAGAGATCTACCAGGCACTACACGACCTGCGCGAGCGTTACGGCGATGCAGTGCGCGAAGGCTTTCCAAAAATTCCACGCCGCGTCTCCGGTTATAATCTCGACGACCTCTTGCCGGAAAAAAATTTCCATGTGGCACGCGCGCTCGTTGGCTCGGAGAGCACCTGTGTTCTCATCCTGGAAGCGACGTTGGAAGTTATTCCCGACCCACCCGCGCGCTCTCTTTTGGTGATGGGTTATCCGGATATTTACCACGCGGGGGACGACGTGCCGGAGGTGCGCAAACACAAACCGGTCGGGCTCGAAGGAATCGACCACGTGCTGCTCGATGACATGAAGACCAAGCACATCCATCCGCGGGACCTTCAGATTTTGCCGAAGCACAGCAAAGGTTTTCTGATTGTGGAATTCGGCGGGAAAGATCGCGAAGAATCGCATGGCAAGGCTTATAGGCTGATGGAGGAATTCAAAAACCGATCGAATCCCCCCGAGATGGAAGTGCTCGACGACCCGGAAAAAGAGGCGGTCATCTGGGAGATTCGCGACGCTGGCCTGGGAGCCTCGGCCCGCGTGCCTAACGAGCCCGATACCTGGGAAGGCTGGGAGGATTCGGCGGTTTCGCCTAACGACATCGGGAATTACTTGCGCGATTTTCGCGCCCTTCTGAACAAGTTTGATTATCTCTGCACTCTCTACGGACACTTTGGTCAGGGACTCATCCACACCCGAATCGACTTTGGTCTCAAGACTCATGACGGCATCCAGAAATATCTTCGCTTCACCGATGAAGCAGCCGATCTGATCAAACGCTATGGCGGTTCGCTGTCCGGCGAGCACGGCGATGGCCAGTCGCGCGGCGAGTTACTGGTGAAAATGTTCGGGCCGGAACTGGTCGGCGCGTTTCAGGAATTCAAGGCGATCTGGGATCCGGATTGGAAAATGAATCCGGGCAAAGTCGTTAGGCCATATCATCGCGATGAAAATTTGCGTTACGGCGAACACTACGATCCCCCGCAATGGCCGACGAAGTTTGCCTACCCGAAAGACAAACACAGTTTTTCCTACGCGATTGAGCGTTGTGTCGGCGTCGGGAAATGTCGGCGGCACGAAGGCGGCACGATGTGTCCGAGCTACATGGTGACGCGCGAAGAAAAGGATTCCACGCGTGGCCGCGCGCGGTTGCTGTGGGAGATGCTCGATGGCGAAGTCATCGGCAAGAAAGGCTGGCAGGAAGAAGCCGTCTTCGACGCGCTCGATCTTTGTCTCGCGTGCAAGGGTTGCAAGGCCGATTGCCCCGTCAACGTCGACATGGCGACGTACAAGGCGGAATTTCTATCGCATTATTATAAGAGCCGGCGCCGTCCACTTCACGCGTATGCATTTGGGTTGATCCACGTTTGGTCGCGCTTCGCGCAAATAGCGCCTTCGTTAGTCAATTTTGTGAATCGCGCACCGGTCATCAGCGATATCGCGAAAGCGATGATTGGTATCGCGCCGCAACGCAGGATGCCCGCGTTCGCAGATGAATCGTTCAAATCCTGGTTTGCGCGCACGCGCGGAAATTTTATCGAACGTTCCTGCATTGGTAGGGCGCGACCGCCGGGCGCGCCGGCGAACGGCATGGCGCCGCCTAACGAGCGGACGGATCGGCGATGCCTCTCTACCAAAAACAGGATGCGGCGCGTCATTCTCTGGCCCGACACCTTCAACAACTATTTCCATCCCGCGACCGCAAAAGCCGCGGTCGAAGTTTTGGAAGACGCGGGATTCCACGTTCTCGTCCCGCGCACCGATCTTTGCTGCGGCCGCCCGCTCTACGATTACGGAATGCTCGACATCGCGAAGCGGTGGCTCGCGCAAATCGTAACAACTTTGCGCGACGAAATCGAAGCCGGCACACTGATGGTCGGGCTCGAACCCAGTTGCACAGCCGTTTTTCGTGATGAGCTCACAGAAATGTTTCCGCAAAACGAAGACGCGCGCCGATTGCAAAAGCAAACCTTCACGCTCGCGGAATTTTTGCTGAAGCACGCGCCGAATTATCGCGTACCGAAATTGCATCGAGCTGCGCTTATGCACGGGCATTGTCATCACAAGGCAATCATGAAAACGGTTTGCGAAACCGAGTTGCTGAAAGAAATGGGCGTTGAACTTCACGAACCGCAATCCGGCTGTTGCGGAATGGCCGGCGCCTTCGGATTCGAGCGCGAGCATTACGACGTTTCGATCGCGTGCGGCGAACGCGTGTTGTTGCCGGAAGTGCGCAAAACTTCGAAGGATACGTTGATCATCGCCGACGGATTCAGTTGTCGCGAACAAGTGCGACAGATGACCGACCGTGTGCCCTTGCACATTGCCGAAGTGCTGAAGATGGCGATCGAGCGAGGGCCCGCGCGGCCCGGCCGGAAATTTTCCGGAACAAGAAGTATATTCACCCGGAGCCGCCGATTCCGTCGAAAGGAAAAACGCTGCTGCTTCTCGCGCTTGGAGCGTGCGTTGCGGGAATGCTTGCGAGCGTATTTTTGTCACGCAACACGCGTCGCTGATCCGACATAAAAATGAAACCGTGAGTGCCTCGCGGTGCGAAATAAAGTCAGCGGCCTGAGAAGCTTCTGCCGCGAATTGTTTCGCTTCTTTTTTTGAGAATGAAAGAGTTTGCGTTGGTGTATCCGCCGGAAACCGCGAATCGATCGCTCAAGACCTGAGGTGGTCCACCTTCATGGCCCAGATTTTCCCGCGTCGCGCCAATGTTCACGCCCGAGTAACCATCGTCGTTATTGTTGTTCTGATTTGCGGCGCCGGCTGGTTAACCTCCGCCATTTTCTGGTCGCCCTACACTACTTACGTCAACGTGCCGCTGCGATCAGCCCGTTCCGTTTAGCCACAAACATCACGTGCTCGATGACGGCATCGATTGTCGTTACTGCCACACTTCTGTGGAAAAATCCGCCTTCGCCGGAATCCCATCAACCGACACGTGCATGACGTGTCACTCGCAAATCTGGACCGAAGCGCCCGTGCTCGCTCCGGTGCGCGCGAGCCTCAACCAGAATACGCCATTGCGTTGGAACCGCGTGCACGATTTGCCGGACTTCGCCTATTTCAATCACAGCATTCACGTCGCGAAAGGTATCGGCTGCTCGACGTGCCACGGCCAGGTCGACCAAATGCCGATCACCTACCGGACGCAGACGCTTTACATGAAGTGGTGCCTGGAGTGTCACCGCCAGCCACAAAATTTCGTCCGCCCGCGCTCGGAGATTTACAACATGCACTGGCGTCCACCGCCCGACCAAATCGCGCAGGGAGCCCAACTCGTTAGGCAATATCACATCGATACCAGCGGACGCCTGACCAATTGCAGCACGTGTCATCGATGAGCAACGAACTCACGAAGCGCGGCGCAGCGGAAGTCTGGGGAGCGCAGGCTGCCAGCCTGCTGGTTTCGGCTGACAGCCGAAACGGTCTTTTAAAGCGGAAGCTCGGATATTTGGAGCGCCATTTCCTTTGCATCCTGCAATCGCAGGGAAGTTCGCGCTGGCCAGCGACCAGCGCCCGCAGGCTGGCAGCCTGCGCTCCCCAGAATTTTTCCTGAAATGAGCGCCGTAAAATACTGGCGAAGTTTGGATGAGCTCAATGCTTCGCCGGACTTCGACCGCTGGCTGCACGCCGAGTTTCCCGAAGGCGTTTCGCAAGATGCGAGCGAAATTCATCGGCGAGATTTCCTGCGTCTGATGGGCGCATCCCTCGCACTTGCCGGTTTCGGCGCGTGCACGAAACAGCCGGTCGAAAAGATCGTGCCCTACGTAAAGCAACCGGAAGAAATCATTCCGGGAAAGCCGTTGCAGTTTGCGACGGCCACGACCTTCGGCGGTTATGCGCAGGGAATCATCGTTACAAGTCACGAGGGCCGCCCGACAAAAATCGAAGGGAATCCAGATCATCCCGCGAGCCTCGGTGCGACAACGATTTGGGCGCAAGCGGATGTTCTTGATCTCTATGATCCAGATCGCGCGCAAGCCGTCGTGAAGAACGGCGAGATCAGCACGTGGGATAATTTTCTGCAGGAGATAAATCTTGAACTCGTTAGGCAGACAGTCCGTCGTCGGTGCGGGTCTGCGATTTCTCACGCAAGACATCCAATCACCAACGTTAGAGGCCCAACTTGCTGTCCTGCTAAAAAAATATCCGCAGGCGAAATGGCATTCGTGGGAACCGCTCACCCGCGACTCGTTAGGCAGCGAACCCCTCTACGATTTCAGCAAGGCGCGCGTCATCGTCGCACTGGATTCTGATTTTCTGTATTTGCATCCGGCAGCCCTCTCACATGCGCGGGCTTTTGCGGCCGGTCGACGTGTGACCGACGAAGCGCAGCCCCGAATGAATCGCTTCTACGCAGCGGAGCCAACACCGACTATTACCGGTTCGAACGCTGATCATCGTTTGCCGATCAGCGCGCGCGACGTCGCAAAACTGGCGCGGGCGCTCGCTTCGCGACTCGGCCTCGGAGAGGGCGGAGCGATTTTGCCCGAAGCATCGACTTGGTTAGACGCAGCGGCGCGCGACCTGCAGGCGAACAACGGCGCGAGTATAATCATTGCCGGAGAAACTCAGCCGCCGGAAGTGCATGCGCTCGTTCAGCAGATGAACAGCGCGCTCGGAAACAGCGGCGTAACCGTGCGGGCGCGACCGCACGCGACTGTCGACAATCAAGTCGAATCACTGCGCGAGCTTGTCGATGAAATGAAAAGTGGCGCGGTCGAGGTGCTCGTTATTCTCGGCGGCAATCCGATTTATGATTCGCCGGTTGATCTCGATTTCGCTCGTGCGCTCGAAAGAGTGAAGATGCGCGTGCATCACACGTTGCATGCGAATGAAACGTCCGCGCGCTGCCAATGGCTCATTCCGGCAACGCATTTTCTGGAGTCGTGGAGCGACGCGCGCGCATTCGATGGGACAGCGGCCATCGTCCAGCCGTTAATCGAGCCGCTCTACGCGGGAATTTCCGCGCATCAATTGATCGAAGCGTTCATTCAGCAGCCAGTGCGCAGCGCGTACGAGATTGTGCGCGCGAACTACCAGGGGAATGGGCCCACGTCTGAATTCGAGAAAACGTGGCGAAAGGCTCTCAGCGATGGCCTAGTCGAGAAGCCACCAAGGAGCGGCGGTTTCCAAACCGCCGACGCAAAAGAAACGGCGATTCGGAGATCGCCGCTCCTTGAGGCTTCCGGTGACAATTCGCTCGAAGTTCTCTTCCGCGCCGATCCAAATATTCTCGAGGGGCGTTATGCCAATAACGCATGGCTTCAGGAATTGCCCAAGCCATTCAGCAAAATCACATGGGACAATGCTGCACTCGTTAGTCCAAAGCTGGCCGCGCGCGAAAATTTGCAAAACGGCGACTACATCGAACTGACTTTTCGGAATCGCAAACTTGGCGCGCCTATCTGCATCACGCCCGGGCAGGCGGAAAACAGCATCACACTTCATCTTGGTTATGGGCGAGAGCGCGCCGGCCGCATCGGGACGAACAAAGGTTACAACGCCTACAAGCTGCGAACGTCCGATGCCCTTTGGTTTGGCAGCGGCGCAACCATTCGCAAAATTTCCGGCCACGAAAAATTCGCCGCCACACAAAATCATTTTGCGATTGAGGGCCGGCACATGTTTCGCGGGGGCACGCTCGCGGAGTTTTTAGCTGAACCTCATTTTGCTGAAAAAGAAGCGGAAGTACCGAAGCACGATGAGACGCTCTACAATCCGGACGAATTCAAAAACGCCGGATACGCGTGGGGCATGGTGGTCGATCTCAATACCTGCATCGGTTGCAGCGCGTGCACGATTGCTTGTCAGGCGGAAAACAACATTCCGGTCGTCGGCAAAACGCAGGTGATGGCGGGCCGCGAGATGCATTGGATTCGCGTCGATAATTATTTTCAAGGATCACCCGACAATCCCGCGTTCCATCATCAGCCGGTGCCCTGCATGCATTGCGAACACGCGCCGTGCGAACTGGTCTGTCCGGTGGGCGCGACTGTGCACGATGACGAAGGTTTGAATCTGCAGGTTTACAATCGTTGCGTCGGCACGCGTTACTGCTCGAACAACTGCCCCTACAAAGTTCGCCGATTCAATTTTCTCGAATACAACGGCGCGCTCTCACCTTCAGAAAAGCTCGTCAAAAATCCGGATGTCACTGTGCGCTCGCGCGGCGTGATGGAGAAATGCACTTACTGTTTGCAGCGCATCAATCAGGCGCGCTACGTCGCCGAGCTCGATAATAATCGGCGCATTCAGGACGGCGAAATTGTTCCCGCCTGTGCGCAGGTCTGTCCGACGGAAGCGATCACATTCGGCGACATTCACGATCCGAACAGTCGCGTCTCGAAATTGAAACGGTCGCCGCTGAATTACGGAATGCTTGCCGAACTGAACACGCGACCCCGCACTAGTTACTTCGCGAAACTGCGCAATCCAAACCCAGATTTCACATGATCGAGTTTACTCAGAAATCCGCTGCGTTGTCCGATCTCCTCGCCCCCGGAACGGGGGAGAGGATTAAGGTGAGGGGGAGGAGTTCAGAGCTAACTCGCATTTCCTCTTTAACCCTCACCCGACCCTCTCCCTTGAGAAGGGAGAGGCGGCAGAATTGGCGGCACGGCGCGTTCACTGTTGCACCATGAGCACGATTCCGCCTAACGAACAATCGCGCACGGAGATGTCGCCGCTTGGCTATCCATCGAACCTGCTCGCCCCCGGCACGACCTACGAAGCCGTCAACGACACCATTGGTTCGATCGTTCTAAAAAATAAACAACCAGCCCCATGGTGGATTGGATTCGTTGGCGCGTTTCTGTTGCTCATGATGTTCTTCCTCGCGCTCAGCTGGCTCTTCATTCGCGGCGTCGGCATCTGGGGAATCAACATTCCAGTCGCATGGGGATTCGCGATCGTGAACTTTGTCTGGTGGGTCGGCATCGGACATGCCGGCACATTCATCTCGGCAATTTTGCTTTTGCTCTTCCAGCATTGGCGCACTGCGATCAATCGCTTTGCCGAAGCAATGACGCTATTTGCCGTGGCGTGCGCGGGCCTGATGCCGTTGCTGCATCTTGGGACGGCCATGGGTCTTCTATTGGCTTCTGCCTTATCCCGATACCATGGGCGTGTGGCCGCAATTTCGCAGCCCGCTCGTCTGGGATGTGTTTGCCGTCGGAACTTATCTCACCGTTTCGATTTTGTTTTGGTTTCTCGGCTTGCTGCCCGACCTCGCGACCGTGCGCGATCGCGCGAAGAAAAATTGGCAGAAGAAATTTTACGGTGTCATCGCGCTCGGCTGGCGCAATTCGGCCGCGCATTGGCAGCGACATCAGATCGCGTATCTGCTTCTCGCTGGGTTGGCGACACCGCTGGTTCTTTCGGTGCACAGTGTCGTTAGTCTCGACTTCGCCGTCGCGCAGGTGCCCGGCTGGCATTCCACCATCTTCCCGCCCTACTTCGTGGCGGGCGCGATTTATTCCGGTTTCGCCATGGTGCTCAACATCGTGATTCCGGTGCGCAAAATTTACCACCTCGAATCGCTCATCACTGAGCGTTACCTCAACAACATGGCTAACGTGATGTTCGCCACCGGTCTGATGGTGACCTACGGCTACTTCATCGAAGCCTTCATGTCGTGGTACAGCGGCGACATTTTTGAACGTTACATGATGATCAATCGCGCGTTCGGTCCCTACGGCTGGGTTTTCTGGGGATTGATGGTATGCAACGTGATCGTGCCGCAGGCACTCTGGTCCGCGCGCATTCGGCGCAATCCCCTCACGCTCTTCATCGTCGCATTTTTCATCAACGTCGGCATGTGGGTTGAGCGTTTCGTTATCGTCATCACGAGTCTGCATCGTGATTTCACGCCGTCGGCCTGGGGAATGTTTTTCCCGACGGTGTGGGATTGGGCCACGCTGTTCGGCAGCGTCGGTCTGTTTCTCACGCTGCTTTTCTTGTTCATCCGTTTTCTGCCGATGATTTCCATTTCGGAATCGCGCGAGCTGGTGGCCGAACCGACAAAGGCGAACGCGTTATGAAAAGGGAGTTAACCGCTGAGAACGCAGAGGCCGCAGAGAAATCATTATTATTCCTCTGCGATCTCTGCGCCCTCTGCGGTGAAACGTTTGAGTGATGATGGAGCCCGGGCACGAAGTGTACGGTCTCGCGGCGGAGTTCGAAACGCCGGAAGCATTGATGCGCGCCGCAGAGGAAGCGCACGTGCGCGGGTTTCGCGAGATGGATGCCTACGCACCGTTTCCGATAGAAGGCCTGGCCGAAGCGCTCGGCAAAAAAAATCACATCCCATTGCTGGTTTTGTTAGGCGGAATTCTCGGCGGGACGAGCGCCTACTTCATGCAGTGGTTCGCCAACGTCGTAAGTTATCCCATCAACATTGGCGGCCGCCCGCTCCACAGCTGGCCGGCGTTTATCCCGATCACATTCGAACTAACGGTCCTCGGCGCATCGCTCACCGCGTTTTTCGGATCACTCGCGCTAAATGGTCTGCCGCGGCCGTATCATCCGATGTTCAACCTCCCGCAATTCGAGCGCGCCTCGCAGGATCGTTTCTTCCTTTGCATCGAAGCGAGCGATCCGCAGTTCGACCTGATTCAGACGCGTGAATTTTTGCACACGCTGGCGCCCATCCAAATCTCGGAGGTGGCGAAGTGATAAGCACCAAATCCCAAACCCCAAACCCCAGGGAAATCCCAAGTTCCAACCAACAAATGGCTCGAGGCCAACCTTTGGGATTTGGTTATTGGAACTTCCCTGGGATTTGGGGTTTTGGGTTTGGGATTTTGCGATTGTCCCTCCTTGCTCTGTCCACTGTGTTGATGTGCTCGTTCGCCTCGTGTCGCCGCGACATGTACAATCAGCCGAAGGGCAAGCCGCTCGCGGAAAATTCATTTTTCAAAAATGAAGCGATCGCGCGACCGGTTCCGCCGCATACGGTTGCACGCGGTAATGCGCGTGAAGACACGGAGTTTTACACTGGCCTAACGAACGGAACGCTGGTCACGCAGTTGCCGATGCAGTTGACGCCGGAATTACTCGGGCGTGGGCGCGAACGTTACGACATTTATTGCGCGGTTTGTCATGGACTGACCGGCAAAGGAAATGGTGAAATTGTCCGTCGCGGTTTTCCGGCGCCGCCGACGTATCATGTCGATCGATTGCGCAACGCGCCGATCGGACATTTCTATGACGTGATCACAAACGGTTACGGCGTCATGTACCCTTACGCCACGCGTGTTGCTCCAGCCGATCGCTGGGCGATAGCGGCCTACATTCGCGCGTTACAGCTGAGTCACGATGCAAATGTGCAGGACGTTCCGCCTAACGAGCAATCAAAACTGGAGGCGCAGCCATGATGTTAAGCTTCGCACACGAGCCGTCTGGGGAGCGCACGCGCCTCGCGTGCCGTCTCCGGCGCCTCGCCGGAGACTCGACTAGGGGCGACAAATTTTCAGTAGAAACAAGATTTGGCAGAAGCGGCTTTTTGGCGAGGCGCCGAAAAGTGCACGCGAGGCGCGTGCGCTCCCCAGAGTATGAACGGCAATGCATTATATAATATGAGAGCGGCCCGCGCGATCATGCTCGGTCTGGGTGTAATCGGCATTATTATTTGTCTCATCGGCTGGATTGTTTCGCCGCACGAATTTTTCATGTCGTATCTCACGGGCTGGCTCGTCTGGTTCGGCATCGCCGCCGGCTCGCTGCTTTGGTTAATGATTCACTTTCTCACCGGCGGAAGATGGGGATTTCCGCTACGCCGATCTCTGGAAGCGGCAGCCGGCACGTTGCCTCTGCTCGCGCTGCTCTTCGTTCCGATCCTCTTCGGATTGCGCGAACTTTATCCCTGGATGCAACCGGCCATCGTTGCCGCAAGCGAGGTGCTGGAAAAAAAGCGCGCTTACCTCAACGCGCCTGGGTTCATCATTCGCACCGCCGTCTTCTTCATCATCTGGATCTGGATCGCGCATCTGCTTCGAAAATGGTCACGCGAACAGGACGAGACGCACTCGCCCGAGCCGATGAAAAAATTGCGGAAGCTTAGCGGAGTCGCGATCGCGCTTTATCCATTCATGGCCACGATCGTTTATGTCGATTGGATCATGTCCCTCGAGAAGGATTGGTATTCGACCATGTTTCCGATCCTGATTTGCATCGGGCAAATGCTGGGTGCGCTCGCGTTCATGATCATCCTGCTGGCCTGGCTCGCGCCGCGCACTGCGCTCTCGAAGGTCACCGGACGCGAAAACTTTCATCATCTGGGGAGCCTCCTGCTCGCGTTTACTATGATGTGGGCCTACATGGCGTTTGGACAATTCCTCATCATCTGGTCGGGCGATTTGCCTCATGAAATCGGATGGTATTTGCATCGAAGCAGAGATGGCTGGGGCGGCATCGTGATTTTCATTTTCGTTTTCCACTTCCTTGTTCCCTTCTTCCTTCTCCTCTCGCGCAAGACAAAACGCAGCGTCACTGCCCTAACGAGTGTCGCGTTGGTCGTTTTCATCGCGCATGGCGTCGATGTCTGGTGGATGATCGCGCCGACTTTTCACCATCATCCCATTCCAAGTGTGTTGGATCTGGCAGCGTTTTGCGGGATCGGCGGAATCTGGTTCGTCACCTTCGCCTCATCGTTGAAGAACAAGTCCCTCATTCCCTTGAACGATCCACGCTTTGCCGTTGCTGCCATATGAATTCGCCCGAACCAAATTCACGCGGCGGTCATGAACGCAGAGACGCCGATGTCGTTTCCCTCGTTCTCATTGCCGGGTTGCTCTTGATTTGTGGAGCGCTCGTCGTTTTCAGCTGTTTGGGGCTACTGCACTTCTTTCATGTCAAAGACGCCGCACGTTCGCAGCGCGTGACCACAACAACACAACACAGTGCTGAATTTCCCGAGCCGCGTTTGATCGTGATCCCGGCGGCTGATTTCGCAGAATTGCGTGCCCGCGAAGACGAAGAGTTGAAGTCATACGCGTGGATTGATCGCAAATCTGGAATTGTTCGCATTCCAATAGAGCGCGCCATGGAATTAATTCTGCAGCGCGGTCTTCCGGCGGTCGGCGCGAACAAAACGCCGTTACAACTGATGCAGGAACGCCCGCAACAGGGCGAAACACCTGCGCCGGCACCACATGCGCCGCAATAAGCTAGTCATATTGAGCGATAGGCCAGTCCCGCTCGGACCGAAACATCTCACGAACAACGATCGATTTTCGTATTCTCGCGAGGTCCTTCGCTGCGCTCAGGATGACCGCTGTTTAGCGCTTACTGTTGCGTTCTTTCTTTTCATTTTCGCTATCTCGGCGGAGGCACTCACGCCTAGCGAATTGAATCGGGTCGGATTCGACCAGCATATCGGTCAGCAACTTTCGCGTGATGTGATGTTCCGCGATGAGAGCGGACAGGTCGTTAGTCTCGGAAATTATTTTGGCAGCAAGCCGACTTTGCTTGTCCTCGGCTATTCGCGCTGCCCGATGCTATGCAGCTTCATCAACACGGGCCTGATCGCGGCGCTGCAGGAACTCCGGCTCGATGTCGGAAAAGATTTCAATGTTCTCGATGTCAGCATCGACCCAAAAGAAAGCTCGGCCGCCGCTGCGACGAAGAAGAATGTTTACATCAAGCGGTATGGGCGGCCCGGCGCCGCGACCGGCTGGCATTCGCTCACCGGTGACACCGCCGCCATCGCGCAAATAACAAACGAAGCCGGTTTCCGTTTTGCCTACGATCCGCAAACGAAAGAATTCGCGCATCCGAGTGGGTTTATCATCCTCACGCCGGAAGGAAAAATTTCCCGTTACTTCTTCGGGGTAAATTTTGATCCGAAAGAATTGCGCGCCGCGCTTCTCGCAGCATCCGCAAATGAAAATGGATCAATCGTTAGGCAAATCGTGCTGCTTTGTTATCACTACAATCCGATTACCGGAAAATACGGCGCGACGATCCTGAATGTTATACGCGGGTGCGGCATCGCAACGGTGCTTGGTCTCGGCGCGTTCATTTTTCTGGCAGGGCGCGACGGCCCGTCGCGCCAACGGAGGCGTGCGTTCGAAAGTCGGCCTCGCGATAAGTCGGCGCGACGAGCCGTCGCGCCCTACCGATAGAATTGCGCGATGGATAAATTTTATCTTTTCCCACCGGAAGCGGCGAACACGGCGCGACACGTCGATCTACTTTTCTTCGCTCTCACCGGCGTCAGTTTGTTTTTCATCGCGGTGATTTTTTTCCCGCTTCTATTTTTCGCGATCAAGTATCGACGCGGCTCAAATGCGGACCGTTCCAATCCTTCTTCTGGTTCGGTTTTTCTCGAGAGCGGCTGGACACTTTTTCCTCTGGTTCTTGCGCTCGCACTTTTTGGCTGGGGCGCCGCGACCTATTATCACATGGAACGTCCGCCGGGCGATGCGTTGCAGGTGCAGGTCGTCGGAAAACAATGGATGTGGAAGCTGCAGCACGCCGAAGGGAGAAAGGAAATTAACGAGTTGCACGTGCCGCTTGGTCGCGCCGTCACCCTCACGCTCACATCGCAGGATGTGATTCACAGTTTTTACATTCCGGCATTCCGTGTGAAACAGGATGCCGTGCCGGGTCGCTACACCGCGGAGTGGTTTCGGCCGACGCGGTTAGGCGAATACCATCTTTTTTGCGCTGAGTATTGCGGAACGAACCATTCCGGCATGATCGGTCGCATCGTTGTGATGGAGCCGGCAGAATATCAGCGTTGGCTAACGAGTGGCGGCCGAACGGAAGCGGTGACGCGGTCGGGCGAGCGACTCTTTCACGAACGGGGCTGCAGCGGTTGTCACAGCGAGAACTCGCAATTTCACGCGCCGCTGCTTGACGGCGTGTATGGCAAACCCGTTCCTCTTGCGAACGGCGAAACCGTGACCGCCGACGATCGCTACATTCGTGACTCCATCCTTCTCCCGGCGAAACAAATTTCTGCCGGCTACGAAAACATCATGCCGAGCTACAGCGGTCAGTTAGGCGAGGAAGAAATCATGCAACTCATCGCCTATTTGAAGTCGATCGGCGATCAACCGAAGCCTAACGAATAAGATGAACATGAACATTCGTTCCACGCCGATCTTCCTCTCTCTTTCTCAAAGGGAGAGGATTAAGGTGAGGGATTGTTTTCGCGTCGCTCTTCAAGCGCGGTCCAAATTACCTCTAACACCCCATCCAGATTTTCTCGGACAGAATGATTGTGAAATCTCAGCACGCGAATTCCTGCATGCGCGAGGTAATGATCGCGTAGTTGATCATGTTCTTGTTTGGAGAAGTAGGTGTGGCCGCCGCCGTCAAGCTCGACGGCTAGTCGCATTTCCGGACAATAAAAATCTAAAATGTAATCGCCGACGGGATGTTGTCGGCGGAATTTGTACTCGGCAAAGCGCCGATTACGGAGGTGGCGCCAGAGAGTTTGTTCGCAGAGTGTGGAGTTTTTACGGAGGTAACGAGCGCGACTCATTGGGAGGGGAAGTCGATTGCGAAGCAAAGTCTGCTGAATCCGCATCAAACTTTCAACCACGCTCTTTGCCCCCTCACCTTAATCCTCTCCCCCGATGCGGGGGAGAGGTGGACGCAAGCGCGCGCGCAGAGTTCAGGCGGCCTTATCGTGTTTTGTTTGGTGCGCAGCCATGATCAGCGCGACGCAAATCGTGATTAAGACGGAAGGCGAGATGGCGCCGGTCAATTATCTAAGCATCGATCATCGCGTCCGGTCGTGGCTGCTCACTACCGATCACAAACGCATCGGCATTCTTTATCTGTGGACGATTCTTGTTTTCTTCATCATCGCGAGCGTCGCGGCGGCAATGATGCGCATCGAATTGCTCACACCTCAGGGCGATCTGGTCACATCCGAGACCTACAACAAGCTCTTCACCATCCACGGCACTTTGATGGTTTGGTTTTTTCTCATCCCATCAATTCCGGCGGTGCTGGGAAATTTTGTTCTGCCGATGATGCTCGGCGCGCGTGATGTCGCTTTTCCGAAATTAAATCTGTTCAGCTGGTATTTGTTTATCGCGGGAGGCGCGCTCGCGTTGTGGTCGCTCATTCACGGCGGGGTCGATACCGGCTGGACGTTCTACACGCCTTACAGCACGACCTACGCGAACTCGCATGTCATCTCGATGGCAGCCGGCATTTTTATCGCCGGATTTTCCACCATCATCACCGGGATGAATTTCATGGTCACGACGCACAAGATGCGCGCGCCGGGACTAACCTGGTTTCGCTTGCCGCTGTTCGTCTGGTCACTTTACGCAACGAGCTTGATCATGGTGCTGGCAACGCCGGTGCTCGCGATCACGCTCGGTCTGATGTCGCTCGAACGTTTTTGGGGCATTGGAATTTTTGATCCGAAACTCGGCGGCGATCCGATTCTCTTCCAACATCTCTTCTGGTTCTACTCGCATCCGGCGGTTTACATCATGATTTTCCCGGCATGGGTGTGATCAGCGAATTGATCACGTGTTTTTCGCGTAAGAGAATTTTCGGTTACGGCTGGATCGCAAGTGCGAGCATGGCGATCGCGGTGCTCGGTTTTGTTGTCTGGGGTCACCACATGTTCGTTAGCGGGCAATCGATCTACGCGGGAATGGTTTTCTCGTTGCTCAGCTTTCTTGTCGCGATTCCGTCGGCGATCAAAGTCTTCAACTGGACCGCGACGATGCACAAAGGCTCGATCACGTTTCAAACGCCGATGCTCTACGCGCTCGCTTTCATCGGACTGTTCACCATCGGCGGCCTAACGGGACTGTTTCTCGCCACACTCGCCGTCGATGTCCACGTGACTGACACCTACTTCGTCATCGCGCACTTCCATTACATCATGGTCGGCGGAATGGTAACCGCGTTCATGGGCGGGCTTGCATTACTGGTGGCCAAAAATTACCGGCAGGATGTATCCGGAATTCTGGGGCAAGCTCGCCGCGATGGCGACGTTTCTCGGATTCAATCTCACTTTCTTCCCACAATTTTTGCTCGGTTATCTCGGAATGCCGCGGCGCTATCACGCCTACCCGCCGGAGTTTCAAATATTCAACGTGCTCTCCACCGCCGGTGCCTCGATTCTCGGCGTCGGTTACTTGCTGCCGTTGATTTATTTTCTCTGGTCGCTCAAGCGCGGACGCATTGCCGGCCCGAATCCGTGGCGCGCAACGGGCCTGGAATGGCAAACGACATCGCCGCCGCCAAAACATAACTTTAAGGAAACGCCAATCGTCACGGAAAAACCGTATGCCTACTCCGCGGAGACCGAGCGCGATTTGCATATGGCTAATGCGTGATGGTAGGGCGCGACGGCCCGTCACGCCAACCAATGAAGTGTGAGAGTGTGCGATCTGAAAACAATCCCCTAACGAATAATAAATCGGCGCGACAGAGCCGTCGCGCCCTACCGCCATGAAATCGTTGTTTAGTCGTCGGCGCTGGCCCGGTTGGCCTGACGATGGCATGCGAACTCGTTAGGCACGGCGTTCCTTGCCGCATTATCGATAAGGCCGCCGAACGTTCGCAAACCTCCAAGGCGCTCGGCGTTTTTCCACGCACGCTCGAAGTCTTCGAGACAATGGGCGTAATCGACAAGGTGCTCGCCGCCGGCCTGCGTTTGCGCGGCCTCTGTATTCACAATCAAAAGGACCAAATCGCCGGAATCGATATGAGCTCGGTCGCGAGTCCGTATCCTTTTGTCTTCAGTCTCGCGCAATCCGAAACGGAACGGATCTTGATCGAGCACCTGCAAAGTCTTGGCGTTTCTGTCGAGCGCGAACAGGAACTTATCGGTCTCACGCAAACCGACACCGCGGTGCATGCAACCATTCGGCACGCCAGCGGACGCGAAGAAACAATCGAAACGCCGTGGCTGCTTGGCTGCGACGGCGCGCATAGCGGCACACGTCATTTGCTCAACATGGATTTCGAAGGCGCGCCCTACGATGAGAGTTTTGTCCTCGCCGACGCGAAAATCGAAGCACCGGTTTCGAAAGACCAGGTGCATCTGTTCACTTCCGAAGAAGGAATATTCGCGATCATCGCCCTTGATTCGGAGCGCAGCCGCGTGATCGCGAACATTCCGTCGGAAACGCGTGCACAGGACCTGCCTGAAATGACGTTATCCGAAATCCAGGAGATCGCGGATCGCCGCGGCCCACCGGGAACGCGTCTGAGCGATGCGACGTGGATTTCGCGATTCCATATTTCGCATCGCAAAGTGAAAGAGTTTCGCAAGCTGCGCGTCTTTCTCGCCGGCGATTCCGCGCATATTCACAGCCCCGCGGGAGGGCAGGGGATGAACACTGGAATTCAGGACGCGTTCAATCTCGCCTGGAAACTCGCGCTCGTTTTGCGTGAACGTGCGCCCGTGCAATTGCTCGCCAGTTACCATCTCGAACGCGAACCGGTCGCGCGGGGCGTTCTCAATTTAACCGATCGAATCACACGCATGGCGACGATTCGAAATCCAATTCTGCAAACGGCGCGCAATATTCTGGTTCCGATATTTTCCGGGATCGACTTCCTCGAGGAGAAAATTGCGGATCGGCTGGCGGAGTTGTCGGTTAACTACCGCTCAAGCCCGATCGTGGAACATCACGGATCGGGTTCGTTGCGCGCGGGTGATCGCGCGCCGGATGCGGAACTCCGCGATAGAAATGGAAAAGCGCGCCGGCTATTCGAAATCTTTCGCGAACCGCGACATACTCTTCTGTTGTTCGCCGGCGCGTTCTCAAATCCGGAAATCGAGAAGTTTTTCGAGGAAATTCGAGACTCGTTAGGCGATCTCGTTCAGGTTTATCGGATTGTTCGCGGACAAAGCGGCGCCGCGACGGACGAGCTACTCGATATCAGCGGCAACGCTCACACGCTCTACGAAGTTTTGCAGGGCGGTGTAATATTCGTTAGGCCAGACGGCTATATCGGTTTTCGCAGCGATCGCTTCGATTCTCAAAGTTTCCGCGCTTACCTGACCAAAATATTCTCCGCCGTTCGGCGGTGATGGTGCAGTCGTTTCATTTTTCGACTGACGCGGCCTCGCCAGATGTGAAAGACGAGAAGAGCGGGAAAGACAAGTCCGACGCCAAGGTGGATCCAGCTTGTCCATGAGCGTAATCGTTCGTTCCCGATGTAGTAAAGTCCGTAGCCGCTGGCGATGAGAAGCGTAACAATCGCGATGAAGAAAATGCCGTTGCTGCGATTGCGATGCGCGCGCCAGGCATACTTTACGTGGAGCGGAAGCAGCGAACCGATCAGCATTAATGAGATCGCCGCGAACAAGCCGTGGATCATCAGGATCCACGCCTGCGCAGGCGAAGCACCAAATTCGTTCTCGTTCCGCGTGAAGTAATGCAGCCAGGCCCAGATGACTCCGCTGGCAAACACGACACTAAGAACAGAGTAAAAGGCGATTTTGTGGCGCTGACTCAGTCTGATGGAATCCGGGCGCATCAGGGAGAAAACCATCGCGGCGCAGAATCGCGCTCCAGGATTACCGCATCCGCGGCGTGATGCGTGAGAATGGGCCGGGCGAGATCGCGCAATACGAAGACGATCTTGGTCAACGCGTCCGCTGTCATGCAATCGTTCGCCGCAACGGTAATACTCACGTTATCGACGAACGGTTCTTGCGTTTGTCCATCGATCAAAGCGCTGCGCGTTTCTCCGCCGGATTTCTTGCGACTGAAGTAGGTTGCTGAAGTCGCGAGCGCGCGATTTTTCAAAGTAACCATTCCGGCGGGGCGGCCTGGATCGAGTGGAGAACGAATGCGCACGGCTTCCTCCTGCAAACCAAAGACGCGCAGATCACCACCCGCATTAACGAGACCGGCTCGCACGTTCGCGTTTCTTAATGCGTTGATCGCGCAATCAACGGCGAAACCTTTTGCAATGCCGCCGAGATCAATCGTTAGGGGGCGGCGAAAACGGACAACGTTATTTTTTTCCAGAACAATAGTCACGCCAGCTCGTGCTGTCATCCCGAGCGGAGCGAGGGACCTCGCAAGTTATCGCGCGTTTAGTTGTTCGTGAGGTCCCTCGCCCCGAAAGGATTCGGGGCTCGGGATGACATGCGCTTGAGCGCGGGAGCAAATTCCACGCGGCGAGCAGGCGGCCCACCGTAATGTCGAATGCGCCATTGCTTTCATCCGCGAATTCGTGCGCTGCCTGCAAAACTCTCCATGTCCAGTCATCGACCGTAATCGCGTGTTGATGCGCATCGCGATTCAATCGCGACACATCACTCGCCGGATCATGAAAACTCATCAGGCGATGCACGCGTTCAACGGCTTCGAATGCATCTTCGATTGCGCGCATGGCCGTGAAGTCGTTAGGCGCGCGCGCTTGAATATCGACAATTGTGCCTAACAAAGGCCGCGCCCGCCGCAGTTCAACGCAGTGCAATTTCATAAAATGCGAGCAGGCGGCGAACGCCTTCGGTGATGTGACGGGATGAGAGCGTCGCGCCGCTGATGTTCTTGATGTCGTTGTCGAGTTTGAGTGGAGAATTCCCAGTCTTACCGACAAACTGCGCGCGCCATTTCGGATTGCGGACTTCGCCGCCGTAAGTCTCGCGGTATTCCATGATCTCGACGCCACGCACTTCGCCTGTCGTAGTCAGGCCCATCGCATAGGTGATGTATTCGTGTTTGCCGATCACTTCGTCGACGATGAACCAACCGCCGCCGCTGACGCGCCAGACTTTTTGTTCGTCACGCAAGACACGAACGCGGCTCTTTTGTTCGATCGCCTTGTGCTGTGCCGAAGTTAACTTCACCGGCGCAGCGGTAAATGATTTGCCGGGAAAAATCGCCTCCTGCGCCTGCGCAATGGTGAGGTATTGCACCGCGAACGTGGATGGTGCAACCAGGGCCGAGATCGGCAGCGCGACAAAAGCGAAATGCGATTTCATCGTCCTTCAGAAATTGAAGCCGACTTTCAGGCGAACGATGTGTCGCTGCTCTTCGGCGAAAGTGTGGCCGTCATCCGGTTCCTCGACGCCTTTGCCGTAAATCTGATAGTTGTAGGTCAACGTTGCCCACCAATTCTTTTGCGAGTAGTGCAGGCTCGGGCCGGCGTAATAGACGCGATGCTCAAATTGATAAAGATCGAAGAGCGGGTATTCCCAGCGCGTGTGAATTTCGGCGCCCGCGTACCAATTCGGTGCGAAGCGATAAGCGATTCCGGCTGCGCTCTCGAACGAAAGCTCGCGCGGGTATTGCTCGGCTGGTTGTTTGCCCCAGGCCCATTCGACTCCGAAATCGAATGCGCAGATCAGCGTGTCATCGAGAAAATCCTTTTGCAGATCGATCTCCGGTTTGATGTAACGCTCGTGTTGTTTGAGTCCGTCGACTTCGTCGTTAAGCAAATAACCGCCTTCTACTCGCAGCGCGATTCCGAGTGGATCCTTGAACGGACTCAAAAGGCGATACTTTGCTGAGCTTTCGAATCCGCCGAAGCGATAATTATCCTTGTTATCAAGGGCATCGCGTTCGCCATCAACATCCTGAGTGTAGAAGTAGTGCTGCACAAGCGAGAGGCTTGCCTGGAGCTTGTCCGTGAATCCGTATTCATATTCGGTCTCGAAGTCGTTCCCGTAGTATGTGCCATCCGGTTTTCCCGTTCGGAAAGTGTAGAACTGATAAAGCTCCGATCGGTGAGCTGGAAGAGTCTCGGCACCGCGAACGAAGCCCCACAGCTGTTCGTCGCCGCGCGCTGCGACACAACTTGCCGCAAGGAGAGCTCGACGATCAGGGTTCTTTTCATCGCTACGATTCGTAACACAGCGCGAAAACACCTGCTGCCGGAGCGTTGCCAATTTTTAGCGACGGATTGCGGCGCGTTAAAGGGGATGACAAGCACGACGCATACGCCAACGTCGTGAAATGCGATTTGAAAGTGAAAGATGAGCGAAGCCGCGATCAGTCTCGTCGCCGAGCAGTTTGATGACATCGAGCAACAACGCGATGCCGCGAAGCTCGGAATGTGGATTTTTCTCGCGACCGAAGTGTTGTTCTTCGGCGGTCTATTCCTCGCCTACACCGTCTATCGCTACACCTATGGCCAGGTCTTCGCGCAAGCGAGCCGGCATCTGGACGATGTTTTCGGAGGAGCAAATACCGCAATCCTGTTATTCAGCAGCCTGCTCATGGCTCTGGCTGTCCGCGCCGCCGAATTGAATCAGAAAAAACCACTCGTTAGGCTGCTGCTTGCGACGGCGGCCTTCGGCATTGTCTTCATGACAATCAAGGGATTCGAGTATCACAAGGATTTCGTCGATCGTATTGTGCCGGGCGCAAACTTTCACTGGGATGGCCCGGACCCGCGGAATGCGGAATTATTTTTCTGGATTTATTTCGCCATGACCGGATTGCACGCGATCCATGTCAGTGTCGGCATCGGTCTGTTACTAGTCTTCGCGGTTCTCGCACACCGCGGAAAATTTTCCGGCGGCCACTACATTCCAGTCGAGGTGATCGGTTTGTATTGGCACTTTGTCGATATCGTCTGGATTTTTCTGTTTCCCCTTTTGTATCTCGCCGGACACAGATGACTGCGCACGAACCAAAAGTTTACGGGAAAGTTTTCGCAGCGCTTCTGCTCCTGCTCGCGCTCACCTGGGGAATTGGCTACGTCAATCTTGGCCCCTTCAATCTTATCGTCGCGCTGACGATTGCGATCGCGAAAGCTCTCCTCGTTGTCATGTTTTTCATGCACATCAAAGGAAGCAGTCGCCTGCTGCATTTAGCCGCGTGCGCGGGCCTGCTCTGGCTGCTTATTCTGCTGGCGTTAACGTTTGCCGATTACACAACGCGCTCATAGCGGCGACGCGCTCATGCTGCCGCCGTGACGGGCGCAGCCGACACCAACCGTTTGATCAAATCCTCCGCCGTGACGACGCCAATCAATTTATTTCGCGCGTCGATGACGGCGGCAAGTCCGCGCCGCGCGGCGCGCAGGCGTTGAATCAGGAGATAGGCCGGCTCGTCTTCGGCCGCGGTAACGATGCGGCGAATGTATTTGCTCGTCGGTCCCTGTTCCTGGTCGAACAAAATATCCGGAACATTGACGAGGCCGACAGCCTCGCCTTTCTCGGACAGGACGGGCATGCGATCGATGTGTGTGCTTTCGCTCAGCTGCAGAATTTCTGTGACCGGAGTGTCTGGCTGAATCGTGATGGCTTGCTCGAGCGGCACCATCACGTCGGATGTTTTCACCGTCGTAAAATCAACGACGTTGTGAATCATTACGCGCTCGGTTGCGGTGAGCGAACCTTCCGCTTCGCTTTGCGCGGTAATTTGCTTCAACTCCTCGCGCGCGGCGAAAAGGCGCCGCAGCGCGTTTGCTTTTCGCCGGAAGAAACAGGCGCCCAATTTGTTTCCCAAGTTCGAGCACAGGCCAGAGAGCGGTCGAGACAATCTCGAGCATTCGCCCTAACGAGGCGAGAGCGCGGAAAGGAAAACGGCGAAAGAGCGACTTGGGCAGAACTCCGAGAACGAAAACGTAAATCGGCAGCGCAACGAGTAATGCGAAAAGGAAGCCTGACGATCCGAAAACATGCACGAAACGGTGCGTCAAAAGAAGCAGCGCGAGAATGTCCGCCATGTTAACGACGAGAAGCACGGTAACCAGAAGACGCTCGGGATGTCGTAACAATCGCTGGAGACGCACGGCGGCGGTTTCTCCTTTCTTCGCCTGCGACCGCAGGCGTACCGGATCGATCGCGAGCAGACCTGCCTCGATGCCGGAAAACAGAAACGAAACAACCCAGCATGCCAGAATGAGAAGCCACCGTGTCATGAGGTTCCGTTCCCTTCTGCTGAACCGACACAGGTTGTTTTTTCCAAAAGCATTTCTTCGATGCGTTTGCGCCCGGTGCGCCGCACCGTGATGGCGAGTCGCGGCATTTCCAATTGCGCGCCGGAAGCGGGAAGGTAACCAAGCCGATTAAAAACGAAGCCGCCGATCGTATCGATGCCTTCCGCTTCAATCTCGAAGCCGAGATGTTCTCGCAGATCGTCGAGGCGCGCGTTGCCGCTTACGAGAAAACGTCCATGATCGAGCGGCTCAATATAAAGAGCGGCATCACCAAGCGGCGCGGCATCGCTGAGGATCTCTTCAATGATATCGGAGAGCGTGATGATTCCCTCGGTCCCGCCAAATTCGTCCACCACGATGGCTAGCCCTTGCGGATGTGAGAGAAATCCGCGCAATAAATCCATCGCGCGCATTGTCTCGGGCACAAACGACGGATTGAGCAGCGTCTCGGTGTAATGCTCGGCCGGGTTTAGCAAGAATGATTTCACATCGATGATGCCGACGATCTGGTCAGGTGTGTCGCTGTAGACCGGCACACGCCGATGTCGCCTTTCTTTTAATTGCGCGATCGCCGCTTCATTCGTTAGGTCATCCGGCAGAGTGAAAGTATCGACGCGCGGCGTCATGCAATCCTTGGCCGACTTGTCACCGAGCTTGATGATTTCCTGAATCATCTCGCCTTCGGCTTCGTGCAGTGCGCCTTCCTCCTCGCCAATCTCGACCAGTGTTTCGAGCTCAGCGTCGCTCAGTCGCGGGCGTTTTTGCAGATGTAGCGGCGTGATTTTTTCGACGACAGCCGAGCTGAGATTTTCCAATGCGCGGCCGACGCGGTCGAGCCATGGAATGACGTATCGCAAAATAAAAACACCGAAGGTCGAAAGCCGGTAGGGCGCGGAGAGAGCGAGCAATTTCGGAATGAGATCGCAGAGAAGAACGACGATCGCGAAAATGACAATCGCGGCGAGCCATTGCGGAACGTGCCTTTCCAGCGAGCTTTCCCACAAAAGAAAAAGACAGAGCACGATCAGCGGGACATTGACGAACGCGTCGCCGAGCAGAAGCACATTGAGAACGCGGCGGGGATTTTCGCGGAAAAGATTTATGAAGGAGCTGAGCGATGGATGGTTCTTTTCCAGCCGGCGGATTTGATGCGGCTTGAGCGAAAAGAGCGCTGTCTCAAGGCCGGAAAAGAAAGCGGAGCCGTAGATCAGGATCGCAATCGCAAGAAGGAGAAGGATGAGAACGCCAGCCGTCATTTTTCGCTACGGCAGCGGTGGCGCGACCGCGTGCCCCTCGAAAAACTCAAGCATGCTCGTTTGCCGATCATCTCAGGCCCGCTGAAGGTAAAACTTCCGATGAACAAAGGCGAGAGGATTTCACGAATGGTGGAGGGGCTCGAGGCCAAAGGCGCCTCCCATGCTATCGCAGAAAACGGTTTTTACCGCGCATATTTTCGGCTTTGGAACGAGCAGGATTACTACCAGGCGCACGATGTCCTCGAACACATCTGGCTCAAGACGACGACGGACGATGCGCGTTATTTCAAGGGCTTGATTCAGGCCGCCGGCGCTTTTGTTCATTTGAAAAAACACTTTGAGCATCCAACGCACCCGAAGCACGGCCGGCGACTGCAACCGGCCGTGCGCCTGTTTCATCTCGCGTTGAAAAATCTATCGGAATACGGCCCGGAGCGTCACGCGTTCGATGTCGCAAAGTTTCGCTCGTTACTCGAAGACTACGTGAGCGAAATCCTGCGCTCGGATTACAAAAAAAATCCGTGGTCGCCGCAACGCGCGCCCAAACTGAAGCTGCCGGAAATTATTTCGTAAAAATCAATTTCAATCCGGCGATGATGAGAACAGTCGCGAGCAGGAGGGAAATGGTGCGTACGGGAAAGCGACGGCTGCCGAGATACGATCCGAGCCCGCCACAAACGATAACGGCCGGTGCCAGCACGAACCCCAGCGATGGAATAGCGTGATGAGCGCTGAAGTATCCCACCAAACCGGAAATCGAATTCACCAAAATGAACAAAGCGGAAACAGCTGCGGCCTGGCGAATTTTTGCCCACTGAAAAAAGAGCAGCGCCGGGGTGAGAAAGATTCCGCCGCCGGTGCCGGTTAGTCCGGACAAAAATCCAATCGCGCCGCCCGTGCCGAGCGCGACAGGCAGCGTCGGAGGATTGGTCGTGGCCGGATCCGCGCGCCGAAAGATGAGCCGGATTGCGGAGAAAATGAGGACGAGCCCGATCAAAATTTTCAGGATGGCCGCGGGCAATTGCAGATAGCCGCCGAGATACGCCGCTGGTACGGAAAGCAGCGCAAAAGGCCAGAATAATTTCCAGGAAAAATGTCCGGCTTTCCAAAACTGAAACGAGCCGATGGTCGCGACCAGAATATTTAGAATAAGCGCAGTGGGTCGAATGGTCGTCGCTGCCAATCCCCACAACGCCATGATGGCGATGTAACCCGACGCGCCGGCGTGACCAACGGATGAATAGAGGAACGCAATGATCCCGACCGCCAAAAAAAGAAAACTCAAATGTGTTGCGTCCATGGTTCCGAAGTCGTGAAATTTCCGTCGATTTGAGGCAAGAGATTCCTCGACTTCGCTCGGAATGACAAGAATGTTGCGGGCGTGACGCCTAACAAGATGGCTGCTGAACCGCGCGCAGAAAATGCGTCAAACATTAATCGGTTAGGCCGCGAAAAATCGCCTTATCTCCTTCAACACGCGGAGAACCCGGTTGAGTGGTTTCCGTGGGGGGAAGAGGCATTCGCGAAAGCGCGTAAGGAAAACAAACCGATCTTTCTCTCGATTGGTTATTCGACATGTCACTGGTGCCATGTCATGGCGCACGAATCATTCGAGAACCCGCAGACCGCCGAGATCATGAATCGCGAGTTTGTGAACATCAAAGTCGATCGCGAAGAACGGCCCGATGTCGATCGCGTTTACATGACTTTCGTGCAGGCAACCACCGGAGGCGGCGGCTGGCCCATGAGTGTCTGGTTGACGCCGGATCTTCAGCCGTTTGTCGGCGGAACCTATTTTCCGCCTGAAGATCGTTACGGTCAGCCGGGATTTCCGAAAGTTTTGCAGCGAATCGCCGCGAGCTGGAAACAGAACCACGCGAAGATCGCGGAGCAGGGCGCGCAGATAATCGCGGCGCTGCGAAATGCGGGAAATGTCGCATCAGAAAAAAACGAGACCGTTGACTCGGACGTTCTCGACATGGCCTTTGAGCAACTGTCGCGCGTCTATGATGCGCGTGAAGGCGGATTCAGTAATGCGCCAAAATTTCCGCGACCAGCGACGCTGAATTTTCTTTTCCGCATTTTCGCGCGCAATCGCAACGAATCGGCCAAAGGCAACGAAGCGCTGGCGATGAACCTGCAAACGCTGCGCAAAATGGCGGCGGGCGGAATTCACGATCATCTCGGTGGCGGGTTCCATCGCTACTCGGTCGATGCCTTGTGGCACGTGCCGCATTTCGAAAAAATGCTTTACGACCAGGCGCAGCTCGCAGTCGCGTATCTCGACGCTTTCCAAATCACGCGCGAGCCGGAATTCGAAAACGTCGCGCGCGGCATTCTCGATTACGTGCGACGCGACATGACGGCAAAAGACGGTGGCTTCTTTTCCGCGGAAGACGCCGACAGTCTTCTTGAACATGGAAAGACTGAACATGCCGAAGGAGCTTTCTATGTCTGGACGAAGAGCGAGATCGAAGACTCGTTAGGTGACGACGCCGAGATTTTTGTTTTCCATTATGGCGTGACCGCGAATGGAAATGCGCCGGCGGGTAGTGATCCGCAGGGCGAGTTTCGCGGCAAGAATATCTTGTTCGAACGGCATATCGTTGCCGAGACTGCCAACCATTTCGGCAAGAGCGGAGAAGAGATTCGCGCTTCGCTGGAAAAAAGCCGCGACATCCTGTTCAAGCGACGATCGAAACGCCCGCGTCCGCATCTCGACGACAAAATCATCACCGCCTGGAATGGGCTGATGATTTCTGCATTCGCGCGCGGAGCGCAGGTGTTCGGCGATTCCGATTATCTCGATTCGGCAAAGCGCGCTTTGCAATTTCTGCGCGCCAATTTGTATGACGAATCAACGAAGACGCTTTGCCGAAATTTTCGTCAAGGAAAAGGGACGGTCGCGGGTTTTGCCGAGGACTATGCTTTCGTCATTCAGGCCCTGCTCGATCTTTACGAAACCGATTTCGATGTTCACTGGCTGGAATTCGCGCTCGAGCTGCAAGAAACGCAGGACAAGATTTTCTTCGACGAAAAGAACGGCGGCTATTTCAGCACGAGCGGCGAAGACAAAAGTGTGCTGCTGCGAATGAAGGAAGATAACGACGGCGCCGAGCCGTCCTCGAATTCGATTGCTGCTCTCAATCTCCTGCGCCTGGCGCAACTGCGCGGGATGAAGAGTTATCGAGAGCGCGCGGAGCAAACAATCCGGGCATTCGCGCCAATTCTGACGCGTGCACCAACAGCCCTGCCGCAGATGCTTGTTGCTCTCGATTATTCGTTAGGCAAACCGCGACAGATCGTGATCGCTGGCGAAAAGGGCAAGTCTGATACGAGAAAGATGTTGGACGAAGTGCGTCGTCATTACCTTCCCACGGCCACGCTTCTCCTCGCCGATCAGGGTGAAGGTCAGCAGTATCTCGCGGAAAAGCTGGAGGCAATTCGTGAGATGAAGATGATCGACGGCAAGGCGACCGCCTACGTTTGCGAAAATTTCACCTGTCAGGCGCCAGTGACTGACGCACGCGATTTGCGCAAACTACTTTCCCACTAACGAATCGGCGCCGTCGTTATTTTCCTGTTCGCCGTTGTCGAGTTTCGCGGCTGTTGTCGGCAAATGTTTCTTGCGCCGCAAGCGCATCCAGTTGTTCCAGGTTTTGCGCAGGCTGTCCTTCGGCGTCATGTAATGCTGATTGAGCTCGGTGCCTCTTGCGATCTGCTCGAGTATTCCTTTCACCGAAAAATTGTCCGTGGGAAAAATTGTGTAGGCGGTTCCGATTGCGGCGTAATGATGCGCATCGCTCGCCGCGGTCATCGGGAGCTTGCGCAACTGCGCATACTTAAATGCGTAACGATTATATCGACGCAATGTCGTGGCAGCGTTGAAAACTTCGATCGCATCCACAGGCAAAGTCTCGAGTGTGCTGAAGCGAATCCCGGCACGAAACAGGTCGTATGGATGCGGCGGAATGGCGAGCCCGCCATGATCGTGAATCAACTCCACAACTTCGCGCGCCGGTTTGCCCTTCAACTTCATTGGTGTTGGCAGCGTTGTGCCGATACAAAGCAAATGACCTTCGGCAGTCGTGACTTCGACACCGGGGATGATGAGGAAATCGTCGACCGGCTGGCCGTCCTCGCGCATCAATCCCTGATCGAGAAGATACGTGATCGCTTCGCACGTGTTGTGGTCTGTAATGGCAAAGCCATTCAGGCCTTTTTCGCGCGCGGCCGCGATGTTTTGCTCGGGACTCGAAACTCCATCGCCGGAAAAGAACGTGTGAGTGTGGAGGTCGATCTTGAAGGGCATGTGCTGGACGCTAATTTGGAGCTGCGAAAATGAAAAGCATCGGTTTTAAGGAGTGGGCCATGGTGTGCGAGGCGCTCGGAAGCGGCCGGCAAAGCGTGATTTTACGCAAAGGTGGCATCGCCGAGGGCAGGGATGGCTTCGCTTTTCGTCATCGCGAATTCTTTCTTTTCCCGACGTTTTTTCACGAGCAGCTCGAAAAGATCCGAGAGACCTGGGCGGAAATACCGGAGCCTAACGAATCGCAGGTTGCGTTGCGCTTTTTCGCCAAAGTCGAACATGCACTGACAATTGAATCGTGGACCGCAGCGGCAGCGCTCGCGCCGTTCCATATCCTGGAGGAATCCGTTGTGCGCGAACGTTTCGAGGACGAGCGCGCAGCGGGCATTCATGTTGCGTTTGTACGGGTGTTTGGGATTGAGCCGGAATGGGTTTTGCCTAACGAGAAATCGTATGGCGGCTGTCGTTCGTGGGTGCAGTTACCGGATGCGCCGGGGACGTTGCGATTTCAACCAGTCATCGACGACGCTGCGCACGACGAGTTACGAAAAAGATTCCTCGCCGCGGTCGGCTCGGAGCTCCGCATGCAAAAGTCTAGCTGACCGCTTCGACCAGAAAGGCCGGCGCCTCTTCTTCCTGGTGGCCCTTGAACTGCATGTCGTAGAGACGGCGGTAATATCCCGATTTGTCGAGCAACTCCGCGTGCGTCCCGATTTCCTTGATGCGTCCCTTATCCATCACCACAATCTGATCGGCATTGAGAATGGTGGAAAGGCGATGCGCGATGGCAATGACGGTCCGGCCTGCGGCCAGTTTCTCCAGCGCGAGTTGGATTTGTTTTTCCGACTCCGAATCGAGCGCCGATGTCGCTTCATCAAGAAGAAGAATGGGCGCGTTTTTTAAGAGCGCGCGCGCAATTGCGAGACGCTGCTGCTGGCCGCCGGAAAGAAGACAACCTTTGTCGCCAATCACCGTCTGGTAGCCTTTCGGCTGCGCCATGATGAAATCGTGCGCATAAGCAGTTTGTGCGGCGGCGTAGATTTCATCCTCCGTGGCATCGAGTTTTCCGAACTGGATGTTTTTAAATATCGTGTCGTGAAACAGAAATGTTTCCTGCGTCACGAGACCGATCTGTTCGCGCAGGGAACGCTGTGTCACCCGTCGCAAGTCACGTCCATCAATTCGAACCGCGCCGGATACAGGATCGTACAAACGCAGGATGAGCGAAAGGATGGTGGATTTCCCAGCGCCGCTCGCTCCCACCAATGCGTAAGTTTTGCCGGCCTCAATCCGCAAATTGAGATCCGTGATGGCGTCGGTGACGCCGCTGGCGTAACGGAAAGTGACCTTATCGAACTCGATGTTTCCTTTCGATCGCGGAAGATCAATCGCGTCAGGCGCGTCCTGAACCGTCGGCTCCGAATCGATGATCGCAAAAATCTGCGTCGTTGCCGCAATCGACCGTTGCATGACGATGTGAATGCGGCTCAACGTCTTGACCGGCTCGTAAAGAATAAAAATTCCTGAGATCAATCCGAAAAATCGGCCGGCGCTCAAATTCGCAGCATAAACGTAGAGCAAGGCGAACCCGACGCCGAAAGCCGCAATCGTTTCAACCAATGGACCGATTGCTTCCTGCGCCTTGATCAAACGCATCACGGCCCAAAACTGCAGCTTGTTACTTCGTTGGAACGAGCTCTCCTGATGCGATTCGCGCGCGAAAGATTTGATAACGCGGATGCCGGCAAAAGTCTCCTGCATCGTCACGACCATCTGTCCCATGTCTTCGAATTCGTTCTTTACCGCCTTGCGCGCTCGTTTACCGAAAATCTGGAGCGGGATGAGGCACATCGGGAAAAGGAAGAGCGTGACGATGGTGAATTTCCAATCCATCCAGAGCAAAACCGCGATGCCGCCGATGATGGTGACCGGTTGTTTGAAGACATCGCTGCTCACGCTGCTCAACGCCATCTGCATGCCGCGTGTGTCGTTTGTAATGCGCGACATGAGCAGGCCGGATCGCATCTTGTTAAAGAAATCCATCGATTGCCGAATGATTCTCGTGAAAAGCTGAACGCGGATATCGGAGACAACCTTGTTGCTCACCCAATTCATGTAGTAGGCGTTTGCGAACGAGCACAGGCTGCGTGCCGTCATGACCGCCGGAATTGCGAGGCATGTGACCAGGATGGCGTTAATTTTCGGACCGGAATTGAGTATTTCCGTGTGCGTCGCCAGCGCCATGGGATTGTTCCCGATGCCGGGAGTGCCGTGAAAGATGAATCCGGTTACGCGCGCGACGACGAGCGGGAAGAGGGAGTTCACGGCGCCGAACGCGAATCCGAATGCGAGACCGAGCACAAATCGCCAGCGATATGGCTTTACGTACGAGAACAAGCGACGATACGGGCCGGAAGCGGCGCGCATCGTTTCCCAAAAGGTTAGCTTGGTCTTGTTTGGCTTAGGCTCGCTCATGAGATGGGGGCCACTGCCGGAGCCGACAGCACCGATTCCATAGCATCGATTACCTGCTGCGTCGAGATTTGGTTCATTGTCCCTCGTCGTTGATCCGGAGAAAAATCCGTTACCGGCTCGTTGATTCCACCTTGGAGAATGACAGCAGGACTCGAGCGCGGTCGCCAATGGAACGGATTTGTTGGGCCGTAAAGGACAACCTGCGGAGTGCGCATGGCGGCGGCGAGATGGGTCGGGGCGGAATCGACTCCCACCAGCAGCGATGCTTTGGCGATTAACGCCGTCAGCGTCAGCAGATCGAGCTTGCCCGACAAATCGACAATCGGATCACGCAAGTCTCTTTTGATTTGGGCGATATGCGCTTGTTCGAGCGACGAACTGCCACTCGTTAGGATGCGCCGCATGCCCGAGCCTCGCCAATTATTGATCACCTCAGCCCAACGTTGCGGCTCCCAAAATTTTTCAACGCGCGCGGATCCGGGGTGAAAAATGACAAAAGGGTTCTCGATGTTTTCCCGCCGCAAGATTTCGTCGGCCTTCGTCTGCGCTTCCGCGGGTAAATTCAAATGCACATCGACTTCGGGATTCACAATTCCGAGCGGCGCCAGGAACGCGAGATGATGATCGACGGTGTGATTGTGGCGGACGGACGAATCAATGAATTGATCGTAAACCAGCGGTCGCCATCTCGAACGCACCTTGGTCCGTTCGTAAGTGATTTTCTTTTTCGCGCGCGAGGCGAAAGCAAGAAAGGCGGAGCGATCGGTCCGCGTGAAATCCAAGCAGTAATCGTAGCGACTCGTTAGGATAGTGAGCCAATCATGGGCATGACCCCAACTGTCAGGAACCAGCACTCGATCGACTGCCGGAATCGCCGGAGTCAGACCATGAGTGGATTTCGAGACAGCGAGGTCAATTTTGGCCTTTGGAAATGCGGCGCGAAGCGCATTGATCGCCGGCACGGTCAGGATCAAATCGCCGATGCGCTTGAGCTGAATTAGCAGAATTCTCACCGCGCCATCGTCATCGCCAGTTCATAGGCGCCGAGCAACCGTTCCCGGAAATGATCCCATGTGAAATTTTCCACGACGCGTTTGCGCGCCGCGATGCTCATCCGCTCCACCACCTCCGGATGATCGTAAAGATGGCGAATCGCGCCGGCCAGCGCGTCGACGTCTCCCGCTGGAATGATGATGCCTTCAATTCCATTCACAACAACATCGCCGGCTTCGCGCGTCGTAATTTGTGGCAACCCGCATGCCGCCGCTTCGTAAGTAACTTTCGCGCTGCCCTCGCACTGTGATGGAAAAACGTGAACCGTGCTTTGGCTCAAATAATGTTCCGGGTTCTGCGCAAAGCCGACGACACGAATATTGTCGCGCCAGAATTTTTTCAGATGCGGTTTCGCTTCGTTATGCACGGACCCGACGAGCCACAGCTCGGCATTCGACAGATTCAATCGATGCCACGCTTCGAGCAGATGATGGATACCTTTGCGTTCAATGAGCGCGCCGGAAAAAATCGCGCGGAAAACTTCGGGCCGCTGACCTGGCTTGAAGCGCTCAACATCAACGCCGCGCGGGAGGTAAAATAATTTTTCCTCGGGGAAACCCTGGACGCGGAAAGTGTCGGCGGCCGTTTCCGAAAGAACGACGAGCAAATCGGCCAGATCGTATTCCTCGAGGAAGCGTTTTCGATCGAGCAACAAGTCTTCCTTCCATTGACGATGAAAGGGCAGATGGGGCGCGGGCGGTGGAAGATCGCGCTGAACTTTTCCACGGTCGCGATGCCAGGTCGGAATTTCGATGATTGAAGGGATGCCGAGTTTGCGCGTCACGCGCAGCGACTGCAAACAATCACCCGACCAACTGTGGAAGAGATCGTAACGTTCCGTCGCAAGCTGACGCGCGGCGATCCAATCAAGGTATCGCTTCTTCGCTCCGTAGTAATAAGGGCTTTCAAGAAACGAAAGCAGGCGCACTGGATGCCAGCGCAGCGAATGGATGAACGAAGACGGAATTTCTTTTTGACGGTTATCGTACGCGATCGCTTTCCCGAGAAAACCTCCGCGATAGGACGCGCGCAACGCTTCGAACGCATCGGTATCCAGACCCGAGCCGCCGATGCGCGCGAAAATCGAGAAAAGCAAACTATGGGGCAAAGTTCGCGCCTGCGCGTGAGGCACGCGGGTCTGCACAGGAGCATTTATCGTTTCGCCGGGCATCGGATTACAACTATTGTGGCGAACGTGGGCAAGTAAAGGGCAAGCCCCTCCGTCGCCATGACTAACGATAAATGAAGATCGGATTTGTGCGCCGTGGATTTTCGCCGAGCGGCGGCGCGGAAAGTTATTTGAATCGGCTGGCCCGCGGAATCACAAACGCCGGCCACAGCGTTGAACTTTTTACCACAGACGAATGGCCGGCCGAAGCGTGGCCGTTCGGACCGATGCGACAGTTGCGCGCCACCTCACCGATCGCCTTTGCGGATGAGCTCGCTCGGCTTCCAACGGCTGCTGATTGCGATTTGCTGATGAGCCTGGAACGCGTGTGGCGATGCGACGTTTATCGCGCGGGCGACGGCGTGCATCGCGCGTGGCTTGAGCGTCGCGCAAAAGTTTCGGGTCCGCTGCGCAAGCTCCTTGGCGCAGTTAATCGCAAGCACACCGGAATTTTGCGGTTGGAAGAGGCACTGCTGGCACAACGCGGAGCGGGCCGCGTCCTCGTAAATTCGCGAATGGTGAAAGATGAAATCGCAAAGTTCTACGGGTATCCCGAGCAACAGATCGATCTGATCTATAACGGGGTGCCGCTCGAGATTTTTTCAAACACGCAAAACCGCCGGCGCGAGCAACGCGAAAAACTGCATTTGCGCGAGGATGAGATCGCGCTGCTCTTCGTCGGCTCAGGTTGGGAACGCAAAGGTTTGCGTCATGCGATCGACGCAATGGCCGCGTGTTCAAATTCCAAATTGCGTTTGTTCGTTGCCGGTCGCGGAAACACGGCGCGATTCAAAACCGAGCGCGTCGAATTTTTGGGCGAGATCAGTGATGTAGCGGCGCTTTACGCCGCAGCCGATATTTTTGTTCTGCCCACGCTTTACGATCCGTTTTCAAACGCATGTCTTGAGGCCCTCGCGTCCGGTCTTCCGGTAATCACAACGCGTGACAACGGCTTCAGCGAAATCATCGAAGACGGAATCCATGGCTCCATCGTCGATCACGCCGGCGACATCGATGCCTTACGCGCTGCCATTTTATTTTGGTCCGACGCGGCGAAACGCAAGAGCGCGTTACCGCAAATTCTCGATCGCGCCGCACAATTCGACATCTCGAAAAATGTCGATCAAACCCTGCGCGTTCTGCTTCAGGCGCCGAGGGCCGATTCCGCGTCCGGGAAGATTCGAAACACCTGATCGAGCCGCGCGATCTCGAAAATCGGGCGGACGTTCGGTTGCAAGCCGGCGAGCGCAAATTTTCCGCCGTAAGCCTCGACGTTTTGCATTCCTTCGATCAGAACCGCGAGTCCGGAACTGTCGATGTAACTAACCTTGCTCAGATCGACGACCAGCTTTTTCGGCTTTTCGGCAACCATCGCTGCGAGCGAAGCAGAAATGCGCGGAGAAATATGCAGATCGATTTCGCCCTCAAGCGGCAAAACGTTATCTTTTTTAGTTTTTGAGGCCATGTCCGGGCTGGAGTCGGTGGAAGATGTCATTGTCCGTGTAATCGTCAATTTTTACCAGCCAAGCGTCGCAATAACGTCGCTGGTCTTGGCAAAGTCGTTGAAGAGAAAGTCCGGCTTACTTTCGGCCAGTTTTTCCCGTGAGCGGGAACCAGTCGCGACGGCAACGGTGCGAGCGCCGATCGCTTTGCCGCATGCGATGTCATGTTCGGTATCGCCGATGATATCGACGAAGGCTGGAGCAAATTCCCACGCCGTATGTTCGAGCGCACGCCGACAGGCGACGGCGCCGAGTTGATTGCGATCGTGGTGGTCATCGGCAAACGCTCCAAAAGGGAAGTGCTTCCATAGCTCGTAATATTCCAGCTTTAATTGTGCCCCGCGCTCGATGTTTCCGGTGAGAAGTCCGAGCGTGAGATGAGATTGCGACTCGATCCATTCGAGCAGCGTTTTGATTCCCGGCAGAACGTGGCCTTCACACTTTGGCAACTGCAGCGCAAGCAACTCGACGTAATCATCGAGAAACACCCCCACTTCCTGTTCCGTCGGTTCAATTCCATGCTTGGCCAGAATTTGACGGACGATTCCCGAATCTGTTCGACCGGCGATTTCAATGCCCTGCAAATCTTCGTCGCTTCCGAATTTTTTTTGGGTGGCGAGCTTCAGCGCCGAGATACCGGCGCCGCCGCTGTTGATCAGCGTGCTGTCGATGTCGAAAAGGATGAGACGCTTTTCTCTTTTTTCTGTCATGCCGAGCGAAGTCGCTTGCCACGCTGGAGCCGGGCGAAAGCGGGAGACATCTCTCATTGATCGCCAGAGTTGTCATCTTCTCTGGAGAAGTTAGAGATTCCTCCACCTCGTTTCGCTCCGCGAAACTCCGCTCGGAATGACAGAGAATAAATATCGCGGCCGTCTTGCGCCTTCGCCGACCGGTTTTTTGCATCTCGGTCACGCCATAACTTTTTGGCGCGCGCAGGAACGCGCGCGGCAAAATGGCGGAACTCTCGTTCTGCGCATCGAAGATCTGGATCCCGATCGATGTCGGCCAGATTTTTGCGAAGCGATGTTCGATGATCTGCGATGGTTTGGCTTCCGGTGGAATGAAGGTCCCGATATCGCCGGCAAGTTCGGACCTTATCAGCAAAGTGAACGGCGCAAATACTACTTGGACGCCTGGGAAAAATTGCGGTGCGGCGGCTTTATTTATCCGTGTGCCTGCTCGCGTCGGGATGTGTTCAGCGCGGCCGGCGCGCCACATTCCGAAAACGACGAGCCGATTTATCCGGGCACGTGTCGCATGAAAGATGTAGAGGCGGCCGTGTCGGCCGCAGTTAGGGATTTGCGGGCGACACGCCCGCCACTACAACCTGCCGGCGTGAACTGGCGCTTCCGTGTTCCGGATGGCGAGCGATTAAGGTTTGTCGACCAATGTCTCGGTGAGCAAACCGCCATCGCCGGCAAAGACTTTGGCGATTTCATCGTCTGGCGAAAAGACGACGTGCCCGCGTATCAGCTCGCTGTCGTGGTGGATGACGCCGCGATGCAAATTACCGAGGTCGTGCGCGGCGCGGACCTAATTACTTCAACCTTTCGCCAGCTCTTGCTTTATCGCGCGCTTGGACTGGAGCCGCCGCAATTTTATCACGCGCCGCTGATTCTCGACTCGTTAGGCAATCGACTGGCCAAGCGCCATGCTTCGCTCACGTTGCGTGCTCTGCGCGCAGCGGGAGCAAATCCGGAATCACTCCGCGCCGAACATTTCACAAAATCGGCGCGTGCATGAGCAACACGGCGATCATGCTTGCCAGAAATGCAAGAAGCGCTACGCCCGCGGCGGCGAAAATTGCCGTTCGCATCGGGTCGACATCTTTTTTGCGACGGGGAAAGGGAGATGCGTTTGCGAAATCAGCCGGTCGCACGCTCATCTCGGCTGGTTGCGCTTCGATCGGCGCTACTTCCGGCAGAGGTTCCGCGCCGCCAACGAGATCAGCTTCGAAGCGGGCTTCCAGTTTGCCGAACCGCAGCCGATCACCGAAGCGCAGTGTCACTTCGGTTACGTTTTCGCTATTCACCCGGGTGCCGTTGGTCGAGCCGAGATCCTTTATCCGATAGACATCGCCGCTCCGCTGCAATTGCGCGTGGTGTCCCGAAACCGATGCATCTTCCAGCACGATCATGTTGTCGGGTGCGCGACCGATGGTGATCGATTCCTCGGTTAATTCATGCGTCACCGGTCCGGTTTCGGCAGAACGTATGATCAGGCGTGGCATCAACGCATTTGTATCAGCCGAAACTGCGCGCTGCAATGCTGAGGCTCGATTGACCAGCTTGGGCCGCGCCCGCATAGTGCGGCTTCATGTCGATTGGGCTGACCCGTAATTTCTGCATCATCGCGCACATCGATCACGGCAAGACCACATTGTCGGATCGTTTGCTCGAACGCACGGGCACTATTCACGAGCGCGATAAACAGGATCAGTTACTCGATTCGATGGATCTGGAACGGGAACGCGGCATCACGATTAAGGCGCACCCGGTAGCGATGAAGTACCGCGCGAAAGATGGGCAGGAGTATCGGTTGAACCTGCTTGATACGCCGGGACATGTCGATTTTGCTTACGAAGTTTCGCGCTCGTTAGCTGCGTGCGAAGGCGCATTGTTGATTGTCGATGCGGCGCAAGGTGTCGAAGCGCAAACGGTGGCGAATGTTCATCTCGCGCACAAACAAGGCCTAACGATTGTGCCGGTGATCAACAAGATCGATTTGCCGAACGCAGACGTGCCTTCGGTCCATCGACAACTGGAGGAAATCCTCGCCATTCCGGCAGCGGAGGCGATCGATGCGAGCGCAAAGATGGGAATTGGCATCGACGAAATCCTGGAAGCGATCGTGCATCGGATTCCGGCGCCGGAAAAACCGCAGGACGAGATTTTGCGTGCGCTCGTTTTCGATTCCGTTTTCGATATTTATCGCGGCGTCGTCGGTTACGTGCGCGTCGTTTCCGGAAAAATGGAAACCGGCCAGGCGATCAAGTTGATGCGCAACGATGCGCGCTACGAAATCAAAGACGTCGGCGTGTTTACGCCAAAGATGTATCCGCAGCCGCGCTTAAACGCGGGCGACGTCGGTTATTTCATCGCCAATATAAAAACGACCGCCGAACTAAAAATCGGCGACACCGTTACGGACCAAAGAAATCCGGCGCGCGAGCCGCTCCACGGTTTCCAGGAAATTCATCCGATGGTCTTCAGCGGGATTTATCCGATCAACACCGCCGACTTCGAGCATTTGAAAACGGCGATCGGCAAGCTGCGGCTGAATGACTCGGCTTTCATCTACACGCCGGAAAGTTCGGTCGCGCTCGGCTTCGGTTTTCGCTGCGGTTTTCTCGGGCTCCTGCACATGGAAATCATCCAGGAACGGCTGCGGCGCGAATACAACATGGATATCATCGCCACGAGTCCGAGCGTCGTTTACGAAGTGCACACCACGCGGGGCGAAACGTTGCTCATCGATAACCCGGCACATCTTCCCGATCCGAGTCTGATCGATGAAATTCGCGAGCCGATCGTGAAAGCCTACGTGCTTTGCCCTAACGAGAACATCGGCGATATCCTCCAACTCATTCTCGAAAAACGCGGACAGATGGATCACACCGAAACGCTCGATACGCGCCGCGTCATGTTGCATTGCGAGCTGCCGCTCAACGAAATCCTCGTCGATTTTAACGACAAGATTAAGAGCATTACCCGCGGTTACGGCTCGATGGATTACGAGCATTCCGGTTATCGCGCAGCGAAGCTGGTGAAACTGGATGTGCTCGTGAATGGCGAACCAGTTGATGCCTTTTCCACCATTGTGCACAAGGACCGGGCGGAGGCGCGCGGACGGCAGTTGGCCGCGAAACTAAAGGAAGTCATTCCACGCCAGCTTTATCAGGTCGCAATCCAGGCCGCGATTGGCGGAAAGATCATCGCGCGCGAAAGCGTTTCGGCTTTGCGCAAAAATGTGACTGCAAAATGCTACGGCGGTGATATCACACGCAAGCGCAAGCTGCTTGAGAAACAGAAAGAAGGAAAGAAGCGCATGAAAAGCATCGGCAAAATCAACATCCCACAGGAAGCATTTATCGAGGTGCTCAAGGCGCAATGAAGTTTTCAAGCACCAAAACCCAAGCACCAAGCACCAGGGAAATTCCAAGCTCCAATAACCAATGGAATGACAATTGGCTGTTGGAGCTTGGAGATTGGAGCTTCCCTGGAGTTTGGAGATTGGTGCTTGGTGCTTTTTCTGTGTGCTGGTTCTCACAACAACACTGATTCTCCAATGTTTACTCCTCGTTACGTCAAACACGGCAAACTACTTCTGCGTCACGGACGGAAGTTTTTGCATTACAAAAGAGATATACTCGGCAATGCCGAACTGGCCGATCTCCAAGCTCACATCGACAAGCTACAGGCCTCGCTGAAAACAGGCGATAAAGCTGCCATCGAGCAGGCCAGTGAGGAGCTCGACCAATTACTGGCTTCGAAAACGCCGATGACCTGGGAAGTTCACTGGCGGGAAAATTGTGAGGTCATCCTGGTAGCGATCATCGTCGCGATTGGGATCCGATCTTATTTTTTGCAGCCGTTTAAGATTCCGACCGGTTCAATGCAACCCACACTCAACGGAATCATCGGTTATCCATCCAGCTATCGGAACGAGCAAGAAATCCCGGTGGATAAGAAAAATCATTACGAGAAGCGCGGCGATGGTTGGTACTTGAAAGGTTATCCAACAGACGGAAAACCCAATTTGCTCCGGCAGGTCGGCGAATACTTTATCCTTGGACGCAACTACATCGACGTCGTTTCAAAGGAGGACGATAGGATCGTGCAGATCGTGCCGAAGAAGTTTCTCTTCTTTTTTACGTTCTCCCGCATTATCTGCGAGCATCAGGCGTTTCTGGTTTATGCGGCGCCGGATACGCTGCGCGCTGATTTCCATGTCGTGCCCGGCAGTGCTTACAGACGCGGTGACATCATCGCGCGCGGCGCGATCGATACGGGCGACCAGGTGTTTGTCGACAAGTTCAGCTACAACTTTGTCAAACCGCACAATAGCGATGTCTTCGTTTTTCGCACCGATCACATTTTCGGAATCGCAGTTGATCCCGAAAGCGGCGCGCCTTTCTTTATCAAACGGCTCGCTGGGCTTCCGGGAGACGTCCTGCGCATCGATCCTCCCTTGCTTTACGTTAACGGAAAGCTTGGCAGCGGGGTCGGCTTTCGGCGCGTGATGTCGGCCAAACTGCCTTATGGCGGCTATACACACGGCCATGATTATCTGGCGAGACCGGAAGACGCCTACACTGTGCCGGAACACCGCTACTTCGCACTCGGCGATAACAGCGCAAACAGCTACGATAGCCGTTACTGGGGACCGGTGCCGGAAGAGAACCTTGTCGGCCGGGGCCTGTTCGTTTACTGGCCGTTCAACCGGCACTGGGGTATTATTCGTTAGGCCGGGCCTGCCATGGTCGCAACGGCATCGCGGTTCTATCCATGGGCCGGATTTGTTATTGGCTACGTCCTTGTCCTTTGGGCTAACCCGATCCGGCTGGCGTTGCGCGACGGCTTGCGCTGCATTACCCGGTTCAGCCGTGTCTGGCTCGTTTTCGCGCTGCTTGGTTTTGCCTACTCGATCTTTCAGTTTGCCACTTTCACTCCCATCCAGAGCCAGGCCGATTTTGATTTTAACCAGCTCGTCTCACTTTTCGGCTGGCGATGGCCGCGGTTATTCGAAGTCTGGCGCGAAGTTCCCTTGCCGACCTTGGAAGGTGTCGCGGGGATCTTCGATAACGCGACCACGACGTATCCGCTTTCCGTTGTCGCCGCGCTCATGCTCGCGGTGAACTGGCGCGGTTTGCACGGATCGTTTTTGCGTGCGCTGTGGAAACGGTTCCGCATCTGGAGCATCCCCATTTACGCAGTTGTCCTGCTGGCGGCGCTTGCGACCGTGCTTAAGCCAATTGTCTTCTGGCGACTGCCTGTCTGGGGCACGGCGGCGTCCGCTGCAAAATTTCTTCAGGGCTCGGCGTTGATCGATACCGTCGCATTCATTTTTGAGTACCTCTTTGGCATTTACATCCAGGTATATCTCATCACGGTGTGCCTCGCCTGGGTCAAAGGTTTGAGTTTCGGAGAAGTCGCGCTTTTTAAATTTGCGATGCGGCGCTTCAGTTACGTCCTAAAGTGGGCGGGAATTGTTCTCTTCGTTAGTATCGTGATTGTGCGGTTGCCGTTGCTGCTCGCGTATTTCATGAATCTGCCCGACATCCTCGATTATCTGCCGCTGCAACGTGCTGTCATGGTTTGCTTCATTCTGGCGTTCAGCTCCGTGCAGATCTCACTCGTTCTGCATAACGAGAATCTGCGCGAGGCAATCGGCGCGCATTTTCATTTTCTCTGGCGCAATGCTTATCGGTTCGGCTGGTTCCTGCTCATCTGCGGGCTGCATTTTTTTCTGCTGACTGCGGCGGACGCGATTGTTCGCGGCGGGATTGCCGACCGCGCCGCGGCTCTGTTGATGTGGAAGATGATCTATGTTGCGACGCGCGGCTTTGTCACCGGATGGTTGCTGGCGAGCTGGGTTTGCCTTTTTCGGCAATGTGAAACCGGCCGCGTCGATCAGGAAAGCTGGATTCGGTATTGAACGCGGAGAAAATCACACGGCAGAGTAGATCGAATCTCGCTCTCGCCTTTTTTGTTCTCGATCGCGAGCGTCGTCGCGACATCACGATCTTCTACGCGTTTTGTCGCGTGATTGACGACATCGCCGACAGTCGCGAGCTGGCGCCTGAGGAAAAATCGCGCCGACTGGCGGAATGGCGCGCCAGTTTGCACTCGCCGCAGCCTAACGAGAAATCACTCGCAGCCGAGCTTCGACATCTCATCGCGAAGTACCGCATTACTCCGGTGATGTTGGAGGAAATTATCGATGGCGTGGAGATGGATCTAACCATTTCGCAGTACGCGACCTTCGAAGCGTTGCGCGTATATTGTTACCGCGTGGCCAGTGCGGTTGGTCTCGTTAGTATTGAAATTTTTGGATACACGAATCCGCATTGTCGTGATTACGCGATTGAGCTCGGGCTTGCGCTGCAGATGACGAACATCATTCGCGATGTCGGCAAGGATCTTGAGAACGGCCGCATCTACCTTCCGCGGGAAGATCTGGAACGCTTCGATTACTCGGCGGCGGCGTTGCGCGACCGAGTTTACAATGAGCGATTTCTTGAGCTAATGCGCTTTGAAAGCGAGCGCGCCGAAAAATTTTTCGCGAACGCGCGAAGTTTGCTGCCCGCCGAAGACCGACGTTCGATGATTGCCGCTGAAATCATGGCTGCGATTTATTACGCGTTGCTGCAACGGATAAAGGCCGACAATTTTCGCGTATTCGATCGGCAATACGAGCTAAGTAAACCAGCGAAGGTATTCCACATTGCGCGAGCAACTTCTGAGGAATCGTTGAATGTCGGCTTCAGAACATCCGTCTGAAGGTGAGACTGCGAATCTTTAGCAACTATGAATAAACACTTTATTGCGGCGACCTGCGCCGTTCTCTTGCTCTCATTTACGTTGAGTTCGTGCGATACGCCAACGGGTCAGGGGGCTGGATTTGGCGCGGCGACCGGCGCCCTCATTGGAGCGGCGACGACGGGGACAGGACGTGGCGCGGCGATCGGCGCCGGCATTGGCGCGGCCACCGGCGCGTTGATCGGCGCATCGGTTGAGGCGGATCAATACGGATATTATCGCGGACGTCCGGTGAGTTACTATCCCTACGCGCGACCGGCTGGCAGGCACGGGTTTTACCGCAGTCCGTATACTGGCGCCATATACGATTTGCGCAGCGTGCCACACGGGGCACTGACACGCGATTTCGATACGGGTCAGTATTTCCGCCGGCCCTAACGAATAATTTGGTTGGTTTCCGCAAGAGCCGTCAGTGGTGTAGAGGCGGGCGTGTCGCCCGCTATGCTTTGGCTTGCGGCTGACACAGCCGCCACTACACCTGCTTTTGCAGCCCGTCGACGATGCGCTGCACTTCTTCGTCCATGCGAATCATCTCGGGCCAGGTGCGCGCGTAACCTTCACCCGCAAGCTTGCGCGTGGCGTCGAGACCCATGTGCGAGCCGATGTTTTGCGCGCTCGGCGCGTGATCGAGCGAATCGCTCGGATTTTTGATGATGGTGCTGTCGCGTGCCGGATCGGTGTTCGCGCATAAACGGAAGAGCACCTCGCTTGTGTTATGCACGTCGCAATCTTCATCGAGAACGATGATGTATTTGCTGAACATCATCTGGCCCATGCCCCACAAACCATGCATGACCTTGAAAGCCTGATACGGATACTGTTTGCGAATGCTGACGAAAACGAGGTTGTGAAACACACCTTCAGCCGGCAGCGCCATGTCGACGATCTCGGGGAAATTCATTTTGAAGACCGGCAGGAAAATTCGAACGCTGGCTGAGCCGAGATAGTAATCCTCCATCGGCGGAATGCCGACGATCGTTGTCGGATAAATTGGATCGCGCCGATGTGTGATCGCGGTGAGATGGAAACACCGGATAATCTTCGACCGCGGTGTAGTAACCGGTGTGATCGCCGAATGGACCTTCCGGCCGCATTTCCCCCGGCTGCACGTAGCCTTCAAGAACGAAATCGACATCGGATGGCACTTCGAGCTCGATCGTTTTACACGGAACAAGCTCCACTGATTTGCGCCGTAAAAATCCGGCGAAAAGAATTTCGTCCAAACCATCCGGCAGCGGTGCCGTCGCAGCAAAAGTGTAAGCGGGATCGCCGCCGAGCGTGACCGCAACCGGCATGCGTTCGCCGCGTTCGTAATAACGCCGGCCATGGCGCGCGCCAACCTTATGAATCTGCCAGTGCATCGCGGTGGTTTGTTCGTCGAAAATCTGCATGCGATACATGCCGAGATTGCGCGCGCCGCTGTCGGGATCTTTCGTGTGAACGTTCGGCAGCGTAATGAAGCGGCCGCCATCCTTCGGCCAGCATTTCAGAACCGGCAGATCGCCTAACGAGAAATCCGTCGCGCCGGCGTCGAAGCGGTGCACAACTTCCTGGCACGCGCCTTCCTTCGAATGTTTCGGACGCGCGTGCAGGAGATGAATTCCCTGCTTGAGCAAGCTCCAGCCTTCGCGCAAATCGGTTGGCGGTTTCGCTTTGAGGATAAGCTGAATTTCCTGCGCGAGATCATCGACACTTTCGCGCTGCAAGGCCATCGCCATTCGGCGTTGCGATCCCATGGTGTTGATGGCGACGGGAAACCGCGACGTCTTGCCGTCGACGACCGGCTTCTCGAAAAGCAGCGCTTTGCCCCCGCCGGGCGATTTCATTTCGCGATCTGCCCATTCGCTGATGACCAAGTCAGTATCGACCGGGACAGAGATGCGATTCAGCTCGCCGGCGCGATCGAGCGCGTCGATGAATTGCGAGAACGAGCTGTAGGCCATCTGCGAAACGTTATCCGTTTCAATGACCGGCAGCAACCCGACTGCGCTTAGTAGTAGCCGCCGCTCGGATTAGTGAATCCCTGGAATGCTACGACGCGGCCGTTTTCAAAAGTAACCGTTTTGTACGGATAGCTCACTTGCCGAAAGCGCGGATAGAAAAACGGATCGTAGAACGGATCGTAGGCGGCAACGAAACGCCGATGCCCATGGCGTCCACCGACCAGAACTCCGCCTCCGCCCAAGCCATAATAGGGATACCCATAGCCGTAGCCCCAGCCACCATAGTACGGATCGTATTCGTTGTAGTAGGCGCGGTAAATCCAGGTTTCAGTCGTTCGTCCGCGCATGCGGCCGTAACCTTTTTGTTCCGGCGAACCCCACGCCACCCAGACGGCGTTCATGCTCATCCCTTCGCGGATGCGACCTTGCCTAACGAGTGCTTGATCACGTGGCGAAAGTTGATTGTAAATTTCAGGGTGTTCCGAGATGCGACTCTCGATTGTCGCGCAACCCGCTAAAAACAAACCGCCCAACGCGACGCTGAGCGCAAGCGCCCGAGAAAAATTAAGACGCTTCATAATGAAAACCATATCGTCTCCTCTATTTCGGTCAATTCCCTCACTTCTTTCATTAAATACGTAACAGAAGTCGCGCTTGCTCGTGCGTATTTCGTGCGATGTCTCAAATCATCAGACAAAAGTCCGATGATGTTTCGTCTCTATATTTAAAGTGCAGTGAAAATTCCGGAGGAATTGTCATGACTATTATCCGTGCCGTCTGTCTGTCTGTGTTGCTCTCGATCGCAACGAATTCGCTTCTGGCCGCCGCCGATCAGGCCGCGCCAACGAAGTCGATGAAGGTCGCCTTCGCGGTTTCCGAAGGAGTCAACGTCATCGATCTCGCCGGGCCGTGGGAAGTTTTCCAGGACACGATGGTCGGCGATACGATGGTTTTTGAACTGTTCACCGTGTCGGAAAAAACAGCTCCCGTGGAAATGACGGGCGGCTTGCGCATAATACCGCGTTACACTTTTGCCGACGCACCGCATCCCGACATCGTCATTGTCCCCGCGCAGGCGGGCTCACCGGCCCTGCTCGATTGGTTACGTGCGCGAGCTAAGGATAGCCGGATCGTGATGTCGATTTGCACTGGAGCATTCAAGCTCGCCAGCGCGGGTCTGCTCGATGGCAAGAAGGCCACTACCCATCACGATTACATGGACGCATTCGCGAAAAAATTTCCTAACGTCCAACTCGAACGCGGCCCGAGGTTCGTGCAAAGCAGCGATGTTATCTACACCGCCGCCGGTTTAAGCTCAGGAATCGATCTCGCATTGCACATCGTCGAGAAATTCTACGGACGCGAGGTTGCCGATCGCACTGCCGCTTACATGGAATATCGGCGTTCGTCGCCTTAACTGGCGCGAAATTCTCGAAACAACGCAAACGAAGATCTAAGGCGCAATCCCTCTCCCTCAGGGAAAGGAAACGGAGGACCGGATGGTCTTTGCCACACGTCCTTCCTGTCGGCGGACTCTCACGTTGTGCCGAGGTAAGCATCGGCGATTCTTGATTCGCGAGTAGGGCGCCATTAGCTTTCAGCGTCATGGAAGATCGGTACGGGCATCGCATTTCGTATTTGCGCGTCTCGATTACCGACCGCTGCAACGAACGTTGCCATTACTGTATGCCGCAAGAATTGCAGGAATGGTTGCCGCGCGCTGATATTCTTTCTTTCGAGGAAACGCTGCGCATCATTCGCATCGGCGCCGAACTGGGCGTGACCAAGGTCCGCATCACTGGCGGCGAACCGCTGACGCGTCGCGACGTCTTGAAATTTGTCCGTGCCGTTCCGACGGTGCCCGGCATCCACGATATCGGTCTGTCGACCAATGGAACTTTGCTTGCACGCGACACGGGCGAGGGGAAAACCATGGCAGCCGCGTTGCGTGAAGCAGGCGTGCGTTCAATCAATATCTCGCTCGACACGCTGGATCGCGATGTCTATGCCGCAATCACCGGCCGCGATTTTTTCCCGCAGGTCATGGAAGGAATTTCAGCCGCGATCGACGCTGGCTTCGATCAAATCAAGCTCAACGCTGTTCTGATGCGCGGACGCAACGAGGACCAGTTGGTTCCACTGGCAGAATTTGCGGCAGCGCGCGGCCTGATTCTTCGTTTCATCGAATTAATGCCGGTGAGCACGAGCGAAGTCCTCAGTGAGGAAAACTTTTTTCCAATCAACGCGGCGAAGCGTGCGCTCGAAGAGCATTACGGAAGTTTGCTGCCTGTTCCGCAATTCCGCACCAACGGTCCCGCGACGTATTGCGAGATTCCGGGGCGCGATCAGCGCGTTGGTTTCATCGGCGCGATGACGAATCTTCATTTCTGCGAGAGCTGCAACAAACTTCGTCTCACCTGCGACGGAAAATTGCGGCCCTGTCTCGGCAGTTATCTCGAGTTCGACATCATGAAACCGCTGCGTGCGGGCGCGAGCGACGAAGAGTTGCGGCAGTTCTTTCTCGATGTCGTCGATCGCAAACCGGAACAGCACGATTTTCGCAACAATTATCAGCCCGATCGTAAAATGATCGCGATCGGCGGTTAGGGATGGATCGGCTAAGTCACATCGCGGATGATGGCAGTGCGCAAATGGTTGATGTTTCGGCCAAGCCTCTGAGTAACCGCGTTGCTGTTGCTGCCGGGAAAATTCGGCTTCGTCCGGAAACGCTGGAGCTCATTTCACAGGATCGAATTGCCAAAGGAAATGTGTTTGCGGTCGCGCGCATCGCGGGCATTCAAGCAGCGAAACAAACGCCGCAGCTCATTCCGCTTTGTCACAATCTCGATCTTACTCATGTCGAGATCACGTTCGATTCTTTGAATGATGCAGTGGAAGCAAAATGCACCGCGCGCACGACGGCACAGACCGGCGTGGAAATGGAAGCGCTCACTGGAATGATGGTGGCGTTGCTCACGATTTACGACATGTGCAAAGCGGTCGACAAAGAGATGCGAATTTTCGACGCCCATCTGGTCGAAAAAACGAAGAGTGCCGCCGCCTGATCATGCAAATCACAGTCGGTATTATCACGATCTCCGATCGCGCGACTACTGGGGAATACAAAGATCTTGGTGGCCCTGCGCTTAAAGACGCAGCGGAAAAAGCGGGTTGGACCGTAATCTGTGAAGCGATCGTGCCGGATAATCTCGAGAGAATCCAGGAGACGTTGCGTTCGTTTTCGAATCAGGGTTGTGGCCTGATTCTTACAACGGGCGGAACAGGCATCGCCGAGCGCGATGTTACGCCGGAAGCGATTCGCGGAATCATGCGCGTGGAACTTCCCGGCTTTGGCGAGACAATGCGAAGCGAATCGCGAAAGATTACGCCTAACGGAATCCTTTCTCGGAATCTCGCAGCCGTCGTCGATCGCGCGCTGGTTATCGCTCTTCCCGGCAAACCAAGTGGCGCGGTGGAGTGTCTTGGATTCGTGCAAGGCGCGATTCCTCACGCGGTGGCGCTCGCGCAACGCGTTCCAACTTCCTGTTAGATGGAGGGGCGCCGCGCCGTCGGCGCCTGATTCTGGGACGCGACAGCGCGCGTCCCTCCAGTTTAGATCGTGATCAACGTCAGTTCCGGGCGGCAATTGAATCGCCACGGAACAATGTAGGTTCCGATTCCCGGATTGACGTTGAGCAGGCCGCTGCGCGTTTGGAAAAGACCCAGGTCATATTTTCCCACGCCGGGCGGCAGCACGATCGCACCGGCAAACGGCAACCGCACCTGTCCGCCGTGCGAATGGCCCGCCAGAATTAAATCGAAGCGTTCATTGCCTAACTGGTCCGCCACCGCCGGATAATGCATCAGCAGGATGCGTCGCTTCGCCGCGCTGTTTTTGCGCGCATCGATCCCGGTAATGGCCATCCCGACCAGTTCCACGTCGTGATCCGCTAAAGTCACATTGCGCGCGAGCAGCCATTCTCCACCGGTTGCGGCGAAAGCGGAATGATATTCCGTAAACGGTGCCCGGCTGGAGTATTCGTGATTGCCTGGAATGCCGTAAACGGGCGCCTGGATTTGCCTAACGAATGAAAGCGCTTCGGTGGCGAAGGCGCGGTCTTCGATCAAATCGCCGGTGAAACAAACAAAGTCCGGCGCAAGCTCATTAATCTTTTGCACCACTTCCGTCGCGAACCCTGCGTCGCCTTTGTAATGAAAATCGGAGAAGTGAACGAAACGAGTGCGCCCGTCATCATTAAGCGCGACCTTTCTCACACTCAGCAGCGACGGCTCGATCCATTTGGCATCGATACCGGCGGCGGCTGGCAACGCCAGCAAGCCGAGCCCGAGAAATTTTCGTCGACTGATCATGCCATTCTTTCATCGGAGGGAGGTGCTTCTGCACGTCCTCAAATTCCCAGCCTCTCAGAAATCTGGACTGCGGAAGCACCTCCCTCCGCAGGAAGCATAAGACATTCTCAGTCGCTCCGACACTCAATCTGGAAAAATAAGAAGCTCCATCCGGCGTCGGCCGTTCTCGGTCAGCGCGGCGCTTTCGCCACGGCCGGTTAGCGTCCCGCGCGTGAGATCCGAGTAACGCGCGCGGCTTCGCTTGAAAAAAGTCAGCTCAGGTCGCGTCACCCCAACTGCACCGGGCTCGATCTTTAAGGGCAAACCGGATTGCGCGAACGAAACTTCCCACGACTTCGCGTCGCGGACGGATGATCGCAACAACCACGGGTAACGTTTCAGCAAATCGAAATGCTGGGAGGCGGGCAGCGTCACTTTGTAAAATGTTGTTTCCTGGGCGAGGAATTCCGGAATCGTTAGGCTGGGTTGCTTGCGCAAGGCCAGATACAACCGCGCGATGTCGAGACCGGCGAGATTCAAACCGTTGTAAAGTCCGTGACGGTTCGGGTCGTTTCGGATGTGACTGTTATACCAGCCCTCGAATTCGCGACTCAGCATCATGTTCAATTCCAAATGCACGTGTGCGCGCTCGCGATCGATGCCCTCGCCCGTGTGTCCCATGATGCCGAGACGCTCGCCACGCGCTACATGCTCGCCCGGCTGCACCGCAATGGTGTTGAGATGCGCGTACAAACTGTAGAAGTCGCCGCTGTCCCAATGATGCTCCACGACGACGAATCTTCCGTAGTTGGAAAAACCGGAAACGGCATTCGTGTGCACCACTTTTCCTTCCGCGATCGCATGCACTTCATCGGTCGGTTCGCCACGCGCATCGCGGTTCACCGGCCGGATATCGATGCCTTCGTGGAAACGTTTGAAAATAATTCCAGCCGGCGTCTCAATCGGATCACGCACAAATCCGTATTGCCCGCCTTCCCATGGTCGCGATTCCACGCCTTGGAAATCGCGTGCAACGACTTGATAAAATCCCGGGCCATCGTCGCGAAAGAGCGCGTCGTTGTCGGTCGGCAGCGCGAGATCGAGGTGATGCGCAGCGTCTTCGGCTCTCACCGTTGTGGAAAAGACCAGCAGCAGCGCCAGGATGGCGGAACGCATCGCAGTTATTTCTTCTTCGCTCCGATCATCGGCCAGTCTTTTTGCATCAACGCGATCTCGGCGGCGGTTAGTCCCGAAGGCAGATAAATCTTTCCGTCAGCAACGCGCCGATCGATTTGTAATTCGGTGAGGGGACGTCCGTTGATGAAGACAAAAAGAGAGCTGCCGCGGCGTTCGATGCTCAATGTGTCGAGCGCGATCTTTCCATGGTCGTCGAGCTGCAAGAGCACGCCGAAAGTGCCATCGGCCGCCGGGTAGGGCCGAAAGGCCACAATGTCGTGCTCGGAAAGGCTCGGTGTTTTTTCGATCACGACCTTCTTGCCGGTGAATTGCGATTGCGTCGCGCTGGAGAAAACATCGCCATCGTGCTCATTCGCTTCCGCGTGGAAGCGGAGAATGCAATGTCGTTGCTTCGCTGTCGCGGCGCCGATGCAGAACAGCGTGCAAAAAACAACCGCAAACGCCATTTTCATGCGCGATTGATAAAGGGTTTGACAGGATTTCTGCAACCCCGAAAACTTTCGGGGCTGATTAACCGCCAAATGAAATGGCTCACTGCATTGTTTCTTTTGCTGCTTGTGTCCGAAACATATGCGCAAGAAACGAGCAACGTGCCGCCGAAACGCAGCTGGGTCGGCCGAATGTTGCATCCATTCGGCAGCAGCACGCGTCTGCCGGAATATAACGATCCGCGCCTGCGTGGATTGACCCTGCGTCTCGAGCTGTCACCGCAACCAGTGAAGTTATCGGAAGTACGGTTGCTCGATGTGAAGGTCACCCTAACGAACCTGGCGAAGCATCCGATCGAGCTTCAATTCCCTAACGAGCAGCGCATTGAAATCTATTTGCTTAGCACAACGGAGCGCGTTCTGACGAAGTGGTCGGACAACCACGCTTTCGCGGACAAGCCTGCCACGATTCTAATCAATCCGGAAGAACACATCGAGTACAACGAGCGAATCGCGACGCGCGACCTCACGCCGAACACCGTCTTCATTGCCGATGTTTTTTTTCCGCGCTATCCCGATCTGCGCATCCGGCAGAAATTTTTGACCGCGCCCTAGCGAATCACATTTGTTAGGCAAACAAGTGGCCCTCACCCTGCCCTCTCCCAGTGGGAGAGGGTTTCGCAATCTGTCGAAAGCACCACTGGTTTTTCGTGCGAGTGAATTCTGTTGGCGATCCCTTCTCCCTGAGGGAGAAGGTTAGGATGAGGGCCAGGTCTTGATGGCCTTTCGCAGCCGCCAGTTCTGATTATAGAAACAAAGTCATGCGTCTCTTTTCCGACTACCACATGCACCCGCAGGGACACCGCGTGCAACCTTACACGCAGGAGCTGTTGCAACCGTGGGTCGATCACGCGCGCGGGATTGGACTGAGCGACATTGCGTTCACCGATCACGATCGCTATCACGCGGGAATTGATTTTGATGAGATCGAAAAATTGCGTGCAAGAAATCCCGACATCAAAATTCGCGCGGGGATCGAGCTCGATAACGATCCGGAAACCTCTCCCGCCGGCCGCCGGTGGGTGGAAAAGAACCGGGACAAACTCGATTTCGTTCTCGGGTCGGTCCATTACCTCGACCGCGCCGATCAGATGTTCGACAGCGTGCCGGCCGGCGCGCAGCAGTTTGCCGATCGCGACATCGATCAAATCTACGCTGATTATTTTCGTCGCGTTCGCGAGATGGCGGCAACCGGGCTCGTCGATTGCATGGCGCATCTCGACTTGATCAAGATTCACGGTCATCGGCCGAATGCAGAGATTGGGTCGATTGTTTCCGAAACGCTCGATTTCATTCGATCGCGTAATCTGACGATCGAACTTTCCACCGCTGGTTGGCGCAAACCGGTAAATGAACTTTATCCGAGCGATGCGATCATCGAGCTGGCGATGGCGAAAGGAATTCCCTTCACCACTGCATCCGACGCCCACTCGCACGTGCAACTTGGCGAAAATTACGATCGCCTCGCCGAGAAAATCAGCTCGTTAGGCATCAGTGAAATCTGCATCTTCGAAAAGCACAGACGGAGCGCTGTTTCCTTGTAGCGGCGGTCTCTGACCGTCGCACTTTTTGGTGGTGAGGCGGCGCGCGCCGAAAAACAAATGCGACGGTCAGAGACCGCCGCTACAGTCCCAATCCCGGCGGAAGTCCCATTCCACCAGTGAGCTTGCTCATTTCCGATTGCGCGAGCGCTTTGCCTTGCTCGATCGCCTGCTGCACGCCGTTTAAGACCAAATCCTCAAGAATCTCGATGTCTTCGGGATCGACAATTTCCTTCGCGATCTTGATCGACACGACATCACCCGCGCCATTCGCAACCACTGTGACCTTCCCACCGCCGGCCTGCACCTCCACGGTTTTCTCCTCCAGCTCAGCTTGCGTCTTCGCCATTTGCTCCTGCATCTTCTGAGCCTGCTTCATCAATTTGTTGATGTTCATCGTGCTTGCCGCCGTTAGTTTCTGATTTCGCCTTTGAAAATTTCGAGCGCTTCCTGAATCACCGGATCGTTTCGGAATGAATCATCGCTGCCCGCCGTCTTTTCGTTCGCCGCAATTGTCGTTGGCGGATTGACCGCGAGCCCGTCTCTTTCGGTAAATTTAACGTTCCAATCGCGACCACTTATTTCCTTCAGCAGCGATTCCAGAAATCGCCGGTTGTTATCAGTCGCCAGCGTTTCGATCATCGATTTTTGCTCGGAAGGATAGCCGATCAGAAACGTGCGGCCCTCAGTACCGATTCCGCGTGTCGAATCGATCAGGCTTTTTAAAAAGCGTTTTTGCGGCGGGATTTTCGCGGAAAGTTTGTGCCAGAGTTCATCCACGTCCATAGACGACTTGTCATCGCTGACGTTTTCGCCCGCCGGTTTCGCCGCGTCGCCCGTGGCCACTTTCGCTGAAGCTTGCGTCTTTGATTTCGCTACGGGCGACATGCCTGAACTGACAGCAGGTCGCGAAGATTCGGCGCCACCCGGTTTCGGTTTTCCATCGCGCAACGCCGAAAGATTTTCGATCACTTCGTTCAACGTCACCTGATTGAGCGTTTGGATCGCTTTGATCACCGCTACTTCGAAGTGCAGTTTTTTGTTCGGCGCCCATTTCATTCGTCCTTCTGCCGCGGCAAACTGATCGATTAACTCGAGCAGGCGATCGGTTTCGATCGCGGCACTTTCGTTCTGAAGGGATTTCTGCAATTCCGGATTCGCTTCATCCGCCAACGCTTCGGGTTTCACTTTGAAAACGAGCAGGTCGCGCAGATACGAAATCAGGTCGGACATGAGCTTCATCATGTCTTTGCCAACCTCGCATTGGGCGTGGACGATATCGATCGCTTCCGCCGTCGCGCCGCGAACAATCTTGTCCGTCAAATCGGCGACGGTTTGTTCGCTGGTGAATCCAAAAACTTTCAGCACGTCCGCTTCGCCAATCGGATCGCCGCAAAAGGCGACAAGCTGATCGAGCATTGACTCCGCATCGCGCAATCCGCCTTCGGCTCCGCGCGCGATGGCATGCGCGGCCGCGGGTTCCAGCGTGATTTTCTCCTTCTTCGCGATGTATTGCAGATGTTGCGCGATTAACTTCGTCGGAATGCGATGCAGGTCGAACCTCTGGCAACGGCTCAAGATTGTCGGCAAAACTTTCTGCGGTTCGGTCGTTGCGAAAATGAACTTCACGTGCGGCGGCGGTTCTTCCAGCGTCTTGAGCAGCGCGTTGAACGCCGCCGACGAAAGCATGTGCACTTCGTCGATGAGGTAAATTTTGTAGCGCCCTTTCGCCGGGGCGTAGCGCACGTTGTCGCGCAATTCGCGCACATCTTCGACGCTATTGTTGCTCGCGCCGTCGATCTCGATGACGTCGAGCGAATTGCCGGCAGCGATCTCCTTGCAGTTATCGCAGACCCCGCACGGCGTGACGGTGGGTCCCTTCACGCAATTGAGCGCCTTCGCCAGGATGCGCGCAGTCGAAGTTTTGCCGACACCGCGCGGCCCGACGAAAAGATAGGCATGTGCGAGACGGTTCTGCTCGACCGCGTTCTTCAACGTCTGCGAGACATGATTTTGACCGACCAGATCGTCAAACGTTTGCGGCCGATATTTCCGCGCGAAGACCTCGTAACTCACGCAATCAATCTAAATGCGTTGAACCTTTCCCGGAAATAAAAAATCAATCGCGTTGGATTCTGATTTCCTCGGCGACGGAATTCTGTTCTCTCTCATGACCACATCTGGGGAATTGGAAGTGAGTAATGAAAATAGCGATGGCCTGTCCGTTTTCTTTCTCGCCGAAGGCGAGCAGACGGCGGAAAGCGTGCTCGCGCGCCTAACGAATTTCATTTCTGAAGCGAAGCAATCGCTCGATTTTGCGGTTTACGATATGCGCCTGGACGATCCGCTGAAGAATGAGCTGAGCAGGACGTTGGCAGATCGGGCAAAAGCCGGTGTCGATATTCGAATTTGCTATGACGGCGACAAGCCATTGCAGCCGAATCTGGCCGGCGGCCAGGATCCCGCGCCACCGGGGACCGGCGCATTTGTTCAGTCGTTAGGCTATCCGTGGCGACGCATCGCGGGGATGAAGCTGATGCATCAAAAATTTACTGTCCGCGATAGCGCCGCGGTTTGGACCGGCTCACTCAACATCACCAATGATGGGTTTACGCTCATGGAAAACAATGTTCTCGAAATCGAGTCGGCCGTGCTCGCCGGCTATTACGCTAGCGATTTCGAACAGCTTTGGGAAAAGCAGAACTTCGAGAACACGGGCAATATTCAGACGGCGCCGATCACGGTGATGTTCGGTGGAGCGGCGGCAACCGTGCGCGTGATGTTCTCTCCGGGCTGCGGTCTTGCCATCGACACGGAAATCGCGAGGCGCGTGCATGCGGCCCACCGCCGCGTGCGGATTTGCAGCTTGCTCATCAATTCCGGAACATTGATCGGCGCGCTCAAAGATCTTCTTCACGCAAGGCGAGTTCAGGTCGACGGCATCTATGACCGGACGCAGATGGCAGACGTTTACCGGCAATGGCAGGATGTGCCGTCGAATCGGTGGAAGATCAGCGCGGTGCAGGAGATTGTTGAGATCGCGGGAATTGTCGGAAAAAATTCAACGCCGTATACGCCGACGAGCCGGCACGATTTTATGCACAATAAAATCCTCGTGATCGACGACACCGTCATTACCGGTTCATACAATTTTTCACGGAGCGCGCAGTTCAACGCCGAGAACATTTTGTTTATCGAGAGCGCTGCGCTGGCGGAGCGCTACAGCGTTTACATTGATCATCTCATGCAGAAGTATGGAGCGACGAAATGACGATCAGGCGCTCACCTGCCACGGGTCATCCCGAACGAAGCGAGAGACCTCACGAAATCACGAACGATGACGCGCTCTGAAATTGTGAGATCCTTCGCTGCGCTCAGGATGACAGCATGGGGAGCGCATCTTGAATTTGGAAATGCCATGAAACCAAATTTTCTGCTCCTACTCTTGACCGTGCTCGTGATCGATGCGCACGCGCGCGAACCGATTCTGCCGCCGCTCACGAAAGCGGTTCGGGCGCGCGATCTCGGGATTCCCTTTGATGGAACGCCGGGAAAGTTCAACGCCATCACTGATGTCGCCGGCGTTGAAGTCGGTTACACGACATTGATCAGGGGCGAGGGGAAACTCGAGCGCGGCAAAGGCCCGGTGCGTACGGGCGTGACGGCGATCATTCCGCGCGGACACGATTCGTTGAACGATCCGGTTTACGCCGGCGTTTTCAGTTTGAATGGAAATGGCGAGATGACCGGGACGGCATGGGTGGACGAGAGCGGGTTTCTCGAAGGCCCGGTGGTGATCACGAACACGCACAGCGTTGGCGTCGCGCGTGATGCGGTAATCGCGTGGCGCGTGAAACATGGCGCCGCCGATGTCACCGGATATTGGTGGAGTCTGCCGGTTGTTGCCGAAACGTGGGACGGCTGGCTGAACGACGTGAACGGTTTTCACGTGAAGCCGGAAGACGTCTTTCATGCGCTCGATACCGCGCACAGCGGAGCAATCGACGAAGGCAGCGTGGGCGGTGGAACGGGAATGATCTGTTACGAATTCAAGGGTGGCAGCGGAACTGCCTCGCGCACAATTGAAATGAAAGCGGACAAGAACAGTCCGTCGCGCACATTCACAGTCGGCGTTTTCGTACAGGCAAATTGCGGGCGGCGCGCGCAGCTCACGATTGCGGGAGTGCCCGCCGGCAAAGAAATTCCGGGCGAAGTTTACAAGGAGGAAGCCGGCTCCATCATCATCGTCGTGGCGACAGATGCGCCGCTTTTGCCTAACCAGTTGAAACGCCTTGCTCGTCGTGCCTCGTTAGGCTTGGCCCGCACCGGTAGCGTTTCCGGAAATGGTTCCGGTGATTTGTTCATCGCTTTTTCAACGGCGAATCCGAACGTCGCTAATCCGGATAAACTGACGCATTCGGTCGAAACCATCCCGAACGATCTGCTCGATCCGATCTTCACTGGCGTGGTGCAGGCGACAGAAGAAGCGATCGTCAACGCGCTCGTCGATAACCGCGATATGACCGGCCGCGATAATCATGTCGTTAACGCCCTGCCGCACGATCGCGTGCGCGAGTTGCTGAAAAAATACAATCGAAGTTCGCCTTGAGCAGACGCCTCTACTTGATCGTGACGCTGCTCCTAATGGCGGCTGCCGCGCGACAAACGACGCGTGGTGAAGAACCAACCCCAGCGATCAACGTGCAGGATCATCGCGCGCAGATTCGGAGCGCGCTCATGCATTACACGCCGCCCGGCACCAGCTCGCATGATGTGCTCGCATTCATAAAGAATCGACTGCTGCGCCCTAACGCGGCGCTGCCGCCCGTGGAAAATCACCCGGCGATTGGCGAATCGGCCGAGCAATCGAACAAACGTGGCGTGAAAAGCATTCGGCTCCCGCTCGGTCAATATCTGGCGCATCCAGAGGTCGTTTTCCTGACGGCGCCGTTGGTGATGCAACGCGAGGTGATCGCGCAATGGGCGTTCGACGATCACGACCGTCTTCTCGAGATTTTCGTCGACAAGAAATCCGCGCTTTATTGACCGAGCTCAGGATGCACCGCGCCGGGCGAGCGATCGCTGCCGGCAAGCGCAAGAATCACATCCGTCTTCGAGATGCTGCCAAGAAGTTTTCGGCTCGAGGATTCGGTCACGGGCAGCCGTTCGCCGTCATGTTTGGTAAAACTCTCCAACGCTTCGGTCAGCGAGGTGGCGGGATGCACGACTGGAAATCGTTCGCGCAAAATGTCGCCGGCGATAACCAGCTCCGCCAATTCCGGTGTGTTCAAATAGTTCTTGATGTCGTGCAGCGAAATCGCGCCGATCAGTTTGTCGTGGTCGGTCACATAGAGATAGTTGAACCGCGTCGCGATAAATTTTTGTCCGATCTCGCCGAAGCGTGCGTTTGGCGAAACCGTGAGCGGATCGCCCTTGATCAAATCGCGGACGTGGAGCTCGGCCAATTGCTTGCGGTAATCGCCGGCGCCCTTGCGCCGCAGGGCGTCCGCATAAATCGAGCGCTTTGAGATTCCGACTGAGATGTAATAAGCGATCACGCACGCCAGCATGAGCGGGAGAATGATTTGATAATCGAGGGTCAGCTCAAAAATCATGATGATCGCCATGATGGGCGCGTGGGTGGCGGCGGCGAGAAATGCGCCCATGCCGACCAGCGCGAACGCGCTTGGATTGACGAGCAGATGACCGAAGAGATGTTGCATTCCGTCGCCGAAGAGAAATCCGAGGCTGGCTCCGACAAATAATGTAGGCGTGAAAACGCCGCCGACCGCGCCGGAACCAAACGTGGCGCAAGTGGCGAGAACTTTGAACACAAGAATGGCGAGCAGCGCCAGCCAAAGCCATTGGCCGCGCAGGATCGCATCCACCGCGCTGTAACCGTTGCCGCAAACTTCCGGGTGCCAGACAGCAAGCGTGCCGACAATCAAACCGCCGAGACACATTTTCAGATAGATCGGCAACCGAATGCGGGCGAAGAGCTGCTCGCTCGCAGTGAGCAAACGTACAAACCAGGGCGCGACCAAGCCACTCGTTAGGCCGAGCACGACGTAGGGAATGATTTCCCAATTACGATTCAGGCGAAACGGCGGGATGTCGTAAAGCGGTGTCGCACCCAAAAGTCCGCGGACGGTGAGCGTGGCCACGACGGAAGCGAAAACGAGCGGTCCGAAGATTTCCATCGCCACCGAGCCGAGCACGATTTCAGCGACGAAAAGAGCACCGGCGATGGGAGCGTTATAAGCCGATGCGATGCCGGCCGCGGCGCCGCAACCGACGAGAAGACGCAGCCGCGGCGTCGACCATTTCTGCAAACGACCGGCCAGCGATGCGGCGAGGGACGAAAGTTGCACGAGCGGACCTTCGCGACCGATTGAGCCGCCGGAAGCGATGGTGAAAAGCGCCGACAGACATTTCGTCAGGCTACGCCGCGCCGAAATCTTTCCGTCGCCGAGCACGACCGCTTCCATGTAATCGGTCGTCGCGACATTTCCGCGCCAGCGATTGCCTAACCACATAACGAGTCCGGCGAGCAGGCCACCGAGTGCGGGAATAAGAAGGCGGCGCCAGACCGGAAGCTGCTCGAAACTCTCGACCAATCCCGGCGAGGAGCTGCCGGTCAGGATTTTGTGAATGACGCTGGTGGCATAGCGAAACGCGATTGAGCAAACCGCGCCGGCAAATCCGATGACGCCGGCCCAGAAAAGCGTGACCTGCAAATCGCTCGGGTGCGCAATTTCCTTAAACCAAATCCACAGCTTGATCTGTCGCAGCGAAGCGAGTTTTGGCTGCGGTGACTTTGCAATCGTGTCGATTTCCGGCACTCTACACGTGACGCGGCGACACGCGATGCGTCAAGCGCGTTACATCAGCACGATGAGTGCGCGAGTTGCTGAAGCGACGCAACCGCTCCCTTGCGAGCGGACTATAACGCTGCCGCAATTAGGACCGGCACAATCTTCGTCGCCGCAACCTCAAGCACGTGAATGGTTAGTCTTTCGGCGCGTTCCTGGGCCTGCGGTGGCTGGCTATCGATGAAAATTTGCGCGGCGCGTTTTTGATTCTCGACGAAGAAATTGAAATCGTCCTGGTCGAGCTTGCCTTTGCTTACGAGGACGAGTCGCTCTTCCAGTTTCCGGGCGTTTTGCTGAAAGAATGTTGCGGAATCGCCTTTGGCATCGGCGAGCAAGCTCTGCAGCTCCTGTTTCGCGTCTGCGACGGAGCTGTCGCTGATTTCGTTCAGCACGGAGTCAAGCTGCGAAGATTTTTTCTTCTTCGGTTTTTTGGATTTACTCGCCGGCTTACTCTGTTTTTTTCGCGATGGCATTGTTGTAGTTGTCGTTAATGTCGCGCTTCATTTCCGTCGCCAGTGCCGGAGTGACCTTGCCGGTACTAGCTTTCTTGCGCAGGTGAGCGGCTTCGGCTTGGAACTGATTCGCCAAATCCTGGAGAACCGGCCGGCGCGCTTTGAAATTCTCGTTCTTCATCGCATCCTGAAATTTCGCGTTGCCTTCTGCAACCTTGGCGTCAAAGGCAGCGGCGTCGAACTTCTTGTGCGGCACAGCGAATTCGTCGACGAAGGCGATTTCGAACGCGCGCAGGCTTTCGAAAGTGACATCGCTCTGCGGTTTGTTGATTGTCGCGCAGCTCGCGAGCACGAAACCGATAAGCAGAGCGAGCGAGCTGTGAATGACGCGACTGTTGGCAGATCGTTTCATAAGATTATTCGTTAGGGCTTTCGCCCGAAGTTTGCCTTTTGCTCTTTGCTCCTGTCAAGGTAAGAACGATGAGGCCGGTTCGACGAGAAGGCGAACCATTTTAATATGAAATACACGCAACTCGGTAAGAGTGATCTCAAGGTTTCGCGTATCGCACTCGGCTGCATGAGCTACGGCGTTCCGAAACGTGGAACGCATCCGTGGTCACTGGACGAAGAGCAGACCAGACCGTTGATCAAGCAGGCGCTGGAACTCGGCATTAATTTCTTCGACACGGCCAACGTCTATTCCGACGGCACGAGCGAGGAGATCGTCGGACGCGCACTGCGTGATTTCGCCAAGCGCGAAGAAATCGTTCTCGCGACGAAAGTTTTCTTTCCGATGAGCGACGGCTCGAACGAAGGCGGACTTTCGCGGCGTGCGATTTTGGCCGCGATCGACGACAGCCTGCGACGGCTGGGCATGGATTACGTCGATCTCTATCAAATTCATCGTTGGGATGAGAAAACACCGATCGAAGAAACGCTCGAAGCGCTGCATGATGTGATCAAAGCTGGTAAAGCACGCTACATCGGCGCTTCGTCAATGTATGCGTGGCAATTTGCCAAAGCGCTTTATCTCGCGGACGCAAATGGTTGGACGCGGTTCGTCTCGATGCAGAATCACTACAACCTGCTCTATCGCGAAGAGGAGCGCGAGATGATGCCGCTCTGCCTGGAGGAGCAGATTGCCGTTATTCCATGGAGCCCGCTGGCGCGCGGTCGCCTAACGAGACCGTGGCGCGAGAAGGATGCGACCAAACGCGCCGCTGGCGATGATTTTGGCAAAAAGTTGTACGCGCAAACCGAAGGCGCTGATCGATTGGTGGTCGATCGCGTCAACGAAGTTGCAACGAACCGCGGCGTTCCCGCAGCACAAGTGGCGCTGGCCTGGATGTTGAGCAAGCCGTTTATAACCGCGCCGATCATCGGGGCGACAAAGCCGCACCATTTGCAGGACGCAGCTGCTGCGGTGGAGCTGGAATTGTCGACCGGGGAAATCGCGAAACTCGAAGAACCGTACGTGCCACATCCGGTCCTCGGTTTTAGCTGAATGTTAGTTGTCATTGCCGAGTGAGATCGGACTTAATGCGGCTTCAACAGCAAACCGCCGCGGTGGATCAGGCGAGTTCCTCTCCCTGAGGGAGAGGATTAAGGTGAGGGTAAGAGCCAGGGACGCGGAAATGCCCTCACCCTACCCTCTACCTGGGGAAAGGGATCGATAAACCAACATGGCCGCTGCGATGTCTTCGACCGCCATGCCTAACGACTTGAAGATGGTCGTGTCTTCCTTCTGCGTCGGAATTTTGCCGGCAAGCGCTTCGCCTAGCTCGGCATGAATTTTCGCTCCGGAGAGAATGACATCCCCCGATTCTTTCAGCGCGGCTTCGCGTGAATCGACAAAGACGACATTGCGCATCGCCTCATCATCCAGTTCGCGCCAATCAGGACGACACGCCCCCACTGCATTCACGTGAGCGCCCGGTTTTAACCAAGTCCCTCTCAAAACCGGTTCGCGAGAACTGGTCGCGGTCACGACGACATCAGCGCCACGCACAGCTTCTTCGGCGGACATGGCCTTTCCGCCAATCTCGTCGGCAAATTTCTCGGCGTGTTCCTTTGTTTGACTCCAGACGCGTACTTCCTGAAAATGCCTAACGAGTCCAAGAGCCTCATTGTGACTGCGCGCCTGGACGCCGCTGCCGAGAATTGCAAGTACACTCGCATCTTCCGCCGCGAGAAGTTTGGTCGCGACGGCCGAGACCGCGGCGGTCCGCATTTCGGTAATCAATCTGCCGTCCATAATCGCGAGCGGTTCGCCGGTTTGCGGATCGGCGAGAAAAATCGTCGCCATGTGAGTGGGCAGGCCGCGCTCTGCATTGGTGGGATAAAACGTAACCAGTTTGATTCCGAGACCGTCGGCCAGCGCGGGCATAAGCCCGAAGAAGCCGCCGGGCGGATCGACTTTGATCACAGAACGCACGGGCTGAACCACTTTCCCGGCGGAGAAATCGATCAGCGCTTTTTCCATTGCCGGAATCAATTGCTCCATCCGCAAATGCCGCTGCACCGCTTCTTCATCGAGATAAAGAGGCTTCATCATCGCGTTTTGATCGCTGAATCCCGCGTGCGGCACAAGATCAGCTTTACTGAGGCTCACATTTGAACGAGGGAAAAGCATGCAGATGTTCTCAAATACACGCCGACCAGAGGCGCCACCAATACCCGTAGAACCGGTTCGGACGCCTTCGGCTTCTCAACCTGTCAATCGCGCGACTACGCCCGCGCGGTCCGGTGGAATGTTTTCGAGCGGCGTGGCAATCAAAGGGTCGGTAAAATTTAAAAACGAGCTGGTTATCGATGGTGAAGTCGAAGGCTCGATCGATTCGCCCGGCACGCTCACGATCGGCAAGCAGGCGCGGATCAAGGGCGAGATCAGAGTGAAATCGGTGACGGTGATGGGAACGGTCGAAGGAAATATTTCCGCCTCCGAACGTTGCGAACTCCAGGCCGGTTGCACTTTGCGTGGCGACATCGAAGCGCCGCGATTGGTCGTCGATGAAAATGCGACCTTTTTCGGCAGCGCCAAGATCGCGACGAAGAAGCCAGATTGATCGCCAGTCCCGGCTAATCTTCTTCCAGCTCGGATAAGAGCTGCCGCTTCAAATATCGACGCGCTGATTTCTTGATCGCGCGGCGCTCGGCCGCGACTGATTGCTTCTCGGCTTGTCGTTGATTGCGTGTGCGGGTGTCTGCCTCCGGCGGGAGATGAGCGATTTTCGGCCGATGGCTCCCGGTCTTTCGCTCGTTAGGCTGGGCGTACGGATCCATCGAAATCACAAATTGATCAGCCAGGTGCACGCGATTTGCACATCAAGATCGGTTAAGCCATGACCGGCATCGAGCAATTCGAGGCTCACGCTTGCGCCACAACTGCGAAGCAACTGCGCGAGGCATTCCGCTTCCGCACTCGGAATGATTCGGTCCTGATTTCCAGCGCAGATCAACACGTGAGCATTCCCTAATTCCGGAAGCGGATCAGGAGTGATAGGAACCATTGCGCGAAAAAGAACAGCGGCGTGTAGGACGTTCGGTCGTAGCAGCAACGTGCTGGCGGCAATGTTCGCGCCGTTGGAATAACCGACGGCTACTATCTTTTGCAGGGTGAGCGTGTATTTGCCCGCGGCTCCGGTTATGAAGTCCGCCAGTTCATCGGTGCGGAATTTCAAATCTTCCAGATCGAAAACTCCTTCGGCCAATCTCCGAAAGAATCGCGGCATGCCGTTTTCCAAAACTTTTCCGCGCGGACTGAGCAGAGCCGCGTCCGGATCGAGCGCGCGTCCCAGCTCAATGAGATCGTGCTCGTTTCCTCCCGTTCCATGCAGCAGCAGAAGTGTGCGCTCGGATTTTCCCGGCACAAACTCGTGATCAAAGGCGAGCGAGCGCATCATTGTTTGTGGGAACGGTGATGGGCGGCAGGATTCGTGCAATCTCGGCACGGTTCGATTCCAGCCATGGCGGAACACGCAGGCTCGTGCCTAACGAGTCCGGTTCCTCGTCGAGCGTGAATCCGGGCGGGTCGGTCGCGATTTCGAAAAGTACCCCGCCCGGTTCGCGGAAGTAAATCGAGTGGAAATACGTCCGATCCATGATCGGACTGACGTTGTAACCAAGTTCAATCAGACGCGATCGCCACGCACTTTGTTCCTCGTCGTTGGCGCAGCGAAACGCAATATGATGAACGGTGCCGGCGGCAACGCGACCCGGATGATTTTCCGGTGTGCAAAGCAAATCCATCATTTTGCCGGCGCCGAGAATCGCCAGGCGCGGCGAAACGGAAACGATTCTCCGACTGTTCGATAAAGCGATAGCCGAAAGTTTCTGTCAGCAGCTTCGCTGTCTGTTCGTAACCTTCGAGTGCGGACGATACGCTGTGGAAACCGCGCAGCGAATGTTCTGCCGGGACGGAACTGTCACGCCACGATTCGATCGAAGTCGTCGACTTGGACGCGATCAATTCCAACAACAGTCCATCCGGATCGGCAAAGCGAATCACTTCCTCGCCAAAACGTGCCGCTGTTTTTTCTGCCGGCACATGGCTCTCTTTAAACCGGCCTAACCAGTAATCGATTGAGCTCGGCGACATGGCGAACGCCGTCGCCTCGATCTGGCCAATGCCGCGAATTCCGCGACGCGCGCCCGGCCACGGAAAAAATGTCAGGATCGTTCCCGGCGTGCCGCGCGCGTCACCGAAGTAAAAGTGGTACGAGCCTGGGTCGTCGAAGTTGACCGTTCGCTTAACGAAACGAAGTCCGAGCAAGCCGACATAGAAATCGAGATTCCGCTGCGGATCACTCGCAATAGCGGTGACGTGATGAAGTCCGCTGATTGGAAAGTGTCATCTTCTGAGATCAAGAATATACGCTCTTCAAGACACGGAAAATCGCGCTGCGAAATAAATGCGAATAGACTTGAGAGTTTATTTTGCCACCGACACACAAACCAACCCTCACTTGGCGCGTCGCGTCCTTCCTCTCCCTCAGGGAGAGGATTGAGGTGAGGGCCCTTTGAAATAAGTTGTGTTCGCTTTACCAATGCATCTTTCCGATATTTGTCGCTATCTGTGAACTGGGATGCGATCAATGCTATTGCGCAGTTAGTCAGCTCGATTGGTGTAATTATATCGCTGCTTTACCTCGCCGTGCAGGTGCATCGCAGCACGCGCATCACGAAACTCGCGGCACAGGATGCGGCCACAACTGCGCTGCGCGATGTGACGCGACCGTTCGCGGAAAATCCCGAAGTAGGAGTGCTTTGGCGAAAAGGCCTTGAGGACATCAACTCGCTCGGGCCGGACGAGAAAGCGCGCTTCTTTCACGTCGCGTTTCAGTTTCTCAAAGCGATGGAGACAATTCATTTCCATTACATTTACGGCTTGATGGAGGAACAGGTCTGGCGCGGCTGGCGCAACCTGTATCGGCATTATCTCGACGCGCCGGGGCTGAATTATTACTGGCAATTACGTCACAATCTTTTCTCCGACCGTTTTCGGGAGTTCGTCGCTGCTTTGGAAAAACCGGAGCAGCGGCTCACCGTCGGCAATCTTCTGGGCGAGGAAGAGCCTGCGGCAAATCCGAATACCTAACGAATCAGCGAGAGCTGTGTCGCTCGGGCGTTATTTTCGACCAGGGTGGCGCCAGTGATTGCTTTCCCATTCCAGGTTTTCTGCGATGCGCTGCGCGATTGCTTCGCCAAAGAAACGCGCGACGAATGCGAGCGCGAGATCGATCCCGGCGGTGACGCCGGCGGAGGTGGCAATGCGATCGTGCATAACGAAGCGAACGCCTTCACGCACCTGCACCTTCTCATGCTCGCGCAGTTGGTGATAATGCGCGCAATGTGTGGTCGCTTCGATTCCATCGAGAATGCCGGCGGCGGCAAGCACCATCGCGCCGGTGCAAACGGAGGCGACCGTTCCTCGCTGTTGCCTAACGAATGAGAGAATCTTCGCATTCTTGCTCGCATAAACGCGCGCACCACGGCCGCCCGGGACGATGAGCAGATCGAGAGCGGGTGCGTCGTCTATTGTGTAATCAGGAAGAACGCGCAATCCGTGCGCACAACGAACCGGATCGCTTGATTCGCTGATAATGACGGTGCGGCATTGCTGACCGAATTCAGCAGCCATGCCGAATACTTCAAACGGTCCGACGAAGTCCAGTTCTTCCGCTTCGTCGAAAACCAAAATCCCAATCGTCGTTTGTTCCTTCATACCGTGAACATTACGCCATCATCGATTTTTGGCTCGCCTGTGCCGGGTAAATGATACCGTTTCCAGTTATGCGAATTGTCCCACGAATTTTTCTGCTTCTGCTCGCGGTCTCCCTCGCACACCAAATCGCTGCGTCAGAGGCAAAGATGAAAGCGGTCGTCGCGCACGCGTACGGCGGCCCCGAAGTTTTGCATTACGAAGATTGGCCGCGGCCGGAACCAAACTGGAATGAAGTTCTCGTGCATGTCATCGCCAGTGGAGTGAATCCAGCCGATCCGCTCATCGTTTCCGGCAAGTATGCGAAGGCTTTTGGAACGCATGTGCCGCTGATTCCGGGCTACGACATCGCGGGGGTGGTGGAAAAAATTGGAGGCGGCATCACGAAATTGAAAGTTGGCGATGCCGTTTACGCTTATGTCTTGTTTGGCGGCGGCTGGGCCGAATACGCAGTTGCGACAGAGGATGAAGCGGCGCTCAAACCGAAGTCGCTTACGTTTGTTCAAGCGGCGGCCGTGCCGCTGGCGGCCCTGACCGCATGGCAGGCGTTAGTCGACACCGCGAAAATAAGCGCGGGTCAAACCGTGCTCGTTCATGGCGGCTCGGGCGGCGTCGGTAGTTTCGCGATACAAATTGCCAAAGCGCGTGGCGCAAAAGTGATCGCGACGGCGTCGACGGCGAATCAGGATTTGCTCAAGCAACTCGGCGCCGATGTGGCGATTGATTATACAAAAACAAAATTCGAGGACGTGGCGAAGGACGTTGATGTCGTGCTCGATCCCGTCGGCAGAGATACGCTGGCTCGTTCCTACGGAGTGGTAAAAAAGGGCGGTATCGTGACGTCGCTTGTTGCGCGTGTCGATCAAGCTGAGCTGGACAAACATGGCATTCGCGGGACATCGATCTCGGTTACGCCAAACGCGACAGAGTTGGACGAAATTTCGAAGCTCATCGAGCAGAAGAAAATCCGCCCGATTGTTTCGCAGATATTTCCGCTCAAGGAAGCGGCGAAAGCCGATGAACAAGCCGCGACGCATCACACTCGCGGCAAGATGGTGATCAAGATTGCGGAAGAACCGAAAGCCTAACGAGTCATGAACACGAAAAGTAAAATGCTCTTCGTTGCGGTCCTGTTGAATTGCCTGCCGCTCTGGGCTCAGGCACCTTCATTGATGAAGGCGATCGTCATTCATTCCTATGGCGGTCTGGATGTTTTGAAATATGAAGATGCGCCGCGACCGCAGCCGAACGAAGACGAGATTTTGGTTCGTGTCATCGCCGCCTCCGTAAATCCGGTAGATGTGGGGATCCGATCCGGGAAATACGCAGATTATTTTCATACCAGGCTTCCGCTCATTCCCGGAGTGGATGCGGCCGGAGTCGTGGAAAGAGTCGGAGCGAACGTGACGAAGTTCAAAACCGGTGATCCCGTTTATGCATTCTTCACCCTGGCGAACGAAGGCGGCTACGCGCAGTTTGTTATCGCGAAAGAGAACGAGCTCGCGCCCAAACCGAAATCGCTCACTTATGAAGAAGCTGCGGCGGTGCCGGCTGTCGGTTCGACGGCGTGGCAGGCGCTGGTGGACGGCGCCGACCTAACGAGTGGCCAAACGGTTCTCATCCATGGCGGATCGGGTGGGGTGGGGCATTGCGCGATTCAGATCGCGAAGGCTCGCGGCGCGCGTGTGATTGCGACAGCGTCGACGGCGAACCAGGAGTTTTTGAAAAAACTCGGCGCCGACCAGGCGATTGATTACACAAAGACGAAGTTCGAAGACGTCGTGAAAGATGTCGACGTCGTGCTCGATGCTGTCGGCGGCGATACCTTGCGCCGCTCTTACGGCGTGGTGAAAAAAGGTGGCGTTATCGTGACGATTGCAGGGGAGCCCGATGAAGCCGCGCTGAAGCAGCACGACATCCGCGGCGTTTCGCTGGAGGCGGTACCGAAAGCGAGCGTGCTCGAAGATTTAACGAAACTGATCGATACAGGAAAATTGAAGCCGGTGGTTTCGAAGACTTTTGCCTTGGCGGAAGCAGCGAAAGCGCAGGACGCAATCGCCACGCGCCACACCCGCGGCAAAATTGTTTTGCGCGTGGACGACAAACAAGCAATGACGCGATGACACTTCCCGCGGGTTCTGGTAAAATCGGCGGCCGCACTCTCAATTCTCCTTCCAGATATGCCAGACGAGCAGCCTAACGAACCGACAGCGTCAGGATCGCAGTCCGAAGGGGATTCAGCTCAGAATCGCGAGCGGCGTTCTCGTCCGCGCACACTCACACCCGAGCAACGCCGTTTTCTCGGCCGCCCGCGCCCGTTGCACGAACGGGCGGAAGGGGAGAAAAATCTCGAGGAAGAATTGTTGACGGAAGAGCAATCGGCGCCAATCCCTGAGCCGCGCGAAGAACCGGAGCCACCAAAACAACGAGTGGTCGCGGCCCGCCCAAAAGAAGCGGAGAAAGTGGAACCGGCGCGCGCCGAGCAGAAAGCAGAATCCCGCGGGCCCGTGCGAGTGCTCGACAAAAAAACATCGCGCGTGATTGAGATGCAGCACGCCGTGCTCGTCATCGGCGCGATTCTGGTTTTGTGTTTCGCCTTTTATGTCGGCAGAAAATTCGACTACTGGCGCTACGTGTTGATGACGAAAACGAAGCCGACGTTGATGGGAAAAACAGTCGATAAGTTTCCGAATTCTTCCGCTGACGAATTACTCGAACAGGCCCTGACCGCGGAGCATCGCGGTGACTGGCACGATGCAATCGAACGTTTCGTTGCGGCCAAGCGCAAAAATCTTGCTTATCGCGGAATACTTTTTCATGCGGGCAGATTGGCCTACGACAAAGGGGATTTCGATAACGCGGACAAATTGTTCGAGCGCGCGATCGCTTTTCACGAGAATGTCGACGCCGCGAATTTTTATCGGGGGCTAATCGCGACCCGTCACCGCGACCTGCCTGGCGCGGAGCGTTTTTTTGAGGCAGCAGCGACCGCCGATCCGTTTACGGCAGACTATTATTACTACTGGGCGGAAGCGTTGCGCCTGGATAACCATCCGCAGGAAGCGATTCCGCGTTATGAACAGGCGGAACGTCGCGCCCGCGGTGAGCAGGATACGCTTGTCTGCCAATTCAAGAAGCGCATGGCGCGATTGGAAACGGGCGAAACGGATAAACTAAAGGTGGAGATTGCAGAGCAGGGCAAGGCCGGTCCGCTTTCGCTGCCGTGGTTGCTGACAAGCGCGGCCGTTGCCGTGCGTGAGGGTCGGATCCCGGACGCGGCGCGCCAGCTCGGCGACGCGCGCGCACTTTCGCAAACTACATCAACCGGCAGTGGTGTTTTTGCTTCCTGTGTCGGCGACCGCGTGTTTCAGGACGTGTGCGGTGAATACCCCGAGCTAGCGGACATTTGTCACGCCCAAGCGGTTGATAAAACTACTCGTTAGGCGAAGCGGCGCTGGCGCGCAGATAAATGAGCAGAGCAGAACAACGCGGAGTTTCATATCCTGCAATCGAGCAAGATGATTCGCTGGTTGGCACCGCGTTTGTGCGAAGCAGGCGCAACGTTCTTGTCTTCTGGCGACACCACAACCGCAACGCTCTCCTTCTCATATGGAACACCTTTGGTTTGCTCGATATTCTGCTTGTGGTCGTAATTGCGTTACGCGTCGGTTTGCAAAATTGGATTTCGATATCGCCATTGCGGGAATTGCCACTCCGCCTCCTGCCAACGTTTCTCGTTCCTTTGATCATCGTCTCGCAGATCGTCATTTTCATGAAAGTGGCACGGGCGAATACAGCTCGTTGAAGATAGGAGCGTCACGTTTACATTCCTGCCCCGTGAAACTTTCGAAGCTTAAGAATATCTTTTTTGCCATCGCGTTTTTCCCGATCGCACATTTCGCCGCCAGCCAAACGCAGCCGAGCGTTACTCCGACACCAACGGCAGCGAAGTTGGACGTGGAGACGATCGTCGGCGTGCCCCTGGAGGAGCGTCGCCGGTTGTTATTGGCGCTCACGCCGGCAGAACGGGAAAAATTTTTCGAACGCTTCCTGCAATTGCCGCCGGGCGGACCTTCCAATGGAAAGATCAACGCGCTATTCATGGCATGGGCTGCGATTGATCCGCGTGTTGCTTTCGACGATGCGAAGAAGTTGCCGACTGCTGATGCGCGGCGCGCTGCGATCGAAGCGCTTTGTTACGGAATGTCATCTGAAGCCGCGGCTGACATCGCAAAAGTGCTCAAAGATTTGCCGGCCGACACTTTAGCCCCTGAGCAAAAGGAGCGACTCCTAAGTCTCAGTATTGTTAAGTGGAGCCAGCGCCAGCCGGCCGAGGCAGCGCAGTTTCTTGCGCAAGTTTATCCGGATGCGGCGCGACGATTAGCAAAGCCATCGGCCGGAGATGGCGACCTCATGACGGCAACGAGAGGAGTTGCGGCTAACTGGGGCGCGAGCGCACCCGCGGCAGCGATCGAATGGTTCAAGAACAAGAACCAACCGGAAAACGTCCTCGGCGTACAATCCGCGATTGAAGGCTGGTGGCGCAAAGACGCGAAAGCCGCAGCTGCTTATGTCATCGCGCACGATACAACGCCTAACGAGCGGCAAGTTGCGGGTGCGATGGCTGGCCCAATGGCGGAACAAGATCCGCGAACGGCCGCACGATGGGTGGAGTGGATGAAGGACGAACGGATGCGGCGCCGGGCGCGGCTTGGCATCGCCCAACTGTGGGCGTCCCACGCCCCGGCGGAAGCGGGCAAATGGGCACAGGGTCTGCCTGGAAACGAGAGCAGCGAAGTAATCACTGTTGTTGCCGGAACGTGGACGGCGAAAGATGCCAAGTCGGCTGAGCAATGGATCAAGAATCTTCCTGCTTCGAAACGCGATGCCGCGATTCGCGGTTACGCCGCTGCGATGATGCGAATGAATCCGGAACAGGCAATGAACTGGGTAACGAAGATCCAGGATGCGAAAGTGAGAGTTTCACTGGCGAAAGCGATCTCAGGGGAGTGGATGCGACGTAGCCCCGGCGAAGCGGAGCAGTGGATTAAAAAGAGCAAATTAACGGCAGCGGAGAAAACGGAGCTGCTCCAGGGAAGCCGATTCGGCGAGTAGCTACCGCCGCTTCTTCTGGGAAAACAGATTCTTTGCTTGGGGCAGATACGCTGAAACATCGGATTCCTTCTTACGATGCTCGCCAAGCTCAACATGGGCGGTGAGGGTTTCGAACCCCCGACCTACTGGGTGTAAACCAGCCGCTCTACCACTGAGCTAACCGCCCGTTTATTGTCAAACGCGACATAGTAAGAGCCAGCGCGGGGCGTCAGCGCAACCGATTTTTTTGCGAGTGTGTCAGGGTAGAGCTTTCCCGGACTGTGCTTTGACATTTGCGATACATCGGAACCATTAATCGCATCATTAGCTGTGACGTCGACGCGAAAATTGGCCGCGTTCACAACCGTGCCATCGTGGAATTTGGTCTGGGCGACGTCGCTCGCATTAACAACTCCATCTCCAGTCGTATCGCCCGCTTAGCACGTTCATATTAACGGGGGTGGCCGGAAGTGTCTGCGCATAGGCGTCTCGCACTCCGTTCAAAGTAACTGTGAGTCGTTGAGCATCTGGTTACTCCCGTGAGGTTAATACTCATCACATTGCCCGCAAAGGTGGGGTTGCCCGCGATCATTCCATTTCCGGCGGTAAGGCTGGCGCTGCCGCTGGTCACATTATTGGCGAATGTAAGCACAACGGTGTGCATGCATTGTCGCCGGAACGAGATTCGACCGCCGGCGCGCCGCTCAATGGCAGGTTCAAATCGAAATTCCCTCCCGCTCCGTGCGTTTTGCGGGAAACAGCAGTAACGAGACGTAGCGGTTCCACCGCGGCGAAGCCGTGCAATGAATTTGACCAGGCGGTCGCCATTTTATCGTAGCCGCCTTGATTCGGATGAATGCCGTCGCCGAGATCGGACGCCTGCAAGACCGAATGCATATCGAGAAAATGAAAGTTAGGGCCTTGAGCGGCGACCATTCCGGGAATGCATTATTATACTGCACTTGGACAGCTTCATATTTGGCATCATCGGTTCGCAGAATAAGGTTCGCCACGATCACTTTGCGCGCTGGGCCGTATTGGTTCTGATTGTTGTGAGCAGACTTTGCAGCGAGCTTGCATTTGGGCGGCTGTCAGCCCTTGGTCGGCATCATTCGTTCCGATATGCAGGAGAATCAGGTCCGGATAAGATCGGCAGCGCGTTGAGTACGGTGAGCTCCATCGAGCCAATATCCGCCATTGTTGGTATCGTCTGCCGGATCGGATGAAACCAGCCCGGTCAGATTGCCATTGATCTGGTCGATGCGATAACCGGAGTGGCCTTCGTGATGCTCTTGTCCGGCTGTCGATTAGCGCTGCGGTCGAGTTATTTGTTGCTGAACCGACAAAATTGAATGTATCGCCGGCATTCGTGAGAAGAAAATACAATTGCGCACGATAACCGCCGCCGTCCCGCCCAGCCATCTGTAATCGAATCACCTAACGGCAGGATTTCGCCGATAACGGCCAGCACCCAAGCGCGATGAGGAAACACAGAAAACAGCTGCCAGTCCAATTAACAAATAGATAAGTAGCCAATGATCGATATAGAGCGAATACAAGGTAAGCATTCGAGCAGGATTGAAAGAGCGGATGTATGTCTAAGGTAGTTCCTATTTTTTTAAAGGAAAAATAGGAGCCAATTAAAAAGTAAGCTAACTATGCTTATTTAGTTTGCAGTTATAACAAGATAGTCTATTAGAGCCGCATGGACTTGTCTCTTAACAAACTAAAAGAAGCAATCTCAATCCGTACCCAAATTGAAAACTTGGAGAGGCGGCTTGCTGGAATCTTCGGTGGAAGTGGTGGCGGTGGGACTGGCGGCGGCGGTGGCGGTGCGACCGCAGCTATGCGTGCGCGCGCTGGCGGACGCCGTTCCATGTCTGCAGCTACACGCGCCAAGCTTTCAGCTGCGGCCAAGGCTCGTTGGGCTAAGCGTCGTGGCGGCGGTGGTGGAAGCGCCAAGGCAGCGAAGACAGCCAAGCCCGCCCGTCGTAAAGGTGGGTTGACTCCTGAAGGTCGTCGCAAGCTTTCGCAAATGATGAAAGCTCGCTGGGCTGCGCGCAGACGCGCCCAGGGCAGGAAGTAGCCTGCGCTTTTTGCGCGGATAGGATTTTGGTCTTTCCGATGGCCTGCTCGCCTGGTTGAACCGGGCGAGTAGGTCATTGTTGTTGCTGCCGGTTTCGCGAAACGGACAGGCTATTCGTTAGCTGCGTTCCGACCGATCAAAGATTCACCATCCGCATGGCCGCTTCGGTATAACGCGGCCCGGCCGCCGAGCCCGGCGGCGCCACTTCGTCGAGTCGCCCCAGATCCTCGCTTGTTAGGCAAACATCGAGTGAGCCGATATTTTCCCAAAGATACTTCCGATGTTTTGTCCCGGGAATCGGCACAATGTCGTCGCCCTGGGCCATGACCCATGCCAGGGCCAGCTGCGCGGCGGTGCAGCGTTTCTCGCGCGCAATCTCAGTTACTTTGCGCACAAGCTGGAGGTTGCGCTTGAAGTTCTCGCCTTGAAAACGGGGCGACTCGCGCCGGTAATCATCGGGTGCGAGGTCTTCGAAGCTTTTGATTCGACCAGTGAGAAAACCGCGGCCCAGCGGACTGTAGGGAACAAAGCCGATCCCGAGTTCACGACATAAATCAAGCGCACCTTCTTCGGGCTCGCGCGACCAGAGTGAGTATTCCGATTGCAATGCCGTAACCGGATGCACTGCGTGTGCGCGACGAATGGTTTCCAGACTCGCTTCGGATAAACCGAGATACCGGACCTTGCCTTCCCGAACTAGCTCAGCCATCGCGCCGATGGTGTCTTCTATCGGCGTATCCGGGTCGACTCGATGTTGATAATAAATATCGATAACATCGACATCGAGCCGGCGCAGGCTTGCTTCACATGCTTCCCGCACGTAGTCAGGCCTGCCACTAACCGAACGCAAGTCCGGGTGGTCTGGATCGCGTACGAAACCAAATTTCGTCGCGAGAATGATTTGTCCGCGATGTCCTTTTAACGCGCGACCTACAAGTTCTTCGTTCGTATAGGGACCATACATGTCCGCCGTGTCGAAGAATGTAATTCCGAGATCGAGCGCGCGATGCAATGTGGCGATCGATTCTTCATCATCACGACCGCTGTAGAAATCAGACATGCCCATGCAGCCGAGACCAAGGGCCGAGACGACTGGTCCGCCGCGTCCGAGTTTACGTTGTCGCATAAGTCAAACCTGACCGATCCAGGTAGTTGGTGCTACTTCGCTCCAGCGTTCGCGAATTTGTTCAAATTCCAAGTCCTCAAGTAATCCAGCGCTCAGTAAAGCAGCGTTTTGTTTCCAGCGTTCCGGCTTGGTCGTTCCAACAATGGCGAGATGAACGCCGGGGACACTCAAGACAAAGCGCAGTGCCATGGCAACAGCCTTATCCAGATTTGTCGTGTGTAAAAACGGATAATCGAGTTTGCGCAAACGTTCCCAATATTCGTGATGGTAACTTTGCGCCGGCTTGTTGTTCGACTTCCATGCCACATTCGCTACCGGTCGTTTCGCAATTACACCCATTTCATTTTTGCTTGCGGCCGGTAGCACCATCTCGATTGCTTCCTGGTCGGCGATGTTGATCGAAGTCTGGATCGAATCGAACGCGCCGCACTCCGCCGCATACTCGGCGGCGAGTCCATCACCGCTGTAGCCAATGTAGCGCGTGTAACCGCGATCCCGCGCGGTTTGCAGTGCCTCGATCGCTTCACCTTTGCGCAGCACATTTTCGTCACAACTATGGAGTTGCATGAGATCGACATGCTCTGTTTGTAATCGCCGGAGACTGCGTTGCACACTTTCCAGAAGTGAATCGCGTGCCCAGTTCGCGCCACTTTCAACACCGCGAGGATGGCCGCATTTTGTAAAGAGATAATAATCGTTGCGGCGACTTCTGATTGCCTTTCCAATCATCTCCTCGCTATCGCGATAACACTCGGCCGTGTCGATGACATTGACTCCGGCATCAAACGCCTCCTGCACAAGTGCGTTGACTGTGCTTTGAGCGGATTCTTCAAAACCAATCTCAGCTGCGCCGAAGCCGAGCACAGAAACGCGCATGTCGGTCTTTCCGAATTGGCGCCTTTCCATCAAAGCAAAATTAGTCCCTCTTTTCTGCTTGTCATCCGGTAGGGCGCGACGGCTCGTCGCGCCGAATTATTTGACGTGTGCTGAATTCGGCGGCGCGACGGGCCGTCGCGCCCTACCAAGACAGTTGCGTGACACCGCGGCCCTTCACGATTTCGCCAATCGCTCTCGCTTTCAATTGACGCGCGATAGTTGCGGCGTCGCTGGCAGCGACGATCGCGACCATGCCGATTCCCATATTGAAGACCTGATACATCTCCATCCGATCGATCTTTCCGTTCTCCTGAAGAATCTGGAAAATTTTCGGTGCGCGCCAGGCCGTTGTGTCGATGATCGCATCACAATTCCTCGGCAGCATGCGCGGCAGATTATCGATCAAACCGCCGCCGGTGATGTGAGCGAGACCTTTGATTTTTCCAGGCTCAACTTTGGATAGCAACGGTTGGTAATTTCTGTGCGTCCGCAGCAGCTCATCGCCGAGCGAACTCGTTAGGCCCGGAACGCGCGATGATGGCCTCAACTTCATCTTCTCGAACAAAATCTTGCGCGCGAGCGAATAGCCGTTTGTATGCAGCCCATTCGAGGCGAGTCCGAGGACGACGTCACCAGGTCGAATGCGTCTGCCATCGATGATTTTTAGACGATCGACGACACCGACGATGCAACCGGCAAGATCGTATTCTCCCTTGCGATACATTCCCGGCATCTGCGCGGTTTCGCCGCCGATCAATGCGCAGCCGGCCGCGCGACATGCTTTGTTGAAGCCGCGCAGAAGCTGATCGAATACTCGGGGCTCTAATTTCTCCGCTCCGATGTAATCGAGAAAGAAGAGCGGCCGCGCGCCGAGCACAGCGATGTCGTTAACGCAGTGATTGACCAGATCGGCGCCGACGGTGTCGTGACGATTCATCGCGAAAGCAATTTTTAACTTGGTCCCAACACCATCGACGCTCGCGACCAACACCGGCTCGCGCATGCCGGAGAAGTCCGGTGCAAATAATCCGCCGAAACCACCAATCTTTCCCAAGACTTCGGGTCCGTGCGTTTGCCTAACGAGTCGCTGAATGTTGCGCTTCAGCCGATTGCCGAGATCGACATCAACGCCTGCGCGCGCGTAAGCCTTTTTCTTCTTTGTCATCCTTCCGGAGGGACGCGCTTCTGCGCGTCCGGGACATGCGGAAGCATGTCCCTCCGATTCATTTCAAATCGCCGAACAACGTCGGATGCGCTTCCTGATCGGCCAGCGCTTTCGATCGAGCCTCTCGCTTTTCCATGATGAACTTGTCGAGCGCGGGATCAACGGGCAGCGGATAATCGCCGTTGAAGCAAGCGAGGCAAAAATGATTCACCGGTTGTCCAGTTGCGCGCACCATCCCTTCCACATCGAGATATCCGAGACTGTCGACGCCAAGATATTTGCAGATGTCCTCCATCGACATCTGGTTGGCGATCAATTTTTCCGGATCGGGAAAATCGATGCCGTAATGACAGGCGAAACGGTGCGGCGGACAGCTTACGCGCATGTGCACTTCCTTCGCGCCCGCTTCGCGCAAATTCACTACGCGCGCTCGCGCGGTCGTCCCGCGCACAATTGAATCATCAATCACGACGACGCGTTTCCCCGCCACCATTTCCTTGATCAGGTTCAGTTTCACGCGCACATCGAAATCGCGGATGAGCTGGCTCGGCTGCAGAAACGTGCGACCGATGTAGTGATTGCGAACAAAAGCGTGCTCGAACGGAATGTTCAGTTCCTGTGCGAAACCGAGCGCCGCGTAATTTCCGGAGTCGGGCACGGGCACGACGATGTCTGCTTCCACCGGAAATCTGCGCGCGAGCTCACGGCCCATTTCGATTCGCACTTTCCCGACATTCACGCCGCCGATAATGCTGTCGGGGCGCGCGAAGTAGACATATTCAAACATGCAAAATGCCGGCCGCTCATCGCGAAATGGCCGCTCCGAGCGCAAACCGTGTTCATTAATGATGAGCACTTCCCCCGGTTCGATCTCACGAATGAATTCCGCGTGAATGAGGTCGAGCGCGCACGTTTCGGAAGCGAGCACGTATGCGCCATCGAGTTTCCCGAGCACGAGCGGTCGCCAGCCAAAGGGATCACGGACAGCAATGAGTTCCTGCTCGCTCATGATGAGAAGCGAGAATGCGCCTTCGACGCGACGCAGCGCGCTCAGGACGCTGCTGCCATTGTCGGCCGGACGCGCGAGCAAATGCAGAATGATTTCGCTGTCGGCTGTTGTTTGGAAAATGGAACCCTTCCGTTCCAGTTCGTCGCGCAATAGATCAGCGTTGATCAGATTGCCATTGTGCGCGATCGCCATTTGCCCGCGCACGCAATCGACCACGAACGGCTGCGCATTTTTGAGCGTGCTTGTCCCGGTGGTGGAATAACGCGTGTGCCCGATCGAACGCGTTCCTTTTAACTTCGCCAATTCTTCCTGGCCGAAAACTTGGGAGACAAGCCCCATCCCCTTGTGCTGCAGAAATGTCTGGGCGGGACCGTTGCTCGTAACAATGCCCGCACTTTCCTGGCCGCGATGTTGCAGCGCAAACAGACCATAGTACGTCAGCACCGCCGCGTTCGGATGACCGAACACGCCGAAAAGTCCGCATTCGTGCTGCGGGTAGGGCGATGTTTCGCTCACGATTTACTATACTGAATCTGGCAACGGCTGCGAATCTTCGATCGCGTTTCGGATTGAATTGAACCAATCATCGTAAATTTCTGCGATCGGCCAGGAAAAGTTTTGGTCGTTCACGCGAATGGAAAGTGTGTCGCCGCCTACTGTGCCAAGGCGTTGAAACGGAATGTTGCGCGGCTTCAGAAAATCATTGAGTGCAATTTCGTTTTCACGCGCGACCGAAACAACGATGCGCGATTGCGTCTCGTTGAAGAGCGCGACCGTTGTAGAGGCGGGCGTGTCGCCCGCATTCTTCGAAATTGCGGCCGACACGGCCGCCGCTACACCAAGATCAACCTCCGCGCCTAACAAGTGATCGGGGTGGAAGCAGCACTCTGCCAGCGCAACCGCCAATCCGCCCTCGGAGCAATCGTGCGCACTTTTTAGCAGGCCGGCTCGAATCAGATCGCGGGTCGCATTTTGCATCGCCAGCTCGTGCCTCGATGTTCAATCGCGGCGGCAATCCTTCCTTGCGGCCATGACATACTTTGAGGAAATGCGATGCGCCCAGTTCATCGCCAATTTCGCCGAGCAGGAAAATCATGTCGCCCGTGTCCTTGAAAAACTGTGTAGTGACGTGTTTTTCCTCATCGATCAAACCTACCATCGCGATCGTTGGCGTCGGATCGACCGCGCCCGCCGGACTCTCATTATATAAAGAGACATTGCCGCCGATGACCGGAGTGCCGAACGCGCGACATGCTTCCGCTGCGCCTTCGACCGCTTCGCGCAATTGCCAGAAAATTTCCGGTTTGTAGGGATTGCCGAAATTCAGATTGTCGGTCACCGCGAGCGGTCTTGCGCCCGAACAGGTGAGATTGCGCGCCGCTTCTGCCACCGCGATGCGTGCCCCCTCGCGCGGATCGAGCCGGCAATAAAGCGAATTACAATCCGTCGTCGCTGCCAGAATTTTATTGGCTTCTCGCACGCGAAAAACCGCGGCATCGGAACCGGGCCAAACGATGGTTCCGGTTCGCACCATGTGATCGAACTGGCGATAAACCCAATTCTTCGAAGCGATGGAAGGTGCGCGCAGCAATTGGCGAAGCGAGTCTTCGATTGTGGGGCAAGTTTCCAACTTGCCATCTATCAAGCTTCGCAAGTTGAAAACTTGCGCCACTTCTGGCGCCTTTGCTTCGCGCGAATAGAGCGGCGCTTCATCGGCCAATGGCTTCGCCGGAATTTCCGCCGCGACCGAGCCGTTGTTGCGCACGCGCATCATGCCATCATCCGTCACGCGGCCGATTTCGGCGCAGGTCACATCCCATTTGTCGAAAATCTGCCTAACGAGATCTTCCTTGCCGTGCTTGGCGATGATAAGCATGCGTTCCTGCGATTCACTGAGAAGAATTTCGTACGGCGTCATGCCCGGTTCGCGTTTCGGAACTTTCGCCAGATCGATTTCGATTCCCGTTCCGCCGCGGCTCGCCGTCTCGCACGTCGAGCATGTCAGACCGGCTGCGCCCATATCCTGAATGCCGGCGACCGCGTCCTGCGCGAGCAATTCCAGGCAGGCCTCGAGCAAAAGTTTCTCTTTGAACGGATCGCCGACTTGCACGGCCGGACGATCTTCGCGCGATTCTTCCGTCAATTCGCGCGAAGCGAATGCCGCACCGGCCAAGCCATCGCGCCCCGTTTCCGCACCGACATAAAAAACCGGATTACCAATTCCGCGCGCTGCGCCACGTGCGAGTTGCTCGTGTCGCAAAACACCGAGGCAAAAGACATTCACCAGCGGATTGCCTTCGAAACTTTTGTCGAAATAAATTTCGCCGCCAATCGTTGGAACGCCGATGCAGTTCCCATAGTGCGCGATTCCAGCAACGACTCCGGCAAAAAGCCGGCGGTTCGCTTTCATCTGCGTCTTCGTCATCGCCACAAACGATCGGACCGAAGCGCAACGAATTGAGCAGAAACTCCGGGCGCGCCCCCATCGTGAAAATGTCGCGAATGATTCCACCGACACCCGTCGCCGCGCCTTGAAAGGGTTCGATCGCGCTCGGGTGATTATGGCTTTCGATTTTGAAGGCGATGGCCCATCCGTCCCCGATATCGACCACGCCGGCATTTTCTTCGCCCGCCCTAACGAGTATGTTCGGTCCGGTTGTCGGAAATTTTTTCAACTCGCGGCGCGAATTCTTGTAGGAACAATGTTCGCTCCACATGACCGAGAAAATGCCCAGCTCGGTAAAATTCGGTGCCCGCCCGAGAATCTTCACGATCCGTTCGAATTCTTCCGGCGTGAGCCCATGTTTGCTCACTACTTCGGGCGTAACTTGCGGTTCCGCAGTCATCTGTTGCGCACGTTAACTGATGTCGCTGTCGCGACAACTGCGGCAATAAATTTGATTTTGTTCGAATAGTCTTCGCGTCACCGGCGTCGAAGCATTTTACGACTGATGATCATTCAGCCGCCGCTCCACCGAACCGGAGCGAATTAACAAAAGGAAAAAAGGGAGATAGTATGAAAAAGACAATCGTGACATTAGCTTGTGCGCTTATTGCGCCATTAGCATTCGCGCAATCTGGGACGACAACAACACAATCGACCTCGACCAATCCGGTCACCGGGTCGACTGAGACAACCACGACCACGACCTCAACTGAGGGAACCGTGAGCACGTATACGCCGGGCAAAACCATCGTTGTGAAGACGACGGCGGCTGAGCCCATCAGCTATGCGTTAGGAAAGACGGTTCGATTCGTGAACCGCGCTGGCCATGAGATCAAGGAATCGGTGATCCGGCCGGGCGCTCGCGTGCACGTTTATTATGACGGCACCGGTGAAGCGCGCGTCGTAAATCGCGTCGTTGTTGATGACGACGAAGATTAATTAGAAATGTGGGGGGGCCTTAGTGCCCCGACATCGCGGCGCTCAAGCCGCTCCACATTGCATACTTCAAAGCGGCAGGATTCCCTGTGAGTCCTGCCGCTTTTGTTTTGCCGCCAGCGATGTCGATGCAAAAGTTGCCGTGTGGATCTCGCCACTATCGCTAACATCGCAACTGCGCTCACGGTTCTAACCGGCGTCATTTTTGGTTTAATCGAAGCGCAACGCGCGCGCCGGGCGCGTCAGGATCGGGCGGCGCTCGCCGCTGTCCAAACGCTTCTCACGTCGGAATGGATGAAGTCGATGGTTGTAGTTCAGGGAATTTCTGACGGTCTCAGCGCGTCGCAGATCGAATCCGATGCGAGAGTCTTGGATGCGGCACATGCGGTCGCGATGACTCTGGAAGGACTTGGCTACGCGGTTTACGCGCGCATTGTTCCACTACAAGTGGCAGCCGATCTTGTCGGCGGCACGGCGCGATTGGCGTGGAGAAAATTGCGTCCCTACGTTGAAGAGGAACGTCGGCGGAGCGGCTCGCAGAAAAGTTTCGAGTGGTTCCAATGGCTCGCGACGCAATTGGAACGGCATTCACCGGGCAAGACCGATCTGCAAATCGGCGCGCACGAAGCGTATCGCGATTGGAAGCCGTAGCTGGGTGGATCGAGCAGTCCCTTGCTCGATGTTAGTAAGCGGCGAAGCCGCATTTTTTGGCATCGCCCGCGGAGCGGCCGATCCACCTACCGCCATTTGCGTTTCCATCTCAAATCAGGGAACATTGCGCCGTGAGTTTTGACCTCAAAGAAGTTGTGGCGGCGCGGCTCGGAGAAAACTACGAGCTGCATGAGCGTCATTTGAACCGGACCCTTGTGGCGGCACAACGCGTGATCGGTTTCGACAAAGTCTATGCGCGAGCCGAGGGCGCGTATCTCTACGACATGGATGACCAGCCGTATCTGGATTTCCTCAGCGGCTACAGCGTTTTCAACATCGGCCGCAATCATCCCGCCGTGCAAAAAGCCATCCGTGACGTGCTCGATCTCGATCTGCCGAACATGGTGCAGATGGATTGCTCGCTCTTGAGCGGATTACTCGCCGAAGCGATCACGAAACGCACACCGCCGCATCTCGATGCCGTCTTCTTTTGTAACTCCGGTACCGAGGCGATGGAAGGCGCCCTGAAATTTGCGCGCGCCGCGACGAACAAACCGCGCGTGATCTCGCTCGAGAATGCGTTTCACGGATTGAGCCTTGGTTCGCTTTCACTCATGGGCTGCGAAAGTTTCACCGAAGGTTTCGGCAAGTTGATGGAAGGATTTGAGACGCGCGTTGCGCTCGATGACATCGATGCTGTCGAACGCGAACTTTCGAAACGCGATGTCGCCGCGTTCGTCATCGAACCGGTGCAAGGCAAAGGATGCAAGTTTCCTGAAACCGATTTCTTCATTCGCGCGCAGGAACTTTGCCGCAAGTACGGAACACTCCTGATCTCGGACGAGGTACAGACGGGGCTCGGCCGCACTGGCAAAATGTTCGGCTTTCAACATTGGAACCTCGAGCCCGATATCATCACGCTCGCGAAGACCCTGAGCGGCGGCTATGTGCCATGCGGCGCGATCGTGACCCGGCGCGACATTTACCAGAAAACGTTCAGCCGCATGGACCGTTGTGTGGTGCACTCGACCACATTCGGACGCAACAACCTGGCGATGGCATGCGGTCTCGCCGCGCTCGACGTCATCGATAACGAAAAGCTGATCGAGAACGCCGCCCGAATGGGGGCAATGCTGATGGAGCGGGTCGACGCTTTGCGAGCGAAACATTCCTTCATCAAGGAAGTCCGTGGCAAAGGGCTCATTATCGCCATCGAGTTTCACGAACCTAACGAGTTTAAGCTCCGAATGGCATGGAAACTTCTACACAAGGTCGACAAGGTCCTCTTCGCCCAAATGGTCGTATCGCAACTGCTCGCCAAACATCGCATTCTTACCCAGGTGGCCGGTCACGCCATGGATGTGATAAAAATTTTACCGCCTCTCATTATCGGCGAACGCGAGGTTGATATGTTCGTCAACGCGCTCGATGCCACCCTGACCGAATGCCGCAAGTTTCCCGGCCCGATGTGGGAACTCGGGAACAACTTCGTCAAACATGCATTGCGCTCGAAACGCGGCGAGCAGCAGCGCAATCCCGTTCCGGTTTAATCGTGCCCGAAATAACGAGACGCACGCCCCCAGGCGCACGTCCGGTGCAACGCGACCGGCTGAGCTGGGTTCAATTTTCGGCTGAACCGACGCGTTACGATCGGATGCCGTTTCGCCGGTGCGGTACGACCGGTCTTAAACTTCCGCCTATCTCGTTAGGCGCATGGGAAACTTTCGGCGGTTATCGCGGACCGGAGATCACACGTGAATGCGTTTTTACTGCCTTTAATCTCGGTATTACACATTTCGATCTCGCGAACTCCTATGGGTCCCCTCCTGGAAAAGCCGAAACGTTCCTCGGGCGCGTTCTTCGCGAGATGCCGCGCGAAGAGTTGATTATCTCGACCAAGGCTGGCCTCGCCGCATGGCCGGGGCCGACAGGAAAGGGAGCGTCACGCCGACATCTGCACGCTGCCATCAATCAGTCACTGCAACGTCTCGGGCTTGATCACGTCGATATTTTCTATTCGCATGCTCCCGATCCGGAAACGCCTTTGACCGAAACGCTCGCCACGTTGGAAGAGATCGTGCAGCAAGGCAAAGCACGCTACGTGGGTCTGAGTCATTATCCGCGCGCCATCTTCGAACAGGCCTGCCGCGAATCGCGTTTGTCGCGTCACGCGCCTGTTGTTGTCCAGCAAGCAAGCTACAATATTTTCCTGCGCGAAGAAGAAAAGGAGTTGTTGGAAGTAGCGCGTGCAACGAGCGCGGGTTTGGTCGCCTGTTCGCCGCTCATGGAAGGCTTGTTAAGCACAAAGTATCTCGACGGCTTCCCGGAAGAATCTCGTGGCGCGAAAGCATGGAGCGATCAACAACGCGCCGCGGTTACACCTTCGGTAAAGGAGCAAATCGGTAAACTAAATGACATCGCAAAAGCGCGCGGGCAGACCTTGCCGCAAATGGCTATTGCATGGGTATTGAGTCATCCGGAAGTTACCACGGCGCTGATTGGCGCGTCCGAGATCGACCAGATCGAACAGAACGCAAAAGCGGTCGATAACTTGAAGTTCTCCGAAGACGAGCTGCGGCGGATCGACGAAATCTCGGCCGAATAATCAGCGGCGAATATTCTCGATCCGGAGCTGCGTTTTGTTGCCTGGCCTAATACAAACGCAATCGACTCGACGACTTTCTCTGTTTCAAGCTGCGCATTGACAAAGGCGCGTGTTTGCGCTTTTTCGTTACACTTCTCAGGTCTACTTCGGTTCGCGACTTCCTTCTATGATGGGCTGCTGCAAGTTTATAATTCGCTTTTCGACCGTCGTGGCCATGCTGATCTTTGTGCATAGCCCGGCTTCAGCCAACGGGCGCGTGGAAAAAAAAGAACCGGCCATGGCGACGTCGGATCACGACGAGAAGCTGCACCAGATGCTGCTCGCACTTTCACCGGGACACATCCGTGACGAGGAAGCGCGCGCGGTTGTCGCATGCGCCTATAACACCGGGCGCGACCTCAAACGCGAGTGGCGAGTCGTCTGGCCGCCCGGCGTTCAAAACTATCTCGTTAATACCGGCCGTAGACCAGGCGGCCTGTGTTTTCAATTCGCTACCATCCTCCTGCTGCGACTGGATGCGCTCAAGCTCGAAACGCTTGAGCTCCATTGGGCTGAGGCCTTCGCCAGAGGTGCGGGGGAACATAATGTTATCGTTGTCACCGCCAAAGGGCAGCCCTTTCAGCAGGGCGTTATTCTCGATAACTGGCGCGATGGTGGGAATCTACTCTACGGACCGGTCGCGGCGGACCCCCATTACAGATGGAAAGAAAATAGTGCAGAGGCCGCTCGCAGGTTGAAGACCCGATCAATTGCACCCATGTAGTCGGGCGCGTACGGCGCCGGCAATTTCAATCAATGCTGGCGGAATAATCCTCGTCTGTGCCGCTTCCCATGAACCAGTGATGCATCTGCCGTCGATCTTTTTCCCAGTAGGCATCGACCACCAGAGCGGCCCAGCAGAACAGCGGAATAATCAGACCAAGGCCGGCTGTCGCCAGGCTGAGCAAAATGCCGGCCCAAAGGGCGATCGGCATTCCAAGAAACAGCCAAAGCAAACCTTCGGCGATGTGTCCTTTGTAAACCTGACCCAAACCGGGCGCGACGATACTCAACAGCATCGCGATCTTATTTTCCGCATTCACTGCATCTGGACTCGGCGTTGCGCTTAATGTGTTGATCATTGTGATTCGCCTCCTTGTTAACTTGAAAGCCGGCGACCGGATGGCGCTCGTCATTCCTTGCTAAATACGGGGCGAATCTTGCTCGGCGGGTCCTCCCGATCAGAAAATGCGATATAGGTTTTCAGCCGCCGTCGATCCGAAAGCGATGCCCGTTTCTTAGACGTTGCGTCCAAACCAGTAGATTTGGAGGCAAGGGGATTGCGCTCCCGCGCGATCCAAAAGTGGGGCCTTTGGAATACTGCCTCCACGCCTTTCAGGCTTTGGAGGCAAGGGGATTCGAACCCCTGACATCCAGCTTGCAAAGCTGGCGCTCTACCAACTGAGCTATGCCCCCGTTTGGAATGCGGAATGTAGTTTGCGGATCGCGGAATGCAATCTGCCAGGTTCGTCCGGGTAGCGCACGCGTCTCGCGTGTTGGTTTTGGCGTCTCGCCGAAACGATCTTTTTGAAACGTCCGCGAATCCGGGCCGGCTTCGCCAGCACGCGAGACGCGTGCGCTACCCAGAAAAATGACTGGCAAGTTCCATCGACATTGGGCAGAAAAGCCAAATGAAACTGTGTTTGGTTGCTTTCGCTGCGCTCTGCCTGACTGGCTTCAATCTTTTTGCTCAAGGCAAAATTGATTTGCAAGTTAGCGACTCGATACACGACATCCTCGATAGGAATGTTGGCCAAACTCTTGAGCTTCACTTGCGATCAGGTGAGAAAATTGGCGGCAAAGTGGAGAGGCTGGGGGATACGCTCGTTTTTGTATCTCACATCTCAGGGGCGGAGTTTTATGATGCCGCAGTTCAGACTGCTGAAATCGCAGCGGTTGTAGTTCGAGCAAGGAATCAATAGATAGAAGTCAGGCATCCTTGCCATGCCAGTCCGTCTCGGACCTCGGCGAACGGCATCCTGCCCGTTAATCTCTTGTCGCCACAGGCTGGAAGCCTGTCGGCCGGGACAGCCAGGATGGCTATCTTCCAGTGTTCGCGAAAAAAATACACGCGAGAGGTACTTCCATGATCGAATCGACTTACGCATGAATGCAATCATGAGACGATTCTTCTTCGTAAGTTGTGTGGCAGGACTGTTCGCGTTTTCGCCGGTCGCGACGGCGGACACCGTCGTATTCAACTTTGCGGGCGTTGGGACTTCGTTTTCGGCGTTCCTTTCATCGGATAGTCCACTCGTTGGCCAGGAGATCGTATCGGCTCGAATTTTTCTCGACGTTGAATCGTTCGCGGGCTCAGACGCCGCTAACTTTTTTACCGATCTCTCGTTTCCAATCGCTCCCTTCAAAGGCAACGAGAACGCGATCGTAATTTCCGGCAGTGATCTGGGCTGGTCTGGCTCCGGTGTGTTTCATTTCTTCGAGGAGACAACAATGTTCAACGGCACTTTCGTGCCGGGCCGATATGGCGGCGAGACGCCGGGCAAAGATTTCGATGGTGAAATACTCAAGGGATCGCGTGTCGAATTCGATTTCGTTCCGGAGCCACGCGCGGTTTCGCTGATTCTTCTGGGTGGCGTCGCGTTGGTCGGATTGAAGAAGCGATTTGGGTGGCGCTGATTCTGGGGAGCGCAGGCTGCTAGCCTGCAGTTGCCGGCAGCGTGCCGGCAACACATTCGCGTAAGAGAACCACATTCGAGAGATTGTTTCGGCGCGGCGGCCGAAACCAACAGGCTGGCAGCCTGCGCTCCCCGGAATATTTGGGACACGACAGCGCGTGTCCCACCAAAAAAAGAAAAGCCGGTCGCCACGGCGACCGGCTTTAGTCGATACCAGCAATTACTGAATTGTGCGCTATCTCATCGTTTCTCTGAGCCTCACTCACTTTCGTTCGTGAGGACTTAACGGCATATCTGAGTTCTCGAGAGACCTCAGAGTTAGCCGTCGACCTAGTGCCTGCAGACAAGTAAGAATTAAGAATTCAAAAGTAAGAAACGCGGACGAATCCGAACTTCTTCCTTCATCCTTCTACCTTCTTATTTTGCCGCAAGGCGCTTTCTCCTTAGAAAGGAGGTGATCCAGCCGCAGGTTCCCCTACGGCTACCTTGTTACGACTTCATCCCAGTTACTGCTCATAGCGTAATCGACTGCCTCCCTTGCGGGTTGGCGCGCCGGCTTCGGCTACAAGCAACTTCCATGATGTGACGGGCGGTGTGTACAAGGCCCGGGAACGTATTCACGCCGTCGTAGCTGATACGGCATTACTAGCGATTCCGGCTTCATGGAGTCGAGTTGCAGACTCCAATCCGAACTGGGCCCAGTTTTGATAGATTTCCTCCACCTTGCGGTCTCGGATCGTTCTGTACTGGGCATTGTAGTACGTGTGCAGCCCTGGCCGTAAGGGCCATACTGACTTGACGTCGTCCCCACCTTCCTCCCCGTTTCACAGGGCAGTCTGAACAGAGTGCTCGACCCTCGCGGGCCGGTGGCAACAGTTCACAGGGGTTGCGCTCGTTGCGGGACTTAACCCAACATCTCACGACACGAGCTGACGACAGCCATGCAGCACCTGTGCAAATTGTCTCTTTCGAGACTCACCGGCTTTCACCGCGCTTAGAGATGCATGTCAAGGCCAGGTAAGGTTCTTCGCGTTGCATCGAATTAAGCCACATACTCCACCGCTTGTGCGGGCCCCCGTCAATTTCTTTGAGTTTTAATCTTGCGACCGTACTCCCCAGGCGGCACGTTTAACGCGTTAGCTCCGGCGCAGAAGGGGTCGAATCCTCCCACACCAAACGTGCACCGTTTACTGCCAGGACTACCGGGGTATCTAATCCCGTTTGCTCCCCTGGCCTTCGTGTCTCAGTGTCAGGAACTGTCCAGAGACCCGCCTTCGCCACTGGTCTTCCTCATGATCTCTACGCATTTCACTGCTACACCATGAATTCCAGTCTCCTCTCCAGTCCTCAAGCACCGCAGTATCGAATGCAGTTTCGGAGTTAAGCCCCGAGATTTCACACCCGACTTACGGCGCCACCTACACACCCTTTACGCCCAATGAATCCGAACAACGCTTGGGACCTCTGTATTACCGCGGCTGCTGGCACAGAGTTAGCCGTCCCTTCCTCTTCTGATACTATCAATGCACATGCAGTTAACATGTGCACCTTGTTCTCAAATGACAGGAGTTTACAACCCGAAGACCTTCATCCTCCACGCGGCGTCGCTCCTTCAGGGTTTCCCCCATTGAGAAAAATTCTCGACTGCTGCCACCCGTAGGTGTCTGGACCGTGTCTCAGTTCCAGTGTGACTGGTCGTCCTCTCAGACCAGCTACCCGTCATAGCCTTGGTGAGCCGTTACCTCACCAACAAGCTGATAGGCCGCGGACTCCTCAAAAAGCGCCAGGTTGCCCCGGCTTTGATTTCGGAAAGATGTCTTCCCTCATCACATGCGGTATTAATTCGGCTTTCGCCGAGCTATCCCCCACTTTAAGGCAGATTGTCCACGTGTTACGCACCCGTTCGCCACTAGACTTTTCCCGGTATTGCTACCAGAAAAAGTCCCGTTCGACTTGCATGTCTTATCCACGCCGCCAGCGTTCGTTCTGAGCCAGAATCAAACTCTCCGTAAAAAACGGTGAGAACTCTTTCGAGCCTCAAAGTTTGCGTCGAATCCCGCTACGGGACCGACAAAATCTGACCATTCGATAATCTGTCTCCGCTCGTAAGCGGACACAGGTTCGTCCGATCTTAAACTAAGATTCCCTTCGCTGTTGCCGGCTTCGGGAAAATTTTTAATCAAAGAAACTCACTCCGAATTGCTTCGGAGTTGACGAAATAACGCACAATTCAATTTTCGCTGACTTTACGCATTCTGAATTTCGTTTCCTCGGAATCATCACGCCGAAAGCCCGAAGGGCCGAAGGCGGACAAATTCTCAGTCGTGCACCAAAACTCAAAACCAAACTATCAAAGATCATCCGTTCACTCTTCAGTACACGGCAAAACCCGACCCGTCATCACTATCGACACCGAGATCGGCTCAGCCCTGAGCCAAGGAAGAACACTTCGGGAGTTCCGAAGTCCGCTAATCGCGGGACTCAGAACATAGAGGAGCGCCTCAAATCGTCAACCGCAGAACCATAAAGATTTTCGGCAATCTTTGGCGATGGAAAACAGCGAGTGAACTCTCTTTAACGCCAACACTTGGAACTGCCGATTCTCCACGAAATTTCTTGACGAAATAGGCAACACAACTATTTTGTTGTGTTGTGATCCCTGACGTAATAGACGTTGGCGGCCCATGGAAAGTCCTGCCACCGGGCGTTCACGACGTCTCGTTAGAAGAAGTAAAAAATCGATATGCGACGAACGACCATCGCGACCGGCTGTTTCAAGGATTTACGCAGGGGTTTGCTGCGCTTCAGAAAGCCGGCTGCAAGGTCATTTATCTGAATGGCGGCTTCGTCCAGGAGAGAATCCACAGCCCTCGGATTTCGACTGCTGCTGGGATCCGACCGGTGTGGATTTTGACGAGCTTGACCCGGCTCTCCTGGATTTCTCAAACAAGCGTCAGGCGCAAAAGGAGAAGTACGGTGGCGAATTTTTCCCGTCCAGTGTCCAAGCGGCACCCGGCGAATTTTTCCTTAATTATTTTCAAAAAGATAAGCACACGGGCGAGGCGAAAGGAATTCTCCGCGTGCATTAGTAGAAATGAGGTGACTCCGACTAATGATTACGAACGAACGACAATACAAAATAACAAAAGCAGCGCTGGATAAATTGCAGGAGTCGATCAAGGCCGTCGACCTTGAAAAAGGTCGCGCGGCCGGCAGTGGGGAGAAACTAGCGAAGCTGCAATTGGATGCTTTAGAGAGTGAAAGCGAAGTTTTGTCCGATCAGCTTAGAGAATATGAGGCTTTAAAATCAGGCGCGATTGCTGACTTCAGAACTGAAAGCTTGGATGAGTTGCCGACGCTGCTGGTTAAAGCGCGAATTGCCAAAGGAATGTCTCAGCGGCAATTGGCGGAAAGAATTGGGCTAAAGGAACAGCAGATTCAGAGGTACAGCAGAGCGTGCGAGCAGGCTAGCTTGCGACGCATCATCGAAGTAGCAGATGCCTTAAATCTTCACGTCAGCAAACACGCTCGCGTTGATGCAGACGTTTTCACTAAATCATCCCGAAAAACTGCGACTCCCAATTGGACCAGATTTCCGCTAAGAGAGATGTACAAACGCGGTTGGTTCCCAGACTTCTCAGGCAGTCTCCATGAGGCGCAGGCAAACGCTGACCAGTTGCTCCCAGCCTTCGTTTCAATTGCTGGTCAGCGTTGGCGTGAAGCGCTCATCGCAAACATGTACGCAGTTAGTTTCCTCTTGATGATTACGCATTGCTTGCTTGGGAATGCCGTATCTTATGGCTTTCAGAGAACAAACTTCGGTTACGGGTTGGAATCGATCGCAGTTAACGAGCAAATGGATTCAAGGGTTGCTTAAGCTCAGTGTTAAAAGCGAGAGTGCGCTGAGAGCCAAAGAATACCTTCAAAGCGCAGGCATATCGCTTATCATAGAACCGCATTTGCCTCAGACCTATCTTGACGGTGCATCGGTGTTTTTTACCCGCAGTCGACCAGTCAATGCGTATGACTTTGAGATATGACAGGCTAGACAATTTTTGGTTCGTATTTCTTCATGAGATTGCTCATCTCATTCTCCATCTGCGTGAAGACGACTTCAGCGCATTTTTCGATGATCTCAACTCGAAGTCTTGGAAGAGCAAGCCGACAAGTTTGCGAGCGAGGCGATTGTTCCGAACGCAGTATGGGAAACCGCTATAGCGCGATATCTGAGAACAGAAAAAGCAGTCAAAGATTTAGGGCAGCAACTGGGTCTCAGCCCAGCTCTTATTGCGGGCAGAATCAGAAAGGAAGCGGACAATTACGTCGTACTTAATGACTTAGTCGGAATCGGTGAAGTTCGCCGGCAATTTCCGGAATAAAATTTGGACAATAACGAAGACGAAAATCCTCTTAAGATATCCGTTGGATATTTGATCATCGGCGTTATGTCCCGTGTCTGCTTTGGAAAGTAGGCGAATATCAAGCGTCGTTGTATTTGTATTGAACATACAAAAGCAGATGTCACACCATTGATTGATATTCCGGAAATCGGCTTCGACTTCGAGACGGAGAAGATGGAGAGCATTGACGGAGCATTTGGAAAAGTTGCGAAACGGTTCGCTGGCAAGTGGAGTAATCGATGGGCGTTGTTTGACCTCCACTTAATCGACCCGGCTGAACGGATGAGCGACGGGCGTCACCCGTTAAAGGTTCATTTTCGACGACGTTAGAAATAAACAAGCGTTGGCAATACCTGTTACTGGATTGGGACAAGAACCAGCGTATCAAATAAAGCAGTTTCAAGAGACGGTGACTTCAATAAGAGAGGCGTATGTGTCCGCTTTGGAAATTGAAGATATCGCTGCCCCGGGATTCAAGGCTCGTTTGAGCTCCGTTGCTTGACCAGATCGAAACTTATCTGCGAACCAGTGCCACTGGATTGTTGATCTTCAGGCGCCAGTTTTGAGCCATTGGATGGCTTTATGAAGATGTAATCAGGGTTAATCAATATGCTGCCATATCTCAACGAGTGGAATACGTCTCTATCTGTGGGCGAACGTCTTTTCCTCAGACAATGGGCCAACTGAAAATTGGTGTGCGAATTTGGAAGCGATATGAGTGGTTGTTCTACAAGCGGCTCCTTTCGCTTTTGAGGACCCGATGATCGCAAGCCGGCTTTTGGCGATTACGCAGTAGCGCATCCTCAACACCGCAGAAGGATCCCGATACATGAAGCCGGCAGCAAGTATAAGGTACGCGATTGATGACGCTTGGTATATCGTAAAGGAACAAACGTGCGTGATAACGGAACCTCACAATACATTAAGCATTGTGCCGAGTTGATTAAGTCCGGCTTGTTTCTCGGAAGCGAATTTTCCGACGCCGGTAATTATATCCGCAAGTGCGCGCAGCGGCGGGTTAGACCCGGAAATTTGCCGACATGGCGTCAGATCGGAACGAATCAACACATCGAGAAGATTGTGTTCGATCTCGCCAATTTGAACGGTTCCTAAGCCGTGATCTTACCTCTCGCCTTAGTCTATCGGCGGATGCTTGACGAGGTACTGGTTAAATTGGTTTCGACGCAGGCGGATAATCGCCGTAGAAGAAGTGAGCTCGCGAGCCATGTCCAGCGCTTCAGCTCTCCACAATAGTTGAGCAACTGAGAGCAGATCGACACGTCGGTTTGCGCGCGCGCGACGTTTAGTCTGGAATCTGATCGCTCCGCGTTTTCCGATGCTTGCGACGAGTATTCCCCAGTGTCGCGGAACTCGCCGCGAAATGACTAGGCGATGTTTAGTTCCAACGACGATCGTTATGCTATCGAAGATTGCATTATACAGGCCGATTTGCCGTTTGAGTCTTACGAGTGAATCTCTGTTGCTCTTGATTTCATAACCCAGAAGACGTCCGTTCACCACTGCGATATCGGCGCGACAGCATCCGTGCCTTAAACCAAGCTCGTCCACGATAAGCGTCTCCGGAGAATCGTGATGTCGCCGGAGCACCTTGCTGTGCAAAGAGCTTCGTATTTCTGAGTCCGTAATCGTTCTATTTGCTGCGAGCCATTTTCGGCCCTCTGGCGAATGAAGGTCGTGCTAGTAAACATCTGTCCAATTGATCCCGGTTTTTCATAGATGTATGCAAGACGTTCCGGAATTTCGGAGCTGTAGTCTCGAACCCATAACACCCGCGTTCCAAGACGGCGAAGCGAAATTTCAATAAGCTCGTCGCGTTGGGAGGAATGTCTTTTAAGGATTGCAAAGTGACGAAGAGCAGTACACGGTGGTTTCCCATCCACTTCTTTCGCCCTAGCTCCCGCTCCCCTCCGTTCACTCGTCGAATAATGCAGCAAGCGTCGGATATTGTCGTCGCGCATCGACATTCCGAGAAAAATGCAGTTAAACTCACGAAGCAAGTAGAGGAATGTATAGTTGAACACGCTGTTTGGCCGATTGAAGAAATCGAAGTACTGCTGCTCAGTCAATACACAGGGCAATTCGTCGTCACCCAGTTCTGAGGTCGCATAGAACTTAATCAAACCATGCATGTGGTAGATTGGAATGCGATCTGCATTACCCGCACGATCGGCTCGCTCAATTGTTCTGAAGAGCCAAGTTCTATACCGAGCACGCGAATAACTTCGAAGAATAGAATCTAAATTGAAGTTAACGACTGCAGCGACAAGAGAGTTTGGACCATACTCCCCAGTAGTGCTACTTCTATGAGTGCAAAACGCCGCAACTGCTCGGAGGGTTGAATTACGCTCATTAACGAATCGGATTAGTCGCTGGCGCTTTATCGCGGTGTCCGCGATCTCGGAGAACGGGAAGTCACGGTAGAGAGCGTCGGATGTGAGGCGTAGAAGCGTTCGATTGCCCCTTTGGAATCAAGTATTCCGGCAATTGCGGGAAGGCTATAACCCTCTTTGATGAGACTGCGCACCTTTTCTCGTCCGCCGCTCGCTAAACAAGCATCGCCCATTCGGCACACAAGTTCTGGCCAATCAGGAATCCCGCAATCTGCGGAGACGCCCGCGCCCAAGACCAGTACCAGGCCCCGTTCACGATATCGCTTGCGGACGGTTTTCCATCGTTCTAACACTTTTGATTTTAGCGGGGCTTTCACCGCTTCGATTGCAGTCTGTAAACAAAGCTCGGGCAAACCTAAAGTTTGAGATCTTATTGGGCACAAAGTGACGCGGACTGCGTGCTACAGCGTGCCAGTGCAACCCAGCATCGGGCGAATTTATCGGATAGCGCGTTGTCGGCACA
>CAVTRW010000015.1:0-178766 GCA_963737195.1 uncultured Verrucomicrobiae bacterium
AAGCTTCAGCTCGCCTTTGTGCGTTCCCCGAATTGCCAGCTCGACAATGACGACGTTGTCCGCGACGTGGATTTTAAATATCTCGCGGTGGACGTCGGGGAATGCACTTGCTAAGGCGGCAATGGAGTCACCAATGCCTTTCCCGCGGAACTTCGTGCCGGAAGCCATATCCCACATGTATCCATCGTGAGAAAACATGGAGACAAACTTCTCGGTATCCAATCCTTGCCCTTCTGCGGCCGCGCACGTTTCTCTAATGATTTGTTCATTAACATTCATATCAAATCCTTCGTTCAGTTGGTTAATGTCTATTTGATTAAAGCTTTCAGCGAGCCTCTGTCCGAAGACGAAGGCTTCTTCTTCACGTTAAACCTGCGCCATGCCTCCATCGACGGCGAGATCCACGCCGGTGATGTATGAACTTTCATCGGAAGCGAGGAACACGACGGCAGCAGCGATTTCCTCGGGCTTGCCTCTGCGGCCGAGCGGAACTTGCGAGGCGAACTGAGCTGCCGCCTGTTCTACCTGTTCAGCGGTGAGGCCCGCCTTCTCCAAAGCCGGAGTTTCGATTGGGCCAGGACTCATCGAATTCACACGAATCTTGCGATCCTTTAGCTCCACCGTCCAGCCGCGAGCGAAGCAGCGCACGGCTGCCTTGCTAGCGGCGTAGGCGGTAAACGCTGAATCTCCCCTTACGTTCGCGACTGAAGAGGTCAGGATGATCGAGCCGCCATCTTTAAAGAGGGGAAGGGCCTTCTGCGCCGTGAAGAACGTTCCCTTCACATTTAAGTCGAAGGTTTTGTCGAAATGAGCTTCGGTAGCCGTCTCGAGCGGTGCGACTTCACCCCAGCCGGCATTTGCGAAGAGTACGTCGATGTGACCGTGCTTCTCTTTCACGACGGCAAAGAGCCGGTCCAGATCTTCTAAACGCGTTACGTCGCCCACGACCGTCGTGACGTTTCTCCCGATCAAGGCTGCGGCCTCTTTCAGCTCTTTCTCTCGTCGGCCAGTGATCACGACGTAGGCGCCTTCTTCCACGAAGCGCTTAGCCGTGGCCAAGCCAATCCCGCTGTTGCCGCCTGTAATGACCGCAATTTTTCCCGCCAATTTTTGTCCTTTGTTATTACTCATATGTTTCTCCTTTGTTTTTGTTCTTCCCAATTCCAGACCGAACATATCCCCGATCACTTGCAATTCGCAAGTGATCTTTACTATTTTACTTGCTGCGTGCAAGTGAGCACATTGACTCCGATGAAAAGAACAGCAAAAAAACCGAAGGCCGACTACCGCTCGCACTGCCCCGTGAATTTCGCTGTCGAATCACTGGGCGACAGGTGGTCGCTCTTGATCGTTCGGGATATGGTTTTTCATGGGAAAAAAACCTATGGCGAGTTTTTAAAAGCCGAGGAAGGCATTGCGACCAATATCCTCGCTTCGCGCCTGGACTTTCTCGAGAGGATCGAGGTAATCAAGAAATCTCCGCACGGGGAGGATCAACGAAAGGACATTTACACTCTCACCGAGAAGGGCTTGGACTTAATCCCTGTTCTATTTGAATTTATCAAATGGAGCGCAAAACACGATCCGCTCTCGTCAGCGGTTCATTACCCCCAGTTTTTGAAGCAACTCAAAGCCAACCGCGGGAAGTTCAACAAAAAAGTGCGGGATTTGGTTCGTTCCGGAACCTGCCTTTATACAAAAGTGATTCACCCATGAAGATGGTTCGAGCTGAAGGTGCCATCAGATGGAATCAACTCCGGCGATCTCCTTTTTACCGGCCAAGCGCTGCAAGAAAGGTGATTCAGCAACGAGAGCGCGCGAACACCGTTTGATGCGGCTGCGCCGCGGGGAGACTGCGCCTGCCCTGAAGAACCCAGGGCACAGACTCCGGGTTTGTCGGCGTGCAAGGAGTGATCATCTGCACCGTCCTCACGTCGCTCAGGGCTATTCCGCTTCCCCTTCTCCCCGTGCGGACCGCCCGCTCCGCTGCGGGTGTGCAGATCATCACAAGACGAGCAACGGGCTCGGGATAAACTTGCGCGGAACATAAAGCAGCCGATTGAAGTTGCGATGCTTGCGCACGTGCTTGGTCTGCAGTTCGTTTGTTATGCCTAACGACTCAGTAAAGCACTACACGTGGGAGAAGATGCCGAAGGAGCAGGTCTCGCCCATGCTCGATCGGCGCCTTATTACCGGGCAGCGGCTTATGCTCGCTCACGTTTATTTGAAGAAGGGTTGCATTGTGCCGAAGCACTCACACCACAACGAACAGATCACTTACATTCTTAAGGGCGAACTGAAGTTCTGGATCGGCGAAGACGAAGGCCAGGTCGTGCACGTCAAGTCCGGCGAGGTCCTCCACATTCCACCGTACGTGCCGCACAAGGCCGAAGCCATCGAGGACACACTCGACGTCGACATCTTCGACCCGCCACGCGAGGACTGGTTGAATAAGACTGATAGCTACCTGCGCAAGTAAGCACAGGGCCACATTGTCGTGCGGAGGCCTGGCGCTTTGCGGGTGCACAGATCATCTGAGAAACGGCAAAGATAACTCGAATCGACTCGTTAGGCCCTAACGAGTCGCTCCAGTGGAGCCTAGGGGGTCCGTTCCCCTTTTGTGAAATCCGGCTGAAATGGAGCAAGAAATCCGCGTAAGAAGTCTTGATTCCACGAGGGTCGAATCCCCCTCCGAGACCTTTTTGTGATTTACGCCTCTTGGCGCCGCCATTCGGGACAAACCGCCGATCCGGCTAGTTGGCACGCTTCACCGTAGGCGGAGTCCACGACCCACCGGTAACCGCTGGTTTGGGCCAGTAAACGCGCACGTAAACGGAGAAGTTGCCCCTTGGGCGCAGGGAGCCAGGTAGCGCGTTGCGCCGCGTCCTTTAGTTCGTCGGCTTGGACGTATACGTCAGTGAGTCGTCGGTCGCGAGATTCAGATCCTTGTTCTTCGGACCCACAGAGAAACCATTGATCGCGTTGGCGACGAAGAAATGGTGCTCGTGTATGGAGCACCAGAAGCCGTGCACGGGCGGCTAATTCGCTCACTATACTAGCGATCCTACTTCCAAACGGAGCGCGTCAGCTTCCACTTTGGATTTCGTATCAAGAAAATCGCAGCGAGGATTATCCCTAGAAGTAGCAATACGCCCGAAGAGGGCTCGGGGACAGCGAACTGAAAATTCGGTCCGAACTCCCCTGTATCATGGGAAAAGTCAATTACGTCCGGAAAAGTTAATGTCGGCCCCACACGGAAGCGCGGACCGCCATAAACGATTTGAGGTGCGGTCGTCAGACTACTTGCGCTGGCACCGTAAAGGTCAGAACTCGCCGGACTGAAGCCGCCTATAACATAGCTTCCCGCCGGGAGAAATATTGGCGCTATTGAGACATATCGGAAAGTTTCCAATAGCGTCCCAGCAGTACCGCTGGGGACAGTGGCTTGCAGTTGAAGAACGCCTCCACTTGTCCATATCGCAACTTCGTGGTTGGCCACTAAGCCATCATCTCCCGAATCGTAATAGCCCAGATTTGTCACAAACACGGGCGAATTAAGCGTAAACGCCCAACCGATCGTATCGGCAAAGGATTCGAATACGCTAACGTTCGAAGTGAAGTGTAGGGCAATGTCTCCTCGAGCAGATTGGGATCCCAAGCAACAGGCTGATCACGAAAAAATATTTACTAATTGCGGACCAGAAAGTCTTCATTTGGAACCCCTTTTTTACCAAGTCTGAGCCTCAGTTGAAAGCTAAATCTCGGCTCTCAGAACAAACGCGCCAACAAGAAGAGTGAATTGACTGAACGTGTGTCAGCATTTCAGATTTTGAGCTTTGGGCTTCTACCGCAGCCCACGGTCTGTCAATCCAATGCAACCCTAATCTGACCCCTTTTTCGCGCAATCTCTCTTTCGGTGAAACAAAACTGCCGGACGGAGCAGTGAGTCTGAGCTCCCACATTATTTCATCACGAGTCTGTGGGGCTGGTTCTACCAAGGCACACGCAGCGTTCCATATTGACGGAAGTAACGTTCTCTTAAAATCCGGAGGGAGCAATCTTAGGTTGTAGTAAAACCGCACCTCATAGGTCCCCGGTTTGAAGCAATTACCGGGTGTCAATTCGTCTGGAATGCGACGCTCTTGGCCGGGCTGTAGCACGAGATCAATTATTGTCGCCTCTGTAACCAGAATACAGCCGGTCTCCTCAGAGTTACCTAGCCAAAATCGCGCATCGTAACTCGGTGGCACAACGCGGAAATGGACGGTTTGCGAGCTATTATTTCGGTAAACGGCCATGAATTTTATTCTTTTTGTCCACGTCATTTTGACAGTGAATCGCGCAGTAACTCCGTTAATATTTTTCGACGAACCAGCTATCTCAGAGTCGCTACTCCGCCCACAAGACACCTGAGCACAGCAAAACATTACAAAACAAACAGGGGCTAGAGCTGTTTTCAATTTGGGTAGCGTCACAGCAATATTTTATCTCGACCAGCGATCCATGAATGGTCCATATCCGGCAGGACCTTCAGTTCTAGGTATCCAATATTTAGGATTGAGCGTTCCGCCATCCTTATTTTGCAACTCCTGCCCTTTTTCATTACGCGCCTTAAACAGTTCTCGTTTCCAAAAGTTCTCCTTGGCGTCAAAGCCCTTTTTCGCATCGGTTTCCGAATTATACTCGCCACTGGTTATGTCACGTTTTACACGCTCGTTGGCACTCGCCTTAGATGCTCCTATCGATATCCTGCTGTTTCGTTTCGTGTGTTCTCGTGCGCACTTTCTCCGACTCTGATGGCGGGAAGGTCGCCGACGCCCGGTCTTGTAGTGCGAATATAACTTGCCGAACGTATCTCAAGGTCATGATACTCGAGACCATCTGTTTAATTGGCCTAACGACTGCCGCAGTGGCTTGTTCTCGTCATGCGGACAAACGAGGAAATTGGCGACGACGCCTTTCACAAAATCGAAGAAGAACTTGATCAGCTTGAGATTGCCGTCCGGAGTAAGCCGGCTTGAAAGCCCAGGACGCGAACCGACCAACCGAGCGATTTGCTGACGCAGATCGATATTCGTTAGCGCCTAACGAATACTCTTTTGGAGCCTAGGGGATTCGAACCCCTGACCTCCTCAATGCCATTGAGGCGCTCTACCAACTGAGCTAAGACCCCGTAAAGGAACACCGAACGCTTTCGCGTGGTCGCGACAAATGTCGGAGTTGCGGATTTTCGGTTGCCGATGGCAGATTTGCAAAGGGATTTCGCAGCGAACTTCGGTGGTTAATGGGACGCGACGGACGAAAGAGCTTCACTCTTCTGTCAGCACCGACACCTGTGTTGCTGGCGCAGTTTTCTCTTTTTTCGGCTCGGGTTTCCGCCCGGCGAAGAGTTTTTCGATGACGTAAAACGTTACCGGGATCAGGAAAATCGCGATGGCGGAGGCGGCGATCATTCCGCCGATCACGGTTGAACCGAGGATTCGGCGCGCGACAGCGCCCGAACCGCTGGCGAACCACAACGGCAGACATCCCGAAGATGAAGGCAAAGGAAGTCATCAGGATCGGACGCAAACGTAAACGCGCGCCTTCGAGTGCGGCATCGAGGAGCGGTTTGCCTTTTTCGTATTCGTCCTTGGCGAATTCGACGATGAGGATGGCGTTTTTCGCGGCCAGACCGATGAGCATGACCAAGCCGATTTGCGCGTAGATGTTGTTTTGCATTCCGCGCAGCCAAAGCGTGAGGAACGCGCCGAAGACCGCGATCGGGGTGCCGAGCAACACGCTGAACGGCAGCGACCAACTTTCGTAAAGCGCGGCGAGAATGAGGAAGACGAAGAGGAGCGACATTCCGAACACGAGGGTCGGCGAAACGCCTTGTTGCGCTTTCTTTTCCTGAAACGACATGCCGAGATAATCGTAGCCCATTTCCGTTAGGCATGGTTTGCGCGGAAAATTTCTTCCAGCGCGTTCATCGCCTGAGTTCGAGCTGTAGCCGGGCGCGGCCGAGCCGTTGATCTGGGCGGAGCGATATTCGTTGTAGCGCAACGTGAATTCCGGGCCGGCGATGTTTTTGATCGTTGAGATCGCGTCGAGCGGCACCGGATCGTTGTTCGCATTGCGCACAAAAAACTGCCCGACATTTTTCGCGTCGGTCCGATAATCGCCTTCCGCCTCAATGTATACCTGCCAGGTGCGGCCGAAGCGGTTGAAGTAGTTGACGAAAAAGCCGCCCATGAACGTCTGCAGCGTCTGATAGACCTGGCCGAGATCGATTCCCTGCTTGAGGACTTTGTCGCGATCGACGTTGACGAAGACTTGCGGCACGTTCGGCAGAAAAGTCGGAATGAGCGCGCCGAGCTCGGGCCGTTTGCGCGCGGCGTCGAGAAACGTCTTCACATTTTGCGCGAGAAAGGCGACGTCTTTGCCGGAGCGATCTTCCAGGATGAACTGAAATCCGCCGGAAGTGCCCACGCCCGGAATCGCCGGCGGCGGAAAAGCAAAGGCGAGACCTTCCGTGACACCAGCGAGCTGTTTGTTAATGTTCGCCTTGATCGCGTATATTGTTCTTCCGGCTTGGTGCGTTCGCTCCAGGGTTTGAAGGTGACGAAGAAGAATGCGCTATAAGTATTTTGCACGAGACTGAGCAAACTGAATCCGACGACGCTGGTGGTGTAGCTGAACACCGGGAATTTTGCTGAGAATGTCTTCGATCTTGTGCGCAGCCTCGTCGGTCCGTTCGAGCGAAGAGGCATCGGGCAATTGCAGCGCGAGAAAAACGTAGCCCTGGTCTTCTTCCGGCAGAAATCCACTCGGCAATCGCGATCCGAACAGTCCCGCACCGACTGCGAACACGGCGAGCAATGCGAAACTGAGCACCGCTTTTCGAATGGCGATGCGCGACCAATTCACGTAGCCGTGCGTCGCGCTGCCGAACATCGCGATTGAACCGATCGTAAAACCAGCCGAGCGGACCGCGCGTTTTCTTTCGCGGACGCAGCAACAACGATGACAACGCCGGACTGAGCGAAAGCGCGTTGAACGCGGAGAGGATGACCGAGATCGCGATCGTTAGGGCAAATTGTTGATACAAACGTCCGGTAATTCCGGGAAGAAACGCTGTCGGAATGAAGACCGCGGAAAGAACAAGCGCGATGCCGATGACCGGTCCGGATACTTCGCGCATGGCCTGCAGCGTCGCATCGCGCGGCGGCATTCCTTCTTCGATGTGACGTTCGACTGCTTCGACGACGACAATGGCATCATCGACGACAAGCCCGATCGCGAGCACGAGACCGAAAAGCGAGAGCGTGTTGATCGAAAATCCGAAGAGCGGGAACAAAACAAAAGTGCCGATCAACGAAACCGGAACGGCGCACAACGGAATCAGCGTGGCGCGCCAGCCTTGCAGAAAAATGAATACGACGACAACGACCAGCGCGAGCGCCTCGAACAACGTTTTAACGATGTCGCTCAATCCTTCAGTTACCGAAAGCGTTTGATCGAGCGAGACGGCGTAATCCATGTCGGCCGGGAAACGTTGCTTCGCTTCCGCCATTAATTTGCGAACGCCTTGCGCCGCTTTGACGGCGTTGGTGCCCGGCAGTTGGTAACAGGCAAGGATTGCCGAGGGTTGGCCGTTCAACCGGCCCTTCAAGTTGTAAGTCTGTGCGCCGAGATCGATACGAGCGATGTCTTTTACCCTAACGAATGAACCATCCGGGTTCGCCCTAACAACGATCTCGCCGAATTCCTCCGGCGTTTGCAATCGGCCCTGCGCGCGGACGGTGTAGGTGAATTTCTGTCCGCTCGGAATCGGTTCGCCGCCGACCTGACCGGCTGGGTTCACCGTGTTCTGCTTTTGCACTGCGGTGATGATGTCCGGGACAGTGATCCCGAGCTTCGCCAGTTGGTCGGGCTTCACCCACAAGCCGCATCGCGTATTGGCCGGCGCCGAACACCTGAACATTGCCGATTCCGGGAACGCGCGTCAGTTGATCGTAAAGGTTGATGTAGCCGTAGTTGGCCAGAAAAACTCCGTCGTAGCTTCCCTTCGGCGAATACAGCGCGATCAACATCAGCGGCGCTGTTGTCGATTTCTTAACGGTCACGCCGTAGTTGTTTACGTCGGCGGGCAATTGCGACTGCGCTTGCGACACACGCAGCTGCGTCAGCACGTGATCGATGTTCGGATCGGTCGCGATGTCGAAATTCACGATCAATCGGATGTCGCCACTGTTGGCGTTGATCGAATACATGTAGTTCATGTTATCGACGCCACTCATCTGCTGCTCGATCGGAGCCGCGACCGATTGCTCGACCGTCAGCGCATCCGCGCCGGTGTAGTGCGTCTGCACTTGGATCTCCGGCGGCGCGATTTGCGGATATTGCGCGATCGGCAGCGAAAGCATGCACACCCCGCCGATGAGCACCATCAAAATCGCGATGACGATCGCGACAATCGGCCGCCTAACGAAGAATTCGGACATTTGTCAGGGCTTCTTGGGCTGGTCAGCTTTGGAAACCAGCGCATCAGCCGGTGGCGTCCAATCTTTTACCGTGACTGTCGATCCCTCGCGCGCTTTTTGGAGTCCCTGCACGACAACTTTGTCACCGGGCTTGAGACCTTCACTCACCTCCCACATCGCCCCGATGCGCTCGCCCATCTTCACCGGACGAATACTCACCTTGTTGTTTTCATCCACAACCGCGACTTGGAAGTTTCCCTGCAACTCGTTCACCGCTTCCTGTGGAATAACGAGCGCGCCTTTCTTCGTGTCGGCAACGAAACGCACTTTTCCAAACTGTCCCGGCCGCAAAATGTTTCCAGGATTCGGAAACGTCACCTCGTAGCGGATCGCGCCGGTCTTTGGATCGAGATTGCGATCAAGCGCGTAAAATTTCCCTTTGTATGGATACGTGTTGCCGTTGCCGAGAATCAACTCGAACTGGAGCGAATTGACGTAGCGCTGGCGTTCGTCCGCTTCCGGGTGGCGCGAGATGAAATCGCTGAACGGCCCTTCGCCCGCACTAACGATAGCTTTGATCGGATCAAGTTGTGAAACGGTCGTCAGGGCTCCCGTGCTCGGACCGACCAGATCGCCAACTTGCGCGGTGGCAATTCCAGCAACGCCATCGATCGGTGAAATGACTTTGGTGTATCCAAGATTGAGCTCGGCTTGCTTAACGGCTGCTTTGTCCGCGTCGACATTTGCTCTACTGGAAGCGGCAGCGGCGATCGCAGTGTCTCGCTCCTGGTCGCTCGTGACTTTTTTGTTGAACAAATCGATCGCGCGCTTTTCATCCGCGTCCGTCTTCGTTTGTGTCGCCTGGTCTTTTGCCAGTGTTGCTTTCGCCTGCGCCAATGCTGCTTCGAAGGGACGCGGATCAATTTGAAAAAGCAGATCGCCCTTCTTCACGACGCTGCCTTCCTTGTAATCGCGCGACACAATGTAGCCCTGCACCTGCGCGTTGATGTTGGCATTAATGAATCCGTCGAGCGTCGCAACGCGTTCCAGCACGCGTGGCACATCGCGCGGCTGCACCGTTGTCACCAGGACTTCCGGCGCCGGCGGACCGGCGGGCTGCGATTTGCGGCCGCAACCAACGAACAACAACGCGATAAATATGACCGCGCTCACAAAAACGAAGCGGTTCATGGTTTCGTTATGGCTTCCAGAATCAAAATGTCGAGCGCACACATTATTCGTCCGCCGTGCGGTCGAGATGAATTGTCGATCTTGCATAAAATTTGTTGCGTGGGCGTTATGCTGGTTGAGGTACTGCAAGATTGCTGAAAGCCAAACGCAGTTTGCGCTGCACGTGACCGCCTGCCTCAAGGCCGGTTTGCCAATTCGCCGTCAGCGGTTTCGCATGCACCGGCATCGGATTGCGTTTCGCCGGCGCCACGTGCGCCATGATTGCTTCAATTGTTCTACTCATATATTCCTTTCCTTTGTCTGACCAACTATCACGTCCTGCGGGTAGTTTCGGGAAAGACTATGTTTCTTGCCTCAGCATGTCCGGCAGGCATACGCTCGATGCCGTGGAGCTTCGGCACCTGCGCTACTTCGTCGCCGTGGCCGAGATGGAAAATGTCTCGCGCGCCGCGATGCAACGATTGCACGTCTCGCAACCGTCGTTGAGCCGGCAGATTCGCGATCTCGAGGATGAAATCGGCGTCCTCGTTACCAGGAATACCTCGCGGCGATTTTCGCGCGCGTGAATGAGAAGCCGCGCATCGTGGAGGAGCATGACGGTTGGTCCGGTGTTTTTTCCGACGTCAGCGCCGGCAACGGAGTCGCTCTCGCCGCCGACGCGTTCAGTCATGCAGTGTTTGGTGATCGGATCAAACTCCTGCGCCTGACGCCCGAGCCCAAACGCGTCGTGATCGGAATCCTTACGCGAAAAGGAAAACTTGGTCCGGCGGCGGAGAAGTTCTGCCAATGCGCGCAAAGAAGCTTCGCGGTTCGTAGGCGACGCTGATTCGTTACGCGCCGCCTCAGCTCAGTCGCTCAACTGCATTACGCGAGACGCGTAAGCATGCTACGTCGTTGCGTCCTGCATCGACATCAAGGTTCCGCGCTCGGCAGGCTTCGCTGAATGCCTTGAGCGGATCGATGCCTTCGTTGTGCACACGTTCGTGAAATTCTTCGAGCGAAACATTCGGCGCGAAATATTGCTCCATGATGAATTTCACGAGCCCAATCGCCTGCGTGAGGACCGCATCTGAGGCGCAAAGCCGAATGCGATTAAGTAACGCATAAATCGACAACAACCTCTCCGGTTTATCGAGATTTCGATCGAGTGAGTCCATCACGTGCTTGGAGCATTCGTTGATGAATTCACCGTAAAGTGCTTCTCGCTTGTTTTGGGTGGCCCGCAGCACTTCGCGCTTAGCGCGACTTTTGTGCGTCACCCAAGCCGTCGCGACACTGGCTGAACCGCCACAGAGCGACCCGACAATGCCTGCTAGTGCAGTAACGATCGTCGTGTCCATCGCTACGCTCCGCGAACTTCTGAGGGAACGGTCTCCGCTGTAGTTTGTGGAGAGACCAGAGGTGCGCTGCGCTCAGCCCGAATGCGAGCCCATCGCTCACTGAGCTCTTCGACATCGCGCAACGTGATCATTTGTTCGATGTCGCGGCCGAATAAAAGATCGAGCGTCCACGCCATCATCACGCGCAGTTTCTTCACCAGGCGCGGCAGCTTGATTAGATAAACGGAGCGCCACATCCACCAGGCGATGAATCCGGAGAACTTGAATCCGAACATACTCACCACGCCGGTGTGATGGCCGATGCTCGCGAGCATGCCCATTGTTCGATATCGAAACGGCTTTAGTGGTTGATCGAGAATTGTGCGCTCGATGTTTTTCGCCGCGGTCAGCGCCTCACGCATTCCATGCTGCGCAGTGGGCGGGAAAAAAATTCCCGTTTCGTAGCCATCAGGAACGGCCGCACAATCTCCCGCCGCCCATAGTCCGGTGAATCCAGGAACCTGGAGATATTCATCTGCAAGAATTCGTCCTTTCTCTTTCGGACACGGTAAAGCGGTGATCGCCGGGCTCGGTTTCACCCCCGCGGTCCAAATAAGCGTCGCAGCGGGGATCGATATGCCGTTGTTCAGCGTAACGACCCATCCATCGTAGCCCGCGACGCGCGCGCCCTTGATCACTTCCACTTTGCGCTCGCGCATCTTCCGTTCGGCATAACGACCGAGCTCTTCGCCTAACTCGGGCAACAAATAATCGCCCGGATGAATGACCACGACGCGAATCTCCTCCTCGCCCAAATGCGGATAGAACTTCACTGTCTCGCGCACGAAGTCGTTCACCGCGCCGGCTGTTTCGGCGCCGGCAAATCCGCCGCCCGCGATGACGAACGTGAGCCATTGCCGGCGCGCGGCTGCATCGCGCTCCAGCGTCGCTTCTTCCAAAAACGCCACCATCCGATTTCGCAGCAGCGCCGCGTCGCTCAGATTTTTCATCGTCACCGCCCAATCGCGGATGCCGGCGTTGTCGAAGAAATTTGTTTCGGAACCAAGTGCGAGCAGCAAATGATCGAAGTCGAACTCGATCTCTGAACGGTCGAGCCCATGCGCACACCGAATTTTTCTCGCACTAAGATCGACATCTTGCACGTCGGCTCCGATCACATTGACGTGGCGCAGAATTCGGCGAAGCGGATTCACGATGTCGCCAGGCGCAAGATCCCCCGCCGCGACTTCATGCAACATCGGCGTGAAGAGAATGAAATTTTCCCGCGCGATCAGCGTCACTTCGATGTCCGGACGCCGCGCCAGATGTTTGTCCAGATACTTTGCCGCGTAGAGCCCGGCAAATCCGCCGCCGGCAATAATTATTTTTGTCTTCTTCATTGGATGTGATGCGTCGCGCTGACGCGGGAAGGGTTTTGGAATTCGAATTGAAATTGATGAGTAGTGCCTTGCTTCAGTCCGTGAGAGCCCGTTGGCGGTAATTGCGTGAGCAGCTCCCCGAATCGCGTATCATAAGAGTCACACGTAGGACAATTGCCATTTGGCTCAACCCATTCCGGGTGCTGCGCGCGGAGTGCATCGTGCATCTCGCGTTGCAGCACAACATACGGCGGAGCTTGAGCGACAAGATTTGTCGACAGTGTCGTATTCATCGTTAACACCACACGTTCTCGCGCTGTTGAACCGGACTGAAAATGCGATTCCAACTGCTGCCGGAATTAAAGAGCGACATGTTCAACACCAGCATCGGATCGTGCCGACGCCGGCGCGCGCGAAACCATCTTCGCGACTTCTTCTCATTCATTTTTGCTGTGTTCATCTCTATCTCCTTTCACTGCGCGAGCACAAAAACTCCGAACGCGCCTAACAAAACTCCGATCGCCGGACTTAGCAGGGCGAACCAAAACGCCCAATCCATATTTCTGATGGCCTGAGATTTCGTATGCATCGCAATTATTTCCTTTCGTTAGGCTGCTCAGTGTTGATCCTGAACAGGACCAGCACCAACGCCCAAAAGATCGACATCGTAATCATGACTCCTCCTAAACGGCCGCACTGGCGGCCCTCATGGACTGCACCGGCGCAAGGCCAAGCGCAGCTTCCGAAATGCGTGTCCAGAAAATGTTTCTGGTCCGCGCTGCTGCCATTCAGCAATGAGCCTGGGCGTAGAAGGCTTACGGACTGCGAGCGTCGTTCGCGATTTGTTATCGGCCCCATCACATAATGTTTTCATGAGAGACCATTCGATCGCCCGGGCCATTGCGGAAAGACTATGTTTCTTGTCTCAGCATGTCCCGCAGGCATGCTACGGGCGTAGTCTGGACACGCCTGATTATTCGTTAGGCCGAAACGTTTGCAACGCCGTTCCGACAGTCGGACTTATTAATCGACGCTGATGTGCCAATTGCGGCCATCCCAACGTTCATCGCGTTTGCAAAACAATGTGGACGTGATGAGCGGCGGCTGGGAGGGCAATTGCAGTGGTCGGAAGTCCGGCCAGACCACCGATAGCTCTTCGCACCGATGCCGCGGGCTCCGAGTTCGTTGATCTCTTTGTCGGGGAAATCAAGGAAATGCACGTCGATCGATGGGACATCGGCGTTTACCGCCATGACGTAATCGGCCAGGCTGGAATTGATAGGTGCGCCGTTCTGCGGGTCGTACGCACGTGTTCTTCAAAGAGCGCCATGCCGATTCCCATCACGACTGCGCCTTCGATTTGATTGCGGCCGGCGAGCGGATTGATGATGCGTCCGGCGTCGATCACAGTGACAACGCGGTTAACGCGCAGCCGCGCTGTCTCAGGTTGCCATGTCACTTCGACGAAATGGCAGCCAAACGAATGAGTCGAGAATTTCGGTTTTGGTGTGTTTTCTCCGCCGAAGGTGGCTTCGGATTTGCCGCTGCCGTTCACGAGATTGAGATTTGCCCGCTGCAATATTTCCGCGAAGGGCACGCCGCTCGCCGCACCATTTGCTTTTACAAACAGGCGTCCGCCTTCGAGCGCGAGCTCGTCATCTTTGCGTTTTTCAAATGGCGAACCAGAAGTTGTGGTCGCAACCGTCTTGAGTGCTGCAAACGCTTTGTCAGCGGCGGTAAAGACAGCAGGGATCACTGATCCGGTCGCGAGTGAACCGCCCGAAGTCGGACCTTCCGGCAGCGACGTGTCGCCCAAAGCGACTTCGACTTTGTTCAGCGGGATCCCGATTTTTTCCGCAGCGAGCTGCGCGAGGATCGTGTAAGTGCCGGTGCCGATGTCTTGCGTCCCGCAGGCGACGCGCACCGTTCCATCGTCGCGAAGCTGAACGTTCGCTTCTGCCGCAAACCGCCCCGCAATCCACGCCGCGCCGGCCATTCCCCAGCCGAGCGTCAAACCATCGCGTTTCATCGAACCGATTTCCGGATTGCGTTGCGACCAGCCAAATTTTTCCGCGCCAAGCTCAAGGCATTCCAGATAATGACGCGACGAGAAGGGAATGCCTAACGACTCGTCGATCTTCGGCTCATTGAGCACGCGGAGTCGAACGGGATCGATCTTGAGTTGATCGGCCAGTTCGTTGATGGCTGATTCGGTTGCATAAAGGCCGGGCACGGCGCCGGGGCCGCGCATGTCACTCGGCGTACCGATGTGGCGTTTGGCGCGTCCAAACTTTACCCGCAGGTTGGGCACGCTGTAGTGAAACGCCGTCGCTTCGCCGCAATTCTCATGGTACTCGTCGAGCATCGACCTGGTGTAAACGTAATCGTGCTGGAGCGAGACGAGTTTCCCTTCCGGCGTCGCGCCCACTCGCACGCGCTGCTGCGTTCGGGCGCGATGACCAGCGGATTGAAATGTCATTCTGCGACTGAGGATGAGCTTGACCGGTTTGCCTAACTGACGCGCCGCGGCTGCCGCGAGCGGGCAATGTGTCCACGGCCAAAGTTTACTTCCGAATCCCGAGCCAACGAACTTCGTGATGACGCGAACGTTCTCTTTCGGCAAACCGAACATCTGCGCGATGACGCCGCGCATGTTGAAGATCGATTGCGACTCCTCGTAGATGGTGAGCTGGTCGCCCTCCCACATCGCGATCGCGGCCTGCAATTCAATCGGGTTGTGCGTTTCGGTCGGCGTGATGTAAGTCTGATCAATTTTGACTTGCGGCATTCGCAAAAGCTTTTTCTGGGTCGCCACGCTCACTTTGCAAACGTTTCTCCGGACCGTATGGAGTGTTGACTTCGTCCGGATCATCTTCGGCTTCCAGCTCGGTCGCTACATTTGGTTTGTCTTTCGAGTAGGTGATGTGCACCGCATCGGCAGCTGCCTTTGCTGCTTCGAAAGTGTCCGCCACAGCGAGCGCGACGTATTGACCGTAGTAACGAACGATGTCGTCCTCGAACGGCGGTCGCCGCTCGATGCAGATTCCGGCAAAACCCGGTCCGAGAGTAGATCGAAAAATTTTCCCGATGTTTGCGCGATGAAGTATTGCTCGAACCCCGGGCATCTTCTCCGCCGCGACCGTATCGAGCTTTTCTATCTTGCCGTTTGCAATCGTCGCTCCAACCGGCACGGCGTAGAGCAGGCCGGGAAAATGATGATCCGTCGCGTACATGGCGCGGCCGCTCACCTTCAACGGTCCGTCGACTCGCGGCTGCGGCTTCCCGATGACAGACATTTGTGCACTTTCCGGCATAACTCGTTAGGCAGTTTGTGTCACGAGCTTCAGCGCATGCACAAGACACCGCTTTGCCAGCTCGACCTTGAAACCATTTTGGCTTTGCGGTTGTGCATTGCGTAGCGCAGCATCGGCAGCTTTTCGAAAAACGGCTTCGGTTGCAGGTTGACCCGTCAGTTCGCTTTCCGTGTCAGTCGACCTCCACGGTTTAGTCCCTATGCCGCCGAGCGCGACTCGGGCACGCGCGATTTTTCCGTTCGCGCTTGTGATTACGACGGCTGCGGAGGCCAGGGCAAATTCGTAGGAAGCGCGGTCGCGTAATTTTAAATAGAGCGAACGATTTCCCGGCGCGGGCGGAGGAAGCGTGACGTGCGTAATCAGATCGCCCGGCTCGAGCACCGTCTCGCGTTCGGGCGTATTTCCAGGCAGCAGATGAAAGTCTGCGATCGGAATCGCGCGTTCGCCTTTCTGCCCCTTCACATGAATGACCGCTTCGAGCGCGGCCATCGCGACACACATGTCCGACGGATTCGTCGCAATGCAATGCTCGCTCGTGCCGAGAATCGCCAGGCTGCGATTTGCGCCATTGATCGCGCCGCACCCGCTGCCCGGTTCGCGCTTATTACAGGGCATGTCGGTCGCGCGAAAATACATGCAACGCGTACGCTGCAGCAGATTGCCGGCGGTCGTCGCCATGTTCCGCAGCTGCACGGACGCACCACTAAGGAGCGCTTCGGAAAGAACGTTATAGTTTTTGCGCACGAGCGGATGATGCGCCAAATCGGAATTGCGAACACCGGCACCAATCGTTAGGCCGCCATCCGGCAACGCCTCGATCTTGTCCATCGGCAATCGGTAAATGTCGATCAACGTTTTCGGCTGCTCGACATTCAACTTCATCAGATCGATCAGCGTTGTCCCGCCGGCGATGAAACGAATGTCAGCGCCCTGTTGTGCCGTCGTCGCTTTTGCCGCGGCGGCGATCGCTTGTCCCGCATCTTTCGCGCGCGTGAGAGCGAAAGTGTTCATGCCGTTTTTTCCGGCGGCGATTTTTGCCTAACGGCTTGAATTGCCGCCACGATGTTGGGATACGCGCCGCAACGGCAGATGTTGCCGCTCATGAATTCCTTTACGTCTGCGTCCTCGTTACCGCACGGCTCCTTCAACAATGCCACCGCCGACATAATCTGGCCCGAGGTGCAGTAGCCACATTGATAAGCATCATGCGCGAGGAATGCCGCCTGCAGCGCGTGCAAATTTTCCGGTTGGCCAACTCCTTCAATTGTCGTGATCTCGTCGCCTTCATACATTGCCGCCAGGCAGAGACACGAATTCACTCGCCGGCCATTGATGTGCACCGTGCACGCGCCGCACTGGCCGTGGTCGCATCCCTTTTTCGATCCGGTCAGATGCAAATGTTCGCGCAGGCAATCGAGCAGAGTCGTTCGCGGATCGATCCGCAATTCGTACTTCTTTCCGTTGACCCGAAGCGTGACTGGAACGGCATCCTTCAATTCTGTCGAAAGGTCTTGTTTCGATTTCATCGAACGTTCGGCCAAAGTCGTAACCGCAGGCGCTGTGGTTGCCAGCAAGCCGGCCAGGCCCAATCGCGAAAGAAAAGTGCGGCGGGTGGATCGGCCAAACTCAGAGGCAGCCGGGCTCGCGGACTCTTCGGGGTTTTCGTCTCCAGCAGACATTCAAACCTCTCCTTAATCGATCGCACTCTATGATTTCAGTTTGCCGCAAGCCATCACTATTTTAATCGACACTGATATGCCAGTTGCGGCCGGCCCAACGTTGATCGCGGTTCGAAAACGTCAATACGATGTTGGATCCGGACGGCAATTCGGCCGTCGGCAGATCGGCAAACCAAAGATTCATGTCGCTAACTTGAGTCGTCGGCGATTCGTTAGTCTGGCCCCAGTCATTCGTTGACCAAACAATCGTCGCTTCGTCAGCGAGAATGATTCGCAAAGTTTTTCCCTGCGGGATGCGGCGCAATGGATGGCGCAAAGTCCAGATCTCGTGCCGGCTTTGACCGGATTCTTGACGTAACGTTGGTATGCGGCATCGACGCGATCGAAACAAACACCGTCGTGACGGCTACGGACGAGAGATAGATATTCGGCGTGCGACCAACACAGCGGCATAGCCGCGCCGGTGGGCTGACCGCGTTTCATGTTCGGCAGATCGTCTGCGTCCCAAAGTTGTTCCGCGATCATTCCACCCTGATTGGCAAAATTCTCCATCGCAGTGATGAATGGTTTTGGATCGCGACCGGCAGCGAGTTCGTAATGGCCACGTTCGCCGGTTAAAATTGGCCAACAGCGACCAACGCCGGTGCCGTCATATGCGCTGCCGTCATCTTTTTGTCCGTAGCCATCGTGATTGTAACGGCGCCAGCCTGGACCCTGCGGCAAATCATGTTTCAACACTCGGTCGATCACTTCGATGGAATCGCGGATGATGGGATCATTCGCATCGCGAATCCCGAAACGGACGAAATGAAGGAAATCACCGCCCACGACATTCCGCGCCGGATGCAGACCGCCACCGTTCGCGAGCTGAATCATTGTTGTATTTGGATCGGCGTGCGGATCGGGCGCATTCGCGTCGGTGGGATTGATGCGGATATAATGACGCGGAAAACCTTTGACCAATTCGCCGCGCGTCGTCACCGTCCAATCTTCGATGTGCGCCGCCAACCAATCGGCGTAGGCAAAAATGAAATCAGCGGCACTCGTTAGGCCAAATTCTTTCGCCCATTGCGCCGTGGAAGCCAGCGCCGCAATCACTATTGCCAGCGTTGAAGGCGAATAGCCGGCGTTTTCTTCCCAACGATCCTGACCCGTGACCGGTCCGCGCGAAATCAAATACGCAGCGGCGCGCACAATCATCGTGCGCGGATTGAACAAGCCCAGCGCATTGTGTTCGTGCAAACGCCGCGCCAGCAGCATCGGCATCGCGACTTGATCGAGCTGCAATCCCGACCAATACGCTCGCCCATCGATCCAGCTGTTTTGCGGAAAACTTCCGTCGCTTCGTTGAATGGCTGCGAGATAGATCAACGCGCGTAGCGGCGTGCCGGTTTGTCCCGTGGCGAGCAGCGCGGTCGCGCTGTGCACGAGATCACGCGTCCAGACGAGATGATAACCGCCCAAATCCTGGTCCCCCTTCGTTTCGCCCCACGGAATGCTCATCGATGCGACTAACGCGCCTTGAAAAACTTTATCCTCATGCGCGAGCAGGACGCACCGGCTCAGCCGGTACATTCCGCCGCCATCGGACGTATCTTTGCTGAAATCGAATTTCGGATCGACCACCGAGCGCTGCCACTGGCTGACGTACCGCTCCGCATGCATTGCGAACGGTTCGGCTAACGACTGGAATAATTTGATCGCCGCCGTCTGATAGCTACGGCCGAACGCAACCGCGATCGTGAATTCGCCGTTTTCGGGAAGATTGATTTCGCCAGTCAATGCAATGTTGCCGTTTTCGGCTTTGCGAAATTCCCAATCCATCTTGAAATCGTTCATCAGGTCTTGCCAGCCATCGCTGGAGCCGACATAGCCGACCGAACGCCGAGTGAAACCGCTGCCGCACGCCATGAGCAGGTTCGTGTTGCCGCGCTGCGCGTGCATCAATTTCACGTCACCGATTTCAGCGCACTCGCCGGAATTACCCGCGCCGTAACCGCCAATGTGCGGCGCGAGCAACGCGTAAAGCCGCAATTTGCCGCGCAAGGATTCATCCCGCACTTCGAGTTTCGTTTGCACGAGCAGGACGGAACGATGCGGATCGGTCAGCACATGTTTGACGATGCGGTAACGACCGGCGGGATCTGAATTCGTTAGGCGATAAAAAAGCGAATCACGCTCCGGATATTCGACGAGATGAGTCAGATCGCGTTTCTCTTCGTGACAGAACGTTTCGCCATCGGTGATGAGGAACTGAAAGTCGCGCGTGTTCGGTTGATCGACGTGCGGATAGTAAATCTCGTTGACGATACCATGGCTGAGCGTGAACCAGAGACGGCAACTCGTGTGATACGAAGTGCCGACACCTTCTTTCGCGCTCGAAGTCCAGCCCGGCTCGATTCCCGGCGCGCCAAAGGCGATCCCGCCGTCACGTAAATTCATTCCTTCATGCTTATACGCAAAACGGCATATCTTCGTCGATTAATGCGACGCAAAGCTTCCGCTCGTCAGGGTTAATGAAAAGGCAATTACCACGTCCACGACATGGATCAAAGCCGTGCCAGCAGCCAAGGGCTTTCGCAGTCTATTTTTGCGACACTCTGGAGCGATGCATCGACGCGTCCTCCGCAACAGTGTCTGCACCCTCCTGACGCAATAATTTTGCAAGCAGCGAGGGATCGGCGGTGAGGGGTTCGTTGTCGAGAAACTGATCGAGCTCGCGACTCGCCTGCTCGAAGCGGGAATCGTGCGTTATCTTGTAACATGCTCGGCGCAACTCGAGAAATTTGCGATCCCATTTTACGTACGGCTCAAAAACACTGAGCGCCGGAGTGGTATATGTCCCGAGTGACGCTCCGTCGCGTAGCACACCGAGATCGAGCAGGCGTACGCGGCGTTCCGATTCGCAATTCCAAACGGCAAGCGGCGTCCGTAACAGATCGTAAAAGCGGGTGACGCTTTTTTGGGATGGATCCGCTTTCGCGATCAGTTCGGCGCGAATAATCGAACGTCGCAGAAGATCCTGTTCCGGCCACGGATCGTCATGAGCCGATCGCAGAAATTTTTCCAAACTTTGGGCGGCTGCTTCTGTTTTGCCCTGGCGAAAAAGAATCTCGGAACGCAGCGCCTCTGCCTCGTTAGGCGCGATCTTCCCGAGTTCGTCAATATAACTTACGGCATCATTGTCGCCCTTGTTGGCAAGACATTCGGCAAGCAAACGTAGTTCGCGCAACGTTTGCGGTTGGGCGGGCTGCGATTGCCAGAAATGCAGCGCGCCAGGCAGATCGTTTCGCATGTAGGCGCTGAGCGCGACCGCTCGCGCTCGCTGGTCAAACGGCAGCGCCGCTACATCTTGGCCGGGGCTGACAGAGACGTCGGAGGAAATCCGACCTTCATCGACCCGCGCCCAATCGACTTCGCCACGCACAAACTCGGGACGATCGCGATGCGCCGCCGCGGCGCCGGCGCGCAGGTTCGACATGCGGAATCCGGTAGTCGTGTTGAGACTGCGCGCGACGGCAAATTCGATCACGGTGCGGTCATCGGTGTTGAATGGCCACGGCTCGACCTTCTGCAACATGCGCGCGACTTCATTGTTGCCGACATAGTGAGCGAGAAAATCTTCCAGACCGAGCCCGTCCCACGCGACGCGCAGTGCAGTTTGCAACGGCTCACGGGAGAGACGCTGGCGCAACACATCGGCGTCGTAGACGATCGGACGCTGCGTCGCGACCAAAAGGAGATCGCCTTCCTGAGTCTGCCACGTCTCGATATTGGGGAAGACCGAGCCGAGTGTTTCATAGAGAATCTCTATGGTGCGATCATCAATGTCGTAGGTCTGCACCCACTGCAGAAACATCCCGTCGTGATCGAGGCGATTCTGCACCGAACGATAAAAATCCTGCGTGAACAGGCTGGCGACACCGGCGCGGTAGGGGTTGGAAGGTTCGGAAACAATGAGGTCGTATTTGCGATGACTGGTGACGAGAAATTCGCGGCCGTCGCCGATCGTAACGTGAAGTTTCGGATTCGTTAGGGCATTCTGATTCACCGGAGCGCAATCCTGCGCCACTCGCAAAATCGATCGCTCTAATTCAACGACATCAACGCGGTCCATCTCCGGCACAGCGGCGAGCCAACCGGCAGAGCTGCCGGTGCCAAGCCCGATGACCATCGCGTTTCGCGGATGAGGATGAAGCGCGGCGCCAATCATTCCGCACATGATTTGTGTGCCGGCATCGATCTTGGCGTTGCCGTCAGATTTGCCGTTCACGAGAAAAGCAACGCTGTCCGGATCCGCCAGTGCAACGCTGCTTTCGATTCCGTCAGCTTCCCATTTTATCTGGCGTCGAGTCGTGTGAACGAAATCCCGCAGGGCGTTAGGTGAAGCGTGATACTGCTGCACGCGGCCGACGCCGATCTGACTGTGCCGCCAAAATGCGGTCGGGCCGATTGCTGATAACAACAGAAGAGCCATAACGGAAAGTGCACAGGGAACCGCGGCCCGTATCGCCGAACGCCGATCGTCAACGCTGAGATACGCTGCGACCAGCGCCAGTACCGAAAGAAGAACAACGACAAGCTTCCAAACTCCCGGCGCGGAGAAGAGCGGCAAAAAGCCAAATCCACCGGCGAGCGATCCGATCAATGCGCCGACCGTGTTCCAGGCGTAGGCGGTGCCGGTTTGGGCGCCGACCGATTTGTTGCCTTTGCCGAGCAACGCAATCAACAGCGGGAACTGCAATCCGGAAAGAAACGCAGCCGGAAAGATAACGAGCAGACAAATCGAGCTCCATGCGATTGCGTGACCGTAAAATCCGAGTGTGCCTAACGGGCGCAACAACATCGTCAACATCGCGATGCGATCGCCAAGCGCATATGGCAACGCGACAAAAAATGCCTCGGCCGCGCAGGTGAATGCAAAAAAGCGCAGCGACGCCGAGCGTTTCAAATCAAAGAACGCGTAAGTTACGCCGCCGAATCCGATTCCGAGGAGAGCGCAGGCGAGAATCAATCCGAAAGAAAACGTCGAGCCGCCCAGCAATGGCGCGAGCATGCGGTACCAAACGATTTCCATCAGAAAAAACGCAAAGCCGACGAGTGCAGCGGCGCCGAAAACGAAACCGGGTTTCGCGGCCTCGCGCGAATCTTCGGTTTCGATCGGCAGGTCAGTCCCGCTGGAAATTGCGCGCGATGATTTTGCGCAACGGAGTGCAGTGAGAGCGACGATGATGTTGAGCAACGCGGCCCACCAAAGCGTGAGCCGGTTACCAAAGTTTTCGAAAAGATAAAACGTTCCGGCGAGCGCGCCGGTCACCGCGCCGAGCGTATTCACTCCGTAAAGAACACCGAGCGAACGGCGCGAAACATCGTCTTGCCTAACGACCGCGCGGGCGGCCGCAGGCAGAGTTCCGCCCATGAGGAAAGTCGGAACGCCGAGGATAATCGCGGCCAGCATGAGCCGCACAATGGTGCCTAGCGCAATTCCGGTTGCGGCGGTTCCGCCGAGCGCAATGTAAAGCTGGCGCGCGACGAAAATCAGCAAGGGCGAGAGGGCGGCGCTGATGGCGATAAGTAATTCCAGTCGACCATAGAAGGCGAGCGGTCGCTCCTGCTTTTCCGAGCGCTGGCCGAGAATGATTCCACCGAAACCGAGCCCGGCCATGAAAACACCGAGGACCGCCGCAGATGCCGCGGTCGATCCGCCAAAGATTAAACGAAATTCACGCAGCCACGTTGTTTGATAGATGAGCGCGCAAAAGCCGGAACCGAAAAGCAGGAGCGGGACCAGACGCTGTTGAGCGTTAGCCACTTGCAGACGGCTGCGTCGTGGAGGGACGAGACGAACAGGCCGTTGCCGGATAATCACTTCCACCGTGTTTTCCATCGGCAAATTTGGAAAAGCTATTCGCGGGCCACGCTTTGAATTTTTGTCGGCTCGGAATTTAAATCTGGAAAGTTGTGTCCGGTCCGGCGCTAATCTGTTACAAACGTAAATACGCAGCCATTAATGTTGCGACGCCGAGATTCATCACATGGCAGATCGAGATAAAGACCCCGCGCCGAAGAAGGAAAACGAGCGCGACGAAAAAGTGCGCGATTTGCCGGCACGCAAAGATATCAAAGGCGGCAAGGCGAAGGACAAGCAGTCCGATACTCCGCGCACTGGCGAGATCGATTTCATGAAATATTTCGACTAACGGCCGCGCGAGATTCGCTAGCGACCGACGATCGAAATGTTTTTCTGCGCAGCGAGCGCGACGACTGAATCCTTCTCCAGCAACAACGTCTTGCCCGCTTCCAGCGCGATCACGCGCAATCCTACTTCCCCCGCAAGCCGGACCGTCTCGACACCAATCACAGGGACATCAAAGCGCATATCCTGATTCGGTTTTGCGACTTTGACCATGATCGCATTTTTGCGGCCGAGCATCGCGCCCCGCCTGACGGCTTCGTTCGTTCCTTCGAGCGCTTCGACGGCGAGGACCGTTCCATTTTTCACGATGACGGTCTGCCCGATATCGAGCCGGCTGATTTCCTTTGCAATCTCCCATCCGAACTCGACATCGTCTTCTTCGCGTCGAGATAATTTCGTCCCGGCGATGAGTCCGGAAGTTGCCAACGATTGCTCGAGAAAAGTTGTGGCCGGCAACATGTTCATGCCGATTTTTTTCAGCTCGTCGCCGATGGCCGCGAAAATGGATTCGGCATTGCGACGCTTCAGGTTTGCGAGCAAGAGCAGCGCCTTCCAATCCGGCCGCAGATCGAACAGGTTCTTCGGCGCGATTTGTCCAGCCATGATGACCGATTGCACTTTCTGCTCTCGAAAAAATTGAAGCATGCGGCTGAGCTGGCCAACGCGGAGCCATTCGATCGCGTCGACCTTATTGCCGATCGCCCGATCAGTCTCGTCGGCAAAAGCCGTCACAACGATTCTTCCTACACCGGCCGCGCGCGCAGACTCGGCAAGCAACAAAGGATAAACGCCGTTGCCCGCGATGATCCCGAGCGTATCTGGCGTCTCCATGTCAGCCGAAAATCGGCCTAACGAATTAGTGATGCCGCCGGCGTTTGACGTGCAACTGCGCCAGCGCCTTTTGCAGCGAAGCCTGGATGGCGACGACTTCTTCCGCGGTGTGATCTTCCTTCATCGCCGCCTGCGCTCGCGCAACTGCTTTTTCCGCGGCACCCACATCGATGCGTTCGGACTCGAGCGCCATATCGGTCAGGACGGAAACCGCATCGCCTTTAATCTCAACAAAACCTTCACCGACGGCGAGAGTAGTTTCGCGTCCGTCTTTAAGCACACGCAGTTCCCCGGGTTTCAACATTGTCAAAAGCGGAACGTGCTTCGGATAAACGCCGAGCTCACCTTCCGATCCGGGAAGCGTCACCATATCGACATCTTCGGAGTACGCCGTCGTCTCCGGAGTAACGATTTCCAAACGCAACGTCGCCATCGTCTACTTTCCTTCGCCGATCATTTCGATCCCGCCCTTCATGTAGAAATTCGTTTCCGGAACCTCGTCATGTTTGCCGTCGAGAATTTCCTTGAAACCGCGCACGGTCTCCGCAATCGAAACATACTGACCTTTCGAGCCGGTAAAGACTTCCGCGACATGGAACGGCTGGCTGAGAAAACGCTGGATCTTGCGCGCGCGATAAACCGTCAGCTTATCCTCCGGACTCAATTCATCCATGCCGAGAATGGCGATGATGTCCTGAAGATCTTTGTAGCGCTGCAGAACCTTCTGCACACCGCGCGCAACACCGTAATGTTCTTCGCCGACAATTTCAGGCGCGAGCGCTTTTGAAGTTGAGGCGAGCGGATCGACGGCAGGATAAATTCCCAATTCCGCAATGGAACGTTCCAGCACGATGGTCGAATCAAGATGCGCGAACGTGTTTGCCGGCGCCGGATCGGTTAGATCGTCAGCCGGAACGTAAACCGCCTGGAACGAAGTGATCGATCCTTTTTTGGTCGACGTGATTCGTTCCTGCAAATCACCCATCTCGGCCGCGAGCGTCGGCTGATAACCTACCGCGGAAGGAGTTCGGCCAAGCAAAGCGGAAACTTCCGAACCCGCTTGTGAAAATCGAAAGATGTTGTCGATGAAGAGCAACACGTCCTGGTTGCGTTCGTCCCGGAAATATTCCGTCATCGCCAGCGCTGCCAGCGCCACACGCAAACGCGCGCCCGGCGGCTCATTCATCTGTCCGTAAACGAGCGCCACTTTCGATTTGCTGATGTCTTTCAGGTCGATGACGCCCGCCTCGCTCATTTCGCGATAGAGATCGTTGCCTTCACGACTGCGTTCGCCCACTCCAGCAAACACAGAGAATCCACCGTGCTTCATCGCGATGTTATTGATGAGTTCCTGAATGATGACGGTTTTGCCGACACCTGCTCCGCCGAACGCACCGACCTTGCCGCCTTTGGTAAAGGGACAGACAAGATCGATAACTTTGATTCCGGTCTCGAGAATTGACGCGCTTGTATCCTGATCCGTCAGCTCCGGCGCTTTGCGATGAATCGGATAGCGCTTGGTGAATTTCACCGGCCCGAGATTATCGACGGGATCGCCCGTGACATTGAAAACGCGGCCGAGGGTTCCTTCGCCTACCGGCACTGAGATCGGCGCGCCGGTGTTCGTAACTTGCATTCCGCGTTTCAAACCTTCCGTCGAAGACATCGCGATGGAGCGAACCCAATTGTCGCTAAGATGCTGCTGCACTTCGAGCGTGAGCTTGGTCGGGTTGCCATTGACCTCATACTCGATTTCGAGTGCGTCATAAATATGCGGCAAACTTTTCGTGTCGCTGAATTCCACGTCCACCACCGGACCGATTACTTGAACGATACTTCCTGTAGTCATGATTATTAGTTAGGAACCGAGAGCCATTTGCGCGGTCGCGATTTCAAGCAGCTCGGTCGTGATGCTGGCCTGGCGCATTTTATTGTATTCGAGCGTCAGGTCTTTGATGAATTGATGCGCATTGTCCGTCGCGTTTTTCATCGCGACCATGCGCGCGCTGTGTTCCGACGCGCGGGCGTCGAGAATCATTTGGTAAACCTGGTACTCAATGTAATACGGGAGCATGTAATCGAGCACGAACTCCGGGGCCGGCTCGAAGAGATAGCCCAACATCGGATCGCGAATTTCCTTGGCTGTCGTCTTGTCCTCTGCCGTTTGTGTTGCTCCGAAATCGCTGATCGGCAGCAAAGTCTGCACGACCGGGCGTTGGTTAATCGTGTTAACGAAGTGGGTGTATAGCACGGACACTTTGTCGACGTCGCCAGCGAGAAATTTCTCGATGCAAAATTTGCCGATCGCCTTTGTCTCTACAAAACTGGGCGAATCCTTAAGTTCAAAATCGGCGAGCATCTGTCGCCGTGTACGGGCGACGAATTGCCGCGCCTTGCGACCGGATACGACATACATTGTTTTCTCCGCGTCGAAACGCGCAGCTTCACGCATCAAGTTGGTGTTTAACGCGCCGGCCAATCCTTTGTCGGTGCTGATGATGAGCACCAGTTCTGTCTTCACGGGACGCACTTGCAAAAGCGGATGCAATTTCGAATCGGTGCGCGCCTGCAGGGAAACGAGCACCTTGTTCATCAACGCCGCATAGGGACGCCCGGCAAGCGCATGCTGCTGTGCGCGCCGCATTTTGGACGCCGCGACCATCTGCATCGCTTTCGTGATCTGCGCCGTGTTGCGGATCGACTTGATACGGCGCCGTATGTCCTGTGTATTTGCCATGGCCTAGGAATGTGGGAGGGGCCTTAGTGCCCCGACAATCAGCGATCGCGGCACTGAGGCCGCTCCCACGTTGTTTGAGGTGGCAAATTGCGACCTCAAGTTTTGCAGTTCAGGCGAAATCATTGCCAGGTCGCCTTGAAATCGTTGAGAGCACTCGCCAGCTCGGCTTCGAGATTCTTGTCGATCTCCTTCTTTTCGCGAATCGAGCGAAGTAAACTTTCTTTCCGCGTCTCGAGAAACTCTTGCAGCTTCTTTTGAAATTCTTTTACGCGCTCAACTGGAACTGGATCAAGAAATCCATTCTGCATCGCCCAGAGAACGGCAACCTGCTGCTCAACCGGAATCGGATTGTATTGCACCTGCTTGAACAACTCGACGATGCGCTGACCACGATCGAGCCGTGCTTTGGTTGCCGCGTCCAGATCGGAACCAAATTGTGCGAAGGCGGCGAGTTCGCGAAACTGAGCAAGATCGAGCTTTATTTTCCCGGCAACCTGTTTGATCGCTTTGATCTGCGCCGCGGAACCGACACGGCTCACCGACAACCCGACGGAAATCGCCGGCCGCACGCCTTGATAGAACAAATCGGTCTCGAGATAAATCTGACCGTCGGTGATCGAGATGACGTTCGTCGGAATGTACGCGGATACGTCTCCGGCCTGCGTCTCGATGATCGGCAGCGCGGTGACCGAGCCGCCACCAAATTCATCGCTCACGCGCGCACTGCGTTCGAGCAAACGCGAATGCAAATAGAAGACGTCGCCCGGATATGCTTCGCGTCCCGACGGGCGCTTCAAAACGAGCGACACCTGCCGGTAAGCGACGGCGTGCTTGGAAAGGTCGTCATATATAATAAGAGCGTCCATCCCGTTATCCATGAACCACTCGCTCATGGCCGCGCCGGCGAATGGCGCGAGGTATTGATTGGTCGCGCTGTCGGATGCGGGCGCGGAAATGATCGTCGTGTACGGCATCGCGCCTTCCTTCTCGAGAATGGCGAGCGCGCGGGCGACGTTGGAATTTTTTTGCCCGATGGCGACGTAAATGCAATACAGCGGACGATAATCTTTCGTCGCGCCCTCCGCGGCCGCCTTATTTAATCGCGCCTGGCTAATGATCGTATCAATCGCGATTGTCGTTTTACCGGTAGCGCGATCACCGATGATTAGTTCGCGCTGTCCGCGACCGATTGGAATCATCGCATCGATCGCCATGATGCCGGTCTGCACTGGTTGACTAACGCTGCGCCGTTTGATGATGCCGGGGGCGATTTTCTCCAGTGGATAAAATGTTTCGGTCTTGATCGGGCCCTTTCCATCAAGCGGCTGACCAAGCGTATTAACGACGCGGCCGAGCAGCGCCTTCCCCACCGGGACTTCCAGCAGTCGACCGGTTGTCTTCACTTCATCGCCTTCCATGATCTTGGTGTTGTCACCCAGAAGAATGGCGCCGACTTCGGTTTCCTCGAGATTGAGCACCTGACCATAAATGCCGTTGGGAAATTCGATCATCTCGTTGAGCATCGCGTCGCTGAGTCCTTCGACGCGAGCCACGCCGTCACCGGTTTCGCGAACGACTCCCACGTTGCTTTTTGTGGTCGAAGTCTTTAGCCCTGCAATTTTTGTTTCGATCTCTTCCAATATGCTGCTCATGTTTTGTAAGTTGGTTAAAGTTGCTGTTGCAAACGCTGGAGACGATTGCGCACGCTGCCGTCCCAAACATCGCTCCCGACGCGAATGCGCACGCCGCCGAGTAACGCTGGATCAATTGCGAACTCGCTCGTTAGGTCGTCGCCGTATTTCTTTTTTAAATTCGACACGATCTTTTCACGCGTGGGCTGATCGAGTTCGGCCGCGCTCTCGATTCGCGCATGACGCTTTTCTACTTCCAGGCGCAACAAGCGCTTGTATTCCTCGAGGACTCTGATGCAGTCGCGCGGTTTCTCCGCAATCAAGGATTGCACGAGGGAAGAGATACGGCCGCGATCTAGCTGGCCGTTGGTAAAGCTGGCGCGTAAAAGCGCGCGCACAACCTGCCGTGTCTCCTTGCTGACCTTCATGAGCTACGAAGCGAGCTGGCGATTCGCTTCCTCCTGCAGCCGCTTTTGATCATCTGGCGTAAGGACTTTGCCGGTCACTTTCGCCGTCGTCTCGACTACAAGCCGTCCGAGTTCGCGTTTCAAATCCGCCATCGTGCGTTCGTGCTCGATCGCACTTGCTTCGCGCGCCTTGGCCACGATTTGTTCCGCCGCGGCCACAGCTTCCTGCTGTTTCCGATCGGCGAGAACTCCAGCGCTCTGTCGCGCTTCGTCGATCATTTTTTGCGCCTGCTCGTTTGCTTTGGCCAGGATCTCGGCGTGCCGTTTTTCGGCTTCCGCCAATTGCTGTCTGATTTTTTCAGCATTGAGCTGCCCTTCTTCGATTCGCTGCCGCCGTTCTTCCAGCACTTTCAAAATCGGTTTGTAGGCGAAAGCTCGCAGCAGCAAAGCGACGACCGCGAAGCTGATGACTTGCGAAAGAAACAGCCAGACGTTGAAGCCGAATGTTTCTCCCGTTTCGCGAGCCATCTCAGCGAAACTCTCAGCAGCGAGAATAGCGATGCTCATAAGCACGAATGCCCTCGACGGACGAACTACTTAACGAGGAAGATGGCGTAGAAGACGATCGCTTCGGCGAACGCGATCGCGAGAATGGCTTGCACCAGAATCGCTGTCGCTGCGCCGGGGTTGCGGCCGACCGCCGAAGATGCGCCCATGCCGATCAAGCCGACGCCGATTGCAGCGCCGAGACCAGCCAGACCCACGTGAATGTTTCCGCCAATTTCTGCCAGTAGTGGTAGTATCATATTTCTTTTGGTTGGTTGTTTACGGCGACTCTCGCGACTCCTTCGCAATTGCCGGCCGAAATTTTTCTAATGGTGCGCTTCGTGTCCTGGTTCGTGCTGAGCGATGAGAAGCGTGAAGACCGCCGTCAATAACATGAAGACAAGCGCCTGCACAATTCCGACGAGCAACTCCATAAAGTAAAAAGGAATCGGTATCAGCCAGGAAAGCGAGGGCACAAGATTAGCCATCGCTTCGAGCATGTTTTCGCCGGCGTAAATGTTGCCGTACAACCGAAAGCTAAGCGACACCGGGCGAAAGAGAATCGAGACGATTTCGAGCCAGCCGACGAGGAAGAAGACAATGATCATGACTACTTTGAGGAAGCCCGACGTCTCCCCTTTGGGCCCGAACAAATGCATGATGAAACCGCCGATACCGTTGGCTTGAATGGCCCAAATCAGCCACAGAACAAAAAAGACGCAGGCCATGGCGAGAGTGAGATTCAAATCCGCGTTTGCGCCACGAAGCAAGGGACGATCGACGTGAAAGCTATTTGTCGCTGGATCGTGATGGCCCCAGCCGACCGTCCCGACGCCGGGAATCAGTCCGAACCAGTTCAAAAACAAAATGAAAATGAAAACGGTCGCGAAAAACCAGAAGGTTTTGCGGACTAACGAGCGCCCAATCACTCCTTCCAGAAACCCGTAGAGACCTTCGACGAGCCATTCCCAGAAATTTTGAATGCCGCTGGGAATTTGTTTGATCTTTCTCGTTGCCGCCTGCGCGAAAATGATGATCCCGACCGCGACGATCCACGTCACGAGCATGGAGTTGGTGACGGCAAACTTGCCGATCGTGAATAGCTCTTCCGCTTTGAGCGAGAGCGCTTCGTGTTCCGCTTTTGCCGGCTCCGCCGCTCGCACCGGCAGGGGCGCAAAAGCGATCATCGCCGCGAACGCGGCAATAAACGGAAGCAGCAATGAATAGCGGTACATTTTTCTCTCTTGTTGACGGCAGCGGCCCGATCCTTTTTTGCCCAGTTGCGTGGCCGCAAAGACCAGCGCACTAACTACAGGGGCCTTGGTCGCGCATACCAAAGCTGGTTTTGCGAGGATGACAAGGCAACTTTCCCGAAATTTTTCGCGGTTTAGCGACGTGTGCTACTCAACGTGGACGTGCTCGGGAAAAGTTGCCGGTAATTGGTCCGGTTCGGTCGCGGCCGTCTTTTCTTCCACGCGCGACATCGCGATCGCTTCGTTATAAAATGACTCGAGCTGTCGAATCTGCTCTGATTGCTCGAAGTTGACGGCAACTGATTCGCTCGCCAACCAACCCATTTCGCGAAACGCGTGCGGCGAGCGCAGAACAGTCGCAATCGATTCCGCCAGAGAAACGAAATCTCCTTCCTTCACGAGCAATCCGGTGCGGCCGTGTTCCACCGCTTCGGGAATTCCGCCGTGTTGCGTCGCAACCACCGGTAATCCGGTCGACATGGCTTCGAGGACGGAATTGGGAACACCTTCCTGGTTTTGATCGAGTTCGGTCTCGCTCGGATGCAGGAAAAGATGACTCGTCGCGTATAGTTTCAAGAGTTCTTCCTGCGAAAGGAATCCGCAGAAATGCACTTTGTCGCCAATGCCGAGTTGCGCGACAAGCCCTTCGAGCTTCGGTTGCAACGGTCCCTTGCCCGCGATGTAGAGTTCGGCGTTCGGGAATTCCCTTTGCAGAATCGCGAACGCGCGAATGGAGGTGGAAACACCTTTCTTAGGGATAAGGCGACAGGCCTGAAGCAATTTCCAATGTCCGCCCATAGGCGGCTCGCGCTGCATCAGAGGAAATTCGCCTAACGGAACGCCAGTGCGGTTAATGCGCAGCCGTTCCGGAGGACAACCGAGTTGCATCAGCCGATCCGCCAGTGATTGCGAGCGCGCCAGAATCAGCGGCACCGCTTCAAAGAGACGGCGCAACTTGCGATCGTAATCGACCACATCGGGTTTGCTTGCGACATCGGCGCCATGAAAGGAAACGACACACGGTTTGTTCCACTCTTCGATGAAGGGTAGCAAATGCACGCCAGTGTGACCGAAATAAATGTGCATCAAATCCGCGCCGCGGCGCTCGAGCAAAGAGGCGAGCATTTCATATTCGCCGCGGTAAACAATCGGCGGTTCGCGTTTGACGAATTTCAACCAGCCATGGCGAAACAGGTTCATGCGCGGTAGCGGGATCAATTCAATATCGGGAAATGGGAAACGCGCCGGCTCCTGCAGCTTTTTCGTCATGACGAACGTGCGCACATCACGCAGGGCAGTGACCTGGCGATAAATGTGCCACATCTCGGGCTTGAGAAAGGTCGTGCAGTAACTCGCTACGGTTCTAGGGCCCATGGGAAGTCCGGACTATTTGTTAGGAAGCCGTGCATGTCCAATTATTATTCGAATCGCATGTTGCCCGCGATTGTCTCCGTTATTTGTCGATTTCATTTCGACCGAGCCAAATAGCAAGTCGAACTTTCAGCCTATCGATCCCCTCACCTAACTCGGCCGAGACCGCCACCGCTTCCACATCCGGAAAGCGATCCTTCACTTCATCAAACTTTTCTGCGGCTCCGGGGAGGTCCATTTTGTTGGCGATGATGTACCACGGACGCTGCGACAAACGCGTATCGAAGAGATCGATTTCGCGTCGCAGATTCTGTAAATCTTCAATCGGATGCCGGCCTTCACTGCCGGCGGTGTCGACGACGAAAAGCAAAACTTTGCAGCGCGTGATGTGACGCAAAAAATCGTGGCCGAGTCCAACATTGCGGTGCGCGCCTTCAATCAAGCCGGGAATATCCGCGATCGTCGCGCGATGATACGCGTCGAGTTCCACCACACCGACAATCGGATGCAGCGTCGTAAATGGATATGGCGCGACTTTCGGGCGTGCCGCGGAAAGTTTTCGTAGCAACGTCGATTTTCCGGCGTTCGGATAACCAACCAACCCGGCGTCCGCAATCGTGCGCAGCTCAAGCAGAAAATCGCCGCGCTCGCCCTCTCCGCCGTCGGTGTATTCGCGTGGCGCGCGGTTGCGCGAACTTTTGAAATGCACATTGCCTTTGCCGCCGGAGCCGCCCCGACACAAAACAAATTCCTCGTTAGGCCGCACCAGATCGGCAATCGGTTGTGCGCCGTCCTGCGTTTGGTCGGCAGGATAAACTACCGTGCCGATCGGGACCTTGACGATTTTTTGCGGCGCGGAGCGACCATGCATTTTCTTTCCCTGCCCGTGACCGCCGTTCTTTGCTTTCGCGATCGGCTCATAGAAAAGCGCCGACAAATTGTCCGTATGCGGGTCTGCTTTGAGAACGACATCGCCGCCGCGCCCACCATCGCCACCATCCGGCCCACCTTTGGGAACAAATTTTTCGCGGCGAAAACTCACGCAACCGCGCCCACCGTTGCCCGCTTGCGCTGAAATTTTTATTCGATCGACAAACATCGGCTTGGTGTTTCTCGCCGAAACTGCCATCGCGTTGCCCCTCTGTCATCCCGAGCGAAGCGAGGGACCTCGCGATGCACGATTACTACCGGCAGTTACAGCGCGTTTACTAATTTGCGAGGTCCTTCGCTTCGCTCAGGATGACCGCGTGATGAGGCCGCGATAAAGCGCAGTCGTCTTCTGCGCGATTGCCGACCAACTGAAGTGTTGCTCAGCTCGCTTCCGTCCGGCCTTTCCAAATTTTTCGCGCAATTGCTCATCGGCCATGAGTTGGTTGATGCGCGCCGCCAGGTCGCGCTCGAATTTTTCCGGATCAATCGGCTCAAATGGGCTTTCCTTCATCTGTTGCAGCGGAACGAGAAAGCCGGTCTCGCCATCCACCACCACTTCCTTGATCCCGCCAACGGCGCTCGCCACCACCGCTGTCTCGCACGCCATCGCTTCGAGATTGATGATGCCAAACGGTTCGTAGATCGAGGGACAACAAAAAACAGCAGCCTGCGAGTAGAGCTCTATGACCGCTTTTTTGTTAACCATCTCTTCGATCCAAATTACGTCGGAACGTTTTGCCGTCGCTTCGGCAACGGCAGATTTCATTTCTTCTGCGATCTCCGGGGTGTCCGGCGCGCCCGCGCAGAGCACGATTTGAAATCCCGGATCCATGAATTGAATGGCGCGCACAAGATGGATGATCCCCTTCTGTCGCGTGATGCGTCCGACAAAGAGCAGATACGGTTTCGCTGGATCGATTTTATGCCTAACGAGTGCGGCTGTTGAATTGACGTTGTGGTATTCGTCCAGGTCAATTCCGTTGTGAATGACGTGCAGCCGTTCGGGCTTAACGTGGAAAAGCCGTTCGATGTCTTTCTTTGTCTCGCCGGAAACAGCAATGACGGCATCGGCCATTTCGAGCGCAGTGCGTTCGAGCCAGAGCGTAAAATCATAGCCGCCGGCAAGCTGTTCGCGTTTCCACGGACGAAGCGGCTCGAGAGAGTGAACCGTGATGACAAGCGGCAGCCCGTAATTCAGTTTCGCCAGAATTCCGCCGAAGTGGCTGTACCAAGTGTGACAATGCACAATCGCAGCATCGATTCCGGCCGTGTTAAAATCGGTGCATCGACGAATCGCGCCAAAAACGGATTGCAACGGTTTCGGACACGCAAATTCACTCGTGTCCAGCTCAAAGCCGGTGACCTTGAGATTTCCCTCCTGCGAATTCTGTTCGCCAAAACAGCGGACCTCGATCGGGATCGTTTTCGCAAGCTCGCGTGAGAGATAATCGACATGCACTCCCGCGCCGCCATAAACATGCGGCGGATATTCGTTAGTGAGAAAAAGGACTTTCACGCGCGAGCAGTAGAGCAAGGCTGCCGCTCGCTTTCAATGCGCTTCCGCTGCGCAATCTGGCCGTCTCAACTTTTTACTTTTAGCAGAAGGACCGGAACGTCCACGCTGTGGCGCACCTTGTCGGCCGTGCTGCCATAAAGAATGTCGCTCACGAAACGGTGGCCGTGCGTCGTCATCGCGATCAGCTCCACCTGCTCTGTTTGCGCCAGTTTGATGATTTCCGTCGCCGGCTCGCCCATCGCCAGGACCGAACGCACTTCAAATCCTTCAGAGCGCAATTCGCTTTCGAGAGTATTGAGATATTCGCGGTCGTGCTTCATCTCGTCACTTTCCTGAAGCTTGAACTGTTCGTAATTACGCGCGACCCAGCCGTCGGCCACATGGACCAGCAGCAGTTTTGAATTCGTTAGGCGGGCAAGCGGACGAATGTGTTGCAGGATCGTCTGGTCGGTCTCGCGATTTTCCACCGGAACGAGAATTGTCTTATACATGGCGTCGCCTCACACGTGAAACCAATCGCGAAAGGTCTGCACGAGCAACCACGCGTTCAACGCAGCAATTATGATTGCCACGAACCACGCGAGAATTTTCGTGACGGTTCCGTTAACGAATTCACCCATCTTCAATTTGTCGTTCGTGAACATGACGAGCGGGAAGACAGCGAAGCTTAATTGCAAACTCAGTATCACCTGACTAAGCACGAGCAAACTGGCGGCGCCCGTTTCGCCAGACATGCTGGTCACGATAATCGCCGGAATGATCGCGATGAGCCGCGTGAGCAGTCGGCGCAGCCATGGCCGTATCCGGATGTTCAGAAAACCTTCCATCACGATTTGACCCGCAAGCGTTCCGGTGAGCGTGGAGTTTTGACCGGAAGCGAGTAACGCGAGGGCGAAAAGGGTGCTGGCGCCGGCGACGCCGAGAAGGGGCGTTAACAATTTGTAGGCCTCCTGTATCTCTGCCACATCGGTGCGTCCCCGGCTGTAGAAGGTTGCGGCCGCGAGAATGAGAATGGCGGCGTTAATAAAAAGCGCGAACATCAACGCGACGGTCGAATCGATGGTCGCGAATTTGATCGCCTCGCGTTTTCCGGCGGAATTCAGCTCGTAACGACGCGTCTGCACGATCGAGGAATGCAAATAAAGATTATGCGGCATCACGGTCGCACCGAGAATGCCCATTGCGATGTAGAGCATTCCGGGATCGGTCACGATGCGCGGTGACGGCACAAACCCCGCGGCGATGCCTAACAAGTCCGGACGCGAAGCCACGAGTTCCCAGAGGAAACAGCCGCCAATGATCGCGATGAGCGAAATGACGAGCGCCTCGATGTAACGAAAACCTTTGTTTTGCAGAAGCAGGACGATGAGAACGTCACATGCAGTAATGCAAACGCCGGCGAGCAGCGGAATGCCAAAAAGAAGATTGAGCGCAATGGCCGATCCGATTACCTCGGCCAGATCGCAGGCTGCAATCGCGAGTTCGCAGACAACCCAGAGCGCAAAGGAAACGGGCCGGCTGAAATGGTCCCGGCATGCCTGCGCCAGATCACGACCGCTGGCGACACCGAGTTTTACCGCCAGCGCCTGCAACAGGATCGCCATCAGGTTTGAGAGCATGATGACGCTGAGAAGCGTGAAATTGTATTTCGAACCGCCGGCCAGATCGGTCGCCCAATTTCCCGGATCCATGTAACCAACCGCGACGAGGAATCCCGGACCGGCGAAAGCGAGGAGCTTGCGCAGGAAACTGGCCGAGGAAGGAACAATAAGGCTACGATGAACTTCGGACAGACTGGGCATCTCCGGCTGCGAGCGCCACCCCATCTTCGGGTGAAGCGCATCAGTGTCCCCGGAATTAGCCATGGCTAATTTAGTTATTGATTCCTAGTAATGTGTCAACTGGCAAATACTTTTTGGTTGACCAAGTCTGACTCTTTTCTACGTTGGCTTCCATCGTGCCGGCCAGGTCCAACTCCATCCGTAATTCGACCGCGGTCGAAGACTATCTCGAACGCATTCTTGAGCTAATTCAGAGCAAAGGTTACGCCCGCGTCGTTGATATCGCGGCCAGTCTCAAAATCTCCCAGGCGAGCGTTACTAACATGGTGCAGCGGCTCGATACCGAGGGGTTGCTCAAATACGAAAAATATCGCGGGCTCGTTTTGACGGAAACCGGCGAAACGGTTGCGCGCAGTATTACGCGGCGGCACGAGTTGCTGAGCGAATTTCTGCGGCTGCTCGGTCTCGACGAGCGCGTCATCAACCACGACGTCGAAGGCATGGAACATCACATTAGCCCTTCTACTTTGCGCGCGATCGAAGCATTGACCGAACAACTTCGCCGCAGGCCTGCCTTGACCGCGCGATTAGCGTCAGGACGCGCCTAACGAATCACAACGTCAACAATCTCACCCGGCCGACACTGAATATTCAGCGCTATCGGCTGGCAACAGACGCTGCAGTCTTCGATCAACGATTGGTCCGGCAGCGAAGTGTCGACTTGGAGCGGAAACGATTCGCCACAATGGGGACAGCTGACTTCGGTTTCAACGAGCAACTCCATCGAACTTAGCCTAACGAGTCGAGTGCGTTGTTAATTGGTGCCCGCAGGGACAGACGAGTCGCTGCGTTTCCGGAAATGCAACTGACGGACCCGCCGATTATCGGCCTGTGTGACGGTGACCTGAAAATCACCAATCCGCAGTTCCTCCCCCTGCTTTGGCAAATGGCCAAGCAGATGCGTGACATAACCGCCGATGGTGCTGACATCAGCGCTTTCCAATTCGAGACCGATCAGATCCTTCAGCTCATAAAGACCAAGCGCGCCATCGACGGTAAATTCGTTCTCATTGATTCGGCGAAACTCCTCTTTGTCCGTATCAAACTCGTCCTGAATATCGCCGACCAATTCTTCGAGCACGTTTTCCATAGTCACCATTCCGACGGTCCCGCCAAATTCGTCGACCACCATGGCCAGATGGGCATGTTTGCTCAGGAAAAAGTTCAGCAGTTTTTCGAGCGCCATCATTTCCGGCAGGGGCGGCAATTCGCGCCGGATGCGCATCAAGTCCGGATGCGGATCTCGCAACATCGGCATCAATTCCTTAATATGAATCAGTCCCAGCGTGTTATCGAGATGCCCGCGAACGAGTGGGAAGCGCGTATGCCGGGAATCGATCGCCTTCTTCACGTTGACCTCGAAATCTTCTTCGACATCGAGATAAACAATTTCGCCGCGCGGTGTCATGATATCGCGCACGACGCGGCGGCGCAGATCGAGCGCGTTGACGAGCAAATCGCGTCCGAGCGAGGACACCTCTTCCGATTTTTCGCTTTGATCGAGGATGAGACGCAATTCTTCCTCGCTGTGCGCAAGCTCCGTCTTGGGCACCGGTTTGAGCCGCAAGAGTTTTTGTAGAACAAAGTTAGCGGACTTGTTCAACACCCAGATGGCGGGTTTGAATACGATGTAGAATCCGCCGAGCGGCCGGACGAGGCTCAACGAAACCGGCAGCGGATTCGTGATCGCGATGTACTTGGGCGCGAGCTCACCGAAGACGATATGGAGAAAAGTAATGGCGCTGAATGCGAGGGCGATTGAGACCGAGGATACAACCGCGTGCGAGTGAATGTTAAACAACGCGAAGAACGGCTGAAGGATTTGCACCAGAAATAATTCACCGATCCACCCCAGGCCGAGACTGGCCAGCGTCACGCCCAGCTGTGTCGCGGAAAGATAAGCATCAAGATGCGCGCGGACGTGTTTGGCAAAAGCTGCGCGCGAATCTCCCTCGTCCACCAGGGCGTCGAGCTGACTGGCCCGGACCTTAACGACTGCAAATTCGCATGCGACAAAAAATCCGTTGAGGACAACGAGCACCGCTATCGCAAGCAGCTTGGTGAAAACGATGCTGCCTGCATCCCAGTGGTCAGTAATGGCGAAAAACGCCGGCGCGAAAAAAATAGATAACAAAACACTCATGAGGCGGATGCTTCCCTGCATCCGTGCCCGCCGAAAACTAAGCCTACCAACTCGACTTGGTCACGCCCGGGATTTGCCCCGAGGAAGCGAGCTCGCGAAATGTAAGCCGCGAAATCTTGAAACGGCGAATGAACGCGCGACGACGGCCGCTAACCTGGCAGCGGTTGACCACACGCGTCGGGCTGGCATCACGCGGTAATTGCGCGAGGCCGATGTAATCCTTCTTCGCTTTTAACTCAGCGCGGAGCGCGGCGTACTTCTTCACCGTCTCGCGTTTGCGGTTATTGCGATTGATCCAGGCGGTCTTGGCCATAAAGGAACGCGGAAACTAGCGGGGTTGGTCCAAAAATCAACCGATTTTTGCCCCGGGGAATTTTCTATAAACTCAAGCAGCCAAGGAACGAATTCTATTCGAAAGTAACCGGCAATGTTTCCCCTTTTCCAAAAAGAGCTGCCGGCGAACGCGAAGCAACTGGCTGACGCGCTCAGCGCCAGCCTTCGCCATGTACTCGAAATTGCGCGCGACCCCGTTGTCGTGCATACGCAAGGCTTTCCCGATCTGGACGAAATCGCGATCGATTTGAGCGGGGCGAAGATGCGAATGAACGCCGCGCGTCCTGCTTTTCCGTCGGGCGAAGGCGAGCCGGCATTCAGCGCGCGGACTCTGAATTTAGTGGGCAGTCCGGTTTCAATCGCAGGCGCGGCCGTCCACCTCGCACTCGAAGCGCAAAATATCGTCCTCTATCAAAATCGCGATGCCGCGGGGAATATCTTTTTGCTGCTGTATCGCGCGGAAAGCGGACGCATTGGAGTTTCACTCAGCCTTGAGGATTTGGAAACGCTCATCACCGAAGTAGCGAAGACCGAGGCCGGCAAGCACGGCATTGTCATTGAAGACGTGCTGTTAAACCTAACGAGTAAAGGCAATCGCTCGGTCGGCGTCGAACTGCGCGTACAAGCGCGCAAACTCTTCGTGCGCACGAATGTTCGCATATCGGGTCAGTTAAAAATTGACGATCAACTCGTGGCGCGTTTGTCGGATCTGAACTGCAGCGGCGAGGGTGCTATCGGCACGATGGCGTGCGGAATTCTCACACCGCATCTCCAAAAATTAGAGGCGCGCGAATTTCCGCTGCTCGCATTCTCACTCGGTCAATTGCGATTGCGAGACCTTGATCTGGTCGCTGATGATGGCATCAAAATCGCCGCCGAATTCGGTACCGGACCAGCGACGCCACTGGGATGAAGTCATTCAAAATTGTAATTTGCAATTCTCCCAGCCTCACTATTATCGCACGCCTGCAAAACCAAAATCCCCACCGGTTATGATCATCAAGATTGGTTTTGATATTGAGTTCAACCTCGTCGGCACAACGCCGATGATCGTGATGCTTTATGTTCATCCTTCCCGGCGCCAGGATTTGCGAACGGAAGAACGACTCGTCGTTAGGCCGGACGTGCCAGTCACGCAGTATACCGACTTTTACGGAAACATCTGTGGCCGCCTGGTCGCGCCGGGCGGCAATATCCGCTTCACGCTTGATGCGCTCATCGAAGACCACGGACGACCCGACCGTGAACAATGTCCCGACGCGGTGCAGCATAAGGTAGAGGATTTGCCTAACGAGGCGCTCGCCTATCTCCTGCCGAGCCGCTATTGCGAAGTCGACAAACTTTCCGACGTAGCCTGGAAATTATTTGCGCAGACTCAGCCGGGCTGGCCGCGCGTGCAGGCCATCTGCGACTGGGTGAACAAACACATCACTTTCGGTTACCAACACGCGAACCAGACGAAGTCGGCCTTTGATGTTTACGGCGATGGCAAAGGCGTTTGCCGCGATTTCAATCATCTCGCGGTCACCTTTTGCCGCGCCATGAATATTCCTGCGCGCTATGCTACCGGTTACCTCGGCGATATCGGCGTGCCACCCGCGCCCTACCCGATGGATTTCAGTGCGTGGTTTGAAGTTTTCCTCGGCGGGCGCTGGCATCCGTTCGACGCGCGCCACAATTGCCCGCGCATCGGACGCATTCTCATGGCAGCGGGCCGCGACGCTGCTGACGTGCCGATGACCACAAATTTTGGTCGCGCGATCTTAAAAAAATTCCTCATCGTCACCGACGAAGTGCGCGACGGAGTGACAGCGTAATTCGCTGCAATTGTTTTCTACTGCCGTGCGAGGCGACGAAACATCCAGGCGCCTAAGACAAGGAAGAGCACGTTCGGAAACCAGACGAGCAATTCCGGATGGAGCGCCGGGTTTGAGCGGAGCGTGTCGGCAATAATGATGAAAAGGAAATAGGCGACAGCGACGACGAGACTCATGAGAAAACCAATCGAAGTCTCGCGTCGATGCGCTGTCACGCCGAGCGGAACTCCGATGAGGGCAAAGGCGAGACAGGAGAACGGAAACGAAAATCGCTTGTTGATCTCGGTGCGACTGGCGCTCTGCTCGCGGCTGTTGCCGCTCTTGAGTTGATCGAGTAATTGCTCGAGCGAAAGAGCCGAGCGCGTCGGCTGTTTTTTCTCGCGGTCATAAAGTTCCTCGAGAGAAATCGGCAGCGTGCCTTCCGCCATGTTGATGCCATCGCGAATCTTGCGCAGGTCCCACGGATTCTGCTGATCGCGCTGCTGGTAGCGCGCATGATAGAGATGCATCAGGATTCTCTTGTTCGGAAGGTCGGCCTCCAGTTTTCCGGTCTTCGCAAAAGTCACCTTCGACGGCATGCCGTTATCGTCCATTTCGAAGACGATAATGTTCTCCAGTTTTCTTCCCTGCTTTTTGCCGACGTAAATTTTTCGCCCGGGAAATTCGTCGATCACCTGGTCGCTGCCGAAAAGTGCCATCGGATTGCGCGTTGCCAGATCGAAGATGGTGCTGCGCAGTTGTTCCTGCGCGGCCGGCGCAACCTTCACATTGAGCCAGAGACAGATGCCGGTCGCGGCCAGCGTAATGAAAAGCAATGGAACGCAAAAACGCGTGATACTCACGCCGTTGCTGCGCAGCGCGATCAATTCGTTATCCGCCGAAAGCCGGCCGAAAACGAGCAGGATAGCCGTGAGCAATCCCCACGGAATGGTGAAGATGAGCGAGAAAGGCAAAACATAGGCGATGAAAGTCACGAGATATTCCGTGGGCACATCGTGATTGACCAGCAGCGGCAGGAGCTTGCGAAAAATGTTCCCGACCACCAGCACGAGGCTGAGCACCAAAACGGCGAAGAAAATATTCGCCAGCATCTCGCGCGTGCTGAACCGATCGATCAGTTTCATGGCGTCCTTCGCTAATTCGATTTCACATCCGTCGCAACAGTTTGCTTCCCTGTGAACTTGGCTACCTTGAAGGCCGAATGAGCCCAGAAACATACGATGTCGCGATCATCGGCGGCGGTCCCGCTGGCAGCACGGCGGCGACTTTGCTGGCAAGAGCAGGCCGGCGCGTCGTTGTGCTCGAGCGCGAAAAGTTTCCGCGGTTTCACATTGGCGAATCGCTCCTGCCCGCAATCATGCCCATCTTCACGCGTCTGGGCGTGCAGGAAAAATTGCGCGCTAACTTTTTGGAAAAGTTCGGCGGCGAAATGTCGAGTTCGTGCAGCCCGGAAGCGGTGCGCTTTTATTTTAAGGATGGTTACGGGTCGCAAATCGATCGGTCGTATCAGGTGACGCGCGCCGATTTCGACAAAGTCCTTCTCGATCACGCGGCCGAGAACGGCGCTGAGGTGCACGACGAAACAGCGGTGCAGAGCGCTCGATTCGGGAACGATGTCACGCTCAGCGTGGTGAGCAAAGATGGAAAATCACAGGAGATTCGCGCGCGTTATCTGGTTGATGCCAGCGGACGTCACTCGTTCATCGGCGCGATGTTCAAGCTAAGAAAAAACTACGAGGAGCTGCACAAGTTTTCGCTCTTCGCGCATTACAGCGGTGTCGAACATCCGTCGGGCCGCGATGGCACGCTCACGCGCATGATTCGAGGCGCGGATCGCTGGTTCTGGATCATCCCGTTGACGCCGGAGCGCACCAGCATCGGTATCGTGCTCGACACGGCGGACTTTCGCGAAGCGAAGCAGAACCCCGAAAAGTTTTTCGAAGAAGCTATCGCGGAGCAGCCCAACATCATGCAGTGGATGCGTCACGCGAAGCGCGTGTCGCAGGTTTACAGCGCCACTGACTTTTCGTATCGCAACAGTAAACTGGCGGACGATCGCTGGATGCTCGCGGGCGACGCTGCCGGGTTTATCGATCCGGTTTTCAGCAGCGGCGTTTTTCTCGCCATGATGTCCGGTGAAATGTGCGCCGATATTCTTGATGAGGCGCTAACCGATCCGAAGCGAGCACCGCGTTTGTTCGCACGCTACACGCGCCGGTTCAACCATGCGATGGATGTTTACGTGCGTTTCGTCAAGGCGTGGTACAAAAAGGAATTCATCGAAGTGTTTTTGTATCCGCAGGACGTTCTGCAAATTCCACCGGCGGTAAACGCGATGCTCGGCGGAAATGTTTTTAGCGGACTGGCCGTGCGATGGCGGATGTGGGTTTTCTATTTCATCGTTTTTCTGCAGAAATTCCTTCCACTTTGTCCGCGGCGCACGCTCGTGCCGAGGGATGCGAGTGAAACCGTCACAGCCCCGGAACCGGCCCGAGCCGTTTCCTAGATCAGAATGCGCAAGCCTCTCGCTGCCGCCGCGGCGTTTCTTCTTTGCCTAACGAGTTGTGAGACGTTGCGCCACCAATTCACCCCTCTGGCCGCGAACTGGGAAGCGAAAATCGGACAGCTGCAATATCGCGGACCGAAGACCACGCTGATCGGCGAAGTGCTCGTGCGTTTTTCCAAACAGGGCGATTTCGAATTGACCTTCACCAAGGGACCCGGCATCTCGCTCCTCGTTATTCATCAGGACGCGAACTTCGCGCGGGTTCGCGGCCCGCTCGCGCGAGGCACATGGTCGGGCCCCACCGACAGAGCGCCGGCGCGTTTGCGCGGCTGGCTCGCGTTACGAAAGTTGCTCACGCAGGAACAGGGGCCGATGGCGAAGATATTCTGCCGGTCCGGAGACATTTGTTTTCGAATTCTGATTTGGTTTTGCTGAATGACGAGCTTTTCGCAACTGATCGCCCGGCTTGTCACCGAACGTCGCCGATTTGTCTGGGCCATCGTCGTACTCATCGCGGCCGCTTCCGTTTTCATTCTGGTAAAGAGGCTCCAACTCGATACCGAGGTTCTCAATCTTCTGCCGGCGAATTTTGAATCGGTCGAAGGTCTCAAGGTTTACAACCGCGACTTCGCGCAAACGCGTGAGCTGACCTTCGCGCTCGTTTGTCAGCCTAACGACGCCGACAAGCTCGAAGAGTTCGCGCCGCGCTTCGCAGATTCATTGCGCAAACAACCATGGTGCAAACGCGTCCTCGCCGGTTCGCCGATGGAAACTCCGGAAGGCGTTCACGATTTGCAGGCAATCGCCTTGCCGCTTCTGCTTAATCTCGAGCCGGCCGCATTTGATGAAACGCTCGCCGTGTTGCAGCCGGGAAAAATTCAGGCGCGCCTGCATCGGTTGCGCGAAGAGATCGAAGCAGGTTCGCCGCGGCCGCAATTTGAATTGCAGCTCGATCCACTCGGACTGGTCGCGCCCGCGCTGAAACCGTTCGCCGCCAACGCGTCCCTCGAAGAAGAACAACCGCTCACTTCGCCCGATCGGACGACGCGCATCGTTCTCGTCGTCACAAATCAGCGCTCGATTGGCGCGTTTGATTGCCAGCGTCTGATGCGACAAGTGAATGCGTTCCGCGCGCAGGCTCATGAAGGCTGGGACGGCGGGCCGCTGGAAATTCTGGTGACGGGTCGCTCCGCCTACGTCGCCGAAATTTCATTGAGCATGCGACACGACATTATCGTAACACTGATTGGCTCGATGCTACTCGTCGGCGTCGTTTTTTATTTTGGCTTTCACCGCTGGCTGCCGCTGCTCGGCATGGGAGTTTCACTTTTGCTTTGTTGTCTCGTTGCGCTCGCGATCGGCATTTTGATTTTTCACCGGCTCAACATGGTGACGGTTGGTTTCTGCGCGATCCTCATCGGACTCGGCGTTGATTTTGCGATTTTAATTTTCGGCCGTTACCAGCAGGCGCGTGATGAAGGGGCCGATCACGCGCGCGCCATTTCCGAATCGATTGCAAACCTGGGACGCGCGATTTTCTTCGGCGCTCTCACTACCGCGGTTGGATTTCTCGCGCTGCTGCTGAGCGGTTCCGCCGGTTTCACGCAACTCGGCGTTCTGATCGCAATCGGAATTTCGCTGGCCGGCCTGTTTATGACGACGGTTTTCTTTCTCCTGATTCCGCGCCACAGCGGACCGCGACATGGTGATTGGATTTTCACACTCGCAAAGAACTACGTGCGCTGGTGTGTGCGGCGTCCGGCGCCGATGCTCGCCATTGCGACACCGATTTTGGTCTTGCTGACGGCAATCGCCATATCGCCGCGACCCGCGCTGCCGATTGATACGAGCACGCGGGCGATGGAACCAAAACACAGCGCTGCCGGTTACGCGCTGGAAACCATCATGCAAAAAATGCCGACGCGATGGGAACCGGTCCTCGGCATCATACGCGCGCAAGACCAACAGAAGTTGCACGACGACTGGCAGAAAATCGAAGCGCACTGGACGGCGCTGCAAAAATCCGGAGCGATCAAGAGTTTTTCGACACCGGCGGCGCTGGCGCTTTCGCCCAAGAGAATGCAGACCAATCGCGCAAAGCTACACGAAATCGATTTCGCGGCTGCGCGAACTGCGCTCGAAACTGCGATCACCTCCGAGGGTTGGACTCGCGACACGTTCCTCCCCGGGTTCAAACTCATTGATGAGCTCGAAGCCGTCGCTAGTCCAGGAACACCGCTTCCCGATTGGCGAACATTGTTACCGGAAAACTCGAGTTGGTGGTTTCTGGTCGATCGCTATTTCTCACATGATCCGCTGCTCACGGTGGGATTCGCGACGACGAATGCGCCAGTGAAAACACATGCGCAAAAGGAAATGTTGCGGCGCGATCTTCCGGTCGCGGGCGTGCCGATGGTTTTGTCGGGCTGGAGTTTCACCCTCACCGATTTGTTGCCGTGGTCACGCCATCAATTGCTCGTCATCAGCGCATTGATGGCAATTTTCGATGCGACTTTGCTCGCTGTTCTTTATCGCGACTGGCGGTTGTGGCTCATCCAAATCGCGACGTTGATCATGTCCATCGGAGGAATGATTGCATCGATGAAGCTGCTCAATATTCCGCTGAACTTACTGAACGTGCTCGCGTTCCGGCTCGTGCTCGCGATCGGCGTCGATTATGGCATTTACGTTTTACTCGTTTGGCAAAAAGCGCGCGAGCTCGAACACGATGTCGCCGGCGTCGTCAAACCAGTCGTGCTCGCCGGACTAACTGCCATCGCCGGTTTCGGTTCGCTGGGAATTGCAGACAATCCCACGCTCAGCGGCCTCGGCATCGCCTGTGCGCTTGGACTTTTCTGGAGTCTCACCGCCACCATCTTCTTTACCCTGCCCGCAGCCGCGGCGGCTGAACCGAAGTTGTGGCGCGAAGAATCTTTGCAGCCTATTGAACAATCCGAACATGTTTAGACTTTTCGCCATCTCCTGTTTCATTCTCGTGTCTGTTTTTTCCGCCGCCGCGCAATCGCTTTCGCCGACGGACATAAAAGGGTTGCTCGAACGCATTCGCCAGAAACGCGCCGCTGCGCCGCAGGTGCAGGCCGATTTTCGCGAAGACAAAAATGTGCACATGCTGAACAAACCGATCGCCAGCTCGGGCAAGGTTTGGTTTCAGTCGCCCAACAAATTCCGGCGTGAAGCCAAAGGTAATGCCCCGAGTGTGACGGTAAGCGACGGACAACAGCTTTGGATTTACTATCCGAAATTCGAATCCGCCGAACATTACTCGTTAGGCAAGCGGTCCCCTTTGGATGCCGGTATCGCCGCTCTTACCGCCGGGCTCAATCTTGAAAATGTTGAAGGCACCTATCACATCACCGGCCGCAAATCGGACAAGGGTTACCTGCTTGAGCTCACTCCGCGCACTCCGTCGCTGAAAAGATTTCTGCAAAAGTTCACGATCCAGCTCAGTGACGATCTGCGGGTCGAGCGCACCGAAATGCTGCAGCCGAACGGCGACCGTATCGTCACCGTTTACTCGAACGAAACGCGCGCGCCGATTCCACCGTCGACTTTCGAGTTCACGCCACCGGCCGGGACGAACGTGACCACTCCGCTCGGTCGTTAGGCAGTTTTTCTCAAATTAGCATTCTGATTGCTGGCATCTAGATTCAATCGATGTCGCGTCATCTCGATAAAATCCTGGCCAACGCCGACCGTCAGCTCGCGGCTACGGGCACGCGCCGGCCGACCGATGTCCTTCCGCTTTACAAGAAATTCCTCAAGATCGAGGAGCACCGGCTGCGCTTGAAACATCAGGCCGGGGGCGGCGGCCGCGAAATTTGCGCCGGTCGCGCTGAGCTGGTGGATGTTTTGCTCAAGCATGTATTCGGACAGGCAAAGGCGGTAACGAAACAACCGGGCAAAAGCGGCCCGATTGCCCTGATGGCTTTGGGCGGGTATGGCCGGTCCGAGCTGAATCCATTCAGCGACGTCGATGTGATGTTTCTTCATCGGCAAAATGGTGCCCGCGTGTCACCGCATGTTGGCGAAATGGTCGAGCAAATTCTTTATTTGCTCTGGGACATCGGATTCAAGGTCGGGCACTCGACGCGATCGATTAAAGAAGCAATTGCTCAGGCGAATCGCGATATGTTGACGAAGACCGCGATGCTCGAAGCGCGTTTTCTCGCCGGCGATGCTCAGCTTGTCCAGTCGTTTCGCAAACAGTTTCGCAGCAAATGCGTTGTCGGATTCGAGCGCGAATATCTGGAATTGCGCATGAAGGACCAGGCCGCGCGACACGCGAAGTTCGGCAACAGCGTGCATATGCAGGAGCCCAACGTGAAGACCGGCTGCGGCGGACTGCGCGATTACCAGAATCTCCTGTGGATGACTTACTTTAAGGAAGGCGCCCTAACGACGACGCACCTGGTCGGACGCGACTGGCTGAGCGAGACCGAGCAACGCCGCCTCGACGCAGCTTACGATTTCCTCCTGCGCGTGCGCACGGCGCTGCACTACGAGTGCAAACGCGGGACTGATGTTCTTCATCTCAGCAATCAGGAACAACTGGCGCAGCGCCTGCAATATTCGCAAACGAACGGGTTGCTACGCAGCGAAGCGTTCATGAAGGATTATTACGCGCATACGCGTAACATTTTCCGCATCACCGAGCGGATCACGGAACAATTCGTTAGTGGACAATCCTCAGGAATGTTGCGCGCGCTTCTGAGCTTTCTGCCGAAGCCGCGTAGCAAGGAAGAAGACCTGGGTGAATTCGTTAGTCGCGAAGAGCAACTGCACGCCAAGGACGCGAATCTGTTTCGGGAGAACCCGACATTGATGATGCGCGCGTTTCAGCTCGTGCAGGAAAAAAATCTCGAGCTAAGCCCGGAGCTGGAAGATTTGTTCGCGCGCAGTCTCAGTTTGATCACGCGGACTTTTCAATACGCGAAAGAGCCGCGCGACATTTTCAAGGCGATGCTGACGCGCAAAGGGCGAAGTCGGCTGCGTTCTGCGCATCATGCATCGCGTCGATTTTCTCGGGCGCTACATTCCCGAATTCGGCGATCTCACCTGTCTGGTGCAGCATGAATTTTTTCATCGCTACACCGCGGACGAACACACTCTCGTCTGCATCGATAAACTCGATGCGCTCACGACGACTGAGAATTCAAAGCTGGTGCCGTATCGCAAACTTTTCGAGAAACTGGACGACCCGCTCGTTCTCTATCTCGCGCTGCTGCTTCATGACACGGGACGCGGCATTGGAGCGCGTCCCCATTCGGAAGCGAGCGCGCTGTTCGCCGGCCGCGTCGCGTCGCGCCTGCAACTTTCTTCCGAAGAACGCAAATCACTCGTTCTCCTCGTCGATCATCACGTCACCATGTCGAACATGGCGCAACAGCGAAATCTCGATGACCCGGAAACGATCATCGAATTCGCCGGCATCGTGAAAAATCAAAGAAATCTCGACGCACTCATGCTCCTAACGCTGGCCGACGGCCAGGGCACGAGTGCCGAAGGTTGGTCCGATTGGAAAGAGTCCCTCGTTTGGCAACTTCATTACGCGACAGGGCAATACCTCACCGACCAAACAGCGTTCAACGAGCAGATGAAAATTGAACGCGAGACCTTGAGCGCCGAGGTCAGCGCGCAGTTACCGCCAGATTTCGCCGAGGAGATTGAAGCGCACTTTGATTTCATGCCGGACAATTATTTCCGCGCATTCACGGTGAACGACATTGTTTCACACCTGCGGTTGTTCCGGGATTTTTTTGCAAAACGTCTCGCGCCAGATGGTCCGCCGTTCGCGGCCGGAGTAAAATGGGAATCGTTTCCCGAACAGGGCCACAGCATTGTTTCCTTTTGCACGTGGGACCGGCGGCAGCTGCTTGCCAAGATCGCAGGCTCATTCTCGGTCGTTCCGATTAATATTCTCAGCGCCGACATTTATACGCGCGGCGACAATCTCGTCCTCGACGTGTTTCGCGTCTGTCGCGCCAACGGCAAGGCCGTGACCAACCCGGACGAACAGGCAAAGGTCGAGCAAGTTCTTTGCGACTCGTTAGGCAAAGAGGTTTTTGATTTTGCGCCATTGATTGACGAAGCGCGCCGGAAAAGCCGATTGCAACCGACATCGCAAAACGATTTCCCGACGCGGATCAGCATCGATAACAAAGTGCATCCCACCTACACGTTGATTCAGATTGAAACTCCGGACCGGCTCGGCCTGCTCTACGATTTGCTTTCGTGTCTAGATCGCGAAGGCGTTTACATAGCGCTCTCGCGCATCAGCACGGAAAAGGGCGCCGCCATCGACACGTTCTATGTCGCGGACGCAACGACGCGTGGAAAAATTACCGACTCGAATCGCATCGGCGCGTTGCAGAAAAAATTGAATGATGCGGCGTTTGTGAACGCCGACACGTAGCGGAACTGCGCCGGCAAAATCGCACTGGCCTTGCTCTCCTTCCTGCCTAGTGTCTCCACTCTTTCACTCCATGAACGCATTGATCTTGGCTGCAGGTTATGCCACGCGTTTGCATCCGCTGACTTTGAACAAGGCCAAGCCGCTCCTCGAAGTGGGCGGCAAACCGATGATCGAATGGGTGCTCGACAATCTCGCGCCCGTGCCGGGATTGGAGACCGTTTACGTTGTGACGAACAACAAGTTCGCCAAGGATTTTCAGGAATGGGCCAAAAGCTATACCGCTCGCCATCCGAAATCGAAAATCAAAGTGATCAATGACGGAACGACGAGCGATGCTGATAAACTCGGCGCCATCGGTGATATCAATCTTGTCATCACGCGAGAGGGATTGAACAACGGCGATCTGCTTGTTGTTGCCGGCGACAATTTGTTCAGCGAACCGCTGACCGATTTTGTCGAAAGCGCGCGCGGCACAAAGGCGATGATGGCGACATACGACGTCGGCGACGTCGACGCGTGCAAAAAATACAGCAACATCACGCTCGATAGTGACGGTGTGATTGTTGATTTCGAGGAGAAACCGGCCAAACCGCAAAACTCACTCGCTGGCATCGCACTCTATTATTTTTCGCGCGACACAGTGCCAATGTTCACGACCTACACAGCGGCTGGAAATAATCCGGATCAGCCCGGGCGATTCATCCAATGGCTCTACAAACAAACGCCGGTCAAAACGCACCAGATCAGGGGCACGTGGTTCGATATCGGTAGCAAGGAAACGCTGGAAGAAGCGAATCGACTTTTCGCAAAAGTGTAAACGCTCCTCGGAGGGACGAGCTTCCGCTCGTCCAGGACATGCGGAAGCATGTCCCTCCAGAAGACTGTGACTATTTCAACCGCCCCTCGTCGAATTCGATCAGGTCGAAATAAGTTCGGATGTCTTTTCGATCCGCCCCACCAGCCTCTTTCAAGAAATGAAGGAAGCGCGCTTTCTTCACCGCCGAATCAGGCGCGCGCGAAATCATCGCTTCATTCCAATGCTCGATTTCTTCCGGCGAATGTTTCGCGCCGTTTTCCCGCACCCATTTTAAAATCGCCTCGTCGTCTTCGCTTCGGTTCGCTGTTTCCTCAAACGCTTCCGGGTCGAGCTTCAGAAACGCGAGCAGATGTTTATCGAATCCGGTCGTCTTGTAATTGTAACCGTCGAGCAAGACCTTTGCGATGCAATCGCGCCTTGTCGATCAGTCGCGGCAGATGCACGTAACCGCCGAGTCGCTCGTAGGGACTCCGTGGAAAAACTTTGCGCATTAACTGCGACTACGAAGTCGCGGGCAACGGCGGCGAGGCAATGACGGGATCAGTTGTCTCTTTTGCGACTTCCGTTGTCGGTGTCGCAGGCAGCAGTTCGCCTTGCGTCAGGTCGCTCTTGCCGATGATGAGCTGGCCCGAAAACATTCCGCCCTTTTCCACCGAGATTGCGCGGGCTGTGACGTTACCGTCGAGACAGCCGTTTTTGTGAATTACGACCACACCCTCGGCAATCACTTCTCCTGTCATCCGCCCGCGTATTTCTAACGTTTTCACGCGTAACCGCCGGAAAAATTGCACTTCGGCTTTGCGCTCCACCACCACATGGGAAGCGGTAAGCCGGCCCGGAATTTTTCCGCTGAAATTAATCGTCGCGGCACCGGAACAGTTTAGCGAACCACGCATCCTGCCTTCGATCAGCGCCGTTCGGCAGATCACCGTGTTGCTACTGAGGTCTGCGCGCGAAGTGATGTGCACTTCGCCGTGCGTGCGAATGCTGCGGCTGAAGCTCGTCGTGATCTTATAATCCTGCAGATCAATGTGCGCGCTGCACGCCGGACAAATCGTCGAGCGCGCAGCCGAACTTACTTCCTGTTTCGCTTTGCATTCGAAACATTCGATCTGCGAGCTCTGCTGGCGCGGCCACAAATTTTCGAATTTTCGAAGAATCGGTGACGCCGGTTCGGCCGCTGGCTGCTTCTGCGGCTGCGACGGCGAGGCCGCGTCCTGTCTTAAGCGAAACTTCGGCTGCGGCTTTGGCAACGACGGCGAATAATGCCGGCCGCATTGGCGGCACATTGTGCTCTTGGCCGCCGCATACTCCATCTGCTTAAAGCCACAGTGGGGACACTCGAGGCTTACTTTAGCAGGCGAAGTCGGCACTTAACTAAGAGCGGTGAAAGGCCTCCAGGCTATGCCCGCGCGCCGAACGCGGTTTTGATCGGCGTAACCGGTTCGTCGTTCCGCACGATCTCGGGTTTATGCACGGGCGCAGAACTCATCTTCGCGCCGGTGCCGCTGGTCACTTCCGATTTCCCGATGAACGTCGCGCCTTCCTCGATTACGAGACGGCTCGCCTTCAGATCGCCCTGCAAAGTGCAGCGCGATTTCAGCTCGCAACGTTCGCCAACGGTGATGTTGCCCTGCACTTTCCCATAAACCGTGATCGATTTCGTCTTGATCTCGCCGCGGATGTCCGCGTTTTCACCGATTGTCAGCACGCCATCACTATGGATTTCGCCTTCGACTTTGCCGTCGATGAGCAGTTCTTTTTGGAATTTAATCGAGCCCTTAATTTCGACGTCGCTCGAGAGAACGTCTTTACCAGCATGTTCGGCCATATGTTTTTTTTGATCGGTTGGTGTAGGTGATGGTGATGGTGGAGATGATTTGATTGGTTCTTCGCGGAAAGTGGTCCGCTCGTTCCATTCCGTACCGGCGTTCGGTGGAGTTTCGCTGAGCGGGGATCCAGGCTTCTGCGGGATAAATTTTTTCAGCACGGTTCACTATTGTCGTCCCCCGTTGCAGTGTCAATGAGCCGGCCTTCACAATTGCGAATTTCTTAGGGCAAATAGTTAACTCGATAAAGCTTTCCCGTGCCGTTCTGTGCCACCAGCTTAAGCAAGTTTGGTGCGCGACCGGGTGTGCGATCAAGCACGCGCCCAAGGGGTTCTGGCGGGACGCGCATTTTCAGGATCGCGGCAGAATTCAGCAGCACTCGGTCCGAATCATAGGCCAATACCCAGCTCACATTTTTTTCCCGCAAAAGTTCGCGCGCAGTCTTTTCATCACTCGTTAGGCAAAATCGAGCGCTGTCCAGGATTCCAGGCAAGCTCTCGTGTGAGCTGCCGGCAATCCCCGGTTGTCCCGACCAATATGCGATCGCGGGAGAAAGCCACCACGGCGCGAGGAACGCTTCTTTTGTCGAAGATCGAATCCGCTCAGCCAGCGCGCGCAACTCGACCGCTTCCCGCCGCGCTTCCGTGCGACGAGCAAGTTCGGACTCGTTAGGCCAGATTTGCGCGTCCCAATATTGCAGGATCGGGAAAAACGAAACGATCACCGCTGCCCAGACCACGACCCGCGACTGCAACGGCTCGAGCAACAACGGCAGCGTGAGCGAGAACAGCAGCGCAAAAAAATATCCCCAACGAGCTTGCCACAGCGTCAATACATACGAAGCGGCCAGCAAGATTGTCAGCATCGGCAGGACGCGATCTGCCCGGCCGGTCTGACTTTTTTTTCCACCACGCAAATGCCAGAAGCAGAGGCAGCGCGACCAGCATCCATCCGCACCACTGAAGCCAGATCGGATCGTTGAATGCGCACCGGCATTAACTCGCCAATTGTCCGCGCCCAATTCGTTAGGCCGGGATCTCGTCTAAGAAACGGGAACGCTGGTATTCTTTGCTCAACGGCGAACGCGATCACGAGAATAACAACAAGTGCGATCCAGCCGCTTCGTCGCGTCTGCGATGTCAATTGTTGCCGATCGCTCACCACATACGCGAGCAGGACGAGGCCGAGCAGAACAAGCGGCTCATAAAGCGAAACCCAAAGCGCGATTGCCCATGCAATTCCACTCGTTAGGCTCCAAAAACGCGTTGGAGCAACTTGCAAACTCCACTCCGCGCAGAGCGCGACTGTCACCGCCACGAGCACCAATGCCTGGTGGTCCGGCCGCCCCAGTTCCGTCCCGTGCACCAGAATCGGGCTGACCGCGAAAAGCAGCAGCGTTACCCATCCGTACCGCAACTTCATCGCGCGGAACCACCACCACAAAAACCAGCTGCACCCGACCGCGAGCAGCGGCGCGATGAACGCTCCCGCCACATCGATCGGCTGCGACGTGAATGGTTTCAGCGCGAGCGCGAGCAGAAGAATCAAGTAATCGAGCGGCGCTGTCGTGTGCGGAGACGTTCCCGCCGGAAAATTTTCGAAATCGTGATGGCGAATCACCGTTCCCGGATGGCGCGCGCAAATCCGCACCCGCGTCATTCGCGCATAACAATCCGCATCCGTGAAATAGACATGGCCCGCAACAAAAACATTCTCGCGGTTCACGCAGCGCGGGACGAGCACGAGCGCAGTCAGCGCGATCAATTGCGCCAAAGAGCGCGATTCGGCGGAGCATCCTCCTATCCGAAATCCGCCATCCGAAATCCGCAATTCAAAAATGCCGTCGAGCGAACTCTCGACCAGAACCACTCTTTAAATACTTCTCAAACTCCCGCGCTTTCTCTTCAGACTTGAATGCAATCGCAGTTTCAATTCGCCACGGTCGATTTTTGGAAGTGTAATTACACGCTCCTCGATTGTGTTCTTGCAGGCGCTCTTCGAGATCCACCGTCACTCCGGTGTAATGAACGGTTTCGTCTGCCTCGCTTACGAGAATATAGACGTAGAAGAACCTCTTCATTGGCTGGCCTGCCAAGCCGTAGTCTTTGGTGCGCCGGGAGAAAAGTACAATTACAGCCCGCCTTCACTTCGTTACGGCGTGGCAGCCATCGCTTTTGCGCTGCGCTCCAAAGCGAAGGCTGGGCCCGCCAGGATTCGAACCTGGGACCAAGGGATTATGAGTCCCCTGCTCTAACCGCTGAGCTACAGGCCCGGTGTGAAACGCGACCAGCTTATGTGCAGCGACGTGTGTGAGCAATCACCGCCTCGCGCAAGAACTGCACAGCGAAACGCAAAGGGTGCGCATCGAACGGGCGCGCCGTCGGCTAGATTCGTAAGCAAATGCAAGTTGATACTGAATCCGGAAGCCGCGGTCTGACGAACGGCAAACGCTGCCCGACCCAGGCGACATGTGCTTCGTGCCTTGAAAGCGAACACGAAACGCTGGACGCAAACGAAGCCGTGGCGCGCATCGCTTATGCACTCAATGAAGTCGTCGCGATTTACCCGATTACGCCGGCCTCGCCGATGGGCGAATGGGCGGACGCGTGGGCGGCGAACAGCGTGAAGAATTTGTGGGGCACGGTGCCGTCGATCATCGAGATGCAAAGCGAAGGCGGCGCGGCCGGTGCGGTTCATGGTGCGCTGCAAACCGGCGCGCTCAGCGGCACGTTCACTTCTTCACAGGGATTGCTCCTGATGATTCCGAACATGTATAAAATCGCCGGCGAACTGACGCCGACGGTTTTTCACATTGCCGCGCGCTCGCTCGCGGCGCAGGCATTGTCGATCTTCGGCGATCACAGCGACGTGATGGCGGCGCGCGCGACTGGTTGGGCGATGCTCTGCTCGAACTCGGTGCAGGAAGCGCAGGACCTCGCGCTCATTGCACACGCCGCCACGCTCGAAGCGCGCATTCCATTTTTGCATTTCTTCGACGGCTTCCGCACTTCGCATGAGATTTCCAAGATCGACATTGTGCCTAACGACACGCTGCGCGCGATGATCGATGAGAAATACGTGATCGAACATCGCGCCCGCGCCTTGTCGCCGGATCATCCCGTCATCCGCGGCACAGCGCAGAATCCCGATGTTTATTTTCAAGCGCGTGAAACGGTGAATCCGTTTTACGAAAAATGTCCGCGACATCGTGCAGCGCGCGATGAATCGCTTTGCCGAACTGACCGGCCGCCAATACAAGCTGTTCGAATATCACGGCGCGCCAAATGCCGAACGCGTCATCGTATTGATGGGCTCGGCCTGTGAAGCCGCGCACGAGACAGTCGATTTCCTGAACGCATACGGGGCGAAGGTCGGCGTGCTGAAAGTGCGGCTCTATCGGCCGTTCGACGCAAAAGCTTTCAGCAACATGTTGCCGAAAACGGTCCGCAGCATCGCCGTGCTCGATCGCACGAAGGAGCCCGGCTCGTTAGGCGAACCGCTCTATCTCGATTGTGTCTACCGCGCTTTATGAAGAAGGACGGAGTGACATACGCGTGGTCGGCGGGCGATACGGCTTGTCGTCGAAGGAATTCACGCCGGCGATGGTGAAAGCGATCTTCGATAATCTCGCGCAATCATCACCGAAGAATCATTTCACCGTCGGCATCAATGACGACGTAACGCACACAAGTCTCGATGTCGATCCTGGCTTTTCGATCGAGCCTGACGACGTTGTACGCGCGCAATTCTTCGGGCTCGGCTCGGATGGAACGGTGGGCGCAAACAAGGAGTCGATCAAAATCATCGGCGAGAACACGGACAACTTCGCCCAGGGGTATTTCGTTTACGATTCGAAGAAATCCGGTGCGATGACGATCTCGCATCTGCGCTTCGGGCCGCGTCCGATAAGATCGACCTATCTGATTGCAGAGGCGCAGTTCGTCGCGTGTCATCAGCCATTCCTGCTCGAGACCTACGATGTGCTGCGCGATCTCGCGCCTAACGGAACGTTCCTGCTCAATTCGCCATTCGATCGACAACGCGTCTTCGCGCATTTGCCGGAGAACGTGCAGCGGCGGTTGATCGAACGACGAACAAAGTTCTTCGTCATCGACGCAAACAAAGTCGCGCGCGAATCCGGCATCGGCGGTCGCATCAATACCGTGATGCAAACCTGTTTCTTCGCCATCTCCGGGGTGTTGCCGCCAAAAGAAGCAATCGAGGCGATCAAAAATGCAATCGAGAAAACGTACGCGAAGAAAGGCAACGAAATCGTGGAGATGAATCTGCGCGCAGTCGATCAAGCGCTGGCGCATTTGTATGAAGTGGAAATTCCGGATGCGGTGGTTGCGAACCCATCGGGACGCAACGGTCATCTCAAACTTGCGCCGAGATTGGTGCGCGAGATTATCGCCGGCCGCGGCGACCAGCATCCCGGTAAGCGCGTTGCCTAACGACGGCACTTTCCCGGTCGGGACGACGCAGTTCGAAAAGCGAAATCTCGCGAACGAAGTTCCGGTTTGGGACCCGGAAGTTTGCATTCAATGCGGCAAATGCGTGCTGGTTTGTCCGCACGCCGTCATTCGCAGCAAAGTTTACGACCACGAGTTTCTGTCCGTTGCGCCGGACGGTTTCAAATCGCACGCGGCGCGATTGCCGGAATGGAAAGATCGACAATACACATTACAGGTCTCGGTCGAAGATTGCACCGGCTGCGGTGTGTGCATCGATGTTTGCCCGGCGCGCAACAAATCGGAAGCGCGACTGAAAGCGATCAACATGCAGCCGCAATTGCCGCTGCGCGAAAGCGAGCGCGCGAACTGGGATTTTTTCCTCACGATTCCCGATTTGGAGCGCACGCAAATTTCAAACGGCAGTGTGCGTTCCATGCAGGTAGAGCAGCCGTTGTTCGAGTTCTCCGGCGCATGCGCCGGATGCGGTGAAACGCCCTACATCAAATTGCTCACGCAATTGTTTGGCGATCGGTTAGTCATCGCGAACGCGACCGGCTGCTCCTCCATTTACGGCGGCAATCTGCCGACGACGCCCTACACGCGCGATCGACATGGTCGCGGTCCGGCGTGGGCGAATTCGTTGTTCGAAGACAACGCCGAGTTCGGGCTCGGCTTCCGCGTCTCGATCGACAAGCAACAGGAGTTTGCCGGCGAATTGCTCCAGCAGCTTTCGCCAAAAGTTGGACGACATCTCGCGATGGAAATTTTGAATGCGCGGCAACGCGATGAAGCCGACATCGCCGATCAGCGAGCGCGCGTAGATGATCTTAAGAAAAAACTCGAGTCGTTAGGCGACGATCCCGCGGCGAAGCGTTTGCTCGCGCTGGCCGACATGCTCGTGCGCAAAAGCGTCTGGATCGTTGGCGGCGACGGGTGGGGTTACGACATCGGTTACGGTGGGCTCGATCACGTGCTGGCGAGCGGACGCAACGTGAAAGTGCTGCTGCTCGACACCGAGGTTTATTCGAACACCGGCGGCCAATGTTCCAAATCAACGCCGCGCGCCGCAGTGGCGAAATTCGCTTCCGGCGGAAAACGCGGCCCGAAAAAAGATCTCGGATTAATGATGATGACGTACGGAAACATTTACGTCGCGTCGGTCGCGATGGGCGCGAAAGACGAGCACACGTTGAAGGCGTTTCTGGAGGCGGAGGCGTTCGACGGCCCGGCCATCATCATCGCCTACAGCCATTGCATTGCGCACGGCATCAACATGACGACCGGAATGCAAAATCAAAAAGCGGCCGTGAACTGCGGTCAGTGGTTGCTCTATCGCTACAATCCGGAGCGCGAGCTGCTCGGAGAAAATCCGTTGCAGCTGGACTCGCCCGGCTCGCGCATGAGCGTGGCCGATTACTTCAAACTCGAGAACCGCTTCAAGATGCTCGAGCAAACGAAACCGCGCGTCGCGAAGGAACTATTGTCGCAATCGCAACACGACGTGAACACACGGCGCACGTTCTACGAATTTCTCAGCAGCAGAACATTCGAACCCGCTTCAGGCTTATGAACCTAACGACTACATATCTCGGTTTTAAATTGCGCACACCGCTCGTGCCCTCGGCTTCGCCGCTTTCGGAAAAGGTCGATAACATCAAGCGCATGGAAGACGCCGGCGCTTCCGCTATCGTGTTTCATTCACTTTTCGAAGAGCAGGTCCGTCGCGATCATCACGATCTCCAATTTTATCTCGAACAAGGAACGGATAGCTTCGCCGAATCGCTCAGTTATTTTCCCGAGCACGCTGATTTCAAAGTCGGGCCGGACGCGTATCTCGAACACATCGCGCAGGCGAAAGCCGCGGTGCGCATTCCGATCATCGGCAGTCTGAATGGCACGACATTCGGTGGCTGGATGAAGTACGCGCAGCAAATCCAGCAGGCCGGCGCCGACGCGCTCGAGCTAAACATTTACAACGTGCCAGCCGATGCCAACCGCACTGCCGAAGATATCGAGAACGAATACCTCACCATCATCGCATCTGTTGAAAGGCAATTGAACATTCCGGTCGCGGTGAAGCTGAGCCCGTTCTTCACAAACTTCGCGCACTTCGCTCGCCGTGTTGATCGCCACGGCGCCGGCGCGCTCGTTCTTTTCAATCGTTTCTATCAACCAGATATCGAGCTGGAAACCTTGGAGATCTCGCCAAACATCTTGTTGAGCACCCCGATGGCGATGCGATTGCCGATGCGCTGGATCGCGATGCTTTATGGTCGCATCGGCGCAAATCTCGCCGCCACGAGCGGGATTCATCGCGCGACGGACGCGCTGAAAATGTTAATGGCCGGCGCCGATGTCACGATGCTCTGCTCGGTCTTACTCCGGCGCGGCATCAAACATATTGCCGTGATCGAGCGCGAAATGCGCGAATGGATGGAGGAACACGAATACGAATCGATCGAACAACTCAAAGGCAGCATGAGCCAGAAAAATTGTCCCGATCCGGGCGCGTTCGAGCGTGCGCAATACATGCGAGCGCTCGCGACCTATCCCACGTCTGAGCTTTGAGCTAGGACTCGTTAGGAAAGACGTCGAACCAGCAACAGAGTCTCACGTAACGCTAAGGCTCATTTAGTTCGCCTTCTTCTACTGTTGCCTGACTTTTCTGCACCATGGCTACCGCCGCCATCAGCACAATTCCGGCGATGACCTGGTGTGGATGCAGTGTGGCGTGAAAGAATCCCCAGGTGATGCATACGGCAGCGAGCGTTTGCATCATCTCGAAGTAACCGGCGGTGGAAGCGCGCGTCAGTCGCAGTCCTTCGAAATAAATGAGAAGCGGGATGCCGCCGGAGATCGAGGCGAGAAGGAGAAGCGCGATGATTGCCTTGCCCATGTGCGCTTGTGCGGCCGGAGGCCAAAGGGAAGCGCTGTTCAGTTTACCGTAGATCAGAACGATCACGGTCATGCAGACCAACCCGATAGCTACGCGAAGGCTTGCGGCGAGACGTAACGGCATCCCGATCATCGTGCCGCGACCAGCTACAGTTGAGAGTCCCCAGAACAACGCGCACACGAGCGCGTAACCGGTTCCAAGATTCAACCCCGCTTTCTCGAACGATTCGCCGATGAGCGTGGGATGTTCGACCGATAAAAAGATTCCGGCGAGGATTGCGATCCCTGCATAAAAGAAAAAGCGCGGAGTCAGGCGATCGCCAAAGAGGACGAACGCGCCGAGCGTGGAGATGACCGGTTGGATATTCAAAATCACATTCACGACGGTGGGATTCCCATACTTGAGGGCCATCGTAAAAAAAACGGTGCCGACGGCCGAGCCTGCGAAGGCGGAGAAGATCAAGTAACCCCACGTGCGCGCACTGATCTTTGGTAAGTCCGCTAGCTTTGAGAGTAAGAGCGGCAATAACATGAGCAGAATGAGAACGTGTTCCCAAAACACGATCACCTTGGCATCGAATAGCTCGTTGAGCGGAATGCGCCATGCGCTTTCGGTGCCCCACAAGGCCGCGCCCAGGCCGACAAGCCACGGACCATAGCTGGCGCGGCGTGGCTTGTCGCTTTTCACACGACCGTCTTATCCGTCGTCGCGGGCCTGGTCAATGAATGTGAAGCGACCTAGGCGCTGCCCCGCTTCTTCGCTTTTCGGTCGAACAGCAATCGTGAAACGCAGGCGTCGAAGGAATGCCGGATCAATGGCTGCGCGCCGGCTGCTGGCCACAATCGAAATGCCGCCATAAGCCTTCATTCGCTGGAGTAGATAGTTCACTTCAATATTGGCATAGCGGTCATGACTATCTTTTACCTCGCTGCGCTTTCCGAAAAGCGCGTCCGCTTCGTCGAAAAAAAGAATTGCGTCACTTCTCTTCGCCGCATCGAAAACGCGCTTCAGATTCTTTTCGGTATCGCCGATGTATTTGGAGACGATGGCGCGCAGATCGACGTGATACAGGTCGCGTCCCAGGTCATGAGCGAGGTTGTGTGCAACAGCGAGAGCGCCGTTTCCACTTCGCCCCTGCAGTAATACGCGCACATCTTTTCGGTGCGGCCGTTTGCAAACAATGGCCCGCACTTTTCGCACAACCATGCGCGATGTTGGTGAAGAGCGTAACTCCGGTTCGATCCAGTTCTCCGGATAGACAAAGATTTTCCGATTAGCATCCCAGACACGGTAACGTTTCAGCCATTGCCAGTCGGACCTAGTTCCGCCATTCTGCATTTCCTGTTGGCTTCGGTTATTTGATAACAATTCCTCGCGGGAAAGCAATGCTCCTTCGAGACCTAACAAACAAGACTAAATCGTCTGCGCCGATCTACTGCGCCAGCGCATGCGATGAAGAACGAGAATAACGATCCACGCGGCGATCGCGAAAGCGCCGGCCGGGAGCGTAACCAGCATCAGCCAGCCGAGAACACCAAGCTGATACAGCAACTCACCGCGATCGACTCCGTTAATGATACAGGGATGCACCGAGCCCTCATCGACCTTGCATCCATGCGCGTTCGCGATCCAACCGCACGCGACGACTGAGCCGATAGGCGCGAACATGAAGGCGAGAATGAGTACCAGTACGAGCAGGTAGATGATCCAGGGAAATCTCGATCTCATGAAGGTTGGTCTGATTTCGCGGGGTCCCTCGGTCGCCGCGGCGACCTCGGGATGACCGCGTTAAATCACGCTAACAATAAGCATTCGATCGTTCCAGATCGATTACGGGATGATTTGGAGCCGGTCGTCATAAGGTTGCTATTAGCCTGGAGGCGCCGCGCTTGCCTGCTCGCGAAAGCTTTCGGAGTCGGCGCCTCTTCTCGGACGCGACGGCGCGCCTCCCTCCAGTTTCCGAAGATCTCCCGCCTTTGTTCGTTAGGCGGTAAATCGCACCAGTTTCATATCCAAGACTTTGCGCTTCGCACCCGACGAAATCTCGCTAAAGTCCAGGCATGGCTTTCGAAGAACTGAGACAAAAGCAAGGTGTGATGCGGGGTTGCCGATGAGCGTGCACGATTCCGACGCGACCATGGCGGTTTTCCTGGATCTGGAAAACATCGCTCTCGGTGCGCATGAGGCGAAATTTCCGGCATTCGATATCGGCAAGGTTCTCGAGCGCTTGTTGCTCAAGGGGCACATTGTCGTCAAGAAAGCGTACTGTGACTTCGCGCGTTACAAAACTTTCAAGGCCGGCCTGCACGAGGCTGCTTTCGAGCTGATCGAGATTCCTCATCTGCGGCAGTCCGGCAAAAACTCGGCCGATATCCGCATGGTGGTTGATGCGCTTGATCTTTGCTACACGAAAGGTCACGTCGACACCTTTGTTATCATCAGCGGCGACTCGGACTTCTCGCCGCTTGTTAGCAAGCTCCGCGAGAATAACAAGACGGTTATCGGTGTCGGCGTAAAGAAATCAACGTCCGATCTGTTCGTTGCTAACTGCGACGAGTTCATCTATTACGATGATCTTGTCCGCGGTGAGCAAGCGAGAAAACCTGTAAGTGTTCCCGCGAAAACGTCCGCGGCGAAATCCGACGGTGATAAGAATCGCGGACCAACCGCCGACAAAGCGCTCAATCTCTTGAGCAGGACGTTGAAAGCACTTAGAGCAGAGCGCGGTGAGGATTATCAAATTCACGCTTCCTATTTGAAGCAGGCCATGAGAAGGCAAAATCCAGGTTTCAACGAACGCGCGCATGGCTTCCACGCCTTTAACGACCTGCTGCTCGAAGCGCAAGAGCGCGGCCTTCTCAAATTGGGAAACGATAAGCAAAAGGGCAGCTATATTGTGCAGGCGCTGGATTAGCCCCTTAGGCGGCGCGTGTTACTCGCTATCCGAGCGAAGGCCTCGGGCACGCGGTTGACTTCCATTCGTTCCATCGGCAGGGATGTAGCATGCAACCAACCAAAGGTTATTGCAGCCACGTCGCGCACGCGCCGCTGAAACCATTTTCATTCGAACGCCGCGAACCGACGGCGACCGATGTGCAGCTCGATATTCTTTACTGCGGCGTTTGTAATTCCGATCTGCACATGGCGCGCAATGAGTGGGGCGGAACGAACTTTCGATTTCCTCATCGACACCGCTTCGGCCAATCACGATTTGAACGCTTACCTAGCCTTGTTAAAGCGCGATGGAGTTCTTGTGCTGGTCGGCATTCCGCCCAACCCGACGCCAATTGAAGCAGCGCGCTTGATTGTGCCGCGACGACAGTTAGGCGGTTCGCTCATCGGCGGAATACCCGAGACTCAAGAGATGCTCAACTTCTGCGCCGACCGTGGCATCGCCTGCGATATCGAAATGATCCAGATGGAGCAGATCAACGAAGCCTACGAGCGCATGCTCAAGAGCGATGTGAAGTATCGTTTCGTTATCGATATGGCCTCGCCAGTCTAGGTGTGCCTAACGAGCAATAGGTCGATTCAATAAAGGCGAATGATCTCCCCCGCGGGCGGTCCCAACAGGCGGCGAAGCCGCAAATATCATGCACGGACTGCCGGCCCAACTACACAATGGAGGACGCCGCGCCGTCGGCGCGCTTACCATAAACACGCTCCGAGCTGGAGTGGCATTTACGCGTGTCCCTCGAAACAAAAGACGCGCGATGCCGCTACTTGGCCTGCGGCTTTTTACTCTTCTTGGCTGCAGCGAGACGCTCGGTCTTTTTGCGGCGGGCCGCCCGTTTCTTTGCGTTTGTTCTACCTTGGCTGTGTCCCATAAGTGTCCAACACTCGCCTCTTGTTCTACTAATTCCAAGCAGTTTCGTCGATGATAAGGCGATCCGGCTGTTCAGGCTAGCCTCCCCTTAATAGGCATACTCATTCCTCTCTTCGAGGGAGAGGGCCAACTTCAACGTCGCCGTGCGGTGCAGTCTTGCTAATCGCCTCAGAACCCACTAAGACGGTGCGTTGTGACGGAACTCGATCTTCTCAATCTTGGGCGCTCGATCACGGAACATCAAGTAACCTGGTTCGCGCAAATGATTACAATTAACTTTGGAATGGTAGTAGCCATCTATTACTTCCTGCATGGAGCAAAACTCGCGCTCAAGGTCTTCACCTTTTTCGCTTACACCGTCGGCATGCTTGTGCTTTTGGGTGAGATGCTGGTGGAAACGAATGTGAAAACAGGCGTCGTCGAGGCATTACGCGCTCTACCGGCAGAACATCTATCGCGCCCCACCGTGCATTACCTTGCCGTCTTCGATTCCTGGGTCGCACTTATCACGACTATCACCTTTAACCTCTCCATCTGGTTGTTCTGGTTCGGGATTTTATACCTTCTCTTCTTTTGGAAGCGACATTCCCAGCAACTTGATGCCTGATATTGCTCTGCCCGCACTCCAGGTAACAGCCGTTATTTCCATGCTATTCAAGCGCGTCCGACGAAGCTGCGCGATTCGTTAGGCCGAACATTTCGCCCGTTCGTATCAAGGTAATGCCGTGCCCGATGCAGCTTTTACCATGGAGACATCGCTTGCATTGATAGCACCATTCACGGTTACGTCCGCCAGATAGTTTGTCGCGTCCACCTGATGACCCGCCCGTGACTTCGCTTCACTGACATCGCTCGCGTTAACGACTCCATTGCCACTTACATCACCGATTAGCACACTCATCGAGATCGCGACATCGCCAAAATGCGAGCCGTCATTCACACTACGCAGAGTAACGCCGACCGTCTGCGCATTGCTTACATTCGTTAGCGGAATGGTGACGCTCGCGCCATTGACAGTAACCGCGCCGCCGTTCGCAACTCCTCCCGTGCCGATCGTCGCCGCGCCTGATGTGACTTCCGCTTGCGGCATTGCGGCAATTGTAACCGCATTAGCGAAAGTAACCACGATCGTGTAATCGCCCATCGCGCCACCGCCACGGCATTCAATTCCCGGAGTTCCCGAAAGCGGCAGGTTCAAGTCGAAGTCGCCCGCCGCGCCGTGCGTCTTGCGCGAAACCGCAGTGAGGGCGGTCGGAGCAAGCGTTGGCGTAACCAGAAGATTGTCGGCCATAAAAATCGGGCCATAGTCGCCTCCCGTTGGCGGCGCGTGATCGTAGTGAATGACGACGTTATCGAACGGCTGCATCGAACTAAAAGACAACGTGCCAGTGGGCCATGTTCCCGGCTCTTGAATCTGATGCGTGCTCGTGCCGACCAACGTACTGCCCATATAGGCCGTGATGCGCATCGTGCAGGACGAGTCGGTCGCATACTCCTCCGGCGCGTACAGGATGGACGCAGCCGTGAGCGGGTGATCGAAGGAAATCAGCAGATCGCAGAGAAAGACCGAGCTCGGATAAATGCAGTAACCGGAAAAGCCGGCCGGCGTGAAACCCAGCGTATCGGCCCTCTGGATCGAGTAGTTGTAGAAGACAGGATTAGCACTGAAGTGTGCGGTGATTCCACCTGCTGTCAGGTTAAGAGGGAAAGGCGTGTGCAGAGGTGCGTTATCGAAATCAAATGACACGCTCTGCGCTCTCAGCGTGCCAAGCGACAATCCCAGCACAGTCATCGCCACACAAAAGCAGAATAAAGATCGGGTTTTCATACTCAATATTTGAACCGCGATTCAATGAGCGCTTGCCGTAGCTTGCGAAATGCGATGCATTTCTTGGCTTCGAAAGACAGACGGGCCTCGTTAGGCGGTCGGCTCGTTCCTTGCAGTCGGCGCGCTGGCTTTGCTATAGGATCGGCAAGTGCCTAAGTGCCGCCCGTGACTGCGTAACCTTCGTTGCGCAAATCTTCCGCGAGATCCTTTTCCATTTGCGCGGCAGCCTCGAACGGCATCGGATTAAGATGCTCGTATAGTTCCGGCATCAATCGCACGCCATACTTCCTGACGAGTCGCGCGGACTTGTATCCATTCTTGTGGTTCTCAAAGCGATGATCAACCGGCAAGCCTGTCATTCCAACGTAGATCGCCGGCTTCTTCGGATCGCGTTTGGGATTGAGACGCAGGATTGCTGGCTCCTTGAATGCGCGCCTCGAAAGGAGGATCACATAAACGCTATGATGGAATGTCGATTCAGCCGGACGCAGCCGACGTCTCCCTCTTCGCCGCCGAATCACGATGCCAGTTACACCGGAGTGAGCGGCGGCACGAACTCAAGTTGGTGCTCCGTCGCAATCGCAATGATGCGCTGCATATCGGGCACACCGCCTAGCGCGAATACCTCAGCGCATTGACTGAAGAACTTCTCGAACCCGCTCGGCGTCGCCAACACCCAATGTTTACCCGTCGTCGTCCCGCAGTTTTGGAAAGTATGCCGCACACCGCGCGGCGTATAAGCGATCCCGCCCGGCCCCACCGGCTCAGACCAGCCGTTCTCACCCAGGTAACGAAAGCTTCCTTCCAACACAATGAACAATTCATCTTCGCGATGATGAATATGCGGAGGCGGCCCATGCCCGGGCGGAGTCGTGCCGAAGCCCAGAGCAAAGGAACCGCCGGTCTCTTCTCCACTCAGCTTCACCTGCACCGTATCGCCGAACGCTTCGAGCAGCTTCCCTTGGCCCGGCCTAACGATAATGGTCTGCCGACCGGGTGAAGAGGTCATTACATCTTGAGTTGTCATCGCTCAAGTTTCTTTGCTGTCCCAGCCACTGGTCAAGAAACAAACGAGCCGAAAGATTCTTCGAAAGACGAAACCAGATCGCCATGGCGCTCGCTGAGAATTAAAGTTTGTGATTTTACACTTTCTGGACGAAGGTGTTGCTGGTTGCTTTCTTACGAATCACCAAACCCCAGGTGACTTCATGTGCCGAAGGAAGCCTATCCTTGCCTGATATCACATCTATGAAAGCCCATCTTATCGACGCTGCTTCGCAAGTAATACCTAACCAACAAATTCTGGTGAATGTGGTTTCGCGCCGCGTTCGCCAGCTTGCCCTCGGTCATCGCCCGCTGGTCGAAGTTCCTCCGGGCACGCGCGAAGCGGACATTGCGCTCACGGAAATCATCAACAAAAAACTGACTTTCGAATCAACTTTCGACAACAATGGGAAAGGCGCCGTGGTAGTTCCATTCCCGACGGTGCGAAGCAAGAAGAAAGCGGCGTAATCTTCGCGCCAAATAGTCGGAATAACATTAGGTAAAAGGCAATCGCGGCCGTAGATTGCCACGTCAACGATCGCAGCGTCAATCGACCGCGGGTGCGGCCCTTCTCTCTGCACCAGCGACAATTCATGGAAATATCCCTCTCGCGAAACGGCGTGCTCTATCTCGCGCACGACCAAGCGCCGACACGATGTGTTTTTTTTCCGCGACATCGCCTCGTGCCCGACGAACAAGCACCCGCTCAACGGCGACAATTGCCGCTTCACTCTCTGACACTGGCGCGAGTTTTTCGGGACAATGGCCGCTGACATCGACCTAACAACAAATCAGATCCAAATGCGCAAAAGTAAATTCAACGAAATCATTCGAGACGCCGAAGTCTCACACGCCATCCATCCGGTCGTCCTCAAATATCTAATGACATGGGAAGAGACGACTGCGGCATTGGTCGACTGCGAGGTAGCTCGGGCAAAAAATGTTGCCTACATCGCCACGAGCGGATTCTTCGGCACTCCGGCCACAGCCGTCCAAACTTAGTGGCCCGTGGCTCTTCAGTTTCAAAAAAGCTGACGTCTTAAATCTGATTTGAAACAATTCACTTCTGCGAAATAGCGCAGAGACTGCCCAAAAAGCGGCTGATGCCGCCGGTTGCAGGCAATAAACAAACAAACCAAAATGCCCACTTACATTTACGAAACCATCGATCCCACCAAGCCGGTTCGTGAGCTTGCGATTAAACAAAGTGTCTTTGATGCCCCGCGGGTTATCGATCCCCTAACGGGAGAAGCAATCAGACGAATCGCAGCCGCCGGCTATAAGTCCATCATACGCGATAGCGCGATTGATCCTTGCGCGAATGGAGCCTGGCGCGGGCAAGGCTAGCTCCGCTTAAATCTAGCGCGACTGCTTCGAAGCATCATCAATTACCGCATGCTAGCGCTCCGCTCTTTCACAATCTCGACATAGGATCGCAGCGCCATAGAAGCGTTTTCACCTTTCCATGCGATATAGGACTGCGTTAGCACCGGCCGGAACCAAAGGCCGAAAGACGACGTTTTCGTGCGGAAGTTTCTCCACTTGCTCGGGCAGAAGCGCCACACCAAGCCCCGCTCCTACTGCTTGAATGACCATCCGCTCGATGTCGACGTCCTGAAGAACTTTCGGAGCAAAGCCCCCTTCCCGGCAGGTTGTGGTCAACCAATCGCGGTAACCGGGATAGCTTTCTTCGGACATGCCAACAAAAAACATCGTTCTCAGGTCTTTCAATTTCACCACCGCTTTTTTCTGCAGAGGATTGCCTTTGCGCAGTGCGACAACGATTTTGTCGACCCCGATCGATCGAAATTGCAATCCACGCTCTTCGATTGTTTTCCTCGATCCCACGAAGCCAAGATCGATTTTGCCTTCTTCGATCGCGCGAAATTGGTCGCCATAGGTCATATCAAAAAGGTTTATTGAAACAGTCGGAAACTTGCGTTGAAAGGCAGCGAGCGCCGCGGGAAGAGGAGGAGGAAAAAGATTGGCGACGTAACCAATGTTTAACGCGCCAGTTTCATGACGGCTGAGGCGCTGGACTGATTCGACGATGTCTACACTGTGGGCGAGAACTCTCTTTGCATCGGAGAGAAATGATCGTCCTTCCGGAGTCAAACTTACCTGCCGCTTGCTGCGATTAAGTAATCGCACCCCGATTTCGGTTTCCAAATCCTGAATCTGCCGCGTGAGCGAGGGTTGCGCGAGGCGCAGTGCCTCCGCCGCTTTTGTAAAACTAAGGGCGTCGCCCACCGCAGCGAAATATCGAAGATGACGCAGTTCCATAATAGTAGCGCCTCCCCGGGGAGCGATGCGACTGCCCAAACTATAGCTAAAAAGCATTACTGACCAAGAAAGAAGGTATTGGCGGGTTTTGTCCATCTCCGTATCAAGTGCAATGCGGCAACTTTCCCCTAAAACTCTTTTCGATGGATCGTAAGGCGTCAGCTATTTGGAAAGGCTCTTTACGAGAAGGCAACGGGACGATGACCACTGAGAGTGGCGTGCTTGAAGGCACACAATATTCGTTTCGAACTCGCTTTGAGCGTGGAATCGGAACCAACCCAGATGAGCTCATCGCTGCTTCCCTCGGGGGATGTTTTTCGATGGCGTTGTCCAACGAGCTTGGACTTTCCGGACTTCACGCCGAGCAGATCGACACCACCGCCATCGCCACACTAGAGCAGTTAAAAGCTGGCTGGACTCTCACTCGCATACACCTCGATGTCCGCGCCAGGGTACCGAATGCATCCCAACACCAGTTCATCGATGCCGCACTGGCGGCAAAAACGCAATGCCCGATTGCGCGTCTGCTTAACACTAACATTTGCATGACAGCAACGCTGAATTCATGAAAGCGAATGGAGTTCGAGACCAGCGCGGGGAAACAGGGACTAGATCAACCGCACAGGACGCTTTGCGAAAATCTGAGCTGCGTTATCGCCGGCTTTTCGAAACCGCGCAGGACGGGATTCTGATTCTTGACGCCGAGACCGGAAACATTACCGACGCGAATCCATTTTTGCTCGATCTTTTGGGTTATCCGTTTGAAGAAATGTTTGGCCGGCATCTTTGGGAGATCGGAGAATTCAAGGATGTTGCCGCGAGCAAAGCCGCGTTTGCCGTCCTCCAGAGCACAGAATATGTCCGCTATGAGAATTTGCCGCTTCAGACCCGTAACGGTGATCGAAGGCAGGTGGAGTTTGTCAGCAACGTTTACGATGTTGAAGGCGAGAAAGTCATCCAGTGCAATATCCGGGAGATTAGCGCGCGCGTGGAAACAGAGCAGGCCGCCAGGAACCACCTCGTGGGCCTGGAATTCGCGAATGACGCCAAAGATAATGTTCTCGCCGTCGTTTCACATGAGCTGCGGACTCCTTTAGCTGAAATCTCGGCGATGCTGGATTTGCTCGACCTGGGCCATGATCTGACAACGGCAATGAGTCGGCCGGAAAATTCAGTCGAGTTCGATAAGTCGGCAATCGCACACATCCGCCGCAACATCCAGTTCCTCTCCTCCGTAACTGATCAACTCTTCGATATCACGCATCTGACCAGAGGTGTAGTTCACCTCGAGAGACAGGTGATCGATGCACACGATGTGATTTTAAAGGTGGTTGAAGACTTGGAGAGTCAGCGGCAGCCAAAGAAAATCTCGATGGATGTGCAGCTGCACGCGTGGGAACACCACGTCCACGCCGACATCACGAAATTTTACCAGATTTTATCCAGCCTTATCGGGAACGCGATCAAGTTTACTCCCGAGGGCGGTGTAATCGACATCGCCAGCTATAATACGTCCGCCGGTCGGATTATTATTCTGGTTCACGATAACGGCATCGGTCTTGAGGCGAAAGACGTCGCTCGCATCTTCCTGCCTTTCGAGCAGGCGGACGCATCCATTCATCCGCAATACGGCGGCCTGGGTCTGGGCCTTTCCATCGCGAAGTCGCTCGTCGAGGCTCACGAAGGGAAACTCACCGCACAAAGCCAGGGAAAGAATCGCGGCACCACCTTTATTCTCGAGTTCAAATGCACACCACAGATAGAGCTGGCGGCGCCACCAAGGATCAAAGCAAGTCCGCCGGCGAAGGTCGTCCCGCGGCGGATCCTCGTGGTCGAAGACCATGGTGACGCGCGCGAATGCCTCACGCGTCTGCTACAATCGCGAGGCCACTCCGTGAGTTCGGCTGCGACCATACGGGAAGTTTTGGACCTAACGAATGATGAGAAGTTCGATCTGTTGATTGCAGACCTCGGGCTGCCCGATGGCAACGGTTGGAACTTGCTTGCGACTCTAAGAGAACGGCAACCAACTCTGGAAGCGATCGCGATCAGCGCCTATGGGATGCCACAAGATATCTCTAGGAGTAAGGAAGCTGGGTTTGCTGATTATCTTCAGAAACCGATCAACATCCAGACACTTGATGCCGCAGTGACGAAGGCCCTCAGCCGGGTATCAGCGGAGCAGTTAGGCGAACACGCGGTCCCGTAGGTTGGAACACGATGGATTCTGCAATTACACAAAACGGCTCGCTCTACGCCTCGCGGCGCATCCGAACAAGGAGCAATCTCGCCCACGCTTCTTATCTACTATCCGTCCCAAAGGAGTAACTCAGTTGGATAAAGACACAATGGACAATCATCACACGACAACATCGGAGTTAAAATCTGTGCCATGGCCGATCCGCATGGCGCGCCAGTTCCCTTTCGAACGTATCAACTGGACGACGAGTTCGTTTCTTATTGGAACGCTCGCCCTCACCCTGACCATCGTGCCATGGTATCTCTGGCAATTTGGATTGGATACCTTCCAAGTATTGCTCTTCTTTATTATGCTGGCCGCTACCGGCTTCAGCATTAGTCTCGGTTATCACCGTCTCTTCGCGCATCTCACTTTTCAGGCGCGCCGGCCAGTCCAGCTTTTCACACTTATCTTCGGCGCCGGCGCGTTCGAAAATTCAGCGCTCATGTGGGCGAGCGAACATCGCCGCCACCATAAGCATGTCGATCACGATGACGACCCTTACAGTATATCGAAAGGCTTCCTGTACGCCCACATCGGCTGGCTTATCTTTAAGCTCAACGGCGATCCATCCTACGATAACGTTCCCGATCTGTTGAAAGACAAGCTTGTGTGCTGGCAGCATCGCAACGTCCAGCTCATCGCTGTCATCGTCAGCTTTGTTCTTCCGACGATTGCCGGTGCCCTATGGAATGGCTGGGTCGGCGCGCTCGGTGCCTTTTTGATTGCAGGCGTTGCGCGAATCGTTGTTTTGCAGCACTGCACATTCCTGATCAACAGCGCCTGCCACGTCTTCGGGACTCAGCCCTATTCCACCAAATGTTCCGCGCGCGATTCGTGGCTCATGGCTCTCTTCACCATGGGTGAAGGCTACCATAACTACCACCACGAGTTTCAACATGACTATCGCAACGGGGTAAAACCATGGAACTTCGATCCGACAAAGTGGATCATTTGGACCTTATCGAAAGTTCACCTAACTAGAAATCTCAGGCGCGTTCCAAGGGAGAAGATAAAGCTAGCCGAGGAGCTCAGCGGCGCTCCTGCCGAACCGGCATAAATAACATTAGGTTAAAGACCCATTGCCAAGAAAGTGAAGGACCAGGAGACATAATGCCAACTTATATTTACGAGACGACCGATCCCACAAAGCCAGTGCGCGAGCTGGAAATTGAACAAGGCGTGCACGACGATCCTCTCGTCGTAGATCCCGCCAGCGGAGAGGCAGTACGACGAATCATTTCGGCCGGTTACAGTATTCTGGTCCGCGGCAGATCGACCGGACCTTGTGTTGGTTCCGTCGGGTCAGATAACGGCTAGCCCGATTCGCCAGCGCAGCTCTTAAGCTGCTATTTCCACTGTCACGCGCGCAAATCAGCGCTGCGGCGCCGCTGCGCATTTCCTCGCCGAGGCGCTGGCGCGGCAGACGCGCGAGTATCTTCGCGCGCGGGCATGATTTCGAATGTGCGAAAGAGCGGGGCGAGATCGATCACATCATTGGCCGCCGATTTTAGGATGTTACTGAGATTTTGCGCAACGGATGCAACTTCCACCCGGATTCCGCGCCGGCGCAACTTGATTGCGAGATATGCAAAATCCGCGTCGCCCGTTACAAGGATAACCACGTCAGGTTCCATCTCGACCGAAAGCTCGAGCGCGTCGATCGCCATCATTACATCCACGTTCGCCTTGTAATGACCTTCCTCGGCCGGCGCACCATCCTTTGTTACTACCATGAATCCATTGGAGCGCAGCCAATGCATGAACTTGTTCTTCTTGTCGCGTTCCTCCTGCCAGGTTGGGATCGGCGGCGGCAATCCCGCATACACCACCATCTCGATCAGTTCACGGCCGGTGTTTGGCCCGGCTAGAAAATCACGCAGCTTCAACCAATCCAGTCCGCGTCCTGCCGTTCGCACGGAGCTACCTACATTCGATTCGTCAACCAGCACGAGAACGCGAGAACAACGCGAAACATTCGGATCTTTTTTTGGCATAGCGGCAGTCATTCTCTCAAGAATCAACGTCTAACCTCAAACTGTTCCTGTCCCAAATACAATTAGGGATATGACAGTTGAGGCCTTAAGTTGTTTTGAGTCACCGAAAAGGATATACCATGCTGTACCGAACCATAACCCAAAACAGCGCGCTCTATCTTGCGCAACATCGCATCTTGAAAAAACGCATTTCGCTTTTCGGCCACAGACGCTTAACAACAAAAATTTCGCGCGCGGGTCGGCAAAGCCCGGCTTTCAGTGAGCCCTATTTCGTCTCGCGATTCTTTCAAAACAACGGTTCCTGAATTCTCAGGCCCAGGCCTTCTTCGCCGATCTATCGGTCGCCTCGCTCGAATTTATGAGGCTGCCCGGATATTTTCGATTTCTTCTTCTTTTCGGTTGGTGGCGATGGCGGTTCCGGGACAGGACCAGGCTGTTGCAGCTTGGAACGCCGTTTTTGATTCTTCGATAACGCCTGATGAAACGAACTCATGGATTAGAGGAACTAATCAACCACAGTTGCGTCGAAAAGCGAAGAATACCGGCCCGAAAGAATCGTAGAGTGAGAACAGAACCGTCTTCCGCCACCCGCAACCGCCAAATCAATCAAGTCTCATAGGTCGCTCTCATCTTGCGGCGATCAGGAATTCGCCCTAAAGGGAGCAGCGACGTTCGCCTAACGAGAATAAGGTAAACCGCGGCCCGCATTCCGAAACGATATTTCAATCGCGGTTGTCACACTTGCCTGCGTCCAAGTCACACAATCTTTACATTGTCTCAATGAGTTCCGGCCTTGGCAGCGTCCTCTTTGCTTCCTTTTGATCCAGCGCAAACTTGCGCCGCCATTGGACAACTCCCGAACGCAGGCGGACCATTCGTTGTCAATCCTTCCTGCGATGGAGATTCATCAATTGCGTTACTTTGTAGCTGTGGCGGATGAAGGCAGCTTTTCCCGCGCGGCTGTGCGCGAACATGTCGCGCAGCCCTCGCTCAGCCAGCAAATTCAAAAGCTGGAAGCGGAAATGGACCAGCGCTTGTTCGATCGGCTGCCCCGCTCGGTCGTGGTGACGGAAGCCGGCAAATGCCTGCTCGATTATGCGCGCAAGATTCTGGTCGAAATTGGCGATGCGCATCGTTGCGTAGACGATTTGAAGCACGAAGTCGCCGGACGCCTCGCCGTCGGCGCCATTCCCACGATCGCGCTCTATGTTTTGCCGAGACTGATCGGAGAATTTCAGCGGCTGCATCCGAAAGTCGTTTTCGAAATCTTTGAAGACACAACCGAAACTCTCGCGGCGCGGCTGGAGGACGGAACGCTCGACGTCGCACTCGCTTCGACTTGCGGTGAAACGTCCGGTTTAAAACGCCATTTGTTAGGCAAAGAGCCGCTTTGTGTTTTGCTGCCGAAGAAACACCGGCTGACAAAGCGAAAGACGATCCGCTGGAGCGATCTCGCAGCGGAGAAATTTCTGCTTCTGCACGAAGTGCATTGTCTCGCTGCGCAGGTTTGCGATCTGCTGGAGAAAAATCATCTCCATCCCGAGCTGACGGTGCGAGGCGCACAACTGGCCACGATCGCTCGAATGGTCGCAGCCGGAATGGGTGTGACGATTGTGCCGCAAATGATGACCGAGAGCGAGTTCACGAACGGATGCGTGGCGGTGCCGTTCGCGTCACCAGCTCCGGTGCGCGAGCTCAATCTCTTGCGCAACCCGTTACGCTTCGAAGGTAAGGCGGCGGCGGCGTTTCGCCACGCAGCGACTGCCACCTTTTCGGCCTTACCAGTCGTCGATTAGGCGCAACGCAAGATAGTAGGCAAAAATCAGGAGACTCACGGGACCTCCCGCCGGTTTTCAAATTTGCCGGACTTTACCGCACCATGGCCATTGCGGAAGCCAGCGACAAAATGGGCCATGTCGCGGCGATGATTACCATTCCCAGAACAATTAACTCCGGCAAATAATCCGGGCGTTCCCGATAGGCATGGCGATCGCTTAAAAATCGCGCCAGCCGTACGCGAAGCGGAGTCGCCGTTTCGAGATGGATCTCCCTCTTCTGCGTGGATTCAGCAAGGTTGCTTTCGAGGTTTGTCTGCATGCCATCACCGAACCGTAGTCCGTCGATTCTTGAAATACTTTGTGCGACTCGCCGCGATAGGCGTTGCCTATTCGTCGCCCGATTACCTCGGAGTGCCGCGGCCTGATGGCCTCGGAAACGGTGAAACCGTCACGCAATCAATGCCTCACTCTCCGACCGGCCTCGGCTGTATCCGTCCCGATCCCAGAGACCAGGCGGAAGAATTATTCCAGAGGTAACCCTGATTCAGCCGCTCGCTCTTGCAAGCTGTCCTGTCGTTTATCTCCACCTTCGGTGTGCAGCTTGCCTACCTTCCGCTCCGCGCTCGTCAGGTAGCGCGCGTAATCCTGCACCATCGAATTCGGAATACCGACTCGGGCCACGATGAGCAGACCGTTCTGGGTCGAAAACATATCGCCCCAACCTGACGGAAAAAAATTGCTCATTGCACAATCCAAAACTTCTCTCGTCAACGGCGGCTCAGTGCGAAATGCCGTGTGCGTGTCGTCGCAATGCGACCCTACCATTTTCGTGATTTGCATGAGGGCCTATTTATCAGGCGAATGATCAGTTCGTCGAGTCCAGACGTGATGAGAAAATCTTCGGTGCGAATATACCTCACGCGCTATTGACATCGACGCAGCGGCTGTCATAACGCGGACATGAAACGCTTCGGAATTCTTCTCGCACTTTCCTCTCTTCTTCTCTGCCAAACTTCATCGGCGGAGAAAACAGCGCCGCCGAACATAAAACCGCCTGGTGTTCGCGCCGAAGAAAAGTCCGTTCCGGCCAGAATCAGGCGCGGAAAAATAGCAAACGCGAAAACGATCGCGAAATTTTTGGTGCTCCGCGTCGAGACCCGAATGGAAGGTGGTAAACAAAAGTTCACCGCGATCGCAAGCGTGCATACGGGCTCACCGACTGGCGAGGCCGCCACCGTTGACCGGCTCCTGGTGCGAATCACACAACCGGCTAATGCATCCGGCTCGACCAGCAAAGCGAGTAAGGCAACCGCGACCGGTTCCGCGGATGGGGCCGGTGGTAAATTCAAAACCGTCGTGGCTGATGCACTCATGCTCACAGAAGGTCTTGAAGATACAAAGATAGCTGTAACAGTCCCCGGCGATAGATAGTAACATCGCCCCACGAGGCGACCGACACTGTTGGTAAAGGCACGGTGCAAACTCCACCTTCACCCTACGGTAATATTCGCGATCATTCCTGTCCCTAAGGGAGAGGATTAAGGTGTGGACAATTCCTACGGCTGGCCCTCACCCTACCCTCTCCCAGTGGGAGAGGATGATTCCAGCGTCGCCTCGCGAAGGAATCTTGTTAACGCCTGCTCATTCGGGCATCCTTTCGCACATGAGCCAGAGCGACGAACATCGGAGGTCATTCCTTAATCTGCTCATCGAAGTAGCGCTCATCACCGTTGGCGTTTTTCTCGCGCTCTGGGCGAACAATTGGCACGAAGACCGCGAGCATCGCGCGCAGGGCCGGGCCGCGCTGCGCAACTTCGCTGAAGAAATGGAGGCAAACCGCGAGGCTACACAACGCTACCGCCAGTATCACGAAACGCTCGCGCGCGAGTTGCATGAATTTCTCGCGAGCAACGAGCCGGCGGACAGCGCCCACTATAGTAAGAGCGTGCACTTCGAAGGCGTGCGGCCGGTGAACTTCGAACACACTGCCTGGGACCTGGCCCTGGCCACGCAAGCCTTGTCCTACCTCAAACCTGAACTGGCTTTCGATATCTCGAAAGTCTACACGCAGCAAAATGCGTTGCAGCGGTTACAGGATAGCTTCCTCGCCGCCGCCTTTACCCCGGCCAGTCTTTCCAGCGACAACGTTAAAGGCATCGCCAGCGCGATGGAATTTTATTTGATCGACGTAAACCAGCAAGAACCGGCCATGGTCAGCAGTTACGACAGACTCATTCCCGAAATAAAACAGACTCTTGGCGGAGACACTCGTTAGGTTTCAGCGGGAGGTCGCCGCCTCATCGGCGCCTCATCGGAGACACGACGGCGCGTGGTCCCTAATTTAGGTAGGGACGTCTCTCCGAGACGCCCGCCTTCTTGCGCGACGGGCCGTCGCGCGCGTACCGAGGCTTGCGGTCGGTTTTTCTTGAACCGGCGCATCACTTTCGCTAGGACTTGCGGGGCGGACGCATATGAAGATCTTTTGTTGTCACACTCCCTCGCACAACAGGCTTTATCACCACGACTTCCTTCCCACGATCCCGCCGGGCTTCACCGTCCAGTCCGAGATCATCGCCATGTTCGGCGAAGGCCATTACACCAGCCCGCAGTTCGTTCCGTGCGTCGGCAAAAAGGTGGAGCTGATTGTGCAAAGCTTGCGCGATAACACGGGCAGCATCATCATTTGGTCCGATGTCGATATCCAATTTTACCGGCTAACCCCGGACGTCGCCATCGCCGAGCTGGGCGAGCGCGATATTGCGTTCCAGGCGGCCGGCGTTCCGGCGGATGAAATCAACAGCGGTTTCTTCATCTGCCGCTGTAACGATCGCGTCATCAAATTCTTCGAAGAAGTAAGGCGCTGCCTGCAAAACGAATTCGCCGGTGAGATCGAGGAACGCGTCATCAACAAACTGCTTCCTACTTTGAGCGAGCGTGAGCTTGCCTGGTGCCAGCTACCACGATCCTTTTACGCTCGGAGTAACTACTGGCCGCCGCCGCGGGACCTCATGTTATACCACGCTAACTCCACGCCCGGCGCCAACGGGCTCGTAACCAAACATCGCCAACTGCGTGAAGTAGCATTGCTGCAACGTTACGGCTTCCCAGTTCTGCTTTATACCTGCATCAAGTACGCGCCACGCCGCGCTCGACGTCTTTGGAATGAATGGCGAACGCCCGTTTCCGACAAACCCGCGCAGGGCCACCCGCAGTTATCCAACCCAACGCTCTCGTGAGTTGTTGTTGAATCAGGAAGTTACGAATTGGATAATGTGGGAGAGACCTTAGTGTCCCGACAATTCGTTAGGTTCCTGTCTGAGGAGTGCACTGCCTGCCCGCCGTGGTGGGCGCCCTCGCGTGCTGGCAACGGCGCCTCGCCGTTGCGAACTTTCATCTCTTCCCACCAGAACAGAAAATTCAAAGTTCGTTGTTGCGAGGGCCCGACAACCAGCTCGCCGCGGCGAGCGCTCCCCAGAGTAAGACAGGACGGCGCGTGTCCCTCCAACGCGCTCGCGATTGAAGGAATTGCCGTCTAGAGCATGCCGCGAATCGTGTCCGTGACCGCTTTCGCGTCCAACACAGAATTCTCCACGGCCGGAAGCGCCCAATTGTCCTGATTCACGAAATACAAATTATTGCCAATGGGGCGATGCGCCGTTTCGACGATGCCATTGGCAATGAATCCCGGACGCGGGATCGGCACCGCATGTCCCCAACGAGCAATACGCACTTGCCGCACGGCGGAATCTGGAACGTCAAGCAGCGAAAGCATGCGGCGAAGCTGCGGCGCGAGTAACTCCGCGTAATGTCTCCACGGATCATTGAGAATCAGCGAGAACCGCGCCGTGGCGAACGGAAGCGGCCAATACAAAGTCAAGACACTACGAGGGCCATGCTCGCGCGTGTAATCGCCACGCAGCATGTCCGTAACGATTGGGTTTTGCTCGAAGTCGGCGCTATTCATCGGGTAATGCACGCCATCTCCAAGCAGGAAGCAGTCGTAAAAATCGCGTTCGATAGGCGATTGCAAAAGAACATTCGCCACTAGATAGGCAGAGGTGGAGAGCTGATTCATCGCCTGTAATTTGTCCCAGTCCCAGTGCTCCAGATCGTAAAGCACATACTTTGCGATGTGTTTCGATCCAGCCATGATGACAAAGCGCGCGCTGACCGAGCGCAGGTTCTGGCTGGCATCGTAGTAGGTCACCTGCAGACGCTCGCCCCGCGGGCGCACATCAATCACACGGCAGCGGCCGCGCAGAAAATGCGGGCGGCATTCCGACGGTACGTCGCCCTCCCGGTCCTTCAATCGCCGCCAAAGTTCGTAAACAAATCGTGAATTTCCACCGGGCAGAACCCAGCGTCCGCCTTCTTCCGCCGCAACAAAATTCCAGCCGCAAGCTGCGGAGATATCTTCCATCGGCGCATCAAACGAGGAGAAAAAGTAGGATTGCACACCGGCCGCAAGCAAAGGAGTCAGTGGCATACCCATGCGTTGCTCCAAGTCCTGGCGAAAGTTGATCATGTCCCACGCTCGCACGCGCGCCGCCTCCGCCGGATCATTGGACAACGGGATATCCGGGTAATGATTCTCCCAGATATCGGTCACAACCTGCGCGTAACGGTGAAACGCTCGCCGCTCCTCGGCGGAAGCCCCTACCCCGCTCCAGAAGTCGTCGCGAATGACGCCGTTGAGTTCCATCGGGTCCGGAGGATTATTGATGCGAATCAGACGATGCAGCCCGAGCTCGTGGTAGAAGTGTTGCAGGAACGAGCCCGGGATCCGGCGTGATAAAATACGCGCCACCTAACGAGTAATCGATGTCGTGCCACGTTTCGCCCATGGCGTTGCCGCCGAAACGATCGCGCAATTCGAAGAGCACGGTATTGTGCCGGCGCAGAAGATAGGCCGAAGCTAATCCCGACAGTCCCCCGCCCACTACGGCGACATCGATTTCCTCGGCCGGTTCCGGCGGCGGACCGCCGTTGAAATAATCCGGGATAAAATGAAACGGGATATGGTCGTTGTCGTAATCATCGCCAAAGAACCAGTTCGCAAAGGGAATGCCATCGACCACTGTTGAGGCGGGCGATGACGGGATTTCGAGCAGCGGCGTTTGTCGCACCGATCTGCAGTGCACCGGAAGCCAGCGCACGATCGTGGAGGTCGCTGATTTGCCAACAGGCCTTTACTTCCGAGCGCTCCCAGAGCAACAGCGCTCAAACCGCCGCGAATAAACTCTCGTCGATCCATCATCGTAATCGCCTTCTTTCTGCCATCGTCTTAGCACTCTTCTCGTTTTGCCGGAAGTACAGATTTCCACAAAAGTGCAGGTGAGCAAGGTGCAACGAGAAATCTGAATCCATCTCGCAATTTCGCGCTTCTAATTGAAAAGCTGGACGCTTTTCCATGAAACAAATGACTCCGTCGCGATGGACTCGAAAACTGCTTCAGATTGCTGGGTGGTTAGCGGCCTGGGCATGGGCGATTGTCGCCGGCATCGGCGGCCTCGGACTTATCATAACTGAGGGACCGCTCCCGCTAACTAATGGCTGGTTCGCGCTTTTCTCAGGCCTTGCCGCCTGCCCGCTCACCGCATGGCTACTGAAAAGATCCGCAGGAATCAGAGTGCCCGGGTGGACGCGTTTCGTGATCGCGTTTCTTATTATCGTTGCGGGTCGTCTTGCTCTAAAAATAGAAGGACGCGGCCAATTTCTCCCGAATTTCTCACGATAATCGAAGGCAATGCACGCCGCGCTCGACGGCCGCGCTCTCAGCGCGTTTTACATTGACTCAGACCCACGGCGGCCTGAGTCTCGCGTTTATCGGCGTGTCGAAGGGCGTGATCTTCGATGTAGCTCATTCTTAAAGGGTGCACAGGTTTTGGATGGGCTTCCCTAAATCCAAACCCAACAAAGAGAAAAAACATGAAGTTACTCACCACCACCCTCATAGCTATCATCGCGCTCGGCCTCTGCGCTGCGCCCCTCGCACTCGCGGACGACGCTTCCTTCGTCGGCAAGTGGAAATTGAATCCCGACAAGAGCCAGTTCAACGGTTTGCCATACAAAATTGAAGATGCCGGCAACGGCCAATATCGCTTCATTTTTGGTGACGACGTTGAGACCCTCACTCTCGATGGGAAAGGCCACGTGACTAAGTACGGCGATACTTGGTCCATCAAAACGACCGGGCCGAATAGCTGGGAATCAATGAACAAGCGAGACGGCAAGGTAACGGCCAAGTCAAAGTGGACTATCTCGGAGGACGGAAAAACGTTCACCACGATGGATGAGAACATGCGGCCGGATGGATCTACCGGTCAGACCGAAAGCATATTGACGCGCACTGACGGTACCACCGGACTTGTCGGAACATGGGAAAGTAAGTCGGTCAAGATCATGTCGCCGCTCACCATTGAGATCGCAAAATGGAAGGAAGACGGCTACGCGCTTAGTAACCCGGCCTACAAACAGCATCTCCACTTCAAGCTCGACGGCAAAGATTACACGCCCACCGGACCACGCGTCGCCAAAGGCACCACCGTCAGTGCCAGCAAAGCCGACGATCATGTCGAGCTGACTTACAAGCTGAACGGCAAGACGATCGAGACTGATCGATGGGAACTCTCGGCGGACGGTAAAATACTGACCTCAACCGTAACCTACGCTGGTGTCAGCAAACCAGAGGTTGACGTGTACGATCGCCAGTAAGTAATCAGTTTGCGCCGGGCGCGGCTGGCCTCAGATAAACCAACAGGCAGCAACAACAAATTCCAAGACCCAGGTAGGGGTATCTTAGAGCGACGAGTGCGGCAATTCCGAAAAGGCATAAGGTTGCGATGGAACGATAGCGCATGTTCCGGCGAACTTTCGCAGCTATGTCGGTTCGAGGTTCGACCAGCTCCCAAATCAACAAGATGTAAGTCACATTGACCGAGAAAAAGACGGCGGCGTAGAACGCGACCGGTTGCGGCGAAAGCCTGCTCACCGCCATCCACGCGGTCGAAAGAGGAAGCAGGGAAACGGAAAATAGGTGGGCGAAATTGAACCACATCAACCGAGGTGTGGCTTCCGTAGCATAGCGCAGTAGATAATGATGATTGGCCCACACAATAGCGATAAACAAGTAACTGACCGCGTAGCTTAGCCACGTCGGCCAATGTTGCAGGAGAGCTTCGAAGGTAGGTCGCTCCGGTGGCCGTAGATCCAAAACCAGCACGGTGATCAGAACTGCAAATATCGCGTCGGAGAAAAAACTCAATCTTTCCGGCGTGGTCTTACGAATCATTTTGGCTCGATAAGCAACATACGACTTCCACAATCCGCAAAAAATTATTCCGGGGAGCACGCCCGCCTTCGGGCGTCGGTGAAGGCGCCCTCGGCTTCACCACCGCTGCGTCGAACGCGCGATGCAATTATTTCGCAGCTTTCGGCTGTGTCGCATCAACATAGAGCAAGAGACTATTCGCTCGAATTACACTATGGCGCGACCGGGCCGTCGCGCCCTACCATAACCACCAATCGTTCAGATCAGGATTGAACATTTAGAACCCAGACTCAAGAATCCGATCATGCATCGAGCACTCGCCATCATTCTCTATTCGTTAGGCATTTTCATGTTTTGCGCCGCGGCACAAAACGACCTCAAACCCGCACCGCAAGAAAAGCGACGCTTCGTCATCGCCACAAACAGGCTTCTCGATGGGCGCGGGCACGTTTCCCCTGAGACGCGTATCGTTATCGAGGACTCGAAGATTGTGGCACTCGATCCGAAAGCTTCGCCGATCGATTACGATCTGAGGGGCTTGACCGTCATGCCTGGTTGGATCGATGCGCACGTCCACATCACGTGGAGCTTCGGGCCTGACGGCAGGAACGAAGGCACCGATGCGACAACGCAGTTCGCCGCGTATCAATCGGCTGCAAATGCGTGGGCCACACTCATGGCCGGGTTCACCACCGTTCAAAGTGTCGGTTCCCCCATGGACGTCCCACTGCGTGATGCGATCGCGAAAGGCGCTTTGCCGGGTCCGCGCATCCTGACTGCGGTTCAGCCACTTGAAGGACAAGGCGAGAAAACAGGCACGCCCGATCAGATTCGTGAGTTCGTGCGCAAACAGAAAGCGGCGGGCGCGGATCTCATAAAAATCTTTGCCTCGGAATCGATCCGCAAGGGTGGCGGCATGACGCTCTCACAAGAGCAACTCAACGCCGCTTGCGACGAAGCGAACAAACAAGGACTGCGCACCCTGGTTCACGCTTATAAGAATGCCGTTCGCGCAGCGACGCTGGCCGGCTGCACTGAGATAGAGCACGGCACCATGGCGACCGACGACGATCTGAAATTGGTGGCTGAGCATGGCACCTACTTCGATCCACAAGCTGGGCTCGTGATCGAGAATTATATGGCTAACAAGGAGCGCTTCATTGGTACGGAGGGCTATACCGAAGAAGGTTTCGCGGCGATGGCGAAGGCGGTCGATCTCGACCATGATATCGTTAGGCGAGCGGCCAAAATTCCCGGACTCAAAGTCGTCTTCGGCACCGACGCCCTTGCCGGGTCGCACGGTCGCAACGCCGAAGAGTTCATCGATCGCGTGCGGGATTCGGGAGTTGATCCCATGAGCGCGATGGTCTCAGCAAACTCGCTCGCCGCGGAAGCGATGCGCATGGGCGATCGGATCGGTTCGATCGCACCTGGGTACGAAGCCGACATTATCGCGCTGGAGGGCGATCCGATTAAAGACATCACGGCAGTGCGGCGCGTGCTTTTCGTGATGAAAGGCGGCGTTGTTTACAAGCAATCGAAACACTGAAAGACTGGCCTTGGAGTGCCTAACGAGCTCCGCAGAAAGCTCTGACCACTTTTCCCGATAAGTTACTAACGGGTTGGGACCTGTAGTGCAGTCAGCCTCAATTCTTTCGTAAGCGATGATTCAGGGAGACTATGATGCTTACGTAGCGGCATCGCTCGGCTGGGAGTTAATGTCCATGCGCTTCTCGCACGAAGCCGTGAACTACGTTGTTCGCGTCCCAGAAATATCCCGTCACCGCCCCGTTTGGAGCAATGCCGAAGACGAAGACGCCCGCGCCCGCGCCCGGAACATCGAACTCATCGATGGCGCCGTGCTTATCGCGCACAAAGCCGTGATTCGCATCTGCATCGTCAACATACCATCCCGTGATCGCGCCACTGGCGTTGATTCCAAAGGGATAGGTACCGTCGTCCACACCCGCGACGTGACCGGCGTCCGGCGCATCGTACGTGGTGAAGGCGCCATTCCTATCCAACAGGAAACCGTGACTCAGATTGTTCCCGTCTATGAAATTTCCCATGATGGTTCCATCCGGAGCAAAGCCACCACCATAGGTGCCCTGAAGAGGAGCTGTGCCGGAGCATGGAACATCGAAGGTGGTAATGACGCCGTTCCTATCACGCAGGAAACCGTGGCCCACATCGGCGCTATCAAAGTAGTATCCCGTAACCGCCCCATTTTCGCTGATCCCGTAGCTGAACGTACCCAACCCTGGGCCCGTGCCCGCGCCGGGGGCGTCGAATGTCGTGATGAAGCCATGCTTATCGCGCAGGAAACCGTGACTCACCCCGCCCGAATCAACGTAACGTCCCGCGATCGCACCCTCGTCGTTAATTATTTCAGGACTGAAGACAAAGGTACCCTGACCGGGGCCCGTGCCCGCGCCAGGCGCATTGAAGACGGTAATCACGCCTTGGTTGGAGCGAACGTAGCCGTGAGCCACATTGACTGAGTCAAAGAAGAATCCCGTAATCGCCCCACCCGGGTTTGTGGCATAGGCCCACGTCCCTTGCCCGGCGCCCGTGCCCGCACCAGGCGCATTGAAGATCGTAAAACTGCCATGGTTGGATCGAATGAAACCGTGCCGCACATTGCTCGCGTCCCGTGTAAAGCCTATGATCGTCCCAGACGGGGCGATATTGAGGGCGTAGGTGCCCTGAAACGCGGCGGTGCCTGCACCCGGTGCGTCAAACGTGGTAACGGTTTGCGCAGAGAGCGGGATAGATATTGCCAGAGTGATCAGGACGGTTGCCGGCAAAAACTGAAGTCTCGTTTTTAGGAAATAGAATGGCTTCATACGACTAACGCAATAACGAGCCGCAAAACGGCTCATTGAATTTCAACATTATCGTCGCCGCACCAACGCGCCTCAGCTTCTCAGCTTGCAGCGTTTTAGTTCTTCAGCGTTTCAGTTCCCTTAGGCGGCGGGTTTTCTGCCGGTGACGATTAGTGTCTCCGCAGGAAAACTCATTGTTCCACTTACGAAATATCTGTCTGCTGCATCACCAGCGCCCTGCTTTATCGTCGATAATTGAGCTGGGGTAAGACCAGCTGTCTTTCTGCGCAAACTTTCGGACATCTCAGTCCGCAACTGCCAGAACTGCTCGAATGAGATTGGCGCTTCAATCTGAAAATTGAGCTGGCGTTCAGTCACCTTTTCCGCGCCAGCCTTTTCCAGAATTGCAGCCAGCTTACCGCGACTGGCAAAACGGAACGCATCCGGCGCATCAGGATCCTGTTCAGCAGATTCGACGAATCGATCGACCACATCGTTCACAGTCGAAAAGAAAGGGTTAGCTTCCTCCACACTCCAAACCGCAAACGCGACATGTCCATCGTTTCGAATGACTCTCAGCGCCTCCCCCACCCCGATAACCGGGTCGGCGAAAAACATTGCTGATAACCTGGCGACAGCTACATCAAATGTCCCGTCGGCGAACGGTAAGTCATCGGCCGAACATTGTTTGAAGTGGATATTTGTCAGCGCGCGCCGCCCCGCTTCTGCTTGAGCCGTCTCCACCATACCTGCCACAGGATCCGTGAACATCACTGATCCTGTTGGCCCAACAAGGCCTGCGATGGTGAGCGATGGTTCGCCGCTTCCACCACCGATATCAAGCACCTTATCGCCAGGTCCGATCCGCGCTTCTTCGACCAGGCCAAAAGTTAATGGCGCGAACATCTGTGTGATGAGCGCCCGATACTTGTCCCAATACCGCGCGGACTTTTGCCACGCATCGAGGACTTTATTCTGTTCTTCGGGATTCATTCTTATCTGTGACCTGACTTCATTCGGCAGCGTTTCAGGATTTCAGTTTCTCAGGATTTCAGCCTCTCGGCTTTTCAAACTAGTCATCCAATGGGTTGGGATCTGTGACGCATCCAGCCGTAAGTGATCCAAAGGATGGCAAAGGGAATGAACCAGGTCTTGCCGGGGTCGTTAAGGAAAATGGTGACGAGCAGGCCGGAGGCGATAGCAGAGCGCGAGTCGCCGAAATATTCTGCCAAGGCGAAAGCCATGGCCCAGATAACGGCGCTAAAAAGTCCGCCAGTTACGCCGTTGATAACCTCGCCGGCGAAGGATGGCGGGGCTTTTTCGAATCCGATATACGCGAAAAGGCCAAGACCGATGAGGATCCCGGTTACCTGGCCGAAGACAAATCCCCGCGCCCATCGGCGCCAGCGCATTCCGTTAATCAGGGTCACGAAGAGAAAGCAGATTAGCGCGACCACAGCGACTCGATAGAGACGCGATTCTTTGGAGGCGAGGACGATGGGAACCTCGTACATTGCGACCGTGAGCGCGGCGCTCAGCATCGCGACGGTCACTTCGCGCCAGACCGGCAGGCGCCGGCGCCGCGGGAAGACAGCGCATAGACTAACGAATGCCCAGGCGCAGACGGCGCCAAGAGTGATGGCGTTACCTAACGAGTATTGACCAAAGATGCGAACGGCGGGTGCTTGCACGATGTCTTGGAAAGCAAGAATGACGAATCCGACAAAGGCCGCGCCGATACCGAGCAGGATTGAAACCAGATAGCCCATGCCAATCATGGTGAAGACAGCCGCGGTGGCGCTGATTCCCTGGCCCTTGGGGAAAGGAAGCAGGACGGCCAGCACGAGAACACTGAGGAGTGCGGGACAAACGACATAAAACTGGAGCAGCAGGGCGCGCAGGTCGCGGTTTCGCCGGATCTGGGGACCAGTCAGGTCGATGACACTGAAGTTAGGCGAAAGGCGGGGATCGATCTGGGTCACGTGAGCGCGCCACTGCAAAGGCCGGGCGAGAAGCCAGCCGAGTATCTGCAAAGTGGCGACGATAAGGCTGTGGCCTGCCGTGCCGAGGCGCAATTCGCGCGGCCGGATCCAACGATCGTCCATCCGCACGCGAGCAGGCACGTCTGCGGTACCCACGGCGGGCCGGTGATAATTATAAAGATGAATCTGCATTCCATGCTTGGCCGAGGCGACGCCGATGTCATGGCAATCCACTGCGGCAGGGTCGCCCGCGCGCTGAAGCTCGGTCGCGAACGCGAGCGACATAAGGATGTGCCCACCATCGCCGAAATCCATCACGCGCTGCGCGACATTGATGCCGTCGCCACTTACGTTCATGTTGCCATTGACGTCGAGCTGGCGCACCACTTCGCCGGTGTGAAGTCCCATCCGCACGGCGAACCCGCCTTCGATCTGTTCCGCCAGCTCGCGCGCGCAGCGGAGCGCGCTCGAGCATTGACCGAAGAAGACCAGCGCCATGCCGTCGCCGGTAGGTGTGCGGATGACTTCGTCGCGAGAAGCAGCCTCGGTCACGGCAGGGCTTTTGTTAACGATGTCCTGCAAGCCGCGGAAAACAGCAGTTTGCCGATCGAACGGAAGGGTAGAATAACCGACGGCATCCAGGAAAAGAATGTGCGCGGTTTCGGGCTTCGGGTGATTCAACGTCTCCATGGATGCAGCGCTAAAGTGTTTCCTTTGTTGTCGGCGCTAGACACAAGCAGGTTACCAAATAGACCTGCGCTCAGGTTGCTGCGTGGTGCTTCTGTGGACCAGATAAAAATGATTGGTCATCAGACAAAAGAGGTAAATCTTCGCCAGAATTTTGCGAGCGCGATCGCGGAAGCTATCAACTCCCTTTGGGGCGTAGCGAAAACTTTATGTCTTCGACTTCCTATCCGGCCTGCGTCCTGCTCCCTCTGCAGAACCATGACCCACCCGTTGCAGATTTTGGTTGTCGAAGATGAAAAAGCCCTTGCCCACATGACCGCAATGATGCTGGGAGGTCCAGCCTCCAAGGTAACCACGGCGAAGAACGGCTGGGAGGCACTGATTAAGATCGGCCTGGCACCCACACCTTTTGACGTCGTCATCACCGATCATCGGATGCCGCGCGTGACGGGGCTTGAATTGGTGCGTCGACTCAGGACGAAAAACTTTGGCGGCAAGATCCTCGTTCTGTCGGCTCATCTTCGGGACGAGGAAATTAGCGCTTACGAAGAGCTGAATGTGGACATGATGATGACCAAACCGTTTGACTTTGACGAGCTACAAGATGCAATGGCCGTTCTAAACAAGAAAGCCTCGGTGCTCGCCGGAATAGTCGGGCCCGATTAGCTATCAACCGCCTGTAGCAGATCTTGATCAGCTCTGTTTGAACCTAACTGCTTTCCGCCGTCGCGGGGCTATGGCATGACAAGTAAGAAGTCAAGTTTCTGGCCGGCAAATCTGTTTATCGGGGACAATGGGCACGATTGGCGATCTTACTATCTTGAATGCTTTAAGCATTCAAGATAATCGGGACATGCTATTTGAATCTTGTCCGTGGGATTGCGCTTAGTTGTTGAGAAAACGGCTCTTGGCTTGTCACGGATGGTGCAGCGAGAGAGCGCCGCCCATAAAAGCTGCCATCATGATTAGCCAGGCCTGTTTTCTACTTTCTCGTTTTTACTCTCAACTTTTCCCTTGCCTTCTGATCTCCGACGTCTGACTTCACCTTCTACTTTCTAACTTCTACCTTCTACTTTGTGAAGGCGCTCTCAGCTTTTCGGAGACTGAATGTTAGAAACCTGCTCGCGAAGGCTTTCGGAGTAAACATGCAACTCGACTCTTTCTGCCTTTCTTCCGCCTTCTCGCCTGAGACGCCGCCCTTGCAGCTTGACTTTTTATGCCGCTTCGGACTCGAATAGGCACATTGGGGAATGCATCTATGAGAGGCCTCAGTCTGTTATCAGCAGCAATCGCACTGTTCATCGCGCATGCGCGCGCGGACACAGTGATCGATTCGAATTTTATGGTGATGCCGGACACATCAATCCCGCCGGCGAATTACCGTTTCACGGTTTACCAAGACGAAGCCGGAACCGATCCGACGAGTCTCTGGGTTGCCTTGAACGGGCAAATGTTGACCCCGATCATCGGGAATGTTGATGAAGCAGCTGATTACTATCTCGTACCGAATCTAGCAGTTTTCACCGCGGATACGATTGCGACAGGGATGTTTCAGCCGTTCGCTGTGGTCGGTGATGGCTGGCACACGATTAACATTGGTTTTGGCGATTTCTATTTGGGAATTAATACAGGGCAAGGGTTTTCAGGCGGCCATCCAAACCGCGATGTGTTCGGTTGGGTACATTTCACAAACGATGGTCAAACCGGCCTGCATATGATTGGCAACGCTGTCACCTATGGCAACGCCGGGATCATCGTCGGCACCACGACTGTTATCCCCGTCCCGGAACCATCCATTCTCGCATTAGCTGGGATAGGAACCTGTCTCATGGCATTTGCCGCGGTTCGAAAGAAAGCTCGCCCGCGTAAATATCAAAACTAACGCTCAGACCCATCGCTTCGCTTATTCGCGGTGTTGTTTCTCTGGCGGTAGAAGCACGATGCGCAGGAACTGCAGCATGGCCACAAAAAGATGGAGACAAATGGCCGCGAAAAATGGCCAGAACCAATTCCACATCCTCAAATTCATAAGTTGCAGCAGAAGAGAGATGATCCCCAGCACCACGAGCGGATAAAGAAGACTTCTGCTCACGCCGGCAATATCTTCTTTCGAAAAGGTACGCCTGATAATCAGGAAAGAGATGGTGCCGGGCACTTGAGCGAGAAGGACAAAACCGCTGCACCATCGCCAGATCGACACAGGCGGTGGTTCGATCGTTAGTAGAAGAATGGCGAACAGCGAGTAAGCCAGCGGATAAACTGAATTATAGAGCAGCATACGGAGCCGAAGCTTATCCAACCCCGACCATTGATGAACAGAGTCCGGCCGAAAGACGACTACAATCCCGGCAAATCCGGCCAAGGTCACCGCCACCTGTGCAGCGACCCCGAGAGCTTCACTCGGCTGCATATGCACACCGGCTTAAAGCTGTCACGGCTACGAATCAAGCCTCAAAACATTGCGGCGCTCAGCGTTCAACGGCCGAACAGTGCGCCGCCGAAATGGGATCTAGAAACGGGCTCATTCAATAAACACCTCAACCGCTTACCGCCGCCCGCAGCAACATCTGGCCTTGTTTCATTTGCGCCCGCGATTGCTGACAGCATCTCAGATTTTCAGCTTCTCAGTGTTTCGATAATCAAATGTCAAACGATAGATGCGACCCCGGCTCTGCTTTCACCTGTAGGGCGCCGCGCTGTCGGCGCCTGATCGTGGACACGACGGCGATGCCACATGCTGCGCGGCTAACAATTTTCGAGATCATGATCTCACGTCGCCCCTCAATTCGCTGCCCTCACCCGGCCCGACCCACGCTGTGTGGATCGGGTCCGATATTTTCCCGATTTAACTTAGGCTTTGGCGCCGACCACCACCGGATTCACGCCGCTGCTGGTTCCCGCACTAAGGACTGAATCCAACTGCGCCGCGATTGGAGCCGGCAATTTGGTTTTCAAGAAACCAAGCATCGCTTGCACAGCCTTCTGCGCGTTTTCCTGACTGATTCCAGTTTTCTGGACGATTATGTTAATTAGTTCTTTCATACAAAACTCTCGGCCCGCCCATGATGAACTGCGCGCCGGATATTGCCCAGAGCAGCCCGCTTCTTGCAGTCCGGCCCCGGACCTCGTCACTCGCCTGCCACGCCGTAGCTCTAGCGAAGGCGGGTCACTGGTCACTTTGATTTGCCGTGACTGTGTCCTCTGACGTCTGACCTGCCGGTCAGAGTCCTCGTCTGCCTTGGATCAGGTTAATGATTACGACGATGACGGCAATCACGAGGAGGAGATGGATGAGACCGCCGCCGACGTGGCCGAGGAAGCCGAGAAGCCACAGCACGAGCAGAATAACAACTATAGTCCAGAGCATGGTGTTCCTTTCGATTGATTGATTTGGCCGCCATTGCGACACAACGTCGTGATTCGATCAAGCAAAAGATCGACATCTGCGTTTCCCCTCAACGCCTCACTTGTCACGCCGTAGCCTCGGCGAAGGCGGATCAGCGTTTCAGTTTTCCAGCTGTCAGCTTTCTCCTCGTCACACGTCACTGGTCACACGTCACTTCCCCATCCCGCTTTCAGCGTTTCAGCTTTTACAAAAGACGCAGCTCGCTTTCGCCGCTAAATTGGACATAGAAATGGAGGACAACCTCAATGCGCAAAGAAAAATTCAAAGCTAACTTCAAGAGCAATCGCTCAATTCCAAATCGAGACACATCGCGGGCAGAGAACGTTTCTGCAAAACAGCGCAAGCAAATGGCTCACAACGCGCCAGTGCGACGTGCCGCGAGCAAAGCCCGAGGGTAAACTGCGCACTTGTCGATAGCCTGCTCAGCCTGCCCGCCGTGGCGGGCGAATACTTTCGCTCGCGAAGCCTTTCGGAGTTCGGAGTATAGATGCGACTCCCATTCGATTCTGCAGAGTTTCTTTCGGATGCTGTGCCGCTGTTAGTCGTTCTCGTCTTGTTCCGGCGGAGGGGCCGGCGAGTGCATATCGAAATAGACTCGCGAAGGAATTGCGGATTTGTTCCATCCGCTGTCGAAAAATTTTCTCTGAGGAAACTGTCCCGGCCCTGACGGGAGGGCGCGGATTGTCATCTTGTCGTTGAACTCTGAACCGTCGCGATATTTCCTTGGCCAACTATAAACTAGCGGGGCGTCCCCAATATACTCACCATTTACCTCGATGTGTGCACCTCGGGGGTCCGAAATGAACTCCGTGCTCATGGCTCCATGCATGGTCGTGCGAATCTCCCGGCCGACGCAACCGGACAGCAGGCTTGCGGAGAGTATCACCGCCAGAAAGATGCGCCTCTGCAAAGTTCGAAGAACGAACACCATTTAGTAATGCGACTTCCGTCGTCGCCCTGCAATCCTAATCGGCACGAATTACACATTGAGTCAGCGCTTCAAATCATTCGCGATTTCGCGAATTGGGCGAGAGCGGCTTGGAGGATTCCGACCAACCGAAACTAAGGATGGTGCAGGCTGGAAAAAGCCTCCCATGAGCGCAGCAAAGAGTGCCATCATAATGAGCCAGACAATGATCGCCGCGGGAATAAAGCAGACGGTGACAATGAAGGCGACGGCCATCCAATTGAGCAACTGCGGTCACTTATTGGCGAAGCCGCTGGTTTTTCAGCGTCACCGGCTCAAGATTGCATGGGCTTGCGAATAAGTGTCATCAAGCTAGTTTGTCTTATGGGTGGTAAAGGACGCGACCGGATCGTCACAAAACGAGACAATAGATGGGCGCAGAAGCGCAATGACGCTGAAAAAGCCGGAGGAATCTATCGTACCCAGAAGGAAGCAATTGACGCTGCACGGAATAGCCTTAAGCGGGAAGGCGGTGGGGAATTGGTCGTGATGGGCAGAGATGGGAAAATTCGAAGCAAAGACACAATTCCGCCGGGTCGCGACCCAAATCCGCCGCGGGACAGAGAACACTAGGCGATGCCCAAAACAAAAGCTGACTCAATTTATCGGTCAGAGGGCAAAATCGTCCGTCCGTTTAGGAGCGGTTGGCGCAGTGCAAGAGCGCTTGTCTATTCGCGGGTTTTTGAGATCGAAATCGAGCGTGACGATGAAGGTTGGTTTGTTGGATCGGTCCCGGAATTACCTGGATGTCAGACACAAGCTCGAACCGAGGACGAACTGATTCGGCGGCTGCAAGAAGCAGTTGAACTCGCCTTGGAGGATTCGGCTGACTTGCTGAGCAAGGAACTGTTTGCTAAGCGGCGACGCTAACCGAATGCCGCGTGCCCCCCGCTTAACCGGACTGGAGCTTATCCAAAGTCTACAAGAGCGTGGATTCGAAGTGGTCAGAACAAAGGGCAGCCACCGTCGGCTTCGCCATGAGAATGGCCGCGTCACTACGGTCCCCGTGCATGGCAACGAGATCATCGGACCGGGGTTACTCAAAAAGATATTGCGGGACACCAATCTGAAGCCAGAGGACCTCTGAGGTAAAGAAGCTCGGAGTTGCGAAAACTATGCCGTCCGAGGTTTGGCATTGAACGTCTCACTCTCGGAAAATCAAACAAAAAAATACAGATGCAACCCCATCTTCTCATTTTGCGCTCCCATCTTCTCTTTCCCAAATTTTCAGCACAACTTTAATGCGCTCCTAATTCTCCACTTCCAGTTTCCAAACTCACGATGAAGAACGCGTTCAACACAGTGTGAGTATCGGTTTAATAGTTCAAACTTGGGAAGTTTTGAGAGCGAAGTCCAATCCCGCTTGAAAATGTAAGCTGCATTTCCCTCCTGCGGATTTTCGAGCAGAACCCGCTCGGTTTTCCCAAAAACGAATGCAAAGTAACCTCCGAATTCATCTGTACCCACATATACGTGCGTAGGTTTAAGTCCCTGGGCGTGAACTAGCCGTTCTTCGTCATACTTCAGGTGCGGATATCGTTTCTTTAGTTCGTGGATTTCATCCGCAACTTTCGCGAACCCATTCGGGCCTGGTGGCAGAAAACGCCACCAAACCTTCTGAATTGGCGTCTGATATTCACCCTTTAAATAAGCCACCACGTCATCATGCAGGTGATCGATGATGCGCAGACACAATGTGTGGTCAGTCCCACTCTTGCCGTAGCGTATCTGCCATGCGGCTCTAGCCTTTCTTTGTGGTGCGGTCCTCCGATAGTAAGCCTGTAAGGCGCGTCGATATTCACGACGCCGTAGAGAAAAACTCTCCCGGATTTGGGTTACTTCTCGCCACTTTGCTTGAAAATCCGGCGTCTGATTTTCCAACGCGATACGTGTTAGCGCAGCCCGCATCTCCTGCTTCAAGGCAGCGATTTTGCGTCGAGCTTCCTTACGAGCCCTTTTCGATGGCAGGTGCGGCGCTCGTTGAAGTGCGACGATGCGATTCGTGTAGTAAAGGCGGCAGGACTTGTATTCCTGTGTTAAAGGAACCGGTAGGTCGGGTAGCTTCGGTTGGTATGGCGGTGCTGGGGCGGGAGGCAGCTCGGGTCGGGGCGGCTGCTCATTGCCAACCTTATCTCGCAGAATGTGCAGCAGTTTTCGCAGGACTTCTTCGTTTAACTGGTGTGTCCGTGTTACTCTGGCCTCCTCCAGATTTTCGCGAATGTTCCTAGCCAATTGCGAGAAAGACACTCCTGCCGCGGTTTCGGGGGAAAACAAAGGAGCAGCGCTCATAGCTCGCCGTTGAAAGCTTTGTCGAGGATTGAGGGAAGAAGCGTGCCGAGGTCGGCGGCGGTCTCGGCTTGCAGGTATCTAGCTTTCATCGAAATAATCGCTGTCGATCTTTTTGATCTTGTAGGCGTGCTCCTCGGCGACGCCGATGCTGTGTTCGATCATCAATTCGGCCAGGCGTTGACCATCGATTAGAATGATTTTTTGCGGAAGATTATCTGCATAGCTAGCGGCGTTAGAGTTGAACGCGCTGGTGGTGATGAACACTCCTTTCGAAGCCCGTTTGCCCGCAAGAGCGCCGACGAAACTTTGAATCGCTTCCCGTCCAACGTTGCCCTTCCATCGCTTCGCCTGAACATAAATGGAATCGAGGCCGAGCCGGTCCTCGTTGATTACGCCGTCGATGCCTTCGTCGCCTGTCTTCTGTGTCACTGCGGCGGCTTCCTTCCGCGAGCCGCCGTAACCCATTGCGACTAAGAGATCGAGCACGATTTGCTCAAATCGAAACGGGTCGACTAAGCCAAGCTTAGCTAACAAATCCGTGACGAGGGCTTCGCGGAGCTCTGTGAATGCTGCGTCTATTCGTTCCTTGGGCGATGCGACAGCCTCAGCCGGTTCGGGCTCGGCCAACTGTTGGTTAGGCTTGGCACCACCTCGAAACTCCCGAAACTCAGGGAACTGATTCAGCAGTTTCAAATCGATTCGAGGCGGTGATTGTCGCAGAATCTCGCGTCCACGTTCTGTGATTCTATTGAGGCCGCGACCTGTTGATTCGATAAGGCCAGCGCGGCGAAGATGAACAAGCGCCCAATAAACACGGTTCTCAAAGCGCGATTGTGTTCCACTAGAAAGGCGCTCTGTTCGATCCGCGTCGGTTAACTTAAATTGATCTGCAAGCCGATCGATAAATGTGCGGTTGGCAATGCTGTCAGTGCCACTTTCATCGCACATCCGGATGATTGGCAGCATCAGGTCCTGAAATGGAGGAATCATGAGGGAGTCTAGTTACGCATTTGATCCTTTGTCGAGGGATCGTGGATTCCAATGTTTGATGGCCGATGTGACGGAAACAGCGGCTCACACAGCCGCCGCTACACCGGCGCAAGGGACTGGCGCGATCGACCTCGGCGCCGACTGCGCGGCGCCCTCCATGTGCCAGTGAATGCGATTGCTTTGTCACGAGACGGGGCGCAGATTCGTAGTTGTGAAAAAGAATCCGCTGAACAAGGGCATTATCATGGAAGGCGCGGCCGGCATCGGGACGGTCACCTCGGAAATGGTGGAGGCGCGTGCACGTGAGTTAGCCACAATTAACGGTCATGGTTCTGCCGGCCCGTCCGAGGCTGAGTACGAACAAGCCAAACGCGAGCTGACCGGAGAGCCGGACATGGATCGGGCGGCAGAGATCGCGGAAGCGATTCCGGAGTCGGAACGTTGGGATCCCGTGCCGGGCTCAACCGGCCGGAAGGCGCGCGAATCCGAGGGAGAAGACGAGGACAGCGAAGGCCGCAGCGAGAGCGCGCAGCTTTTCGAAGAAGGAGTGAGCGAAGCGGAACACGATCAAATGTTTCGGGCGGCAAAGGAAGAGGAAGCCGAAGAGACGGAAGAATAATTCCGAGGTGATATGCATATGAAAAGAGATAAAAAAGAGGCGCTCGACCGGAAACTGGATGCCTCTCTGGTTACGCCGACCGACTTGGAGTCGAAAGCAACTAAAGACATAGCTGGCGCGATGAACGCGATCCTGGCCGATGTCTTTGCGCTTTATCTCAAAACGAAAAACTTCCACTGGCACATGAGTGGGCCGCATTTCCGCGATTATCATCTGCTGCTGGATGAACAGGCCGAACAGCTTTTTGCGATGACCGACGCGATCGCGGAACGTGTGCGCAAAGTGGGCGGCATGACTTTGCGATCAATCGGTCAAATCGCGAAGATGCAGCGCGTAGCGGACAACGACGCCGAATATGTGGAACCGCTCGACATGCTGGCTGAGCTGAGAGAAGACAACAAAGAGATGGCCGCGCGATTGAGGGAAGCGCACGACGTCTGCGATGAGCATCGCGACATTGCGACAGCCAGCCTGATTGAGGTCTGGATTGACGAGACCGAACGGCGAACATGGTTTCTATTCGAAGCTTGCCGGGCAGGCACACCGAGGCATTAGTCAACGGCGCAGAGATTCGGATGTGCGTTAAATAGCGAAGAAATCGCGCGAGTGATATCGTAGAACCAAACATCGCCCGGGGAGCGGCCGATCCACCCTCGACGCCGACAGCAGGGCGCCCTCCAATCACTGGCTTCGTTGTGCGATGTTCGAGCTTTTGGTGTTCAGCGATTTCTTTCGGGCAATTTCGGAGGCAACCAAATGGGAGCGATGGCACGAATATCGTTAGGCGATCGATGCTGCGTGAAAGGCTTGTGCCACACGTGGCTTTTAGAGGGAATCACGAAATGGGACTGAATAGATCGCGCACGTCCAACGACCAAACATTACGATGCACATGAAAAAGATTACGAGCTTACTAGTAGGCTGTTCGCTGATGCTGGCTGGAGCGGCGATGGCGCAGCCGGACGATCAGGAACAGAAAAATAAGAAGCAGCACCAGGAAAAGGCGCACGCCGTTCAAGCGAAGCCGGCGGCAAATCCGAACGCGCATGCGGCGAAGCCTCAAATGCACGCCGTCCAGCAACAGCACGCCGCGGCGGTGAATGAGCACGCGACATCAAACGTGCAGCATGGGAACGCGCACAATGCGCATAAGGCGGAGGCGACGTTGAATTCGCATACAGCCGCGGGAGCGGAAACGAATGTTTCCAGTCAGGCAAATGTTAATGCGATGCACGAGGCGAAGCAGCACAGAAAAGAGATGAAAGCGGCGGAACGCGAAGACACACGCGACGCAGACGGCGGCGAACACAGCTGCGGCAAGACCAGCACAATGCGCAAGTGAACGCGGCAGGCGGCGGAAAGAAGAAGCCGGATCCGCAGAAGGTGCAACAGATCAAGCAACAGCACGCAAACTTTCGCGCGCAACCAAAGCCGCAGAAGGTCCCGGCGGTTACGTTTCAACAAAACTATCGCATTCATGGAGCCAATCACTGGCAGGGCCGGCAATATGAGGTCTTCCGCTCGTATCATCCGGAACGACACGATCGCGGCTGGTATCATTCGCATTTCAACCGCGTGATGCTGTTCGGTGGCGGTTACTATTACTGGAACAACGGCTACTGGTTTCCGGCATGGGGTTATGATCCCGGCGCCGAGTATTATGCCTATGATGCGCCGATCTATGTGGGTCATGCGGAGGAACCGCCGGATCGTGTGATCGCGGATGTGCAAGCGACCCTGCAAGACATGGGTTACTACACGGGCGAGGTGGATGGCTTGCTCGGACCGTTGACGCGCGAGGCGCTGGCCTCTTATCAGGCCGATAATGGCCTTACGCAGACGGAAATGATCGATGAGCCGACGCTGGATTCGTTAGGTATGAGCTAAGGGGAAAGTAGAAAGTCTAAAGTAGAAGGTAGAAAATAATTCAAAAAGCCGCCGTGGGCTGAAGGCCGCGGCGGTTTTTTTGTTTTTGGTGCAAAGAAAGGTGGATCGAGCGCTCCGTCGCTCGGTGTTCGGCGTTCTCCTGTATGTCCCGTTTCTGCAAATGGTCCCTCACCCTTCCTGTCCCCAAGGGAAAGGCGAAACTCTACATCTCACAGGGTTGCTTGATTGGTGCGACCGGCGGTCGGGTCCCGACCATTCGTTAGGCACCGACTCCGAAAGCTTTCGCGAGCAGGCAGGCGCGGCGCCCTCCAATTCGAATGGGCGCTCGACCGGCGAAAGGTTTGCATCGCGGAAAGAAAAACGATATCACGTTATGAAACCGAAGAGGTTTACCCCACATGATTCTTCCGGCTTATTTGCTGAAAGGGCGCGTCGCACTTTTCGTTAGGGCTTTTTTCGTCAGCGGTTGCGTGGCACTTTGCGCAGCGTCGGCTTTCGCAGCGCAACCCAGTTATGTGCTCGTCGATCTCACTGCGACGAAGGGCTGCGGCGATGCTTATGCGGCAAGCGGTGGGGCGGCCGCCGGGACGATGTCGACCTCCGCAAACTTTCTCGATGCGACACGCGCAGCGCTCTGGACCGGGAATAGTTTGGTCGACTTGCATCCACTGACATTGTTCGGTGGTGCAGCCATTACGAAGTCGAGTGTGCAGGGTTTTTCAGGAAATCTGGAAGTCGGCTGGGGAAGTGGCCCAAACACAGGAATGCGGCCTGCGCCAATTAAGTGGCGTGGCACGGCGCGGAGCGCAGCGTTTCTCACGGTGCCCTTCGCGACTTACGCAGCGCAAGCCGTTGCAACCGATGGTGTGCAGATCGTTGGATTCGCCCGAACGCGCAATGGTAGCAACGCCGGTCCTTATCACGCGCTCGTATGGAACGCGGCGACTGGAGCTGTGACCAATCTCGGCGCGGGAGGAAATAGCGCGCAGGCGTTATGTGTTGCGCGCGGTCAGCAGGCTGGCTTTACCACGCAATCGAGCGGACCGGTCGCTACGATCTGGGCCGGCACAGCCGCATCGCAGATTGTTCTTCATCCGAACAATAACGCGGTTGTGTCTGAAATACTGGCGACGAACGGACTGCGACAGGTCGGCTTCTGCGGATTTGATTCGCAGGTGATCGACAAAGCGACCCACGCAAGCCTAACGAAACGCATCAATAAGGCTTTTGTCTGGGACGCGACAGTGGCCAGCGCGCGGTCGATTCATCCGGCTGGTTTTCAACAAAGTTATGCGACGAGCATCAATGGTTCTTCTGTTGTCGGTTACGCCTACGATGATGATGAAAACGAAACTACCGAGAGATATCACGCGATTCTGTGGAACTCGAGTTTGCAACCGATGGACCTGAATGCGTTTCTGCCCGCAGGTTTTACCGGAGCGATGGCTAACTCGATTGATACGGAGGGCACGATCGCGGGGACGATTTTCACAGCGGATGGCGCGAGACACGCGGCGGTCTGGATTCCGACAAAGACGCTAGCTCGTTAGGCGTCGGCTCCGAAAGCTTTCGCGAGCAGGCAGGCGCGACGCCCTCCAAAGTAATTAATTAGGTTCCTCACCCTGCCCTCTCCCCAGGGAGAGGGCGTCGTTTCATTCGGCGTTGGGCGTTGGGCGTTCAATGTTCGATGTTTGCTTAACAGCGTCGACTTCCGGCAACCGGTCCCTCACCCAAGGCAGAGGAGAAACTCTGCATCTCACCGGGTTGCTTGATTTGGCGCGACCGGCGGTCGCGCCCTACCGTTTGTTAGGCGCCGACGGCGCGGCGCCCTCCAATCGCTAAACATCGAGAAGGGTGCCGCGGCACCGGGGCGTGCCGCAATAGCATTTGTAGTCGCGCAGGAGTTTCTTCGTGCGCGGTTCGTCGAGCTCGAGTGAGTAATCGTAGAAAAGTTCGTCGCCAGCGCCGATGTCGCGCAGCGCGTAGATGAATATGCGATCCCCTTCCCCGACAGCTTCGCAGTTTGGTTCGCAGGAATGGTTAATCCAGCGTGCTTCGTTTCCGCCGATGGCGGCGTTAATGACCTCACCATTGTCGATGCTGAAAAGGAATGTGTGCGGATCATCGTCCTCGGGCACATCGGACCAGGGCATGCGTTTGCCGGTGTACTCAATGATGCGAGCGCCTTTACGAATGGGCCGGGTGGCAAAGACGCCCCGGCCGTGGACAGCGGAGTCCCGCACTTCGAACATTGCTGAACGTCGCGACCTAGATATTCGGCGAGCGGATGCCCGCGGGATTGCACCATTGGAGGAGCCGTTTCTAAATGTCACGAGTGAATATTCGGATTTGGGAGTCAATGTAGTCGCTTGCGGCAGGAGCCGATTTCAAGAAGACGACAATGAAGAGAAGACAAAATGAGTAAGAGCAAGAGTACACCAAGCGCGGGAGGAACAGGAAGGGAAAGAGTGATTAAGGAAGAATCAGCAATTGGAACTTGTAAGTTTTATTCCATCCTCCTCAGGATTGTAAAGCGATTACGAGAATCAACAGACGCTTCTTAATTTTTCCTTTTTCGCTCTCACTTCAGTCTTCCGCGTGATCAAACGCATCGCAATTATCCTGCTGCAATTGCTCGTGACGAGCGCGGGCATTTTCTATGTGTTCCATGATGCACAAAAGCGAGCGCAAATCGGGCACGCCTTGCAGGCCGCCGACTGGCGCTGGTTGGCCATCGGCTGGGTGGTTTACGGCGTGGTGGAACTACTGGCGACGATGCGCTGGCAAATGCTCCTGCGCGTGCAGGGAATTAAGCTCGGATGGCTGCGCGCCGGTTTGATTGTGGTGATCGGTTTGTTTTTCAACATGGTGCTGCCGGGACTGGTGGGCGGCGATGCGGTGCGTCTGCTTCTTGTCTTTAAGTCGGCACCGCGGCAAAAAACGCGAGCGACGCTTTCGGTGGCGATGGATCGTTTGCTCGGGTTATTCTCGCTTTTGTTCCTGGCCGGACTGGTAGTGGCACTGCGGCTAAATTGGCTAAGGCAATTTCCAGAAACGGCGAAGGTGACTTATGTCGCGCTCGCGCTGCTGGCGGGCGTCTCGCTTTTCATGCTTCTTTTGTTAGGCGCGATCGGATTCCGACGGAAGCGGAAACTGTCGCGACGTGTGCCATTTCGAAAACACATCGTGGAAACGAGCAACGCTCTGCATTTGTATCGAGCGCACCTGGCAACGGTGGCGATCGCGTTTGCACTGACGATCTTTTCGCATCTCGCCTATTACCTGAGCTACTACAGCGCGATGCGATCGCTGGGCGCGCCCGGCGTGCATGTGGCAAGCGTGACCGATGTTGTTTCGATCATGCCACTGGTGAACACGATCACCGGTGTGCCGGTTTCGTTTGGCGGAGTCGGTGTGCGCGAAACGCTGTTCCAGACGTTATTAGGCAAACTGGCCGACGTGCCGGCCGCGGTCGGAGCGCTAAGTGCCTCCCTGGGCTATTTGATTCAAGCGTCGTGGGGCGTGGTTGGAGGATTGGCGTATTTACTGATGTTCAGACCGCGAAAACGGAAAAGTGAAGAGCAGAAGTCAGTCGCGACGGGATAACGCAGAAGAGCAGCCAATTCCGTTCGTTAGGCTGCAACCACCGCTGAAGCTCCGAACGAGGCAGTGAGGCCTCAGTTATCGCCTTTTTTTGCTGCGCCTAGAGCGAATCCGCGTAAAGGAAAAGTTGAAGCGACTCGGAGATAACGATTGAATCGCTTGAACCCGTCGTGAGGTGCATCGGGGGCGAGAATTTCCTGGCGGTCGAAAATCAACATGTATGCAATTGAAGCCGACGAGGCAAAACGACTAATTGTAATTAGCGGCGTGGATCGCGTGACAAAAGAGGAAATGAAAGCGGCTGCGAAACGAGTGCGCGAAGTGATCAAGGATTTCCGCCCCGGATTCCGATTGCTAGCCGATTTCCGATGGCTGGAATGGATGGACCCTGCGGGCGGGCAGGATATCGCAGATATTATGGATGCGATGACGGAAAAGGAGGTGACGGAAGTCATCAGGGTTGTGCCCGATCCGCGCAAAGACATTGGTCTTAATATTCTGTCGCAATTTCATTACGGTCCGAACATTCGGATCACGACATATACGACGCTCGCGGAAGCCCTGGCGAGCATGATCCCAAGCCAGGAATAGCCGAGGCGTCCGCGGCAACGGTTCGACTGCGCTCCTGCCTGACTTCAGCGCGCCGCTCTTCGTCGGCCAAGAAATTTTGGGTGCGCGCGCAGCACTCGTTAGGCTCTAACTCGCCGCCAAAAAACCACGCCTGGCGTTCGTCGGACGTAATTCGTCTTCTTTATCGCTTTCCTGCGCTCCTGATCTGCATTTACTCAGCGCGTAATGAAGGACATGACCCAAGGCTCGGTGATGGGGCATTTGCTGAGCATGGCGGCGTTCATGGCCGTGAGTATGCTGGCGCAAACGCTCTATTTGCTGGCCGATCTCTATTGGGTGGGGCATCTCGGCAAGGAAGCGATCGCGGCCGTAGGCGTCGCGGGAAATCTCACGATGATCGTGCTCGCAATGACGCAAATGCTCAGCGTCGGGACAACGACATTGATCTCGCACGCGGCCGGCGGCAAAGATCAGCGACGCGCGGAGCTGGTGTTCAACCAGTCGTTCACGATGTCGATCCTGGCCGCGCTCGGTCTTGGCGTCGTGGGATTTCTTCTGCGCGATGTGTATTGCAATGGTTTGAGCGCGGATGCGGAGACAGCGACACTGGCGAAACGTTACCTGCTTTGGTTCATTCCAGCGTTGCTGCTGCAATTTCCCCTAACGACTTTAGGAGCGACCTTGCGCGCGACTGGAATCATCAAACCAGCGGTTGGTTTTCAGGTGCTAAGCGTGCTCCTCAACATCGTGCTTGCACCACTGCTGATTTTTGGGATCGGACCCTGGCCGCGCATGGGTGTGCTCGGCGCCGCGCTCGCGACCTTCATCTCCATCCTTATCGCGGACGTATTGATGCTGATTTATTTCGAGAAGAATTATCATTACGTGCGCTTCCGCGCACTGCTGCTCCGTCCACAAATCAAGACGTGGGGAAAAATGTTGAGCGTCGGCCTGCCTCCCGGGGCCGAGTTCGCGCTCGCCTTTCTCTATATAATGATTGTTTACGGAATCATTCGCGGCTTCGGGCCGGCAGCGCAGGCGGGATTCGGCATCGGTGCGCGCGTGATGCAGGCACTTTTTCTTCCAGTCGTTGCGCTGAGCTTCGCTGTTGCACCGGTCGTCGGACAGAATTTTGGCGGACGCCGCGCCGAGCGCGTACGGCACACCGTCTACGCCGCGCTCGGATTGGCGACGGCGATGATGGCGGTGCTGGCAGCATTGGCGTACTTCGCGCCGACATTGTTAATTCGCGGCTTCTCGAAGGACGCAAGCGTGATCGCATTCGGCGGCGAGTACATGCACATCGTAGCCTTCAATTTTGTTGCGGCGGGCGTCGTCTTCACCGCATCGAGTGTTTTCCAGGGAATCGGGAACACGCTGCCTCCCCTCCTAAGTTCCATGACACGCCTCGTAGTGTTTGCACTGCCAGCCGCGTTGCTGGCGCAGCGGCCAGGATTTCAAATCAAATACGTATGGTATCTCTCCGTCGCCTCGCAAGTCTTGCAGGCCATCATTAATCTCCTGCTGTTGCAGCGCGAGCTGCGGAAAAAATTAGTCTTCGACGAAATACCTCTCGGCGCGGTCGCTCCCGGTTAGGCGCGGCTCACTGATTTTCTTTCAACAACCGATCCGCGCTGACGAAGTGCGGTTCGATATCGACTGGGACATTCTTCAGTTTGTCCAGAGCCCGCTGCACTTCGGGACGAATGACGCCGAGGCGAGTCTCCATTTCTTTTGCCTTCTCGTAATTGCCCTCGGCCTGAATGGTCATGATCTCGTGCGTGAGCGCCGTCACGCCCTCCTTTATCCTGGCGGGGTTCACCGCGAACGTTCCGTCTGGCCTAACGAGAAACGAGCCGGCGTCCAGCAGGTAGTTTAATTGCATCGCCTGACCCTTCCCATGCGCCTCCGTAATGCCGAAGCGGATCGAACGAAACGCGGAAGTCAGGTAGGTCGTGTAAAGCGTGCGCTCGAGCGATTTCGGCATCGCGCCCTTGTCGATCATGTGTTGAATCGCGAAGAGCGAGGAGATGTCGGCCTTCGCTTCTTCCAACGCGCTGCCGGCTTCCTTCATTTCCTGACGCACCGTCGTTGCGCGGCCGTTCGCCGTGATGTTGTGTGGCCCAAGGCCGTGCATCACTTCGTGCACGAGGATGTGGGTGAAGAATGCATCAAACGCGATGTCTTTTTGATCGGCTGAGTTCAGCACGACTTTCGAAATCGGCACGAGCGTCTTGGCAAACTTCGCGTCCTGCACGTTTTTGAGCAGGATGCGTTTCGATCCCATTTTTTCCGTGATGCGCTCGTCGTTAGGCAAATTGAACGCGGCCGTCTGCACGCCGTGGTTGCCGTCACCCGAGCAATAGATTTCGTTGACGACTACAATGGGCGCGAGGGAGCCGAGTTTCGGGTTGCGATATTTCGGATCAATCGGCAGATGATCTTCGATGTCCTGCAACTCGCTGGAATATTTCTGCAGCTTGGCCGACTCGGCGTCGTCCTGAATAGCGATAAACGATTCGAAGCCGGCTTTGTAATTGAACCAGCCGTCCTCATAAACTTCGTAGGGACCGATCGTGGGCTGAATCGCGCCCGTCATTTGCATCCACGCGACGTCGCTGTCGTAATAATCATTCGAGAGAAAAGCGTCTGCGCGCGAAGTGAGAAATTTCTTCAGTGTCGGTTCAGTCGCCGCGTCAGCGGCCTCGCGCAGGAGTTTCGCGGCGGTGATCAGCTCGGGCTGATATTCAATGTTGTAGGGAATGATTTGAAAACCTTTACCGCCTGCGGTGTGTTTGATCACGCTGAAGAAACCTTTGGCACTCTGCTGGTCGGCCGCGGGAAGCGACGCGATCCATTTTTCGATTTCTCCCTTCGTCGCATCATCAGGATAAAACCCGGCGTTCTGCGGCTTTGCCGGCGCACCGAGAACGAACGGCCGGTCTTCATCGAGTCGGGACCACGGTCCCTTGTTAATGTCAAAGTAATGCAGCCGGGTCCGGCCTAACGAGCTTTGATCCTGCGAAAGATCGAGCAGCATCGAGACGTTTCCGCTCCAGACCTGGCGCAGAAAAATACCGTCGATGATCTTCGAAGCTTCGACCAGTTTTGCCAGAACCCGGCGGTCGTTAGGCGAGAGCTTCGAGATGTCGGCGGAAATATCGGTTGGGACGAATCGCGCAATCATCTGCTCGATGTGCGCGGTTTCAGAATTCGTGGCACTCCTTTCGGCTGGGGCCGCGAATGCAGCGTCGAGCGCCGCGAGAAGAATCAGTGAGAGAAGAAGTTTCATGTTCATGGACGAAACGGAAAGTCCGTCAAAGCTGTCCGGCGAACAAGTGCGATTACCGGCGGTGCTATTTCTTGGTTTTCGTCTTGCGCTGATTAGATTTTGTCGATGCGCACGGCCTCTTCTGGCCGATTGCTCTTGAAAAGGCACCCACTTTTGTGATGCGCTGCGGGACATCTCGATGCGCATTCTGCTCGTTCATAATCCAAAGGTGGGAAGCGAAAAATACACGGCGGAAAAACTGCTGGCGATGCTGAAGGAGGCGGGACATCGCGCCGTTTATCAGTCGTCAAAGAAAAGAAGATCTCAACGAGGCACTGAGAAAAAAATTCGATATCGTCCTGGTGGCTGGCGGCGACGGGACGGTGGCGAAAGTAGCGCGACGCCTCGTTAAGTCGCACAGCAAAATTCCCATGAGCGTGTTGCCGCTCGGGACGGCGAATAACGTCGCTCGCGCTCTCGGCTTCGATATTTCGGCCGAAGCGGTGATAGCAGGATTGAAGAAAGGGAAGGCCGGTTCGTTCGATGTAGGGTTCGCGCGCGGTCCATGGGGAAAACGTTATTTCTTTGAAGGCGCGGGCGCCGGTCTGTTTGCCGACTACCTCAGCGCACCGCAGAAAGAAAAAGCGAAGACGACAAAATCGAAAGCGCAGGAGCTGAAACAGCATCTAACCGAATTGCGCCGGCTATTGCGCAATTATCCAGCACGCGAATGGCAGATCGAACTCGACGGACAGGATTTTTCCGGACGGTATCTGCTCTGGCAGGCGATGAACATTGCGTCGGTGGGACCTGTGCTCGAACTCGCACCTGATGCGCGGTCGGATGACGGGAAATTCGATTTTGTCGGGGTACGGGAAACAGACCGCGTAGCACTGCTGAATTATTTACAGGCGCGGATTGCCGGGAAAAAACCAAAGCCACCACTTCTCGTTAGGCGATTCAAACAGATGCGAGCGCGATCGAAGCAGGCACGGTTGCATTTCGACGACGAACCCTGGCCGAAGAATGGCAAACGAAAAGCGAAACGATCAGAAATCGAGCTCACGGTTTGCGATTCGGCGCTGCAAATCTGGAAAACGCAACCGGCACAGCGAAAGACGAAGAAGCGGAAGAAGAATGTTCCGAAAAGTCCGGCGGTAATGACGTCGTCGCCGGTATCAACAAAACCACGCGCAGGTGATTATTCGTTACGACAGGAAACAACGCCGGATGAACCAACGACGCTTCGCACTTTGGACAAACTGTTGCAGATGGACGCCGTGCGCGCGCACGTCTGGGCGATTGTCCAACGTGTGCGCGCGGACCTTTCGGGAAAACCGGGGGCCGTCATGACGTGGGAACCGATTCCGCTGGAGGTCTTCGAAAATCTACCCGCTGAAATCAAATCCAGCTGGGTCTTCGTTCTGCGCGCCGGAACAAACACCGGCCCGGAGCGTCATCCGAATAGTCATCAACGCATGATGTCGTTTGCGGGCGGCGGCGATTTGCAAACGGGCGAGCTGGATGTGTGGAAATCAAACGCCTTAACGAGTGATCCGTCCGCGCCATGGGAACAGCGCTGGGTTTCCATTCCGCCGAATGTCTGGCATCAACCGATCGTGCCTAACGAGTCGGATTGGGTGGTGGTCTCGTTTCACACTGTGCCGGCGGAGGAGTTGGTCGAGGAGCGCCCAGATGAAACTCAAGGCGCGACGAGACAGATGAAATATCTGGCAGGAACGAAGCGCCGAGCCCGCGGCTCAATCATGACTGGTTCGGGGCCGAATCCGACCATTTCAATCGGTGCACGAATCTCGCGCGCCCGTCGCCGTGCTTCCTCTTCGAGCGGTCCGAGCGTGAAACTTGGCGCATGTGAGACGCTCCTTCAGATATTGCCTAACGAACGGCTTCGAGACTCCCACTGCGCTTCGCATTGCGTGACGTGGACAAGATTGGTGCAGAAGTAATTCGCGATCGCCCCAGCAATCGTCCCGGACAATTATTCCGTGACCGATCCCCGCACCGCGCGTCGCCGCGGTAATGATGCTGCTGGTTCGCGCAATGTCGGCCAGTTCCTGATTTTCCGGCAAAGGAATACGTTCCACCACGAGCACTCTGAACGCGCGCACAATCGCGAACCCCGGCGCGATGCGCATCGGCCAGATATGGCGGACGTAAAGCTGTGCGCCATTGCGAGGATGAAATTGTTCCTGCCCTTTGCCCATTCGCAGGCGAGCGGTAAGAGCTGTTCGAATGTTTCAAGATCGATCATAGGCGCAGGGGAAGTTGAACGCGACAGAGAGAAGCAAAAGGCGTGCGAAGAGGGAGATTCAGGGCGGGTTCGGGTATGAGGGATGCTTGATCATCTGAACGGGAGGATATCCGCACCTTGAATATTTTAGCTGTAGAAGACGAAACCGCTGTTGCGCAATTGCTCGCTCTCGTCCTCGGCGGACCGAAATGCAAAGTCGCGACTGCGAGTAACGGCGAGAAAGCGCTGGCGAAGATCGCCGCCGCCAAGCAGCCTTTCGACGTTGTGATCACCGATCACCTCATGCCGCGCGTCTGCGGTCTGGAATTAGTGCGGGAGCTACGCGCGAGGAAGTTCAGTGGAAAAGTAGTCGTACTTTCCGCACATCTGGGAGAGAACAACATCCGCGCCTACGAAGAGCTCGGCGTCGATATGATGATTTCGAAACCATTTGATGTGGACGAGCTGCGCCGGACCATCGAAGTGCTCGCCAATGGCAACGGCCAGTATCTCGACGCATGAGCAATCAGCTCATGATGCGAAAGCGCTCCAATAGTTGCTGACGCGCTTCCATCGCGAGCTTTGGATCAAGGCGGTTCAGCATTTTCTCACGACGCTCGGGATCCATGGCCGCGAGGTCGCGTACCAGTTTGTCGCGCGTTTTCCACTTGGCATAACGACTCCAGCCGATGCCGACGGCGAGAAACGCCGATATCGTCCAAACGGTGATGTCAGTTCCGGTAATCAAAACAATTGCAACAGTTCAGAATTACGAACTCAAAGCAGAGAAAGCAAAACGGAAACGCACAAGACCCGCGGCGCGCGATTCTGTTTTGTATGGCGAAGAAGATTTACGGCAGCAACGGGTCCAACGGTGGACGGCTTCAAGGCAAAGTAGCGATCATCACCGGCGCAGGCACGGGCATTGGCGAAGCGATCGCGCATAAGTTCGCGAAGGAAGGAGCGCGTGTTGTCGTCTGCGGTCTGCCAGATGATCCGGTTGAAGATGTGGCGAAGGCCATTCGCGAGGAAGGCGGCGATGCGATTGCATACGGGGCGGACATTTCAGAGGAGAGCGGCGTGCGCGGCTGCATCGACCTAACGATCAAAAAATTCAAACGACTCGACGTTCTCGTAAATAACGCCGGCGTCTTTCTCGATAACGCCATGACCGAAGATTATCCGGTGCAAGATTTCGACGAGACCGTGCGAATGAATCTGCGCTCTGCTTTTATGATGACAAAATTTGCGCTGCCGCATTTGCAGAAAACGCGCGGCAACATCGTCTCAGCCGGATCGGAGTCAGGCTTCATCGGGCTCGCGCAAAACACGACGTACGGCGGAACGAAAGGCTGGATGCATGCGTTTATGCGCGGTGTCGCCGTGGAACAAGCGCAAAACGGCGTGCGCGCCAATTGCGTTTGCCCGGGGCCGATCGACACAGCGTGGACACACAAAGAGACGGGACCGATGGACCGCAAGATGGAGATCAGTCTCGTGCAGGCTGTGCCCTTGGCGCGGCGTGGAACGCCGGAAGAAGTGGCGAACGTCTACGCATTTCTTGCCTCCGACGAAGCAAGCTACGTCACTGGCGCACTCTTCGTTGTCGATGGTGGAACGACGGTAGCGAAGGGGCCGGTCGGCGATTTGGTTCCAAAAAGATTACGAAGCGAACCGCGCGGACAGTTGAAGCTGAAACATTCACGCGACGGTTTGCGGAACAAAGAGACGCACCGAATCAAACCGAAGAAGTAAAGTTCGCGTTCAGTTCTTCGACACGGCAATAACGTAGGGCGACACGCGTCCAGCCTTCGTGCTCGAATCGTGTAAACACGTCGCCGTCGTAGGTCGGTGCCCGTTGGTTAGGCGGCTGCTCTAGGTTTTCCTTCGAAAAACGAATGCGGCGACAATGCCCACGAGAAAGAAGCCGACGATCTCGATAAACATGTAGGCGACGGTGTAGCGCTTGGGAAAGCCGTACCAATTCCAATAGGAAACGTTGGTCGCGATCGCCGCCAGGATTCCCGCAGTCGTAACAAAGATAACGCGGCCACCGAAAGTCATCAGCCGCGTTTGCGCAAGCAACGCGACAACGAGAATCGCTTCGATCAATTCTGTTAGATACTCGACGGTCAGTCCTTTCTTGAGCGCAAATCCCCGGTTGGGATGGTACATTAGAATTCCTGAAGGGCCCTTGGTCACCTTTTCTTTCATTCGTTCCATCGCCTCCTCTTTCTCCTGCTTCGTGGCGTTTGGTTGAACGTCCGGACTTGGAAAAAGATAGAGACCACGATGATCGCCCAACGTCGTGCTCATAGCACTAATGAAGGCGGCTTCATCAGGAAGCTGCCTGATTCCGGCTTCACCCAGCGGCAGAGCCATGTGCGCAAGCGCGGTCCAGATAAACATCGCGATGCTACCAAGAATACCGGCAAGAATGATTTTGCTCATAGTAAAAGCGATGAAAGCGGAAAGGCCACGGCGTGGAAAGCCAAAAAAGCAGCACTGGGCTGCGGGCTTGGATTGGATTGATTTTCGTTAGGTCACCTAACGACTAATTCGCGATAAGATCAGACGGCCGATGTCACAGCGCTGGCGGCGCTTCCAACGAAGCACCGCTCAGTTGTCGGCGACGGCGTTCGCCAGGAATGAAAATGACTACGCCGAGCAGATTCGCCGCGACAGTGGCAACAATGATCTTGGCGGCAAAAGAGAAGCGGCTCTGCACTTCGACGATCGGAAAAATCGTGAGCACGATATATAAAAGCGTCGTCAGCGCGCCGGCCGCAGCCACAACTTTCAGCCAGAGCGGCGCGCGCGAGGAATGTTTGCGCAAACCGAATATCGGAATGGCGAAAAGGACGAGATAAGCGATCCCGTAAAAGATTCCGGCCGCGTTGTCGATGAGTTGAAATGCTTCCTGCGCGCCGACGCCGAGCTGACTCCCAACGGCAAAGAGGAAGGTCACGATGCCGACAAAAATGATGGAGTTGATCGGTGTCTTGTAACGCGGTTGCAGGCGCGTAAACCACGTGGGCAGGATGTGATCCCAGCCCGCGACCATGGGCAGGCGCGTGTTGCCGGTGAAATAGATGCTGAGCAGAGCGATGGCGCGGCCGGCGAGCATAAGAATGGCAACGGAAGCAACGACACTTCCAATACCAAATTCACGCGCACCGATACTTAACGCCTGCGGCACCGGGCCGATCAAATCGATGTCACGAAATTGCACGTAGGCCATGACCGAGCTTGTGCCGAGAATGAACATCAGCGCAATGATAGGGGCGGCGATGATGACTGAGCGGCCGATATTACGGACGGGAGAGCGCGTTTCGCCGGCCAGAATGGCGACGTACTCGAAACCGCTGAGCGCGCCGAGCGCCATCTTGCTGAAAATATTCAGGCTGAAAAGGGTCGCTGCGGGCATCGCCCACTCGACAGGCCGATAATGTGGAAGTTTCCCCGCAGCTCTCGCAAAGAAGGGCAGCGCAATTAGTGCGCAGTAGGTAACGAGAAGAAGAATCGCGCCGACATTGTGCACCCATTTTCCGAGACTCAGGCCGCGGATCGTCACCAAAATCAGAACGGCAATGAGTGCGCCGTTTAGCGCCGAAACGAACATTCGATTTCCCGGCATCCATGCGGCGCTTGGTCCGATGGCGTAGAAAAGTTGGGTCGCAATCACCAGACCGGTTCCCGCCATAACGACGATGCCGAGCAGCCAAAGATTCCAGGCGACCATGAAACCGGTGAAGTCGTTGAAGCCGAATTTTGCCCACTGATAGAGACCGCCCTCCAGCGGCATGAGTTTGATCAGATAAATAACGACGGCGGCGACCGGCAGATAAAAAAGCAGGATCGCGAGCAACCAATAAACTGTCTGTGACGGGCCGAGTTTCGCGGCGGTGCCAACCCAGGAAGTGCCGACGACAAAAACAATCTGCGTGAGAACCAGATCGCGCAGACCGAGCTCCTTCTTCAGTAAATTTTGTTGAGTAACGAGCGACACGCGGCGGCCTTGCGAAAAGATGAACTTAGCTATCAACATGCAGAAGAAGCGAGCACTTCGTCAGCGAGTTTAAAAACGAACGCGACAACTTGAACCCTCTCCCTCAGGGAGAGGAAATCGCGGAGTGAGTTGCGACGTCTTTCCGTTGTCCAATGTCGATCACCCGCATCGGCATCGATTCTGCTCAAAAAAGCCGTATGGCCCAGGGAGTTTTGCATTCCTATCGCAAGGAACAGCGTGCAGCGGTGAACGACCTCGTGCGCAAAGTTATCGTGACCGACATGGCAAACTTCAATCCGGAGCGCTTTCGCGATTGGGCCAAGAATCTTGACTACCAGTTCAGCAAAGCGGGGTTGACCCTTCGGTTCGACATCCGCCAGGGCACCGTACATTTCACCGTCAAAGATCTGCGCACTAGCCGGCGCGTTTACGAATTTCGCACTTCAACCCGGGTTCTTTTCGACGACAGCGAAGTCACGCCGGTTGAGGAGAAGGTTAAGAAATTCTGACGCGTCGTTGCCCCACCCGCGTACATTCGAACGCGGGCCGAATTTCGGTGGAACGACACACCACCCGGAGGCAGATTTTTCTGTGAATTATTCGCTGTTTCGCGCAGTCTAACTTTGGACCCGATACGCCGCTCGTTGCACCAGAAAACGAATTCAAACTGGGTCCTCCGTTGAACATGGAAAACAAAGTCCTTCTCGGAAAATATCGCGTTTTACTTGATCCGGCCGATATGCCGATCGAGCTGCGCCGCACTGCAAACAGTGTGACCTGCAAGGGAGAAGAGATCGAATCCGGGCGCGAAGTGGCGCTGGACATTGTAACCGTGCGCGCCGTGAGCCCGGAGATTCGCGAAAAGATCGAAGTCGAGGCCGCTGCCGTCAAACAGCTGAATCACGTAAACATTCCTGTTCTCTATGATTTTGGTTTCGACCATCACGATGTCATCTACGCCAGCGAATTCTTCGACGGTGACACAGCGGAATCATGGGTCACAACGAACGGGCCGATGCCGGTCCGCGTGGTGCTGCGCATCGCTCTCCAAGTGGTGAGCGCTCTGGCAGCCGCAACGTTTCAACTGGTCATGCATCGCGCCATCCATCCCGGAAATATTCTGATTGTGGCCGGCCAGACGGCCGAAGGTGAATGGCCGCTGATCAAGGTGCTCAACTTTGGGCGGATCCGGCCGGGCACGCGGAAGTTTGGTTACGGAACAGTTCGCGATAAGTCCGCGCCCTTCGCCAGTCCGGAACAACTGATGCATGGCACGGTTGATTTTCGATCTGAAATTTACTCGTTAGGCTGCACGCTCTGGTCGCTGCTCACCGGTGTCTCGCCCTTTACTGCGCCCGGCGAACCGCTCGCGGAAGCGCAGATGGCGCCTGCGATGAAAAGATTCCGCGGCGTTCCCAGAAAAGTCCGTCGCCTCATTGCGGAAATGGCGGCGACCGATCCCGACAATCGCCCGCTCGATCCCGTTATGATGACGGAGCGCCTGCAACGTTGTCTTGCCTCCGTTGAGCGCCGCGAAGCGATCGCGCGGAAACTGGGAATTCCGGTAACGTGGCAGCGGCGCCGCGTCGCGAAACCGGTCGGTCCGCTCGCCGCGCGTCCGCTCGCGATGGCGGCGATCATCGTTGCGTTGGCCGCCTTTGCCGGCGTTTTGCTGACCAATATCTCTCATCCCAAATCGCTTTGGAAGCGGTTTACGACGCGCGATGAAATTGGAGTGCCCGTCGGTGTGGCGGAACCTTCAGTTGCTCCCGCTGCAACTCCGCGGCCACAATTTTCCGCACCGCCTTTGATCGCGACAAGCGACACCGCTCCATCGGCTCAGCCGAGTCCAAGTGAGGCAAAATCAAATGCGGTCGTGGGTGCCACTCCCCTCCCGAACGTAACGACTGCTGCGAGTGCGGCGCGGTGGTGGCATCCACCGAAGTGACCGCGCCACCGTCACAAAATCCTCCGCCTAACGAGCAGAGTGCGGAAAAAATTCCGGCTCCGCCGGCAACGGAACCAATGCCGGCCGCTTCGCCTCCAGTGGTTGCAGCGAACAGTACACCGTCGCCCGCCGAGCCGCTTCCGCCTAACCTCTCGGCTGAAACGTCGGACGCACCGAGAGCGGAACTGGTTGAGCCGCCTCCTGCAAAAACGTCGGCATCAGACAAGCGAGCAAAAACGCGCGACCAGCAGGATAAAGTTCCGCGAGCGGAGTTGGTTGAACCGCCACCGCCGGGCGAAGGAGCGACGGACCTGACCGCCGAAAATTCCGATACAGGCGCACACGAATCTTTTTCCAGAAATGCCGAAGGAGTGCCGCGTGCTGAATTAGTGGAGCCGCCGCCTTCCTCATCAACGCGAAAAACGAAACGCGAAGTGCCGCTGTCATCGTCCCTAACCGCTTCCGAGCGAGCCGCCATTCGCAGAGCCGCGAGGCACACGCGGCCGACGCGCGTCCCGGTTGAGGGCGATGGCGCCATGGTCCGCACGCCCGATGGCGTTGTGCGTGGAAAATTTATTGGAACAACGCCGGACGGCCAATGGATGCTCGCCCTTCCTTCACATCGAATCATGATCGTTCCCCCGCCGCCGGATTTCATCCCGCGATAATTTCGCAATTCTGTTCGTTGCGCCTAACGAGATGCCGGCGAATCTTCGCGCGCGATCGATGTTGATTGGTAATGGCGACAAACAAATCCAGCGTGCGTGAAGTGATCGTGATCGGCGGGGGAATCGCCGGACTTTCCGCCGCAGTTTATCTAGGGCGCGCACAACGCGACACGCTCGTCATCGATTCCGGCCATTCCATGGCGAAGTGGGAACCGCATGTGGAAAATTATCTTGGATTTCCCAAAGGCGTTGCGGGAGAAAAACTGATCGAGGCGGGCGCGCAGCAGGCACGACGGCATGAGGTCGATTTCGTTGCGGACGAAATCAAAAGCGTGCGCAGAACGAAAAAGATGTTCGCGCTGCGCGGTAAGAGAAAATCATATCGAGCGACGCGGCTTCTGATCGCCACAGGAATTTTCCACATTCCACCTGACATCCCCGGCGTGAAGGAATGCCTCGGGCACAGCATGTTTTTCTGCAAAGACTGCGACGGTTACCGCGTCCGCGGCAAACGAATTGCGATCTGTGGCGCGAACAACGAAGCGGTCGAGTACGCGCTTGGCATGTTGCACTACTCGCCCACTGTGCTCGTGATCACGAACGGCGAGAAACCGCACTGGGATAAGAAGCACGCGTCCTGGTTGCGCGAATATGAGATTCCGATCGAAACCGCACGAGTCAAAGATGTCGAACATCGCCGCCGCAAAATCCTCGCGCTCGTTTTCGCGTGCAAGACGCGTGTGAAGATCGATTACATCTTCACTACGCGCGGGGATATTTTTCACACCAGTCTCGCCGAACAACTGGGAGCGAAGCTGGACACGGATGGACAAATCGTTGTCGACCATTGCATGCGCGCGAGCGTGCCGCGTTTGTATTCCGCCGGTTGCGTGACGCCGGCGAATTGCCAGATGATTATCGCAGCCGGTCAGGGCGCGATCGCGGCGCAGGCGATCAATCGCGATTTGTTCGAAGAAAGTTTGCGCACCCATTCGCTCCGGCGTTTTCGCGAAGTGCAACTGAAACGCGAGAAGACCGTACCAGAAGTCGTTAGGCGCTCAGTGCGTTAGCGAATCGGAGCAAGCGCGGGAGCGCGACCGCAGCGGGCTCGCGAATGGTCTGTGTCGCGAAGCGCGAAAGAGCCGTCTCTGCGGGGTTAATTTCGATCAGTTGCCCTTTTTCTCCTCCCGCGCGCACCGACCAATCGATGATGTAACCAAAGATCGCAGTCGTCCCGATTACAACCACGAGATCACAGGATTCTTCGGCCAGGAAATTTTCCACGCGCATGATTTGATTTGCGTCGAGTTGTTCGCCAAACCACACGACGCCCGGGCGCATCAATGCATCACAGCGCGCACACTTCGGAAGCCCGTCCGAATCATGCTCGCTTTCGCGAAAAGCAAACTCACAGTTCGAACAATGCGTGACGAAGATATCGCCGTGTATTCTCACGATTTTCTCTTCCGCTAACTGCACGCCATCGATGCACGCGCGTGTGTGCAGATCATCGACGTTCTGTGTCACAAGCAGAAAGTCGCGTGATTGCTGCGCAAGTCTTACAACCGATTCATGCGCCGCGTTCGGCTGCGCGGCGCGAATGCGTTGCCGGCGCTCGCGATACCATTCCCATACCAGTTGCGGATCGCGCGCGAATGCTTCCGGTGTGGCCAACTGCGCCGGATCAAGGTTTCGCCAGTAACCATCCTTTCCACGAAAGGTCGGGATGCCGCTCTCGGCGGAAATACCCGCGCCTGTCACAACCAAAACGCGTCCGAAACGGATATCGCTCAACGCTTCCTAATCCCAGCCAATCGTGCGACCCTTATTTTGTTCTTCCAGCCACGATTGCAGCGGCTTGAAATATTCAACCATCGCGCGCGTCGAGATATCCTCGCCCGTCGCTTCCTTCAAGACTTTGTGCCAATCCTCGGTCGCACCTTTGCGCAGGATGTTATTCAACCATCTACCGACTTCCTTGTTGTCGGCGTAGTTACATGATTGCGGCGGCTGATGCAGAATTTTGCGCGCGATGTAATCGTGCAACTGAAACTTAAACACGGTGGCAAAGGCGTAGTTATAATAATAAGCCGGATTGTCATTGATGTGCGTTTTGGTGGCGGCATCGCAAAACTCTTCGCCGCGCGGTGAAGGCGGCTCGATTCCCTGCATTTCTCCGACGTATTTCCACCAGCGCGCATTCCATTCGTTAGGCGGAAGGTTCTTCGCGTAGACGTCCGCCTCCCAGTGCGGCATGACTCCAGCCGAGAAATAGATGAACGGAATCGAGCGGGCGAGTGCGTCGTCGAGAAGGAACGCTGTTTTGTCCGCCTTGAAGTCGTTAGGCAAAATACCGCGTGACTGCAGATAGGGAACCTGGCTGGCGGCGAGCGCAATCAGCTCCCCCACCCCTTCGTGGAACCCCGGGGCGGCGCCGGTTCGCAAGAGATGTGGCACCTCCGGTCGCGTATAGGCCTTGAAATAATAACCGTGGCCAAGCTCATGGTGCGCGGTTTGAAACCAGGTCGCATTTGGCTCGATGCTTTGCAGCGAGCGAATGTCGTTCTCGAGGTCGATGTGCCAGCAGGAAGCATGAGTGTTCTTCTTGCGCTTTGAATCCGGTGGCAACGGATAGAGATCGGATCTTTCCCAGAATGTTTTCGGCAGCGGCGAAAATCCCAGACCGGTATAAAACTGTTCGGCCGTTTTGATGATCCACTCTGCCGTTCGACCTTCGAAATATTTGTCGATATCGGCCGCGTCGACCAAACCTTCCCACTCCTGGCTCCAGCGATTATTGATCCAGTGCGCCGGAATTTTCTTCGGCACAGGCTGATGATATTTTTCCGCGAGTTTGTATTTCGCCCAGGTATGCAGTTGCAGATAAAGCGGACGCAACGTCGCCCTCCAATCGTCCAGCATCTTGAGCATTTCGTCTGTCGTTATTCCGTAAGACGCGACTTCGAGCGCGAAGTAATCGGGATACTTCATCTCCCTGGCCACGCCATTGCGCAGATCGCGCAGGACCACCAGGTTCGGTTTTAACGCCGGGCCTGATTGTTTTGACGCTTCCCAAACCGCTTTGCGCTCGTTCAGATCGGAGCTCTTTTGCAGCTTATCGTCGATCTGGTTCGCTGTGATTGTGTGGCCATTGAGTTTGAACTGGAAGCTGTTCAGGATGGATGCCTGCTTTGTTTCCGCTTCGACGCGCTTCGCCACCAAATCCGGATTTGTCATCGGACCTTCGGCAGCGTTGAGCAGAAGTTGTTTCAACTCACGAATACTCAACTCGGTCAATTCCTTCTCGTGCATCAACAGCTCGCGCGCTTCCGTAATGAGCGCCGGATTGCCATTGAAAGCTGCGTACGCTTTTCCTGTCGCTTCGGCAGCCGCGTCATGTTCGGGAGTAACGTCGGTCACGGCCTTCCATTGCGCTTCGCTGTTTACGCGATAGAGCGCCTGGTAACCGGCGTCGGCCAGTTTTAGAAAACGATCGGCACGCTCCTGGATCGGTGAAGCCAAGACAGCAATCGATGGGAACAAAAAAAGGAGGCTAACGGCTTTCCCCGCAATCGAGTGATGCATGGCCGCGCAACTTACCGATGTGCAAGGCGATTGTGAAGCGCGCTTTTGTTAATCGTCCCTGCCGCTTTGCGGAATTTGTTATACATCTTACAAATGAAAATCCTGCTGATCAGCAACTCGACTGTTTATGGTCGTGGCTATCTCGACCACGTCGAAGAGGAAATCCGAACTTTTCTCGGAGATGCAAAACGTGTGCTCTTTTTTCCGTTCGCGTTGCACGATCAGGATGCGTATGCGGCCAAAGCACGGGTGCGCTTTGAGGCAATGGATTACGCGCTCACTTCGGCCCATGAAGCGAAGAACGCCGAGGAAGCAGTCGCGCAAGCGGATGCAATTTTCATCGGCGGCGGCAATACATTTCGTCTTTTGAAAGCGCTGCAGGATCGAGACTTGATCGAGGCGATTCGCCGGAAAGTCGAAAGTGGCGCGCCCTACATCGGGAGCAGCGCCGGATCGAATGTGGCCGGACCGACGATCAAAACGACCAACGACATGCCGATCGTGCAGCCGAGTTCGTTTGACTCGTTAGGCTTGGTTCCGTTCCAGATCAACCCGCATTACCAGGATCCCGATCCGAACTCACCGCATATGGGCGAAACGCGGGAAGAACGCATCTTGCAGTTCCTCGAGGAGAACGATACGCCGGTGGTTGGCCTGCGCGAAGGCGCGTGGCTGCTCGTAGAAGATGATTCCGTTAAACTGAAAGGTTCGAACGGCGCGCGCATTTTTCGCCGCGGTCACCGGCCGGTGGAAGCAATTCCTATCTTGGAGATCTCGCAACTTGTCAGGGGCGCCTAACGACACATTCGTTCCATCGCGCCGGCGACGAAGAAAGAGCCGGGAAACAGACGAATAGTTTTTTCGTCAATCAGCGCTACCCTCGGAGGTTGAAGTGAGAAAATCCTGGCTGACCAATCACGGTCCGCAAGAACTTGAGAGCCATGCCAAATCTGTTTTTTCGAATCGCTGCAGCGCTTTGTTTTCTCGCAGTCGCGCTTGGCGCATTCGGTGCGCACGGGCTGAAAACCACGCTACAAGCCCGCGATATGGTTGGCGTGTGGGAGAAAGCGGTCTTGTATCATTTTCTTCACGCCATCGCGATCCTGATCCTGGCGTTGCACGGAACCAGCAACCGCGGACCGCTTGTATTGTTCCTGAGCGGTATATTGCTATTCAGTGGCAGCCTTTATGCATTGGCCCTAACGAATGTGCGGTGGCTCGGCGCCATTACGCCGCTTGGCGGATTGTGTTTTCTCGCTGGGTGGGCGTGGTTAGTTATCGCGCCGACGATCGGTCGATAGCGGCGTTCGCCCAAGCTGCTCCGCTCCCTCCGAGAGCGCTTGCGCGCTCCCGGAAGGAAAACGTTAGCCGAGAACCCACTTGCGCGAGAACACGATCAGTGCGCCCGCCGCTGCTCCGAGGAGTAGGATTGTGTTCCCCTGTTCGGGGACGGAACCTCCGGAAGGATTGCTGAGGTTTGAACTGATCTGGGTGACGGTGGCCTCAACAATCGCGCCGCACCCCTGACCATCCGAAAGACCGAAAATGCCGGGATTAAAAATCTCGTTGCTAAGAGACAAACTGAAGACACGATCGCCGAGCGTGATTGTCGTCGGCCCGCTCCATTGAATCTGTCCCCATTGTGCCAAGCCAAAGAGAATGCTGCCGCCGAATGTAACGCCGTTAACAGTGGCGCCGGTAACGGGGTCGGCGAAGTTGAGTGTCGCGGAAATAGCATGCGCGACAGAGTCATCGGCGTTCACCGTCGTCTCATCCGTCCAGATGCTAAAGAAATTGAATGTGCTGCTGCCGCCATCGTTGAGCGTGAACGATGTCCCGGTCAATCCGCCAGACAAGCTCGTATGAATGACAAGACCGGGATCGGCGAAGTTGCCGTTAATGTGGCCTCCAGCGATTTCGTAATACTTCGGAACGGCAAATGCAACAGGAGCTAACGCGATTGACAATGCTATCCCGACCGATGCCCAACCAACCCTAAAAACCCTCATGCGGCTTCCTTTATTTCCTATACCGACTAAAACTGCAAGAGAAAATCGCATTTACCATGCATTTTTCTTGCGCTTGGGGTCTGCCTCGACCGGGCTTGCGGACGGCGCCAAGCAACTTGTCCCAAACAGCAACGCACTGTTATCGTAGCAACAATGTTCACCACTCTGTCCGAGACGCAGAGAGCTGCGCTCACGATTCTCGTTTTTTTCGTGACGTTCTTTTTCACGCTTTCCATCGGACGTCTTCTCAAACGGCGGGCGGGTGTGCGCCTCGGTATGCTCTTCCAGCTTTTTTGCGTCACCGCCGCGTTTTACGCCGCGGTCTGGACGTACGGGCTGCCGATGGAACTGAAGCATCACGTCACCGCGTTGTTCATCCTGACGAGCACGGTCGTGGTTGTCGCACTCATCAACCGGTACCTGTGGGACCTCTACTTCGAGAAGAAGAAGCAAACGCCGATTCCTCATTTTCTGCGCGAGATGGTCGCTCTGTTCGTCTTTCTCGTCGCCCTCCTGCTCGTGCTCAGTTTTGTTTATCACGCCGAAGCGCAGCTCAAGGGTCTTCTCGCAGGTTCCGGAATTATCGCCATCATCCTCGGCTTCGCAGGTCAAAATCTTTTCGGCGGAATTATTGCCGGGATTTCATTGCAAATCAGCCGGCCGTATAAGGTCGGCGATTGGTTGCAGGTCGGCGATCGCTTCGCCGAAGTGATGGAGATTAACTGGCGCTCCACCCGTCTTCGCACCAACGACGCCATCTATCTCGACATTCCCAACAACGAGATCGTCCGGCAAACGATCGTTAATCTGCATTATCCCTCGCAGGTCCACGCCATGCGCATTCGCGTGGGCGTTGAATACAAAAATCCGCCGAATCGCGTGAAGGACGCGCTGATGCGCGCGACAAAAAATGCGGAGCTTGTGTTGAGGGAACCGCCGCCAAGAATCTTTCTCGTCGATTTCGCCGATTACGCGATCATCTACGAGATCAAATTCTACATGGGCAACCACGCCGCGATTAACGAAGTCAACGACGCCATTCGCACCAATGTTTGGTATGAGCTGAAGCGCCAGCGCATCACCATTCCTTTTCCCATTCGCACACTTCATCTCGAGCGCCGCACGAAAGACACGCTTTCGGAAGAGCGTGAGAAAGCGCGCACTATTCTACGCGACGATCCCCTCTTCCAATGTTTGAACGAGGAGCAGCTCGACAGTTTGCTGGAACGTTCGCAGCTCAATCGCTTCGGCCGCGGTGAGCGCGTCATTGAAGAAGGGGCCGCCGGCGATTCCATGTTCGTTCTTCTCCGCGGCACCGCGCGGGTTTCTGTCGCGCGCAATGGCACACCGCTTCACGTAGGTGCTTTGCGCGCGGGCGATTTGTTTGGTGAAATGTCTCTGCTAACGGGCGAACCTCGCACCGCCACGGTGCGGGCGGAGCATGACTGCGAAGTTCTGGAGATCAGCAAGCCTGTCATGTCCGAGTTGCTCCACGCCGCTCCCCAATGTCTCGATCAGCTGAGCGAACTGCTGGCCAAACGAAAAATGGAAACCGAAGGCATCGTGCGCGAAGCCACTCCCACCGTTGAGCAGACAAACAAAGAGCGCGAATACCGCGATACTTTCTTGCGACGGCTCCGCACGTTCTTCGAGTTGTGATGCGGGAATAGCCGGAATTTTTGTCGTCAGGCTACAGCCTCGCGCCAACGTTCTTTCGAAGAGAAATGCAGCCTCCGAGTTCCTGGTCATAATAATCGCCGCATGGATACGACGCTCATTTTAGTTCCGTACGATTCCGGCCAGCGCAGCGTGCGCATGGGTGCAGGGCCGGAGCATCTGCTCAATTCCGGTCTAAAGGAACATTTGCTCAAGCAAGGGCACACCGCGGAGTCCAGGATTATTGAACCCGCCGCGCAGAGTTGGCGCGCCGAAGTGCAAACCAGTTTCGAGTTGATGCGAGCAGTTGCCGAAAGCGTGCGCGCAGCGCGAACCGCGAACAGTTTTCCCATAATCCTTTCCGGCAATTGCAACGCGGCGATAGGAGTGATTGCCGGTCTCGGCTCGCGTCCTGGGGTCGTGTGGTTGGACGCGCACGGCGACTTTAATACTCCGCAGACAACAATGAGCGGTTTCCTTGATGGGATGACGCTGGCAACGGCGACCGGACGATGCTGGGTGGAACTGGCGCGCACCATCGAGGGATTCGAGCCGGTTCCGGAAAACGCGGTTGTTCTTCTTGGTGCACGCGATCTGGACCCGGGCGAAGAAACCGCACTGGCGCGATCGAAGATTGTGCGATTGAGTGCGCACGCTTCTACAATTGGGCTCGAGCCCGTGCTTCAATCACTGAAACGAGAAATCGCGCAGTGTTACCTTCATTTCGACCTCGATGCACTCGATCCGACCGAAGCCCGTGCTAATAGTTACTCGGCCCGCGGCGGTTTTTCGCGCGAAAATGTGCAACGCGTTCTCGCAACCATCGCCAACAATCTGCCCGTGAAAGCGCTCACGATCGCCGGTTACGATCCATCTTTCGACACGGATGGAGCGGTCTGCGCCACGGCGTTTGATGCAATCTCGACGGTATTGGGCGCAATCGAGAAACCTGCGTAAACGCTACTTTGTTTTGCGCCAGATAACGTCTTCGTTGTTTCGACGATCAATCAGCGCGTCGACTTTGCCGTTTGCATCAGAGCGAAAAAGAATTCGTCCTTCGACGCCTTTTCGAAAAAAGAGATCGCATGATTCAGGAAACAGTTGTTCGCGTTTGCCGTTTCGTTCAACGAACAATTCACCGCCATCCACGCTAACCGTTCGGGTTTGACCTGTCGCTAGCTCGTACGTTCCAGCGAAATCGGAAAAGCGTTTCGCATCGGTTTTGCCGACCGCGGGATCTTCGTAATAACGATGCGCCTGCGCCGCGATAATCTGCCACTGACCATTCCGACGCAGCCAGGTATCGATCTCGTGGTAACGCGCCTTGAGATTCTGGCCGAAAATCGTTTCCGTTTCATCGAGATCGTAACTCAGCACGGCGGTGTCGCCGACGATGCGACTCTCCGGCTGCACAATCTTGATTGTGCCCGAATAACCTTTGGGCAGCGGCGTAATGTCTGCGACAAGCTGCGTCTTGTTTAGCTTGCGACCCTTCTCGTCGGCAAAAATGCAATCGTCGGCGTAATATTTTTTCCACGGCTCCTGGTTACCGGTGATGACCGCATCGAAAAGTTCCTGGCTGCGGCGCACCAACTCTTGTTGGGTGATGGATGTAGAGGCGGGCGTGTCGCCCGCAAAAGCCAGATGAATTGCGGCCGACACGGCCGCCACTACAACAATCAGAAGTTTCGGATTCATACTTAATGATCCTCGACTCAATAAGGAATCAGCGAAGCAAATTCAATAACCTGCCGACCTTCGTTTCGTGAGCTCAATATGCTGGCAGTTTAGCGTTGCCAGTGGACTAAAACCCACTAATGTCTGCCACTTTCACCCGGACCCACTTATGACTTTGGCTGCCCTAACGACGCTTAATTCCGGCATAATGTTTTCCATTGTGTGTGCCGTGGCGGGCCTGATTTTCGCGTTTTTCCTTATCGCTGCAATTCTTCGCAAATCGCCCGGGAACGAACGCATGCGTCAAATCTCGGGAGCCGTGCAGGAAGGCGCCAAGGCATATCTCAATCGGCAGGTCATCACGATCAGCGTGATCGCGGTTATTATTTTCATTCTGCTGTTCTTCTTCAAAGATCACCCGACGGCTGTCGGCTTCGTCATCGGGGCTGCATGTTCGCTCGCGGCCGGCTTTATCGGAATGCGCATTGCCGTTCTCGCAAATGTGCGCACTACGCAAGCCGCGACCGAGTCGCGCGCGAAAGCATTGCGCGTCGCCTTTAACGGCGGCGCAGTTACCGGTTTGCTTGTCGTTGGGCTCGCGCTCCTGGCGGTTGGAATTTTCTACACCGTCGCGAGCAAAATGTTGGGCGCCGACATGGCGGTGCGCAGCCTCATCGGCCTCGCACTCGGTGCGAGTTTGATCAGCGTGTTCGCCCGACTGGGCGGCGGAATTTATACGAAAGCGGCCGACGTCGGGGCAGATCTCGTCGGCAAAATCGAGAGCAATCTTGAAGAAGATGATCCGCGCAATCCGGCCACGATCGCGGACAACGTCGGAGATAACGTTGGCGATTGCGCAGGCATGGCGGCGGACGTTTTCGAAACGTACGCTGTCAGCCTCATCGGCGCGATTCTGGTCGGTGCGCTTACGCTCGCCAACACGCCGGCTGCGATCATTTATCCCTTTGTGCTCGGCGGTATCTCAGTGCTCGGCGCGATCTGCGGAATTCTTTTCGTCAACGTGAGCGGTGGCAAACCCAGCACGGTGTTGATGGGCGCTGTCGGTGCGAGCGCGCTTGTCTCAGCAATTCTTTTCTGGCCCGCCACGCACTATTTCTTTCCAGATGGAGTCACGATCGGCGGAGTTGCGAAAACGCCGACCGATCTCTACGCCGCCTCGTTAGTCGGTTTGTTCATGACGGGCATCGTCGTTGTCATCACTAACTACTACACATCGACGCATTTTCATCCGGTGCGCAAAATCGCGAAGGCGTCGGAAACGGGCCACGCGACTAATATCATTGCCGGCCTCGCGGTCGGTCAGCACGCCACGGCGTTGCCGGTTGGGTTCATCGGTCTTGCGATTCTGATCAGCTTCCATTTCGCCGGACTTTACGGAATCGCCATCGCCGTCATGAGCATGTTGTCGATGGCGGGCATCATTATTTCGCTCGATGCGTTCGGGCCAATTACCGACAACGCCGGCGGCATCGCGGTCATGAGCCATTTGCCGAAGGAAGTTCGAAATGTGACCGACGAACTGGACGCGGTCGGCAACACGATGAAGGCGGTGACCAAAGGTTATGCCATCGCGTCAGCGGGACTCGCCGCGCTGGTGTTGTTTGGTTCCTACGTTGAGGAACTGCGCGCGCATCTTACCGGCACGGGCCGAATCACCGCGGAACATTTCTTCCAGTTTTCTTTGCGCGAACCAAAAGTGATCGTCGGTTTGTTCATCGGCGGATTGCTTCCATTTATCTTCACCGCGTTCAGCATGGATGCGGTGGGGAAAGCCGCGGGCGCAGTCGTACTTGAAGTGCGGCGACAACTCAAAGCCAAACCCGGAATTTTGACCGGCGCAGATACACCGGAGTACGGCACGTGCGTCGATATCGTAACGAAAGCGGCGCTGCGCGAGATGATCGTGCCGGCGCTGTTGCCGGTTTTGTTTGTCATTCTCGTCGCAGTCATCAAACCGCTCGGTCCGGTGGTGCTCGGCGGGATGCTCGTTGGCACGATTGTGACCGGATTGTTTGTGGCCATCGCCATGACTTCCAGCGGCGGCGCATGGGATAATGCCAAAAAATATATCGAGGAAGGCAACCTCGGCGGCAAAGGTTCCTTTGCCCATCAGGCCGCGGTCACTGGCGACACTGTGGGCGACCCTTACAAGGACACGGCGGGTCCGGCGATTAATCCGATGATTAAAGTCGTAAATATCGTTGCCATTCTTATCATTCCGATATTCTTCTAGGAGTCGGCAGATGCGCCGCAGTCCGTGACCCATTTGCCTAACGAATAGAGCCAATGGAAAAATCGCGTGACTACCAACTGGTCTCGGCCGCGGAACCGGCCGTGACAACGAAACAGAGTCTCTCCGTGCCGGACGTGGGCTCGACTCCGTTCAAGGTCGTAGTCGATCCCGACATGCGCCTGAAATTGAAGCGCGCCCTGATTGATCTGATCGATTATCATGACGAAGCGCTGGCCGAACATTTTGCCGAAGGAAAACTCGCGCTCGAATCCTACAAGGAATACATCGAACTTTTTGCGCGCAGTTTGAAGGAGACAATGGAAAGCCGCGAAGGGGTTGCTTATCTCCTGCGCGCTGCGGGTTTTGAAGTGCCGCCCGAGGAAATCAATCTCACGCCGGAGCTGCGGTGGAAGCGCGGGCCCGGCGCGTTCGGTTCGAGCTTGCTTTAGCGAATTTTAGCTGGCGAAATCAGCCGCCATGGCTCGTGTTTTGATCATCGATGACGACGCCGACAGTCGGCGCGCGATGGCCGAACTTTTCGAGAGCGATGACTGGAGCGTGCTCGAAGCAAACGATGGCGAATCTGGAATCCAAGCGGCATTGCGCAATCGTCCAGAACTAATTCTATGCGATTTGCTGATGCCAAGATCGAATGGCTTCCAAGTCTGTCGGACGATTCGCGATCAGTTGCAGCCGACGAAAATCATTGTCGTTTCCGGCCGCGATTACGCGGTTGATCGGACGAATGCGTTTCAAGCCGGCGCCGACGAATATTTGCTCAAGCCGGTGACGTGGGACTTGCTCATGGGGGCGATCGAGCGACTTCTTCCGGAGCTTCCGATCCGGCCGCATGTAAAAATGCCCGATTGGGAATCAGCTCCGGCACGCGTGAAATTCTGGGGCGTGCGCGGTTCGATCCCGGTGCCGGGTCCGAGCACCGTGCGTTACGGCGGAAACACGAGCTGCGTCGAAGTCCGCGCGGACGGTGAGATCATTATTCTCGATGCGGGCACCGGTATTCGCGCGCTCGGCCTCGCGCTGGACAAGGAATTCGGCGCGCGCCCGATGAAGCTCACACTTCTCATCACGCACACGCACTGGGATCACATCCAGGGGCTGCCATTTTTTTCGCCGGCATATAACCAGAAAAATCTGATTCGAGTTTTGGGTTATGAAGGCGCGCGCGCCGGATTGGGAACAATTCTCGCCGGCCAAATGGAAACGCCATTTTTCCCGGTGAGCTTGCGTGAACTGCCGAGCCATCTCGCCATCGAAGAATTGAAAGACATGGAATTTTCCATCGGCAAAGTGAAAGTCTGTTCCAAGTTTGCCAATCATCCCGGCATTTGCGCCGGCTACCGATTGTTCACGAGTTCCGGATCCGTTGCATATCTTCCCGACAACGAGCCTTACGAATCACTCAAGATTCAGTACGCATCGCGCGACGGAATTAGCGAAGCGGAAGCACGCGACTTCGCGATTGCTGAACGCGCAAAAGTTGTCGAGTTCCTGCAGGATTGCGACGTAGTCATTCTCGATGCGCAATACACGGACGAGGAATATTCCGAACACGTCGGCTGGGGTCATGGCTCCCTGAGTAGTGTCGTTTCGCTCGCGCTGGAGGCACGCGCCCGCAAACTCGTTCTCTTCCATCACGACCCGAATCACGACGACGAAATGGTAGACGCGATGACGGAACGCGCTCGCGCCGTTGCCGCAAAAAGCGGCAAGACACTTGAGATCGAAGCTGCGCGCGAAGGAGCCGAGCTCGTGCTCGGCGCGAAGACTTCCGCTACGAAAGTGCCATCGCTTTAGTTGCGACGGCACGAATACGACTTAATTTTCTCGCTCTTGCCTCGTAGTGTAATGGTAGCACCAGAGATTCTGGATCTCTTTGTCTAGGTTCGAATCCTAGCGAGGCAGCCACGTAAAAGATCTGGCGATCTCACGTGGCAAGGGAGTTTTCGCACAACACACGACTGCGTGCGCGAAGCGTTTTACGCGGTTCGAATCCTAGCGAGGCAGTTCTGTTAACGCTTCAGACTGTTCGCAATACTCGAGCGACCGCCCCTGAAAGCCGCTCCCAATTTGCTTCCTCGACCTCCAACTGCTTGCGACCTGACCTTGTTAGCTTGTAGTAACGCGCGCGTTGATTGTTATCGGATACATCCCACTCACTTTTGATCCAGCCCCGTTGCTCCAGGCGATAGAGCGCCGGATAAAGCGAACCTTCCTCGACAATCAATGCATCGTTAGACAATTGGTTAATCCGGCGGGCGACGCCATACCCATGCATTGGCGCGATCCACAGCGCCTTCAGGATCAACATGTCCAACGTGCCTTGAAGTAATTTTGCGTTTTCCTTGCTCACGGGAGTATCGACAGTTCTGCGGCTGAGACTATACTTCAACCCATAGGATGTCACGGGCTTTCTACAAACCGTTGTCTCTCGGCTCCGCCCCCTGAGTTGCTTTCTCATGATGGCTTCAATACGACTCATCCCGGCGCGCATCGCAGGATTGTTCTTCAAGCGCCGCATCGATCGTGAAATCGAGGAAGAACTCGCATTCCATCTGCGCATGCGCGCGCAGGAAAATATTGACCGCGGACAATCTCCTGAAGAAGCGCAACAAAATGCCCGTCGCGCTTTCGGTAATATGGAGGTCATCAAGGAAGCGAGTCGCGACGTGCGCGGTGGTGGCCTCATCGAATCTTGTTGGCGCGATTTCCGATTTGGTTGGCGCATCGTGAAAAAACAACCGCGCTCGGCTGCGCTCATCTCGATCGTTCTCGCGATCGGCATCGGATCTAGCACCGCTATTTTGAGCCATATCACTGAAATGCTCTACAAACCGGCGCCATATCATGCGCCGGAACGATTGGTGCGATTGACGGCCAAACATCGCGACGCATCCCGACTGCCGATTTCTCCTGAAACGTTAAAATATTTGGCCCGTAACAATACAACCCTGAGTGATATCGCAGAGTTTCAGTTCGAAAGAATCGTCGCCGACAATGGCCATGGACCGCGAGAAGTACAGGCCGAAGCGGTGTCAGACAATTTCTTCAAGGTTCTTGGACTGCCATTGGCATTTGGTCGCGACTTTCAGGCAGACGATAACGACCTAACGAACCCGGTAGTCTGTATTATTACAGATTCCTTTTGGCATTACTTTCTAAATGCAGATCCGCAGGCAATCGGTCGAAGCATTACCGTAAACAAAAAGCCCGCGCTCATCGTTGGGATCCTGGCGCCGAACGATCGAATCATTGATGATGTCTTTCTACCTATTAACAGAGAAGACAACCTTGTGCGCAATCGAAAGAGCGATCAGGGCCCGTTCGCTGTCGCACGCCTCAAGCCGGGTATCTCATTAAAACAGGCCCGTAGCGAGCTCGATGAGCTACAAAAACATAGCCTTGGAGCCAATCACAAGTCCGGTCGCATCATTATGCATTCGCTGCGCCGTGATGCCATCGGTCCTCAAAGAACCGGACTGCTGATTATTCTCGCTTCCGCCGGCATCTTGTTAACCGTGACGAGCGCCAATGCATCGAACCTCCTTTTGGTTCGCGGCGCCCGACGATTGGACGAATTCATTATTCGTATGACGTTCGGAGCTGGCCGCGTACGTATCGTTCGTCAGCTTATCAGCGAGAGCTTCTCTCTTATAGCTATCGCTGCTTGCCTGGCCCTGTTCATAGCATTCTCAATCCTGACAGTGCTGCACTGGAACTCTTTTATTCGATATCAACTTATCACCACCGTTACGACCCATACTTCGATCGATTGGGGGATATTTCTTGGCACCTGCTTCGTAGCCTCATTGATCATCGCAGTTTTTGCGATTGTATCTGGAGTACCCATCTCGAATCAGGCGTTGCCTGATGGCTTAAGAGTTACGGGTCACGGAATTACGCCTGTTGCTAATCAAACAATGCGCAGCGCGCTCGTGGTCTTCCAGATAGCCATCTCAACGATGTTGCTGTTTTCGGCAGTGAATGCTCTTCAGGGTCTCAGGAATAGTATTACCCGCGATCCGCAGCTTACTTCGTTGTTCGAAGTTGAGCTTCCATTTGTCTTCGAACGCCATGGAGACCCTGTACCTTTCATGGAAAAGCTGATGGCGAAGATTCGCAGTGTTCCGGGAATCGACTCTGCCTCGTATTCCAGCGGCGGCCCGATGGATAACATAATTTGCACGTATCAGGTACCAAACCCTGGAATTTCCACTCCGCGCATCAATCACAGTATTGTCAGCTTTGTTGATCCGAACTATTTCGAGACGGTCGGAGCGGAGATGATTGCTGGCGATTCGTTTAGTGTAGAGACTAACCACACGGCACGACCGGCGGTAATCGTCGACGAAACCCTGGCGAAACGGGAATTCCCTCACAGGAGCGCGATCGGTCAGCGTCTAACGATCACACTTGGAGACAAACAATTCGAGGCTCAGATCATCGGAGTATCGCCGCACCTCAACTTTTATGGCATCGACGATACGGAATGGGTTCAATCCCAGATTTACCTGCCATTGCGACAGATCCCAGCCGGCTTAGCGCCGACAGTCCTTTCTCAAGGCAAATTGTTTCTCACAACGAATCAACAACCAGAGGAGTGGAGGGCTATAATTCTGCCATCCAGTGACGGCACTATTGGCTCCGTATGCAAGATTGTCCAGGATCTCGATCCGCATCAATCTTTCTCCTACGCCAAATCCATCGAACTAATGATCAGTATATCAACGACGCCAAAGTATTTATCCTGGTATGTCTTGGTTACTTTTGCTGGTATCTCGGTCCTTCTAGCCATCGTTAGTATTCGAAGCCTGGTCGCTTATACTATTGACCAACGTTCAAATGAGATTGCCATTCGCTTAGCTCTCGGCATGCGAAATTCCGAACTCTATAAATTGGTCGGCGAAAAGGCGATCAGGCTGCTTCTTCTCGGATTAGCAATTGGGACCTGCCTTACTCTGTTACTTATTCAATTCGTCTTTCCGTATCAAGGAAACGAGACCTTTGATGCGAGAAACTCGATCCTCGTCTTTTTACTCTTCGCCGGAGCGGCCCTCGCTTTCTGTTACGCATCAGTTCGAAAAGCAACCTTGATCGACCCAAACCGATTACTGCGGGCCGAATAATCCACTCGCCTGGTTGGGCATAAGCATGGCTTCATTACGGCTCATCTCAACGCGGATCTCGGGACTATTTTCCAAGCGCCGGATTAATCGTGAAATTGAAGAAGAGCTTGCCTTTCATCTGCGCATGCGCGCGGAGGAAAATCTGCGACGCGGGCAGTCATCAGAAGAAGCGCAACGAAATGCGGCCCGCACATTCGGAAATCTCGAGGTAATTAAGGAAGCTGCGCGCGACATGCGTGGAGGTGGCTTGCTCGAATCGTGCCTCAACGATTTGCGTTTTGGCTGGCGCATTCTGATGAAGCGGAAAGTGGCAACTGCGCTCGTGACAATCATTCTCGCGCTCGGGATTGGCGGGAGCACAGCCATCGTTGGCAACATCGTCGCCACTTTGTTTTGGAAGCTCCCTTATGCCCACGCCGATAGATTGGTTCGCCTTAGTGGAAGAACAAATGATGCGTCGGGCTTGCCCAACTCAACTGCGACCCTTCAGTCCTGGTCAGCGTACAATGATATCTTTACCGAAGTTGCCGCGTATCAGTTTGAAACACTCGTGGTCGACATTCGTAGTAAGCCTCTTCACGTCCGAGGGGAGGCCGTGTCAGCAAACTTTTTTACCGTCCTCGGCTTGCCAGTCGCATTAGGCCGAAACTTTCAACCAGCGGATGACCTCGCTGCGGCACCAGCCGTTTGCATCCTGGAAAAAGCATTCTGGCTCCGTCAACTTCATGGCGACCTCGAAGTGATTGGTGCCACGCTGAAGATTAATGGGAAGCTTACAAAAGTAATTGGAGTCATTTCTCTTAATCAACCGCTGACGGATGAGATTTTCGTTCCTATTAATTCTCATCACAATTCCTCGCGCGAACGACTTAGCACTCAGGGACCGTATGGAGTCGCACGTCTCAAACCTGGCATAACAGCCGCCGCAGCAGGCAAACAGCTTAATCAATTAGCCCTACAAGGAGCAGCCGGCAATCACCCATACGATGAGATCGCAGCCCACCCCCTGCGTGATGATTTTTCATCGGGATTAAGCCTAAGCAACTTTCTCCTGCTGATCGCAGCCGGTCTGCTGCTGGTTATCGCCTGCGCAAACGTGTCCGATCTCGTTCTTCTTTACGGAGCGCGACGCGCAAATGAATTTGTAATGCGGATGGCTCTCGGCGCAGGACGCCTCCGAATTATTCGTCAGCTGGTAAGTGAGAATGCCATACTGCTCGTTTTAGGGACGATAGGAGGCGCAATTGTGGCGTTTATCATAGTAGTCGTTCTTCGCCACTTTTTTCTTCCGCACGCTTCTTCCGTTACAACTCTCGGGCGAACCATGTCGCTGGATGGTCCAGTGTTCATTTTGACCTGCCTGTTTGCCTTCTCAATGATCACGTTTTTCTCGATTGTAGCCGGAACTCCGATAACGAGTCAGTCCCTGGCTCAGGGGCTGAGACTTAGCGGCGGAACCATAACTCTCGAGCGTCAAAATGAAAAAGTGCGCAGTACGTTGGTAGTATTCCAGATCGCAATTTCACTTGTCTTGCTTTTTGGTGCGGTCTGTTCCTTTCATAGCTTTCGAGCGCTGGACATGCGTGATCCGGGTTTTGATCCCGCCGGCATTGTCGAGATTGAGCTTCCTTTTGCGTTTGCCGGCAGAGACAATGCCCGCGAGCTGCTGGACCAGTTAACGCTAAAACTCGAAACCATCCCGGGAATCGAATCGGTAGCTTACTCCAGTAATGGGCTTACGGACGTGATGACATGCCGTTATTCGATCAACGAAACCTCGCTTGCTACCGGCCGCACTGGCTTCGCGGCTTTTTCTATTACGAGCTCCGACTATCTAAATACGATAAAGGCTCGGCTATTGAGTGGCCATCTGTTTGACGACAATACCAGCCAGTCCACGATGGCTCCCTGTGTCATTAACGAGAATCTTGCGCGAAAGGAATTCCCGACTGGATCGCCTATTGGTAACACGATAACCGTCAGCCTTGCAGGTGAAGAATTCCAAGCGCGGATCGTTGGAGTGGTGCAGTACATCAATCAATATGGGGTTGAAAATCCTGAGTTACCGCCCTCCCAGATATACCTTTCGCTGAGCCAGGTTCCACCCCATTTCGCGCAAGCGGCTCTGGCTCAAATGAAGTTATTCCTGCGGACGAATAAAGACAGAACTGAGCTTGAGCCAGCAATCGCACAGACCATTCAGGCGATGGATAGCAATCAGCCCTCCCCGCGGCTGCTACCGCTTCAGCAATTACTAAGCGGAACAAGAGGACAAAGGAGCTTGAAACTCGCGGTCTTTGCGAGCTTCTCGGTCGTTGCGGTTCTGCTTGCTGTCGTTAGTCTCTATAGCTTGGTAAGTCATACCATTAGCCAAAGAATGCGAGAGATAGGTATTCGCATCGCCTTGGGGGCTCCGATGCGAGAGATTTATGCCCTGGTCTCAACGCCCGCGGCCAGGCTGCTAGTCCTGGGGTTAATTGCCGGCATTGGGTTGACCATGGCGCTGAATCACTTCCTGGAATGGCAACAGGGTACGGCAACAACGATGAGAAGCACGCTCGTCATCGCCTTCCTCTTTGCATTCACCGCCATTTGCTCGTCCTGCCTCTCAATCAGGCGAACCAGCTCGATCGATCCGAACGAGGTGCTTCGATCCCAATGAGACGCGATATAAACCGAATTGCAGATGGCTTACGACAGTGAGCTCACCTCTCTCCTAAAAGACTTTTGTTAGGCGAATGTAAACAAAGCGGCCGGTCGGATCGTAAGTGAAGTCGGCGTAATTTGTGGCTGTGTTGAAGGCATCCGGCGGATCCTGACCAAAAACGTTGTTACAGCCTAAGGTAACGGTGACGCCGTTGAGGAGCTTCCTCCAAGCCGGTGATGCGTAGCTGGCGTTTTGAATCGTAGCTTTTGCAGTCGACTTTCCCATCTCTCCATCCTCGTCCGGAGAGACATTGAAGTTGTAGGAGGCACGAACATCAAAGATCCAGGTCTGCTTCACGTAATGCTCTCGCCCTGAGATGGGAGTTTCGTGAAAGCCGTCCAAATAGTGAGCTATCACACCCGCGTCGAACCCATACCACTCCCAATCGAGTCGCATGTTACTCTTCCATTTTAAGTAACCTTCATCCGACAGGAAACCGGGCAGGCCGCTGCCGCGAAGTTCGATTTCCGTGGCTCCCGGTAGAGCGGCAAATTGGAACGAATCGAGATAAGTTGCCTCGAGCAGGGATGTGAATGTTCCACAAGGCGTTTGGATTTGGTATTGGAGGCTCAGATCCACACCGCGTGCCTTCTGCGAGCCGCCGTTTTCAAATGCCAGCTCAATCGAGGTGATGTTTCCCGCTGCATCACGATTTACCTTCTCGCCCGGCAGCAACTGTCCGCTCTCCGCGCGGTCGACCACGTCCTGCGGATTAGGAGAACTATTAACTCTCCCGACGCTTTCGATGTCGAACAGATCGACTGTCAGAACCAGACCAGGCACAGACTTTGGACTCAGAACAAAACCGGCGCTGAAAGCGCGAGAATCTTCGGGCTGCAAGTTCGAGTTACTTCGGATGACATAAGGAATTTCTGACTCAACGTTTCCAGTTCGCGGATCGATCACGGTCGTCTGCGCTTGCACCGGTGTGCCGAATAATTCGATCAACGACGGCTGATGAAAACCCTCACCCCACGTGGCGCGGATGGTTAGCGAATCGTCGAAAGGTTGCCAGCGTACTCCAATTTTCGGGACAAGAACGTTTGACCTATTGCTTAAGAATTCCTCGAAACGTCCGGCCACGTTGAATTCCAGAGCGTGTAATCCGGGAGCATCGAACTCCGCACCAAAAATCGGGAGGTTCGCCTCGGCGTAAAAGGCGAATGTCTTTCGTCCCGCATGCACAAAGAAACTGTGAACTTGTCCGAGCGTGTCGCCTCCGACGGACAACTGATCTGGCTCCTGCCGCAAATTTTCACGTCGAAATTGGCCGCCCAACGCGAGACCTACTCCGCCGGCCGGCAGGTTAAACAGCGAAGTTGTATAAATCGTTAGGTCAAGAGTCGCCAGTTTTGAAATATTCACGTCGGTTGACCGAATCGTAGCAAACCCGGTCGAAAGAAAGTTGCTGGCGACTGGCACCCGAAAATCGCCGAACGGATTGTAAGGTATCGTTGTGCCAATGAATTGCGATGAAGAGGGATCGAATATGGGATCAGCCGCGTTCAGGATGCGATTGAAACGCGAGGCGGAGACATCGGTTCTTTCCAGTGTGTTTTTGACCTGGCTATAACGAAATGCCGCGTCGTATCCCCAGTTTCCATCGAAGAGTTTGTCGCCTTTCAGGCCGATAGTGGAGAAGAACCCATCGGTTTCATCATCGATAAGACGATCGCCGAAATCCACCAGGCGCCCGCGGGAGTTGCCAGAAATGATTTGTTGAAACGGATTGAATGGATTGAATGCGCCGAGTGCAACGTTTGTCTCCTGATATGAGGGGCCGCCAAGCGTCGTACCAGGCGAATGCGGAGGAATAGCCAGCGTGGTTGCGCCGGGAAAGACAAAGGTTTGCGTTGCTGCCGGCGCCAAATCGTAATGGGTCTTGACGTTTTGGTAAAACACGTCGGCGTAAAGCGCCAGTTGATCGCCGCAAAGTTTTCGCTCCGCGCTAAAGTAACCACCGTACCTCTCCGAATCCGGCAACGATTCCTGAAAAGCATTGAAGTTGAACATGACGCTGCGGCCTCGCGTATACGCATATTCTGACGCAGGCGCAGTTCCGTTCGTGAAAAAGGGAGCGTGACCAAAGAAGGTATCGCCCAGAGTAGGAGAGGGAACGCCTCCAGCTGCGATCACTGCCGTGCGCGAGAGTTCAAGATTTGCCGGACTCGCATTCGTGCTGCCCGGATTCGGCGCGAAGGACGAATAGGCGCGGTCGCGATTATAGATTGAGTTGCGATGATAAAAATTCAGAACACCGTTTACCTGCGTGTTCGCATCGCCGACGCCAAAAAGCACTGATGCCGAAAACTTGCTCGAATCTTTGTCCAGCGTGTCTCCGTACTCGATGTCCGATTCCGCTCCGCGATAATCATGCCGCAGTTTGATGTTAACAACGCCCGCGACCGCATCGGCTCCGTAGGTAGCCGAGGCACTGTCTTTCAAGATCTCGATGCTATCGATTGCCGCGCTCGGAATAGAATTCAAATCAACAAAGCTTTGCGTTCCGTTCGCTCCGAGCGGATAAGGCGCAACACGGCGCCCATCGATCAAAGTCAGCGTGTCACTTGGATCGAAGCCTCGTAGCGATACCGATGAAGCACCGGGGGTTGTTCCGGCCGCATTGTTTGAAGTAGGAACACCATTCGGGCCGGCAACGGTCAAGTTTCGGATCAACTCCTCCGTCGTTCGCTCACTAGATTTGTCAATGCGCTCTCGACTGATCGACAAAACTGGATTGGGACCGACCTCCGATGCGGTTGGAATGTTTGATCCCGTGACGATTACGCGTTCCGTTTCGGCGGCCTCGCTTGGCGTCGGAGTTACTTCCTGGCCAAGGCTGCGCATAACCGAGAAACCGACGACAGCCCAGCAACCTAACGAGCAATAGCAAATAAAATAGCTGCGGCATCGACGTGGAACGTCTACCGAACGTAACAATGCGCCGCGATAAAACCTCATCAGCGCTAGGCAGGAGGAAGCTCGCGTGCACGTTTCGCGCGGAAGAAGCTTTGCAGCAGCGCGCCGCATTCCTCACGCCGAACTCCCACAGTAATCTCACACCGATGATTGAGTTTTGACATTTGCAGTAGATTCACAACGCCGCCTGCTCCCCCGCCCCGTTCGTCATCGCAACCGAAAATTACGCGTCGAATTCGCACATGCACCAGTGCACCGGCACACATGGGACACGGTTCCTTGGTCACGTAAAGATCGCAGTCGGTCAGTCGCCAATCGCCAACAGCTGCTTCCGCCTGAGTGAGGGCGAGCATCTCCGCGTGCGCGGTTGCATCCTTCAGCGTCTCCACCTGATTGTGCGCTCGCGCGATGATGTGACCTTCACGCACGACTACGGCGCCCACCGGCACTTCGTCCGCATCGAAAGCTTTGCGGGCCAGGCGCAACGCTTCGCCCATGAAATAGGCATCGCTTTGTAAATCGATCACTGTCTCCATAAAAAACGCGACCGTTTGCATTGGCCAATACGGTTTGGTAAAGGAAATGTCGAACCCGACGGCAAGGAAAGAGAAATTTCACTGGTTCCATTCGTGGTGGCCGTTGCTCGTTCATTCCTACAATGACTGGTCGGAGGATCGGGCCCTGCGTTTCAGCGCGGCGCTTGCCTACTACTCGATTTTTTCGATCGCTCCGCTGCTCATTATCGCAATCTCCGCGGCGGGACTTTTCTTCGGCGAACAGGCGGCGCGGGGGGAAATTTTCCACGAGATCGAAACGCTGACCGGTCCGAAAGCGGCAGCGGAAATCCAATCGATCATTCAATCCTCCAGTGACAAACCAAAAAGTCTGCTCGCGACTCTGATCGGAGTAGTCACGCTGATTCTCGGCGCATCCGGAGTTTTCGCTCAACTCAAGGACGCGCTCAACGCTATCTGGGGCGTGCGTTTGAAAAAGACGGGAGGAATTATTGCAATGATGAAGGACTACGCGCTTTCGTTCTCAATTGTGCTCGCGATCGGTTTTCTGCTCATTGTGTCGCTCCTTTTCAGCGCGGGGCTGCAGGCGATCAGCACGTATCTGAAAGACTACATCGCTTTACCGACATTCGCCGCACCGCTGGCGGAGTTAACCACATTCGCGTTGCTGACGATTTTGTTCGCGCTCATCTACAAAGTTCTTCCTGATGTGAAAATTGGATGGCGCGATGTCTGGATCGGCGCGGTCTTTACCTCGATCTTCTTCACCATCGGAAAATTCCTGATCGGCCTTTATCTCGGGACGAGCAGTGTGGCTTCCGGATTTGGCGCTGCCGGCGCACTGATCCTGATTCTTGTCTGGGTTTATTACTCGACGACGATTTTCTTTTTCGGCGCTGAGTTTACCAAGGTCTTTGCGCGGGAATATGGATGCGGCATTGAGCCGACTCACCGCGCCGAGTTGGTGACCGATGCGAACCGGTGCGAGCAAGGTCTCGGCAAACACCCGGCGCAATCTGACACGTCCGTTGCCACCTGACTGAGCGAAATAAAAGTATGATGATGAAATACTTCGCGTCACTTTTGCTGCTCTGCCTGTTCGCGTTCTCTGCTTCCGCCATGACTGAGCAGGAAGTTGTCAACCAATCAGCCGGCATCATTCGCGATTTCCGGCGCATGCCCGAACAATCGATTCCGCAGACAATTTTAAACGAAGCGCGCGGGCTGGCGATCATTCGCGTGTTCAAGGCGGGATTCGGTTTCAGCGGCAAAGGCGGCCAGGGCGTCGTCGTCGCCCGCACCGGCCACGGTTGGAGCGGGCCGTCGTTCATCGGAACGGGAGGCGCTGGTTTCGGGTTCCAAGCTGGCGCGGAAGTGACGGATTTTGTTTTCGTGCTCAATACGCGCGACGCGGTGACAGCATTCTCGCACGACGGTAATGTCACGATCGGCGCGAGCGTTAGTGCTGCGGCCGGTCCGGTCGGCCGCCATGCGGAGGCGAGTGTAACTCCAGTGGCAGCGATCTACACTTACAGCCGCGCTAAAGGTTTGTTCGCGGGCGCTTCACTTGAGGGCGCCATCATCGCCACACAAAGAGATGCGAACCGGCATTACTACGGACACGGAGTCTCAGCGCGCGCGATTCTGAGTGGGCGTGTTTCACCGCCCGCCGGTGCCGAGCACTTGCTCAACCTGCTCAGTCGCTGATTCACGGGAAATTTCCTTTACAAAACGGCGCTTCCTTCGTCAGCTTCAACGCGTGCGAAGCGCGTTTGTTTTCATGTTGGTCGCCATCGGCCTTGCGACCGCGCACGCGCAGCAGCAAGAACAACGACTTGTCGATCGTTTGTTGAAACCCGACACGACATTGGGGAACAACGCGCAGAACAAAAAATTCGTCGCGAAGTCTAAGAAGATTGAGCAACAAGCGCCGGTGCAATCTTTTTACGTGGCGAGCAAGCCGCAAACGAAACCCTTTGCGCGGCAACGCGAGTACTCCGCCACCGAATTTGCCGCGCACCATTTTCGCGATGGCGAATTGAGTTCAACCATGCAGGTGCGCGCGCAACGAGCCAAGACATTTGTCGTCGATGAGGGCACCGGTACTCTCGTCGTGCGCGACGTGACGGACGGTAAGAGGAAGATCGCGTCCTCCGACTTCGAAGGTGAGCGGCCGTTCCTGGATCAGGGAAAAAGCCAGAAGGCGCTCAGCCAGCACGGCACTCCTTTGACAATCGAGCAGGTGCGCGAGCTCCTGAACAAAAATAAATAACCGCCCGCCCATGGCGGCATGACGCGCATGCAACTGGACGAGGCCGTCACATTTCTCACGCAGGGCGTCGCACAAATTATCAGCGAGGCTGAGCTGCGCGAGAAGCTCAAACTCAATCGCCCACTGCGCATAAAACTGGGCGTCGATCCGACAAGTCCCGACATTCATCTTGGCCACTCGGTCGTTCTGAAAAAATTGCGGCAGTTTCAGGATCTCGGCCATCAGGCGGTGCTCATCATCGGCGACTTCACGGCCATGATTGGTGATCCGAGCGGACGGTCCGTTACGCGTCCACAACTGACGCACGAACAGGTCATGCAAAACGCGGAGAGCTATACCTCGCAAGCGATGAAGATTCTTGATCCAACGCGCACGGAAACAGTTTTCAATGGCGACTGGTTCAAGACGATGACGTTTCAACAGGTCATCCAGCTCAACAGTCGCGTCACCTTACAACAAATCCTGCAGCGCGAGGATTTCCGCGCCCGTATTGAGAAACAGGAACCGATTCACGCCCACGAAATTCAATATCCGCTTATGCAGGGATGGGACTCTGTGATGGTGAAGGCGGATGTGGAACTCGGAGGCACCGATCAGCTTTTCAATATTCTGGTCGGGCGTGATCTGCAACGGGAGCAGGGTTTGCCGCAGCAGATCGTAATGTTGCTGCCGATCCTCGAAGGCTTGGATGGCGAGAAGAAAATGAGCAAGAGCCTCGGCAATCACATCGCCGTGAATGAGTCGCCTAACGAGATGTTCGGAAAGCTCATGAGCATTTCGGATAAAATGATGGCAGATTATTACGTGCTGCTGCTCGCTCGCGAATTGCCGGCGGCCATGCATCCATTGGAAGCGAAGAAGCAACTGGCCCGCGAGATCACCGCGACTTATCACACGCCGGAGATCGCACAAAAAGCCTGGGAAGATTGGACGCACCGATTTAGCGAGAAGAAACTCGCCGAGGCCGACTTGCCCGAATTTGTCGTCGCGGAAAATTTGGACGATGCAATTCCCGTCGTGGTCGCCGCCTACTGGAAAGGCTTCGGCATTACAAAATCGCGGACGGACGTCCGCCGGTTAATTACGCAAGGCAGCGTGCAGCTTGATGGCGAAAAGATAACCGACCCGAAATCGCGACTGTCCCTGCGTCGCGGTCAAGTCTTGCGATTAGACAAAACTCACGCGGTTCGGATTGCGTAAGTTCCGTACAACAAAAGAGCGCGAAGTGATGTCCTTCGCGCTCTTTGCAGAATTCTGATCCGTTAGGCCGTGACGGCTTCGAGCATCGGCACGCTGTGCAACTGCTCCACGTGCGGCGCCGCGATCCCTTCGAAGTGCGCGCGGATGCTGCGCAGCTCCGAAGTCAGGAAGGCATCGACGAAATGCAGTCGACGATCGAGCCAGGCGAAGAATTTGTTTTTGATCTCGTAATGCACGGCCAGGGACACTTCGGTGCAGTGCGGCCGAATTTCAGTGAAATCCACCAAACCCATCAAATCAATGTTGCCGCCGACGGATTCAAACGCGCATTGATCGGACGAATCATTATCGATCGCGAGCAACACTGTGTGCGCTTCGAAGCCGAGCGGGCCGCGGAAACTGAAATCCACGGTCTTCGACGAAGTCACAGTTGCTTTCGTCACCATCAGAAACTGGCGACGATATGATTGAATGCTGGCGAGCCGACTTTTGCATTCCGCCAGCGACTGGTTCATGTGCAGAGTTTTTTGTAGGACCATAGCAAGTAGGTTGATTGCCGAACCTTTTAGCAACGGAGATGCCAGCGCTTTTTTCCCTCGTAGCGGGCGCCAAGTGACAACGAAAAGTGTTTGGGAAAGTTACACTTGTGTCTGGCAGACAGACATACACTCCGGTGAAATCTTCCTTTTCCGCGTCCTCTGAATCTGACTCTTTCTTGGGCTCGACCTAAGCAGACGAAGAGGAAGCGGCAGAGGAAGAAATCGCGATGCCCTGCGTTAATAATGCGACGGTCACAGACCGCCACTACAAAAACGAAAATCTAAGCAGCGCGCGCTTCGCCCGCGTTGATGGCTTCCATCATCGAGCGAAAAATCTTCGCGCCATCCGCGCTGCCGAGCCGCGCTTCGGATGCCCGGTCAGGGTGCGGCATGAGGCCGAAGACATTTCCGGCGCGATTGCAGATGCCGGCAATGTTTTCCACCGAGCCATTCGGATTCGCTTCGGGAACTACGCGACCCTGCGCATCGGCATAGCGCAGGATGATTTGCCGATGCGTATTCAATTCACGCAGCGTCGTTGTGTCGGCAAAGAAGCAGCCCTCGCCGTGCGCGACCGGAATGCGCAGGACGGAACCGACCGGCATGCCTCGCGTAAAAGCGGTATCGGAAACTTCCACGCGCAGATTCACCATCTCGCAGACGAAGTGAAGCGAGCGGTTCCGAACCAACGCCCCGGGCAGCAATCCAGCTTCGCAGAGAATCTGAAAACCGTTGCAGGTGCCGATTATGAGCTTGCCCGCACGCGCTTCCTTCAACACCGCGGGCATGATGGGAGAAAAACGGGCGATGGCGCCGCAGCGCAGATAGTCGCCGTAAGAAAAACCGCCGGGCAAAACGATCGCGTCAAAACCGTCGAGCGATGTTTTTTTGTGCCACACATATTCGGCATGCAAACCTTCGATGCCATTGATCGCGGCGATGCAATCCTGATCGCAGTTGGAACCGGGAAATTGAACGACAGCGAATTTCATTTTTGGGGCGGGATCAGTTCGTAATCTTCAATCACCGGATTCGACAACAGATCACGGCAAAGATCGTGTAAACGCTTTTCGATATCGCCATTTTTTCCGTCGATCTCGATTTCGAGATATTTCCCTACGCGCACGTCACGGACTTCGGGCATGCCGAGATGTTTCATCGCGTCGCGCACGGCCGCTCCCTGTGGATCAAGCACGGCGGCCTTTGGAGTTACGACCACTTTCACTTTCATGCGCAACAATATTAACTCGCCGCCGCTGCGAACAAGTCGAATATGGAGGGACACGCGCCGTCGTGTTCCTGGTGTTTGGGCGCCGACAGCGCGGCGCCCTCCATTGCGCTTGTAGTTTTCGATATCTCCAAACTAGCATCGCAAGGATGAAACGATGGAACCAATCACTGCTCACATTTCTGCTCTCGTTAGGCGCAATCCTTTCCGCGCAGGCGCGACCGCTCGCGTTGGTCGGCGGTCGTTTGATTGACGGTTTCGGCGGGCCGCCGCTGGCGAACAGCGTCATCCTGATCGAAGGCGAACGCATCACGAAGATCGGCACTGTCGAGACGCTTCCGGTGCCGAGCGATGCCGAAATTATTTCCACCGAGGGAATGAGCGTGCTGCCGGGCCTTTGGGATTGCCACGTTCACACAATGATTCTTGGTCACAGCGATTACGCGCACTGGGACAAGACTTACGAAAAGCGGTTCGGAAGCGAAATTATGCCGGCCGCTGCGCATCAACTCCTCATGGCGGGAGTCACGAGCGCACGCGATCTCGGTGGCCCGTTGCAGGACAGCATCAACGTGCGCGATCGCATCAATCATGGTGAAATTCCCGGCCCAACGCTTTACGTCGCCGGGCCATTTCTCCAACACGAGCCGTATCCGGGCGAAGAACTTTATCGCTGGGGAGTGAAAGGCGCGGCCGATGCGCGCGCCAAGGTCAAGAAAATTGCGGATGCAGGCGTGAACATCGTAAAGATGATCGACCAGGATCAAATGACGCTGGAAGAAGCAAAAGCCATCGTCGATGAAGCGCACGCGCACAAACTTCCGGTCGTCGCGCACGCTCATCGACCAGAGGAGATTCGGCGCGGACTCACCGTCGGCGTCGATTGTTTCGAACACACAGGCCTTGCCACCGCCCCGGAATATCCCGCGGATATTCGATCGATGATAGCGGAGCGCACGGCGAAAATGAGCATGGGCCCGCTTTTTTGGTGCCCGACCATCGAGGGGTTCCTCAACTACCAGGCGTTGATTGAAAATCCGGAACAGCTCGATGATCCGGCATGGCAATTGGACGTGCCGAAAGACATCGTCGACGACATCAAGAATTCACTGAAGCACCCAGGGCAACTTGCCTACTACCAGATCACACCGGCACGCAGCAAAACGGTCGCGAAAAAGTTCCATCAACTTGAGGAAAGCGGCGTGACTCTTCTAATCGGAACCGACAGCGGAATTCCGATGAAATTTCACAGCAGCTCTACCTGGCACGAGATCGATGCATGGGTAAACAAACTCGGCGTCGATCCGATGATGGCCATTCGCGCCGCGACCTACTGGCCCGCGGTGATGATGAAAGTGGACAAAGACTACGGATCAGTGAGCGAAGGCAAGTTTGCCGACATCATCGCCGTGAAAGGGGATGTTCTCCGTTACATCGATTTGCTTCAACGCGTCGACTTGATCGTCAAGCACGGCCACCGCTACAAGTGATCGCTCGTTAGGCTCGTTTCGGTTTCAAAGCGGTAATCCGTTGATTCGGATAAAAAGAAAATGAATTCGCGATCAAAAGAAAACGAGTGGCCACCGTTTCCAGTGACCACTCGTTAGGTATTCTTGGTTAACCCAACTTAGGGCAGGGCCGTGCCGGATTTGGACTTCACTGCGCTAACATCCGATGCGTTGATGGTGCCATTCGCAGTAACATCGGTCCGGAAATTGCCGGCTCCGACGACCGCGCCCGACTGCGCTTTCGTTTGACTGACATCACCGGCATTCACCGAGCCGCTGCCGGTGGTATCCCCATTAAGGATGCTCATTGGCACCACCACATTGCCCATGGTCATCCCGTCGTTTACGCCCGACAGAGTGACGATGAGCGTCTGAGCGTTTGTGACGCCGGTGAGGTTAACCGTGGCGGTGTTGCCGCTCACGACAGGACTGCCAGATACGCTGCCCGTTCCAGAGGTAACGGCGGCGCTAACGACCGTTACCGGATTGGCGAAGGTAACGACGATCTTGTGATCGGTTCCGGCGCCTTGTCCGTTGCGGCACTCGATTCCCGGTGTCCCGCTCAACGGCAGATTGATATCGAAGTCACCCGCCGCTCCGTGTGTTTTACGCGAAACAGCGCTCGAAGGTGCTGGGCCCTGGGCGCAGACTGGTATCGCATAAGCGCGCGAGACATTCTGCACAGGAGCCGGATTCGCGCAGAAGTCCTGCGTAACGAACCCGGTGGGCCCTTGGACTCCGGACACGTAGTTGTGATCGGCTCCAGCCGTGGTGAGCGCGCCGAGGATCACGTCAAACCGCTGGTTAGTCCCGACCGAATTCTCATACAAACGCGCTTCGAAGTTCTGCCTCGATGCGTTATTGCCAAAAAGCACCGTGCGCCATTCGATGTTAAAGATACGATTGGGCGCAACGCCCGAGACCGAGGTAAAGATGCCGCATGTCCCGCCCCGGGAAACCCGAGCAGCCGCTCAAAGCGGCATCGGTGCGCATATCCTCCCACAGGGGGAAGATGGTATAATCAAACGGCCCTACGATAGGCGAAGCCGGTAGGCACGCCGTAACATAGCCACCAGTCTCATTCACAGTTACGAAGTCGAGCCGTCCGTTGGAATTCACGTTAACCGAGTTATACGTGTTGCCATACAATTTGAACGGGAACGGCAACGCAACTGAAGTGTCCCCATCATCGACGTGGTTCCCCGTGTCCGTCGTCCCCGGCACGATCGTATCGGCTCCCGGAGTTATGACGTATTGGGTCGGAGGGCACCCCTGCACGGTGTAATTTCCTGTGAACGCCGCGTTCGGGTTACCGAATGCGTCTGTGACGGCCCCGGCGGAAATATTCGCAATCAAAGTTCCACCAAAGGTGCTACCGATCGTGAAGCGGACCGTCGTGTTTCCGGCAAGAACGGTGACCCCGGTTACGTTAGCACCCGCGGTACCGGTTAGCGTTAGATCGCTCGTTTGGACGGAGGCTGGATCGACAGCTTCGTTGAAATGCACGTCATAATCGTGCATATTCGGCGCTGCCGGCGAGAACTGGCCGCCAACCGGGGGTAGAGTCGAAGTCACCTGAAGTAGCAGAGCGTCGTAACGGAAGGTGCAGGTAAAATCCAGGTTCCCTTGGTTGTCGGAAGTGCGGGTAATGGCACCAGCGGCAATATGCATCGTTTGCGGGCCCTGTGTTGTTACGGGCGTACTATTGAAGTGGAACGTTATCGTCGCGTTACCGTTTGATAGAACAGAGTTATTCGCTGGAGTCGCATTCACGGTGAAGTCACTTGCCTGAACGGTTCCTGGATTCACCGGGTCGGTCAGGTTGACTACAAATCAGTCGGTTGGGTAAAGATATACTTCCGCAGGCCGGGTTAGTGGTGGTTACGGAGAAACCAACCAACTCCCTATCGGTGAACGCGTCTTGCTGGGATGAGCCGGCAATGGCCACACGCCCATCTGTCCATGAAGTAACGTGCCTGGTAGTCCGCGGAACCGTAATCGTAGTCGCCCGCGTAGGTTGATTGAATGCCAGGATCATTTTGGGCGGGGAGCGGGGTGACAACATCCGATAGCGCATCGTCAGGCAGCCAGGTTACGCCGTTGTCGTTAGACTTCCGCGAGTACATCTTATAACACGGAACGGCTGGGTTACCACGCGTGCAGCTGGCGGCTGTCGCGCCCGTCATACCATGTGGCGAGCAAAGTGCCAGTCGGGCTAGCTGAAATGTTAGGCTGCCATTGAGGCCGGGTGGTCGCATCGCTGTTCAGCTTGAACGGCGCTCCAAAAGTCGATCCGCCATCAGTGGAACGGATGTAATAGACGTCGCCCGCATCACTGCCCGCACCGTGCTGGGCATAGACCAGGGACACGACGTTGTTGAACACGGCGGGCTCACCCCAGCCCTCGTGGCGCCAGTAGCCGCCGCCATCACTAAACATACAGGCGAAGTAGCCAACAGCTGTCACGCCGGGTCCAGCAAACGCGGGACCGGTGTAGGGATGACTCCACGTGTTACCGCCATCGGTTGACTTGAAGATATGGTTGATGTTGTTGTGGGGGAAGCCGCCACCACCTTCGTCCATGCCCGCGAGGTACACCACCCCGTTACCCGACATATCGCCTGTGACCTGCACGTCTCGGATGAAGGGGCTGGCGGGGGCAACCGTTATGGGAGCGTGCCATGTCGCGCCGTTATCAGACGAGTAGGTGGCAGTGAGGGCACTGCTGTTGCCCCACGTAATATACATGCGCCCATAGAATGGCGAGGCTGGGTTGTTGTCAGCCCAACCAGATTCTCGATCGTCGCTAGAGGCAGTTGTGAACGCAAAAATGTGTCCAACTAGCAGCATTCGCGGGAGTGGTGGACTTATAACCGCCGAGGCCCTGAGAGCCGCAGGTCGCGTCCAACCACACGGTGAACCAGGTCCCGGTTGGCTTGTTGTACATGGCAACAGGGTCGCCTTCGGTGCCGGAAAAGGGACCTTGACCGCCAGCCGCGGTGAGACGTGTGAACGTCGTGCCGCCGTCGGTGGAGATCGACGCGCCGGAGATGTTGATCGGACTGGCATTGCGGCCTCGCGAATCGTTGTAGGCCACAAAAATCTGGTTGGGATCATCCGGATTAACTGCACTGTACGTCTCCGACTGAGTAACGTTCGGCGAGGTCTCGGTGCCGGTCACCAGATCGACGTCGGTCGAGCCGAACGCCTGCGGTGAAAACACTCTTTTGACGTTCTGAACGAATTTGCCGAAAGCAGAAGAAGAACTCGAGCCTCCCTCTACTTCGCCGCAGGCAATCAAAAGGGCTTGGGCCCGCATGTTCTCTTGCCTGTCGATGCGCTCCGCCCGAATCTTGGAACAGTCAAATCCTGCAGGCACGAGAGGGTCGTCGGAACTGACGATGATTTTATTTTTGCCCACGGTTTGGACAACAGTGTGGAAGCCGTCGTGAGACAACGCACCAGAGCCAGCCAGCGCCAAAAAGACGCCGACCAAACCTATAAACAGGGCGGTTAAGATACGAAGGTTAAAGAAGGCTGACTGTGAGGCGGATTTTGTTTTCATTAGTGGTTAGGTTGTTTTGAGCTGGGTGAAATTTGAATTACCGAATGTGAGTGTCTGCTTATGGTGAGGTGAGGTGAGGTGAATGCTACTTACCGCGAACTGCCTTGAATGTGCCGTGCTTCGATGGTCCGCCTCCGCTGAGAGGAGAGAATTCCATCTCGCCTGTTATCAGGTCCTGTGTTTCAAACGTTCCTTTGAGAACCAATGTTCCCGCATCGCGCCCGACGTTGCCGATTGAAAATTCAATAGGGCCAGAGAACGTCACGGAGTTTCCTTCGCCCCGAGTCCACTTTGCCTCCGCACGCTTGGCGCCCTCCCAGTGGGTCGATCGTGGATCGAGCAGCAGCAAAGATCCCTTTCCACCGGCTTGACCATCAAACTGCAATGAATACCGGTTCGCATTTGCGAAGGTGATCTCTACGTTCCATTTGCCAATGACGTTCGGAGACTGAGCTATGGCCGATGCGACGTAGCATGTCTGGAAGATCATCATCGGAATCAAACGAGAAGACATAGCCCGCTTACATGCACCTAGGGCCGGAAGCCACATCGGGCAGGAAACGCGCCGCAGCCATTGGGACCACGCTGGTCCCCGCCCTTGTTTACAGTATATTGGTAGGTCGTCTTCAGTATCTTGTACGTTAGAAAGATAAGACGCGCACGTTATCGCAGGGGACTCGAAATCTGTCACGCATTTTCTACAAGTATTACGGGAATGTAATAAACCAAGCCGGCTGATCCCGGACGTGAGCGCGGCGACTGAACCAGTGTCAGCGGAGTTCGGGAAAGGTCTTGGTGTTCGTGCGGTCTACACTGCAGTGGCTTGAGGTAGACGAATCGGCTGGTCCCTTATGCCAGCGCTTCTCGGGAGATGCGGTCCCGGCGGCGGAAGGAAATGATTGTTAGAAACTCCGTTTTCCGGCAGAATTCCAAGGGGCGTGAAAAAATACATTAGCGTCGCTGCTATCATCGTTTCGTTCTCCCTCACCGCCTTTGCCGAGGAGGCTCCAAGAAAATATTCGCATGACATCGCGGTGATCGAGCGCGCTTTGGCGAGTGCGAAACCGGGCGAAAAACGAATTAAATTCGGCGACATCGGAGTAACGCCTGAACAACTGCGCTTCTTTCGCGACCGACTTGTCGCGATGCGCGACGGGCAGCCGCCCCCGAAGGCGATTACGCCAGCCGGTAGCGCGTTCAAATGGCCTGGCGGCAACGTTCCATATCGCTTCGACGCAACGCAGGTCGGCAACGGAACAATCACCGCCGCGAAAATGCAGCAGTTTCGCGATGGAGTGGCTGAGTGGGCTGCGTTTGCGAATTTGCACTTCACCGAATTTACCGGAACGCCGCCTGCGAATTACATCACAGTCTCTGAATTCACGGACGGAGGAGAAGGAGGCTTTTCGTCATCGGTCGGAATGGCTGGCGGCGAGCAACTGGTTCAATTCGGTGTGCATAGCTGGAATCGCGGCACAGTCTGCCATGAGGTGGGGCACGCGCTCGGACTGTGGCACGAGCAACAGCGACCGGATCGCGACACTTACGTGATCATTCATCCGGAAAACATCGATGATGGTTTGGAACCGAACTTCGCCATCATCAGCGGAGGTCAGACATTCGGCACGGCCTACGATTTCTATTCGGTCATGCACTACAAACGCAATGATCTGTCGAATAATGGCCAGGACACGATCACCATGCGACCCGGGTTCACGCAGTATATCGACATCATCGGGAAGGTCTTCGATCGGATCTTGAGTAAAGGCGAGCGCGCGGGGATGGCGGCGATTTACGGAAATCCATCGCCGTTGCCGAGCGCAGTTGTGACAAACACGAATGACAGCGGTCCGGGAAGTTTGCGCACAGCTCTTTACTACGCGTTCGACAGGTCGACGGATCCGACGCCGGTCGCGACAACGATTGTATTTCACATTCCGACGAGCGATCCGAACTACAACGCCGGTACCGGCGTTTTTTCGATCAAGCCGACTTACTACATGGTCGCGCTGGGAAATGGGACAACCATCGACGGCACATCGGAGGCAACCTTTCTCGGCACAGACCCTAATCCGAACGGACCGGAGATTGCGCTCGATGGTTCGAATTTTGCAGTGCTCGGCGCCGATCCATTCAATCTCTTCAGTCCGGGTCTGATTTTGCGCGCAGCCAACTGCACGATCAAAGGCCTAACGATTCAAAATTTTAACGAGCGCGGAATCGATATGCTTCAAGGCAGCGATCCGAACGGAAGTGCTACGACCGGCAACGTGATCGGCGGCACGACCGCCACCGCGCGCAACGTCTTCTCTGCAAATGCGACCTACGGTATCGGCATTCATGGTTCGACAACGGCAAACAACGTTATTGAAGGAAACTACATTGGCACAGATCAAACCGGCAATTCTGCACAGGCAAATGCGATTGCCGGTATCGTGATTTATGAGGGCGCGCATGCGAATTACGATTGGCGGAACGGCTGCTGGCGCCGGCAATGTGATTTCGGGAAATATTTACCACGGCGTCTTCATCGGTGACGCGGGCTACAAACAACAACATCGTGGAGGGAAATTACATCGGACTCAATGCTGCAGGGGACGCAGCGATCGCCAATCTGACAGGCTTGGAGATTACGGCGGGAGCTCAATCAAACACAATCGGCGGCACGGCCGCCGGCGCGGGCAACACAATTTCCGGAAACGGCGCTGACGGCATTTCAATCAACACGGTTGGGACGCAAGGTAACGTGGTTCAAGGAAATTTTATCGGAGTCAATCACGCGACCGGTCATATCGGCGACGCTGGCCTACCGAATCAGGGCGCGGGTATTAATATTTTCGGCGGCACGCAGTTTAATACCATCGGCGGCACGGCCACGGGCGCTGGCAATCTAATTTCAGGAAATCATTTTCAAGGGATTGCCATCAGCGGCGCGGGCACAAGCAACAATCTTGTGCAGGGAAATTTGATCGGACTGAACGCGGCCGCTTCCGGAAAAATCCAGAACCTCGAAGGCATTGCGATTTTGGGCGGAAGCGCAATCGAACACGATCGGAGGAACCGATCCCGCCGCGCGCAACGTTATTTCCGGCAATCAATTCAGTGGCATTTCAATTACCGGTAATAACACCAAGAACAATCTTGTGCAGGGAAACTACATCGGCGTGGATGCGAACGGTTCCGGGACCGGACTCGGCAACGGTGGCGACGGCGTCGGAATTTTCGGAGATGGACCAGCGCCATCCCCTTCGCCTGCGCCTGCGCCAAACACCGGCGCACAAATGAACACCGTTGGTGGCCTAACGAGTGATGCCCGCAATATCATTTCCGGTAACGGAGCTAACGGGGTCGAGATCGCTAATCCGGGCGACAACGGAACCAATAACAACGCCGTCCTGGGAAATTACGTCGGAACGGATGTAACGGGCACAGTTGCTAAACCAAACGGGGGTGCGGGCGTATAGAATCTTTGGCGGCGCACGATCGAATACGATTGGTGGGACGACGGCTGCGGCGGGCAACATCATTTCAGGAAATAATTTCCAAGGTGTGGCCGTTGGAGGAGTTGGTGACACTCTCGGGACGACAATGGGGCCGATGCAAAACCTGGTGCAGGGAAATTACATCGGCTTGAAGAAGGACGGCCTACTGCCACTTGGGAACAGCAGCGTTGGCATGGATATCAACGGTTCCGCGCAATCCAATACGATCGGCGGTTCGACGCCGGGTGCGGGAAACGTGATTGCCGCCAATGCCTTTCACGACGTCAACATTACCGGAGCGAACACCACGGCAAATGTAGTCGCCGGCAACTTGATTGGTCTTGATAAGGACGGCGACCTTTCCATTCCCAACAACAATAACGGCGTTGCGATTTTTGGTGGGGCAAGGAACAACATCATCGGCGGCACAAGCTCCGGCGCGCGCAATTTCATTTCCGGACATGCTCACTACGGTCTTTTCATCAGCGATTCGGGGACAACTGGAAATCTCGTTCAGGGCAACACGATCGGATTGAACGTAAACGGAATCGCGCGGCCCAATACGACTCCCGGCAATTTCGAAACCGCGGTCGCGATTTTCAACGGTGCGCAGTCAAATACGGTTGGTGGGTCGGCGTTCGGCGCGAGCAACATCATCGCCGACAACACCAATGAAGGTGTCGCGCTTTATGATCCTTCCACGATCAAGAACGCGATTAGCCGCAATTCAATTTATGGGAATCACATCCGCGGCATCGGGATGGGAAGCTTGTATAATAACTCGAACAATAATCAGGCATCGCCGTCGCTAAGCTCGGCCATTCTTGGTAACAGCGGTAACGTCGGAGGAACAGACATTGCGGGAACACTGAGCGGCAGCGCGGCGTCGACAAATTTCACGATCGAGTTCTTCGCCAATCCGCCGGCAGGCGATGAAGGACAATTCTTTGTCGGATCGGCAACTGTTATGACGAATGGTAGCGGGACAGCCACTTTCACTTCGCCGCCGATTCATCTCGTTGCCGCGGTGCCAAAAAATTACCTGATTACTGCAACAGCGACTGATCCAAATGGAAATACCTCGCAGTTCTCTTCCACTCGTATCGTTACCGCTACCGACACGGATGGCGACGGCATGCCGGACAATTACGAAGCGGCGCATCCCGGTGCAACCGATCCGAACGGTGATAATGATGGCGATGGCCTAACGAATCTTCAGGAAATGTTTGCCGGAACGGATCCGCTGGCCGCCTCTAATCGTTTTCAGATTACCTTGACTGCAGGAAATGGAAACGACATCCAGATCACCTTCCGATCTGTCGTCGGCAAAACCTATCGCATGGATTATCGCAACGATCTCATTGCCGGGAACTGGCGGACGCTTTCAGACCAGATTTTAGCCACTGCCACAACGACGCAGGTCACCGACACCGGTGCCAGCTCGTTAGGGAAACGTTACTATCGCGTGGTCGTCGAACCCTAGGCTTATCGCTATTAAGGCAGTGAAGTGCCGGACCTGGCCTTTACCAGCACTCACATCGGAGGCATTGATCGTGCCATTCGCATTCACATCCGTTCGGAAGTTCGAGCCGATAATTGCCACGCCGCTTTGGGCTTTGGTTTGACTTACGTCTGAGGCATTCACGATACCGTTACCGGACTGGTATCACCGATCAAGTATTCCCATCGGTATGGTTACGTCTCCCATAGCCATGCCATCGCTCACACCGGAGAGTTTGACCATTATTCTCTGCGCGTTCGTGATGTTGGTAAGCGGAATGGTTACGACTGCACCCGATATACTTACCATGCCGCCGTTACTTGCTCCGCCAGTACCGACCGTGCCACTGCCGGACACTACCTGCGCCTGCGGACTCCCATTCACAGTTACGGAGTTAGCAAAGGTAACTACCATTGTGTAGTCGTTCGTTCCTCCGGTGCTTCGGCATTCCACACCAACGTTGCCGGTCAGCGGCAGATTGATATTGAAGTCACCTGCTCCGCCGTGGGTCTTGCGTGAGACTGCACTGGCGACCATCGGCGCCGCGCAGTCACCGATCAGCCAGTGACCGGCGTTAACTATTACTTTTCCCCAATCCCCGCTCTGCGTCGAATCGGACCCTACGTAGGCGGTGACGCCCACAGTCGTGTGCCCGCCGCTGACCGGACGGTACGCTACCAGCGAATCGCCGAGGTTGTTCGCCGCTACCTGTGTCGCTCCAGCAGCGAGCGTCACGATGTTCGCGAAGTTGCTGTTGAGCATGGTAACACCAGCCATCAGCGGGTGCCCCGCGTTAAAGCGCGCCCAGCGTGAACGCATCGAATTCCGAGCTCGTCGAGTAGTTGTACGGGTTGTAGTTGCCGGTCACCCATCGGCCGTTGACTCCGTACGGCTGCCCCGGCCCGTAGTGGCTAAAGCCGTACTGGACAACGATGCCGCCTCCATCCACATAGTCCGCCAGGTTGTTGCCAAGCGTAGCGCCATCCAGGAACGGGAAATTGCTGTACGGCACAACGATCTGGTATTGCTGGAGCTGAGCCAGGGTGGGAGTGCCTGCTTGCGCATCGAAGAGATCGACCGCGACTACATTGGGTTCTGCCTGGATCTCCGACTGAAGCTGAGTCGGCGCCGTGGTATCAGCATAGACGAGGAGGACCCGTAACTGACAGGTGGGGCAGCCACCGACCGATTCGACTGCGGCGGAGCCACCGCTTGCCGCGCCACCACCCACTACGAAACCACGAGCGTTGAACAGCGCTGCTCCAGGGCCCTGGTGATCTACACTGTACAGCGGGCCCGCTCGCCAGCTATTACTCCCCGGATTGTAGATCCACACCTGCTGGTTTACCGGCAGACCCAGACAGCCAACTACCCACAGTTCATTGTCGAAAACGAACCCGTTATCGCTCTGGCATGTGCCTCCCGTTGTTGGCAGCGGAGCGATAGTCCGCCACATATTGGTAGTCGGGTTGTAAGCGTATTGCGCGCCTGGCGCTGTCCCGCCGCCTACCACGTAGATTTCGCCGTTGAACAACACACCTGCCACGTTGCCCTGGGTCGCAGTCATCGGCGCCCCGGTGGTGTAGCTGTTCGTACCCGGGTTATAGATATACACCTCGTTATGGCCGGTGCCGATAGGATTGTAACCGCCGATCACGTAGACCAAGCCGTTGAAAGCTGCCGTCGCCACGCCGGCACGCGCCGCCGGCAGTGTCATGCCGCTACTCCAGGTGTTGGCTGTGGTGTTATAGATCTGCATCGTATCGAGCGGCCCACCGAAGCTCACACTGTTGAATCCACCCGGCACATAGATGTTGGTGCCGACAACCGTTCCTCTACTTTGCGCGTGTGGCACGGGGATGGGGGCCAGGGTCGTCCAACTGGTGCCGTTGAAGCGCTCGTTTACGGCGGTGTAATCGGGGGCAGCGTTGAATCCGGTAATGGCGTACAGGTTAGAACCGACCGCCACCGTAGCCGGGTTGCGTCGTGCATTGGCGATGGGCGGTTCATTTTGCCACGCCGGGGTGCATCCATTGGTGTAATAGATCGTCCCATTCCATACGCGAGGCGTGAAGACAGGCGCGGTGAACGGCACGTTGGTAGTGGATCCGAGGACAAGGGACAGGTCCGCATTGGAATAGTTTTGATTCGATCCATTGCCGTTGGTGTAACAGAGGCTGATTGCGGGGTCGGCCACCACAGCGATTCCGTAAAGGGTACCCGCGTTTAGTTGCGAACGGGTTTGACAAAGTCACGTGAGTCGGCAGGTCCTGACCGGCCCCGGTTCCGCTGCCGGTTGCCACTTGCGTCCAGAGGGCCATATTGGTTTCGTGCCCTACGGAGGTCATCCCAGGTAACACATAAACTCGCACATTAGTAAACGCCACCGTAGCTGAGGTATTGATATCTAATGCCGTTACGGTAATTGAATTCGACGCAACGGTGAGGTCGAAATAATTAGCGCCGCCCGGCGCTGCCATTGTTATTCGAGGTGAAGAGTGTTGTTATCGAGTTGGTGGGGCCTCCAGGGAGCTGCGACTGCGGCAGGGTCGGAACAGTCCCGACGGCTCCGGAAATGTTGGGGGCGTTCGCCGTGGCAACCGTGCCGTCGATAGACGGCATAACCTGCGGCAGGTTCACGATCGTCGTCGGGTGCGGCGTGGCCACCGTCCACGTGCTGGAGGGCGCAACCGGCACCACTATGTTGGGAGCCGGTTGAGCCGGAGCATACGTCCCGGTAATCGCGCCGGTCAATGGCGGCATAACCTGCCTTTGGCTCCGCGCTGGAGTGCGAGCGCGCGATAATCAGGGCCAGACCGAAAAGCGCTTCTAGGCTCAATCGGACGGACGCGCGCAACTTACTCTTGGTTCGAGAAGAAAAGAAGGAACCGACCGAGACACGAGAAGACAGAGACACACGCATGCAAACTCCTTTCGCTGTTCGCGGCAAGGCTATTGATTTCGGAAGCGAGCGTCAAGACAATCTCCCGCAGGCCGAGGTTACAAAAACAGTTGCCGGCGACAAGCACGTGGCTTGTCGCCGGCAAAGCGATATTTCGTTAGGTAACCTTAAGGCAGGGATGTGCCCGAATGCGACTTCACGACTCGAAACATCGCCGGCATTGATCGTGCCATTCGCCGTGACGTCTTCGCGAAAGTTCGAACCAGTAACTGCCGCGCCGCTTTGTGCTTTGGTTTGACTTACGTCTGAGGCATTCACGACTACCGTTGCCGGACGTATCGCCGACAAGTATTCCCATCGGTATGATGACGTCTCCCATAGCCATGCCATCGCTCACGCCGGATAGTTTAACCATTATCGTCTGTGCGTTCGTGATGTTAGTGAGCGGGATGGTTACCGTTGCGCCGCTGACGGTGACATTGTTTCCACCCATGCAAACACCGCCGCTACCCACACAACCCGCGCCCATACTAACCTGGGCTTGCGGGCTGCCCGTGACAGTCACATTGCCCGTGAAGGTGACTACCATCGTGTAATCGTTGCTCGCGCCCCCACTGCGGCATTCAACTCCGGCCGTGCCGGAAAGCGGTAGAGCAATATCAAAGGTACCAGCCGCGCCATGAGTCTTACGCGACACCGCGGCGCTGACCGTCGGCTGGCAGGATAGTATCACATAAGCGCGCGAGACATTCTGCACAGGAGCGGGATTCGCGCAGAAGTCCTGCGTAACGAACCCGGCTGCTGTGCCCTGGACTCCGGACACGTAGTTGTGATCGGCTCCAGCCGTGGCGAGCGCGCCGAAGATCACGTCAAAGCGCTGGTTAGTCCCGACCGAATTCTCATACAGCCGCGCTTCGAAGTTCTGCCTCGATGCGTTGTTGCCAAAAAGCACCGTGCGCCATTCGATGTTAAATATGCGATTAGGCGCAACACCTGAGACCGAGGTGAAAATGCCGCACGTCCCACCCGGGAAACCCGAGCAGCCGCTCAGAGCGGCATCGGTGCGCATATCCTCCCACAGAGGGAAGATGGTGTTATCATACGGCCCAACGTTAGGCGAAGCGCTGGCAGGCATGCCGTAACATAGCCGCCCGACTCATTCGCAACCACGAAGTCGAGCGCGTCCATTGGAGCTAACATTAACCAGTTATAAGTGTTGCCGTACAATTTGAACGGAAACGGCAACGCAACTGCCGTGTCCACGTCATCGCCGTGGTTCCCCGTGTCCGTCGTCCCCGGCACGATCGTATCGGCTCCCGGGGTTATGACGTATTGGGTCGGAGGGCAACCCTGAACGGTGTAATTTCCGGTGAAAGCTGCGTTACCATTGCATGTTGAAGCAGTGATCGCACCGGCCGCAATGCTCAACGTTGCGCTACCTCCGAAACTGAAATTCAGGGTGAACCGCGCGGTCGTGTTACCATTGATCACATTAACCGCCGTGACGCTACCGCCAGCACTACCGGTGATCGTCAGATCAGTTGTCGAGACTGACGCTGGATCAATAGCCTGGTTGAAGTTCACGTCATAGGTGTAGTTGCCTGGCGCTGCCGGGGTGAACGTGCCGCCAACAGCTGGGCTAGTTGAGGTCACCGCTAGCTGCGTCGCAAAGAAACAGAACGTGCATGTGAAATCTGCCACCGGGCCAGCGCCGGTGTCGTTAAACGCGCCGGCGGCTATATGCATTGTCTGGAGACCCGGCGTTGTGACCGGCGAGGTATTAAAGTGGAAGGTGATCTGTGTATTGCCACCACCTATCACAAACGAGTTCGCCGGAGTTCCGTTCACAGTGAAATCGCCTGCCTGGACCGTGCCGGCATTGACCGCGGCGCTCAGGTTGATGACGAAGTCCATAGGCTGCGTATTGGTCGTGCTGTCGCAAGCCGGAACGCTGCTTGTCACGTGAAAACCCGGAGCGGCGATGGCAAGGGGGTTCGCGTATAGGTCGAACGCGTGCAACGTGCCGTCCGCGTTCGTGCCGTCGCAGTTCGCGTTGTCTGCCCACACCGTGTAGAGCTTGCCAGCGTGCGCGGACTGACCCATATAGTCACCATAGTCGACAGGGGCGCCAGCCGCCGCTGCGTTCGAGAAGCCGCCGCTCAAGCGCGTGTTCGGCGCAAAGGTTACGCCCCCATCAGTGCTGTAGGTGCCGAAGAATTCCGCGTCGTCGTTAGCAACGCTGTTCGTCCCGCCGGAACCGGGTACCCCGTTATCATTGCGGCAATCATAAAAGGCCACCGCCACGGTGCCGCTTGTGCGATCGAGCCCGACATAGGGCAGAAACTGGCTTCGGATGGGCGACGCCGGGTCGTCGTTCACGCGCACCGGCGCGCTCCACGTGGCGCCGTCATCAGTCGACGTGCGCATCATAATGTCGGTATCGTTGTTTTCGTTGACGGTCTCCTCCGTGTAGACCAGGTAAATGCGGTTATTAAATGGCCCGCCGGTCCCATCCCATACCACTCCGGCCTCAGCGTCGATCGAGCGTCCATTCTGCGCCGGAATAAAGTCGAAGCCGCCTACATTGGTCGTGGAAACAGTAACGCGCGCGCCGAAACCGCCCGCTCCTAGACCATCGGCATCCACATTGGCGTAGATCGTCGCCGGCCCCTGTCCCCCAGTCGGGGCCTGATAGGTCACGATCACCTTGCCGCCGTTCGCGCCGGGTCCGACAGCGATACCGCCGAAGCTGCCAGCCGCTGACGGGATCGCCTGTTGCGCGGCGAACGGTCCAAAGACACCTAGACCCGTCACTGGTGCGCCACGCGCGACCATATTTCCGCTCGAATTCCAGTCGACCCACACGCTGCCGTTGCCCACAGCGATCGACGGTTGGTCAACGCTGCCGGTCCCCACCGTTAGTGGAGCACTAAAGGTGACGCCGCCGTCGGTGCTCAATATAACGTTGATTTGGTTGACGCTGTTGTTGATGTAGACCATGAACAAATTGCCGAACGTATCCCATGCCGCCTGCGCATCGCAGCATGCGACGTTGGTGGCTACAGTGCCACGCGTCCAGGTCGAACCACCGTTACTCGAGTACGCGCGGAAAATGCTGTTCGCGCTGGCTAGATTCGAAAATGCCACAACTTGGTTTGTATTGGTCGGGTTGACCACAACGTAAGTCTCATCCTCGTTGCCTACCCTGGCGCTGACGTTTATTACGGGCGTAACGCAGGCCAGCGGATTGAACACTCCACTGAGGAACGACATCTGGTTCTTGGGCTTTATGCATTTGCGTGTGCCGTTGGGCACATACTTGTTCTGGTTGTTATTCTTGTCCGCCGGCAATAGCTGGGCCTGCAACGTCCATCTGACAGGCGTGAGAAATGTGATGATGGCGGCAAGCAGAATGATGTAGAAGCGTCTGTTCATATAGTGTGTGGTGAGTAGAGCCCGATTGCAGAGAATTCCCAAGCGGACGCGATTCTTGAATGATTACCGAATGAATGTCCAGCGTTGTTTTTTGCGGCGGCGAAATTTGCTTCACCGCCTGAATCTTAGCCTAACGAGTAATATGCGCTACTCTGGATTCAACCCGGGCTTGTCTTTTGCACCTTGTCCCCTTAGCCCAAACGAACGGCACATTACGGAAGTGTAATCAAATTGGCTCGATAAAGGGCTATTGACAATTCACGCTGACTCGGATGAAGTGAAAAAATGAGAACGCAACGATTTGTTCTGGCACTACTTTCATTAGCATTTGCTCTGGCTTTGCAATTGCCTGGAACCGCATTCGGACAGAATTCCAAATGGAACTACAGTGCCAGACTGATTTCGCCGAGAGCCGGACAGGTTGTGACTCCCGGACAAGTTGTGAGGATTGAATGGAAGGCGAACTTCCCAGGCGTGGACCTGTCGATGTGTGAGGCGGAAGTTCTTCTGTCGCTCGATGGGGGCAAGACCATTTACGCACGTCTTATAGAGTCACGTAATCCGGCGGTGCAATATCTCGATTGGACAGTCCCGAATACGCCCACCAACGAAGCGGTGCTGGACATACGCTTCGGGTGTCTGAATCTCTACCCGGAAACGCCAAGCCTCCAGCTTAAATCCGCTTTTGTGATCCGCGGTGACGCCGGAAAATGATTTTGTCTTCGGTGGCTTGCCGAAGAATGAAACCACCGGAGTCAGCATAGGTCGTTAGCCCGCCTGCTATGAATCCCCTGCGCAGAATCATACTCTCCATCCTCGCTTCACTTAGCCTCCTGGCTCTTTCTGCCACAGCATGGACCCAAGTGACAAGTGGGCAAAACATCAACCAAGCCACCGACGCACCCTCATCAACTGACGCCGCCTCGCTGCAGAAAAAAGCTGCTGAAGTCCAAGTCCGGGTTAACGCTAATAACGACGACCGCGACCAATTAAAAAAAGCGATCAAGCTAAACGAAGTAGCCCAGGCTAAAGAAATCCTGCTCAGAAACGGATTCACCGCTAAGGATTTGGAGAATGCGAAGATTACTTTGCGGACGGGTGGAGGAAAGGGAGGCAAAGACGAAATAGAGATATCTGCCACCTGTTGTGATCCCAAGGAAATCACAATTCGACGATCCCTGGAGTACTTCACAAAATAAGCGTTTGCACAAATCCGGTGCAATTCGTTACGTATCAAAGCGTCCATCACGCCTTCCGACCTCCGCTATCTGACTTCTGGCCTTCGGTTTTCTAATTTCGACTTTCTACTTCCTACTTTCTTCCCCGACCTCTGACCTCCTTGGCACGCCGAAGCCTCGCGCGAAGGCGGCTGACTCCCCTCCCCAGTTACCGATAACAGTTAACTGATAACGGCGAAGCGAAGCTCGTTACCCTTTCAGTGTTTGGAATTTGGTGCTTCCCTGGAGCTTGTCGAAGACTCGCCGTGGCGAGGTGCCCTCCGCTCGCGAAGACTTTCGGAGTTGGGACTTGGAGCTTCCCGACGAGGTCGGACGGTCTGCTCCTCGGTCCCACGCCGACACCACTGACCGATGACTTCTTCCTTCTTACTTTGTCGGCCCTGCCCTTGTCGCGTGAGGCGCAAGCCTTTTACGCGATCTACCTTCTGACTTCTTTTCCCCCCTCTCAACCCTCAACTTTTCTACGGTACGGATGCGCCTGATCTCGATTTTACCAGACTAACATCCCCCGCATTGATCGTTCCGTTCGCCGTAACATCCTCGCGAAAGTTTGTGCCTGTCACAGCCTGTCCGGATTGCGCTTTGGTTTGACTGACGTCGCTGGCATTAACTGTCTTGTTTCCCGAAGTGTCGCCAAAAAGCAGGTTCATGCTCACTGCAGTGTTAGGCAATACTTGAGCGAAGCTATCGGTTACGTTGCTCAACGTAACAGTGATTTTTTGCACATCGGTAACGCCGGTTAGGTTCACTGTCATGGTGTTCGCGGCAAAACTAGGACTACCCAAGACGCTGCCTGTTCCAGTCGTTATGCTGGCGTTGCCGCTGACAACGTCGTTTGTGAACGTAATCACGAGCGTGTGATTGCCGCCACTGTTGCGGCATTCTGGGCCAAAATTAGCGTTGAGCAAGTCGATATCGAAGTCTCCCGCGCCGCCATGCGTCTTGCGCGAAACGACCGTCGCTAGTTGTGGAAGCGGCGCAACAATGGTTTCCAATTCGGTTGTGTTATTGCTACTGTCAGGATCGCTTTCAAAACCAGCGATATAAGCCAGGTTTCTGATTGTTTGACCGTCATGAGGTCTTACGATAAGCGCTACCGTCGCGACTGACCCAGCAGATAAGTCATTCAATGCACAGGTTACCACATTTGCTGATCGTGTACAGCTGCCATTATTCGACGCAACAGAAAGGAACTCGACAGTGTCTGGCAAGATATCAGTAAAACGTGGCGCAGTAGCCACAACGGGCCCAGTATTCGTGATTCTGATAGTGTAGGTAAGATTTTGATTAATTCTCGCAGGAATCGGAGAGACTTCTTCATCCACCGCCAAGTCCGCTGATTCGACATTTGTATAAACAAGCTGATGACTAAATGTAACTCCGGCGGCCGTCGCGTCTGATACAGTCGTAGTTCTTGCCGCTCCGCCTGGGCCGACAATTCGGAGATTCATCGTTGAATTCCCAGCGGCAGTCCCCGTCGCTTGGACGGTATAGGTGCCGTAGATCGGAGACGGCACGTAAAGTTGTTTTGTTCCCGACGGGTCGCCTTCACCTAATACGTCTCCATCCGGTGATAAGATAGGTGTTTCGACGAAGTAACTGGCGTCGGGTATTTCGGAGATGTTAGTGCCAGATTGTTGATCAAAACCGACGCGCCGACCTTGCGGATCGGTTAGGATTAGGGTGACTGGACCAATTGCATCGATACTGACAGCGGAAACACTACCCGTCGTCGACGAATTTGTTCTTGCCCGACCCGGAATTTTGGCTTGAGCAGGATTTGTCGGTAACACGTAGTCCAGGTTCTGGAATGCGTGTAAAGAGTCCAGGGCAAATTGATGAGATATGGTATGGCCTGTACGGGCTGACGTTGTTGTAAAGCCAGCAAGATGTGATTGTAATGACGAAAGCACACTTAACGACTGTCCTGTGGCGACGTTGTTCCATCCTGGGTCAGCAAGCTTCCAGTCGCTACCTTCTTTACCGATCACCCAGACGTAATGAGGCCCCGTTTGAGTTAAACCCGTCGTCTGATCAGTCACTGCGTTCATAAACTTCAGTACGACCCGCCGCCCCATTGTGTAAACTTGTTCGGTGAGAACCTCATCATAGTTGGTACTATTTATCGGAACATCCAGAAATGCTTGCACATTGGCGAAGCTGCCAATCGTCGATGGAAGATGATCTAACTTAAGTTGGTTATTCTCATCGTACGCGCCGCCGGCAATCAAAAGATCGTTCATCTGTAGGGGTGTCATGATCGGGATAACGCGGGTCTTTGCCTTTAAAGCAATAAGTGAGCGACACATATTTGCAGTCGAAACTAACACGCATCCCGTGTCGCGCGTGTTATCGCTCCCACTACCAAATGTCGAAGGCACGTCCGGCGTTATATCGACCTGTCGGTAAAATGGAGTTGCGAGAAACGCACGCTGGTTGCTATTATGGATCCCGGATCCCGAGATCTGCCCAGCATCGTTAATCCCTCCGCCGAAATTCAGACTCCAGCCGGAATCCGAGGGAATCACAGCGTTGAGGTCAATCATCATACCGGCTGAGTACAAGAAGGCATGAGAGGCACTGCCACCCGAGATTCCCGCATAACCGGTTACTTGTCCGCAATTATTAAGGTCGACTCCGTGACTATAGCTGTCGAGAGCGCCCAAATCGGTCATGCTTCCCGCAGAATATAAGAATGCATGTATAGTGCTGCCGCCAGAAATCTCAGCCCAACCGGTTACCTGTCCCGACTCGTTGATACCACGAGCGTAGCTGTTATCACCGCCCAGCGTACCAAATCATGCGGCGGCTGCCCTACGAAAAATAGGACGGCACGCCATGTTTCGTCGTTTGTCGTGGAAGAATATCCGGCCATCTGCCCCCAATCATTGATAGCAGATCCAGAACTTGTGTGCCCGCCGAGTGTACCTAAATCCTGCGGTGGATTACCCGTTGAGAACAAGGTCGCGTGACTGTCGACGCATGGATACGTTTGCAGGCATGATTCTCCTACAACCCGGCCCAAATTATTGATGCCATTAGCGGTGCTACCGCCGCCGAGGCCACCCAGATTAGTCATGCTTCCATCCGAATATAAAAAGGCACCTCCGCCGCTCTGCCCAGTCGTGAAAGATTGACCGGCAACTTGCCCGAGTTATTGATTCCGGTACCGAAACTGTAGACTCCTCCAAGCGTACCAGATCAGTCATGCCTCCCGCCGAATACAAAAACGCATGCGCGGGACTGTCTTCTACTCTGTTAGGGCCACCTGTAACTTGCCCCGAATTGTTTATGCCCGTCCCCGAACTTGAGGGACCACCAAGCGTGCCCAAGTCTATTACATCGTAGTGTGGTCGAGGCGTGGGGGTCGGGGTCTGCGCTTCGCTGGCCATCACAGTCCCGAGCAGAATAATCATGGATAATCGACGCGATGTCTGTCGACGCATAAGAAAAATCAACGCCTTGTTCGCGTCGGCCCGAATGACCCGCTTACGCGCGCCACCCGCTTCTGGGGCGTAACTCATGTGCAAGTTTCAGAAAATTGGGAATACTCTTCAAGCAAAAACCAATCCTGGCTTCCACGAGATCTTCACATAATTATTGCTACGAGAAATCCGCGGCCAAGTTTCCAAGAAAATTGATGGTTGTTGGTTGAGTGTCGGAAAGGGTTGAGGGTTCTTGGTTGAGTGCTGAGAGAAAATTTGTCTTTCGTGCCGATCCCTCAACCCTCAGCTATCAGCCCTCAACTTCCGCTTGCCGCGGCAAGCCTGGAGACGAATGGGCGTTATGCGTGATATGGTTGCCGATTGTGACGTCGCTATCATCCGGACAAACCAGGAAACGAAATCGAGACGGCACAATTTTGGTTGGGACGGCAAGCTGGGGCGGAAAGGTTGAGGGCTTTTGGTTGAGGGTTGAGAGTTTTTTCTCTCGCAAATCCTCAATGCTCAGCACTCAACCCTCAACCAATGCCTTCCTCAGCCCACTGAGCATCCGGCTTTGCTTCTCGGCCGCTTCATAAACTCGTTTGTAATTCTCTTCGCTGAGCAAGCCCTGTCGCCGTGACAGAGTGGCCTGCGAAACGACTTCAAAGAGCGAGCCGGTTGCGATCTCGATAAAGCGAGAGAAATCCTGACGAGAACCACGCGAACTTCCTTCAGCAAGATTGGATGAGACCGAAACAGCAGCGCGACGCATCTGGTTTGTTAGGCCAAAGCGTTCATCGTGCGGGAAGGAACGCGTTAATTCGTAAATCAGATCGGCGAATTGAATCGCCTCCTGCCAGACATCAAGCTTTTCGAAGTTAAACATTCGGGTTTTATAATTCCCTCAACCCTCAGCTTTCAACCCTCAACTCGCGCACTCGAAGCGCGTCTCAGGTAAAGACGCTGGACTGATCCGGGGTTCGTGGAGCTCTCGAAATGCTGAAATTCTGAAACGCTGAAATGGGACCGGTCGATTAAAAGCGAAAGCGATTGTATTCCTCGTGAGTGCCGATCCAAAACCAAAAATACTCGCCGTTGCGTTCCCGGGCAAGCGCCCGGTAGCTTCGGCCGACTTCCACAGTGTGCACTCCACCCTTCTTCTGAAATCCGAGCGAAGGATGCCGAGGGTTTGCCTGGAACAATGCAAAATTCTTTTTGGCTAACCGCTGCACATGCTCAGGCAACGCGTTGTAGCAATCCCAGAAAGAACCAAGGGCATGGGACTTCACGGCAAAGGCCTGAAGTTCCCAGCGTCAATTTCGGCATCGATTTTTTGCAAAGCGGCAGCATTCTTTCCGCCGGGAGAAAAGTCTTCGTCGAGTTGTTCGTCCCAAACGAGCTTATCCTGCCGCGCGATGTAACCGGCAAGCTTCGCAAGCTCTTCGCGATTCAAGCCCTTCACAGCTTCCTCAATTTCGGCCAAACTCATGAGACAAGTTTAGTCGTCGGAATGCCTCTTCACAAGGTCTTCGTTAGCCCGACATTCATAGCGCGCTCCGAAACTCCGTCGGCGTCACGCCAACTACGCACCGGGAGACTTTCGCGAAGGCACTCGGGCAGATTGAAAGGCTGAGACGCTGAAATCTGAAACGCTAATCGCCTAAACTCCGAAAGGCTTCGCGAGCACGCGACTATGACAGCAAGAGAGGTTGAGGGTTCTTGGTTGAGTGCTGAGAGAAAATTTGTTTGTCGGTGCCGATCCTTCAACCCTCAGCATTCAACCCTCAACTCGCGCATTTGAAGAGCGTTCGCCTTGGAGACGAATGGGCGCTTCGCGTGATATGGTTGCCAATTGTGACGTCGCTATCATTCGGACAAACCAGGAAAGGAGATCGAGACGGCACAATCCTGGTTGGGACGGCAAGCTGGACTGATCCGGGCTTCGTGGAGCTCTCGAAGCTGAAACGCTGACAATCTGAAATGCGGTGCCGGCTCCGCAAATGGTGGGACGCTGGTGCGCTACACCGGCTGACGCAGGTTTTATCGCGCATCCATTCCCCGAACTAATTTGCGCGAGCCTCCGGACCTACGGTCACGGCAACGAAGTGCCCGATCGCGATTTCACACTCGAAACGTCACCGGCGTTGATCGAACCATTCACGGTCACATCGGTGCGGAAGTTGGAACCGGTAACCGCCTGTCCAGATTGAAGCTTGGTCTGCGAAACATCGGAAGCGTTTACGCTTCCATTGCCACTCGTGTCGCCGACAAGGACGTTCATCGCCACAGGCACGTCGCCGGAAAGTGTGCCGTCGTTTACACCGGTGAGCTTCACGAAGATGGTCTGCGCATTGGCAACGTTCATGAGATCGACAGTTACCGTTGCACCGCTCACACTGAATCCACTGACAGAGCCCGTGCCGCCGATGACGCTGGCGGAGGTGACCGTAACCGCATTGGCAAACTGCACAATCATTTGATAGATGCCGGATGCGCCGCCACTGCGACACTCGACACCTGCGGTAGCGAGTGGCATCAGATCGATATCAAAGGTTCCGGCGCCGCCATGAACCTTACGCGAGAATGCGCCCGTAGGTTGCGGAGGCTTGCACTTGCCCGCGCTCCCGGCATTGAAAATGGCAGCTAACTCCGGTTGTGAGAGTGCGCGGTTGTAGATTTCCACTTCATCAATTAGCCCGCCGAAATTCTGGCAAGAACCAGACCCGCCGATGATGAGTGGCGCGGTGTTCGGCATTCCGATCGTCCCCGTAGCGTTCGCGGCCAAGATGCCATTAATGTAAAGGCGGACGGTTGTGCCATCGAAAGTTCCCGCGAGGTGAGTCCATGTGTTAAGTGGCAGATCTTGCCCGGAATTAGCCTCAGTCCCACCGGTGCTCGATTTTCCGCCAAAGACCAGGCCTTGCCCGTTGGTGGTGTTAAGGGCGAATTGGTAGTTGAAGTTTAGTGGGTCACAATTTACTCGCTTGCCGATGAAATGCTGAATGGTCGCAGTGCTTGTCCGGTAAACCCAAAAGTCAACTGTCATAGGTGAGGTCGGAGCAAAATCAAGACTGGGCCGACCGTGTATCTGAACGATGTCATCCACTCCATCGAAACTGAAGGCCTGTCCTACCTTTCCCGTGGCGAAGGTCGTTCCATTTTGCAGCGCGCCATTGTTGCCTCCCGCAATGTCGCGACCGTTACCATCACCCGGATACCAGGCGGCCATGTTCGCAGGCGGATCTGTGCAAGGGGCTGTGACGTTAACTGTGCCAACCATGCCGGAGGCGCAGTGCTGGGCGCAGTAGTAAGAGTAGGTGCCGGCTTGTCCAAAAGTATGCTGATAGACCGTTCCTGTATTCGAAAGGAAACCGGAAGGGCAACTCGTATCGTTTGGAGAACAGAATTGCGAGTCAGCCGTACAAGAACTGCCACTCGTGACGCTGTGGTTGTCGCTCTGCCAGGTCCATTTTACCGTGTCGCCGACTGAAATGTTAACGGTGCTCGGCGAAAATGTGCGGCTTCCACCGGGCCCGACCGTAACATCTACAATCTGGCTCGTAGCCGAAGGCTGACCGCCAGGATCGGGTCTCCCATTCTGATCGACGATCCTGATCGTACGAACTGCCGGCGCGCGTTGTGACGACGCCGCGTCATTGCCACCGGCAAACGCGGATGACGAAATCGTCGCCAACGCGACCATTGTCATTAAAACGAGAAAACGTCGTGTCAGTGAGTTTGATCTTTTCATAGTAATAATCTCCGAATTATTCCACAAAGTCCCTCTTCATGAAGCCGATGCATGGCGACCCAGCCATGCAATTTGGCCGGATTCTGTCCGGCATCAGGCGCAGCGATTGTTTCGTTTTATGCCGCCATAGTCAAGAATCAAAGGTCGCCCACGGATGTGAGCGGGACGCTCAATCCGAAATGCCTAAATCAACCGCGGGAGCACTTAACTGGTTGTTCGGGGTAATCCGCCTCAGGGTTATGAGGATATCCTTCGGAAGTAGCAGGAAGAAACTAATAAACCAAAGGAACGACATACTGTTATCCAGATGACGCGTAATCCTTCAGGCGTCCCTATCTCATAACACTCGGAGCTCCAACGACAGTCATCCGGTTACAAACGCCAGTTACCTAACGAATCCACAGCGCCACGGACAATGCCATTTCGGTCGAAGACTCGGCGTGGCGAGGGCGCGCGGCGCCTATCGTCTACGGAGGCAGCGCAGTCCCCGATCGCGATTTCACACTCGCAACGTCACCGGCATTGATCGACCCATTCACGGTGACATCGTTACGAAAGTTGGAAGCGGTAACTGCCTGTCCAGATTGAGCTTTAGTTTGACTGACGTCGGAGGCATTGACGCTGCCGTTGCCCGTAGTATCACCAAGGAGCACGCCCATCGGAATGTTCACGTTGCTTGTATTCATTCCGTCGCTGACGCCAAAAAGTGTGATGATGAGTGCGTGAGCGTTGGACACTCCAGTAAGGTTAACTGTTACCTGCCCGCCACTGACCGTGAAGCTACTTACGCTGCCGGCGCCAGTGGTAACGCTTGCATTGGTTAGGGTAACCGCGGATGGAAATGTCATTATCACCTGATGATCGCCGTTCGCTCCGCCAGTGCGGCATTCGATTCCGGCGGTGCCAGTCAATGGCAGAGCTATGTCAAACACTGCGGCTCCATGCGTCTTCCGCGATACAGCAAAGGGCGCGAACGATTCAACGGCGCCAATGTCTGTGCCATCTCCACCGGCGGCGTTCGGAATCATAGGTTGGTCAAAAGTGCGGAGGAAGCCACGTTGATCGGTGGCTGAGCCGCTGGAGTGGCCTTTGTCGAAGGCCGGGCTGCCAGAGAGAAGGGCGCGTGTCAAAGTCGGTCCTCCGTTGTTTTGCAAAGGACCGAGCAGTGGATTGATGGGCGAGCCAGGGGTGCCGATCTGATCTGCTGATTGTGCGGGCATGATCGTTACGCCGGAATTATTGCCGATGAGGTTGAAGTTGTTCGAAGTTAAAGTGCCAAACACATCTGGGCCATCCGAAGGAGCAGTGTTGAGGGCAACGATCGTGTTCCTCGATCGAAGCGTGCCACTGCTGTTAATGCCGCCTCCTCTGAACTGGGCGGTGTTGCCAGAGATGGTACTGTTAGTGATCGATACTACACCGCCGCCGCTGTTCTGGATGCCGCCACCGCTACCGATGCCAAGAGAAAGCTCACTGACCGAGTTACCCGAGATGGTGCTATTGGTGATTTCGGCTGTGCCAGTGTTATAGATGCCGCCGCCGAAACCATTGGTAGCTGAATTACCGGAGATGGTGCTGTTGACGATACTTAGCGTGTGACTGCTGACAATACCGCCGCCGCTGCTACCAGTGGTGTGGCCCGAGATGGTGCAGTTGGCGATGGTAAGCCCGCCGGTAATGGAAATACCGCCGCCGTTGCTGGGAGAGTTTCCATTGGCAATCGTCAGGCCGGAGATAATTACGTTGTTGGCACTGATATTGAAGATGCGGTAGCTACCGCCGATGTTGCGCCGCACAGTGAGCAGATTCGCGCCGGGACCTTGGATGGCCATGTTGGTGTTCAGAGAGGGTAGCGCGGCAGCCAACTGAATCGTACCTGTGACGCCAGGGGCGAAGGCAATGATACGACCCGCATTCGCATTCACGGCGGTGATGGCTTCACGCAATGTGCAATCCGTCGCGTCGCACACACCATCATTGTGATCGTCCGCGGTGGTGACGAGCACGCGCGTCGGACATGGGCTGAAGGTTTCCATCGTGTTCGTCACCGTCGTTGGCGCGTAGCCGCCTCCCAGCCAAATCCTGGTGCTGCCATCGGTGTCGGTGGGAAAGTTGCGCCGCGCGGTGAAGAATGACGGAACAGGCGAGCCAACCGTCCAGGTGTTATTAGCTGGGTTGTAGATATTCACCTCATTTGAGGGGTTGGGCGCGGTTCTGCCACCGCCCATGACCAACATCAAGCCATTGAAGTTGAGCGCTCGGGTCTCGCCTGTTGCTCGCGGTATGCTCGCGATCGCGCTGATACTATCCGCTACCGGGTTATACTTAAAGGAGTTCGTAGTATCGGTCAGCACGCCGCCGGTGATATTGCTGCCACCACCTGTGTAGATGAGGGAGCCAATGGTTGTCGTGGGTATGTATCCGAGCGGAACTGGCAGGACGGTGCTCTTCTGCACCCAGCTAGTCGGAGGGGTAAACTCCCAGATCTGGTTGGTCGCAACTCCGTCGGGAATGTCGAATCCGCCAAGGATGTAGAGCTTGTTGTTGAACACCGTGAAGCCTCCGGGCAGAACTATTCCCAGACCACCAGGCCAGGGAGCAGGAACCGCACTGATCACGTCCGCAACAGGATCATAGCGGAATACGCGATCAAAAGTGCCAGGGACGCCAATTTGCGAACCACCCACGCAATAAATGTATGGCGTTTCAGCGTCGGATAGCACGCCACAGGCCATGTTGTTTACATGCATGTCGGGGTAAGTCGCTGACTTGATAGTCCAAGTATTGGCGACCGGATCATATTCAAACGGGTGAAGGAACTCGCTGCCGGCAGTGTCGGCACTGCGTCCGCCCATGGCGTAAAACTTTCCGTTAGCCTGGAAATAAACGCCAACCAGGCCGACCCCCGCACTTGGAAAGTCCGCACTAGGTGACCAGTCCGGTGTGCAAGCAGGGGTCGGCACCAACGTCGGGACTGCGTCAGCAGTGTTCGTCACGTTGACGGTTGCAGCGCGAGCTGAAACTGCGACGAGGAGGGTCAGTGTGAATAGTGCGGGCGAAGTTCGATGCCGACAGTGTGACCCTTTCATAGACTAACACCTTTCTCGGTCTGAACGAACCTTCGTTCGCCGGTACCTTGCAGGAAGAGGGCAAGGTGCTGTGTTGGAGACGCCCGACGGACTTCGCGCAATTGCAATTAATCAGATCGCGGGCTGCTGTAAATGTTTTCTTTCAAATTTGAAAGATGCCTCCCCGTTGCATCTGCCACGCAAAGAAGCACGAGAAGCTGTCCCGACACTTGTTAGGCAAACGCCTTTTCTGTTCCTGCCTTCTACGGCAATGCAGTGCCCGATCGCGATTTCACACTTGAAACGTCACCGGCATTGATCGAACCATTCACGGTCACATCGTTACGAAAGTTCGAACCGGTAACTGGCGCGCCACTCTGAGCTTTGGTTTGACTTACATCTGAGGCATTCACGATACCGTTACTTGACGTATCGCCGACAAGGAAACCGATCGGGACGGAAACTGTGCTTGTATTGACGCCATCAGTTACATTGTCGAATTGCAGAACGAGCCTCTGCGCGTTCGCAACGCCGTTGAGAGTTACCGTAACGACATTCCCATTCACGGCGAAGGTAGCACCGCTTAACATTCCCGAGGTTACAGTGATCGATGGGACCGTTACAGGAGATGCGAAGGCAACGACGATTTGATGATCATTCAGCCCGGCGCCGGAACCGCTGCGACACTCGATGCCGGCCGCGCCAGTAAGTGGCAGATTGATATCGAACACACCAGCTGCGCCGTGCGTCTTACGTGAGACAGCGGAGCGCACCATCGAGGGGTTTGCATAGGCGAGGCTGACAGCGCTTCCGCCCGTGTTCACCGATGGCACGATCGGATTTCCGAGAATTCCTGTGTTCAGGTTCGCTGGATAAGTCGAAACTTCGCCGCTACCACTGTCGCAACTAAAGAGAAATGTTCCGGTCCGGTTGATCGTCAGATCGCGGCGAAAGCCTGTTACGGGGAAAGGTGAGCCGGTCACCGGTGTCAGCGTCGTCCCCGCTCCGCTGCCACCAATACGGTAACTGCCGATCTTGGAAGCGGCGCCTGTATTAGACACGAAATAAAATTGTTCGTTAGGCTGGAGCACGCCTGAAAGTGCAGCGGTCAGGCCGGACAGGAAAGGGTTGCCTGTGACTGCGGTCGGAACTCCGCTCGCAGTCGTGAAAGCGAGAAGCGTCCCGCTGCTGGCGGTTGCTGTGAACAATCGACCTTGTGAATCCGTTGTGTAAGCATCGGGGTTATTACCGCCGGAATTGAAGGGCGAGCCCGCCAAAGGTGTCAACACAGCGTTACCTGGATTGACGCTAAAGCCGCGAAATAGAGCACTCGCGTCTCCTCCTTCATAATAATAGGTGCCATTGCGGCTAAAGCCGCCGCCTGTTGCAGAACTTCCCGGAAAAGGACTTCCAACTGCTTCGCTCACAGAGCTAGAAGTGATATTGAAGCTTTTTACTCCGCCACTGCCGCCGTCCTGGCCTACGACCAGGGGCGAGCCAGTGGGATGGACCGCAAGCGTTGACCAAGTGCCGGCTCCCAATGTGATTGGGCTAAAAGGCAAAGGAGTCAGGAGACCGCTGGCGGGATTGATTGCAAAGGCGCTAACTGTGTCCGATCCATCGTTGATAGCGTAAAGTCTTTGATTTGCAGGATCCGCGCGTAGCGTTTCCCAGAAATTGAAGGAGTTTCCCGTGCCGCCGGTGTTCAGCGGAAATCCGCTCAACGGCGTCAATACACCGGTCGTTTCATTTACGCTATATCCAACGACCTGATTATTGCCGCCGGAGCTTTCATTGAGCACATAGAGGAAACTCGCGGGCGCTGGCAGGGCTGCGCAGTTAGTCGAAGTCAGTGTGTAGTGATAAAGCTGACCGCTGCTGACCGGTGGCGCCATTCCGCCAGTCGAGTCGCATCCTTGTAGAGTAAACTGTCCGGCGGTCTCGGTTTTTTGAATGCCGGTAGACAGGTTGCGCGCCTGCGGTGGAGTGAAGGTGCTGACCGTTCCGTAGATGACATCGAACTCGGCCCTCCTTTCGTAAAGGCGCACTTCGTAGTTCAGCGGAACACCGGTGCCGCCACTGTTATAATAAGCCGTGCGCCATTCGATGTTGAAGATGCGGTTAGGCGCAACTCCACTAACTGAAGTGAAAATACCAAGACCGGCTCCGCTAACGTTGAAACAAGCGCCAGTGCACTGATCAGTCCAATAAGGGCCGATTGCATAAGTCGCACTCGTTACTGGAATACAAGTAACTCCAAAGCTGTTGTTGAGCGTCCCGAAGGTCAGATGCCCGTTGGAACCTACCGCCACAGTACTAAACTCCGCATCGTAGAGGCGGTAAGGGAAAGGTAACATGACGACAGTAGAACCATCATCCGTGTGATTACCGGTATCAGTAGTTCCCGGAACGATACTGCCGGTGCTAGTCGTGTAGTTGTAGGTCACACAAGTAGGTGCCGCGCGGAAAAGATTCTCGTTAATGAAACCTACCGTGCCACCACCCGTGCTCCAAATTTCCCCGCCGACCCGTCCACTAGTAACAAAGCCCGCGGAGTTGCCCTGACGGATCGTCGGCAGGTTATCGGGTGATGTCACCCATGTGCCCGATGGCCAGGCCGTCGTCTCCAATTCGTCCACTTGTGCGCTGGGATCGAAGAAATCAGAGCCAGTCGTATCGCCCCCGATGGCCACAAGCTTGGTGCCGGCAGCGGCGAGACCAAAGTCACCGCGCTGTGGCGTGAATGTGGGTCCTGTCGTCCATGTATTACTGGCCATGTCCAGTCGCATGCTTACCGTGCTGTTTGTAACAGTGGATGTGAAACCACCAATCACGTAAAGGTATTGCCCGACTTGTGCGTAACCAGCCAACTGCACTGGCGACGGCGCAGCTGGTCCGGGAGTCCACGTGTTGGAAGCAACGTTATAAATTGAAACCGTGGATGTGGGACCGGCGGCGCCACCGCCAACTATGAAGACTTTGCCTTTGTAGGCACCCGCGGCCGCACCGTAACTATCGGCCACGCCCGGTCGCGCAGGACCTGCACTCCACACATCCGTGGCAACGTCATAGATATAAAACGCATTCGCAGTGCCATCGCCAGTGGCAACATAAATCTTGCCGTTTAAGAAAGCACCAGCCGGTCCTTGCGAGGCGGTAGGAATATTCGCACGCTTTGTCCACACGTTTGTCAATGCGTTATAACGCCAGACATTCGTTGTGTTAGGCCCGCCGGAAACGCCCGAGATCACATAACAATTTTCCCCGTCCTGGGCGAAGGCATAACGAAAGGCCGAAGCCGGACAAGCGGTTGCCGCGGTCCAGGGATTTCCCACCGAGACGGAACGGTTGCCGGGCGCCAGATTGTTGGACACCGCGCGCACGATGCCTTCTCGCGACGAGGCTCCTAATGGGCCACCCTGTGATATCCCGGAGAAAGCCGTTGAAAGGATAAGTGCCCGAATAACAAACCTGGGCAGGATAGACCGGTGATGAGTTTGAGATGAGTCAGACATGGGAGTTGCTCCACTTCCAGCTGCCGGCATGGTATTCGAGCGGGGCGCGATTGGTCAATCACAATCGCGCCCCCACTCGTTAGGCAATTTCCTAACAGCAGTCCGCTCCGCGGCCCCATGGCCACTGGCGTATGGCTACCTCGGTTCTCTGTCTGGGAATCAGGGGGGTAAGGCTGTGCCCGATTTCGCTTTCACGCTCGAAACGTCGCTGCCGTTGATCGTGCCATTCGCTGTGACGTCTTCGCGGAAATTCGAACCGGTCACTGGCTGTCCAGATTGGGCTTTCGTTTGGCTGACATCAGAGCCATTAGTAACAGCGTTACCGGAAGTATCACCGGCCAGCACGCCCATCGGAATCAGTACATCCCCGGCGATGGTTCCATTGCACACGTTCACCAACGTAACGCCGAGTCTCTGAGCGTTTGCCACCGCACTGAGATTGATGGTGACCACATTGCCAGCTCACGCTGAAGTTATCGACGGTTCCGATACCCGTCGTCACCGACACCGCATCCACCGAGATGGGAGTGGGAAAGGTAACCACGATCTGATGAGCAAAACCCACCGCCGGCAAGGGGGGCAGGTGAAGCGTGGGCGAAACGGCGACTTCGACCTGGAATTCGGTAAACCCGAACCCACTCCGCCCTGTAGCAGTAACCGTAGGCGTCGATGTGCTGCCGCTGGCAACTAACGTGCCGCCGTTCCCTGCCGAGACGCCGCTGCGGATTTCCCAGGTGGCGCCGGTAATGTATGGTGTTCGTCAGATCGTCAGAGAAAACTGAGGTTATATCAAATCCGGGGCCGGCTAGGCACGATGAAATTGTCATAAACAGAGGATTGGCCAAGACTGGTCATATTCTCGTTAGCCAGACCGTTGACGTTATTAAAGTCGCCGTTATACCAAAGGACGCCCGAAGCGCCCTTCACACCCATGGAAAAGTCGCCGGGCTGGGCAATCGCCGGATCGGACGTGGGCGTGAAAACGTTACCAAACTGTGCACTATTAAAGAACGCGTTCGAATCGTTGCCCGGAGGCAAGCCTACGGCGTTAGCTCCGGAGGTGTCCGAGTCAAAGGCACGCCCCGTGCCGTCACCAATCACGGTAACGTTGAGCCAGTAGGCTCCGGGCGTCCCCGTTCCTTGTTGCCGATCTTCAATCCCAACCGCTCCACTAATCGGGACAAGAGGCAGATTGATATCGAACGTGCCGGCAGCGCCGTGCATCTTTCGCGACACCGCAGAAGTCGGCACCGGTGCCGGGCAGTTATTCGGGCAGTAGGTCACTTTCAATCCGTTGGTGAGGGTGGCTGCCAGGCAAGAGAATTGAGTGGCCGGCCCAGTGGAACTCTTCTGCACGCCACTTTCATGGGTTGCTCCACTGTCAGAAGTCGCGCCATAGATGACGTCGAAACAATTTGTGTTTTCATGGAGTACCACTTCAAAATTGACCGACCCGCCGCCACTGAACTCCTCAGCGCGCCATTCGACGATAAAGTCGCGGTTCGGTGCGCTACCGGTGATCGCGGTGAAGATCCCCTCGCCCGTTAACGTGATATTGTCGGTCCGGAGGTCGCCCTGCATCGGCAGGATCGCCTCACTTATATTCGGATCGGGCAACGGGCAAGCGGTGCCAAACGGCGCTGAGGCGGCGCCAAACTCCAAACTGCCGTTAGAGGAAGCGTGGAGCAGGGTGCCTGTCGTGAAGGTCGTCCCGAAAAGTGTAACCGGGAATGGAAGGGCTACATCGGTCACAACATCGTCGCCGTGGTTGCCTATGTCCGTTGTGCCCGGGACGATGGGGTTACCTGCTGAAGTAGTTGTCGTATAGGGAGGACAGACGGGACAGGGCGGGACAGTCGGCGCCGTTAAGAGTTGGTAAATCTGGTCGTTGTTCCCTGCATCGATACCGCAGGTTGGTCCTCTTTGTCCCCAGGTAGTGCATGTTGTTGCAAAACCGCCGCCGGGATTCTGCCATGCTGCGGGCGAGTTTGACGTAACGATCCGGTCCGTCCATCCCCACTCACCGCCAGCGCTGAAATCCATGTTAGCCTGGACAGAAACCCAATAAGTGCCCGGTGCCAGGGACAAGGTTGTGGGCAACACAATATGGAAAGAGCCCGTCGCGGCGCCCGATGTTATTGCCGCGTTCATGTAAGTGCCTCCTGCGACAGCCGCTCCGGGCAAACCCGCAGCGTCGGCGTAAAAGATCACATTCACTGAGTTTGCTGGTCCCGCGCCATTAAAATAAACGCCGGTGACGTTCACCTGTCCTATTACCCAGCCCCCGGCCGGGACGACAAAATCGTCAGCCAGTTGATTGTCAAAGGAGTCATTAGCAGCCTCAAAGTTCTGAGAAACGGTCGAATTCGTTGCAGGATTGTCAGTTTGGTCGTAAAGGATGGTTTGCAGGGCATCGGGTAGCATTTGCTGGCTTTGAGCCGAGCTCTTCGTCGCGGGCGCCTGCGCGGATGAGGCGACGGGCAGCCCCATTAACTGGTTAGCGACACCCTTAGCGGCTGCTGTCGCCACTGCCGAAGCCTTCGCCGACGATGACAATTGCTTCGGTTTGGCAAGATCTTTGGCGTTGCTTAACGTCGCAACGACGACGATCAGCGCCATGCCAACACTCGCCGTTAGGCCGAGCCGAGCAGAGGAATATGACTTATTTTTTACGAGGGCTGACAGGAAGGAAGTTATTGAACGATACATAAGGGACCTCCAGTTAGGGTTTTCGCGAGGCTATTGCGTCCGCAAAGACAATGTCAATATAACTTTTTCGTTATAGGAAAAAAAATTTCGATTCATGCGTTTGCTACATTTGTAAAGAGAAGCGCAGCCGTGCAGCTCTTCGTTTCTGGATCAACGCGGATTCAAGCAAACCCGCCCGCAATTTGCCCCCCTCACTCACGGAGCTGAGTCCTAACGAGAGAATGAAAGTTACCTGACGCTTCGCGGAGAAAGTTAAGCCTCGCGCACCACTTCGCTCGGCTTCTTGTCTTCCCGCAAACCGAGAAAGACGGGTTGCCGCAACTTCTTGTCGCGCGTCCATTCGCCAAACTTGATTTGCGCGACCAAAACCGGATTGAGCCAATGCATCTTGCGCATCATGCCAGGGGTAATTCCTTGCACCCATTGCCCGCCCTGTTTTGATGGCAAGTCGGCAAATGGACAATCGTCGCGCTCTTCTTTTTTGAATCTCTTATATAGAGTAGCCAACATTTTCGTGTCGAATCCGGTTCCAACCTTTCCCGCGAAGAGCAGCTTCTTCTTTTCGTAATAACCGACAAGGATCGCGCCGAAATATTGCCGCGCGCCCTGCGGCGGCGTGTAACCGCCGATGACAAACTCCTGTTCGTTCAGGCTTTTGATCTTTATCCACGCGCCGCTGCGCCGGCCCGGCTCGTAAACCGAATCGCGGAGCTTGCCGATAATTCCTTCAAGCCCGAGACGTTTGACTTCCGCAAGAAGTTTTTCCGGTTCGCCGCCAAGCTCACCGGAGAATCGCAACGGATCTGCAGCGTTCGCGCAAAGTGTTTGCAGAATCGCCTTTCGCGCATGCAACGGCAGCTTCATTAAATCCTTGCCGTCGAGTTGCAGGATATCGAAGAGATAAAAATAGATCGGTCGTTTCACCGCCTCCATCTCGCGCGCCTGCAAACTTTGAAACGACGAACGCCCTTCGTCGTCCAACGCCACCGCCTCGCCGTCCAAAACAAATTCGCGCGCCGGCAATGCGCGCAAAGGGTCGAGCAAATCGGAAAAACGCGCCGAAAGATCGTTCTTGTTACGTGACTTCAACTCAACCGACTTCCCTTTCCGGATCGCGAGCAAGCGGAATCCATCGAACTTCAGTTCGTAAATCCAATCGCCTGCCGTCGGCGCCTTCTCCGACAAGCGCGCTTTCATCGGCTCGATGAAGCGCGGCTTTGCATTCGGCAATTCTTTAGGTAGGGACAGCTCTCCGAGCTGTCCCTCGAATTGCGCGTCAGCGGCGCCTTTTCTTCGGCGCGCTCGGCGATCGCGCCCTACCTTTTTTTCGTTGTGGCCGTCGCGTCCGACTTTTTCGCGCGAGTCTTTTTTTTTAAGCGCGTTCTGAATTCGCGATTTCAAATTTGAAACCGCGCTCTCATTCGTCGGCGTATCGCGATCCGATTCCCATTCCGCATCGCGATCCTCCGCGATTTGCTTCATCGTGCGGCCGGTAATGACCGACTCGTCATCCCGCTTTTTCGATATCGGTTTGATGCTCTTTGTTGCCTTGAGCAACAGCCACTGATTCTTCTCGCTGTCCGAGCGAATCCGAATGAGCGCCCACTCCCCTTTCGCCTTCTCGCCATCGAGCACGAGATGCAGTCGCCCTTTCTTCAGTGCGCCTAACGGATCTTCACCGTAAACGTAATACGTCCCGCGATCCCAAACCATCACCGTGCCGCCACCGTAATTTCCTTTCGGAATGATTCCCTCAAAGTCTTCGTACTCGATCGGATGATCTTCGACTTCAACCGCGAGATGTTTCTCGCCCTGCCCCCACGGCAATCCTTTCGGCACCGCCCACGATTTGAGCACGCCATCCATTTCCAGCCGGAAATCGTAATGCAATCGGCTCGCATCATGTTTCTGGATAACGAACCGCGATGCGCCCTTCACTTTCTTCGGCAACGGCTTTCCGCCTTCCGGTTCCGAAGTAACCGCAAAGTTTCGTTTCGCTTTATATTTCTCCAGCGCCATCAGCCGTGAATCTAGCGACGGTCAGAGACCGCCGCTACAGAAGAAATGCCTGGTAGGGGCGCGCCGAGCACCGCCTCTCTCGCGTCGCGTAATGTTAAACGAAAACGCCACCGAAGTCGCACGGACTTCGGTGGCGCAATTCATTTCGTGGCACAGGCTTCCAGTTCGCCATCGGACGAACTCGTCCCGCGGCGAGCCTGTGGTCCCACAGGTTATCGGCGACTCGCCACTCTCTTCATTCCGCCGCGACGCTTCGGCGCTTCTTCCTCTTCGCTTTCCTGCGCCGCCTCGAAGTTAATATCTTCCTCCGCGATCGCCGTCAGCTTCTTGTCCGCCTCGCCCTCTTCATCGAGCGTTTCCTGGAGCAAATCCGCCGCATCATCTTCACCGAGGATCGTCGCGAACGTACGCGCCACGCCGTAGCCGGCGATCTCATAATGCTCCACCCGCTGCGCCGCGCCGATGAGCGCCGCATCCAGCACCGCCTCATCGCCGTCCTCGTCGATCACTTCCTCGCCTTCCTCGATCAGGCCCTTCATTCCCTTGCACGTTTTGCCCGTCGGTTTCTCCTCGAGTTCCTCGAAGATTTCTTCCAGCCGCTCCACGTGGCCCTTGGTTTCCTCCAGGTGATCCTGAAACGCCTGCTTCAATTCCGGCGCCGTCGCCTTCTTTGCCATCTTCGGCAATGCCTTCACCAGCTGCGTCTCCGCGCTGTAAAGATCCTTCAACTCGTCGATGTACAATTTCTTCAATGAATCCATGCTCATAATAAAGTTTCCTCCATTGTTTGTTTGTTAAACGCGAACCGTGATCCGATTCGCCTGTTCCAGTTCGATAATTGCCGCGCTCCCCTTTTTGAGGCGACAAAATGG
>CAVTRW010000016.1:0-124805 GCA_963737195.1 uncultured Verrucomicrobiae bacterium
AAGAGTTTGGCCCGACAAAGGATGTTTTTCCCGAAGAAAAACTGCCGTGGGTTGAGCTAATCCAGAGGCATGTCAGTTAATTATCGTTAGGCCACGTTGCGTGAATAACGCATTCAAAGCGATAAAGAGACTGGCGCGCTCGCGTAGCGTACGTTTCGCCTTCGGCCTGGGTTCTCCGGGAACCCGCCAGTCGCTTCGATGGAAAAACCACGTTATCAACTATCGAAGCAAGACTTCCGATCTGAAACATATCGAGCGATTACTTCTGCTTGGGAAACGGCGTGAATATAACCTCCCGGCAACGATCAACCCGGCATACATCCTCGATGCCGGCAGCAACATCGGCCTGGCCGCCCTCTTCTTCTCGGACTATTTCCCGAATGCGAAGATTGTGTGTTGCGAGCCGCTGCCTGATAACCTGGAGTTGCTCAAGTTAAATACAGCGCATCTTCCCAACGTTACCGTTCTGCATTGCGGGCTGGGCGCTACCACTTCCGCCGGCAACGTGGTGCAGCAGAACCCGCGTGACTACGCCTATGTGAAAGTAGTTGAGAGCTCCTCAGGTAATACTCCCATCTACGACTTTTCGGAATTGCTGCGGGTAACAGGCGTTCCCTTTTTCGATCTCATCAAAATCGACATCGAAGGAAGCGAATTCGGTTTCCTGAGCTCTATGAGCCAGGAGCAACTGGCGCAGTGCAAGTGGATCGTGGGAGAAGTGCACGGTATCGATGAATGGCGGCTGCTCGATCTGCTCTCTCAGCAGTTCGCCATCGACATTCGCAAAACAATGGGGGACAGGCCAAGTAAGTTTCACGCCTGCAACCGCGCTAAAATGCAAGAGCTTCTGCGCGGGTTCGACATCTCGATTTTGCAGAAGTAAGGCTGTCGAACTGCCTTTTTCTCGTTAGGCAAACCGTTATCGTTTCAGGTAAAGCGTCAGTGTGCCGAAATCGATAATGCCGTGATGATCCTGGAGGATCTCGGAACCGAGCAGACCTACTACCGGCGGCGTGGCCGCAAGCAACCCGCCGTGGATCAGGCCTTGCAAATCCATCACGCCTACTTCCTTTTTTCGAAAGCGTAGCTTCCCGATCGAAAGCTGGTTGATGACGGCGATCTGCAACCCACGCTCGCGCAAATTCACACCGGCTGAGTTGTATTGCGTGTCGCGGGTCGGAATCTTCATGCGGCGGATGAAATCGCGATGCACCAGGGTGGCGAACGCGCCGGTGTCGACCATCAGTTTCGCCGGTATGCCGTTGATCTGTCCGTCCACATAAAGGTTGTAACTCTTGCTCACGTGCAACGGCATGCTGTGAAAGCCGTGGACATCGTAACCCGGCACGCTGCCGCGCAGGTTCGGGTCCATTTTCAGAACAAGCATCTGCGTCTGACAATCGACAATCGCGCTGGTCGGAAACAGGATGTCGGCGCCGAGAATACCATCGATCGGTTCTTCATTTAACGCCTTCGCTGCGCGGTTCGAGCCGCTCAGGTCGATCAGGACCATGGGTTCATCGATTAATCCAAGCGCGCCGAGCTGGAGTCGATGCGCGACCGCCACACTGTTGTATGCCCCGTTGATCTGAAGGCGCGCAGGCAGTTTCGATTTAACTGGAACCGGACGCAGCTTGAAATGATCGCGTCGATTCAGAGCGATCGCGCTGACTGGCGCACCGGTATCCACGCCAAGCAATGCCGGTTTTCCGTTAATGTAAGCGCGCACGAGTAAATGATTCTGCACCGAACGTTCCAGCGAGAGCGCTTCAAATTGAAGATTTTCCGGAACGGGCCGCGCGGCGCTGGCAATTGTAGGACCGACTAATAGCAACGCCGCCGCGATTGCGCGCGCGCCGACAAATAGCCGAGACAAAGAGATCACGCGCGGGCAGGATAGCGTAATTCCGGATTTGCGCTGTGTTTTTTCGTTGCCGGCAATGGGTTGCGCCGCTCGCGCTTTGACCGGAATCTCTAGGCCACCAACTTCACGATGCAGAAGAAATTCCTGATCCCATTTTTCCTCGTCGTGGCCGTTTCCATTTTCGCGCAGTCGGCGCCCAACGGGAAACATCTGTTCACGTTCGAAGACATGATGGCGCTGAAGCGCGTCGGCGAACCGGTGCCCTCGCCTGATGGAAAATGGGTCGCGTTCGCGGCGGAAGAAGTAAACCTCGAGGCGAACACAAAAACTTCGCATCTTTGGATTGTTCCGGCGACCGGCCGCGAATCGCGACGTTTGAATCAAACGCCGAATGGCGAGGAGCGGCCGCGCTTTTCGCCGGATGGAAAACGTTTGATCTGGACGTCGAAAGCGACCGACCCGACGCAAATTTGGATGGGCGATTTCGATTCGAGCAGCGGCTCGTTAGTCGGCCAACCGCATCAGGTAACGAATCTCTCTACGGGCGCAGACGGCGCGATCTGGTCGCCCGATGGAAAAAATATCGTGTTCGTCTCGGAAGTTTATCCGGATTGCAAGGACGACGCGTGCAACAAACAACGCGATGAGGAGCTGAGGGAGAGCAAAGTGAAGGCGAAGATTTTCACGAAGCTGTTCTATCGGCACTGGAACGCGTTCACCGAATTCAAGAGGAGCCATTTGTTCGTGCAAAATGTAGAGGCGCCCGTGTCGGGCGCGGCGAGTTCAAATGCGGCCGGCACGGCCGCCACTACACCAAGAGATCTCACACCGGGCGATCACGCGGTGCCCCCGTTCTCGTTAGGCGGCCAAGACATGTATGCAATTTCGCCCGACGGAAAGGAACTCGCCTACACGAGCAACATCGACGAAGTCGAGGCGACCAGCACGAACAACGAAATTTTTGTCGTGCCGATGGCCGGCGGTGCGCCGAAGAAAATCTCTACCAGCCCCGGCGCCGACACGACGCCCCTCTATTCGCCGGACGGAAAATACATCGCCTGGCGTTCGCAGGCTCGCGCCGGTTTCGAAGCTGATAAATGGCGGCTCTTCGTGCAAGATCGACAATCGGAAAAGACACGCGATCTGACCGAGAAGTTTGATCGCTCGGTAGGAAGTTTCTGCTGGGCGAAGTTTCGATGGACCCCGGATGAAGAAGACCTCGACGAAATTTTCTTTACCGCAGAGGATCACGGCGAAGCACCGATTTTCACGGTCACACCGGAGCTTGCAGATGATCAGCCCGGCAAGATCGCGCAGCTTCACGCCGATGACCTTATTTTCATCGATCGAACACTGTATCTCTCACGGGCGTCCGTCGGCGCACCAAATGAAATTTGGAAAATCGAATGGCCCCACCGGCTGATTCGAGATACGACCGTCGTCGGGAAATACGAGCCAGTAGTCGTCACACATATGAACGACGCGTTGTCGTCGAAAATCGATATGCAGCCGTTGGAATCGTTCACATTCAAGGGTTGGAACAATGAAGACGTGCAGGGATTTCTCGTTAGGCCACCGGGATTCGACCCGAACAAGAAATATCCATTGAAGTTTTTGCTTCACGGCGGGCCGCAAGGGGCGTGGGGAAATTCATGGAGCTATCGATGGAACCCAGAGTTGTTCGCGGCCAACGGTTACGTCGTCGTCATGATCAATTTTCATGGCTCGTACGGATACGGACAGAAATTCACAGATTCGATCAGCGGCGATTGGGGCGGCAAACCGTATGTCGATCTGATGAAGGGACTCGATTACGTCGAGAAGACGTATCCGTTCATCGACAAGAATCGCGAGGCCGCGCTCGGCGCGAGCTATGGCGGCTACATGGCGAATTGGTTGTTAGGTCACACCGACCGTTTCAAATGCATCGTGTCGCATGACGGGACTTTCAATACGGAATCGGCCTACGGCACGACGGAAGAACTTTGGTTCATCGAGTGGGAATTCAAAGGACCACCTTGGAAAAACCGCGAGCTTTATCGCAAATGGTCGCCGCATCTGTTCGCCGAAAAATTCAAAACGCCGACCCTGGTGGTTCATGGCCAGCTCGACTATCGCCTCGACGTCTCGCAAGGTTTCGATCTTTTCACCACGCTGCAACGGCTGAAAGTTCCATCGAAAATGCTGTATTTTCCCGACGAAGGCCACTGGGTGTTGAAGCCACAAAACTCGCGGCTTTGGTATAAGACGGTGAATGATTGGGTCGATCAATGGTGCAAAAATTAACAGGTAGGGATGGCTCTCCGAGCCGTCCCATATTTAGTCGGACGTTTCGGAGAAACATCCCTACCTGAAAAGCCTAACGAATGTGAAAGAGGATTCGCTCCAACCAACAATCCTAATCGTCGATGACGAAAAGCATACGCGCGATGGTTTGCGGCGTTTGCTCGAGAACGATTACGACACCTACGTCGCGGAAGATATTCGCGGTGCGATGGACGTAATGGAGCGCGAACCGATCGATGTCCTCATCACCGATCTACGACTCGCGGGCGAAGATGGAATGACGCTGATCGACCGCGCGCTGAAACTTCCGCACGCGCCGATCGCAATCATGATGACGGCATACGGCTCGGTCGACACCGCGGTCGAAGCGATGAAACGCGGTGCGTATGATTTTGTGACGAAGCCACTCAATCTCGACAAAGTGGAAATGCTGATCGCGCGCGCGCTGAAAACGCGACGGGTCGAACAGGAAAATCGAACGTTGCGACAGCAGGTCGATGAACGTTACGGACTCGAGAACATCATCGGCGAATCGCCGGCTTTGCATGAAGTGCTCGACACAATCCGTCAAATTGCGCCGTCATCGGCGAATATTTTGATCGAGGGCGAAACCGGCACGGGCAAGGAGCTGGCCGCGCACGCGATTCACAATCTCAGCCGGCGAAACAAGGCGAAGTTCGTGACGGTGCATTGCGCGGCGTTGTCTCCGACGTTGCTCGAGAGCGAATTGTTCGGTCACGAACGCGGCGCTTTTACCGGCGCACACGAACGCCGCATCGGCCGGTTCGAGCAGGCGAACGGCGGCACGATTTTTCTCGATGAAATCGGCGAAATCGATGCGAGCACACAGGTGAAATTGCTGCGCGTCATTAGCGAAGAGCGCGCGTTCGAACGCGTCGGCGGCAATCAGCTTTTGCGCGCGGATGTCCGGCTGATCACGGCGACGAACAAAGACCTCGCGAAGTTGGTGAAGGAAGGAAAATTCCGGGACGATCTTTATTTTCGTCTCAACGTCGTTCACATCACAATGCCACCGTTGCGCGAGCGCAAGGAAGATATTCCTCTTCTCATTCGAGAGTTTTTGCGGCATTTCTCGAAGGCGAACGAGAAGCCGATCAAGGAACTGACGAGTGACGCCATGAACACACTGTTGACTTATGACTGGCCAGGCAACGTGCGCGAACTGCGCACGGCGATCGAACATGGCGTGGTCATGGCGACTGGTCCGCATGTTACCGTCCGCGATCTTCCGGCGAACGTGCGGCGTGCGGTCGTGGCGCAGTTGCCCGCGGGTATAACACCGGCGGAAGCGTTCGGGGAAAAGACGAGCCCGCTCGATCTGCACGCGACCGAGAATCGCTTGATCATGCAGGCGCTGGCAGCCACAAATGGCAACATCACGGCCGCAGCGAAAAAATTGGGAATCAGCCGGCGAACATTGCACCGAAAAATCAATGAAATGAACCGCGAGAAAGCGCAGGCGGAAAGCAGGACAGACAAACTTTCCGAGACGACTTCATAAAAATGAATTTGCACTTTCGCATTTGCGCGGCATTTCACTTCCTTCATGCCAGGCGCCGCTGACAGCATCCAGAGACTCGTCCACGCCGTCGAAGCCGGCGGCGCTGCCGTCTGGGTCCGCCGTGGGCTCGCTGTCCTGGTGATCGCTGGCCTCGCTCTCTATTATTTCATTCACGAATTCCAAGGCCTCGCTACCTCACAGGCGATGGACCAGGCGCAAATTGGCCGCCAAATCGCGAGTGGTCATGGCTGGCGCACAAACGTGATCCGGCCACGCGCCATCGGTCAGTTACAGAGCCACGGCAAAGACGTCACCCAGAAAATCTGGTACGACACATTCAATGCGCCGCTCCCGCCTTTGATCGATGCGATCGCGCTGTTGCCGGTAAAGTCGGATTGGAAAATGACGCCTCGCGACGTGAACTACGTTGGCGACAAGGCGATCATCCTCGTATCGATGCTGTTTTTCATCGCCTCGGTCGTGATGCTGTTTTTCATCGCGCGCCGGCTTTTCGATCAACGGCTGGCCTTGCTCGCCTGCGCGTTAATTCTGATTTGCGACATGATGTGGCAGTACTCGCTCAGCGGCCTGCCGCAGATGCTCCTGCTGTTTCTCTTTTGCCTAACGACTTATTTTTTATTGCGGGCGGTGCAGGCCCAGTATGGCGGCGGCGCGGTCGGAGTCTGGCTCGCCCTGGCCGGTGTCGGTTTCGGCCTGCTCGCGCTCAGTCACGCGTTGACGATCTGGATTTTCCTCGGGGCCTTGCTCTACAGCGTGTTCTTTTTCAAACCGCGCGGCTGGGCGGCGTTCATCATGCTGGTGCCGTTCGTCGTTCTGTACGCGCCGTGGCTATTGCGAAATTACCTGATCTGCGGCCAGCCCGGGGGTGTCGCCATTTGCACCGTTTTCGACGGGTTCAAGCACAGCGATATCGGCTGGATGCGGCAATTGGACATGGATCTTGTCGGGATCGGGCCGGGTTTTCTGCGGGTGAAGATCTCGAACGAACTCCTGAAACAGTTTGGCCGACTGCCGGAATATTTTGGCCTGAGCGTAGTGGCGCCGTTATTTTTCGTTAGCTTGATGCATCGATTCAAGCGGCCCGAGACGGCAGCCATGCGCTGGCTAATTTTTTCGATGTGGCTCGGCGCAGTGCTCGGCATGTGCGTCTACGGCATTCACGAGGAATTGGATGTTGCAGCCAACCAGCTCCATCTGCTTTTCGTTCCGTTGATGACCTGTTACGGACTCGCGTTTCTCCTTGTGCTCTGGAACCGAATGGAAATTGACCTGGGCATCGCGCGCGTCGCATTCCTTGCGCTCCTGTTTTTGCTCTGCGGCTGGCCGATGCTCCACACGATGTTGCTCGGAGCAGCCAAATCGTCGATTCGCTGGCCGCCCTACGTTCCGCCTTACATCGCGGTGCTCAACACTTGGATGAAACCGAATGAAGTAACCGCTTCCGACATGCCGTGCGCAATCGCGTGGTATGCGGATCGGCCGTCTGTCTGGTTGCCGGAAAATGTCCGTGCCATGACCGACCTCAATGACTATCGAACGCTGGGCAAACCGATTAATGCGCTTTATCTCACGCCGGTCAGCGGGAGCATGAATAAGCTCAGCGACATTTTGAAAGGTGAATACAAAGAATGGGGTGCGGTTATTCTGCGCAGCATCGATACACAAAAATTTGCGCTGCCATGGGCGACACTTCTCGGTCTGGAGAACGAGTGCGTGTTCTTCAGCGATCACGATCGCGAAAGGCCGGAGACACGTTAGGCCAGCGGAGCGAAATTACTTTGCGGTTTACGGGCGGAGCAGCGGGGTCTTGAATAGGAGCGTGGCGCACGAGAAGAAAATCTTTGGCACGGACGGCGTTCGCGGTGTCGCAAACGTCGAGCCGGTAACGGCCGAGACGGCATTGAAACTCGGGCGCGCGGCGGCGCACGTGTTCACCCAGCTCAATCCGCGCACGTTGCCGGCCGGGACGCGGCCCAAGATTGTTCTGGGCAAGGACACCCGCCTTTCAGGTTACATGCTGGAGAACGCGCTCGTCGCCGGCATTACGTCGTTAGGCGTGGATGTTTTGCTGATCGGACCACTGCCGACACCCGGGGTCGCTTACATCACGCGCTCGCTCCGTGCCGATGCCGGCATCGTTCTTTCCGCGTCGCACAATTCCTACGAAGACAACGGCATCAAGTTCTTCCGGCACGATGGTTACAAACTGGACGACAAGATCGAACAACAAATCGAAGAGTTGGTTTTTACCGGCGAGATCGATTCCATTCGACCGACCGCCGGCAAAATCGGGCGTGCGCGCCGCATCGATGATGCGCTCGGTCGTTACGTTGAATTTGCCAAGACAAGTTTTCCGCGCGGCCGCTCGCTCGACAAAATGCGGATCGCGGTCGATGCCGGCAACGGCGCGGCCTACAAATCGACGCCGTGCATTCTGCGCGAATTGGGCGCCGATCTGACGATCGCGCATAACGAACCGAACGGCACAAACATCAACGCGGAATGTGGCAGCACCTATCCGCAGGAGATTCAGCGCATCGTAAAAGAAAGCGGCGCGCAGATCGGGATCACGCACGATGGCGATGCTGATCGAGTGCTGTTGTGTGATGAAAAAGGTGAGATCGTCGATGGCGATGAAATTCTTGCCATTGCCTCGATCGATTTCCTCAAATCGGAACTGCTGCGCGAAAAGACGCTGGTTGCGACGGTAATGAGCAACTTCGGTCTCGACGAAGCGCTGGCAACGCACGGTGGCAAAGTGCTGCGGACCAGAGTCGGCGATCGTTACGTGATCGAAGAAATGGTGCAGCGAAATTTGAATCTCGGCGGAGAACAAAGCGGTCACATGATTTTTCGCGACTTCACCACCACGGGCGACGGAATCGTCAGCGCCCTGCAAATTTTGCGCATCATGCAGGCGAGCGGGCGTCCGTTGAGCGAGCTGAAAAAATGCCTGACGAAATATCCGCAGGCGCAACGGAATTTGCGCGTGCGACAAAAACCGCCGCTGAGCGAACTCTCAACCGTGATGAAACTCGTGAATGAAACGGAGAAGGAACTTTCCGGCAAAGGGCGCGTGCTTTTGCGCTATTCCGGAACCGAGCCAAAAATCCGGTTGCTGATTGAAGGCCGCGAATTTGAAAAGATCGATCAACATGCAAATCGAATTGCCGACGCGATTGAACAAGCGATTGGGGTGAACTAAGTATGAACGGTAAACGCGTTGTCATCCCGAACGAAGTGAGGGACCTCGCGAATACTGCCAGGTCGCCCAATGGAGCTTGTGTGATCGCCCGTCCGCTCGCGAGGTCCTTCGCTTCGCTCAGGATGACAGATTTTTTGTTATGACGCTTTCTCAGGTGATCGAAGCATTGTTATTCAGCAGCCAAAAGCCGTTGACGACAAAAGATCTTCAGGCCGCCGTGAAGGGCGCGGGCGAAGCAGACGAACTTTTGCCTAACGAATTTGCGAAAGTGAAGGAGGCGGAGGTGGCAGCCGCGCTCGAAAAGTTGAAAATCGAATACATCGAGTCGGCGCGCGCTTTTCAACTTATGGAAAAAGCCGACGGCTGGCAGCTCGCGACCGATCCCGCATACGCGCAATGGATCCAGCAGTTATTTCCTGCTCCCAAGGCTGCGCGCATGAGTGCGCCCGCGCTCGAAACGCTCGCTATCATCGCATATCGGCAGCCGATCACGCGCGCCGATGTCGAAGCCGTTCGCGGCGTAGCGGTCGATGGAGTTCTGCAAAACCTGATGGAGCGCGGCCTGGTGAAAATCGCAGGGCGCGCCGACGTGCCGGGCCGTCCGCTGCTTTATGAGACAACGCAATTTTTCCTGGATCACTTCGGGCTGCGTAATCTCACCGAACTTCCGAACGCAGAAGAGTTGAAGCGCCGACATTTACCATCGGCTCCGAAACCCGAACCGCAGCCTAACGCCCCCGAACCGGCGCAGTAAAACGGCACTTGGCGGCATGGCGCGCCTGGGCTTAACATCCCGATCATGAAAGCCCTTGGCTGTGGTGCAATTATTCTTCTCATTGTCATCGTCTGCGGAATTGCCATCGCCGGCAGTTACAATCGTCTCGTTGGTTTGCAGCAGAACGTCGATGCAAAGTGGGCGCAGGTGCAAAATGTGTATCAACGGCGCGCGGATTTGATCCCGAACCTCGTCAACACCGTCGCAGGTGCAGCGAACTTCGAGAAATCAACTTTGGAAGCGGTAACCAACGCGCGCGCCAGTGTTGGTCGCGTGCAACTCGATCCAAACAAAGCGCCGACGGATGCTGCGCAGTTGCAACAATTCCAGGAAGCGCAGGGGCAACTGAGCAACGCGCTCTCGCGTTTGCTGGTGGTGAGTGAGCGCTATCCGGAATTGAAGGCGAACCAAAACTTCCAGCAGTTGCAGGCGCAGTTGGAAGGAACGGAGAACCGCATTTCGGTGGAGCGCGGAAACTTCAATGAAGCGGTGCAGAGCTACAACGTCGCGGTGCGCACGTTTCCGACGAATCTTTTCGCGGGAATGCTCGGATTTCTGCCGCGTCCGTTCTTCAATGCGCAACCCGGCGCCGAAAAAGCGCCGAACGGTGAACTTCAATTTCGGAAATACGCCAACTCCTGCACCCGCGGCGACGCCATAAGGTATCTCCGATCTCGGCGCAAAAATGAAAGCGCAAACGAGACGCGGCCGATTACTTCCGGGGAGCGCACGCGCCTCGCGTGCTGGCGACGGCGCCCTCGCCGTCGCGAATTTTCTCCTAATGTCGTGCTGTCCGAGAGGATTTCGGCGAGGCGCCGAAATCGGCACGCGAGGGCGCGTGCGCTCCCCGGAAATACTCATCGCGATCGCGCTCGCTTCTATTGCCAGCGTGACATTCGGCGCCGAAGTCATGCCGCCAAAGCCAGCGGGTTACTTCAATGATTATGCCAACGTCGTGACCGAAGGATGTGGCGCTGCAGTTGAACGAGAAACTCGCGCAGTTCGAACGCGAAACCTCTGTGCAAATCGTGGTCGCCGTTTTCCGCAAAATGGAATCGGACTCCTCGATCGACGATTACACCCGTCGCATCGCCAAGGCGTGGGACGTTGGCCAGAAAGAAACGCGGAACGGCGCGGCGCTCTTTGTTTTCATCGAAGATCGCAAAATGTTTATCCAAACCGCCTACGGTTTGGAGGGCGCGCTGCCGGACGCGACGTGCTTCGACATCACGCACAACATTATCGCGCCATCATTCAAGACCGGCGATTACGCCGGCGGGCTTTCGGCCGGAATCGACGCGATGATGCAGGCCGTCCGCGGCGAATACAAAGGCAGTGGCAAGACCGTTCTGGAAAGTCGCAGCCGCAAAGGCGGAGACGGGAGCGCGATCCTTTTTGTCATCATCTTCATCATCATCATGATCATCATCTCGCGCGCGGCCCGTCGTCGCGGTTATGGCTACAGCGGGCGGGGTCCGTTTGTTGGGCCCTTCATCGGCGGCTGGGGCGGGGGCAGCGGAGGAGGTTGGTCCGGTGGAGGAAGTTCTGGCGGCGGGTTTAGCGGATTCAGCGGCGGAGGCGGCGGGGGTGGATTTGGTGGCGGAGGAGCTGGTTCGAGTTGGTGATTACTCGTTAGGGGTTATGGCACAATGACCGGTCGTCATAATCCGGCGGGATGGCGCGCTTCGAAGCCTTTTGTCCTTCGATAGTTCACCCGCCAGCGCGGCGCCCAATGTCTGTTCGGTCTTGTCTCGTTCCATTCGGTGGTGTCGAGACGCAATCCGGCAATGACGGCAAAGGTGTGACCGTTCCGCGCGTAAACGGTAATCCATTTCCCTTCGCCACCGCTGCCGAAAGAACGAAACTCATCTGAGCTGATCGGCGAGCGGACAAGCCCGGCGGCGGCCAGGACATAGGAAATGGTTCCGGAGCAGTCGTAAGCATTATCGAAAAACGAGCGATGACCGCCACCATATCGGTACGGTTTGCGCCGGAGCTGGTTCGCCGCCCAGATCGCGCGTTTCACGGGCAGCGGCGCGTTGATGGGCGCGGCGGCGATGCCGTATCGCAGCGTTGCTTTCGATCCGGAGACTAGTGGCCCCGAAGAGGGAGGAAAAGTTTCGAAAGAAAACACGGGCGGAACAATGGCGCCAAACGCGATCACACAAAAAATCTGGAAACAAAGACGGCGCATGTGAAGAAGCTTGCGTGTGCTAATTCCCGACGCCGTTAGCCCAGACGCGTGAAGATTTCTTGAACAGCGTTTGCAACTTTGGTCAATACAAAAGTTTCCGGTCATGGCATTGTTTTCATTCGATGCGGACACACGAATTTCTAAGCAAGCTGGATTCCAAACGAATCGTGGAGGAGATCCAAAAAGCGGAATCGAAAACTTCGGGGGAAATTCGCGTTTATGTGCAGCGCGGGCATTTAGCAGGCGATCCGGTAATAGCGGCGGAAAAAAGATTCCGCACCCTGGGAATGGAGAAAACGGAACACAGAAATGGAGTTCTTATTTTTGTCGCCCCGCGCGTGCAGAAATACGCCGTATTTGGCGACGAAGGCGTGCATAAAAAATGCGGCCCGGAATGTTGGCAGCGCATCGTCGATTCAGTGCGCGCCAGCTTCCAGGAAGAACATTTTACTCAGGCCCTGATTGGCGCGATCAAACAGGTTGGAGAGTTACTCGGGAAAAACTTTCCGAAAAAGGGCGGCGGGCCAAACGAATTGCCGGACGAAATCGTGGAAGGTTAAAACGCGATTGGAATCCGCGCTTGCAAAATTGGCCGACTAGTGTTGATTCCACGCTCCGCAGCGAGTTTTTAAGTTGCGCCGTAGGTCCCTGGGTTGGCATCGCTGGATGCCTAACCACACTCGCCAGGGGAAACCCGGCGATCAGGAGATACGGGACAGAAAGAGACCCGGAAACCGGAAAGAAATTTTATCCGCAATCCGCTATCCGAAATCCGCAATTGAGTTATGCCAATCCGTTACGGTCGTTTTGAAATGCCGAAAACGCTCTCGAAGGACGAGAGCACAGCTACAGAAACCTACGCGAAGTTTGTCGCCGAACCCTTTGAGGCGGGTTACGGCCACACGGTCGGAAATTCGCTCCGGCGCGTGCTGCTTTCATCGCTCGAAGGCGCAGCCATCACCGCGGTGAAGATCACTGGCGCGCAGCACGAATTCGCGACGCTGCCGGGCGTGGTCGAAGACGTGACCGACATCGTTCTGAACCTCAAGCGCGTGAAGTTCAAAGCGGCTGATCACGAAGCGCACAAACTTTCACTTTCCGTGAACAAAGAAGGCGCGGTCACGGCCGGCGACATTCAGGTCGTGCAAGGTTACGATGTGCTCAATCCAAAGCAGGTCATCTGCACGTTGGATAAGAAGCATAAATTCGATGCCGAGCTCGAAGTGCGCGTCGGCCGCGGTTTCGCCACGGGCGAAGAAAATAAACGCGCCGATCAACCGATCGGACTGATCCCGATCGATTCCATTTTTTCGCCGGTGACGCGCGTGAAATATGCGGTGGAAAACACCCGCGTCGGTCAGCGCACCGATTACGACAAATTGGTTCTGGAAATCTGGACGGACGGACGACTTACGCCGGAAGACGCACTCTTGCAGGCGTCCGCCATCATGCGTCATCACCTCGACGTATTCGTGAACTTCAATGAAGACGTCATTGAATTCGATGAAACGCCGGCCGGAGTGAGCGAAGAGAATTTGAAGTTGAAGAAGCTTCTCAACATGAGCGTGAACGAAATCGAGCTCAGTGTGCGCGCGGCGAACTGCTTGAACAACGCCAACATCACGACTGTGGGTCAGCTCGCGCAAAAGACGGAAGCGGAGATGCTCAAGTATCGAAACTTCGGCAAGAAGTCGCTTAACGAGATCAAGGACAAGCTCCAGCAGCTGAACCTCGGTCTCGGGATGAAATTCGAACCCGGCCTGGTAGAGACGCCAGGAGTGGATGGCGCGGCCGCCCTGAATGGATCGGCGGCCAACGCGCCCGAATAGGTCGTTAGGCAAGAACCGCGGAAAAATCGTGTCATGAGACATCAAAAGAAAACCGTCAAGCTTGGGCGAACGGCAGAACATCGCAAAGCGCTGCTCGCAAATCAGGTTTGCAGCTTGATCGAGCATCAGCGCATCAAGACCACGCTGGCAAAGGCGAAAGCGGTTCGCCCGCTCGCCGAAAAAATGGTTACGCTCGGGAAAAAGAATTCATTGCACGCAAGGCGCACCGCGCTGGCAGTGTTGCGGCAGAAAGATGCGGTGAAAAAGCTTTTCGCCGATATCGCACCGCGCAGCAAAGAACGTAACGGCGGTTACACGCGCATCGTTAAACTTGGACAGCGTAAAAGTGACTCCGCGCCGATCGCATTCATCGAATGGGTGGATGCTCCGATCGCGACGGACGAAGTCCCCGCTGAGTCCAGTGACAAGAAGCGCAAGGGCGCAAAGAAGGCTGAGGAAAAATCTTCGGGCAAAACGAAGAAGGGCGAGGAAGCCGGCGAATCATAAGTCGTTAGGCCGATAGATTCTGCCACGCGCGTGTCCCGAAAGTGGAACGCACGTTTCCCGGCAGCGCTACATTTCTGTTGCCATTAACCAAACCGGTCTGTCTTTAACAGACTGGTTTTCAGCGGCTTGTGGCTTTGTCGAACGGGGTGGCATGACGAGTGCATAAGGCACGATCGTTATGAATACTACTACTGTGAATCCCTGGATTCTTCGAAGCACTGAAAACGCCGATGAATCAGTCGCACATGAATCCACCTACGCGATGCTCGTCCACGCGGAAGAAAGAGAGCGAACGGCTTTGGAGAACGTGCTCTACTTTCTCGTCATCCTTAGCGCCATTGCGGCCATCTTGCAGTTTGCCCAGCAGCCGATTGCACTGCCGCTCGACTCGATAACAACGGTTGCTGATGCAGCTCCGGTTAGCGCGCAAAGGACTGTCTGCGCAAACAACAGCCGCGGTTAAAAGGGCCCTCGACGCAAAACGTGGAGTCGCCACTGCAATTCGTTCCCCGCAGAAATCGTTAGGTAAGCTACGCTCGGCGGTGCGCCGCGATTCGGTCGTGTCACGCAACCGGGATTAAGGAATCGAACGCCCCCGATGACTTCGTTGCGCGGCACATGCGTGTGACCATGGAGCAGCACATCGCAGTCGTCAGGCGGACGATCCGGCGGAATGTGCTGCAGCCGGATGCGCATATGGTTTCGCACGATATCGACGACTATCGGCCAGCTCGAATTGTCATCGCAATTTCCCCTAACGAGTGTGAGCGGCGGCCCGATGACGCGCAGCTCATCGAGCAAACTCTCGGCGCAGACGTCACCGAGATGCCAGATCTCATCCGCGTCGCGCGCCAGATCGAAAATTACAGGCGGTAATTTGTTGTGCGTATCGGCGAGAACTAAGATCTTCAAAGCACCAAACACCAAACCCCAAGCACCAGGGAAACTTCAAGCTCCAAACTCCAAACACTCGCTCCGCGCTCTAGAAATTGGGGTTTGGGCTTTGGAGCGTTAGGCGCGTTGCCTACTTGGCGTGCCTCGGTAACTTGCCGTCGTGTCATTCAAAGATTTTGGTCTTTCTCCGGAAGTGGTTCGCGGCACCCAGGCGATGGGCTTTACTGAGCCAACGCCGATTCAACTGCGCGCATTTCCCATTGTCCTTGCCGGAAAAGATTTGATCGGCACGGCGCAGACCGGCACGGGCAAAACCGCGGCGTTCGCGTTGCCCATTCTAACGTTACTCGCGCATCACGGAAGCTTTCGCTGTCTCGTCCTGGAACCGACACGCGAGCTCGCGGCGCAGGTGGAGACCGCATTTCGCGACTATGGGCGCTTTACTGATCTGGAGGTGACGGTCATACACGGCGGGGTCGGTTACGGCAAACAGCGCGATGACCTCAAGCGCGGCGTCGATGTGGTGGCCGCAACGCCTGGACGGCTGCTCGACCATCTCGAACAAAAAACTCTGCACTTTCGCGATGTGCAGATTCTGGTGCTCGATGAAGTCGATCGCATGCTCGACATGGGATTTCTGCCTGACGTGCGCCGAATCGTGGAAAAAATCTCGCGGGATCGGCAGACACTTCTGTTCTCGGCCACGTTGCCGCCGGAAATTGAACGGCTCGCCGCATGGGTTTTGCGTAATCCGGAGACGGTCGAGATTGGTGCGCGTCGCTCGCCCGCGGAAACAGTCACGCATGCGGTTTATCCAGTCGCGGCCGAACAAAAATTCGATCTGCTCATGGCACTTCTGGAACGCACCAATTTTGACAGCGTTCTGATTTTTTGTCGCACGAAACAGAACGCCGATCGCGTCGCGCATTCTTTGAAACACGGTCAGCATTCGGTTGCGGTTCTGCATTCCAATCGGACGCAGCGCGAACGCATCGAAGCGCTCGAAGGTTTCAAGAGCGGAAAATATGAAGTGATGGTGGCAACCGACATCGCATCGCGCGGGCTCGACATCGCGGGCGTGAGTCACGTCATCAATTACGATGTGCCGGAGCATTCCGAGGATTACGTGCATCGTATCGGGCGAACCGGCCGCGCGCAGAATGTCGGGGACGCTTTCACTCTGATGAACGGCGAGGAACTTCCGTCGCTGCAGGCGATCGAACGCTTTATCGGTCAAAAAATTCCCCGCCTGAAACTGGAGAATTTTCCCTATCTCTACACTGTGCTTTTCGAACCGGAAATGGCTGCTGGAGGCAAACGCGGCGTCAGCGGACGGCGCACACACCGCGGTTACTCCTATGGCCGGCGTCGTTAGGGCCTAACCAGTTAAACTTTAATCCGAAAACAGCTCAATCGCGTCGATCAGCGATTCTGCGATCGATTCCTTCGAGATCCAGCGCTGTAAACCGACGGCTGCTTTTTCATCCTGCGCCGGGGCAAGCAGAAACACCTCCGTGCCGTCGACGCGCATTTTGGTCAGAATTTCAAAGACGGAAGTCTCGGCGCTGATCACGGCGTAATTTTGCGAAGCGATCTCGGCCACGGTCGCCTCCGGGTTAGGATGGCGAATGCCTTTGAATGCAGCATTCACAGTGATAACGCCGTGGATTTTACTTCCATCCATTACGACGAAGCAGGCATCAGGCGGATACGATGGCAGAACAATTGCGAGCTCGGGCAAAGTCATCGACGCTTCCAGTCTTACGATCGCAGCCTGGGCCAGGTCTCGCGCCGGCTTCATGTATTGAATGTTGGCCTGCATCGCGCTCGGCATGCGATGGCCGCGACGAGTGAGTTTGAGCGTGTAGATGCTCTCGTTCGAAATCATTTTCCGAACGCCATAAGCGATTGCGACTGTGATCGTCATCGGCACGATGACACCGTAATCGAGCGTCATCTCAAAAATCATGACGATCGCGGTAATGGCGGCGCCGGTTGTGCCGCCAACGATGCCAGCCATTCCAACGACGGCGAATGCGGCAGGACTGATCGTCGCGTTCGGAAAAACGAACTGAAGAAACATTCCGTAAGCGCTCCCGAGTGTCGCGCCAAGAAACAGGGCCGGTGAAAAAACTCCGCCCGATGCGCCGGAGCCCAGTGTAAGCGAAGTAGCAAAAAGTTTTAAGGCGAAGAGCAAAAGGAGGAACCAGGCGGAATTGAGAGCGCCCGACAGCACTTGTTGAATGGTCGCATAGCCGACACCTTCGATGTGGTAATAACCGGAATAGCGCAGCAACAGGTACATCAGCACGCCAAGCAACAACATCCCGCTCATGTGCCGCAGGTAAGAATTTCGAATGCGCCGATCGAAAAAATCTTCGAACGCGTAGATCGAGCGAATGTAAACGACCGAAACCAAACCGATGATCAAGCCCAGCCCAACATAAGCAAACAGCAGGAGCGGATGGGTTAGATGGAAATAGCTCAGACGCAGTTCCGGAATAGCAAATGCTGGATTCGGGCCGAAGAAATAACGGCCGATGTAGCTCGCGCTCGCCGTTGCGATCACAACTGGCACAAGCGTCCAGACGCTGATTTCGTGCAGTAAAAGTTCCGCCGCGAAAAGGACTCCGCCGATCGGCGTATTGAAAGTTGCTGCGATCCCGGCGCCGGCGCCAGCCGCAATCAAAGTAGTCCGTTGCCACGCGGGAATGCGCAGCAATTGACCAACAGTCGAGCCAAAAGCAGACCCGATCTGAATGATCGGCCCTTCGCGTCCGACAGATCCGCCACTGCCGATCGAGAGGGCCGATGCCAGCGCTTTGATCACCGAGACGACGGGCCGAATGATGCTCTTATTATAATAGATCGCGTCCATCACTTCCGGTACGCCGTGACCGCGCGCTTCCGGTGCGAACGTTTTCACCAACCACGTCACGCCGACCGCACCGATAACCGGCACAAAAATCACGAGCGGTCCCCACGGGCTCGGTGGCGTGTGGACACTCGCGTCGTAAAAGACCGAGAACTTTCCGAGAAAAAGAAGATTGTGGAAAAGCGCGATCATCCCTCGGAAAACGACCGCACCGCAACCGCCGACTAATCCGATCACGGCGGCGAGCAGCCAGAAACGCAGCGGAGAAAGCGGCACCTTCCTGGATGGCTTGCCCTCGGCCAAGTCGGCAGACATTCCCGGACCTTGCGAGAGCGATTTAACCACGAAGCATAATCCTCATCGTAACGAAACAACCACTGCAGTTGCCCCGAATGCAGTGCAAACGCAACTCTCTCGCGTCAAAACAAAGGGAAATCTCTTGCCGGAATGCCAGGGAGAACGAGTTTCCGGTCTATGACGACAAATCCCACGCAGTACGCGCATCCGGAAGCGCTTGTTGAAACTGACTGGCTTGAGAAGCATCTCAAAGACGAAGGGATCCGGATCGTCGAATCAAACGAAGACATTCTCCTTTACGACACCGGACATATTCCCGGCGCCGTGCATATCGATTGGCGGACCGATCTGCAGGATGCGGTCATCCGCGATTACATTCAGCCGGAAAAATTTGCCGAGCTTTGCAGCCGCAGCGGAATCACGCCCGATACCACCTGCATTTTTTACGGGGACAAGGCGAACTGGTGGGCCTGCTACGCGCTATGGGCGTTTCGGCTGTTCGGCCACGATAAAGTGAAAATTCTCAACGGCGGGCGCGACAAATGGAAGGCAGAAGGCCGGCCGATGACGCGTGATGTTGCAAAATATCCGGCGACAAATTATCCGACGCCGAAGAAACGGTTCGATAAGGAGATTCGCGCGTTTGCCGATGAAGCGCTCACGCAAAGCAAAGCGGGCAAGCCGTTGATCGACGTGCGCTCGCCCGGCGAATACAAGGGCGAGATCACACACATGCCGGAGTATCCGCAGGAAGGCGTCTTGCGCGGCGGCCATATTCCGGGCGCGAAGAGTGTTCCCTGGAAAACTGCTACGAAAGACGACTCAACCTTTAAGCCGGCAAACGAGCTGGCGGAGATCTACCTGAACCAATGCGGATTGAAGCCAGGAACGGATACGGTCGTGTATTGCCGCATCGGCGAACGCTCGAGTCACACCTGGTTTGTGCTTACCTACTTGTTAGGCCTTGAAAACGTCCGCAACTATGACGGTTCGTGGACGGAATGGGGCAACAGGGTCGGCGCGCCGATTGAAAAGAGCGCGTAGGAAATCCCAAGTTCCAAAACCCAAATCCCAAAGAAGCTCCAAATCCCAAGAACTGCCATGCGAGAATTGAAATTTAAAGCTTGGGATTTCCCTGGAGCTTGGGGTTTGGGATTTGGGATTTAAGAAATGTATCCGCCCAAGCTCGATAAAATCATTAACCTCTTCGAATCGCTGCCCGAAGACGAGCGCCGCGAAACGCTCGTCTCCTATTCCGACGCCGCCAAGAAACAGGAACCGCGAAAGGGCGAGACGTTCAATCTGCAAGACATTCGGAAGGATGAGGAATGCGCGGATACCGTCGGCGTTTATCTTCATGTCGACGAACAAGGCAAGGCGCACATCCGGATGACGCTTGGCCCGGAAGTGCAAACGCTCACACGCGCCATGACCGCCATTCTTTGCAAAGGTCTGGAAGGCGCAACGCCTCAGGAGATTATCGATCTTCCATCTGATTTCGTGACCCGCATTGTCGGCACCGAACTCGTTCGTGTGCGAAGCCAGACGACCTACTATGTGCTCACACGCATCAAAGGCATCTGCAAAGTTTACCTCGACCGTCAGCGCATGGCTGACGTTGCCTAACGACAATTAGGCTAATCGTTCTTGCAATTAGCAAGGCGCTCCAATTTTGGAGAATTGAATCGAACAGTGCGTCCTTCGCTCCCACCTGAAGGGAGGGCAATGAAGTCGCAGGCACGCGTTGAGCTAGCGGATTGAATATTCATGGTGAATGGTGACCGTCTTCCTCGCGAAAGAGGGTTGATTCATAGGGAGAGGATGAGAACGCCGCGTCTATTACTGCGATTGCGCTCTGGTTGTAAAGAGAGAGCGAGCCTGTTCCTATTTTTTGCGTTCGTTTGCATCAACCCCTGCATTCGCGCCGCCGATTCACAATCCGCGGCAACGTTCTCCCCCGAACATCGCGCGCTGGCGGAAAAGCTCGCAGCGGCGACGACCGCAGCCGAACAGGATTCGTTAATCGACGCAGCGGCCCACGCGCTGCTGCAGGGTCCCGCGCTGCGCTACGCACTGCTTGACATCGCATTCCACCGTTCGCTCGAGGGCAAGTATGTCGAGGCGGAAAAAGTGGATCGCATGATCATTCACATCGGCGAGCACCTGCACGATCCGGCGATGACTGCAGCCGGACAAACGATGGTCGGAGGCGTCCTTCGCGAAACAGGGGATTACAGCGAAGGATTGAATTTACTTCGACAAGCCGCCGATTATTACGATCAGAAACCGGGACCATCGGTCGAAAAAATGAGCGTCTCGCAAGCGCTCGGAATTATGTATCTCTATCAGGGGAACTTTCGGCGCGCGCTGGCCAGTTTGGAACGCACACTCAAGATCGCGAAAGAACTTCATCAGTCAGAAGGCATTATCCCGGCGCTCAACAGCATGGGCGAAGTTTGCCGCGCGCAAGGCCAGCCGGAGCGGGCTCTGCAATTCTACGAACGCGCACGCGAGGAGGTGGGTGACGATTCGAAATGGAACATGGCCTTTATCTTCAACAATATCGGAATGGCCTATGAAGCGATGGGCGACAATAGCAAGGCAATCGATTACCTGAATCGCGCGCGCGCCGTTGCCGAAAAAGCGAAACTACAGCCACGCGTCGCGTCCGCGTTAACGGAGCTGGGCAATGTGCACTTGCGTGCGGGCGAGACGGAGGCGGCCCAGCGTTCGTTCCAACAAAGCATGGAATTGAGTCTTGAACTGCACGATCGATCGAATGAAGCACGCGCTCATGTCGGCCTCGCCAACGTTGCGCGCGCCGAGAACGACTTTGGCGCCGCGCTTCTGCACGCGGGAAAAGCGGCTGAGATATATCGTACATTGCAGGAGCACGACTCGGTTGCTCGAGCGCAAACGCTCGTTGGGCAATGTCTCACTTCGTTAGGCAAAAAGGAGGATGCCCGCCTTGCGTTCGAAGAAGCGGTCGCCGAAATCGAACATGTTCGCGGGCAACTAGCGGGTGGCGCGGAAGAAGCCGAATCGTTTCTCGCAGATCGGATCGCACCGTATCACGAACTAGTCGCGCTATTCGCCAACGACCATCACAACGAGGACGCGCTGGCGATTGCCGAGCGTGCCAGCGCGCGCGCGCTCCTCGACATTCTGGCGAAAGGAAAAACAACGCCGGCGACAACTACGAATGAACAGGTTCGTGGACTGGAGCAGCGTATCGCCGAAACAAACCGCCGGCTGATCGATGAATTGCGCAGCGGCAAACCTTCCGATGCACAACTCGTTAGGCTGCGGTCGGAGCTGCGCGATGCGCGCATGCAGCGCGAAAACGCCGGTTTCGAGAGCGCGAACGAAAATCAGGGCGAGAACAAGCCTTTGGCCACTGCGTCGTTGGCGGAGATGCAGCGTTTCGTAAAAAGCGAGAAAACGGCGCTGCTGAAATTTGTCGTGACCAAGGACAAAACATTCCTGTTCGTCCTCAACGGCAACGATGAAGATATTTCGCCGCAGGTTTTCCGGATCGATCTTTCGCGCGATCAGCTAACCAAACGCGCCTCGTCTTTCCGTTCACTCATCGCCGATCGCGGGCTCGACTGGCAGGCGCCGGCGCGTGCACTTTACGAATCGCTGCTGCAAGAATCGGAATCCGCATGGAAAGATGCACGACGACTCAACATCATCCCGGACGGACCACTGTGGGATCTGCCATTCCAGACATTGCAGGGCTCGAATAAACATTGTTTGATCGAGGACCGCGCCATCAGTTATGCCCCGTCGATTACCTTTCTGACGCGAATCCGGGCAAGCGCCTTACATGAAAACAAAAATGCGCTGCGACTTTTCGCCATCGCGAATCCGGCGCTCGGCTCCGTCGCAAAACGTTCAGGATCCGAAAAGATTCTGGTCTCGTCCGGTCCGCAATTGATGGGCGAGATTTGGCAACCGTTGCCGGAAGCGGAAAAGCAGGTCGCCGAGTTGAAGCAACTTTATCATTCGCCGCCCAGCATTGCCCTCACCGGTCCCGATGCGCGCGAACACACTTTCAAAAGTCGTGCTGGCGATTTCGACATCATACACTTCGCCACTCACGGCGTATTGAACGATCACGCGCCTTTGTATTCCTACCTGCTCATGTCACAGGAAAATCTCGCGGCTGACGAAGACGGATTGCTGGAAGCGTGGGAGGTGAAACAGATGAAATTGCACGCGCGCCTGGCCGTCCTTTCTGCCTGTGAAACAGCGCGCGGGAAAGTCAGCGAAGGCGAAGGGGTGATCGGACTGTCGTGGGCCCTGTTAGCGGCGGGTTGTTCTTCGGAAGTCGTTAGTCAATGGAAAGTGGACAGCGCAAGCAATACCGAGCTGATGGTGGAATTTCATCGACGCTACCGCGATGGTGGAGATGCCGCCGAAGCGCTGCGCACGGCGAGTCTGGCGCTTGCAAAAAACCCGCGCTACCGCCACCCCTTTTACTGGGCGCCCTTTGTCGCGATCGGCGAGTAGCGCTTGTCCTTCGAATGACGCGCCATTTCGATTTGAGCCATGAGCTCGGCCGGAATTTTCGAATCCGGATTCTCCTTTGCAAAGACGCGCAGTTCGCGAACCGCGTCGTCCAGTAATCCCGCTTTGGCATTCGCCACCGCCATCACAAAATGCGAGCCGTTCGTGCTCGTTTCGGTTTGCGCGAGCTGCTGCTGCGCTTCCGCGGGAAGAATTTGAAAACGCGCCTCCGGTTCGGGCGGCTTCGGCGTCCGTCCGATCACCTCATCGCCGCGAAGAGCTTCGACCTGCCATTGATAAATATTTCCCGGCACGAGCGGTTCGGTCGGCGTCCATTCCGTGCGGCCGTTATCGCTCTGACCCGTCATCACGACTTCGCCGGTGCCTGCATCAACAACGTGAATCCGATAGCCCGCGGCATCCGGCTGCGCGCTCCAGGAAAAGCGAGGCATCGTTTCGCGCACTACTGTCGCCACCGGCGCTAGAAGTCCGAACTTGGACGACTCGTTAGGCGATCCCGCCAGCGTCTCGCGATCGCTCGCCAGCGAATCGATGACCGGAGAAATCTCGATCTTCCCTCTGCGCGCCGCCGTTGCAATCGAATGCAGCAGGTCGTGCGGTAGACCCGGCAATCCGGTAACGTGCTGATTGGGTCCGACAATAATTTCGCGTGCACCATCGCGCACCGTAATCGTTGTCTGCTGTGCGTTGCGGGTGAGAAGCCAGATTCCAACACCGGCCACCAATAATCCAGCCGCCAGCGGCATCGCCCAACGCGCCAATCTTTGCGGGAAGGCAACAATCTTTCGCTCCGATAACGATGAGACCGAATCGTAGTTTCGCGCGGGGAGCGCATTCATTTCGTCGCGAAATCGCGTGAGATCGGCTAATTCCGCGGCGATCTCCGGCGATCGCGAAAGCTGATCCGCGACTTGTTTACGCTCGATTGGATCCAGTTTCTCATCCAGAAACTCCGCGAGCTTTTCGTAACTAACGAGCTCACTTTCGGGCGCGCCTTTAAGGCTGCCCTGCAATTTCTGCAAGCCCTCGCGGCATTGTGCGCATTCCACCAGGTGATCGCTGCTGCGCAACAGTTCCTGCGCGCCGGCCGTGCGTCGAACGTAGCCGGCTAATTCATCTGCGTTAAGATGATCGCGCAACATATTCGCAACTCTCTATTCTATTAGTAGATGTAAAAATTCGGGCCTTATTGGTGACTTTCTTCATTTATCCATTTTTTCCACGCGGCGCCCAGCCGGTCACGGGCCACACGCCGCAGGTTTATCACCTGTTGCCGCTCAAGATTCATCTGTTTTGCAATGGTCAGATCGGGTAACGGCAGGTCGTTCCAAATTCGCGCGATTTCTTCCGCGGCGATCTCCAGTAGCGAGGCAATTTTTCGCATCGATGCTATTCCGAGAATTTCGAAATCTCGCGCGACCTCGGAATGGAAAAGAAATGCTTTGCGCTGCGGGATTGAAAGCGAACCCATTTCCTGCCAAAGCCAGCGCAAATATTCTCGCCACTTTAACGCCTCAACTGGCGAGGGCGATGGATCGACCGTGTGCAATGAAAGGTTGTGGGCCGAGTCGCCACTCAAACTTTCCTTGCGATCCGAGATCTCAAGAAGCTCGGCCATCACATCGAGCAGATGACGCAGCTCAATTGGTTGGTCGAGCCAGGAAAAAATTCTTGCCAGGAGAAGCGGTTGATTTAGCGATTTGAAATCGCTGGTACCAAGTGCGTCTGATGCGGCGGCGTATGGTTCGACCATCAACCGTTGCAGTTTCGCGTTGTCTTCACCCGCGGGCGTCTGGCCTTTCCATCGCGCAAACCCGCACCAGCGTTCGCCCGTCGCGCCATCCCATATGGCAAAGCCGCGCTGGTTCGTTCGGTTTTCGAGCAGATACCGCAACCGATTGAGCAACATCGAGCGCGCGGGATAAGCACGACGCAGATGTTCCGCCCACACCGCGTACGTCACGGCGCTGACATAACCGCGGAAATTTGCGATAGGCTCTGTTCTTTCGCGCGCGCGCAAACGTGTCAGCTGGCGAATCAGTTCTTCTCGTCCCGCGCTCAGCACATCATCCCAGTCGACCGCACTCTCGATCGATGTGAAATTGCTGAACGCCTCTTCGCTCGATCGACGACGCGCATCGCGCTGCAGCACCCGCCGCATGACGGGCGCAGCTTCAGTTTCGAGCAGACGCTGCAACTCACGCTCCATTTCGACTGGCGTCGACGCACGTAGAAACGCTTCGATTACCGGATCGCTCTCACCGTTCTCGCGCGTCATTTCCCTTGGCGGTTGCGTCCATTCAGTGATCGCACGCGCAGGCTCCGTGCCGCACTGAGTTATGTGATGACGTTTTATCAATTTAGTCTACCGTGGGCGCTGCGCAGATGCCGCGGAACGATCACTTAAAGAAAATTCTCCTTATCGGGTCCGGTCCAATCGTGATCGGACAGGGCTGCGAATTTGATTATTCCGGCGTGCAGGCCTGCAAGGCGTTGCGCGAAGAAGGTTACGAGGTCGTCCTCGTAAATTCAAACCCGGCCACGATCATGACCGATCCGGAATTTGCGGATCGCACTTACATCGAGCCGATCACGCCCGAAGTGGTCGAAGCCATTTTGGAACGGGAAAAACCGGACGCGATTCTGCCGACGATGGGCGGCCAGACCGCGCTCAATGTCGCGATGGAATTGAATCGCAACGGCGCACTCGTTAGGCATGGTGTCAAATTGATCGGCGCCAATGCCCAAGCCATTGCGAAAGGGGAGGATCGGCAGCTTTTCAAGGAAGCGATGTTGCGCATCGGATTGGATGTTCCGCGCTCGGGCGTCGCCCGGTCCACTGCCGATGCGCATCGTGTGGCCGACGAAATCGGGACGCTGCCCCTCATCATTCGTCCGGCATTCACTCTCGGCGGTTCGGGTGGCGGAATCGCTTACAATCGCGAGGAGCTGGAAACAATCGCGGCGCGCGGCCTCGCTCTGTCGCCCGTCAATGAAGTGCTGATCGAGGAATCGCTCGTCGGCTGGAAAGAATTTGAAATGGAAGTGATGCGCGATCGCATGGACAACTGCGTCGTCGTCTGCTCGATCGAGAATTTCGACCCGATGGGCGTGCATACCGGCGATTCCATCACCGTCGCGCCCGTGCAGACGCTAACCGACAAGGAATATCAAATGATGCGCGACGCATCGTTTGCCGTCATTCGCGAAATCGGCGTCGAGACCGGCGGATCAAATATTCAGTTCGCGGTTAATCCGGCGAACGGACGAATGGTCGTGATCGAAATGAATCCGCGCGTCTCGCGGTCGTCGGCGCTGGCATCGAAGGCGACTGGTTTCCCGATCGCAAAAATCGCCGCCAAACTCGCTGTCGGTTATACGCTTGATGAAATTCGCAACGACATCACGCGGGAAACGCCGGCCTGTTTCGAGCCGACGATTGATTACTGCGTCGTCAAAGTTCCGCGCTTTACCTTCGAAAAATTTCCGCAAGCCGATGCGACGCTGACCACGCAGATGAAAAGCGTCGGCGAAGCAATGGCGATCGGCCGCACGTTCAAGGAAGCTTTGCAGAAAGCGTTGCGCAGTTTGGAGATCAAGCGCTTTGGGTTTTGCGCCGATGGAAATGAAACGCGTGTCGATCCCGAAACGCTACGCCGCAAGCTCGCGATCCCGAATGCCGATCGGATTTTCCATCTCGCCCAAGCGTTGCAGGATGGAATGTCGATCGACGAAATTTACGATCTCACAAAGATCGACCGCTGGTTTTTGCAGAACCTGAAGCAGATCGTGGAAGAAACCTCCAATCTGCGGAACATAGACTTTCAGTCTGTGCGCCCAGCGAAGTTGCACTTCGCGGAAGCACCGGACAGCATGTCCGCAGGGCGCACAGGCCACAGGCCTATGTTCCGGGCCTTCGACGAACACGCGGTAGTTCGCCGCGCAAGCCGGAACTTGCCACACTGGGAACAGGAAGACGCAACATATTTCGTTACGTTTCGGCTCGCGGATGCCGTCCCCGCAGAGCTAGCGACGCAATGGCGCGAAGAATTGCAGACTTGGCGAGAATTTCATCCGGAGCCATGGGATGCCGAAACCGCGCGCGAGTATCGCCAACGTTTCTTGAAGCCCCGTGAAGATTGGTTGGATGCGGCCCACGGTAGTTGTGTGTTGCGACACAGCAGCGCGGCTAAAGTCGTGGCCGAAGCACTCAATCACTTCAATGGCGAACGCTACCATCTCGATGCGTTTGTGATTATGCCAAACCACGTCCACGCGCTGGTCCAACCGTTGCCGCAGCATTCGCTCAAAGACATTTTACGATCCTGGAAAAGCTATAGCGCGCGGGAAATTAACAAACTCCTGCAGCGTTCCGGCACACTTTGGATGCAGGAGAGTTTCGATCGCATCGTGCGCGACTGGGAAGCGCTCATCCGTTGTCGCGATTACATCTCGCGGAATCCGACGAAAGCGCAATTGCGGCCCGGCGAATTTATTTTGTGCGCTAACGAAACGCTGCAACGGAACATGGACTTACAGTCCGTGCGCACAGTGGAGTTAGACTCCGCGGAAGGTGAAGCAGCGGACAGGATGTCCGCTGGGCACACAGGCCTGAGGCCTATGTTCCTTCGCGCGAAACGCCTAGGCTTTTCAGATCGGCAATTGTCCATCGCGGGCAAAATAAAGGAAGAGGATGTGCGTGCGCAAAGAAAGGCGGCGGGCGTTATTCCGACCTACCGCCTCGTCGACACTTGCGCGGCGGAGTTCGAAGCTTACACACCGTACTATTATTCGACTTACGGCACCGAGAACGAGATTCGCGCGGGAACGAAACGCAAAATCATGATTCTTGGCGGCGGACCGAATCGCATCGGCCAGGGAATCGAATTTGATTATTGTTGCGTGCACGCCGCTTTCGCGCTGCGCGAGCTCGGATTCGAAACCATCATGGTGAACTCGAATCCAGAAACGGTTTCGACCGATTACGACACGAGCGACAAACTTTATTTCGAGCCGCTCACCCTCGAAGACGTTCTCAATATTTACGACCAGGAAAAACCGGAAGGCGTGATTGTCCAGTTTGGCGGACAAACGCCACTCAATCTCGCAAACGGATTACGCGCCGCGGGCGTTCCGATCATTGGCACGCAACCGGAAAGCATAGAAACAGCCGAAGACCGAAAGCTTTTTGCCGCGATGCTCGACAAACTTGGTCTGCGCCAGACGCCGAGTGGCTCGGCGCTCAGTGTCGAAGACGCCGTCGTGATCGCGCAGAGGGTTGGATATCCAGTGTTGGTGCGCCCTTCATTTGTGCTTGGCGGCCGCGGTATGCAGATCGTCTATAACGAAGAAGATTTGCGCCGTTATACCGATGCTGCGCTCGAAGCAGCCCGTGGCACAACCATCCTGGCTGTGGGAGAAGATGAGAAGAACACAGGCAAGATGCCTGTGCCACGTCCAATTCTGGTCGACCGTTTCCTCGAAGACGCCATCGAAGTGGATGTCGACTGCATTGCCGATGGCGAAATCGCGGTAGTCGGCGCGATCATGGAACACATCGAACAGGCGGGCATTCACAGCGGCGACAGCGCGTGCGTCATCCCGACGTTTTCGTTAGGCAAAAACGTGCTCGACGAAATCACGACGGCAACAAAAGCAATGGCGCGCGAGTTAAATGTGCGTGGCCTGATGAATGTGCAGTTCGCAGTCAAAGGTGACGATGTCTACGTCCTCGAAGTGAATCCGCGCGCCTCGCGCACCGTGCCATTCGTGAGCAAGGCGATCGGTGTTCCGCTGGCCAAACTGGCGGCAAAGGTGATGACAGGCAAAACTCTGCGCGAGCTCGGCTTCACTAACGAAATCGTGCCCCAACATTTTTCGGTCAAGGAAGCGGTGTTCCCTTATCTGCGTTATCAGGGCCGCGATATCTCGTTAGGGCCAGAAATGAAATCGACCGGCGAAGTGATGGGAATGGATGCCGATCTCGGTCTCGCCTTTGCCAAATCGCAGATGGCTGCGCCACCGCCATTGCCCAAAGGCGGCAACGTTTTCATCAGCGTAAAGGATAGCGATAAAGAAGCGGTTATTCCGCTGGCGCGACAATTCATCGAGCTCGGGTTTGGAATTATCGCCACGTCCGGAACGTGGAATACGCTGTATTCCGCTGGAATTCCCGTCCAAAAGGTTTTCAAAATCCGCGAAGGCCGACCGAATGTCTTCGACCGCGTGATCAACGGCGATATCAATTTCATCGTGAACACGCCTAGCGGAAAAATTCCGCGCGAAGACGAAGTCACCATTCGCAACGCTTCGCTGGCGAAGAAAATTCCGATCATGACCACAGTGCGCGCGGCGCAGGCGAGTCTGAATGGAATTCGCTCGCTCCAAAAAAATCCGGTGACGGTAAAAAGTCTGCAGGAATATCACGCGAGCGAGAACGAGCGCGTGACATCGGCGGGCATTCGTGCCACAGGTCGAAGATGAAACGAACGTTGTTCTGTTGCCTGATGGGATTGGCGCTCGGCTTCACTCAAGCGCGTGGCGAGGAAAAGAAAGAGACATCTTCCATGAATGATTCGAAAAAAGAAGTGGCGGTAATCAAAACGACCGAAGGCGAAATGGTTTGCGAACTTTGGCCTGATGTCGCACCCAAAACGGTCGAGAATTTCAAGAAACTGGCGAACTCCGGTTTCTACGACGGCACCGCATTTCATCGCATCATTAAGGGTTTCATGGTGCAGGGCGGTGACCCGTTGACGAAGGATCCGACGAAATCGAGCCGGTATGGCACGGGCGGGCCGGGGTATTCGGTCAAAGCGGAATTCAACGATCGGCCGCACGAACGTGGCGTGCTCTCAATGGCGCGTTCCGCTGATCCCGATTCTGCCGGCAGCCAGTTTTTCATCTGCCTCGCGCGCGTGACACATCTCGATCATCAATACACGGCGTTTGGGAAATTGATTAAAGGCGATGACGTGCTGACAAAACTCGGTGATACGCCAGTAGGTGGACCGGAACGAAGCACGCCGACAACCCGCGTGGGTGTGGAAAGCATCAAGGTCGTCCCGGCTGACTCGGTGAAATAGGCAGCGCGGAACATAGACCTCCCGGTCTGTGTGCCCAGCGGGTTTCCAACCCGTTGCGAGACGTCAGTGGGCGCCCAACCGCTCCGCCAAAGCAGCGGAGAAAGATCTCCGCTGGCCGCACAGGGCTAGAGCCCTATGTTCCTGCGTATGGCGAATTCCATGACAACGAAAATCGCGCTTGTCCAGATGCGCTGTGGTAAAGATCCAGAGGAGAATCTCACCCACGCAAATGATTTTACTCGCGACGCGGCGAAGCAAGGCGCGCGGATTGTTTGCCTCCCAGAACTTTTCCGGTCGCAGTATTTTTGCCAGTCGGAGGACCACGCCAACTTTGGGCTGGCGGAAGAAATACCGGGGCCAACGACCGACTCGTTAGGCAAACTCGCCGCCGAGCTCAAAGTCGTCATCATCGCGTCGCTGTTCGAAAAGCGCGGTGCCGGCGTTTACCACAACACCGCTGCGATCATTGACGCCGATGGAAAACTTCTCGGACGCTATCGCAAGATGCATATTCCGGATGACCCGCTTTACCACGAGAAGTTTTATTTCACGCCGGGGGATCTCGGATTCCGAAATTGGAAAACTGCGCAGGGAAACATCGGGGTATGCGTGTGCTGGGATCAATGGTATCCGGAAGCGGCACGCCTGACCGCTTTGCGCGGTGCCGAGATTTTGTTTTATCCGACTGCTATTGGCTGGCATCCGGGCGAAAAGAAGCAATATGGTGCGGCGCAACATTCCGCCTGGGAAACGGTCCAGCGCAGCCACGCAATTGCCAACGGGTGCTTCGTCGCCGTCGCGAATCGAGTCGGTCACGAGCGGCCGATCGGTGGCGATGGAATCGAATTCTGGGGCCAGAGTTTCATCGCGGCCCCGAGCGGTGAAATTATTGCCAAAGGAAGTGTCGACAAGGAAGAACTCGTTATGGCTGATATCGATTGGAAGCGAGTCGACGAACATCGAACGCACTGGCCGTTTCTGCGAGATCGACGAATCGATGCGTATGCCGACATTCAAAAGCGCATGATCGACGATTGAGTCCGCGGTGCGGCGGACCCGTTGCGGTAACAGCATGCGGTGGATTTACACTCCGCCATTGCTGGGTGTAGCGTTAACGCATGAAACGAAATCTCATCCCCGCGTTCGTCGCAGCCACGGCTGCAATTTTCCTGGTTGGAGTTGCCTGCGCGTTCGCCGATGAACCGACAAAAGCGATCGCTGTTTTGCATCCAACAAAAGGCAGCAATGTTGAAGGAACAGTTACCTTCACAAAAGCCGGCGATGAAATAAAAGTTGTCGCCGACCTGACCGGACTCACTCCCGGAAAACACGGATTTCACATTCACGAGTTCGGCGATTGCTCGTCGCCCGATGGTAAGGCCGCCGGCGGTCATTTCAATCCAGGCAAATCTCCGCATGCCGGGCACGATGCAACACCGCGCCATGTCGGCGATCTCGGCAACATCGAGGCGGACAGTTCCGGCAAGGCGCACTTGGAATTAACCGACAAGATGATGACCATGAGCGGCGAGAACTCGATTATCGGTCGCGGATTAATCGTGCACGAGAAAGCCGACGATCTGAAAACGCAGCCGACGGGTGATGCAGGCGGACGCGTCGCCTGTGGTGTCATCGGCGTCGCGAAACCGTAACACGCGCCACGCTTTATCTCTCGTTGCGTGAAAGGAGAGTATTCGTTGAAGAGGACCGTTAGCTGCTACTACATCCATTAACTTACTGACCGTCATTTACAGCCGTTGAGGATAGGATAATGAATTCGGGCCCGCCCTATGATGTCACTCAAATTCTGCAGGACTGGGGCGAGGGGGATCGCGAAGCGGTGGCGAAGCTTATGCCTCTGGTCTACGAGGAATTGCGGCGGGCGGCGCGCGATTATCTACGGCGGGAACGAGCTGATCATACCCTGCAGGCAACGGCCCTGGTTCACGAAACCTATTTGCGTCTGGTGGACAGTCGAAATGTGACGTGGCGGAATCGCGCTCACTTCTATCGCATCGCCGCGCGCTTGATGCGGCGTATCCTGCTCGATCACGCCCGCGCTCATAACGCGGCGAAACGCGGTGGACTGAATGAAAAGGTCTCCCTCGACGAAGCGCAGGCTCTCGCAGCATCGGACGCCACTGATTTAGTTGTGCTCGACGGCGCCCTGCAGAACCTCGCCCAAGTCTATCCGCGCAAGAGCGAAGTGGTGGAGTTGAAATTCTTCGGTGGGCTGGAGGCGAAAGAGATCGCGGAAGTGTTGAACGTCTCGGAAAAAACCGTCCTGCGCGACTGGCACTTCGCCAAGCTCTGGCTCTGCCGGGAATTAAACATCGCTCCCGCTTGAGCGAAACGGTAGAATCGGCATCGCCGAAATCCCCTTTAGAATACTTGGAGGCGCCAACCTTAGGCGTTCCGAAAGTGAAATGACCCCAACTGAAAAAGATCGCCTGGTCGAACAACTGGTGGACACGGCATTGGACGAGAGACCTGAGCGCCGTGCCGCTTATCTCGATGAGGCATGCCGCGATCGTCCAGAACTTCGGGCCGAGGTGGAGTCGCTCCTGCGCTGGAACGAACAAGCGCGGGATTTTATCGAGAGGCCGGCAATTCATGCCAATGCCGAAAAGCTTTTTGGAAATGACCATGTCGAAACTGTCGCCACACTTCGACCCGGAGAATCGCTCGGTAATTACAAAATTATTTCTCTTATCGGCGAAGGAGGAATGGGCGAAGTCTACCTCGCCGACCATGTTCAACTCGGCCGGCGCGTCGCCCTTAAACTCGTTAGGCAAGGCCTTGTTCTGCGCAGCCTCATTAACCGGTTTCGTTATGAAGAGCGAATTTTGGCCGGATTGAACCATCCCAATATCGGCCGGCTCTACGATGCGGCCATTACCGCGGACGGGTCTCCTTATTTCGTCATGGAATACGTCGAAGGAGAGCGACTGGACGAATACTGCGATAAACGGACGCTGTCGATTAAAGCGCGCCTGGAGCTGTTTCTGAAAATTTGTGCCGCAGTCGGCTACGCTCATCAGCATTTGGTCATTCATCGCGACATCAAACCAGCCAACATCCGCGTCACGAATGAGGGCGAACCGAAGCTGCTCGATTTCGGAATCGCCCGGTTGCTCGACGCGGAAACGGCGGCGACAGCGGGCGACACAATTGCGATCCACGGGATCATGACGCCGGAATACGCAAGTCCGGAACAGATTCGGGGCGAGCCGGTGACAACCGCCTCCGATATCTACAGTCTCGGGATTGTTCTCTACGAACTACTGACCGGGCAAAAACCCTTCCCCGCGCCCACTCGACCACAGGATGAGGCAAAACAACCGCCCGCACGGCCGAGCACAGCGCTGACACGAGCGAAAAGTCGTTTACCAATCGAAACGCGCGATCCGAAAGCGTTGCGGGGCGATCTCGACAACATCGTGCTGATGGCGATGCGCCAGGAACCGGCGCGGCGCTATTCGTCGGTCGGTGAATTCTCCGAAGATATCCGGCGGCATCTGGCCGGGCGCACGGTGATTGCGCGCAAGGACACCTGGAGTTATCGCGCTTCCAAATTCGTTAGGCGCAATAAGACCGGAGTCATCGCGGCTGCGCTTGTCGTGCTCGCGTTGCTGGCCGGAATCGTTGCCACCTCATGGCAGGCGCAAGTTGCAAAGGCGGAACGCGCCAAGGCCGAACGTCGATTCAATGAAGTCCGCCACCTGGCAAATTCGTCGCTCTTTGAATTGCACGATGCCATCGAAAAACTTCCCGGCTCGACCGCCGCGCGTGAATTATTGGTGAAAAACGCGCTCGAATATCTCGACCGGCTCGGACAGGAGGCGCGCGACGATCCCTCTTTGCAACGTGAATTGACCTCAGCCTATCTCAAGGTCGGGAATGTTCAGGGCAATCCGAACAATGCGAACCTCGGGAATCCGGCCGGAGCTCTTCTGAGCTACCGCAAAGCTCTCGTCCTCGCTGAGCGATTGGTCGCGACTGCGTCCAACGCCGAAGAGGCCGCACAAGCGCGACGTCTTCTTGCCGTTGTCCACGAAAAAACGGCGGACGTTCTTGCTGTCACGGGTCAGATCAGTTCGGCGGTGCAATACAGCAACAGTTCGCTGCAAATCTTCCAGAGCCTGGCCGATGCGCAGCCGGCCAACATCAAGGCGCGTCAATCGCTCGCGATCAGTCGCATTAAATCAGGGGATGTCCTTGGTAATCCAAACTTTCCCAATGCGGGGGACGTCGCCGCTGCGTTACGAAATTATCAAGCCTCTCTCGCAATCTGGACGAGTTTGACCAACGCTGCGCCGCGAGACACAACGGATCGGCGGTTTCTCGGCCTCACCTACGAAAGAATCGGCACAATGTTGGAAACGCAGGAAAAATTTTCAGAAGCCCTTGCGAATTATCGCCAATCCCTCGCAATTCGAGAAGCGTTGTCGCGGGATTTCCCCGCCGACAGCGACGCGGTGCGCGATGTGGCAATCATTCACGAAAAACTCGCAAATGTTTTAACCGCCAATGGCAACCTCGCCGGTGCGCTCGATGATCGGCAGACATCGCTAGAAATTCTCAAACGTCTCGTCGCGGCAGATCCGCAAAACATGCAGGCGCGCCAGTCCCTCGCCATCAGTTACGTGCATCTGGGAGATTTGTTCGGATACCCCGACGTCCCAAACCTGCAGCGCCTCTCCGATGCGCGCGAAGCCTACCGGCGAGCGCTCGAGACTTTGTCCTCCGCCAGGGAAATCGAATCAGCCGATGCGAAAACGCGTGAGATTCTCAGCTCCATCCACGAGCGCAACGGAGCGATGGCAGCGGCCAATGCCAACGTGGACGATGCGCTGAAAGAATATCGAGAAGCATTTCGCATCACGGAAAACCTGACTACGGATCCGAGTTCATTGCAGGAAATGACGAAGATATGCACGAAGCTCGGTGAAATTTTTGTCGCGCGCGCGTCGAATCCAGCGACAACACGGGATCAGCAAAAAGATGCGTGGCGTGAGGCGCAAAGCTGGTATGAGCGAAGTCTGACTGCGTGGAAAAATTTGCGCAGCCGCGGAATTTTTGGGAAGAGAGATGCCGAAAAACTCCAAGGCGTTGAAGACGACCTAAAAAAATGCACCGACGCGCTTGCCCGATTACGGTGAGGCATAGCAAACGAGCGTGATGAACCTGATGACCTTGAGCGAGATTCGACGAGCGGCGCAGAACGGCTCGGTCAATGCGCGCGTCCACGTACAAGTGGAATCGGCCTCGGCAGAAATGACGCGGGAGCAAAAGCCGTTTTGCAAGCTTGTGCTCGCGGATGCGTGCGACCGAATGACGTTGCGCGTGTGGAACGATCATCCCGAATACCGATCGTGCGAATCGTTAAGCGCAGGAGAATTCATCGAGCTCTTCGGTGAATTCAATCAGCACCAACAATTCGGCCTGGAAGCGCGTCCGAATTGGAAAGTGCGATTGCTGACAGATCAGGAACGCCTGGAGCTGTTGCAGGGGCCGCCGGAGCTTCGTGTGAAACAAGCCGCCGATTGGGATTACATCGTTTCGGCGGTGAAGAACATTTCCGATCCGCGGCTTCGCTCGTTAGGCGAAACGTTTTTGAAAGAATGGGGCGATCGCTTTCGTCGCACGGCTGCGGCGCGCAACTATCATCATGCGCGCCGAGGTGGTCTGGTCGAACACACCGCGCAGATGATGCGCGTCGCAAACGCGATCGCGCCGCTCTATCCACAACTGAATCGCGATCTCCTCATTGCCGGAATTCTTTTTCATGACTCGGGCAAGCTCTGGGAAAATCAGTTGCCGGAAACCGGATTCACCATGGGCTACGACGAACGTGGCGAATTAATCGGCCACATCTCGATCGGCCTCGAACTGGTCAATTCGCTCTGGCGCAATCTGCAAACGCCGGAAAAGCTCGAGGCGTGGAAAGATCTTGTCCCGGCGTCGGAAGATGTGCGTCTGCATTTGTTGCACTTGATCGGCGCGCATCACGGTGAGATGGAACTCGGCTCGCCGGTTTATCCGAAAACGCCGGAAGCGATGGCGCTGCATTACATCGATAATCTCGATGCGCGCCTGGAAATGTTTTTCGCCGGATATCTCACCGCGAAGCCGCTGGCGGCGCGAATTTTCGATCGCGTCCGACCGTTGCCGGGGAATTTGATCAAGCCGCTGGAGAAATTTCAGACCGGCAACACCACATCGGAGAATCTTCTATGACGACTTATCAGCATTCTCAATTTGGCTGGGCAATTGTTTGTCCTGTAATCCTGCTCGCTCTTGTCGCGGGAATTATCGCGGCTAATGTCGAATGAGCAATCGGGTATTGGCGTCGCGGTTATCCTGCTGATTTGCACGGCGCTTTTTTACAAACTCACCATCGAGATCGACGATCATTTTGTCCGCGCAAAATTCGGTCCCGGTTTGACGTTTCGTCGAATCAACCTCGCCGACATCGCCGAATGCAAACCAATTCGCATTCACTGGTGGTATGGCTGGGGAATTCATCTCACGCCATACGGCTGGCTCTACAATGTTTCCGGCTGGGATGCCGTTGCGATCACGCTGCGTAATGGACGGCGAGTTTCGCTCGGAACGGATCAGCCTAACGAGCTTTGCGCCGCGATTCGGCGCTCTGCTTCCGCGAAATAATTTTCGTCGATTTCGAAACCGACGAACTTTTTCACGCCGCATTGTTTCGCCGCGATCGCTGAATTTCCGATTCCAAGAAATGGATCGAGCATCGCGCGTGTCATTCTTCACGCCATGCAGACGAATACAATTCTCGCGCCAACTCGACCGGAAATGAGGCCGGATGCGGGCGATCTTTCTCACGACGCAGAATTGTTTTGTAAGGAATGAACCACGTGTTGCCGCGACAGCGGCGATCGCGGCCACGCGTGTGACTCCAGCGCGCGATGTTGCTCTTATCGGCGTAGGGAACGCCGAGTGCGAGACGATCGATGATCGTGTGGCCGGTCGCCGTGAGATGAAAAATGTATTCGTGGCAATCGTTCAAGGAAACGCCGCGAATTGATCGGCTTGAAATGCCCGCGCGAACGCCACGCCTTCTCGTTCGTCATCGATTGAGATCGATTTGATCCAGTGAATCGTGTTCTGGAGGACGAAGAGGTCGCGAAATTTCAGAAGCAACTCGTGCGGCAGCATCGGATTCGATGGCGACGCGCCGAGATTGAGGAAAAATGAGCCGTCGGGTTTCAGCACACGACGCAGCTCCCTGCCCCATTGCATCGCACCAAAGCAGGATAATCGGCGCGCTTTCCGCGATCGAAATATCTTCCGTAGTCGATGCCGAGATTGTACGGCGGGGAAGTGACGACGACATCGATGCTTTCGCGAGGAAGGCGGCGCATTCCAACAACGCAATCTTCCAGCCTTAGATCAGAGCTAAAAAACGGAAAGAGCGTCTGATTCGCGTCATTTCGGAGCCGTACCATACCGATTCGATTCGTACCAAAACAGGCAGAGGGACGTACAGTCTTTTTTTAAGGCATAATGCCCAAGGACAATGACCGTTAATGGATTTGTATTGCCGCGTGATCTGATGAATGTAGCTGAAGATGGAACCTGCGTATTCACCTGAGACGCCGTTTGCGTATACGGGGATCGGCTCTCTGCTAGCGACGCCGTTGCGTGTACCGCCCAACCAACGGGCGTACTCGTGGAAGCCGGAGCAGATTCAGGATTTGCTCAGTGACTTCGAAACAGCGATGTCCGAAAGTGACGCAGCAGAGCGCGAGTATTTCTTAGGATCGATTGTAATCACCGCCTCCGACGGTGATAGCCGTCCGGCAGTCGTGGACGGACAACAGAGACTCGCGTCGGTGACGATGATATACGCAGCAATTCGCGATTATCTGGTCGAGCACGATGAGATCGAAACCGCGGATGATATAGAGAAGGAATATCTCTACAGCCGCCACAAATGGACGAAAGAAGGAACACCGCGCCTAAAACTCAGCGATGAAGACGCAGACTTCTTTGAACGGGCAGTCATCGCTCGAGTTGGTTCTGAAACACGTGACACGAAGCGCGCGCGGAAAGTTCCCGATTCGCACAAACGGATTCTGAAAGCCTTTGAGCTAATCAGCGATCGGATTCGCAAGATTGCCCAAGGGAGTCATGAACCGAAGAAGGTTCTACAAGAATGGGAAGAGTTCTTACAAAAGAGCGTCAAGGTCCTGGTCCTCATGGTACGAGATGAAAGCCGTGCCTACCAAATTTTTGAGACCTTGAACGACCGCGGGCTCGAGCTTGCGATCGCCGATCTCCTAAAGAATTACGTTCTCGGTAAAGCTGGCAAGCGAAACTTTGATCAAGTGCGATTTCAGTGGACCACTGCGGTCTCACGATTGGGTGGAGATGCGATTATTAAGCGCTTCATTCATCACTTCTGGGCGTCAAAGAATGGTTTAGTCCGTGAACGCGAGTTGTACAAACGTATTCGGCGTTCGATTAGAAATGAAAGGCAGGCCCTCGACTTCACTGTTGAACTTGCAGGCAGCGCGAATAACTACGCTGCGATCTTAGATGCCGACAGTCCAGTGTGGGCACGGGTTGGAACGCGAGGCAAAGAGCTAGTATCGGATCTGAAGACGCTAAAAATGGAGCAGTACAAGCCACTGCTCTTGTCGTGCCTGGATGTTTTCGACCCTGAGAAACCGAATGAGCTCAAAAAAGTGCTCGAGTTGCTTGTCGCCTGGAGCGTCCGATTTCAGGCTACTCAAGAACTTGGTAGCAGTGAAATTGAACGCTTCTATCCCGAAGCGGCACAAGCTGTCAGAGAAGAAAAAATCGTAACTGCTGTGAAACTCGCAGAGCGGTTTGCAGGTCAAGTTCCAGCAGACGGTGTTTTTCGTTCGAGATTTAAGACGCTATCGATCGAAAATCGCCAGCTCGCGCGGTACTATCTAAGGAAGCTCGAGAATCGCGCTCGAGCCGAGGCAGGTCTTAAAGAACATGGGGTGGTCGCAGACGAAGATATAGTTAGCTTGGAGCATATCTTGCCCCAAGGAGCCGACCTCCATTTATGGCCTAGCTTTGATGATGATGAGTTTAAGGGGAATATTAACCGACTCGGAAATCTGACGCTGCTGCTTCAGGACATGAACAGGGATTTGTCGAACCTGCCGTTCGACGTCAAACGACCTGTGTATCAGAAGCAGGAAGCGCTCATTACGAAAAAGGCAGGGGAGTTCGCACAATGGTCCCCTGCCACCATTGACACGCGGCAAGAATGGTTGAGCGAGCTTGCAGTTCGAGAATGGCCACTCACGCTGAAAAAATGACTATGTCCGAAATGTTAAGGGTAGATCCATGGCGGACAAACCTTCCAAGCTGCGCATTGCCGATCGCGAATTCACTTCGCGGCTGCTTGTCGGCACGGGCAAATTCGCCTCGAACGAAATCATGCGCGACGCGCTCGTCGCCAGCGGTGCGGAAATCGTCACAGTCGCATTGCGACGCGCGGATCTTTCCGGAAAACACGATCCGTTTGCGAACATTCTCGATTTCATCGACCCGAAACGTTTTCTCCTTTTACCGAACACGAGCGGCGCGCGTAACGCCGACGAAGCCGTGCGACTCGCGCGACTTGCTGCGACCGCTGGTCTACCGACCTGGGTGAAACTCGAGATTCATCCCGATCCGCGTTATCTGCTTCCCGACCCGGTCGAGACTTTGGCCGCAGCGGAGATCTTGGTGAAGGAAGGTTTCACTGTTCTTCCCTACATCAACGCCGACCCGTGTTGGCGAAACGATTGCAGGATGTCGGCACGGCGACGGTGATGCCGCTCGGTTCGCCAATCGGCAGCAATCGCGGAATCGAAACGCGCGCCCAAATCGAAATCATTATCGAACAGGCGACAGTGCCGGTCGTGGTCGACGCAGGTTTGGGCGCACCGAGTCAGGCGGCGGAAGCGATGGAGATGGGCGCCGATGCAGTGCTCGTGAATACGGCGATCGCGATTGCGCCGGACCCGAGCCGCATGGCACACGCGTTCCGCAAAGCGATCGAAGCCGGGCGCGAAGCACATGAGATCGGTTTGGCGTCAGCTATTCGCGGCGCATCGGCGACAAGTCCGCTCACGGGAATTTTCAGAGAAAATTAACTTTCTGTCGGTGCCTTGCGCGGTCATCCTGAGCGAAGCGAAGGATCTCACGATCTTCTTAGCGCGTGTTGAGTTTGTCGATCACCGTTCGGTCTATTACATCTGTCGTAACTCGTGAGGTCCCTCGCATTCGCTCGGGATGACCGCGATTGGTTACAGCGGCGTGAAGTGAACCGCCGCGTCCTTATAGAATTCGATTTGCCTTCCGCCTACGCGCCTAACGACTCGCCAGCCCCGTTGCAGCGCGAAATCGTTCAGCTCGTCGGCTGACAACGAATGCAAGACATGGAGCTCGGTCGGATGGGTAACGAAGCATTCCGGCTTCATCGCCAAAACCCGCTCGATCTTTGCCTCCAGGCCCGGCAAATCAGGATGCACTTTTCTGTTTCCTTGTCGCGGCGGACTCGGGCTTTCGATCCAGTATCGACGGATCGGGCGGCGTTTTGAATTTGCGATTCAAATTCTGCCCCAGCGCTCGCGCCGCCTTCTCATGCGGAGTTGGCCCGCGCGCGTTTGGTTTTTCCAATTTTCGCACAGGCTCAATTTCGTCGCATTCAGACTAACGACAAGCGCCAGCACGACCAATCGCGCTCGCTGACTGGCGCAGCGGCATCTCCTCGCTACCTTGGGCCGATGGTTTCCGAGACCGTTGAACTGCGCGGACACATCATCGACTCGCTGATTTTGCCGAAAGTGCTCGATGAAATCCTGGCGCACCGCGGCAATTTCAAAATCGAAGAGATCCGGATTGGCCAGAATCGCGTCGATCAAAGTTTTGCGCGCATCGAAGTCTCAACGGACTCCACCGAAACGCTCGACGAATTGATTCTGCGCCTGCGGCAACATGGCGCCGAGGTCGTCGGTCACGAGAATGCGCAACTTGCGGCCGCGCCCGCGGACGGCGTTTTCCCGACAGATTTTTACGTGACAAACAATCAGCAAACGTTTGTGCGGATCGCCGGCAAGGAGATCGAAGTGAAACCGGCGATGATGGATTGCGGCATCGCCGTCGATCGCGCGGCGAAACGCGCACGCGCGGTGAAATTCTACGATGTCACGCGCGGGATGGAGATCGTAGTCGGTCACCACGGAATCAAAGTTACGCCGAAGCAGCGTTCGACTGCGCGCACCGACATCTTCGAACTGATCGCGAGCAACGTCGCGACCGAGCGACCGAAAACTGCGGTCATTTGCGAGATTGCGCGCGAATTGCAGCGCACAAAAGACAAGGGCGGCAAGATTCTTGTTGTCGCAGGCTCGGCGGTCGTGCAGAGCGGCGGCGGCGAGCATCTCGAAAAAATGATCGAGTGGGGATACGTCGATCTGCTCTTTGCCGGCAACGCTTTTGCCCTGCACGATATCGAGAGTGCGCTCTTTCACACCTCGTTAGGCGTCGATTTGGAAAAAGTCTCACTCACAGACGTGAGTTATGAAAATCAGATGCACGCCATCAACGCCATCCGCGCTGCCGGCGGAATCGCGCAGGCGGTCGAGAAAAAGGTTCTGCAACGCGGCATCATGTTTCATTGCGCCAGGAAAAAAATTCCATTCATCCTTGCCGGTTCGATCCGCGACGATGGTCCGTTGCCGGAAGTGATCACCGACGCCGTCGCGGCGCAGAAGGCGATGCGCGAAAAGATCGCCGGTGTGAAAATCGCGTTGCTCATGAGCTCGATGTTGCATTCGATGGCGACAGCGAGCCTTCTCCCGGCCGATGTGAAGACGCTTTGTGTCGATATTAACCCGAGCGTGATCAGCCATCTCACCGATCCCGGGAATTTTCACGCGGTCGGAATGGTTACCGATATTGAGCCGTTCCTGCGCGAGCTGACCGGCTGCCTCGAGTCGTTAGGCGTCGCGAAGAAAACCACCGCGCGCACTTAGGAGAAAAGGCCGTGCGACGTTTGCTTCTTTGCCCGCCGGACCATTACGGCATCGAGTACGAGATCAATCCATGGATGAGCCGTGCGCGCGGCGCCGATGTTGAGGCGACCAAAGTGCAGTGGAAAGGATTGTTCGAAAAGCTTTCCAGCCTCGACTGCAAGATCGACCTGATCACGCCGCAGCCAAAACTTCCCGATATGGTCTTCACCGCCAACGCCGGACTCACGATCGGGAACAAATTTATCCCGAGTAATTTTCGGCACGAGGAACGATCGGGCGAAGCACCGCATTTTGCGCGCTGGATGAAAGAACACGGCTACGACGTGATCTGGTTGCCGCAGAATCTTTATTTCGAAGGGGAAGGCGACGCGCTTTTCGCGCGCGATACACTTTTCTGCGGATACAAATTCCGCTCCGACATCAATTCGCATCGCGCGGTCGCCGACATCCTTGGTTGTCTCGTAATCTCGGTCGAGCTGGTCGATCCGCGCTTTTATCATCTCGATACTTGTTTTTCACCATTGCCGGATGGCGGCGCGGCCTGGTTCCCGGCGGCGTTTGATGAATACGGTCAGCGCGCGATTCGCGAACATATCGGCGATCTGATTGATGTCGCCGAAGAAGAAGCCGCGCATTTTTCCTGTAACGCAGTCGTGTTCGAAAAAGACATCGTTCTTCCCGAAGGCGCGCCGAAGTTAGTAAATGCGCTACGCGATCGCGGATTCAATTGTCATCCATTGCCGATGACTGAATTCCTCAAGGCTGGCGGCGCCTGCAAATGCCTGACGATGTTCATGCCGCAGCGGGAGAAGGTGTAACCGTCCAAAACGCTCGGTCATCCCGAGCGAATGCGAGGGACCTCACATAGCCCCATCACGATTACGACATGGTGTTTCATTAATGCGGCGGCGCGTGCTGTAATTCCCGCCACATTAATTCGCGGGATTCCTCGCTGCGCTCGGAATGACAAAGTGGCCGCGGCGGCGCAGCGTTATTTTTCACGTTTTTTCGCCAGCTCGATCTCAATTTTCCCGAGCGGCAGACAATTCATCACATCGGCTTTCGTTAGCCAGCCTTTGCGCGCAACGCCAATGCCGAAACGCAATTCCTGCAAGCGCTCGACGCGATGCGCGTCGGGATTGATGACGCACTTCACGCCTTTCTCTTTCGCGAGCGGCCACCAGCGCCAGTCGAGATCGAGCCGCTTCGGTGCGGCGTTGATTTCGATCCACGTTCCAGTCTCGGCCGCGGCATCGATGATTGCAGGAATATCGATCGCGTAAGGATCGCGTTTCAAAAGCAAGCGGCCTGTCGGATGCGCGAGCATCGTGACGTAAGGATTTTGCATCGCGCGAATGACGCGCTCAGTCATCTGCGCTTCCGACAAATTGAAAACGGAATGGATGGAAGCGACGACGAAATCAAGCTGCGCCAGCACTTCGTCTTCAAAATCAAGCGAGCCGTCGCGCAGGATGTCGCACTCGATGCCAGCGAAAATGCGAAAGCCGTCGAATGTCTTGTTCAGTTTCTTGATCGCGCTGATCTGCTCGCGCAGGCGATCGAGGTCGAGCCCATGCGCCTGAATCGAGCTGCGGCTGTGATCGGCGATGCCGAGATATTGCAGGCCGAGCTCCTGCGCCGCGTCCGCCATTTCCTCGAGCGTGTTGTGACCATCGCTCGCGACGGTGTGGCAATGAAATGTTCCGCGAAGATTCGAGAGCTCGATCAAGCTTCGGCAATTTTCCTTCTTCGGCCGCCGCGAACTCACCGCAATTCTCGCGCAGTTCGGGCGGGATGTAATCGAGATCGACGGCGCGATAAAGTTCGGCTTCATCGTGAATCTCCGGAATCTTCGCGATCGTCCGCTTCTTCTTCAGCTTCGGATCGATCGGAGCCGGCGCGATGCGATATTCATTCAGCGTCCAACCCCGTTGCAGCGCGCGGTTCCGCATGACGATGTTGTGTTCCTTGCTGCCGGTAAAATAATTGAGCGCGAATGGATACTCGGCCGAACTGACCACGCGCAGATCGCACTGAATTCCGGATCGCAAACGAACGCTGCTCTTCGTCGGTCCCTGCGCGATCACGCTTTCCACAAGCGGATGCCTAACGAATGACGCGGTGATCGCTTCCGGCTTGTTCGTCGCGACGATGAAATCGAGGTCGCGCACGATTTCCCTGTTGCGGCGGTAACTGCCGGCGATGCAGACCTGAAGCGCGTCGGGATGCGCGCGCAAATCTGTCTGCAGCGTCTCGGCTTCGGCCGCGATCTGGCCGAGCTGAAATGAACCGCTGTGTTTCGCTCGCGTCGCGATGGCCTGGCAAAGTTTTTCCTGCGTCGTTTTGCCGAACCCGGGAAGCTCGGCAACTTTTCCGCTCTCGCATGCCGCCTGCAGTTCCGCGATCGAGCTGACGTTCAGATTCTCGTAGAGCGCCTTGATCTTTTTCGCGCCTAAACCCGGAATGGAAAATAATTCGAGGATCGCTCCCGGAAATTCGGCGCGCAGTTCCTCGAAAAACTTTAGCGAGCCGGTTTCTGCGAGTTCTTTGATCTTGGCCGCGATCGCTTTGCCGATGCCGGGAATTTTCTCCAGCGTCTCTTCATCTTTCAGGTCGCCCAGGTTGCCGCCGAAAGTTTCAATCGAGCGCGCCGCGTTTGTGTACGCGCGAATCTTGAACGGATTCTCATCCTTCAATTCGAGCAGCGTCGCGATTTGCTCGAGCACTTCGGCGATTCCTTCTTTTGTCATGATCTCTCTTATCGTTATTGAAAATTACCCGCGCGTCGACGGCTGTCGGGCGAGGTGGATCAGCCGCTCCGCGGGCGATGTTAAACAAATGCGGCTTTGCCGCCATTTTAGCATCGAGCAAGGGACTGCTCGATCCACCTACATCCTTCCGCGGCGCTTGTAGAAGTTGTAGCGCTCGATGATCGAATCGACGTATTTGCGCGTGTTCGGGAAATCGATGTTGCTCCGAAAAGAACTGGCGGAGATCGCGGCCGCATCGTCGCCGCCGGCCCAGCGTTGAGCGCGACTGGCACCGGCATTGTATTCCGCGAGCGCAAAAGGAATGGGCTCCGCCTCATGCTGCCAGTGCTGCAAGGCGCGTTGCAAATACCATGCGCCGGCTTCGAGATTCTTTTTTGGATCGAAAAGTTCTTCCACGCGAAAATCGTCGCGGCGGTTTTCCCGCGCCCACTCTTTCGCCGCGCCTTCGCTCACCTGCATGAGACCGCGCTCGCCTGCTGTCCCGAATTTTTTCGGATCAAAACGGCTCTCACGCCAGACCACCGCCTTGATCAGCATCGGATCGATCTTGTGTTCCGCGCCGACGTTGCGAATCAGATTGTCGTATTGCTGAAAGCGAGCCGGGCTGATCCATTCGTAGAAGGTGTAAACCGCATCGCCCGATCGGTATCCAAAATAAGCGAAGCCGGCCGCGCCCGCGAGAACGACACAAATAATGAGTTTGAAAAGAAATCGGCTCATCGACCGTTCGCGTTCACGCTCCTCCTCATACTCGTAATCGAGTAAGCTTCCAAACTATCGAGCACGAGCAGGAGCACGATTACGAGTAATTATTTTCGCGCAACCGTGGGCGCGGCCATCCCGAGCGAACGCGAGGGACCTCACAAGCAACTACGCGTGTCATAACTCGTGAGCTCCTTCGCTTCGCTAGGGATGACAAGCGGTAATCGATCACGCATTCTTCGGCGGATCATTTAGTGTTCATCCCGCCCATGCTGAAGCCGAGCTACATCCGTGTCATCATCGACCGGTCGATTCATCGCGAACTTGACTATTCGGTTCCTGAGACGCTCGCGGAACGAATCGATGTTGGCTCGCGTGTGCGCGTTCCGTTTCGCGAAAAATCGGCGCTGGCCACCGTGGTAGCATTACTGAATGAGAGCAGCGCGCAAGGAATTCGCCCGATTGAAGCCGTCCTCGGCGACAAACCGATCCTGAGCAAACCGCTCTTGGAACTTTCACGCTGGATGAGCGATTACTATTGTTGCCCGATCGAAACGGTCATGCGCAGCCTGCTGCCCCAGGTGATCCGGCGCGCAGAGGTCGGCTGGAAAAAACAACTATTCGTTAGGCGCGCGCGAGAGATCGCATTCGAGGATGTGGAGAAATTGCGAAAGCGCGCACCGAAGCAGGCCGAATTGCTCGAAGCGCTTGCGCGATTAACCGAGCCGGTGCTGGCCGCCGAATTCCTGCGCCAGCATTCGCTCGATAACCAGACTTTGCGCGCAGTCGTAAAGCGCGGCTTTGTCGTCATGGAAGAGCAGGCCGTGCAGCGCGATCCGCACGCGGACGAGAAGTTCATCGCCACGGAAAATCTCGTGCTAAACGAGGAGCAGACCGCGGCGCTGCGCATGGTGCAGGATGCACTGGCTGCGCCTAACGAATCGAAACCAATCTTGCTTCACGGCGTGACCGGCAGCGGCAAGACGGAGATTTATCTGCAGGCGATCAAGATTGCGCTGGCGCGAGGAAAAAATGCGATCGTGCTTGTGCCGGAGATTTCGCTGACGCCGCAAACAGTCGAGCGTTTCAAGAGCCGTTTCGCCGAAATCCAGGATGGCGTGGCGGTTCTGCACAGCCATTTGTCGGAAGGCGAACGACACGATGAGTGGCACAAGATTCATTCCGGACGGGCGCGCATTGTCATCGGTGCGCGCAGCGCCGTTTTCGCGCCGCTGGAAAATCTCGGGCTCATCGTCGTCGATGAAGAGCACGAAACGTCTTACAAACAGGAAGAAGCCCCGCGCTATCACGCGCGCGATGTCGCAGTTGTCCGCGGCAAGATTGAAAAGTGCGTCGTTCTTCTCGGCACGGCTACGCCATCACTGGAAAGTTATTTCAACGCCACGCGCGGCAAGTACCAACTCGCGACGTTGACCAAACGCGTAGATGAAAATCAAATGCCGCTCATTCGCATCGTCGATTTGCGGCAGGAGCGGCGCAAAGAAAAAGCGGCGGCCATTCTGGCGGGGAAATTGCGCGACGCGATCGCGGAGCGACTCGAAAAACGCGAGCAGACCATTCTCTTTCTCAATCGGCGCGGCTTTTCGACTTCGTTACTCTGCAGCAATTGCGGCGAATCGCGCGATTGCCCAAACTGCAGCGTCGCGCTCACGTTTCACCGCGGAGCGGCGCGCCTGAGCTGCCATTTGTGCGGGCACACTGCGGCCGTTCCAAAAAAATGTCCGGCCTGCGGGGAAGACGCGCTCATCTATTCCGGTTTCGGCACCGAGAAAGTGGAAGCCAACGTCACGCAGATCTTCCCGCAGGCAGTCGTTAGGCGAATGGATGCCGATTCCATGACGCGCAAGGATGCGTATCGCGAAACGCTACGAAACTTCCGCGCCGGAAAGATCGACATTCTTGTCGGCACGCAGATGATCGCGAAGGGTCTGCACTTTCCGAACGTGACGCTCGTCGGAATCATCAACGCCGACCTAGCGCTGCATCTTCCCGATTTCCGCGCGGGCGAGCGCACGTTTCAGTTGCTCACGCAGGTCGCGGGCCGCGCCGGTCGAGGCGAAACCGCCGGTGAAGTTTTCGTGCAAACCTACACGCCGTTCAGTCCTTCAATTCAATTCGCCCGACATCACGATTTTGCCGGTTACTTCCAACAGGAACTGGAGTTTCGCGAGCGCTGCGATTTTCCGCCATTCAAACATGCAGTGTTGATTACCGTGCGTTCGGCACACGAAGCGCGCGCCAAATTTTCCGCCGAAACCTTGGCCCGCCGGCTCAAGGAAGCGTTGCCTAACGAATTTATACTCGGCGATCCAACGCCGGCGCCGCTCGAAAAATTGCAGGGGCAATTCCGTTTCCACATCCTGATTCGCGGGGAAGCGATCATGCGGCTGAGCCGTCTCATTCGCGAAGTGCTCGATAAACTTCCGTTCCCTGAAGATGTCGCCGTCGCGGTGGACGTCGATCCTTATCAGCTGCTCTAGGAACGCTGGTCATCCCGAGCGCAACGCGAGGGACCTCACGAAGAATCAAGAGTGGTTTGTGGGATCCTTCGCTTCGCTCAGGATGACCGCGGTGCGAGAAATAGTCGGAATGGAAAAACGCTTGGCCGATGCGAAGATTGCCGGCTGCAAAATGAGCATGTCGATCCGAAAGACTCTCGTCATCACCGCCATTGCGTGGCTCGTTGCGATCACGTTGCTACACGGCGCACTCAATCTGCATTGGTTTCGCACGAGAGAGACTACAACCGCAGGACAGACCAAATTCCGCATCGGTTTTCTTCCAGTGACTTGTCACCTCACTTGTCCTGTGACCGATTTCATCAACAAACAGATGACGGGCGAGAGCATGTTCGAGCCGGTGCGCTTCAATGGCTGGCCGGAATTAAAGGAGGCGTATCTGTCGGGCTACACGCCGGCGACGTTCATCCTCGCGCCGATGGCGATTGCATTGCGCGAGCAGGGCGTGCCGATCAAGATTGTTTATCTTGGGCACCGCGACGGGTCCGCCGTCATGGTGCATAAGGATTCGCACATTTATCGAATGGAAGATTTGCGCGGCAAACGCATCGCCGTGCCGAACCGTTTTTCGAATCAACGGCTCCTGATTTTCCGCGCGCTCAAGCAAGCGGGCATGACAGTGAAGGATGTCGAGCTGGTCGAGATGCCACCACCCGACATGCCGGCCGCGCTTTACTCCAAAGCAGTCGATGCAGTTTCGAGCGGTGAGCCATTCATGGCACAGACCGAGATGGATGGATACGGGCGCGTGCTTTGGCTAACGAAAGATGTCTGGCCGAATTTCATTTCGTGCGTCCTCGCCGTGCACGAAGAAATGATCAAGACGAACCGAGCTGCCGTGCAGCGGCTGGTCGATGGAATCGCGAAGAGCGGAAAGTGGATCGACCAGAGCATGGAACATCGCATGGAAAGCGCGCAATTTGTCAGCCAGCATTATTACAATCAGGACCCGCGACTGTTGAGTTTCGTGCTGAGCAAGCCGCCGGACCGCGTTAAATACACGAACCTCGCGCTGCGCAAACCGGACTTCGAAGAAATCGAGGCGCTCGGGCGTGAAGCGGGCATCCTCAATGGAACCGCGCATTTTGAGGACTATACCGATGCTTCCTTCGTGAAAGACGATACCGCGGTGCAGGCCTACGCGTGGCAACCGAAGAAATGAGCGGAGCATCCGAAACTCCGGGGAGCGCACGCGCCTCGCGTGCAGCGTCGGGCGCCTCGCCCGATGCTTTTGTGTCTTCGGGAGTTTTCGGCGAGGCGCCGAAAACAGCACGCGAGGGCGCGTGCGCTCCCCAGAAAGAGTCTTCGTGGTTCAGTAATCCTGATTCGCGATTTTTTCGGGTCGTTAGGCCAATCGGGATGCTCGCCATATTTTTTACGGTGTGGGGCGTTGCTGTGCGGCTTTCGCACAGCGAACTGTTTCCAACCCCGATCAATGTTGCGGCTGGCATTGGCGAACTGATCACAAAAGGTTTGCTGCTTAAATATATTGTCGCGTCGCTCTTTCGCGTGACATGGGGTTTTGCGCTCGCAGTTGTCATCGGCGTTCCGCTTGGCCTCGTGCTCGGCTGGTACTCGCGCCTCTTCCAGGCATTCAATCCAATCATCCAGATTTTGCGTCCGATTTCGCCAATCGCGTGGATTCCAGTCGCGATCCTGTGGTTCGGCGTGAGCGATGCCGCGCCGGTGTTCCTGATCTTTCTCGCGAGCGTTTTTCCGATCACGGTTTCGGCCATCGCGGCGGTGCAAAACATGCAGCCGGTTTATCTGCGCGCCGCGCAAAACTTCGGCCTCGGACGCTTCGAACTTTTTCGCAAAGTGATTTTCCGCGCCAGCCTGCCGCAGATCATCACCGGGATTCGCATCGCTCTCGGCGTTGCATGGCTCGTCGTCGTCGCTGCGGAAATGATCGCAGTAAATAGCGGCCTCGGTTATCTCATCATCGACGCGCGCAACGCCGGCAAACGCTATGATCTCGTTGTTGCCGGCATGGTCATGATCGGCTTGATCGGACTCGTCCTCGATTTACTCGTTAGGCGACTGGAGAAATTCGATGAGGTGCGTTGGGGCTACGCGAACCGATGAAAGAAAAAGAGAACGCCGAACATCCAACATCGAACACGGAACATCGAAGTGTTCAGTACGGTGCGGCGGGAGAAGCGAATGCGCGAGTGGAAGAGAGAATCTATGATCTGGAGGAGCGGTTACTCGAATACTCTGCTCCAATCATTCGACTTGTTCGAGAGATTCCGAAGGATCGAGAAGCTAATCACGTTGCGGCCCAATTGCTTCGCTCCGGCACCGCAGCGTTGCCAAATCACGGCGAGGCGGAAGCGGCTGAATCGCCCGCTGACTTCATTCACAAGCTCCGCGTTTGCTTAAAAGAACTTCGTGAGACGCGGCGCTGGATTCTCCTGGTTCAGCGCGTTCCGCTTATCACTTCACAAACAACTTTACGCCCCGTTCTTGCAGAGACCGACGAGCTCATTCGCATTTTCGTCGCGAGTATTCGCACAGCCGAAAAGCGCTCGGCCAATCGAGGAAGCATGGCCCAATGAAACTTCGATGTTCGGCGTTCGATGTTGGATGTTCGATGTTTGCTTTTCCCACTTGCTTATGAATCCCGCCGTCGCCATCCACAACCTCTCTGTCTCCTTTCCGGGTAAGCGCATCGGCGAAGAGATCCGCGTGCTCGAAAATGTCAGCGCCGAAGTCGCGGATGGAGAATTCGTTTGTTTGGTCGGACCTAGCGGATGCGGGAAGTCAACGCTCCTGAACATCGTCGCTGGCTTTCTTCGTCCAACAAGCGGCGAAGTTCTGGTCGAGGGCACTCCCGTTACCGGCCCGGATCCGCGGCGCATTTTTATTTTTCAGGAGAACGGCGTCTTCCCGTGGTTGACCGTGCAGGAAAACATTGCGTTTGGCATTCGAGCAGTTGAGAACCGCGATGATATTGTCGCGCGCTACACTGAGATGGTTGGGCTAACTGGATTCGAAAACGCCTACCCGCGCGAATTGTCCGGTGGAATGCGGCAGCGCGTCGAAATCGCGCGCGCGCTCGCGGCCAACCCCGACATTATCTACATGGACGAACCGTTTGGCGCGCTTGATTTCATCACGCGCATGAAGATGCGCGCCGATCTCGTGCGCATTTGGCAAAACGAGAAGAAAACGATTCTCTTCGTCACGCACGATATCGAAGAAGCGGTGCAGCTTGCCGATCGCGTTCTCATCATGAGTAAACGGCCCGCGACGATTCAGGAAATCGTCGACATCGAATTGCCGCGTCCGCGTGATCTGGATTCACCCGGTTATCTGCAAAAGCGCGATCAAATTTTCCGCGTCATGGGAATGAGTCTGCGTGTGGGCGAAACGGCAGTCGCTTGATGAGCGCGCCGTCCGAGATTCCTTCCACCACTCGCATTCCGGAAGACGTGACCGGACGGCCACGGCGCGTGGTCACAGGCGGAATTTCCCTGCGCAACACTTTTTCAGCGCTGCGACATCGCAACTTCCGGCTCTTTTTTTACGGCCAGCTTATTTCGCTCATCGGCACGTGGATGACGACAACAGCGCAGGGCTGGCTCGTTTATCAACTCACCGGATCGAAAGCATTGCTTGGCGTTGTGGCCGCGTGCGCTTCCGCGCCGATGCTGCTCTTCTCGACCGGGGGAGGCTGGGCGGCCGATCATTATCCGAAGCGATCCGTTCTCGTCGTCACTCAGATCAGCTCGATGATTCAGTCGCTCGCGATGGCGGTTCTTGTTTGGAGCGGGCACGTAAAACCGTGGCAGATCATCGTCATCGCCATCATCGGTGGTGTGACGATGGCTTTCGACATGCCCGCGCGCCAATCGTTCGTCATCGAAATGACGAGTCGCGCAGATTTGATGAACGCGATCTCGCTCAACAGCTCTGTCTTCAACGCCGCGCGCATCATCGGTCCATCAATCGCCGGTATTCTCATGGCAAAAGTCGGCATCGCGATGTGTTTCTTTCTCGATGGCATCAGCTTCATCGCCGTCATCAGCGGTTTGTTGATGATGCGATTGCCGAAACATGAACCCGCGTCGAGCGAACACGGCGCCGTTGGTCAGGCGCTCGAAGGGTTTCGCTACGTTTGGAATCATCCGCGTCCCTTAACGATTCTCGCTCTCTTTGCTGTCGTTGGAATTTTTGGCTGGTCCTACTCCGTTCTCATGCCGGCGTTCGCCCACGATGTCCTGCATCTGGGCGAACAGGGTTACGGGATGTTGATGGCGGCCAGCGGCGTGGGCGCGTTACTGGCTGCGCTCACCGTCGCGACTGCCGGTCAGGCTTTTCCGTCACGCGTACTCGCGCTCGGTGGTGTGTGGATCTTTTCCGTCGCTCTCGCTTTGTTCGCGTTCAATCGCAATCTTTATCTTGCGCTTGTGCTCCTCGCGATCAGCGGCTTCGGCATCGTTCTTTACTTCTCCACTTCAAACACTGTCTTGCAGACGATCGTGCCGGACGAAATGCGCGGGCGCGTCATGGGAATCTGGACGCTTGTTTTCGGCGGGATGATGCCGCTCGGAAGTTTGCAAGCCGGCTTCATCGGGGATCTTCTTGGGACACCGGCGACGATTGCCATCGGCGCTTTGATCTGCGCGCTGGGCGCTGTTGTCACACTCGGAGTCGTGCGCCGCCGCGAAGCGCGGCAAGCGACGTCGATCGCGGCCTAAAGAAACTACAGACGCGCTCGTTAAGTCGTCACGCAATCGTCACACTAAAAATTTTGACCTCTCCGGCAGCGGTCGGCACGCTGATTAGACATGAACACGAAAAAAATCAGTGCGTGGTTTCTTTTTCTCACTCTAGCCATTGTTGGCGCGCGAATCACGAACGCTCAGCTGACGATCAATGGAGCAGGAGCGACTTTCCCATATCCGATTTACTCAAAGTGGTTCGATGAATACGCCAAGGTCGATCCTTCGGTCCGGTTTAATTATCAATCGATCGGTTCGGGCGGTGGACAGAAACAAATCCTCGCGCAAACGGTCGACTTTGGCGCGTCAGACGGGCCGATGAGTGACGACAATCTGGCCAAGGCGCCGGGCAAACTTCTTCATATCCCAACGGTCGCAGGCGCAGATGTAGTTGCTTACAATTTGCCGGGAAATCCTGCGCTCAAACTGGATGGCGACACAATCGCGGGCATTTTTCTCGGTCAGGTCAAGAAATGGAACGATCCGAAAATGACCGCGCTCAACCCGGGCGTAAAACTGCCCGATCAGGATATTGTTGTTGTGCACCGCTCGGATGGCAGCGGCACGACCTACATTTGGACTGATTATTTGAGCAAGATCAGCCCCGAGTGGAAGCAGAAAGTTGGCACAAACACTTCGGTGAACTGGCCGGTGGGCCTTGGTGGCAAGGGAAACGAAGGCGTTGCCGGTCAGATTAAGCAAACGCCGGGCGCCCTCGGTTACGTCGAGTTGATTTATGCCGTGCAAAACAAGATGCCGTACGCAGATATAAAAAATTCAGCCGGTGAATTCGTGAAAGCATCGCTCGAGTCGATCACCGCCGCGATGGCAACAGCGCAGATTCCGGACGATTTCCGCTTTTCAATCACGAATGCGCCGGGGAAAGATGCGTATCCCGTCGCTGGCGCAACCTGGCTGCTGGTTTACGAACAGCAAAAAGATCCGACCAAGGGCAAGAAGTTGGTCGAGTTTTTGAAATGGGCTGCGAAAGATGGCGAGAAGATGGCGAAGGACCTTCAGTACGCGCCTTTGCCCGACAACCTTCAGCAGCGCGTGTTGAAACGGATCGACGAGATCAAGATGTAAGAGCGCGCTGAATGAGTGCAGTCACTATCGCGGAAGGGCCGGCCACGGCTGTAGCGCGACGGATGAAACCGCCGTCGCGTTTCGGCGATAAAGCATTCCAATGGCTGACGCTCGTGATGGCGCTGGCGGTGGTTGTGCTGGTTTTTCTTGTCGGCTGGCAACTCGCGCGCGGTTCATCCCTTGCGATCAAACGTTTCGGTTTTCATTTTCTCACTACATCAACGTGGGATCCAGTAGCGGAACAATTCGGAGCCTTACCTTTCATTTACGGGACAGTAGTTTCTTCGCTAATCGCACTCATCATCGCCGTCCCACTGAGCATTGCGACAGCGATATATCTGACGGAACTGGCTCCGCTCTGGATACGGCAACCGTTGACCTCTCTCATTGAAATGCTGGCCGCGATTCCGAGCGTCATTCTTGGTTTGTGGGGAATCTTCGTCATGATCCCGTGGCTGCGCGATCATCCGTTTCCGTTATTGAAGAAACTCTTCGGTTGGACGCCGCTTTTTAGTGGACCGATTTACGGTATCAGCATGCTCGCGGGCGGAATCATCATTGCGATCATGATTTTGCCGATCATCACATCGGTTTCGCGCGAGATTTTGCGTAGCGTTCCCAATCTGCAGCGCGAAGCCGCATACGCGCTCGGCGCTACGCGCTGGGAGGTGACGCGCATCGCAGTGCTAAGCTACGCGCGCAAAGGTCTCTTCGGCGCAGTCATTCTCGGGCTCGGCCGCGCACTCGGCGAAACGATGGCGGTGACCATGGTCATTGGTAACACTCCGCAAATCGCCGCATCGCTTTTCGCACCGGGCTACACGCTCGCGAGCGTGATCGCGAATGAATTCACCGAGGCGACAACCGATCTTTACCTGCAAGCCTTGTTCGAAATCGGACTCGTGCTTTTTGGGATCACGATTTTGGCGAATCTCATCGCACAACTTCTTTTGAGAACAATGGGTCGCAGCATGACACCTCGCGCGGTCCAATGAAATGAACGCTCCGAATCATCAATGGCGAAAAACCAAAAGCGCGCTCGCCTCGGGCCTTTCGTTTGTTGCGGCGGTGCTCGTCATCGCCCCGTTGGGTCTCGTCTTTTTCTATTTGCTCCAAAGCGGCGCGAGTTCGGTGAATTGGGATTTCTTCACGCACCTACCCGCGCCGGTGGGAGAAAAGGGCGGTGGGATGGCAAACGCGATCGTCGGCTCGTTCCAGCTTCTTGGACTCGCTTCCATTGTCGGAATACCGATCGGCGTACTCGGCGGCGTCTATCTTGCCGAATACGGATCTGCACGCGCGAACTCGATGCTGCGTTTCATCGCCGACGTGCTGAACGGCGTCCCTTCGATTATCTGGGGCGTCGTTGTTTACGGTCTTGTCGTCCTGCGCTTCAAAGGTTTCTCCGCATATGCCGGCGGACTCGCTCTCGGTTTGATGATGGTGCCGCTCATCATGCGCACGACCGAGGAAGTCCTGCTTCTTGTCCCTAATGGTTATCGCGAAGCTGCGCTCGCTCTCGGGGTGAGCCGCTGGAAAACAATCGTGCACGTGGTGATGAAAACCGCATCGAAAGGGATCATCACCGGAATCTTGCTCGCATTGGCTCGCGTGGCCGGCGAAACTGCGCCGCTACTTTTCACCGCCTTCGGCAATCGTTTTTGGAATCACAGTTTGCGCGAACCGATCGCGGCGTTGCCGTTGCAAATTTTCACTTACGCCATATCACCTTACGAAGACTGGCATCGTCAGGCCTGGGCCGGCGCTCTGGTGCTTGTCGTGACTATCTTCCTGATCAATGTGCTGGTAAGATTTCTCACTCGGGGCCGCGCTGGAACCTAACTTCAAAATTCTTGTGTATGATTGAGACGCCAATCCGAACGCCAGTGCAAAGGGAGACCATCATTGCCCCACCTCAACCGAACACAAGAACGATGCCGGCATTCGCCGTGAACAATCTTTCGATTTGGTACGGAGACAAACTCGCGATTGATGACGTCACCATCGATCTTCCATCGAAAACAATCAGCGCCATCATCGGCCCGAGCGGCTGCGGCAAGTCGACGTTTCTTGCGTTGTCTCAACCGCATGCACGAGCTCGTCCCGCACACGCGAGTTACGGGCAGCGTAAAGTTCCTCGGCGAGGATCTCTATTCTCCGAAAGTCAATCCGGCGATCATCCGTCGGCGCATCGGAATGGTATTCCAGAAGTCGAATCCGTTTCCGACCATGTCGATCGCGGAGAATGTCGTGGTCGGTTTGAAATTAAACGGCGTGCGAAATCGCAAAGTTCTCGAAGATCGTCTGGAAAAGTCTCTGCGCATGGCTGCTCTCTGGGACGAAGTTAAGGATGACCTGAATAAACCGGGAATGAGTCTTTCCGGTGGACAACAGCAACGCCTTTGCATCGCGCGCGCGGTTGCCGTCGAGCCGGAGGTGTTGCTCATGGATGAACCGGCATCCGCTTTGGACCCGATCGCGACCATGAAGGTGGAAGAGCTGATTTGCGAATTGAAGAAAAATTACACGATCGTGATCGTCACCCATAACATGCAGCAGGCGGCCCGGGTCTCTGACTGCACTGCTTTTTTCTACGTCGGTAAGCTGATCGAGTTTGGCCAGACCTCTCAGATTTTTAATCAACCGAGAGAAAAGAAGACCGAAGACTATATTACCGGCCGCTTTGGTTGAGCTGCGATGCTGGAAGCAAAACATATTCTGAGCAGCTTTGACGAAGCGCTCAATGGCTTGCGCTCCGATGCTCTGATGATGGGAAGCCTGACCGAGCGTAGCCTGACCAATGCGATGTCTTGTTTGCTTCAAGGTGATTCGGAGCTTTGTGCCCGCACCATCGCGGATGAGGATGAGGTTAACGCGCTACAGAAAAAGATAGACGCCGATGGCATTGAAATCCTCTTACGGTTTCAGCCCTACGCTTCAGATCTGCGTCAGGTCATTGCTTCGATGCGATTCAGTAGCAACGTCGAACGCGTGGCGGACCAGGCAGTCAAGATTGCGCGCCGCTCTCGCAAGCTAATTACGGGAAGGTCCTTGGACGAAGTGCAATTGTTCGAGCCAATGTTTCTCGAGGCCTTGATTCTCTTTCGCGACAGCGTTCAGGCCTTTTCTTCGAATGATGTTGCTCTTGCCCGAACGATACGAGAGAGAGATCGCAAATTAGACGAGCTAAATCGAAGAATTGCGCGCGATATCACTCAGGCGATGGGCAACGGCGAGCGAATCACCGATTACCTGAATTTGATCTTTATCGCCCGGCACCTCGAACGCGTGGGCGATCACGCGAAGAATATTAGCGAAGATACGGTTTACGCTTCCGAAGCCTTGGATATACGGCATCCGAATAACTCACTGGATGTTCAACTAACCGAGAGCTAGTAAGGCATCAGCTCAGTTGACATTGGAGAGTTCTATGAGTGCCTGACCACTCGGCGATGCGTTTTGGTTTCGGCAGCCACCTTTCATCTCGCCTTCGCCGGCAAGTAGCTGATATGACCAAAACAAATCACATCCAACAGACAACTAATTATGTCCCTAACTAACATTGCCCAAATCAAAGGCCGCCAGGTAATCGACTCGCGCGGTAATCCTACCGTCGAAGCCGAAGTGAGTCTCACCGGTGGCGCGGTCGGCCGAGCGATTGTGCCCAGCGGCGCCAGCACCGGTGAACACGAAGCGTGGGAACTGCGTGATGGAGTGAAGGGCCGTTACAACGGCCTTGGCGTGACCAAGGCCGTCGGGAACGTGAATAAGGCGATCGCGAACGACTTAGCCGGTTTCGATGCGCTCGATCAAGTCGGGCTCGACAAGGCGATGATCGCTCTCGATGGTAAGCCTAACAAATCAAAGCTAGGCGCGAATGCAATCCTGGCTGTCTCTCTCGCAACCGCTCGAGCTGCGGCTAGTCAAATCGGCCTCCCGCTCTTCAAGTATCTGGGCGGCCCAAATGCCAAGGTGCTCCCGGTGCCGATGATGAACATCGTCAATGGCGGCGCTCACTCGGATGCGCCGGTCGATTTCCAGGAGTTTATGATCATGCCAAAAGGCCTCCCCACTTTCTCCGAGGCTTTGCGGGCTGGATGTGAAATTTTTCATGCCCTTAAGAAGGTGCTCAAAGAACGCGGACTATCGACCGCGGTCGGTGATGAAGGCGGTTTCGCGCCAAATTTCGAAAGCGCGGATGACGCTCTCGAGACGATCGCGAAAGCGGTGAAGAAAGCGGGTTACAAGTTAGGCCGGCAAATCTTCTTCGCGCTCGACGTAGCCGCCTCGGAATTCTACGACGCGAAGACCAAACAATACATCTTCAAGAAATCGGACGGCTCGAAGCGCAACGCTACCGAGCTGATTTCCTACTACCAGCAGTTGGTAAAGAAGTTCCCCATCATCTCGATTGAAGATGGTTGCGCGGAGGATGATTGGGATGGTTGGAAAAAGCTGACCGATGCGATGGGCGCGACGACGCAGTTGGTCGGCGACGACCTGCTGGTCACGAACGTTAAGTTTCTGCGCAAGGCAATCGACCTCGGAGTCGCTAACTCCATTCTGGTAAAGGTAAATCAGATCGGCTCGTTAACCGAGACACTCGACGCGATCGAGCTGGCCCGGGAAAACAAGTTTACCGCCGTTATAAGCCATCGCTCGGGCGAAACCGAAGACACCACCATCGCCGACATCGCGGTGGCGACGAATGCCGGTCAGATCAAAACCGGTTCACTTAGCCGAACGGACCGGATCGCCAAGTACAATCAGCTCTTACGCATCGAGGAAATGCTCGGTGACGACGCCGTTTACGGTGGAAAGATGCGCTAACGACCACTCACCAGGTAAACGCATAACCGGAGTATTTTGCCTAACGAAATCAAAATCCAACTCTCACGATAATGACTGCACCAGTGATGTTACTAATTCGAGATGGCTGGGGAATTAATCCTGGAGGACGAGCCGCGGCTGAAGCGAATGGAGACGCGACGCTCCTGGCGCGAACGCCATTTCATGATGAGCTCTACGCCAAATATCCGGGCGCGCGCCTGAGTGCGAGCGGTCTCGATGTCGGGCTGCCCGCCGGACAAATGGGCAACTCCGAGGTCGGCCACATGAACCTGGGTGCGGGCCGCATCATTTATCAGGACCTGACCCGTATTAACAAGGCCATCGCAGAAGGAGCGATCGGGCGAAGTAAGGTCCTGCAAGAGATGTTTGCGAAGGCCCGTGGTTCGCGGCTCCATTTTCTCGGGCTCGCCTCCGATGGAGGCGTGCACAGCCATGTCTCCCATCTGGTTGCACTGGCGAACGCTGCGAAGGAAGCGGGCGTGTCGGATATCATGGTTCACGCTTTTACCGATGGTCGCGATACTTCGCCCACGGGAGGCGCTGATTATCTGGCTACGCTGAACCGCAATCTCCAGCCCAGCGGCGCCCGCATTGTTACCGTGATCGGTCGCTATTACGCGATGGACCGCGACAGGCGCTGGGATCGCATCAAGCTGGCCTGGGATGCGATTGTGTTCGGGGATGGAAAGTTTTGCGACGAGTCACTCTCTGCTGCCGTGACTCAGGAATATGCCCACGGGAAAACCGATGAGTTTCTGCCGCCGCTCATCTTTGCCTTGCCTAACGAACAAAGGGTGCGCGACGGAGATGTGGTTTTCTTCTTCAACTTCCGGGCCGATCGCGCGCGGCAGTTATCACAGGCCTTCATCTTTCCAGATTTCAAGGGATTCGATCGTCGCGTTCAGCCGAAGGTCCACTACGTCACCATGACGGAATACGACGAGACTTACGGCGTGCCTTTCGCCGTTCCGGGCGAATCATTCGCGCATATCCTGGGCGAAGTTGCGAGCAGCGCCGGGAAGAAACAGCTTCGGATTGCCGAGACCGAGAAGTATCCACACGTCACGTATTTTTTTAACGGCGGAGTAGAAAAGCCATTCGCAGGAGAGGACCGCATCATTATTCCCTCACCCAAGGTCGCCACCTACGATCTGCAACCGCAGATGAGCGCTCCGGAAGTTACGGAGACCCTGCTGGCAAAGATGGGAGACTACGATCTGATCATCCTGAACTTTGCCAATCCGGATATGGTTGGTCACACCGGTGTGGTGGAGGCCGGGATCAAAGCGGTCGAGACGATCGATGAGAGCTGCCGCCAGGTCGTTACCAGGTTGCTCTCGTTAGGCGGAAAGTGCCTCGTCACCGCCGACCACGGTAACTGCGAGCTCATGCGCAACCCAGATGGCTCACCGAACACCGCCCATACTACGAACCTCGTTCATGTCATCTACGCGGCTTCCGATGCTGCCCAGTTCAAAGTCAAGGACGGCATCCTGGCCGACGTAGCGCCAACGTTGCTCTTTCTCCTCGGCCTGCCACAGCCGAAGGAAATGACCGGTCATAATTTGCTTACTCGGATCTAGGTGGGTCATGGTCGACCTACCTAACGAATTCGTCTGTCAGGTCTGCGGAAACAACATCTATATCTGAAGGTAGAATCAAAGGCGTGCCGTTCTTGCGAGAATAAAACATCGTCGTTGGCAAATGAAGCGGGCAGCTCTCATTTTTGATCTCGACGGTACGCTTGTGGACAGCCTGCCCGATCTACGGGCGGCCCTCAATGCAATGCTAGGTGGCATGGGTCGGCGCGAACTGGCGCCCGATCAGGTTCGCCACATGATCGGTGATGGAACCCGCGCCCTGGTCGAACGCGCCCTGGCCGCCACTGGTGCAATTGTCGACCTAGACGTAGCGCATGAGCAATTTTGCAAGATTTATGAAGCCGCACCAACAAGGCTGAGTCGCCTTTATCCCGGTGTCGCGACAACCCTCGAATCGATGCGCAGAGCGGGAGTGCGACTTGCCATCTGCACTAACAAACAAAAAAGAGCGACGGACGCCGTGCTTGGCGGTCTCGGGATTCTCGCCTCCTTCGATGTTATTCTTGGCGGTGATGCCGTGCCGTTCAGGAAACCCGACCCGCGCCACCTTCTGGCGGCCATCGACCAACTCGGAGCGATGACGAGCGAAGCAGTTATGATCGGCGATGGCGAGAACGACTACGCGGCTGCGCGTGGGGCCGGCGTTCCTGTAATCCTCATGCGCTATGGCTATCTGCGGGGCTCCCCCGAAGCTCTGGTCCCGGACGCCTGGCTCGACTACTTCCCCGACATCCCGCAGGCAGTGCAAGGACTCTAGCTGATAGCGCGACTATCGGGTAACACTGATAACATCTGTGGCGTCCAAGGATTCCCACGTGGAATTAAGACAAAAACTTCAGCACTACTGCTTCGTTAACATCTCTGGTGATTGGGATCGAAGCGTTGCCCTTACCTGATCTTCCAGCACTTCCTTCTGCGCGACAGTGGTATCATCACTTAGCCGGTAAACCAGAGGAACGCCGGTGGCGAGCTCGACCTCCGGAATTGTCTCCGATGTCAGACTGTCCAGCACCATGACGAGAGCGCGCAGAGAGTTGCCGTGCGCAGCCACGAGCACGCGCTCACCTCGCATAACGCGTGGCAGGATCTTCTGAATGTAATAGGGCAACACTCGCGCCACCGTATCTTTCAAGCTTTCACCGCCGGGCGGATGGACGTCATACGAACGCCGCCACTTGTGCACCTGTTCCGCGCCCCAGCGTTTGCGGGCAGCGTCCTTGTTCAGGCCGGCAAGGTCGCCGTAGTCGCGCTCGTTCAATGCCTGGTCGTGGATGGTCTCCAGATTAGGCTGGCCGAGTTCTTGCAGGATTAGTCGACAGGTTTCCTCGGCGCGCGACAAAATGGAAGTAAAGGCAACGTCAAAGCGCAGACCGCGCTCGCGCAAGAGCCTTCCGGCGTTCCGCGCCTGTTCAATGCCTAACGAGGTTAAGCCAACATCTGTCCAGCCCGTGAACAGGTTCTTTAAGTTATACTCGCTTTGCCCGTGGCGAACGAGGACTAATAGCCGGTCCATCTTAGGTCACAGATGCGTCGAAGATGCTTTGAATGGATCCGTCGAGCGTCTTGTTGAATTCAGTATCCGACTGCTGAGCCGACAACCCTTCAGCAAGCGCTCGCGAAAAGCTCGCGATCACACCGTTGTTCCGGCGCAGGCGATCGTTCGCTTCCTCCCGCGAATAACCACCGGACAACGCGACTACTCTCATCACCTTGGGATGTTTGACGAAGTCGGCGTAAAAGTTGTCTTGCTCGGGCAGGGTCAACTTAAGCATCACCACCTGGCCCGCGGGTAGTTGGCTAAGGTTCTCAAGTATGGCTGCCTTGAGCAACTCTTCCGCTTTGGCCTTGTCCGGGCAGTGAATATCGACCTCCGGTTCAATGATCGGCACCAGCCCGGCGCCAATGATCTGCGCCGCCACCTCGAACTGCTGCTTCACGATACCCTTGATGCCGGTCGCGTTGGCCTGTTTGATGAACGACCGCATCTTGGTTCCGAAGATCCGCTTGCTTATGGCTCTCTCGAGCAGTGCGGCAAGTCCTGGTATCGGCTTCATCAGCTGGACGCCATCCTTCTCAGGTGCAAGCCCCTGGTCTACCTTCAGAAACGGCACGACACGCTTTACGTTCCAGAGATAGTCAGCAGTAGGTTGGCCTTCGATGTCTCTATCCATCGTGTTCTCGAAGAGGATTGCGCCGATGATCCGCTCGCCACTGAAGCTCGGGCTCGTAATCATACGGGTGCGCATCTGGTGCACGACGCCAAACATCTCCTCGTCATTGGACCACGCGGTTTCTTTGACTCCATATTGAGCAAGCGCCTTGGGCGTGCTACCACCGCTTTGATCCAGCGCCGCGATGAAGCCTGGATCTGACTTTACCTTCCGCAGTTGTTGTTCGCTTAAGTCTGTCGATTTCATTTTGCTTCTTTCTGTTTCTTATATTGCCCTATCAGATTATTCGTTGAGCTATCATGGGTAAGAGCAGACTTATCCCTGCTCTCCAGTTCAGGGATAATCCGCTGGGCCAGTTGCTTGCCTAGCTCGACACCCCATTGGTCGAACGAGTCGATGTTCCAAATCGTTCCTTGTGTGAAGACACTGTGCTCATACAACGCCACGAGCTTACCGAGAGTTTCGGGCGTCAGCCGCTCGGTCAGAATGCTGTTCGAGGGGCGATTACCTTCGAAGACGCGGTGAGGCACAAGCCAGTCCGGCGTGCCTTCCGCCTTCACTTCTTCTTCTGTCTTGCCCAAAGCGAGCGCCTCAGCTTGCGCAAACATGTTTGCCATCAGGATATCATGGTGACGTCCGATAGGATTGAGCGTCTGGTAGAAGCCGATGAAGTCGCAGGGAATGAGCCGGGTGCCCTGGTGGATCAACTGGTAAAAAGAATGCTGGCCGTTCGTTCCCGGCTCACCCCAGTAAATCGGGCCGGTATCGTAGGAGACTTTACTTCCATCCAGGGTGACATGCTTCCCGTTGCTCTCCATGGTCAGTTGTTGGAGGTAGGCTGGAAAGCGTTTGAGGTATTGCTCGTAAGGAAGGACAGCTACGGTCGCTGCGCCGAAGAAGTCATTATACCAAACAGCCAGCAGCCCCATGAGAACCGGCAGGTTGCGTTCAAAGGAGGTGGTACGGAAATGCTCATCCATCTGGTGAAAGCCATCCAGCATTGCGCGAAAGTTATCCGGACCGATCGCGATCATCGTGGAAAGGCCGATCGCCGAATCCATCGAATAGCGCCCACCGACCCAGTCCCAGAATCCGAACATGTTGGCCGTATCAATACCGAACTTCGCCACTTCCGAGGCATTGGTCGATACCGCAACGAAATGCTTCGCGACTGCCTTCTCATCGCCTCCGAGACCCGCAAGCAACCAATCGCGAGCCGTTCGCGCATTCGTCATTGTTTCCAGCGTTGTGAAAGTCTTTGAAGAAATAATGAAGAGAGTTTCTGCCGGCTCGAGATCCCAAACGGCTTCCGCGAAGTCGGTGCTGTCGACGTTGGAAACGAAGCGAAAGGTGATGGCTCGTTCGCTGTAGTGCTTCAATGCTTCATAGGCCATGACCGGCCCGAGATCAGAGCCACCTATCCCGATGTTGACGACGTTACGAATGCGCTTGCCCGTGTAACCTTTCCAAGCCCCGCTCCGCAGGCGATCGGAAAAGTCGGCCATCTTGTCGAGGATGGCATGGACATTTGGGACAACGTTCTTGCCATCGACGACGATCGACGCCCCTTTTGGGGCGCGCAGAGCTACGTGCAGAACGGCGCGGTTTTCCGTGATATTGATCTTGTCGCCGCGAAACATCGCGTCGATGCGCTCGCGCAAGCCCGCTTCTTCTGCGAGTTGTACAAGTAGCTTCACGGTTTCGTCAGTGACGCGATTCTTCGAGTAATCCAGGTATAAACCTGCCGCCTGGACAGCCATGCGTTCGCCGCGTGTGGAATCATCCGCAAAAAGTTTCCGCAGATGCAGCTCACGAATCTTCTGGTGGTGGGCGGCCAGAGCTTTCCATGCCCGACCCTCTTTGATTGATTTTGTTACTGGCTTCATCCTTAGTCAGCGTACTCTGCTCTAGTTATGCACGTCTAGTAAAGGCCCACGTTGCCGGCAAACAAATTGATCGGCAGCAAACCACGGCCCTCGCAAAAAACAGCGACGTGTCCAAAGCCCAAGACAATCTCGTTCTGGTTTGCCGTCTTCAGTCCGCTCAGCGGGGTCGCTGTCGGATTTGTCGGACCATGGTTTTTCTTTTGGCCAACACGTTAGCCGCGACGGTTTCGAGAGCCGACAGTCGGATTCGAACCGACGACCTGCTGATTACAAATCAGCTGCTCTACCAACTGAGCTATGCCGGCAAAAAGGCGTGTTCACTTTACCGCACACCCTTCGACAAACAAGGGTGGTTTAATGCGGCGGATAAGCCTCGCGTAATGAGATGCGCCCGCCGCACTATCACTACTGCTGATCTCTCTGTCCCAGAAGGTTTCCTTGCGGCGATGGGAGTGGAATCTACCATCGTCCTGCCGAGGACGAACAACCAAAGGCTCGCCTGGTTCCAAATTTTTGACAAGGATGCTAAAATCTTGATCTCGGTCCACAAGCCGATTCCCTAGCGACAATTTCTCATCAACCAACGAACTTCTGATATTAAAATCCCGGATCCAATTCGTTCTTCCTGCACGCTCGCCGCGTTAAGCCTTTTTGTTTTATTCTGCGGCTGCGTTTCCACCTTCGCGGCGGTGACGCGCGCATCGCCGGACGGTCTCTATCAATTGCGTAAGCAGGTGCCAGCTGTGCCCGGCCAAAATTCTGTGCTGGAACCATTGATGGGCGGTCAGCCGTTCACTGCTGACATTGAGCGGATCAAATCCATTCTCCTGCAAGCGCCGCCACCGGGTGTTGTTCTGCCCACCGGTAGGAAAGAGCCAGCGGTGGAGATATCGCTACCGATGCCCGAGGAGGGAAAATACTTGCGATTCGCGGTGGAAGAAGTCGCCATCATGCATCCGGATTTGGCCGCCAAATATCCCGAGATTAAAACTTACCGCGGCCGCGGACTGGACGACCCGGGCGCAAGACTCGCTCTCGATTTCACGCCGGCCGGGATACATGCACAAATTCGCACCGGCAACGGCGCCATCTACATTGATCCATGCTATCGCGGCAACGACCGCATCTACATCAGCTATTATAAGCGCGACGTTTTCCGCAACCCGCGGGCAGAAGGCTTTGTCTGCTTAACACCCGGCAATACTAGCCGCGCTACCAAGAGCACGACGCCCGCTACCAGTTCAGGCACGCAATTACGCACGTATCGCCTGGCCTGCGCCGCGAACAGCACGTTTACAAATTTCACCGGTAACACCGTGGCCTCGGGCCTGGCGGCGGTGGTTGTCGTGATGAACCGAGTAAGCGCCATTTACGAGGAAGATTTTGCGATACGTCTGCAATTGATCGCGAACAACGACACCATCATTTACCCCACCACGGGCAATCCGACGAACGGTCCCGATCCGTACAGCAACGACGCCAGTGCGTACGGCGAAAATCAATCGAACCTGGATAGCAGGATCGGATCGCCTAATTACGACATCGGTCACGTCTTCACCACTGGCAGCGGCGGTGTCGCCTACGTGGGCGTTGTTTGCCGTAACGGGCAGAAGGCACTTGGCACTACCGGGCAGCCAAATCCGATCGGCGACCCGTTTAATGTTGATTATGTCGCGCACGAAATGGGACACCAGTTTGGCGGCAATCACACATTCAACGGCACGGGCAGCCACTGCGCAGGCGGCAATTATAGTGGCTCACATGCTTACGAACCAGGAAGCGGTAGCACTATCATGGCCTATGCTGCTATCTGCGGGGTCGATGACGATCTCGCTCCAAACAGCGACGCCTACTTCTTATTCGATAACATCAGTGAGATTGTGAGTTACACAACGACGGACGTCGGGAATAACTGTCCGGTCATAACTGCTACCGGCAACACTGTGCCGACAGTAAGCGCAGGAGTTAACCACACCATTCCCAGCCGAACGCCATTCGCACTAACGGGAAACGCCAGCGATCCGGATGGCGATACTCTGACCTATTGCTGGGAGGAACGCGATCTCGGTCCGGCCCAGGCGGGTAATACGCCTGACAATGGAAGCAGCCCAATTTTTCGGACATTTTATCCGACCTACACGTCCACTCGCATTTTCCCGAAGATCGGAAACATCGTCGCCGGAATCTTTGATAACGTGGCCCCGCCTCATGGTGAGACGCTGCCTATTACTAACCGCACGCTCAATTTCCGACTGACTGTGCGTGATAATCGCGTCAACGGCGGCGCTGTAAATTCGGCCGATACGGCTGTGACTATAATCGAGAATGGCACCGGCTTCGCGGTGACTGCTCCGAGCGGCAGTGGTCCTTTCACGAATGGATCCAATCTTAACGTCACTTGGAACGTGACAGGAACAAACCTGCCTCCGGTCAACACAACCAATGTGAAGATCTCGCTTTCAACCGACGGCGGTTACAGTTATCCCTACACCCTCTTGGCTAGCACGCCTAACGACGGTAGCGAAACAGTTACGCTTCCCGCCGGTGTTACTTCTTCCAGCGCCCGCATCAAGGTTGAAGCTGTCGGCAACATCTTCTTTTCGATTTCACCAGCGAACTTCACCATTAACTAATCACGCGGACCAACATTGAAAATTATGAATCGCTGCGATTCATAATTGCACTAGTTGCGCGATTGCGAGACAACGGACAACGGTTCCGCCGTTTCGAGGGCCTTAACGACCGTGCTCAGATAAACCGACTCGGGATAGAACGCTTTGTATTTCGTGATCTCGGCGCGATTCAAAACCTTGAAACCGTAGCGCTCGAACATTTTCTCGCCGCGCCGGCTTTCGAAGGTAACGATCTGGCCGTAAACGTATTTCTCGCCGCAGCGATACAGATAACTCAAGTATGCGCTCATGAGAGCGCGGGTCGTGGCCATTTTGCGCGCATCCGGCAACAGATTGATGTGAAAGTGCGGGACACGTCGCGGCGCTGCCGGAACTTCGCGCCAGCCATTCCCGAAGACCCAGCGGATAAATCGACGCGAACGCGGATTGTAGCGGGGATAACGCGCGAGCGCTCGCAGGCAGAGAACAACGTTCTGCTGAAAGGCATAGAGCTGATTCAGCAACGGCTTGCGCGAGCCAAGCAAATATCCGCGCAACTCGCCATGATGCTCGAGGACAAAGGACGATTCGGGTTCGTGGTCGGTGTAATAAGTTGTTAGGAAGTCGGCGAACAATTCGCGATCCTCATAAACTGGATCGATCGGCTCGCCGAGGAATCCGGTTTCGCAGCACAGCCGTCGGACCGCGTCGCGATCGGATGGCCGATAACCGCGAATGCTAAAGGAAGCGTTCTCCTTCATACGCCGCGACGATGGCACGAAATGCGACGGAATTCCCCCAAAATCTGCCGCCTACGAAACCGGAATAATATTGACCAAGACGCAAAAACCACGGATAACGGGAGCCTCACATTCACCGATGGTCGGGTGTTTCGCGGGATTCGGAAATAACAGAGAAATCCATCGGTTCCACGCTACTTCTATGGAATCACTACGCTTGATTCTTACGATCACGCTTCTCCTCGCCACCGAAAGCGTGATTTGCGCGCAAACATTTTCCAATACCAATCCGATCACGATTCCGAATCCCGGTGCGGCGTCGGGCGCGGCGTCGGTTTATCCATCGCCGATCGTCGTCTCCGGCGCGGGACAGCAGCTAACGAGCATTTCCATTACGCTCAATAATTTTTCCCATTTCTACCCGGCCGACGTCGATGTGCTGCTGGTCGGGCCCGGCGGGCAAAACGTCATGCTCATGTCCGATGTCGGAACATTTTTTCCGGTGAGCAATTTGACCTTCGCTTTCGACAATTCCTCCGCGACACCAATGCCGAGTGGCGCTCAGCTCACATCTGGCACATTTGCTCCGACAAATTTCGATCCGGTCGGCGATGTTGACGGGTTCCCGCCGCCCGCGCCACTAGTCGGACCGTACGGAAACTCTTTTGCGCCATTCATCGGCACAAATCCAAACGGAACGTGGAAGCTTTATATCGTCGATGACGTTGCCGGGAATTCCGGGCAACTGGCCGGCGGCTGGTCGATCACTCTCACAACAGCGACCCCGGCGTTACAGTTGACCAGTGCAGTCTCACGCAAAACGCACGGCGCCGCGGGAGATTTCGACGTGGACCTGCCGTTGAGCGGTGCGCCCGGAGTGGAATGCCGTCATGGCGCTTCTGGTCACACGCTCGTGTTTACATTCACCAATAACATGATGAGCGGAACGGCGAGCGTGACGGGCGGCGTTGGCAGCGTATCAGGCAGCCCCGTTATTTCCGGGAACACAATAACGGTAAACCTAACCGGCGTCGTTAACGCGCAGACGCTGACGGTGACGCTGCAAGGACTCACCGATAGTTTTAATCAGAGTCTGCCCAGCACCGCGGTTAGCGTAAATTTTTTACTCGGTGACACGACGGCAAACAAATCGGTCAATTCGTCCGACGTCGCGCAGGTCAAAACTCAGGTGGGCGTGCCAATAAACGCGTCGAATTTCCGCACCGATGTCACAGTGAGCGGGGCGATCAACGCTTCGGATGTCGCCCAGGTGAAAAGCAATTCCGGCAACGTCATCCCGGAAGCCGCGTCACGCGAAACATTTTCGTTTCGATAAAAACACGCCTAACGACCTTCGCTAAACAACTCTCTCATGGAAATCTCGAATCCATTTCGTTCGAAACGCCGGCTTCTCGCGCTCGCATTCGAAACTTCACCATCAACTGAGCGGCGTCAGCCGGCGCGAAAGTTTTGCTTCACTTCCGCGTAGATGCGGAAGAGGTGCTTGAACACATGGTCCCAGGCGTGGCGTTCGTCCGCCATGCGTGATGCAATTTCGCCGAGCTTCTGTAATTTTGTTTCGCTAAATTTCTCGATCGCATTCGCGAGCGCTTCCGGCGAATTCTCGTCCGCCCATGCGCCCTGCTCGTGAAAAATGATGCGGTCCATGTAACTGCCGCGAATTCCGACGACCGGTGTGCCGCAGGCCTGGCTTTCAAGGGCGACGAAGCCGAACGTTTCCTGAATGCCGGGATGAACAAAAAGATCGGCGGCGCGGTAGTATCGCGCGAGCTCCGTTGATTCCGTGCAATAGGGAATCCAACTCACGCCGCCAATCCTGCTGCGCAGTTGGCGCAATTGTTCTCGTTGCGCTCCGTCACCGATGACAAGCAGATGAAAACGGGACGGGAATCGCTGCGTGAGTAGTTCGTAACTGCGGAAAAGGGTCTGCGTATTTTTCTCTGCGGCCAGACGGCCAATGTAGAGCAGTAGTTTTTGATCGGAAGCCACGCCTAACGAGTCGCGAGTCGATGCGGCATCGTCGGGCCCGGGACGAAAAACTTCCGTGTTCACACCGAGATTGACTCCGCGCACGTTCTCAACTCCCCAGTCCTGGAGCAGTCGCCCCAGTCGTAAAGACGGCACGAGCGTGACCTGAAATTGATTGTACAACTTACAAACGTAGCGGCGCGCCAGGTCCATCACCGCTTCCGTGGCCGTGTGTCCGAGAAATTTCTCGGTACTGCGCAGGTAGGCCTCGGCGAAATGTGAATGATAAAAACCAACCACCGGAATGCGCAGTGCGTGGCCGGACGCGATCGCTTTCCACGAGACCTGATATGGATCGCCCGATTCAATAATGTCGGGCCGCTCGCGCTCGAACACATTTTCTATCGCGCGCAGATTAAACAGGATGCGGTAGCGCGATGTGCGGGAGAGCAGCGGTGAATGAATGGAATAAATGCGCGACCGCCTGTCCTCGATTACCTCCGTTTTCTCACCTGGGATGATGAGAACATGCTCGTTTCCGTCCGGCGCGTTCTGAATGTAATTGATCTTTTCATGGACGTAGCGCTTCACGCCGCCGCTGAGCGGCGAGTAAAACTGAGTTACGTCGCAAATCTTCAAACGCGGGCGTTTTGCCTAACGAGAATAAAAGCTAACGAGCGTGTGACTCAAGCTCGCTCAGGTAATGCTCCGCTTCGATCGCGGCAGCGCAACCGGAACCGGCAGCAGTCACCGCTTGTTTATAGACCCGGTCCGCTACATCCCCCGCGATGAAAATGCCGGGATGTTTGCTCTCGGCCAGATGCCTTGCGATCAGATAACCATCGGGATCGGTCTCCAGTTTCCCGGCAAACGCTTTCGTGTTCGGGTCGTGACCGATCGCGACAAAGACGCAGGCGACATCGAGCAAACGTTCCTGATGCGTGTGCACATCTCGAAGCTTGATCGTTTTCATTTCGCCTTTTTCATCTGGGATGTACTCGACCACGATCGTGTTCCAGATCGGCTCGATTTTCTCGTGCGCGAGAACGCGCTCGGCCATAATCTTGGACGCGCGCAAACTGTCGCGGCGATGGAGAAGATAAATCTTCGAGGCAAACTTTGTCAGGAATAGTGATTCCTCCGCCGCGGAATCGCCGCCGCCGATGACGGCAACCGGAACGTTTTTGTAAAAGGCGCCGTCGCATGTCGCACAACTCGTTAGGCCGTGGCCGATCAGCTTCTCTTCATTTTCCAAACCGAGATAGCGCGCGGATGCGCCGCTGGCGATGATCAACGATTGTGTCTCGAGCCATTCGTCATCCGCCTTGATCCGCAATGTGCGATCCCGCATTTCAAAATCGGTCACTTCGGCGTAGGAAAAACGGGCGCCGAATTTTTCCGCCTGCGAATGCATGTTGAGAATGAGCTGCGGACCGTCGATGCCGTCGGGGAACCCGGGAAAATTCTCAACCAGGGTGGTGGTGGACAACTGACCGCCGGGTTGCGGGCCTTCGAGAACAAGCGGTTCCAGCTTCGCGCGCGCGGCGTAAATGGCGGCGGTCAAGCCGGCGCAACCGCTCCCGATAATGATAACTTTTTCCACGCTGAAAGTTAGCATACCCCGCAACCGGAACATAGGCTTGTAGCCTGTGCGGCCAGCGGGCATTTTGCACGCACACGTGTATCCCGCGGATTTGGAAATCCGCGGGGCGCACAGACTGGAAGTCTATGTTCCGCCATGCCTGAGCTCGCCGAAGTCGAATATTTTCGAAGACAATGGGATCCCGGAATCGGCAATAAAGTACTGGCGGTAAAAATCCATCCGCGCAAACGTATTTTTCGCGAAACCGATACCACTGCGCTCGTTAGGCGATTGACTGGAGCGCGTTTCCTCCGCTCTGTTGCCCGTGGAAAGCAAATCCTCATCGAGTTTTCCGGCGACAATCTCCTCGGGTTGCATCTGGGGATGACGGGACACATGCGGATCGAGCAACCGAACTTTCGCGCCGGAAAACATGATCACCTCGTTCTCAAACAGGCAAAACGCGCTCTCGTCTTTCGGGATTCACGGCAGTTCGGGCGCGTTCGATTTCACCACGAAAGCGGCGCGCCCGAGTGGTGGCGGTTCAATATTCCCGAGATTGTCGAGCGCGGTTTTGATCAGAAGTTTGTCGATGAGTTTCTGCACCGGCACAGGAAAGCTCCGATCAAAGCGGTTTTGCTCATGCAAAACGGATTTCCCGGCATCGGGAACTGGATGGCGGATGAAATTTTGTGGCGCACGAAAATTCACCCAGCAAAACGCTCAGGAAAACTCACGGTGAAAAATCGCGCTGCTTTACTGAAGGAATCGAAGTTTGTCGCACGCGAATCTTTGCGCACGCTGGCGCGAGATTATTCCGATCCGCCGAAAACATGGCTTATCCACCAACGTTGGAAAGCCGGCGGACTTTGTCCGAAGCACAAGATCAAACTGCGTCGCGCAACGATTGGCGGTCGCACCACCGCTTGGTGCCCACGGTGTCAGCCATGATTCGTTAGGCGCGGATGTATACCCAGATCTTGTGAAAACCGGTCGTACCCGACTTGAACGGCCGCTGCTCGTCGTACTCCTGCACCTTGCCGTCGCCATCGGTCGCGCGTACGACTAACGAGTAATCGCCCGCGCCTTCCGGCCGCCAGTCGCAACTCCAGAGCGCCCACGTCAGTTTCGTTCCTGGATAATCGAGCTTTGCATCCGTCCACGTATTTCCATCATCGAAACTCATCTCCACTTTCGAAATGCCGCGGTTTCCTCCAAAGGCGACGCCACGCACTTGGATTCCATTCACGACATCAGCCAGCTTCATTGCCGACCAGTTGTCCGGCACATCGATGCGCGACCGCGTCGGCACCATAAAGTCCGGTCCCCAACCCTGCTTTTCATAAAATCCCACCGCCTCTGCATTCGCGACTTCGATGCGCGTGACCCACTTCACATGTTTCTCGCCGAAATATCCGGGAACAATTACGCGGGCTGGATAACCGTGGCGATCGGGTAGCGGCTCACCATTCATTTGATAAGCAACAAGCGTGGTTGGCTCCAGCGCTTTCGTGAGTGGGAACGTATCGGTGTAGTTATCGACGCCGTGCAGCCGAACTTTGGCTGCGCCTTCGAGCGGGCCGGCCGATTCGAGAAGGACCCGCATTGGTATGCCTTTCCAAACCGCGTTACTCATCAATCCGCCATCGAGCAAATTGCTGATGCACATCAACGTTGTTTCCTGATCGACAGCAGGAAGCGACATTAATTCTTCGAAACGATAAGTGCGCGGGTGTTTTGACCAGGCCGGTGATTTCCAACCGCCAACGCGCCGCTTCGACAACGGGATCGACGACGTTCTTGGTCACGCAGTAGAATTGCTCGTTAGGCGTAATCGGCTTAACCATTTCACCTTTGTACTGCGTGCCGTCGTAACTGAATGTCGCAGCACGAAAAAGTTTTCGGACAACGGCGGCGCCGCCGCCCGCGATCAAAAGACCGAGCGCGGAAAGCACAAACGCGCGGCGGCCGATGCCGGGACTCCATTCTTCGCGGCCATAGAGCGAGACGGGTCGCGTGAGAACGTGAAAGCTCAAGACAAGTGTCCGCTCAAAAGCAATGAACGCGACGAGCAAGCCGAGCAGCGTGATCACGGTTGCGATCCCCATGGGGAAACCGCGGTAGTTGGTTCCAAGCACTGGCCAAAGGACTGCCGCGACGACAATCAGCGGCAAAAGCGTGAAGACCACGATCGTCCCGAATCGGCTCCGCTTTGGCGCGCTGCGCCTAACGAGTCCGTAAACCGCGCCGCCGATTGCCCCGACAACGATCTGCCCGCCCATGACTGAGCTGACACCGAGTTGTTTCATGTGATTGTAGCCGCCGACGCGGCCCATCAGTTTGAGAAAAGTGTCCGCCGGAATGAAAACGGAGAGCCGATCGCCGAAAATGGCGAGCGGTGTCGCGACGCCAAAACAAGCGAGCACAAGCATGACGACGGTCATGACGAGCCCGGCAAGCGCGCCAGCGACGAGACCGGTTCCGATTGCTTTTGCGCGGCTCATCGCCGCTATTGTTTCCACAGAATCGCAGGGCGACGCGATTCTTTTTTTGCGACGGGATTATTGCTCCGCGTTCTTCGGCGCAAGATCAGCAACGACTTTTTCGAATCGCGGATTGCCGCGCAACGCGTCCCAGTAGGGGTGCAATTTGAGGTTGCCGTAGCTCAAAGTGCTTGGGATCCGCAGGGTGGCGGCAATTTGGTCGATCGCGAGGTCTTTCTCGCCGGTCCACGCATAAATGACGGCAAGAAATTTCATCAGCTCCGCCCCATCGATTGAATCTTTCGTTAGGGGCAGGAGCTCGACCGCGTGGCGGCCTTCGCGGATCGCTTCTTCTTTGCGCCCAAGTCCGGCATCAATCAATCCGAGGACGCATAACGACGGTCCATACTCCGGTTGCTCGTGCACGATGCGTTCCACTTCGACACGGGCAGCCGCGAAAGCAACTTGAGCAGCCGCCGCATCACCTCTGGCCCGGGCGGCAAGAGCCTGACACCACGAACGCGGAAAGTTAAGATCGGTCGATATTCCATCTGGCGAGATAGCGGCGAGCGCTTCGGCTGCAGCAGCGGCATCGCGCTCGCAAAGCGCGAGGTACAACCATTGATCGGCCAAATCGACTGCCTTCGTGGAATCTTCCGCCAAAATGGCGTGGACGGTTTTGTGCAAGGGCTTGGTGTCGGCCTTCCATTCCAGTTCCACCACCGCGCGCGTGACGCGCGTGTCCAAATCCCGAGGAACTAAGGCGAGCGCACGATCCAAGGCAGCAGCCATCGCCCCAAATTGCCGGAATTCCTGATAACTGGTCGCGATTTGCTGGAGCATGAAAAAGTTCCGCGGGTCGAGCTGGAGCGCTTTTTGCAAACTGCGCGCAGATTCATTCCAAAGACCCTGACGCCGATCGATGTAACCAGTGAGCTCGAAAATTTCCGAGTTGTTAGGCAAAGTGCGTTGGGCAAGCGCAAGCTCCGCGCGCGCTTTCTCGTAATCGAGATAGCAGCGGTAGAAAAAATCGGCCTGCGCGAGATGAGTCTCGCCTGCGTCCGGGCGCAACCGCATCACGGCTTTGAGCGCGCTATCCGCCAAAGCGAGTCGAGCAGGAGTGTGGTCGTAGCCGAAAAAGTAGAGATAATTGTGCGCGGCCGATAGTTGGCAATAGGCAAGAAAGAAATCCGGATCGCGCGCAATCGATTGATCGAGCAACTGAACAGCCTTGAGCAGCTTGTCGTTGATCTGGGAATTGAAGGAAATGGTGGCGATGAGCTCCTTCGCCCGTACGTAAAGACCGTAAGCGATGAGATCTTTGGTCGGGCGTTGCTCAACGGCCGCTTTTTCTTGCGCTGAAAATGGCGCATGAAGATGAGTGGTGATCTGTCCGACGATCTCACTCTGAATTGCAAAGATTTCGCTAAGGTCGCGATCGTAGGTTTGCTTCCAAACCGGAATAGAATTGGAAACATCGAGTAATTGGACGGCCACCTGTACTTTCTCGCCAGTGCGGCGAACGCTCCCTTCCAGAACATATGAGACGCGGAGCGCCTGGCCAATCTCGTGCAAGTCGCGTGCGACGCCTGCCGGATAAGTGTTGACGGATGTGCGGCTGATGACCTTGAGATCGGGGAGTTTCGAAAGCGCGGTGAGGATGTCATCCTGCACACCTGTGGCGAGAAATGCGTTGTCTTTCTCTTCGCTCAAATCCTTGAAGGGCAGCACCGCGATACTTTTTGCCGGAACGATCGGCGCCGCATCGCGCGCGGCTGGTGCCGGCGCTGGCACCAATTGCGGAACCAAACGGAGCGATAGACTCCAGATGCCGAAGCCCGCGGCCAACGCAATTGCAATCAAAACGGCCACACCAAAAATGCTTTTTAGTTTGCCGTTGGAATCTGAAGGCTTGGTTGTCGCTCGAGATTGTGCGCGCGTTGCCGGAGCGACGCTGGTCAGCTTTTCCTGTTTTCTGATCTGATCCGTTTCGGAGGCCATTAGGCGACACCAACAGGCTGTGATTGAAGATGCGCCGCAACTGTCTGCGCGAGGCGATCGGGAAGATACGGCTTCGCCAGAAACACATGCTCCTTTTCACGCTCGAACTCCGAGCCGAACAATTCCGCGCTATAGCCGCTGGTGAAGATGACCTTCAGGTCCGGCTTATCCATGATGAGTTTGTGAGCAAGTTGTCGGCCGGATATGGATTCAGGCATCACGACATCGGTCAGCAACAAATCGATCTCGTCGCGATGCGCGGTCCAAACGTCGAGCGCACTGCGGCCGTTCGACGCCGACAAGACCCGGTAGCCTAACGCGTTAAGTGCGTCGCTGACGAATTCCCGCAACATCTCCTCATCTTCCACGACGAGTATGGTAATGCTTCCGTTAGGCGTGAGATCAGCGGACGGTTTTTCGATCCGCGTTGAAATCGGAGCGACGCCATCGGCGCTCAGGGGGAAGAAAGCGCGAATGGTTGTTCCACGCCCCGGCGCGCTGTCCACTTCGAGCCAGCCGCCATGTTGTTTCAACACGCCGTAGACCGTGGCGAGGCCCATACCAGTGCCTTTTCCGGGATCTTTGGTGGTAAAGAATGGTTCGAAAATCCGGGCAACCGTCGCTTCATCCATTCCATAGCCGGTATCCTTCACCGCCAGACAGACGTGTGGACCAAGCTGCGCTTCGGGATTGCGGGACCGCGCCGCTTCATCAATTTCCACGCGCACAGTCGTTAGGGTCAGCTTGCCGCCGTCCGACATCGCATCCCGCGCATTAAGCGCAAGATTCATGATCACCTGATCGACGTTGCTCGCATCGGCAAATATCGGTGGCAATTCCGGCGCAAGCTGCAGATCAATCGCGATGTGTTCGCCGATGATGCGCCGCAGCATCGTCACGGTTTGTTCAACGACTTCGTTGAGCGCGACGGGACGACGCTGAATCATTTGCTTGCGGCTGTAAGCGAGAAGTTGACGTGTTAATGCCGTGGCGCGTTCCGCCGCACGTGCCACCTGATGCAATGAAGCGCTGAGTTTTTCGTCCAAATGCGGATTGCGCAACTGCATCGAAGTGTTGCCGAGAATTACGGTAAGAATGTTGTTGAAATCGTGCGCCACGCCGGCCGCGAGTCGACCGACCGCTTCCATCTTTTGCGCCTGCCGAAGTTCGTTCTCCAAACGCACGCGATCGGTGATGTCCTGAAGAATCAGGAGATGATACGGCGTACTGCCAAGTTCGAGCTTTTCTGCCGCAACTAAGACTTCGCGAATCTCCCCGGCGGTGGTGCAGATTGTTGCGGCCAGGTTTCGAACCACTCGCCCGGCAGTAAGCGCCTCGCCAATTTCCGTGGCGGTAATTTCTTCGGCCCACAAAGGTGTCTCTCCGGCGAGGACAGCCTCGCGCGTCGCATTCAAGAGTTCGAGAAAACTGCTGTTTGCGTCGAGACAATCTTTTCCATCCGGTCGCTGAATGATCATCGGCACCGGACTGCTGTGAAATGCTTTTGAAAAACGCTCCTCGGATTTACGCAGCGCTTCTTCAGCGGCGGTGCGCTCGGCAACTTCGCCGACGAGTCGCGCGTTCGCGGCGCGCAATTCCGCGGTGCGCTGATTGACCAAGGCGTCGAGCTCTTCCATTTGTCGCCGCGCCATGTGCGTGAGCTGCCATTTTTTCGAGAGCGCATGAGCCATTTGCAGAACCTCGACGTTGTCGAACGGTTTTTTGAGGACGAGCATCTGATCGGTGTTTCCGATAGTTCTCGCGATCTCGTCCCAGGAATAATCGGAATACGCGGTGCAAATCACGATTTGCAGATCGGGAAATTCTTTCCAAATCCGCGAAATTGTCTCGACGCCATTCCAACCGGGCGGCATGCGTACATCAACAAAGGCGACTGCGTAGGGACGTTCATGCTTAAATGCCGCGCGCACTTTCTCCAGGCCTTCCCGACCTTGAAAAGCGGAATCGATCTGAAAACTCCACGCGCGAGCGGCATTGGCCTCGTCGCCAAACAGAGCGGCTTCATCCGCGTCGAGCTCCTGCGCGAGTTTGGCATCGGCCGGGCCCAGAATTTTCCGGAAGTCTTCATGAATCGCCGGATTGTCATCGATGATGAGAATGCGGTTGTTTTCCAACTGTGATGTTAGGGGAGTCGTATTCATGCGTTTGGCGTGGTGGAAGTAATTGGAAGCTCCAGAGTAAAGGTCGCACCCCGACCCAAGCCGGCACTAGCAGCAGAAAGTGACCCGCCCATGGAATGAGCCGCGTTCGCACCACTGTGTAATCCAAATCCATGGCCTTCTTCGCGTGTCGTAAAGCCGTGGGCGAAAACCCGTTTCAGATTTTCGGCCGCGATCCCAATGCCGTTATCGGCAACAACAACGCGAACGGCCCGCTTGTTTACGGCAAAGATCGAGATTGTGATCGTCTTATCCGTGCGCTCCACCTCATCGAGCGCGTACTTCGCGTTGCGAATGAGATTGATGAGTATTTGCAACACCTTGTGACGATCCACTCGCACGAGCGGAACCGCTGAAAACTTTCGCTCAACTTTCACACCGTGCCGCTCGAAGGCGCTGATGTTCATCGCGATGGCGTCCTCGACGAGACTGTGCGCAGGCAGATTTTCGAAAACGCCGCTGACTTTGGCGTAGCTCTGTTGCATGGCTACGACTTCTTTGATGTGCTCGATGTTGCGGCCGAGCTGATCGACCTCTTCCAACAACTCCGCGTTTTCCACGACAAAGAACTCGCCAAGTTTGGCCAGATAACCGGGTAGCTTTTGCCCGTTCGGATCGTTCGTTAGGTATTCGCCGAGATGGCCGTTGTGTTCGGTAAGAAGCGCCGCGGCCTTAGCCAGCTTCGGCGCTTTCGAGCGTCGCAGTTTTTCAATTACGAGTCCGGCCGAAACATTTACGCTATTTAAAACATTCCCGACGTTGTGCAGCACGCCGGTTGCGACTTCCGCCATGCCGGCGAGACGCGAAGTTTCAAGCAGCTTTTGCTGCGACTGACGCAACGCCTCCTCCGCCTCCCGCCACTCCGTCATGTCGCGCATGATGGTCGAGAAAAATTCCAACCCGCCGTGCAGGCCTCGATGGGCGATCAGCACCTGCGAAACATGGACCTCTTGCTTCTCGCAGTTGATGATGGCGGTCTCTCCAGCCCAGGATCCTTCCTCCAAAGCAGTGGGTAAACCTTCCCGCGCAATGATATCGCGAGCCCAGGTAGGATGAACGTCGAACGTTCTCACATTGCTGATATCGCTGTTGTCGGCGAGACCGAAGACCTGACGCGCGGCGTGGTTCAGGTAGAAAGCGTTTCCATGTGGATCGGCGCTAATCACGATGTCTGGAGTTGCTTCGAGGATGGCCGTGAGACGTTCATGCGCAGCTTCGGCACGTTTACGCTCGCTGACTTCGCGTTGAAGCACTCCGACTTGTTCCCGCAATTCGCGCTGCGCACGTTGCAACGCGCTATCCTGCGATTGGATCTGTGCGAGCATTTGGTTGAAGGAATCCGTCAGGACGCCGACTTCATCGCCGTAGACTTTGTTCGCACGAACGGAATAATCCTTGTCGATCGCGATGGTGTGCGCAGTCTCGGCAAGCCCCAGGATCGGGGTCGTGATGAAACGCTGGAATCGGCTGGAAAGAAGGAATGCCAAAAGCAACGAAGCAGCGAGGATGAGAGCGAAAATACCAGCGTAAAGTTTCAGCAACTGCGCTGACATCGCGCGCAAGTCGGCCAGCAGGTAAAGCGTTCCTTCGCGTTTTCCATCACGGATAACCGGTTGCGCGAGTAGAATTCGATTCCCGTCAATGCGGAAACCCGAAGTAACACGCGCCGATTTCAGTTCGATTTCATCGTGTGTGGCGCCGAGAACCGCGAGGCGTTGTCCATCCGTCAACTCAAGGCGCGCGCTGACGATCTGCGGCATCGTCTTCAGCCCGGCGAGCGTTTCGCCGGCGGCATCTTCGTCCTTGAACATGACAGCAGCGGCGCTGTTGTGAGCCGTGATCCGGGCAATCACCGCAAGCTCATGCGTGGATTGCTGTTTCAAAGTGTAGGCTTGAATCGCGAAAAGCGCCGCGCACGTCAGCAGCAAAACCACGCTCGAAATGAGCATGATAATGAACGTGATCTTTTGTCGAATTGGGCGATCGCGCAGGTTCTTCATGCGAGCTAATTCACAATTTTGGCGATGTTAAGTAGTTGGGAGCTAATCTTGAGCCGGGCTTGACGCGCAGCTGCAGAATTCACCTCGATGCCGACGCGTTTTTCACTCAGGGCAAAACCCAACATTCCACCTGCACTGGCGAAACCCTCCGATTCGCCAACCAAAAGCACGGGCCGTCCCTGTACCGCCGCCAGGATCGTGCCAAGGCGACGTTGTTCCGAGGCGCTAACGAAGATCATCTGGCATTCGCGCAATGCCTCATTGTCATTGGCAGTGAAATGCCGGACTTCGATCCGGCGCGCACCCGTCGTGTTGCCTTCGATCAGCCGGTCCAGCTCGCCGGCAAAGGGATCCCGTCCGATAATTCCAATAACAAAAGGCGCTTCGGCGGACGCGAAAGCGCCGCGTGGCCATTCAACGAATTTGGTAAACTTGTAAAGATAGGCCGCTTTGACGTCGTATTCCGATTCGGCACGAACCGGCGAGCCTAATAGCAAGAGCAGCGCAACGACGGCGCTGATTGCAGGTTTCATTCGTGTTGATGGGCAGGCGCTTGTGAGCAACAAATTGGTTAGGGGAAATCAAAAAGGTGCTCTCTAACCATAGCAACAACCATGCTTGCACCACCTGGAGGAAGGACTTTCTCAACCCGAACCTTCAGCCGCGATTCGAAGCAATGTTGCGACGATGCGGAATCCGGCAACGAAGGTCCCGCGCAACGTCCCCGACACTTTGGATTCGCCGCCGGCGCGACGCCGATGCTTCACCGGGATTTCGAGAATGCGCAAGCCCCGGCGCGCCACGCGCATCTGCATTTCAAGATTCCAGCCGTAGGTTTTCTCTTTCATGCCGAGCTGGTCGAGCACATCGCGACGAATTGCTCGAAATGGCGACATGTCCGTGTATTTCACTCCATACAAAAGGCGAAGTAGAAGCCCGGCAATGCGACCCGACAGAATCTGCTGGAAATTCATGCTGCCGCGTTCGCGCTCGCCGCGGGTGCGCGAACCAATAACAAAATCGAACCGATCTTCTGCGATTGGCCTAACGAGTTGATCCATCAACTCCGGACAATCGCTGCCGTCGCCGTCCAGGAACACGACGATTTTACTGCTTGGCGAAACGGCGCGGACGCCCGCGGCACACGCTCGTCCATATCCCGGCGTTGGTTCCGCAACTACACGCGCGCCCGCGTCTCGCGCACAATCCGCCGTGCGATCCGTGCTCCCGTTATCGACCACGATCACCTCGTTAGGCAAACCGGTCGCAAGGCAGGCCCGTACAACATCAGCGATTGGTTCCTCCTCATTCAGTGCCGGGATGACAACCGACACATTCGCCGGATTCATCACAGCACGATGGAAGCGAGCGAGAAATAAAACGTGAGCGCGAAAAAATCGGTCACGGCCAGGGTGACCGGGCCAGCCGCAATTTTTGGATCAAGCTTCAATCCATGCAAAAGCGACGGAACGCTGAATCCAAATATGCAGGCCATGAAAAGCGAGACGATGATGGTGGTCCCGACGACAAATGCGCCGTTGGCATCGCCGCGCCAGAGCCAGACGATCGCGCCCACAAGTAGTCCGCACGCGACGCCAATAAGCAACGCCGTCACGCTTTCACGCCGCAAGTTTTGCAGAAACCAACTGCGCGTCGGCGCCTGCAGCCGAAGCGCCTGAATGGTCAGCGTCATGGACTGCATGCTCACGCTCTCGTTAAGGCCGAGCACCATGGTGAGGAAAAAAGCGATGATGAGACTGTTGCGCCAGAGTTGCTTCAAACGCGCCGGCGAGTAGCGCGCAGGCCGTGCCGGCTGCAACGGTCGTAAGAAGCCACGGAAACCGATAGCGAAAAACGCGGAACGACGATGCACCGCGAATCTGCGCCAATCGCAATCCCAGTGCTTCGAAAACATCCTGGCTCGGCGTTGTGTGATGTTGTTCGTCTTCACGATCACCCGCTTCGAGCATTTCTTCGGCAAATAAACTCACATCGACGACGCCAACAACGCGTCGCTGTTCATCGACCACCGGAAAGGCAAAAAATTTGTAGAGAACAAAAAATTCGCATGCTTCCAGAACCGTTGCCGTTGCCGGGATAGCGACGACGCGGCGCACCATGATGTCATCGAGGCGCTTGTCGAGCGGAGCCGTCAGCAAGCGGCGTGTCGGCAGCACGCCTACAAGTTTCTTCGCTGGATCCACGGCGAAGAAATAAATGACGCGCTCGCCGACTCCTTCGCGCCGGATGCGTTCGAGCGCGTCGGCCACGCTCATGTGCGCATCGAGCAGCGGAAAATCCTTGCGCGCGTGCTCCGCAACCAGCGAATTAAAATCAGGACTGCTCGGCACGTCGTTCACGCGCCGAATTTACGCGGTGAACAATGCCTTTGTCGCGGAGAATAGTCGCCGCTTCGCTAAAATAATCGCGCACATCCGATTGCTGCCGGATCCAATCGAGATAACGCTCGATGCCCTCGGCCAAATCCACTTGCGGCTTGTAACCCGCGGCGCGGATTCGATCAATTCCACTCGTTAGGTGACGCATTTCCCCGGGTCGGAATTCGCCATTTATTTCCGGCGCGATGCGAATGTTCAACGCCTCGGAAATCCGTTCGGCCATTTCACGGACAGAGAAGCCGCGACCGCTACCTACATTTACCGGAAGGCCATCCAAAACGTCCGTTTCAGCAGCAAGTAGATTGGCGCACGCGATGTCTTCGACAAACGACATGTCGCGCGTCTGTTCGCCGTCTTCAAAAAAGACCGGTGGTAAACCATTGAGGAGCCGCGTGCAGAAAATCGCGATCACTCCGGTATACGGATTGAAAATCGATTGGCGCGGTCCATAGGTGCAGGAATAACGCAAGGCAACGGTCGGAATACCGATCTGCTTTCCCCACAATAGAACCAGTTTCTCTTGATCGACTTTCGTTAGGCCATAAACGGTTTCGCCGCCAACCGGCGCGTGCTCGGGGGTCGGAACGCTCTGCGTGACCGCATCGCAGACTGGACAATGAACTTCCCAGTCACCTCTGCGTAATTGTTCGACCGGGCGCACTGACGGAAAGACAAGACCGTGGTTTGGGCAGCTCGCGGCGCCTTCGCTGTAAACAGCCTGTGACGAAGCAACGATAATCTTACTGACCGACAGTTTGTTTTCACGAATGACTTCCAGCATCTGCGCTGTGCCTAACGAGTTAACGTGGACATACTTTGCGATCTGCGGCATGTACCCGCCGTAGGCCGCCTGGTGAAATACGACATCAATCCCTTCGAGGGCGGCGGCAATTGTTTCTCGATCGCGAAGGTCGCCTTCAACAAACTCCGCCCTGAGATTAATCCACGCGGGTTTGCCGCGGCGATGCGTTTGCGGTTCAAGATTGTCGAGAATTCGAACCTTCCAGCCTTCGTGCACAAGCAAATCGACTACGTGCGAACCAATCAAGCCGGCACCGCCGGTCACGAGTGCTCTCTTCTTGTTCATTCGTTAGGCCAAATGCGCCGTCTGCCATCTCCGGCGAGAAGATTAGTCAGGAAAGCTCTCGTCGCCGGTGCGCAGTGACCATGTTCTTGAGTCGAGCAGGTCGCGGCTCAAGCGTTGCAATGTGGCGTGATCATCGACGTCGAACCACGAAGGTAAGAGGTGAACGTCGAGATCGATCTCGTGCGCGCGATCGATTGTCTGTTGCAGCACCTTTTCCGTGCTCCAATCGATTTCCTCGAACAGACGCGCATGCGATTTCTTTAAGCCGATCAGGTAGTACCCACCATCATCTGATGGACCCAACACCACACGATCGCCAGGCTGAGCAAGGACTTGTGTTGCTTCAGTGAAAACGCTGGCCGGCACGGTGGGACTATCGGAGTTAATCAAACAGACGGATACGAAACCAATGTTGAGAAGATCTTGCACCGCAAACTGCAAACGTTCCCCAAAACCGTTTCCGCGCTGCGCGATCAAGAAAAACTTCGTCGGTAAAATGCCGCGATACGATTCTTCCGCTCCAACAGGAGTGTAAACCGCGACGCCGGCCGATAAACCGGTGATATCAGCAGACTTCTGAATAGCTGCAGTGATGTCGCGGAGGAAGCAAATATTCAATGCCGCTGCTTCCTCGGCCGTGAGCGGCGGAATCAAACGCGTTTTCACCGCGCCGGCGCGCGGCGCTTTCGTCATGACGGCAAGGGCGCACGAACGGGCGCCAAGCGATACTCGAATATCTGGGGCGAGAATCCGGTAAGCCACTCAACCTTTTTCGCACAGCGCGTACTGATACCGACCATCACGCCACGTGCTCACACGTTTCCAAGGCTGTGTAGCAAAAAGATTTTCGAATGCGCGATGCGATAGGACCGAGGCTCGGCGCGGTTCACGATAACCGTTTTCGTAATGCGTGAGACCCGCCAACATCCACATGGCAAAGAGCGGTAGCGACGCCCAAATTGTGTAGCGTGGCTCGGCGACAAAACAGCGCCCGCCCGGCCGTAAAACACGAAACATTTCGGCCACAGCTTTTTCTCTGGCTGGCAAAATGGTGAGAAGGCGCGACGCGAGCAAAACATCAAAACGATCCGATGCACTCGAAAGCGCGAGAACGTTCACACGCTCGAATCGGCAGTTCGTTAGTCCTAGCGACTGCCCCTTTTGCTGCGCCCACTCCAATTGCTTTCGTGAGCGATCCACTCCCAAAACCGACAGTTCCGAAAATTGCGCAGCGAGGCGACACGAATAAAAGCCGGGGCCGCACCCAAGCTCGATCAACTGCGTGCCTCTGGCGGGAGGCGCTCCTGGCCAAAGTGACGCGACAATTCTCTTTGTATCATCGCGAAATAATTTTTCGCGGCAGAAGATATAAAGCCAGGCGAAACGCTCGAACAAACTTTCCGATTGATCGGAAGCTTTTTGGTCCAAACTCGGAAGACATGTTCGCGAAGTCGGGGGGACGCCTGCTCGCTCCGGTGCCTCGGCAACTTCCATTTCGTTTGCCAGATAACTCATTTCAATCGGGCGGTCAGGCTCGCAGTTAAACAGGAATCTGAGTTCTGCACACGGTTTCTTTTAAGTTCCGTTCTATATACGCATTTAATCTTAATCTTAAGCGTGCCAATAACTGCGGCGTGGGTGCCAGTTTTCGAGGGCAGACCAGATGTCGGTAAGTTTGGAACCGCAAACCAGTGAGTAACCATGAACCGAACCTGACGACGAACGGCAGCGCGTTATTCGAACTTGTTGGTGTATTGTTAAGCACGGATTTAACAAAGTGGTATCACGTGTTTACGCTTTATTGCTTCCATGCTTTTGCTGGCCGCGAGAGCCGTGAGTAATCTGTCATAAGCGGACTAGTCGCGGTCACAAGGAGACATTAGACTCTCGCCGGATGAAGAACGCGCTGCGTGTTATTTATTTTCAAATTGGCGGCCTTTTGCTTTTGGCCGGCGGCGTGATTTTGGCGCAACGCGTTTTTCCCATCGCAGACTGGATCGCGGTGGTTCAGCAGCACGTCATGAAATGGGGAGTGATAAGTGCCATTTGCTACCCGCTACTCTACGCTCTCTGCAACGTCCTTCTTCTTCCGGGGGGGATTTTGAGCATAGGCGGAGGGTTTTTTTTTGGGCTTTGGTGGGGTTTCTTAATTGTTTGGGTCGGCAATGTGACAGGAGCAGCGCTGTCTTTTTTCCTAAGCCGGGTTGCTGGGCGTCGCTGGCTTGGACCGAGGCTGCTACGTCATCCCGCCTACCAAGCACTCGAGCCGGCCGTAAAACGAGAGGGCTGGAAGATCATTTTGCTAAGCCAGTTGAATCCGTTGTTTCCAACAAGTTTGTTAAATTATGTGTATGGTCTGACGCCAATTCGTTTTGGCCCATGCTTGCTGTGGATTGCGATTGGCCAAGCTCCGGGTTTATTCCTATACGCCTATCTCGGCACGCTCGGCCAGTTGGGACTGAATTTGTTTCGAGGAAAAAGCCACCCCCACCCAATAGAGTATGTTGTTTGGGGGATGGGACTTCTGACATCAGTTCTGTTGGTGATTGTTTTGAGCCGCATAGCTTTTCGCATTACTGCGCGGCCTACGTCGGTAGTCGTACCGGGTTCAGCTCCCAATGATCTAACACAAACTGCTGTAAATTAAGCATTTAATGTATAAATTTGATGTCATTATAGTCGGTAGTGGTCACGCGGGTGTCGAAGCGGCTCTCGGTGCGGCCCGGATGGGTTGTGAAACGTTGTTGCTCACTCAGAACTTGGACACGGTCTCTCAGATGTCTTGCAACCCAGCCATTGGCGGTTCTGCCAAGGGTCATTTAGTACGTGAGATTGATGCGTTGGGCGGTGCGATGGGTGTAAACGCGGACGCAACCGGAATTCAATTTCGCCTGCTTAACCGATCAAAGGGTCCGTGCGTCAGGTCTCCCCGGGTTCAATGTGACAAAAAAGCTTATCAATTCCGAATGAAAGCAATCGTCGAAGCGGAGCCTAACTTGGACGTGAAACAGGCGACGGTGCGACGCCTGTTAGTCCGGCGCGGAAAAGCAATCGGCGTCGAGACCGACCTAGGCGTTTGTTTCTATTCGGCCGCAGTGATTCTGACGGCCGGAACCTTCTTGCGCGGTCTACTACATGTCGGCGACAAGAGCAAGGAGGGCGGTCGAATGGCCGAGCCAAGTTCCGGGTTAAGCGACAGTCTTCGCAGTCTTGGTCTCGAAGTAGCGCGTTTCAAGACCGGCACCCCTTGTCGCATAGCTCGGAAATCAATCAACTTTTCTTCCTGCGAAATTCAATACGGCGATGATCCTCCTCCTCGGTTCAGTTTCGTGCCGATTCGTCGGCAGTCGGACGACGAGTTTTTCACGCTAAATCACGCAGACGGGGAGAAGTTCCACGTGGAACAGTTGCCGTGCTGGATTACAAATACGACAGAGGCGACCCACGACCTAGTAAGAAAAAATCTACATAAGTCGGCTCTGCATTCAGGCCAAATACAAGGCATCGGCCCTCGCTACTGTCCTTCTATTGAAGACAAGGTAGTCCGTTTCGCACATCGCACGCATCACCAAATTTTCTTGGAGCCCGAAGGCCGCCACACGGACGAATTCTATGTAAACGGAGTCTCGACCAGCCTGCCTTACGATGTGCAAGTGGCGTTTCTTCGTACCATTCCGGGACTCGAACACGCGGAAGTTTTGCGGCCCGGCTACGCTGTCGAGTACGATTATTTTCCGCCGACGCAGCTAAAACCGACATTGGAGTCCAAACTCATCGAGGGCCTATATTTTGCGGGTCAGGTGAATGGAACCTCCGGCTACGAAGAAGCCGCCGCCCAAGGCTTGATCGCCGGTGCCAACGCAGCGTTAAATGTGCGTGGCGAGGAACCTTTTATTCTCCAGAGATCAGAAGCTTATATTGGCGTCCTGATCGACGACTTAGTTAGTCGCGGTATCGATGAGCCATATCGAATGTTCACGGGCCGTGCCGAGAATCGGTTGAGTCTGCGGCACGACAATGCTGACATGCGTCTCACGCCTCGGGCCCAATGCATTGGCCTTGTTACCGGTGCTCGCTGGGACCTTTTTAGGACAAAACAGCAAGACCTAACCCGTCTCCGCGATGTTGCCAAGAACACGAGGTCGAATGGCCAGTCACTGTGGGCACTGATGAAAAGACCGGATTTTATGGTTGGGGACCTATCATTGAAGGGCCCAATGGATTTATGGGACCTGCTTGTTACGGAATCGAAAATTGAGGGCTACATCGAAAGGGAAGCGGAGCAAGGATCCTGGACAAATGCTTCTCGTTCTCAAAGTATTCCAAGCGATCTCAACTACGAATTGATCCCCGGTCTTCGACGTGAAACGAAAGAAAAACTAGCGCTCTATAAACCGACAACACTTGAAGGCGCACATCGGATCAGGGGGATTCCAATCTCAGACATTCGTGTTCTTTCTGTTTGGCTTTCGCGCATGTCGGTAATGCCAAATTTAACATCTCAAGTAATTCATTATCAGTAAGTTGCGCTGTGTTAATCTTAGTCATTATCGTCGTTACATCCGGGTATCTCTTGGGATCGTTCCCTACGGGGTATTTGATTAGCTGTGCGGCTGGCACCGATATTCGGCACCAAGGGAGCGGCAATATTGGCGCGACCAATGTCCTCCGCACCCTTGGCAAGAAATATGGCTATACAGTTTTCTTCATTGATGCGCTGAAAGGCTTCGTCGCCGTTTGGTTCGGCATGTGGTTAGCCAGGCACTTACAGCCCAATACGGTGCGTGTTGACTGGTTTGGAATTCTGGGAGCCTTGAGCTCCGTGTTAGGACATGCTTTCCCGATCTGGCTTCGATTTCAGGGAGGAAAGGGCGTAGCTACTTCTGCTGGAACGATGATTGGCCTGGCACCAGCGGCAACCCTGCTGGCTTTGCTCATTTGGTTTGCCGTTTTTGAGGCAACTCGGTACGTATCGGTCGCCTCGCTTGCCGCGACGGTTGCGCTTCCCGTCATAATCGGCATTTTTTTTAAGCTGCATTTTGCAGGCAGCGCTCCGATTTTCGGCCTCGCTGTTGTCCTTGCGGTGATCGTGTGTTGGCGGCATCGATCCAACATTGTCCGGCTTGTGCGTGGCGGGGAGCAGCGATTCACTCGGCAATGACCTTGGACCGGATATCAATTGTCGGTGCCGGAGGTTGGGGCACCGCGCTAGCCGCATTGTGGGCGCGACATTCGAAAGAAATTGTCTTGTGGGGACACAATGCTGAGCGAATTGAGCAAATAAAGCGTACTCGAGAAAATCGCGCGTATCTCCCCGGGATACAGCTCCCGGCCTCGGTCCGCCTAACGACCAAGCTGGAAGACGTCTCTACTGGGGATCTTGTTGTTCTTGTCACTCCGTCGGTAACTGTGCGCGCGCTTTCAGAAACTTTGCGCAACAGCATTCACAGTTCGGCAACAATTTTTCTTAGCTGCACCAAGGGTATCGAGCACGGTAGTGGGATGAGAATGAGCGAGGTCATCGAAAGTTCTTTTCCAAGAAATGTTGTCGCAGTCCTGTCTGGGCCGAATCTCGCGGTCGAAGTATCGCGGGGACTTCCCACAGCCACAGTCATCGGTTGCCGTGAACAAAGCATTGCCGAGATCCTTCAGCGCGAATTGGGAAGTTCGCGCTTTCGAATTTATACCACCAACGAACTAATCGGCGTCGAGTTGGGCGGCGCGCTAAAAAATGTTTTCGCGATCGGCGCGGGGATCAGTGATGGCTTCGGCCTCGGAGACAATTCGAAATCAGCCCTGGTCACTCGTTCCCTCGCCGAGCTGCTGCGGCTTGGTACTGCAATGGGAGGACAACCGACGACCTTTTACGGTTTGAGCGGCGCGGGCGATCTCATCGCGACCTGTTTCAGTGCGCATAGCAGGAACCGTCGTGTTGGCGAACAGCTCGGTCGTGGCCAGTCGTTAGGCGAAATTACGTCCGCAATGCAAACGGTCGCCGAGGGGATCCCAACGACGAAGAGCGCGTTTGAATGTGCGCGCAAACTGAAAATAGAAACGCCCATCATCGATCAGGTGCATGCCATTCTCTACGAAGGGAAGTCGCCGCAGCAGGCGATGCAGGATTTATTGCAGCGCGATCAAAAGGCGGAGCGGCTTTAATTCGGTCATCCGGCTCGATGGGAGAAGCGGCTGATGACTTCCGGATAAATTTCGCGTTCCGCGATTTGAATCCGTTGGTGGAGCGACTCTGCCGTGTCGTTAGGCAAAATTGCGACTTCGCGTTGCGCAATGATCTTACCGCCATCGATCGTTGCGTCGACGTAGTGAACTGTGCAACCGGCAACTTTTGCCTCTGCCGCCAGTGCCTGCTTCCAGGCCTCGAGACCCGGAAACTTGGGAAGAAGCGAAGGGTGAATATTGATAATGCGTTGTGGAAAAGCTTCCAGCATCGGCAACTTCAGCACGCGCATGAAGCCCGCCAGCACGACCAGCTCCACGGCCGCTTCTTGCAATGTCTGCACGAGTATCGCTTCGCTTTCCGGACTCAATCGTGTTCTAAATGGCCCGGGCGGTAGATAAACATTTGGAACTCCAAACTCGCGCGCGATGTCGAGTATTCCGGCGTCGAAAACATCGGAAATCACGACTCGGGCTTCGGCTTGCAGTTTTCCAGATTCGAATCTGTTCGAGAATCGCGCGGCAATTGCTGCCCTTGCCGGATCCAAGAATGCCGATGCGGAGAAGGCTCACGCTACGCAGCATTTTTTCAGGCGTTCGATCAAAGCGGAGGTTGAATAGCCTGGTTCGAACGGCAGCACCTGAATTTCCGTGCCGCTCTTTTCCAATTGCGAACGCTCTTCGCCATTCAGCGTCGCGATTTCATAATCGCCGCCCTTTACATATAACGCCGGCTGAGCCGCGGCAAGAAATGCGGTCGCGCGTTCCTCGGAAAAAATCATCACGTAGCTAACGCTTTCCAAGGCAGCCACGATTTCCGCGCGATCCTGTTCCCGGTTAATTGGTCGCTCTGATCCCTTGAGTTTTCGCACCGAAGCATCGCCATTGACCCCAACCACAAGCGCATCGCCAAGTTTACGCGCCGCATTCAAATAGCGCACGTGGCCGACGTGAAGGAGATCGAAGCATCCGTTTGTCGCGATCAATCTTTTTCCAGCCGCCCGCAAATCGGCGGAGATTTGCGCGAGTCGTTCCGCATTCACGATTTTCTCGTTCATGTTGTCGGCCCGACAATAAATTGAATTGCGCCGGGAAGCACTTCGAATGATGCCGGTTCGTTTCCGACGAGTTCACCGTCGACATTGAACCACATCCCCGGCTTCGAGCTGACCGCGACTTTCGCCGTACGCCGATAGACGATTGCGTCACTCGAAAGATGTTTGCCTAACAAGATCTGCGCGGCCAGTACCGCTAGCTCAGTTTTCCGCCTCTCGGGAATCAGAATGACGTCGAGAAGCCCGTCGTTCACGAGTGCTTCGGGAGTTACTGGAATTCCGCCCGCAACATAGCGGCCGTTACCGATAATTACGTTATGTAGCGCGATTTCCATCTCATCCGTTTCATCAAAAACAATTTTGGTTTTGTAGGCGCGCAATTCCGGCAGTGCCGCCGCGGCGCCGCGTAAATACGCGAGCGGTCCCCATGTCTTTTTGATTTCCGGCGTCAACTTCTCATCGACCAAACCGCTGAAGCCGCCGGTCGAAACATTCACAAAATATCGCACCTGATCACTGGTCACGCGCACGAGATCGATTGGTTTCGTCTGCCCGTGCAAAATCAGCTCAATACATTCGTCGATGGTTCCCGGCAGTCCAATCGAACGCGCAAAATCGTTGCCGGTTCCCAGCGGAAGAATGGCGAGACGCGTCGCAGAATTTTGTTCAGCAACTCCATTAACCACCTCATTCAGCGTGCCGTCGCCACCTGCGGAAACAATTAGATCGCAACCCAGGGACGCCGCATCCCGCGCGAAACGCTGCGCCTCCCCAGCATCAGCCGTGATTTTGATCTCGTTAGGCGAGAGACGCGCAATTTTTTCCTGCAGCGACTCCGGATCGCCAGCCGATCCCGCGTTCGGATTGAGAATGACGCAAGTTTTCACAGCGATACGCCAAACATCCTCACATCCTGAAATGCTTGGCGCAATCGCTTAACGAGAGGTTCGCGGTCGCGTTCAACCCTGTTTTGTGTATTGTCCGGGCCGTCTCCGTCTCGAATGAACGCGCACGACGAAAACGCAGTCAGCTCAGAAGATTCCTTTCGAATCTCCAGCTCTCCCGTCGTTAGTTTCAAGGACAGTCGCGAAGACGAGAACCTTTTTGCCGACCTGCCGCGTTCGTACGGTCAATCGATCGTCTTTGCCATGGCGCGCGACCCCAAGACGCTTTTCGTTTATTGGGATATCGACTGGCCGCAGGTTTTCGCGGCAGGCGTGCCGGCCGATCGCAAAGTTTACCTGCGCCTGAATGATGACACCGGCGACGAAGCGACATTGACGCCGGTCGAGCCGATGAGCAGAAACTGTAACATCGAAGTCGAACCCGGCGGCTCATATCGCATCGAGTTAGGTTACTTCGACAGAAAAGAGGCGTGGCGTTCCGTCGGCTCATCAGAGCTCGTGCAAACGCCCACCGACAAAATGTCAGCGCTATCGGCGGGAGATTTTGCGCTCGTTCCATTCCACGTCACGTTTCAACGGCTGACCGAACTTTTTCGCGCAACACATATCGATGAAGGGTCACTCGTTCAGTCTCTCACTCACTTGCAGGAAAAGTCGCTTCATCCCGAGCAGTTCGGCGCGCTTGCTCCGGAGGAACGCGAAATTTATCGCGCGATGAAGGCGAGCATCTCGGAGAGGACGTATTTTCCGCGCCGGCCGCTCGATCCCGCAGCCGAAATGCGCCTGCAGAAAAAGCTCGAAAGCGTGCTCGGGTTTGGCGCGCGGCCTTCTAGTGCCTCGTTAGGCGGCAGCAGCCGGTTGTAGCTGCGATCAGTCCGGCGAATTTTTGGAACGCGGCTTGAGCTAACAGCCCACCGTCTCGATCACAATTCAGTCGGCAGCGAATTATCACAACAAACCGTCGCGCGTCATCTTGATTCCTTCCGGCATGTCGGTGGGATGCGGTGCGTCGATGTGGCTGTGGCTCTTCCCGTAACTGAAGTAGAAGACGAGGCCGATTAGCAGCCACACAATCAGTCGCATCCAGTTGGTCCAGCCGAGGCCGTAGATCATCGCGCCACAGGTGATGATGCCGAGGATCGAGACGAGTGGCGCAGCGGGGACGCGGAACGCGCGTTCGAGCTCCGGATTTTTCACGCGCATGATCCAAACGCCGGCGCAGACGAGAATGAATGCGAACAATGTTCCGATGCTCGTCATTTCGCCGGTGACATCCGCGGGCACGAAGGCGGCCAGCGCGCCGGTGAAAACAAAAAAGAGCATGTTCGATTTCCACGGGGTGCGGTAACGGGGATGCACTTGGGAAAAAACCGCCGGCACGAGTCCATCACGGCTCATGGAAAAAAAGACGCGGGATTGGCCTAACAACATCACGAGAATGACGGAGGAGAAGCCGGCAAGGATCGCGACCGTGACGGCGCGCGAAAGCCATTCGTAGCCGTGCATGTATTTGCTGATCGCGAATGCAACCGAAGCTTCGCGACCGGCGGTGCGAAAATCTTCGACGGTCGCGACGCCGCTCAGCACGTAGGAGAACAGCACGTAAAGGATCGTGCAGAAAAAGAGCGAACCAAGAATGCCGATTGGCATGTCGCGTTTCGGATTTCGCGCTTCCTGCGCCGCGGTCGAGACGGCGTCGAAACCGATGTATGCGAAGAACACGACACCGGCCGCGCCGAGAATGCCTAACAAGCCGCCGTAGTTGTGCGTGATTCCCTGCGCGGTCACGTGCGTGGTCGGCGGCGGAATGAACGGCGTGTGGTTCGCCGGATTAATGAAGTGCCAGCCTATGCCGATGAAGAGCAGCACGATCGATACTTTCAAAATGACGATGATTCCGTTAACAAACGCTGATTCTTTCGTGCCGCGAATGAGCAGCATCGTGAGCAGGAGCAAAATGAAAAGCGCGGGCACGTTCATAATGCCGTAGGTACCGGCAGCGTCGTGCTCGAATGGCGAATGCGTCCATTGATATGGAATCGCCATGTTGAACCAGCCGAGGACGCGGTTCGCGTATTCGCTCCACGCGGCCGAAACGGTGGACGCGGCGACGGCGTACTCGAGAATCAAATCCCAGCCGATGATCCACGCCACGAGCTCGCCCATAGTCGCGTATGAGTAAGTGTAAGCGCTGCCGGCGACTGGAATCATGGACGCGAACTCGGCGTAACAGAGACCGGCAAACGCACAGCCGACTCCAGCGACGATGAACGCGAGCACGACTGACGGACCCGCGCGATCGGCGATGGCCGCAGCGGTGCGCACGAACAGACCGGCGCCGATGATTCCGCCGATGCCGAGCGCCACCAGGTTCACCCAGCCTAACGAACGCTTAAGGGTATGCTCGCCGACTTCATCGGCTTCGTGCATTAGTTTCGCGAGCGATTTTTTCTTGAATAGTTTTCCCATGACTTCAGGTGTTGGTGCCAGTCCGGCTCGGACTGTCGATCTTGCGTGATTTGTTCCAGAGAAAATAAATCGGGACGCCGGTAAGGACGATGATAAGGCCCGGCCACGTCGTCGTAGTTTGATATATAAAAAGGACCGCGAGAATCACGCTCGCCCCCGCAATGTAAAGCGCGGGCACGAACGGATAACCCCACGCTTTATACGGACGCTCGGCGTCTGGTTGTTTCTTGCGAAGAACGAAAATTCCCAGAATCGTCAAGATATAGAAGATGAGTGCGGCAGAAATGACGTAATCGAGCAAATTGCCGTAGAGATTTCCATAACCGGTAACGTTGCCGGCCGCGTCCGTCCTCACAGTTCGCGGTAGCACGAGCACGCCGGCCCAGATTCCTTGAATGATGAGACCCCACGCGGGGACGTGATTTTTGTTCAGCTCGGCGACGCGCCTGAAGAACAAACCATCACGCGCCATTGCGTAGTAAGCGCGCGCGCCGGCGAGAATCAGTCCGTTGTTGCAACCGAATGTCGAAATCATGATCGCGATGGCCATGATCGTCGCGCCTGCGCCTGGGAAAATTACATTTGCCGTTTCGGATGCGACACGATCGCTCGGCGCATTTTGAATCGCATTGAACGGCAGCGCGGCGAGGAAAGCAATGTTTGCCAACAAATAAAGTCCGATGACAAGAAACGTCCCAAACGCCAGCGAAAGCGGAATATTTCGCCGCGGCTCTTTCACTTCGCCGGCGGTGAAGGTGATGTTGTTCCACGCATCGGCAGAAAAGAGTGAATTTGTTTGAGCCACGCAAATGCCGATGAAAAGTCCAAAAGCGGTTGCCGCCGTAAGACCCTTGCCCACTTCCTGCAAATCGCCGCGGATAGTCCAGAAATCGCTGAAGTTCGCCGCGGCAGCTCCCGATCTCACGCCGACAATAATTCCCAGCAAAATCAATGCGATGAGAGCGCCCGTCTTGGCGGTTGTGAAAATATTTTGCACCAGCTTCCCAAGATTCAGGCCGAGTGTGTTCATGTAGGTCAGCAGCGCGATCATTGCCAGCCCGAGGAACTGCGCAGTGGAAAGCGAAATCGCGTAGCCGCTGAAAGGACCGCCAAACCGAATCGGCGCGATCACATAATTCGATTCCGAAAACCACGGGATGAGGACGCCGGTGTAGCGGGCGAACCCCACCGCGACGGCTGCGATCGTTCCCGTTTGAATGACAAGAAAAAGGGTCCAGCCATAAAGAAATCCCCAGAGCGGGGAAAACGCTTCGCGCAAATAAACATATTGCCCGCCTGCCTTCGGCATCATTGCCGCGAGTTCTCCATACGACAGCGCGGCCATCAAAGTGAGCACGCCAGTGACGACCCAAACAACGAGCAACCATCCGGGCGCCCCGACCTGTCGCGCGATGATGGACGAAACGATGAAAATTCCCGAGCCGATCATCGAGCCGGCCACGAGCATCGTTGAATCGAGTAAGCCGAGTCCGCGAACAAACTTTTGCTCGTTAGGCGCTGGTGACTGTGACATCGTGGTCGGTCTGCCGGCGCATCCAACCATCGCCGTGACCCCGCTCCGAATACTGGCTCGATGCGGGCGAGGCAAGCGTATTCGTCGATGAAAGATTGAACGGCTCTGCGCGAGTCAGCGATTCAGTGCGCCCTACGGAACGCGCTAAACTTCAACCAGGCCGATGCCGGTGCCGTTGTTTTTTCCGCGCATGATCGCGGTGCGCACCGCGGTGATGTCTTCCGGCTCATCGTTGCTCGCGGGATGAAACTCGTGGCGGCAAAATTGGCGCTCGGCACGGTGTTCGCGCTTTGCTCGACCCACTTTCTTTCGACTTTCCTCTATAACGTTCGCCCGAACGATCCGATCATTTTCCTCGGCGCTATCCTCTTATTGGCGGCGGTCGCATTTCTCGCCAATTGTTTGCCTGCGCGTCGAGCGATGCGGGTCGCACCGCTGACGGCATTACAATATGAATAATCCGAAATCTTCGTGGCGACTCTGTTTCGCTGCTTTGCTCTTGTTTATCGCTGCTACTGCAAACGGCGAGAAGCTCGCGTTGGTAAAGGGCACGATCGTCAATCCCGCGAATGCGCGTGTCGAGCCCGCGACGGTCCTGATCGAGAACGGTCGCATCACCGAAGTCGGTCCTAACGCTGTTCCATCCGCGCAAGCACGACTGATCGATTGCAAAGGCAAATTCATTCTGCCCGGTTACATCGACACGCACGTGCATTTCTTTCAATCGGGCGATCTCTACACGCGTCCCGACGGCGTCGATCTCAACAAGATCCGGCCATACAAGGACGAGGTCGCCTGGATCAAAAAAAATCTGGCTGATATTTTCGCGCGCTATCTGCGCTGCGGGATCACTTCCGTTGTCGATGTCGGCGGACCGATGTGGAATTTCGAGGTCCGCAAGATCGCGAGCGCGACCGAGAAAGCGCCGCGTGTCGCTGTCGCCGGTCCGCTTATCTCCAGTGTTTCGCGCCCGCAACTTGATCTGGGCGATCCGCCGATTGTGAAAATCGACACGCCAGAACAGGCGCGCGAGTTCGTGCGCAAACTCGCCGCGCAAAATCCCGATCTCGTCAAAATCTGGTACATCACCGATAAGGATCACCCGGTCGAAAGTTTCCGCCCGATCGTGCGCGCGACGGTTGAAGAAAGTCACGCGCACAAGATTCGCGTCGCGGTGCATGCGACGGAATTGGAGACGGCCCGCGCCGCGGTCGAAGAAGGCGCCGATGTTCTCGTGCACAGTGTGACCGATAAACCGGTCGACGACGCATTCGTTAGGCTTCTGAAGGAAAAAAACATTATCCTTTGTCCCACGCTCGTCGTCTTCGAGCGTTACGGCCGCACGTTCGCGAATAAGTTGAATCTCACGCCGGAAGAAAAAGCGTGGGGCAATCCCGAAGTCATCGCTTCGCTCGATGTCACAAAAATTCCCGCCGACCAACTGCCGGATCGGATCAAGACCGCAATGGCGAACCCCGACGCGACGCTCGATCGCATCAAACAGCTGCACACCGTGGCGTTAAAAAACCTGAAGATGTTGGAGGACGCCGGCGTCACCATCGCCGCCGGCACCGACGCCGGAAATATCGGCACAATTCACGGGCCCGCGCTCTTCCGCGAGTTCCAGCTCATGAAAGAAGCTGGCCTAACGAACATGCAGATCTTGCAATGCACGACCGTGAACGCGGCTAAACTTTTCGGCGGCGAAGTGGGCTGCGCATATCGGCTCGATCGAGAAAGGAAACTTCGCCGATCTCGTCATCCTTAACTCGAATCCGGTCGACGACATCGCGCATGCCTCCGACATCGACACTGTGATCAAGAACGGCGTCGCCTATCCCGCCAACAGCATCCTCAGATAGGGCCGCACGATTCAGTTGCCCAGGTCAGTTCCTAGCGGTGATACGCGGACGCTTTTTTCATCGGATGATAATCCACGGAACCATTTCGTTTTGAGGCATAGACAAAACCGTAACGATCGTTCTTTACGTCCACCGGCTCGAGTAACAGACCTTTGTAGTTCGCCTTTTCCTTGTACTCGATCAGCACGCGCGCCGTTCCATTAAATCCCCACATATTAAATCCGGTGCCGAAAAGGCCGCCGGCGGGAAACAGCTGGTCCAGTCCGGCCATGGCGTGGAAGCAATTGATCGCGATTTTGTCTTTGCGAAGGAGGCGATCGTCCGCGCGGTATTTGATCGTGCCGCCATCGAGCAATTTTTTGCGCCTTACCCCGAGATCGAAACCTGGCTTCGCGATTTCGTACGGACCCCACATCGCTACCGTAAGGTTGTCTTTCGTGGCGAGTTTGATTGTCTCTTCAAGATTGAAGTTTCGGCCGGGCTCTACAGGACACTTATTCACCGCCGGATTGACGCGACTCCCCGGACCATCAAAAACGCACAGGTTCGGATGGCGTGTAAAATCGGCCGGGAGCCAACTGATGGTAAAAGCTTCGAATTGGCGGTTTTTGTACGTTCGCGTTTTAAGGCCCGGCGTCAGCTTCGCTTCCTTGTTATCGGCAAACACTCGGATCACTGAGATAAACGAATGCGAGAATCGTGGATCGTTTGCCCGATTTTGGTAGGCAAAGGGAATAATGAAATAACGATCGTGCGGGTTCCGTCCTTCGCCAAGACGAGCCGACACCTTGGCTTTGATCCGATTGACGATCTGCGCGTAGAGCGGCACGTCGTAGTTGGAGAAATCAACCTCTGGTTGCGCCCAGCCGGTTTGAGGCAGAAGCAGCAAAGCCGATAGCACGATGAAACTTCGTATGATCATAGCAGTCAATTAACAGGAAACGGGCGTCAGTAAAGGGCTTTAGTCAATGACAGCTCATCGTCCGTGCCGGGGTAGATTTACCTTGTAAAGATCTACATCGAAATCGATCTCGCTCGCCAGGCGCAGATTGCGCTGCGCTTTAGCCAGGGCTGAAGCTTGTTGCCCGGTTGCTACGGCGTCGGCAAACTGGCCGGCCTCTGCATAAGCGGAAGCGAGCGTGCGCATGATGTCAGGGTTTTTCCCACTACATAGCGCGTCTGCGTGGTTCGCCAGTTGAATTGCACGACTGCCATCCCGGAATTGACCATTGGTCGATGTGGCGAAAATCAAAGCAAGGTTGTTTAAGGCTATGATTGAATCGGGAGATAGCTTTAACGATTTCTCGTAGTAGGTGATCGCTTCACCGATCGCGCGTTTTTGCAAATGCGCATTCCCGAGAGCCGATATAGGCATCGGTGAGACGCGGCTGCAATTTTATCGCGATCAGACCTTCTGCAATGGAGTCATCGAACGTCGCCTTTCTTAAGAAGTGCGTTAGCGAGATTTGTATGCGCCTGTGCCAGGCGAAGCGTATGCCGGGCCTGTCCGGAGCTGGCTTGAATCGCTATGCTTCGCTGATAAAGCGCGATGGCTTCGTTCAACCGCCCACGTTGTTCAAAAAGCGTAGCGAGATTGTTCTGGGCCACCTCATTATCCGAAGTCACGGCAAGCGCGTGCTGCCAAAGCGATTCGCTGTTGCGCCAATGCGGGACTTCCGCGTGCGCTTTCCAGGCTAAAACAGCGACAACGCTCGCTGCGCCCACGGCCAAAATCTGCCGACGATACGGCCACCTACTCGACAAATCAGCGACAGCCCATGTCAGCGCCAGCAACAATCCAATCTGCGAGAGATAAGTGTAACGATCTGCGTGTCCCTGCATTCCGACCTGGAACAATCCAATCACCGGCACCAGCATTCCGACATACCAAAACCAGCCCGACCAGGAAATAAGGTCGCTTGCGACGAAGAGCAATCGCGGCAGCACTCACCGCGATGAGGAACAGGGTCGCGAGCATAACTTCCCACAGCGGCAGCCGATTCTCGGGATGTGGGTAAAAAGCCGCGAGGTGCGTCGGCCAAAACATCTGCCCGATGTAAGTAAGATAACTAACGAGTGCGTTATTGATTCGCCATGCGATGGGGAAAGGCTCTATCTCTCCCAGGTGTCTGGTCTGCGCAATCACCGTCGCTACAGATGACGCGGCAGATAGCGCGAGCAGCGGAATTTTTTCGATGATAACTTTGCGCAAGCTCCGGGCATCAACAATTCGTTGCAGCGGCCAGTAATCGAGAAGGAGAAGGACAAACGGCACAGTTACCAGCATCGGTTTCGCGAGAAGACCGCACGTAAATAAGATGGCGACCAAAACAAAGTGCCGGCCAGTTGGTTTACGTGCGTAACGCAGATAGGCTGCAAGCGTCAGGAAAAAGAAGACCCCGCTCAGCACGTCTTTGCGCTCCGCAATCCAGGCCACGGATTCTACGCGCAGAGGATGAATGGCGAAAACGGCGGCGACAAAGGCGCTTCGCCAAATCGTGCCAGTCAATGCCTCGAGAACAAGAAACAACACCACCACTGCAACACTGTGTAGCAGAACGTTAGTGAAGTGATGCCCTCCGGCCTTCAGCCCGAAAAGCTGACAATCCATCATGTGCGAGATCGTCGTGAGCGGATGCCAGTTGCGCGCATGCACGTGCGTGAACGCCCAGCCGAGTCCCGACAACGTGAGACCGTTGGTTACATTCGGCTGCGCGTAGACGTAGACATCATCGTCGTAGTTAACAAAGTCATGCCGAATCGTCTCGCCAAAGACCAGCCAAGTAATCGCGATCAGATAAAAGCAAACAAACAGTCGCTCGCCGAGTCTTGACTTCGTCAGGCTGTTCTCGCTCATCAAGAATTTGCAGTTTTTGGTGGTACTGTGCGCGGCCGGTTGAGCCGGTAAAGACGGTTATCAGACCAAAGCGACTTTGTTAAGGCTTCTCGCACCGTGGATCGACGGGGTCGGCACAACGCGACCGACAGAAGAACCGGATGCGAAGGATGTAGTCGAGCTGATCAAGCAAGCCAGTTGGAAAGCGGTCGCGCTGCGGGGATCTTCGCGACGAAGATTTTTGTAAGAAGCTCGTAGCAGATGCGGTGAGTGGGGATGATCAAGGCAGCCCTACCGCATATGCACCATTACAGGTGAGTGGCGGCGCGACGCAGGAGAAGCTGAAGAAGTTTGGCGGTCAAACGCCGCTTGGCAGACCTGGTCAGCCTGCGGAGCTAGCGTCCATCTATGTGCAGTTAGCGGCGAACGACGCCAGTTATGCGAATGGAAATGTTTACGGTTCGTCAGGCGGAAGCGGCCAGCCATGATTTGGAGCCAGCGCGCTCTCGCGGGGTCTAATTTCCAAGTGAGGCAAAAGGAATGCCGGCCCACGGGTGGACCGGCTGCCAAAAGTCTGACTTCGATTTCCTAGAAAGCAACAGCCAGACCGGCGTAGCCACTACGGCCCGGGGCGGGCTCGATGCTTCCTCCGCCAAACGGGAATACACGCGAGTAGTATTTCTCGCCTCCCAGATTGGAGATGCCGGCGATAACACGGACTTGTGGCCTAATGTAGAATTCGCCGGAAAGATTAAAGACTGTGTAGGAAGGAATTTTTGCCAGCGGAATACTGGCGCTGCCGAGGTTGGAGTCCTGCCAGAACTGCTCGGAAACATAGACGGCAGAAAACGTGACGTTAAAACATTTGTCGCGCTTGAAAGTGATGCCTCCTTTTACAACAACATTGGGCGCATAAGCCGGGTCGTTGCCGACAAAGGTGCGCGTTGTGCCTGGAACAATTTGCTGGCTGTCCGTGAACTCCGCATCGAGCACTTGCAGATTGCAAAAAGCAATAAGTTGGAAGGGGTGGACCGGTTCGGGAATATTAACTTCCTTCGCCACCGACTTACCGTCCGATTTCGTGTCCGCCGTAGCTACAGGGCTGAACTGTTGGAACGGTGCAAGGAAATCGTATGCCACTTCTCCTTCGAATCCGCGATGCCGCGTGTCGCCGCTGTTGACAGCAATGGTATCGAAAGGTCCTCCGCCGGGAGCAGCGCGAGTCTCGATCCGGTTATCGAACTCCATCCAGAAAAGGCCTACGTCGTACCAGAAGCCTCTGAGCGGGGTACCGTGGACGCCTAGCTCAATATCAAGGGATCGGAAAGGATCGGGCGTGTCACCCGGCAGGATCGCCGTGCGCGTGCCTGCGATATCGAAGAAACGAACCGGACGCCATCCTGAGGAAGCACTGAAGTAGGTTTCGTTGTTGCCGGCGAAATCGTTGCCGATGCCAATGCCCCATAGTGGGATTAACTTATCGGCGCTCCGATTGGGATCGCTGCCCGGCGTGAAGTAAGGCGCGACAGTCGCATCGACTTCAACGTTTTCGTGATCGAGACGAAACGAAGGAACGATATGGAACTTGCCGAGGCGGATGAGACCTTCGGCGAAGAAGGACTGGTAATCGGCGGTGCGCGATTGGTCGAGGAGGACGGCGCTGGAGGTGGTGTCACGCGGCGCGAAGAGAAAACCGGGTCCCGCGTTGGTGGCATCAAGATTGTAGCGGTGAAAAGGAGCGTCGCCGTGATAGACAAGCCCGCCAAAGGTAAGGGCGCTACCTCGAAACATCGTATCCTCGCCCCATTTCAAACGCGCGCGAACATCAGCGCCGCCGTTATTGAACTCCTCATAGCCAAAGACGGTGCTGGTCGGGAACGACCCATCAGCGGCGATATTGCCGGCAGCGCGCGAGTCGATATCCTGATGTGTATACCAACCTTTGGCCTGCACTAGCCAATTGTCGCCGAATGTCGCCTCGTAGCGGAGAGCGACGGTATAACGATCGACCCAGTTGTGATTGTAAGGCGTGACGGACTGGTTCGGGTCCGCCATAAATTGGGCCAAGGTCAGTCGGCCTGCGTCCTCCCCGTCAAAACGACTGGCGTGAACGTCGAGCGCGATGAGTTGTTTGGAATCTGGCCGCCAGCCGACGTAACCATTCGCCTGCCAAAGGTTGTAACTGTTGCTGTCGCGCTGGCCATCCGATGTTCCGTAATAGCCATCCATCCTTAGCTCGACCGGACCGTTAGCTTCCTCGACAGCGCCGTAGCTCGAGTAGGTGCTATCGGGACCGCCCGTTTGCTCGAAGTATGCGCTCCAGGGAGTTCCCGGGAGCGGGTGTTTGGTCACATAGTTAACCGCAGGGGCGGGCTCGGGGCCATAGAGCAGGCTGCTGCCGCCACGGATGAATTGGATCTCACTGATGCTCTGCGGAACCGGCAAATAATAGAGAGTAGGAAAACCGATCCAATCGCTCATAAGCGGGATGCCGTCCTGAAGGAAAAGCGTGTATTCCGATTCCTGCGGATTGCCCAGGCCGCGGTAGGTGAAGTTGAACTGTCCGGGGTTCTGCTGTTCGCTGACGATGAGACCGGGCGCCTTGGTGAACTGCTCTTGAAGATTGTTGTTTTCGATCGGCGGCTGCTGATCGAGCTTTATCACGGTGGCCTTTTTCGTCACTGTGATTTGCGTTCCCGAAACTTCCCGCATGATGTGGTTCAGTTTCGGCCAGGTGTCTTCCGGCGTTGGCGATGGAACTGGCTGCCCGACCACTTCGACGGTTTGAGAAACAGTGGTTTGGGCGAGACCGGTGTCCGTACATGCGAAAATGCCGAGCAAAGCAGACGCGAAACCAGAAAGAGTTCCGCGTGACAGCGAGATTCTGTAAAGCATTGGGCTGGATTACAAAATTGTCAGTTTTATGCAATACAAATCTTCTGCTTCCCGCGAAGATATTTGACCGTTGCGACGGCAGATGCGAGTCGGCTCGACGTGCCGGCTGGCGTTAACGGTTGATTCGCAATGGTCGCGATGGCGGGGGGTACTCGGTTCGCTACGATTGGTCCGGGAAGTGGATTAAACGTCAGGTAAACGTCAGCACGATTTTCCCAACGGCGCGGTTGGATTCAAGATGTTCGTGCGCGGCGCGAATTTCTTCGGCACGATAAACCGCTTCCACCACCGGGCGAACCAAGCCTTGCCTAACGAGTGGCAATACGTTGTCAGTAAAAAGCTGAATCGCGTTCGCCTTTTCCTCGATCGACCGCGCGCGCAGGACGGTGCCGATGATTGAAGCGCGTTTCCTCATGAGTAGGCCGATCTCAATTTCCGATTTCGCGCCGGCCGTTGTCCCGACACAAATGAGCCGGCCGCGCGTCGCCAATGCCATGAGGCTCGCGGGAAAATATTTTCCGCCAACGAGATCGAGAACCACATCGGCACCGTGGTTATTTGTCCATTCGAGGACGGCCTCGGCGAAACTTTCGGGCGCATCGCCAACGAGAATGGTTTTGTCGATATTGAAATCGCGCACACGCTCGAGCTTCTCGGCGCGGCGCGACGTCCCGATGACAATGGCGCCGGCGGCATGCGCCAATTGCGCCGCGGCTGTGCCAACACCGGATGCGACGGCGTGAATGAGAACCGTTTCGCCTTTCTGCAAATGCGCCCGCGTGAAAAGCGCATCATGCGCGGTCACGAAAACTTCCGGCATGGCTGCCGCCTCCACCCAGCTCAACTGCGCGGGAATCGCGGCGAGATTGCTTTCGGCAACGACAACAAACTCGGCCTGCGCTCCCCCGGCCGTGAGTCCGAAAACGCGGTCGCCCATTTTCCAGCGCTGCGCCGCGTCCCCCAAAGCTTCAATTTCGCCGGCGAATTCGAGGCCTGGAATGTTCTCGGGATAACCCGGTGGCGGAGGATAATGACCGCGGCGCTGCAAGATATCAGCGCGATTCAAACCTGCCGCATGCACACGAACCCGGACACGGTCACCCGCAGGCCGAACCGGCATTTCCACTTCCTGTAATTCGATTCCCTCGACACCACCGGGCGAAGCAATCACAACCGCGCGCATACTGGCGCTTCGCACCGTCTGTTGCGTAAGACAAGTATCAAGTCTTTCTTAAGGAGCCGGTATGAGCGCGGGCAGTTCCGGTGCGCCGATACCGGAAGAGCAATATGAGCGAAAAGAAATCGAAGTCCGCGAAGTATCCTTACAAGACCTACCTGAACATTCTGTACGGACCGCTGGAGGTAATCGATGTACCCGCCCTTGTCGCCGCCTGCACCGAAAAATGGTGGAATCAGACCTTATGCAAGGTAGATGAATCGGTCGTTCGACTTGGGATCGTCGAAGGCGAATACCACTGGCACAAGCACGACAATGAGGATGAATTTTTCTATGTCGTGAGCGGTCGCCTTCTCATTGATCTTGAAGATGACACGATCGATCTGAGAGCGGGAAAAGGCGTCGTCGTTCCCAAAGGAGTCAAACATCGGCCGCGCGCGCCCGAACGAACGGTTATTCTTATGGTGGAACGCGCGGGTATCGTTCCGACAGGGAGCGATGGCTAGAGTGCGGGCATCATTCCATAGTTAATACTCGTTAGGTTAATCGAAGTGCGACATCGCGACGATCGGCTCGAGACCGGTGCTGCCACATTTTGCTCGACATTACCAAGCGCTCTCTTCAAGTGTGGCCGGAAGCCCGGATGAAATGAATAGCGAAATGCAGCGCTCGGTTGGGGAGCCTCGCACACGGGAAAAATTCCTGATCGCAGTGCTCGTGGCTGCGCTGATGATATGCTCGACCCGCGCTCAAAACACGAGCGTGCAGCCTGTGCTGGCGCGACCACCGGGGAAAGTCCGGCTGGCGAAACGAATACTTGCAGGTAGTGCGCGCAAAGCCACCGTAACGCCAGGCACCGCTGCATCTGATCGACCAAATGTCATCACCGCCGGCAGTTACGCCTTTAGTTTCGGCGGCCCAGTAGCCCTGGAAGATATGTCGACCGGAACAACGCAATTGATCGGGCCGGGCCTGGACGATAACGCTTCAACCGTCACGAATACCTCGGTTTCGATTTCTGGTTTGATGGCGTCCGTTTTACCCAGTTCTCGGTAAACGCGAACGGCCTGATGCGGCTGGGAGGGAACATGATTTCTACTTCCTTTGATAACGCGAGCGTTTCGACCGGGTTCGCTACTACGAATAACGCACCGAAACTGGCCCCTTACTACGATGACATCTGGATAGGCACGAACGGCCGGGTCCATTTCAAAATAACAGGCACTGCGCCTAACCGGAAATTAGTTGTCGAATGGCTGAACATGACGATTCCGCGTCAGAGCATGGCTACAACCGGCGCTGGAAGATTCCAGGTTTGGTTGTTCGAAACAACGGGTGTTATCACGTTTGTTTACGGCAACGGCATCGCGGAGAACTTCGCGAACGGCGGCTATACCGTCGGCCTGCAATCAGGTGCGCCAACAAACTTCGCCAGTGTTACTACGCTAGGCGCCGACGATTTCCTACGTGACGCCGAATAATACTCAATCAACCGCCATCGCCAGCGGGACACGCTACTCCTTTACACCGAATATTCCGAATGCACCTACTGGACTAAGTTTCACAAAGACAACCGCCGTCTCCACGACATTGAGCTGGGCGGATAATGCCAGTAACGAAACGGGCTATGCCATTTATAACTCGATTGACGGCACGAACTTTCAACTATGTGACTGAGACGCTACCTGATACTACTTCTCAGAATATCACTGGTCTTAAGCCGGGAACAAACTACTCCTGGCGCGTCTTTGCTGTGTCCGAAGGTGCGCTAAGCGCGCCATTAGCCGGCACTAATCCGACAAACATTCCGGGGAACATTAGCTCGCTCAGTTCTGGCGGAAGTTGGAGTTCTCCCGCCACATGGTCCGGTGGAATTGTTCCGACCGCGAGTGACAACGTAACCATAGTCAATGGTTCCACGGTTATAATCGATACTACCGCCCTGGCCCTGAGCCTTACCGTCAATGGCACGTTACAATTCGAGTCGACAACCGCGCGCAATCTCACGGTGGGGCAAGCGGTGATGATCACGCCGAGCGGGATATTCAGCACCGAGCTGACTACGCCGAGCACGGTAACAAGCCACGTTCTCTGCCGCTAGGCGGAGACCTAACGAATAATGGGACGCTGGACTTTTGCACGCAGCCCGGCTTCGCAGGAACGAATGCCGGCGCGACGATTGTGTTCACAGGAACAGACAACGCGACGTTTTCCGGTTCGGACGCATCCGACACAGATATCCGCGCGCTAGTTATCGATAAGGGTAATTCGCCGGCTTCCACCGTGGAACTAAGTTTTTCGAGCAACTTCACGGTCCAGGGGGGCAACACCGATGTCGCTGGGTTTCTCACGCTAACCAATGGGACGTTCAAGATTTCCGGCACCTTTCCCATGACTAATCGTGTCTTTATCACGCCGGCTTCCATCATTCCGGCGACAGCAGGCATTTGGTTGAATAACCCCAATTTCACAGTAGCCGGGACTGCTTCAGGAATGTCCACCGCCAACAATGGTCTGTTCCGGGTTACACAGGGTACCTACAACATAGGCCTCGGCGCGGATGACGAGATGGGAGGCGGAGGTGGCAGCACTGTGTTTATCGTTGAAGGCGGATTAGTTAATGTTTCCGGCCGCTTTGATCCGCAGGGACCGGTTAGCTACATCCAGACCGGTGGGGCTTTTCATGTGGCAACAGTTGGAAATACGCGACCTTTTTATGGTTCGTTCGAAATTTATAACCCGAGCTCCTCATTCACCATGACAGGCGGCTCGATTACGCTTCATAACCCGAATACGGGATCAACGCCGGTGGACTACGATGTCCTGGCCAGCACGGTCAATATCGACGACACGCTGCTTCCGATGCTCATTCTCGGCGATAGCGGGACACCTGTTGGAACGAGCTTCCACGTTCAGGGGACTACACCAAACCTTCAGGTCAATACAGGTATGACGCTCGTAGTAACAACTAATGCCAGTCCCGGCTTCCCCTTGTACATGCGCGGGTCCAGCGTGCTCAATAATGGAGCGATCATCGCGAGCGGGGCCGGCGCTCGCTTCGATTTCGCCGGCACGACCGCAATGAGCTATTCAGGTGTCGGAACCTTTGGCAGCGCGGCCGTTCCATTCGGTGGGGATGGTATTAGCAGCAACAGCGCAAGTCCCATAACTGTGCTCTCGCCGATTGTCTGTAATCGGGTGAACCTTTTCCAGGGAGGCTTTGTTCAGAGCAATAACATTACGCTGGGAACTGGAGGAGCCTCAGCGACAACCGTCCAGACAGGGCAACCTGGTGGAACGACAGCAGGAGGTTCTTTTGATATTGCTCCTGTTCACGATCAGGGCACCGGCGGGGAGACAGTTCTTTACATGCAGGAATCGACTGCGCGGACTACAGGACTAGAGCTTAATCCGACGCGTACCTTAACCAGTATGACGGCGGATAACACAAACAACCTAACGATTGCCGGCGGAGATCTGACCCTTGCAAGCGGGGGCGCCGCGCTGAATCTGGCGAATGGGCGTGTAATTACCGGCGCAAATACGCTCGTTATCAGTTCCAGCAGCGCGACGGTTGCGCATACACATGGCTACGTGGACGGAATCCTGAAAAAGACTTATGCGGGACCGGGCAATAAGATCTTTGAAGTTGGCACCGCGAATGGATTTTCACCGGTAGTTGCCAACGTAACAGCCGCATCTTTTCCGGCGAACGTGACCGCGACAGCGATACAGGGGCCGCTGCCGAACATCGCGACTCCGGCGACGGCGCTGCAAAGGTACTGGGTTCTTGGTGCCACTGGAGTAACTGCCAATATAACATTCAATTATCTCGATCCGATTGATATTCCTCCAACGGCGACGGAAACCAGGTTCGCCATCTATAAATATGACGGAGTGCTTTCCGTGCCAGGCGGCGAGGTCAACACTGTCGAGAATCTCGCCATCACTCCAAGCGTAAACGCGGCCGGTAGCTGGACGCTGGCAGAGCGCACGACAACCGTCACGAGCGCGAACGATAGCGGCCCGGGATCGTTGCGACAGGTAGTGATTGACGCTTTGCCCGGTGACGTTATCAGCTTCAATCTCGGCAATGGACGGCGTACGATCGCGCTCGCGAGCGAAATAGTTATCGACAAGGATCTGACGATCAATGGTTCGACGACGAGCCCGACGACACTTAGTGGTGAGGCAATTACCCGCGTCTTCAACGTCGCATTTGGAAAGGTAGTTAGTCTTGGGAGCCTAACGATCGCCGATGGCAGCGCAGCAGACAACGGTGGAGCTGTATGGAATAATGGCGACTTGTCGCTCCGCAACTGTACATTCACGAATAATAATGCGACGGGTAATGGCGGAGCCGTGCGTAACGATGGCACGTTGAAGGTTCAGAACAGCACTTTCTCCGATAACCATTCTGGCTCCGGCGATGGTGGTGCAATTTTCAATAGCACTGGGCAAAGTCTTACTCTCGGCAACGTGACGATGGTGAAGAACTCCGCTGCTGGCAATGGCGGCGGCATTGCCTCAGCCGGAACGCTGAACGTGAAGAATAGCATCGTCGCGTTGAACAACGCGGGGACGGCAGGCAATAACATCTTTGTCAGTGCGGGCTTTGCTACTTCGGGCGGTTACAACTTGAGCAACGATGACGGTGGCGGGTTCCTTGTTGCGACCGGCGATCAAGTCAACACCGATCCGTTGCTAGGCCCGTTGAAGGACAACGGCGGTCCTACCCCCACACATGCACCTCTTACCATCAGTCCGGCGATCGATCGTGGAAAAGATCTTGGCTTTGACGGGAATCCAACCGGACAAGATCAGCGTGGCAGTCTTCGCGCCGTAACCTACAACGACCCATCCATCACTCCTCCGCCGGGCGGCGATAGAAGTGACATTGGTGCGGTCGAGCTACTGCCGGGCGTGTTACCGGTCAGCGCTGAATCTGTAAAATCTCATGGAGCGACCGCGTTTTCGATTCCGCTGCCATTAAGCGGTCCGGTTGGGATCGAGTGTCGCAGCGGCGGCGCGACTAACGACTACCAGGTGGTCGTGACATTTGCCAGTCCGGTTTCTTTCAGCAGCGCGGACATCACATCCGGAACCGGTAGTGTTTCTACGGCTGGCAACGTGGGCAATCAGGTCATGGCTAACCTGACGGGAGTAACCAACGCGCAAACGATCACGCTCGCCTTGTTTGACGTAAATGATGGCGTGAATAGCGGTGACGTTGGCATTCGCATGAGTGTTCTGGTTGGCGATTCAACGGGCAACGGCTCGGTCAATGCCTCGGACGTGAGCCAGGTTAAGGCAAGGTCCGGGCAACCAGTGGACGCGACGAACTTCCGTTCTGATGTGACGGCCAATGGTTTCATCAATGCCTCGGATGTGAGTGCGGTGAAAGCGCGCTCCGGCACGAGCCTGCCATGACCTGGCTAAACAAACCGAACGCAGTCGGTCATAGACGATACTCGCCTAACGAGTAGCAAGCTGTGCGCTGCTAGTCGTCGGGAACGGTCCAAGCCCGTCTCCCGGAATTAGGCGAACTCGGGCATCTCGAGCAGCCCGTGCTGGAAACCGTAAAGGATCAATCCGGCTACATTCCGTACACCCAGCTTGCTCATCAGGTTCGTGCGATGCGTTTCGACCGTGGCCACGCTGATGAACAGCTTGGACGCGATTTCCTTGCTCGTGCTGCCAAGCGCGATGAGGCGGAACACTTCGATCTCGCGCGGGCTTAACGGCGTGCCGATGTAGCGGCGCTTCCGTTGCTCCAGCGTTTCCCGCGCGAGGGGCTTCACCCCGGTGCTCTTGCAGGAAAAATATTGTTCGCCGTGACCGACCCGCTCGACCGCGCCGAGAAAATCGTCCCACGTGTTTGTCTTTTCCACGAAACCCTTCGCGCCGGTGCGGAACGCGTCGACCAGGCGATCCTCCGTCGGAAACGCCGTGCACAACAGCACGTGAGTTTCCGGCGACACGCGCTTAATTATCGGGACGATCTCGATCCCATTCTGATCGGGAAGATTGATGTCGAGAATCAGAAGATCAGGCGAAAATTGCTTGCACGCTTCGATCGCTTCGGCGGCACTGCCGACTGAGGCGACGACGGTGTAACGCGTCTCCTCGCGACTCAGCCGCGCGGTGATGAGGTCGCGCATGAAGATGTGATCGTCCACGACGACGATGCGCATGGGTTTTTTGAACGCGATGACCGCGTCGGCTGCCGCCACTGCCCGAGACCTCATAATTCTTTCTACAGGAAAATCATGAGATAAACCGGGGGCGAATGACAAGCCCAAATCGCCTCTTTACGAGGGAAACGCGAAGATTTCTCATCAGGCTGCCGCGTTAGGCCGGAGCGCCTCCTACCGGAAAACCCTGAGCGAAAAAAATACGGTCTTTTGGGGAATATGCCGATGCTGGCGGAGTTGCTACGGTGCGCGCCGATTACGTTCAATCGGACATGCGACGAATAATCGGGGAACCACAAAGGTTCAGGGTCTTGATCTTCGACGCCGCGTTCGCCTAACGAGATCTGCAAGAAGTCAACCTACCCACCGCCCATGAGAACGAAAACTAACCTCTTCCCTTCCTCGCGTACCAATCGCCTAACGAGAACCACAGTCGCATGCGCGAGCATCCTTTGCTCAATGCTGTTGAGCTCCGTCGCATCCGCGCAGCTAATGGGAACGAAAAATATCCCGGGCGACTATGCCGATTTGGCCACCGCCATTACCGACCTGAACACGCAGGGTGTGGGATCGGGCGGCGTAACGCTGAACTTGATTGCTAGCAATCCGCAGACAGCGCCGGCAGGCGGCTATGTCATTGGCGGCACGGGATCGCTCGTGCTGACTACAGCCAGCGCGGCTAACCCGATAATAATCCAGGGTAACGCCAACACGATTACCGCATCTGCTGCGCAGGTCGTGGGGAATCTGAACGACGCCATTTTCAAATTGATTGGCGCGGACTGGGTCACGATCACCGGATTTACGATGCAGGAAAACCCCGCGAACACAGTCACCGTGGCGGGCACCAACAACATGACCGAGTGGGGCGTGGCGTTGTTGTATGTGACGACAACCGACGGTGCGCAGAACGATACAATTTCAAGCAACACCATTTCACTTAACCGAACCTATCCGAACACGTTCGGCATTTACAGCAACTCGACCCACAGCGCTACTGCGGTCACCACTTCCGCTACCGCGACGGGCGCGGCAGGAGGAAATGAGAACCTGAAGGTTTACGGGAACAGCATCAGCAACGTGAACATGGGTATCGTCCATATCGGCCCGACGGCGGCTGCTGACCAGAACATAACGGCGGATATTGGCGGCGCTGCTGTCGCCACCGGTAACACAATCACCGATTTCGGCACAACTACTACAGGTCTTTCTGGTTATGCCAACGTCTCCGCCACGATCAACGGCATCCTCGTCAGAAATACGAAAAGTTTTAATGTCTCCTTTAATACGGTGAACAGTTCCAACGGCGGCGTGGTCGTGGGAACCTTGAACGGTATTCAAATAGCGGCAGCCAGTAACGCGCCGACCGGGACGCTGACTCAGACGATCAATAACAACAGTATCTCGCTTCGTCCCGGTGCTACCGGAATTGCCATGGCCGGTATCACCATGCCGAGCACAAGTGTCAATGCGACTACGACGTGCAGCATCAACAACAACGATTTCAACACTTTCGGCCACACGGTGGCGGGAGGAACGGGGGCGATCACATTCATTTTCCAGGGCGGCAATCCGCTGGTTCAAAACTTTAACAACAACACGTTCACCAATATGTCGGTGAATACGACCGGCACGATAACGTTCTTCTCGTTTGCCCCGAGCATGATCTCCACTGCGTCGATGTCGCTTAGCGGTAATTCAATTGTCACTGGGTTCACCCGGACAGGTGTCGGATCGACCACTGTCTGGAGTTCAAACGCCTCATCGGTGGCCGGCTCCATTCAGGCGAACAACAACAACAATTTTTCAAATATCACTCTGACCGGTGCTTCGGCCTTTACCGGCATCAGCAACACTGACGGCGGCAGACCGACGAAGAGCGTTAACGGAAACACCTTTAGTAACATTACCACTGGCGCGGGAACAGTGGTGCCAATGTCCGTCAACTTCAGTGCCACTGGATCGACCGTAAACAATAACACGATCACCGGTATCACGACCAGTAACTCCATCACCGCCTTGTTGATCGGTTCTTCAAATGACTCGATCACCGTCGCCGGAAACGTGATCGATCCGATCACTTCTGGGGGCGCCGCTGTGACCGGTATCTCATCCGGCGCGCTGGTCGCATCCATTTCCAAGAACAAGATCTACGATCTGAGCGGAACCGCGGCTACATCAGTGGTCAGTGGTGTTTTGATTAACAGCGCGGGTACCTCGAGCACGTTGACGCTTTCCAACAACCTAATAGGCAACTTAACCGCTCCGGCCGCGACAGGAGCAAACGCTGTTATCGGTATCAACATTACAGGGTCAGCGGCTACTTCGGCATTCAATGTGTATTTCAACACGGTGCGTGTGAGTAATCCTACTTCGGGCGCAGGGTTCGGTTCCTCGGGTATCTCCGTCCTGGCGAGTGCCACTGCAACCACCTCGACCCTAAACCTGAGAAACAACGTTATTGTCAACACATCGGTGCAGAATGGAGCCGGGTTAACCGTAGCCTATCGCCGCAGTTTGGGAACGGCTGGCGCCCTTGCGAATTATGCCAGCGCTTCCAACAATAACGATTTTTATGCGGGTGCGCCAAGCGCAACCAACGTTATTTACTTTGATGGCACAAGCACGGGGCAATCGATCAATGATTATAAGAACGGAATCTTCACGGCTGGAACTGTTGCCCCCAGGGATTCGGCATCGGTTAGCGAGAATCCTCCGTTCCTGAGCACAATCGGCTCGAGCGCAGACTTCCTGCACATCGATACGACCGTTGCGACGCAGCTCGAAAGCGGCGGCGTAACCGGAACGGGAATAGCGGACGACTTTGACGGTAATGCGCGCGGGACACCGCCCGATATTGGTGCTGACGAATTTGCCGGAATTCTATTGGATGTGACTCCACCGGCGATTGTTTACACGCCTCTTGCGAGCACGAACGTCACGGGAGCCCGGACTCTCAATGCGACGATCACTGATGCCTCAGGCGTGCCCACCGCCGGGGCCGGCCTCCCAGTTCTTTATTGGAGAATCAACGCCGGCAGCTACACAGCGGCCACCGCGGCTTCGATGGGCGCCGGTGTGTATCAATTCTCCTTCGGTTCCGGCGCTGTTGCCGGCGATACGGTTTCCTACTACATAGTCGCGCAAGACGGCGCCGGGACGCCCAACGTTGGCTCCAATCCCTCGGGAGGTGCATCCGGCTTTACCGCCAACCCGCCCGCGGCCGCAACACCGCCCACCACGCCTAGCTCCTACTCGATCCTGGTCAACATTACCGGCAATTTCACCGTCGGCGTAGCCGGAACTTATCCGACGCTGACGGCAGCCATTAACGATGTGAACAGCAAGTTCATGACCGGCGATGTCACCCTGCGGCTGCTGGATCCGACCAATACCACAGCGCCCGCAAACAGCGGGGAAGTCTTCCCGATCGTCATCAACGCCAATCCTGGCTCCGGTCCATCGGCCAGACTTTTCATCAAGCCGGACACCGGTGTGACCACTTCGATCACTGGCAGCGTTGCTTCAGGCGCGCTTATCAAGCTCAACGGCGCCAGTTATGTCTTCATTGATGGTTCGAACAGCGGCGGCACCGACCGCAGTCTGACCATTGAGAATACGAGTGTGACCACTCCGAGCGTTGTCTGGATTGGTTCGGTCGGCGCGACAACGGTGACCAACGATACAGTTATGAACTGCGTTCTGCGCAACGGCGTCAACACCAGCTCGGCGGTTGTTATCTCGGATGGAACAACTCTAGGAAACGCGGGCCTGTTCGCGAACATGACGATCCAGAACAACAGCGTTCAGAAGGCGTTCGTTGGTGTGTTCGCTACGGGCGGGACCATACCGCAAGGTGGATCGAACCTTGTCTATACTGGCAACGACCTAACGACGAGCGGCGCTAATGCCATCCGAAACGTCGGGTTGTATATGCAGGGCGTAAATGGCGCCACAGTCAGCAACAACACCATCGGCAATTTCGACGCAGCCAGCGCGGAAAACGATGTCGGTATCTGGCTCGCAACGGGAACCATCAATGCCACGGTTTCGGGCAACACCGTCTCGGGTCTGAGTTGCACGAACACGAGCGGGGCACCGATTGGTATCAATGTGACACCTGCCGTCACTGGTAACGCCAATGACGTTATCTCACAAAACTCAGTCTCGAATCTAGCGACGCTGGGTTCGACAGGAATTTTTGGCATCGTCGCCGGTTCAACCAGTGGTGATGCAATCACGGTCGATCGCAACAACGTCCAGAACATCCAGAACAACAATACCGGCACCTTTGGTGCGTTCGGTATCATCCTTAATGGCGGTAACAATCACGTCGTTAAGAACAACTTCGTCAGCAATGTGAATCACAACATGACGGGCGGTGCAGCCTTCTCGACGACTTTTGGTGTCTTTGGTATTAGCGTCGCGACAGGGAGCGGGCACAAGGTTTACTTCAACTCAGTTAACCTCTTCGGCCTCATGCCTGGCACCGCGACAACAAGCCTGCTATCGGCTGCGTTTGCCCTGGTCGGCACCGGTTCACAGAATTGCGACGTCCGCGACAACGTCTTCGCGAACAACATCACCGGTGGAACGACATCGATCGCAGCCGTCTCAGCCTACCTGCCTTCCGGCGGGACTTCGTCGATGAACCTGACTTGGAATAACAATGCCTACTACTTCGGCACGGACACGGCCCGGCAAGGAGTAGGTCAGGCAGGAACGACTGCCGGCACAAACTTCTTTACCACGTTGGCAGCTCTGAAGGCTTACTCCAGCACGCTGTCAGCGGGTGGCACCAACGATAACGCTTCGCTCGCCGCTAACACGGCAGTTCCGTTCGTCTCTTCAACCGACTTGCACACGCAACTCGGCAGCGCGCTTCTTGGGGCGGGAGTTACGATCGGTGGGATAACGACTGACTTCGATGGCGATCTGCGCCAGTCACCGCCGGACATCGGCGCGGATGAGCTTGTGACCTACACGCTGACTTACACCGCCGGTCCGAATGGTTCAATTACGGGGACAAGCCCGCAAACGGTCGTAGCCGGAGGTAATGGCACGGCGGTAACGGCAGTACCGGACGCAAACTACCACTTCGTGAACTGGAGTGATTCGTCCACGGATAATCCGCGCACGGACATGAACGTGAATGCGGATATCACGGTCACAGCGAACTTTGCGATTAACACCTACACCTTGACCTACAATGCAGGCCCGAACGGTTCGATCACAGGGACCAGCCCGCAAACCGTCAACTATGGAGCGGATGGCACTGCGGTAACGGCAGTACCGGATACCGGCTACCACTTCGTCGACTGGAGTGATTCGTCGACCGACAATCCGCGCACAGATATGAACGTGATGTCTGATATCACGGTCACGGCGAACTTCGCCATTAACACCTACACGCTGACTTACACTGCTGGTCCGAATGGGTCGATAACCGGCACGAGTCCGCAAATGGTGAATTACGGCGGCAGTGGCACGGCGGTAACAGCGGTGCCGGATATGGGCTACCACTTCGTCGATTGGAGTGACGCCTCCACGGATAATCCGCGCACGGATATGAACGTGATGTCTAATATCACGGTGACGGCGAACTTCGCGATCAACACCTACACATTGACCTACACTGCTGGCCCGAACGGTTCCATTACCGGAACAAGTCCGCAGATGGTGAACTACGGAGGGAATGGTACAGCGGTGACGGCGGTGCCAGACGCTAACTATCACTTTGTCAATTGGAGTGATGCGTCTACGGACAATCCGCGCACGGATATGAACGTGATGGCCAATATCACGGTGACAGCGAACTTTGCGATCGACACCCACACGATGACCTACGACGGTAACGGCAACACAGGTGGCACGGCGCCGGTTGACGCTAACAGTCCTTACAACCATAACGCGACCGTGACCGTTCTGGGTCCGGGAAGCCTGGTGAAGACTGGCTTCTCCTTCTCGCACTGGAACACGGCAGCGAACGACAGCGGCACGAGCTACAGCCCGAACGCGATGTTCAACATTACGGCTGACACAACGCTGTATGCGCAGTGGGCCAGTTCCAATGCTGACCTATCCAACCTCGTGTTGAGCGATGGAACACTGAACCCGGCCTTTGATGCGAATATCACGAGTTATACGGCGAGTGTGCCGAATGCGACCTCGAGCATGACAGTTACGCCGACAGCGGCGGATGCTAACGCAACTATCCAGGTGCGCATCAATGGTGGCGGCTATGTCACGGTTCCTTCTGGTTCGCCCAGTGGTTCGCTCGCTCTTAATGTAGGCGCCAACACGATCGACGTGAAAGTTGCGGCCCAGGATGAAGTCGTAGCTGGCCGAGTGCGTGCGCCGGCGACACTCAAGGTCTACACCGTCACGGTTACGCGTGCCGGCAATAGCAACGCCGATCTGTCCGACCTCACGGCAACCGCGGGTCCGCTCTCGCCGGCGTTCGATCCGAACACGTTGAGCTACACGGTGAATACGCCGTTCTCGACCACGAGCACGACTGTGACACCTACTGCGTCCGATGCGGGCGCGACGATCACGGTCAATGGTAACCCGGTTACTTCGGGTAACCCGAGCGGCTCGATCACGCTCAACGTGGGTAATAACCTGATAACGGTTGTTGTTACGGCAGCGGATACCACGACGATGAAGACCTACACGATCAACGTGATCCGTGCGGGTAACGTTACTGTGTCCGGTTCTACCGGAGCGGATGGCATGTATGCCACATTGAAGGATGCCTTCGACGCGTTGAACGCGAACGGCACGCAGGCGTGGCAACGTCATCAGTGTATCGATCATCGGCGATACGGCCGAGACTGCGACTGCTGCGTTGAACCAACCTTCGGTCAGCTCCTGGACCAGCCTGACGATTACGCCAAACGGCGCACGGACAGTTAGCGGCAGCCTTGCCGCTCCGCTGGTTGACCTAAATGGCGCGGACAACGTGACGATCAATGGGCTGAATGCGTCTGGGAACTCATTAACGATTTCCAACACGACCGCTTCGGCAACTGCCGGCACGAGCACGATTCGCCTCATCAATGGTGCACAAGGGAACCTCATTACGAACTGCAACGTGCGTGGATCATCGACCGGGTCTACCTCGACAGCCACTGGTAATATCCTGATCAGCACTTCGACCGGTGGGGCCAATAGCGGCAACACGATTTCGAATAACGATCTCGGACCGGCCGGTAGCAACCTGCCGAGCAAGTGCGTGATGTCGCTCGGATCGGCCAGTCCGAACAACAACGCCAGCAACATCATCACGAACAACAACGTGTTCGACTTCTTCACGCCGGGCGCTACCTGCGCAGGTATTAGTATCTCGACTAATAGCGACCTGACGACGATATCGAACAACCGCGTCTACCAGACCGCGCCACGTACGTTTACTACTACTACCCTAAGGTATAATGGTATTCTGGTTAGCCCCGGCAGCGCGGGCTCGGCTACCATTACTGGCAATACAATCGGATTCGGTGCGGCTAATGGTACCGGAACAACGACGATTAGCGGGTTGGCCAATACCATCAACGGAATCCAGGCCCCAAGCGTCAGCACGGCCGTTGCAACCAGTATTCAGAACAATACCGTTTCGGGCTTCAACCAAACAACCAGTACGGGGACAACCGGCAGCGGTACGGCCTTCATCGGCATCTCGGTCGGCGCCACGGCCGGGTCGTTCAATATTGGTGGCGTAACCGGCAATACCATCGGCAGCCTCGACGGCTCATCGAGCATCGTCTGTAACAACACCACGGTAACCAACAACTCGTGGGGCTTCTGCGGTATCTTCGACTTCAGCTTCCAGAATCTGGACGTGATCAATAATAACAATATTGGCACGATCACGATCAATAACGGTGGCACCGGCACCGGCGCCGGCTTCCGCGGTATTCGCAATGCCCAGACAGGTGGTGTTAACACCACGATTAACAACAACATCATCGGTGGCACCGCCGCGGGCTCGATCACCGACAACGTGGTCGGAACCTACAACATCTATGGCATCGATAACGCGAGCGCGAATCTCACCTGCACTGGAAACCTGATCCGCAATATCTCCGGCAACGCCAATGCGGCCGGGTTCATCAGTATCAGCGGCATTATTGTCAGCGCTGTGCCCACTGGGGTGAGCACGATTTCGCAAAACACGATCCACTCGTTGAGCGACAACGCGACCCCGAACAATGGAGCCATCTATGCCTTATACGGTAACTTCCCAGCGACGGCGAACGTGGTCGAGCGAAACTTCATTCATTCGCTCTCCATCACTTCGACGAACCTATCCGCTCAATTGGCTGGTATTATTGGTGTCGCCGGTAGTGCCACTTATAAGAATAACATGGTGCGCCTGGGCGTGGATGCTGCCGGGGCTGATATTACTCCTGGGTATACCATGTACGGAATGTTCGATATTGCCGGGACGAACAACTTCTACGACAACAGCGTATACATCGGCGGCTCGGGTGTAGCTTCTTCCGCCAGCAACACCTTCGCCTTCGTTAGTAACGTTACAACGAACGTGCGCAACTACGTGGATAACATCTTCTGGAATGCGCGCAGTAACGCCTCGGCCGGCGGTAAGCACTATGCGATCGCGGTTGCCGGCACGGCGCCGAACCCAGCCGGGCTTACTTCCAACTACAACGATCTGTTCGCCAACGGAACGGGTGGCTTTGTCGGGTTGTTCAACGCAACCGACCAGTTAACGCTCGCTAACTGGCAGACGGCTACAGGCCAGGATGCAATGAGCATTTCGGCCGACCCGCAGTTTGTTAATCCGGCCGGACCGGCGCCGATTGCTCAAGCGGCACCGAACGTAGCGCCGCCGCCAGTCGACTTGCACATAACATGCGCGTCCCCGGCGGACGGCGCCGGCACCCCTGTTGCCGGTATCACAACCGACTTTGACAACGATACTCGCAATGCCACAACTCCGGATATTGGTGCTGATGAGATCAACCTCACTGCGCCGACCTTGGTGAGCGCAGTCTCGCGCAAGACGCATGGAGCGGCCGGCACGTTTGATATTAGCCTGCCGGGTGTGGAATGCCGCAGCGGCGGTCCCACAAATGATTACGAGATGGTCTTCACCTTCGGTTCGCCGGTTACTGTAGACAGCGCAGTGCTCAGCAGTGGCGTGGGCTCTCTCTCCATGGTTAGCGGTAGCGGAACCAACACGATCACCGTCGATCTTACCGGAGTGGCGAACGCTCAATATGTCACCGTCAAGCTCCTGTGCGTCGATGATGGAAGCAATGTTGGAACCGTGTCGGCGACAATGGGCGTACTCATCGGCGACACGACGGCTAGTGGGCAGGTGGATGCCTCCGATGTCAGCCAGGTAAAGAGCGCGTCGGGTGCAGCGGTGGACGGAACAAACTTCCGCGAAGACGTCACTGTTAACGGCAACATCAACGCTTCCGATGTCAGTCTGACGAAGTCTAAATCAGGAACGGGATTGCCTTAAGCAGCCCTTCTTTCCAAGCAACCCCGAGTGGCGGCCGGATGTGAGTGCATCCGGCCGCGCTCATTTTGTCGGCGCGATCCGATATAGTTTCATCCAGTCGGACGAGGTCGCTGCGGCGAATTCCTGTGTGGACGACTAGATGGAAATGTCACGACCGCGAGTTATCAAACATCTGCGAATTGCTTCGTTAATCGCAGGAGCTGCTTTTCTCACGGTTCTCCTATTGTTGAAAATCTTCCTTCCGCGCCTAACGAGTTATATCGAGAGCGATGGTTTTCGCATGGAAATGGAGAAGGAGACAGCCAAGGGCCTGCATTTCCCGACGGCTCACTACGATCCGATTAAGCGCGTTGCAACGTGGACGGCGGAGAGCGCCGGTTTTAGCGCGAACAACGGCTGGAAAGCCTTAGCTTCGATCGAAGCGCACGGGATAACAGCAAAGTTTAATCCATGGGGCGTTTTTCTCCGGCGATGGCAACTCGACGAGGTCCGTGTGCAAAGCGGCGAGGTGGGAATTCAGGTTTACGAACCGAAGCCGGAACCTTCACCGATCAAACCGTGGTACGCGATTTTCTTGCCGGACCGCGTTTACTTGTCGCGTGTTGAATCTGAGCCGGTGGATGTGACGTGGCGGTTTCGGCAAAAACGCGCCGGGTTCTTCGGAACGCGCTTGCTCATCACACCGCACGGACGCGATTTCGAATATCAGGCGCGCGGAGGCGAGTTAGGCATGGCGCCATTTCCCCGGCTGCGTTTACAACACACGCATCTGCTAATCACAAAGACATTGCTCACCCTTTATAATCTCGATCTGCAATCGAAGAACGAACCCGGCGGGACCATTCATGCCGATGGCCGGGCGGGCACGCGTGAAGACAAGAGCGTCAACTTCAACGTCAGGGCCGATCATATGCCAGTGCAGGATTGGGTGCCTAACGAATGGAGCGACCATGTTGCCGGTGAAGTGGCCGCTACGATCCATTGGCAGGGGGAGGATACGAAGCTGGAGAAGTCTCGCGGTAAGGCGAGTTTCAGGCTGGACGGCGGGCGAATCAGCGAACTCCAGTTTCTGCAAAAGCTCGCAGTATTAACTGGCGAAAAGGAGCTCGAACGATTGAGCCTCGATGAGTGCAAGTTTGAGGTTGAGTGGCGATATCCGAAAGCGGATGTCAAAAATTTGCTGGTTGAAGACAAAGGAAAGATTCGTGCGGAGGGACAGATCACTTTTCGGGAGAAATCCCTTCGAGGCGCAATCGAACTTGGTGTCGCGCACCGCTTGCTCGATTGGTTGCCAAAACCGGAGGAAGTATTCACGCGCGAGCATGACGGTTACCTCTGGACTACGGTGCATTTATCCGGAACGGTCGACGCTCCCGAACAGGATCTTAGTCCGCGTCTAATCGAGGCGATCAAGGAATCGCCGGGCGCGGCACTCGGAATCTTGTTCCGTGGGCTCGGCGAATGGCTGAAAGAGGGCCTCGGCGGCGAGTGAGGATGTAGTGGCGGACGTGTCGTCCGCAATTCGAAAGGCTGCGGCCGGCACGGCCGCCTCTACATTGGGAATGCGCGACCACTTGCGCGCATCGCACTGTCAGCATAAGTAATGCTCCCGCGAAAATCATGAGGCGCCTGCTTCTATTGTTGTTTTGCTTTTTTTGCGCGAGCGCGATCGCGCAGACGAAGGTTCCGCCGGGCGAATACATCGTCGTCGTAGGCGGACCTTCCATGCAGGAATGGGAAAAATACAAAGCGGAACCGCACGATCATTGGTGGGCGAATTTCGTGCACGCCGCCCGCCTTCGCACCGAACAATTGCGCGCCGAGCTAGGCCCCGACCGGCTGATTACATGGCTGGTTTATAAACAGGGCTACCTCGATCGCGCCGTCCAGGAAAAGCAGGACCTGATCGCCAACATTAATTCCGTGCGCGACAAGTATCATCTGCACCTGGTTTATTTTCACTCCGGCAGCGAGGTCATTAACTACATCAACCACGGCCCACCGCGCAGCCAAATGAAAGTCGCCGGGTTCGAATTTTTCGGTCACTCGAACAAGGCCTGTTTCATGTTCGATTACAGCAATGTGCTCGATAGCGCGTCGAAATCGTGGCTGCACGAATCGCAATTGAACCAGCTCGATCGGCGTGCATTTGCGCGCGGCGCCTATGTGAAAAGCTGGGGCTGCCACACCGGCGAGAGCATGTCGAAGAAATGGAAAGACGCGACCGGTGTTCCAATGTGGGGCGCCGTCGGCCGAACGCAGTTCATGATGGAAGAATTGCCCATTCTTTCGACTCCCGGCGGGCGCTGGGTGAACTAACTTTGTAGCGGCGGTCTCCGACCGTCGCACAATTTCGGATTTCGGATTGTGGAAACCGGAAAGAGAGAATCCACCGAACTTTCGCGTTGACCGTCTCTCGCGAAATTTCTAGCCTCGCCGTATGAAAGTCCTCCTGGCGTGTTTGATGTGCCTCGTCCTCACGATGTCAGAATGCTTCGCGCTCAAAGGAGGGCCGGTGTTTGGAGGAAGGGTCAGGTCACGACGACAGGTATATACGCCGGCGTATTGGTTCCGACCGAGACAGCGGATAACTCGTTAGGGATATTTCAGCGTTAGATTCCCTAACACGGGCACAGGCTCGGGAACAGTTTCGTTTTTTCGAAATGGCATATTCTATCCTGGAACAATCCAGGCTATCGCGGACCCTGATTCGGCCGTTTTAACAGGCGTGGCGAGCTCGACCATATCAATAACCGTTTCACAGCGACGACGGACCCGACGACTGGAGAAACTACCGATATCGTGATCACCTTTAACGCGAATGGATCGATCAATGGAAAGATCAAAGCGAACAGGGTGGCAGGCAGCTTGGCTCTCGCGCGGTTAACCGGCACAGCTGATATAACGTATGCGACTGTTGGGAGCGCCCCCGGGGTTGACCTTGGCACTGGAAACAGTGATGGACCGTTGCCGTATGAGATAGACGGCTTCAAACAAGCAGAAGTCAATCAATAGGAAGTAGGCCCATGGCTCGTTCCGCGCGAATTATCAGCGCGGGTCTCTCGTTGCTCGAGGTTCTTATCGCGATGGTGATAATCGCGATACTCATTACTTGTTGATCCCTGCGTATTCTGCGACTCGTGCGCGAGCGCAACGTGCACAATGCACCGCCAATCTTCGTTCGCTTTACCTCGGCGGCGAACCTCTACGTGACACAGAATGGAATGGCTGGCCACAGATCACGATGGTCAGGGCAGGTTCTGACACGGCGAGACAGGATTATGCGCAACGCTTGGATAACTGCGTTGGCGCCATTTGGTCCAACGCGGACGACCTGGATCTGTCCAACGATTCAGAACTTGCTGCGAAATCCCAGCTACGACACTAGCGCGAATGCCCGCATTGACTATATGCCGATGCAATTCGATGACGAAGCCCACAACGCCTCACCAATGGCCTCGGCAACCGTGGTTTGTTGAGAACAGCAGACGTGCACGGCAACGGAAACCTCATCGTCTTCACCGATGGCAGTATCAGCGACTTAAAAACAATCGCGGAACATGCGACGCGGCAAAGTCACTAACTCGTTAGGCTTTGTCGGATTTGCTGAGCTCTGCTTCGAGCTCCTTGTAACGCTCGTTTAGCATATTGAGCCGAAGCTGCCAGCGATGCAGCTGGATGTTGAGCTGATTGATATGGCCGGTTACTTCGGTTCGCTGCGATTCGTTTTCTTTGACACGACGCTTGAGTTCTTCCAGAGCTGCGTTGTTTGGGGCGCGGATGTCGTCTTTCGACTGTGCGATCGACGATGGCGCAGAGTTCGAACTTGTGGTCCCCGATTTTGGGGAAGCTGATGTCGTGGCCGATGGCGATGTAGTTGGCGGTGCATTGCGCGCTGAAGCTGCAGCAATCATTGCCGGCGTAGGAACTGATGTTGAAGCCTCCGGCGGTACAGGCCTGTCCCATCGCAATCAGCACTGCCTTGGAATTCGGACAGATTTTTTGCACCGGTTGCAGTCCAATAATTTTACTGTGGCTGTCGAATTGACAACCATTGGAGCCGAACAATGCGGACAATCGAAGCGAATGTCCTTGCTCGCGGTTCCAGTTTCCGATGCGCCACCGTTCTGCATCACCCTGACACGCAAAGCAGTGATTATACCATAACCGGCGTCGGGTCAGCTTGACGCGTGAGAACAAATTTGCGGTCGGATTTTTGTGCCAGCCTGGCGCTTTCCAGAATCCTGGCAATCTCAACGGTCGAAGCACAGACAACTGGATGCCAGCGACTTACGCATGACATGCATACCGCGGAACATCGCCTGCTAAGTGGAGCACGGAGGATTATATCTAATGGCTAAAGTTTTAGGAATCGATCTGGGCACCACAAACTCGTGCATGTCTGTGATGGAAGGTGGCGACCCGGTCGTGTTGGAAAATTCCGAAGGCGCGCGCACGACGCCGTCGGTGGTTGCATTTACGAAGAGCGGCGAACGCATTGTTGGTCAGGCAGCGAAGCGCCAGGCAGTGACGAATCCGCAGAATACGATTTTTTCGATCAAGCGTTTCATGGGACGGAAGTTCGATGAAGTTTCCGAAGAACAGAAACGCGTCCCATACAAGATCGTGAAAGCAGCAAATGGCGACGCGCATGTGCAGGTGGACGTGGGCGGTCAGCTGAAGACTTTTTCGCCGCCGGAAATTTCGGCGATGATTTTGTCGAAGTTGAAAGCCGACGCGGAAGCAAAGCTCGGCGAAAAAATTTCGCAGGCTGTCATCACCGTGCCAGCGTACTTCAACGACTCGCAACGTAACGCGACGAAAGACGCGGGCAAGATCGCGGGTCTCGAGGTTTTGCGCATTATCAATGAGCCG
>CAVTRW010000017.1:0-87983 GCA_963737195.1 uncultured Verrucomicrobiae bacterium
CGCCGCCTTCACGAAGACTCGGGAGAAGGAAGAGATCCGTGTCTTGCAATTCGCGAATGTAATCCTCTCGTGGCATTTGCCGCCCGAGATCGACTTCTTCTGCGATATCCAAACGTTTCGCCAAGCTTTGCAGGTGTTTAAATTCCGGCCCGCGGCTGGTGATGCGGTAGGTGAACTTCACGCCGCGCTGTTTTGCTGCCGCAAGACCATGCAGAGCCACGGCAATTCCCTTGCGCCCCTCGAGATTGCCGGCCGCGAAAATCTTGAGCGGCCTTCCGCTGTCGAACAACAAAATTCTTGCGCGCGATCGCTTCGATCCGCTCGGGACTAAAGGAGTAATAGGACAAAACGCTGATGCCATCGGACGTTTTCCTCAAGCGCGAGAGGTGCGAGACTGCTTCACGATGGGCTGCGAAGATGTGGAAGGCGTGTCGAGCGCAGCGATGCACTTCGGGCACACAATTGCTGTAAAACCCTCCAAGTATTCGCAGCAACTCAAAGCCAAAAGCAGTAGGGCTGAGGATCCGTCCAAAGCGCAATAATGGAAAGACTTCAGTTCCGCTGATCGGTCCCCAAATGAATGGCACACCGAGCCGCCAAAGCGGCGACGCAACACGCCAGGTGGAATAGGTCACGTGATGCACCAAATCGAACTGGATTTTCTCGTGAAGATCGCGAGCAATGGGAAGGAGCGCTTTGGTAAAGGCCATATAGCGCAACCAGCTTTGCCCCTTGGCCAGAAGGCGATTTTCGAGGTAGGGCGTGTGTTCGCCGATGATCGTAAAATGCATGTTTGCGGGAACCAGCCCCTCACTCCGAGCCTTCTCGATCCCTTCACCGGTGTTCCGCGCTAACCAATAACCAAAGATCTCCCAACGTAGCCAGAGATCTGCAAACCATCCAGCCGTGTAATCCTTCCGAGCCGAGGAATGGGTTGCACGCAACGGCAGAGACTAGGATTTTCATCGATCGAAAGCGTATTTCATTGCACGAGTCCTTAACAACTCCAACATCGCTCTGCTCATGATTAGTCCTGCTCTTTCACGTCTCGGAGGACGGCTTCAGTATTTTTTTTCGCTTCCTGGCTTTAAGAAGAATCCCGTAGCCGTGATTTGGCGCACACTTGTTTGGAGAATTCAATGTGCGCTCGGGATTCCCGGAGTGGTTCAAGTGCCAGCCTGGAAGAATGCGAAAATTGCCCTACCTCCCGAATGGCACGGTGCCGGCGCGACGCTTTTTTATGCGGTGCGGGAAGATTATGAGCCTGAGCTAACCTTCTTAAATCAGGTTCTTAAACAGGGCGAAACGTTTGTCGATGCCGGCGCAAACTGTGGCATTTACACTATCGCGGCAGCGAGCATTGTCGGACCGGATGGACTGGTGCTCGCGTTTGAGCCGGGTAAAGAAGTTTTTCGCACCTTGCAGCAAAGTATTCAATTGAATCATTTCGACCAAGTGCGGTTGTTCGAAGTCGGGCTCGCAGACAAATCCCGCACGGCGCCGCTGTATAAACATCCTCACGGCATAAGCAGCTTTTCGCTCGGCAAAATTTCTGAAGATGCCGCGGAATCTTCCTCCATTCCGTTACGGCGACTGGATGATGTACTGGAGGAACAAGCTGTGGAAACTGTTCATTGCTTGAAGATGGATGTGGAAGGCTCTGAGGAGCTCATTCTTCAGGGGGCCGTTGATCTCTTTGAAAGATGTAAACCGCGAGTGATCTTTGAAATCAACCCGCCCGCGATAAAAGCGTTGAATCTCGAGACCTTCGGCGCCTGGCGTTTTCTTGAAGCGCGAGACTACGATTTTTTCATGATGGATCCAAACGGAGTCATGACCGCGCTAAACTCACGACCTCCAGGAGCAAATGTAATCGCGCTTCCAAGGAACATGCACGAGCGCGGGGCGAAAAAAGCAATCCGCTTATCGGACTAAAAAACCTTATGCGTTCCATTCTGTTGAAATTTACTCGTGCAATTTTCAACTGGCCTCCGCACGCTTGTTCCCCAGCTCTAAAACAATCCATCGTCACTGAATACGGCCGGAAATGGAATATTGGGAATCTCATTGAAACCGGCACTTTCGAGGGGACGATGACGGACGCGCAGAAAGAAAACTTCCGCTGCATCGTGACGATCGAATTGGATCCGGTCCTTTACGAATCGGCAAGACAGCGGTTCAAAAACGATCCACACATTCACGTCCTGCACGGCGATAGCGCCGTCATGTTGGTTGAGGCTTTGCGTCTGGTTAATGGCCCAACACTTTTCTGGCTCGATGCTCACTACTCCGGTGGCGCAACAGCAAAGGCCGATCTGGAAACACCGATATTGAAAGAATTGTCCATCATCGCCACTCGCGGTGATTGCGGCGATGTGATACTCATCGACGACGCGCGTCTGTTCGGCTGGCGGTCCGATTATCCCCGCCTAACGAAAATCCGGCAGTTCGTAAAGAAACATTGGCCGGATTACAAAGTTGAGGTCGAGTCGGACCTCATTCGCATCGTCCCCCAATCACAAGCGTCCACTTAGCGACCCTCCGCGTCGGTTCGATTGCGGACTAAACTTCGGATTAAGTTCGATTTCGCCTAACGAGGCGAGGCTAACATCTCCGCACCGTCCGGACGCGTTAGCTTCGGCACCAGTTCGGAGATGAAAGTTCTCGATCATCTTCGCGGTTTCTTCTTTCGAACGTTCGGGTCGTGCGACGCCCTTCGTGACGGTGGAGGCGACGGTAACATAAGCCCAGCGTTGGTTGTAGCCGTGCAAGATCCGATCGCGCAGATCGAACATGGTGCGCGTCATGTGCGATGGCGTGATGTCGCTGTAACCGACGAACCAATAGTAGGTATAGCTGTGAATGGGAATCTGCTGACCCTTCGCGTCCACGACGCGGAGGCTATATAGCTGCGTGGTCCCAAGGGAGCGAGAATCCGAGATCGGGATGGTTCGGATAGCGGTATTCTGCAAACTCCAGCCCTGCGCCGGCAGACAACGTTCCGGCCGGTGAATGCTCGTGGTCATGTCTTCACCGGAAAGAACGATCGAGACAAAAATTTTGTCGCCCGCCGGGCTGGTGTAAAGCTTGCGCGCGAATTGCGTGTCCTTGGCCAGGATTTCGATCTCGCGCGGGCTGACTTGCGTGTCTTCTCCGATCCAACCGCCGACCCAGATCGGTAACTTCATGGCGATTCCTACCGGACTCGTTGCCGGCGCCTTGGGCAAAAGAAAGATCGTGCTCAACCCAATGAGCAACGTCAGCTCGATCGCAAAAAGCCGTTTTGAAATCATACCGCGGTTTCCGTTGCGACAGGGACTTCCGCCGCCTTCTTCGAATGGATGTTGAGCAATTTTCCGAACAGATACATCGCTGCGAGTGCAAACGGGAATGAGAGATAACCCGAGATCCAGTGGTAAGGTCCGCCGGCAAGGTCCTGCCCAAAAAAGCGCGCCATGACCATGATGGAAACGAGACGGCCGGTGTTGCCGACGAGCGCAAATACGAAAGCGGCGGCGAAAATGGCCAGCTTTTTCCAAAGACGATCCTGCGTGAAATGCGCGTAGAGTGCGGAAAGCATCGCAATCGCCATGAGCGATCGAATCCCGCTGCAACCTTCGTCAATCGAGAAATGAAAGGCGTTGTTAGATGCGTTGATTGTTGTTCCAACCGCGTAAACGCCGATGCCGAGCAGATTGCATATCGCGCAGGCAGCGCTCGTTTCAATGAACTGCAATTTCATCGTCGCCTGGGTGAGAAAGTTCAGCGGGACCATGAACAGGAGGAATGCGATCGGAAAAAGGACGATGCGCGCGACATTCCTGCCCCAGGCGTAGAGAACGATCCCGAAAAGAATGATCGGAAAAGCCGTCAGCGCGATGCGTCCCTGTAGCGTTCGTACACCAGCGAAAAAGAGGAAAATCCCAACGCCAATGAACAACCAACCCCACTTCGACGAACCAATCGGCGCCGCACGCAGTTTGTCGCGTTTGTACCAAACCAGGAACGCCGTAATCAGCGGAATGAGCGGTCCGTGCTCGTAATTGGTTTCTGGCGTCCACGCCTGCCACGCCCAGGTAGCGGTCGAGATCTGTCCGTTCGCGAAAATTTTAACGAACCCAAAAAAATAAATGAGCGTGAGAGCGATTGCTCCGGCCCATAGCGCGGTTGCGAGATTAAATCTCGTTCCCGGCTCAGGTGGCGCGGGCAACGTTGTTGTCGTTGTCGGCGTGGGATTCACTCAGGAAGCGACGGCGACCGGTTCCGCTTTTCCTCGCGCAACCATTTCATCATGAATCCAGCGATAAGTGCGTTCGAGTCCGTCGCGCAGGCGCGTCGATGGTTCCCACTTGAAAACTTTTTGGATCAGCCTGTTATCGCTGTTCCGGCCGGCCACGCCGCGCGGCGCATTGAGATTGTAATTCCGTTTCAGCTTCATCCCGGCGATATCTTCCACGATGTCGACCAGGTGATTGATCGAAACGAGCTCGCTGCTGCCGAGGTTGAGCGGATCGACAAAGTCACCGTGCATGATCATTTGCGTTCCCTTCACGCAATCGTCAATCCACATGAAGCTTCGCGTCTGATGTCCGTCGCCCCAGATCTCAATCTCGTGTTTTCCGCTGAGTTTCGCCTCGATCACTTTGCGGCAAATTGCGGCCGGCGCTTTTTCGCGTCCGCCATCGTAGGTGCCGTGCGGTCCGTAAACATTATGGTAACGCGCGACCCTCGTCGTTATGCCGAAATCTTCCCGGAAATGCCGGCACATCCGTTCGCTGAATAATTTTTCCCAGCCGTATCCGTCTTCCGGCATCGCGGGATAGGCATCTTCTTCCTTCAGCGCGGTGACGTTCGGATCGGTCTGCTTGTCGGCGGCATAGACGCAGGCCGATGACGCGTAGAAAAACCGCTCCACTTCTTCGTCCTTGGCCGCCATTAAAAGATGCGTGTTGATCAGGACGCTCAGCATGCAGAGCGCTCTGTTATTTTCGATGAAACCCATGCCGCCCATATCAGCGGCGAGGTTGTAAACCTGATCGACATCGGAAACGGCCTTGATGCACGCGTCCTTTTCCTGCAAATCGAGCTGCAGATTTTCTACTTCGGGAAACAATTGATACCACTCATCGAGCGGCTTGAGATCGACGGCGCGGAGTTTAAACCCCTGCTTCAACAAATCGGCCACCAAATGGCCGCCGATAAATCCCCCTGCTCCACAAACAACGATGTGCTTTGAATTCATGTCTGGAAATTCGAGGGACGTTAAGGTGCTAGAGTCGTCCCTTCTGGCAAGTATTTTCGCAGTTTTAGTAGTTGAGCACCAGCACGAATGACAAATAGCGGATTATTAACGAGATAGCGCTTCCAAAGACGGCCTGGTTCCTGCGTGAGGCGGAAGAACCATTCGAGTCCGCTGCGCTGTATCCAGCGCGGGGCCTGCCGCACGCGGCCCGTCAGCAGATCGAAAGCAGCGCCGACGCCGATGAAAATTTTTGCTTCGGGTAGAAGCTCGAGATGCGTTGCCATGAAACGCTCCTGTTTCGGCGTGCTCAGTCCGACCCAGAAAAAATCTGGTCGCGCGGCGCGCACCTCATCTTGAAGCTGCGCGAGCTCACCTGCATTGAGCGGACGAAACGGCGGCGAAAAAGTGCCGACGATATTGATCCCGGGAAAGCGCGACTGAAGCATTTGCGCCACTGATTCCGCGACGCCTTCGTGTCCGCCGAAAAGAAAATGTCGGAATCCATGGGAAACCGAGTTTGCGCAAAGATTGAGCATGAGATCGGGCCCATAGACGCGTCGAATCGAACGATGACCCTGCGCCTTTCCCATCCACACCATCGGCATTCCATCCGGCGTGCAGAGAAGTGACTTGTTCAGGATGTTTTTCAATTGCGGATCATTCTGGGCTTCGCTCACACCATGAACGCCGGTAACGGTGACGTAACCGCGCTTTCCGCTTCGCACCGCGTCGAAAAGAAATTCCCGTGCGCGATCCTGGTCGATCACGCTGATGCCGACTCCAAGCACGTTGGCCTTTTCGATTTGCATCGGTTCCGGAGGGACATGCTTCTGCATGTCCTCAGACAATTGTTGCATACCTTGTCCAACGCGCGCACGAACTATCCCTCGCATGACAAGGACGTGCAGAAGCACGTCCCTCCGGAAGTCAGACTTTTCTTCCGAATTTTTTCTCCAGTTCGCCTAACGAGATCTGGATCATGGTGGGACGGCCGTGCGGGCAGCAATATGGCAGATCGCATTCGAGCAGATCGCGAATGAGTCGCTCGATTTCCATGTATCGCAGCGCATCATTCGCCTTGACCGCATGGCGACAGACTGTTTTTGCGATCATGTCTTCACCGAGACGCAACGGCGAGCTGCTATCGCTCGCACTCTTCAAACCATCGATCACTTCACGGATGAACTGAACCGGATTCGAGGTGCTGAGGAACGACGGAAGGCTGTCGATCTTGAATGTATTCCCTCCGAAAAACTCGATCCCGATTCCCATTTTTTGCAGCGTCGGAAGATTGCGATCGACCCATTCGGCATCGCGCGGCGCGAGATCAAAAAGCAACGGGAGCAACAATCGCTGCGACGGAACGCCCTGCTCTTCCATGCGGCGTCGCAGTTCTTCGAAGAGGATCCGTTCGTGCGCCGCGTGTTGATCGACAAGGACGAGGCCCTCTTCGTTCTCCATCAGGACGTAAAGTTTGTTCAGTACGCCGATGATTTGAAATTGCGGCGAACGCGGCGGCGCCGGGGCCTGAGCGTTCTCGCGCTGCACCAGCCGAGCGGCGAGGCCCAATTCCTCACGTTCAATTGTGAGCATCGCCATCGTTTCCGGAATGGTTTTTATTTCCAGTTCGCGCGGCATCGGGACAATTGGCGCGACTGCCGCCGGCGTGTCCGAACTTGGAGCTGAAGTTGTCATTGCCGCCCCCGTCGGTTCGACCGGCGATTGGAATCGCTGTTGCCAATCTTTTTTTCCAGACTCGAGCGTACTGCGAACCGCGTTTACCACCGCTTCACGCACGCCGGCCGGATCGCGGAATCGAACTTCGCGTTTTGCCGGATGCACATTCACATCGACGGCCGCGGGATCGAGCTCGATGAAAATAAACGTGACCGGATACTGACCTTTCATCAGCGCGGTGTGGTAGCCCTCGCGCAATGCTGCATGCAAAACGGGACTTTCGATGGCCCGGCCGTTTACAAACGTTAGTTGCTGCGAGCGGTTCTGCCGACTTACCCCGGCTTCACCGATCAGACCGCTGATTCGAACTGTTGCACTTTCCTCCGGCGCCACGGTAAGAAGGCGCGCGAGCATTTCGGCGCCATACAAATCGCGCACACGATCGGCCAAAGATTTTGTCGCCGGCAGTTGAAAAACGATCCGCTCATCGCGAACGAAGGCGAACGCGATTTCGGGATGTCCGATTGCCTGAAGGTGCAACTGGTGCTCGATGTTTCGCGCCTCGGTGTTTTCCGAGCGCAAAAATTTTCGTCGCGCCGGCAGATTATAAAACAACGAACGCACCTCGACCTGGCTTCCCGGCGCTTCGCCACCGTCGCGCACCGTCTCAATCTTTCCACCGGCCACAATAATTTCGGTGCCGGCGACGGTTTCGCGTTCTCGACTCGTTAGGCGAAATCGCGATACACTGGCGATGCTGGGCAGCGCCTCGCCGCGAAAGCCCAGCGTTCCGATGGCCGCAAGATCGTTCGACGTGCGAATCTTACTGGTGGCGTGTCGTTCCAGCGAAAGCAGGGCATCGTCGCGATCCATGCCGCAGCCATCGTCGATCACGCGCACGAGTGAGATGCCGCCGCGCCGGATCATTACTTCAATATTGCGCGCGCCCGCGTCGATACTGTTTTCGACCAGCTCTTTGACGACCGATGCGGGACGTTCCACCACTTCACCCGCAGCGACCTGATTGGCGACAATCTCGGGAAGAAGTTGTATGACGCTCATCGATTACCGCAGTGTAAATTTGTGCGCAAAGTTTGCGAAGAAAAACGTGCGCGTTCGGAGGGACATGCTTCTCTTCGCGAAAAACGAAAGTGGATGCGCGGAAGCACGTCCCTCCGGTGTCCATTGACTACGCCAGGCGTCACGATAGTTTTTGTCACGATGATAAACGTCACGGAAAAGGCGGCGCAGCATCTCCGATCGCTCCTGCAAACGCAGGCGGAGGCGAAGCACAAGGGTCTGCGCGTGCAAATCGCCAAAGGCGGCTGCTCCGGGCTTCAGTATGAAATGTTGCTCGACGAACGGAAGGACGGCGACGCAATCGTCGAGCGCGATGGCGTGGAATTTTTCATCGACGCCGAAAGTGGAGCGATGCTTAAAGACGCAACTCTCGATTTTAATGACGGCCTCACCGGCACTGGCTTCCGTATTGTGAACCCAAACGCGACTCGTACCTGCGGATGCGGTACATCCTTTGAAGCAGCGCGTTCCACTTAGGATCCCGTCGCAAAGACGGCGCTAAGATGGATCGCGATCTTTTTCGTTTCGACGAGCGTTATTATCGTCCGCAGCGCAAAACGAATTACTTCGCGTGGTCGATCACGCTGCTTCTGCTTATCGGTTTCGCCTTCGCCGCGTGGCTCGGCAGTTTCTATATTTTCGGACAACCGGAACGGCCGGACAGCTATCGGATCCTGAAGAAGCTGCACAAGATCGATCCGCCGCGGCGCTTCGAACTGACGGCGGCGCCCAAGGGCGAGTTTCTCAACGCCAAACAAATCTTTGATCGCTACAGCAATCTTCGCCCGGCTGAATTGCAGCGAGCCAACGCGGAGCTGGCGCGCAATTACATTCGCAATTACCAGCAGGTACGCGGCCTCGTGCCATACGTCATCGGCCGCTACATCATCATGGAAGCGCGCGAGCTCGGATCGGGCGACATTTTTCCAAGCGGAATGGTGGCGCTGACTCGCTCGGTCGAGCGCGGCGAATTGCTCATGGAACACATTTATTCCGGCGACGCGAATGATGTTCCACTCATGAAACAAACGCTGGAACGCGGGCTCGAAATCAAGCTCGAACGGACGCACGATCTTTCCGCAATTGTGCATGCGGAACGCCTGGCCGATGGCCGTTTGCTCATCACGACCGTGCCACTGCTCTACGGGACCTACACCATGACTCACGGCACGGCGACTTTCAGTCTCGAGCCGCCTAACGACTTAAATTTTGCGGGGGGCTGGCCCGTGTTCAAGGAGGACCAGCGGCGCAAGGCAGAAATTCACTATGGCACCTATCTGGCCAGCGCCGGACGCGCGGCCGTTGGAACGGTACCGATCGCGGGAATCACGGCGACGGGGAACGACGCGGCTACGAACGCGTTGATCCGTGTGGAACCGGCGGTCGCCGCTGGAACTCCAAAGGTGGCCGTCGCAACGCCGCCTCCGAAATTCGAAACTCCGGCGTCGACACGTGGAGGAAAAATAGTGGCGCAAAATCAGAAAGCGTCGCCAAGTGCTTCGCCGACTTCGACGGCAATTGTCATGGCAAAAAAGATGACGCCAACTCCTGCACCGATATTGCCTTCGCCGTCGCCGATGATTGCGAACGCGAACGCAACGACAAAGCCGAACACTTCCGCAACACCGCCCGCGGTGGCGGCGAGTCCGAGTGCCACGGCTCCAACGGTCTTGCCGGCGCTGCCGGTAACGCCGGGCGAGGATAATTCGCTCGCCTCAACCGCTGGCGGCGGAACATGGCGAACTTTTGAGCCGGGCCGAATGCCGGCTGGACGTCTTGTTGGCGTATCCGATTTGAATGAGGTGGCCGACCGCGGCACCGCAGGCGAGCGGTATTACCTGAAAGGACAATTCGTCGTCAATTTCGCCGAATCGAATCGCGCCGTTTTGCGTCCACGCTCGAAGTTGCCGACAAAAGTTTTCAACCTCAGTAACGCGAACACGCGCGTGATTGTCGAATTTCCTGCCGGTTATCCGACGCCGCCGCAGGGATCGACCGTGACGCGGGACGCGATGCGACCTTATGAAATTACCGAGGTACGACGCGATTCCGAAGGACAGATCAACGTTTTCGTCCGCGAAATCATTCAGCGTTGATGCGGTATCTATCGCGGGCATCCCGAGCGAGAGCGAGGGACCTCACGATTACACAATCAAAATTTCGCGAGATCCTTCGCTTCGCTCAGGATGACCGCACGTCTAGCGCGCGCGAAATTTCGCGGCGATGCGCGCTTTTGCGGTTTCTACGGCGCGCGGCCGGATTCGAGCACGACTTTGTTGCCGACAATCTTGAATGACGTGACGTCGTACTCGCCGCGGTACTGATTGATGTAGGTGTTCGCCCAGGTGTGCAGCGAGGCCGTCCCAAGAAGGATGCCTAACAAACGGCTCGGCACCTGCACGCCACGCGGGGATTTCGCGGAGATTTCGATGCCGCTGAGATCGCCGCTGGGCGCCGCCCGTACTTCCACATCCGCATTGAGATAGCGCCCGGAAAACCCGGCCTTGCGCGAAATCGGAATGGAAAGCGCCACGTTTCCAACATTGTTTTCAATCGAGACAAAAGCGTGGCCGCGCGAATGCCGATTGGCAGCGATGAGCTGATTGATGTCGTCCGCCGTTAACTCAATCGTGGGATTGGGTCCAGGCTCGTTAGGCCGCGTCGTCGGGGCCTGCTGATTCGCCTCACTCGATTCCGGAGAAGCGCGCCGTTCGTGGACGGCGTTTTCAAAATTGTCCCAGCGTTGCAGAACCACCTCTTGCTTTTCCTCTGATGTTACCACCGATGGTAGCTGGCGCGGCTCGGTGGAAGTAAACGTTCGCAGCCCGAAAAAACCGCCAACGACAAACACAGTCGCGAGAAACGCGAGGAAGACCGCGAGGATCAGGCAGCCTTTGCCGAGACAGCATCCCAATCCTTCTCTCGGTTGCGGCGGTAATTGGACAGCGTCAGCCATTATCGGAATTCTCCAGTTTGTTTTGCCCCGCAATCAACTTGTCGTAAAGGCTGTGCAGCCCTTCCGAGAGCAATCGAGTTTCGCCGAGCATCGGCATGAAATTCGTGTCCCCACTCCAGCGCGGGACGATGTGCCAGTGCAAATGATCGGGCACACCGGCGCCGGCGCATTCGCCAAGATTCAAGCCAATGTTGAATCCCTGCGCCTTCATCACCGTGCGTAACAAATTTTGCGCGTGGGTGATCAGGTTCCACAGCTCGATCACCTCGTTTTCGCCTAACGAATCGAGAGTTGCCACTTTCCGGTACGGCACCGCCATGAGGTGACCGACCGCATATGGATAACGGTTCATCATCAGGAAAGCATTCTTGCGTCGCGTCAAAACAAGATGCTCGGCGTCGTCACTGGCACGGGCGGCGTCCGAGAGAAAATTCGGATTGCGCGGCTCTTTCTCGAAATATTCCACGCGCCACGGACACCAGAGCGTTTCGATTTCTGCTTTCGGAAAATCCATTTTTGAAGTGGCGCAAGCTTCTAGCTTGCGAATCCAATAGAACGCAAGCTGGAAGCTTGCGCTACTTTGAGAACGCTTCAGTAAAACTGCGCGGACGAAAGTCGAGGAAGGTTTTAGAGACATGAGCAGCGGTGGGCTTCGAATATCGAAACAGAATTGCCGGTAACCGGAACTTTTTTCGCCGCGAATCTCTGTCCTAATTTTGACGTGACAAGGCCGTGGCCGCTCCATATCCTCGCGGCCAAATTTCCGCAAACTATGATTACTCAGCCAAAAATTCTCCTCGCAGTTGCACTTCTCGCTTGCCTCATGCTGTCTTCGCGCGCCGCTCACGGCGCATCCATCACTTGGGACACGCCACAAAACATTGGCGGCGTCGGTGACGTTAGCACCACCGGCACGTTGATTGGCGCAGCGAACGTCGGCGACATCGGCGTGCCGAGTACCATGGTCAACGGCGTGCCTTTCATGAGCTTCGCCGCACCAAGTGGTAATGGGACCTCGGGTATGTTCACCATGACTGCCGGCGGCGGGGGCGTGTTCCAAAGCAATACCGGCGGCGCGTCGCCAAACATGCCATTCAGCTCGCTCCCTGCCGGCTACCAGACGTTGCTCTCGTCCTACGTCGTACCGCTCTTCTCGCCGGTTAGCCTCACCATGACCGGCCTGACCGTGGGGATGCAGTACCAGTTTCAATTCTGGTCAAACCTCTCCTCCCAGATGTTCGGCTACCAGATCACAGCGACGGCCGGGGACTCCGTCTCGCTGAGCTCCAATGTCGACGGCGCAAACGGCGGTCTCGGCCAGTGGGTCACTGGCACTTTCACTGCCGATGCCGCTTTTCAAAGCATCGATTTCATCGGCGACGGCGATGGAGGCTTCCTCAACGCCTTCCAACTCCGCCTCCTGGACGGGGTTTCCGTGCCTGAATCCGGGAGTACGTTGGCGCTGCTTGGGATTACGCTGAGTGGTCTATTGATAGCGCAGCGGAAACTGCGCTCCGCACGCGTTGCGCATCAGTAAGTCGCCAGGCCCCACTTTTGTTGTAGCAGCGCTACTACGGTCGCACTATTCCGCTGCGGGCAGTGCGTCCGAAAAAATGCGACCGTCATAGACCGCCGCGACAAAAACAAGGAAATCACGAGCGCGTGAGCAGGATGTAACGTGGGACATCCTTCTCACCTTCGCCCCAGGATCGGAGACGGGACGGCACTGAGCCTTCGAGATCGTGGAGCAAACGGGGCCGCTCTTCTTCCGGCGCAATCACGGCGTCGATGTTGCCGGCATTCCAATGCGCCACCACTTCTTCCGGCCTAACGAATCGCGGCTGGTCAAGATAAAGCAGCAGACCTTCGTCGTCCCCGCCGACGACATCATATTGCCAGCCGTGAGCAGCGGCTTCCCTGCGCACGGCGTGACCAAACCGCACGAGCGCGCCGCGGTCGTGTCGAAAAGCTTCCGTCGTTTTGATGGCCGCGTAACCGCTGGAAAAGACAATGGCGAACAGAAGCGCCATCGCGGACCAGCGGGCTGCACGCCCGCGCAAGTTTTCATTAGCGATGATTCGAGAAAACAACGCTGCGAGCAGCAAACACAGCGGCGGGACGATAGGAAAAATTCGATCGACTCGTTTCGATGGAATCAGCGACATGACGAACGAGACCGCCGAAACTCCAGAGAACGAGCCAGATTATTTCCGGTGAAGCGCCGCGCCACCATTGATCAAGCCGGGCGCCTCCGCCTACCCGTTTCAGGATTAACAACGCGATGCCAAGAATGCTCCACGGCGCGAATTTGTGGAGAAGATGCGGCAGATAAAAGTAGATCGGCTGTGGCCGATGAATTGTTTCGCCAAAACGTCCGAGAAATTCGCGCAGCACGACATCATGAAAAAAATTGTGCGCGAAAAGAATTCCGCCGATTACCCAAAGAAAGAAAACAACGAATGCTGCCAGCCACGGTGTCCAACCGCACCAGGCGCCGGCAGTTGTGGGATGGCGGCGACGACGCCATTCAAAAATGACGATGCCGGGAAGGAGAAATGCACACACGATTGGGCCTTTGATCAACATCGAGACCGTGAGCAAAAGAAATGCGCGAACGCGATCGTGCATGCTCCATGGTTCGTTCCGTCGAATTTTTTCCCAGATCTGCCAGCCGAGCAGGAAGATTACGAGCGCGAGTGGCATGTCGGTGCGGACAAGCGTGGCCAGTCGCAGCGACAGCAGATTCAATCCGAACGCGCTGGCGGCGAGAAGAGCGGCGGCTTCTCCGTAAGCGTTCCGCGCCGCGAAGTAAAGAAAGGCCAGCATCGCCAGTGCGCACACAAACGAAGGAAGTCGCCATGCGACCGCCCATGATTTCGTTCCCGTGAAAAGCGCTGCCGAAATCCAGCCCACGAGTGGCGGCTTGGTTGCAGCTCGCTCGTTAGGCGTGCGCTGATACAACCAATGGCCTTCCTTCACCATCTCGAATGAGGTGAAGGCTTGCTTCGCCTGATCGTAATCATCCAGCCGCCAGGGCAAATTCCCGATGGCAAAAAGAAAGGTCGTTAGCCCGAGAACAAACCAGAGCGTGCGTTTATCGGCCAGAAATTTTTGCGAGATCGTCACGTGTTCGGAGGGACGTGCTTCTGCACGTCCATGGACGGACTGCGAAAAGAAAGCGGACGTGCGGAAGCACGTCCCTCCGGATCGACTACTCCCGCCATAGAATCGCGCGCAATGGCGCCGCATCGCCGCCCGCAATTTTCAGCGGCAAGCCTGCGAAGTGATATTGACCTTCCTCCACGCGACTAAGATCGAGCGATTCGACGATGGCGATTCCCCCTTCAGCGAGCGCGTGGTGATTATGCAAATCCTTCGAATCAATCGGATCAACCGAAGGAACATCAACTCCGAGCAACCGCACTCCCCTCGCCTGCAACCACGGAGGAACGTCGGACGATATCACTGGAATTTCTTTCGGAAAAACTTTGTCGTTAGGCCATCCGCCGGTTTTCAAGAGAAGCCGCGGCGCATCGCGCAGCGCGTTTCCGCAACGTTCGAGATGCGAGACCTCAATCGTCGAAAAATTTGTTACGTCCGCCACGATCGCCGGACCGATAAACGTGCTCAAATCCGCGCGCTCAATCGTTTGTCCTTTCGGATCGAAATGAAAAACGGCGTCGGTGTGTGTGCCGCTGTGAAAGCCGGTCTCAACCGCGCCTACGTTCACCGTCGCGCCTGCCGCAATTTTCCATTTCAATTCGAAATGAAACGGCGTGTCGCCGGGCCATGGCGCGAGGTCATTCGCAAGGGTGCGCGAGATATCGATGATCTGCATCGCGGTTATATATGAGTTGGTTTCTGGCAATCGGAAAGGCTTACGTTAAACTTGTAGCCGCAGCCGAATCGAAACATCCCGTGCATAATCAACCGTTCCAGATCCCTAACTTCATCGGTGGCGATTTCGTTGGCCCGGCCAGCGGGCAATACTTGGAGAATATCGAGCCGGCGACGGGCAAATCCGTACTCGCACGTGGCCGACAGCGATTTCCGCGATGTGGAACTGGCGGTGGCCGCGGCCGACAAGGCATTCGGTGACTGGTCGCGCACATCGACCGAGCAACGCTCGCGGATCCTTCTTCGCATTGCCGATTTGATCGAGCGCGATTTGGCAAAATTCGCGCGCGCCGAATCCGTCGATACCGGCAAACCGATTTCTCTCGCGAAAACGCTCGAGATTCCGCGCGCCATTTCCAATCTCCGTTTTTTTGCGACGGCAGTTCTGCACACGGAAACTGAGGCCCACGTCACGGATGGCGTCGCCTTCAATTACACGCTGCGCCAGCCACGCGGGATCGTCGGCCTCATTTCGCCGTGGAATTTGCCGCTCTACTTGTTGAGTTGGAAAATTGCGCCCGCACTTGCCGTCGGTAATACGGCGATCGCGAAAGCCAAGCGAGCTCACGCCGATGACGGCGTATTTGCTTTGCGAGATTTGTCGCGAGGCCGGTCTGCCGCCGGGCGTGCTCAACATTGTGCACGGCACCGGTCCGAACGTCGGCGCCGCGATCACTTCGCATTCGAAAATCACTACAATCTCCTTTACGGGCGGAACGGTGACGGGCCGCAAAGTTGCTGAAGCAGGCTGCGCCGCTTTTCAAAAAGATCTCGCTCGAACTCGGCGGTAAAAATCCCAACATCATTTTTGCCGATGCCGATCTTGGCGCCGCGATCGCGGGCAGCGTGCGATCCTCGTTCGCAAATCAGGGTCAGGTTTGCTTGTGTGGGTCGCGCGTTTTTGTCGAGCGGCCGATTTACGATGAATTCGTCAGGCAATTCGTCGCCGCAACTTCGCAACTGAAAGTGGGCGATCCACTCGACGAGAAAACAGACCAGGGCGCGATCGTTTCCCAAATGCAGCTCGACAAGGTGAAATTCTACGTCGACCTCGCGCAGAAGGAAGGCGGCCAGATTGCCCTTGGCGGTTTGCCGCCGGCTCCGCCTAACGAGCGCTGCCGCGAGGGTTATTTTTTCCCGCCGACTGTCATTACCGGTTTGCCAGTCTCATGTCGCACTAATCGCGAAGAAATCTTCGGCCCCGTTGTCACCATCACGCCGTTCGACAACGAAGATGAAGTCATCGGTTACGCCAACGACGTCGATTACGGCCTTTCCTCGAGTGTCTGGACACAGAATCTCGGCCGAGCGCATCGCGTTGCAGAAAAAATTCACGCCGGCACCGTCTGGATAAATTGCTGGCTTGTGCGCGACCTGCGGGTCCCGTTTGGCGGCATGAAGCAAAGTGGCGTCGGCCGCGAAGGCGGCGAAGAAGCGCTCCGTTTCTTCACCGAGCCGAAGAACGTTTGCATCGCTAAATAACCCAGATCGGCGGCGCATTAAACGACTTCGCGCGCGGCACGGCTCTCGCTTCGTACATAAACGAGTATGAAGACCATTGCAGCGTTCGTCATTTCCTCACTGTTTGTCGTTTCCAATGTTTCAGCATCTTCCTTGGAGGACCAAAACAAGGCGTTTGCCAAGCAGGCTTTCGAGGAAATTCTTAGCAAGGGCAATTTCTCCCGCGCGAAGCAGTTCTACGCGACCGATTTCATTAACCATGGTCTCTATCGGGACGGGAATTTGGAAGAAGACCAGTCGGTGTTGAAAGACTTGCACCAGGCTTTTTCCGAGTTGGTAATTCAAGCCCAGAAATTGATGGGTGACGGAGATCTCGTCACAATTTATTGGACCGCCTGCGGCCGGAACACCAAAGCGGCCAATGGAATTCCCGCCACTGGGAAGAGAGTACTTTCGAGCGGAATCATTATCTGGCGCGTCGATGATGGACGGATCAAAGAGCAATGGTCTGCCTGCGATCAGCTTTCAATGATGGAACAACTCGGTCTCGTCGCGCTGAAAAACGGTAACTAGCGGGATAGAACAAATCCGCTTTTATCTGCCGAATCTGCGACTACAGATTTAGGCATGAGCGGAGTACGATTGCTGGTTGGCACACGCAAAGGCGCATTCGTTCTGACGTCGGATGCGAAGCGCAAAGATTGGAAGGTGGACGGGCCACATTTTGCCGGATGGGAAATTTATCACGCCAAAGGTTCACCGGCTGATCCGAACAGAATCTATGCATCGCAAACGAGCGCGTGGTTCGGGCAAATCATTCAACGCTCCGATGACGGCGGCAAGACATGGAAGCCCGCCGGGGACAAAAGTCGAAGACCTGATGGGAGCGGACGGAACGCCGAAAGGCGGACAGAGCAATGATTTTCGTTACGATGGCGTAACAGGCACGCACATGTGGTACGACGGGACGCAGCATCCGTGGGAATTCAAGCGCGTCTGGCATCTCGAGCCTTCGTTAGGCAATCCCGATCATGTTTATGCGGGCGTGGAAGATGCGGCCTTGTTTGAATCAAAAGATGGCGGTGGGTCGTGGAAAGAACTGTCGGGCCTGCGCAAACACAACACCGGGCCGAAATGGCAACCTGGCGCCGGTGGAATGTGTCTGCACACGATCTTGATCGATCCGAAAAATCCGAAGCGAATTTTCATCGCGATTTCAGCGGCGGGCGCCTTCCGCACGGATGACGGAGGCGAAACGTGGAAGCCGATCAATCGCGGTTTGCATTCGCAATACATTCCTGACCCGAATGCCGAGGTTGGGCATTGCGTTCATCGCATCGCGCTACATCCGTCACGGCCCAATACGCTCTTCATGCAAAAACATTGGGACGTGATGCGGAGCGATGACGCCGGGGATTCGTGGCGCGAAGTGAGCGGAAACCTGCCGACTGATTTCGGGTTCCCGATCGACGTTCACGCACATGAGCCGGAGACGATTTACGTCGTTCCGATCAAGAGTGATTCGGAACACTTTCCGCTCGATGGGAAATTGCGCGTCTACCGCAGCCGAACCGGCGGCAACGAATGGGAAGAGCTGACGAACGGTCTGCCGCAACGCGATTGCTACGTGAACGTGCTGCGCGATTCAATGAGCGTCGATGCGATTGATCCGTGCGGAATTTATTTCGGAACAACCGGTGGACAGGTGTATGCATCACGGAACTCTGGCGATAGTTGGGAGCCGATCGTTAGGGATTTACCAGCTGTTCTCTCTGTGGAGGCTCAGACGTTGCCGTGAAGAAGCTCCAAATTCCAAGCTCCAAGCTCCAGAGAAATTCCAAACAGCAAATTCCAAATGGCATGGGCGCGTCGATTGATTCTTGGTGCTTGGAGTTTGGAGCTTCTCTGGTGCTTGGATTTTGGAGCTTGGAGTTTTCCTCATGATCCGCGTCGTTCTTCCGCATCATCTGCGCACGCTGGCCAATGTCGGTGACGAAGTGCAGCTCGAGCTGAACGGAAAAGTGACGCCACGCGCGATCGTCGACGCGATCGAACAACAATATCCGATGCTGCGCGGAACGATCCGCGACCATGAAACACACGCGCGGCGACCACTCGTTAGGTTTTTCGCATGTGGCGAAGATGTCTCGCACGAATCGCCAGATATATCATTGCCGGATGCGATCGCCAGCGGCACAGAGCCGTTTTTCATCATGGGCGCGATAGCTGGAGGCTAATATGGCTAAAACAATTACCGGTGGCTGCGTGTGCGGCGCGATTCGTTATGAAGTCACGGCCGATCCGATCGTGATGTTCAATTGTCACTGCCGCGATTGCCAGAAAACAACCGGCGGCCCCTACACCCCGGTTTTCTACGTGCCGGCGAACGCGTTCAAAATCACCAAAGGAACGCCAAAGTATTACAGCACAGCGAGCGCGATGATGGGCGACAACGTCCGTGGTTTTTGTCCGGAATGCGGCTCGCGCCTGTTCGGCGGAAAGAGCGACTTCGGCCAGGGAATCGCGGCTTCCTCGCTGGACGATCCGAGTCTGTATAAACCGCAACACGAAATATGGACGAGTGACGCGCAGCCGTGGGACTACATGGATCCGAAAACGCAGAAGTTCGAGAAGTATCCGCCGCGTCAATGAGTGAAACATTCGAGAGCTCGCGCGCGCCCGAACCCGTGGGCGCGTTCCCGCATGCGAAACGCGTCGGTAATCTCTTGTTTCTTTCGGGGATCGGCCCGCGCGTGCGGGGCAGCAAGGAAATCCCGGGTGTGACCTTGGACTCGTTAGGCAACGTGACCAGTTATGACATTGACAAACAATGCCGGGCCGTGTTCGAAAATGTCCGGCTTGTCCTGGAAGATGCCGGCGCAAGCTGGAGTGACATCGTCGATGTCACCGTTTTCCTCACGAACATGAAAAAGGATTTCCCGATCTACAACAAACTCTACGCCGAACATTTCGCCGGCGAAGGCAAACCGAATCCGACGCGGACCACGATCCAGATCACGGCGCTGCCGACGCCGATTGCGATAGAACTAAAAGTGATCGCAACGGTCCGGTAACGGAAATTGCTCGACCGATGCCATTTCGGATCATTGCCGCCGATCACACCGGCATAACCGTTTCGAATCTTGAACGCTCGTTAGACTTCTGGCGAGATGTTCTCGGCTTTGAACTGTCGCATCGCGCGCATCAGAAGGGCGAGATGGCGGAACAAATCACCGGCGTGCGCGAAGCCGAACTCTTGCTCGCCGTTCTCAAAACGCCGGGACACAAAATCGAATTGCTTGAATACCGCGCTCCGGCCAACCGCAAACAACAGGTCCATCTTCGCCCTTGTGACGTCGGCTCCGCGCATGTCGCTTTCGTTGTCGATGATCTCGACGCGGTGCTGGAAAGGATCGCTGCGTCCCGTTGGAAAGCGGCGGGCAAGCCGCAAATGCTGACGGTCGGTCCCAACGCGGGACGTCGGGTCGTGTACGTGCGCGATCCGGACGGCACAACGATCGAATTCATGCAGCCGCCGCCGGACAAAACGTAATCGTCGACTAGTTAGGCTGGGGCTGAAAACGCGGATCGAGTTCCGCGGCGCGTTGGAAATGTTTTTCCGCCAGTTCGGTCATGCGAAGATTTTTTAAGCGCATGCCAAGCGTCCAGTGGAAAAACGGATTGTCGGGCGCAGCAGCGTCAGCTTGTTTTTCATAAGCGTCGGCGGCGGCAAATTGCCCGCGTGACCGCAGCGCTCCGGCTAGCTCGTCGTTAGCCAATGGAATGTTCGGGTTGTGTTGCACGACATCGGTCCAGGCTGCGATGGCGTCATCTTCGCGTCCCAATTGCCAGAGCGATTCGCCTTTTTCCTGCCGCGCGAGAACCAGATCGGGACGCTCTTTGAGAGCACCGTCGAGGCTGACCTGCGCTTGCTCGTAACGGCCGAGGAGATTCAAAATGGATCCGCGATAATACAGACTGAGCGCTTTCGCCTCACCTTTTTGATGATCAGCCGCGTCACTCAACAATGTCGTAGCCTCGGCGGCGTGACCCGAGAGATATTCCAACCAGGCTAGTTTCGAAAGCGTATCACCATTTGCAAAAAAGCCGGATTTCGCAGCCGCATTGTAATGTTTCGCGCCGGCGGCGACGTTTTCGCGGTCGGCCGGGCCGAGCCATGAAACAGGATTTGGCTGTGCCAGCGCGAGTTCGTCAGGAATCTGAATTTTTTGAAATGCGCGTTCGCCTTGAAATTCGTGAAAGCGAATCCAACCGCTATGCGCCGCAATGCCTAACCACAAGAGCGCGAACAAAAGAAAGCTCCAACCCATCGCGCGAATAGTTCCGGCAAGTTTCAAGTTGAAGCGGTGGAAATAGACATCGCGACGCGAAAACAATCGCCACGCTGTCAGAGCGAGAAATGTCGTCACCGCGGCGCAACCGAGCGCCATCAGGAACGGAACGAGCCCGTACACTCCTCGCACCGCCAGAAAACTTCCGGCAAAGACAAGCGCGCCGAAAATTTCTTCCGGCCACGTTAACGAATAATGTTTGCCATTTGCGCGCGCCGGTGCGTGGCCGAGCGCCAGCTTTCCGAAGCCGAGGTAGAGCGCGTCGTTAGGGCAAACGCTAATGCAATCCATGCACTTCATGCAGCCGGGATCGACCACCATCTTATGTGTTTTCACTTCGGCGTGAACGAGCACATTTGAAGTGCACGTTGCTGTGCAGTGGCCACATTGATTGCACGCATCGGTGACGCGGATCTTCAACGGCGAAAGTTTGTCGGCCAGGCTGAAGAACCCGCCGTAAGGACAGGCGTAAGTGCAGAAGCCTTTCTGCCCGAGAAACCAGACGGTGAGAAATCCGCAAATGGCGAGAAACGGAATCGCAACGGCAACGGACGGAAATGTGGACCAAAAATCCGTGGTCACGAGATGGTTCGTCAATTTCGGAATCACCGGTTCGGAGTTTGCGCGCGCAAACAAACGAACTGCCGTTGGCCAAACGAACATGTAAAGGGCGGCGACTAACGGAACGTAAATCAGGAGTCGCGAGCGAAACGGTTTCGGCGTGATGCGCATTTTTTTCAAAACCCAGCCGCAAAGATCCTGGAGCGCGAGAATGTGACAGCCCCACCCGCAGACAAACCGGCCGAAGATCAGCGTGGCCAGGATTGCGAGCGTAAAGAAGATGAAACCCGCGTTCACCATGCCGCGTTGCAAGGTGTGCATCGTCTCAGAGGGTTCGATCGGAGAGATCGTGCGTCCCATCAACCGCCATTGGATGAAGTGGGCGATCATCAGCAGGTTGACGCCGATGAGCGCCGCCGCCCGCCACCGGCTGGTTTTGGACTTCCGCATGCGCTCCGGTCCGCCCGTAGCTGCCCGAGAAGAGGGAATCTGGGCTGGCACCTTATCCGGTGCCGCCACCGCTCGGTCCCGCACAATTAGACCATCACAACCGCTTTTCACCCGTTTCCTATTGTCGCAGAAACCGCGAAGTTTGAAAATTTCAAGCTATAGAATTTGACGAAAGCGTGATAATCCTCTAAAAAGCGTTCACTTTCCCGCGAAGAAAGGGTATGAACTCAGCTTGCCAGGGCCCGCACGCTACCACCTCACTCAATACAAAAACTATGTTAGGCAAAATGTTTAGCCGTTTCACGCTTCCGCTGCTTCTACTCGCCACGAGCATTCCAGGGAGCTCCATCGCACAGCCACAAAAATCCAACACGAGCGCGGACAGTGGTGTTCTGCAAAAAATGCTCGCCGTCAAAGGGAATGCCGAGATGAATCTCGACGTTGGGCGCATTAGCAAGAGCGGCGGCGCGAATGCCGCCACCTTCAACTTTCAAGTCGCAGCCAATTCCTTCTTCACCGTCCTGGTATTCAACGATCTGTTGCGCGGTCCCGACGCCGGCTCAATGGGTCTCGTGTCGCAGGACGCGTCGAAGCTTCCTGCTGCTCTGCACGTCGAACAGCTTATTGTTGAAAAACAAGGCCCCGAGGAAGCATTCGATCTCGTAGTGCGTGATGGAAAGACCGGCTTCGTCTTTTTCAATATCAGCGGACACGAATACAGTTACGATGCCGGAACCAAGTCGTTAGGCATCAAGAACGGACGGTTGCAGCTTTCGGATGATTTTGCGAGAAAGCTTGGACGTCCTGCTGACGCCGGCAGTGTTGTCGGAAAGATTTCTATTTCCGCCCGCCTCATCCCGATCGAAATCGACAACATCGTCAACGGCAACGTGCAATCGGCCGTCATGCCTGCGATCAATCAACCAGACAATGGAACGATTCCGGGCCCGGACGTGATCGTGGGTGATCTTCCATCGGTAGAAGAACCAAGCGGCGGAACCGTTGGCAGCTTCGTCGGCCTCGGAGTTGGCACGACATCTTGCAATGCTGGTGTCGTCGACTTGGATTGGTTTCAATTGCCGAGCAACGACCACCCCGTTATCCCGCAAAACATGTATCGCATGAGCGGGGGCGCGGACAACACCGAACGCTTCGAGCAGATTGGCCAGTCCTGGCTCAAACATGCTTTCACTGCGTTGACCCAAAACGTTTGTAGTTATGGATGTAACGGAGTTGGCGGCACTCATCTAGGCTCGGGATGCTCCGACCCCTACTCAGCAAGTTTGAATTATGGCCAGAGCGGCCTTGGCTCACGCGCTTGGGTAAATCCATTTACCGGCGCCTATCCGGGTTCTAACCCTAGCCCCGCCAGCCACACCGGCCACTCGCATAACGGCACTTCGCATCGCGTGCTCGTCGCGGTGAGCGATCTCGCGCCCGCTTCCAATCCCGGGGCGACCTATTTCGGCGAAGCCCAGTATATCACTCCGCACGAGTACGCCTGGTGCCAGACGCATGCCGGCCAGTGCAACATGTACAACAATGTCTCCTACCGTCAGTTCACCCCCAGCGGTACGACCAGCTTCACATTTGCGGCCGTTGGAGCCACACAACGAACCAAGCCTGCCATCACCGCTTGGACAGGAGCCAGCACTAACCAATTCGAGCCTGTCCCCGGTGTCGATGGAATCGGAATAATTGCCTATAAGGTGACCAACCCGTCCGCGGGAGTCTGGCATTATGAATACGCCGTCTATAATGAGAACCTTGATCGCGCGATTCAATCTTTTAGCATCCCTCTGGGCTGCGGCGTCACGACCAGCAATCTCGGCTTCCATGCGCCACCGCAAGAGCCTGGCTGGGCAAACGACGGAACTCTAAACAACGCAGGTTTCAGCAGCGCGGCGTGGACTTCGAATCAGACTGTTAGCAGTTTAACCTGGAGTTCGGAGACCTTTGCGCAAAACCAGAATGCGAACGCGATTCGCTGGGGCACGCTTTACAACTTCCGCTTCGATTCCAATAAGCCGCCACAGGCAGCGACTGCCACAATAGGATTTTTCAAAACCGGATCGCCAATCACTGTCGCGATTCAGGCGCCGACAGCGGATCCGTGTAACCCACTGCAACTCACTTCAGCCGTTTCGCGCAAGACTCATGGTGCGGCGGGCAACTTTGATATCGATCTGCCGCTCAGTGGCGAACCAGGCATCGAATGCCGCACCGGCGGCGCCAATGGCGACTTCACCATCGTCGTTACTTTCACAAACAACATCGCAAGCGGCACGCCTAGTGTAACGGCAGGCACCGGCAACATCAGCAGCAGCCCGATTTCGGGTAACGCGATGACGATTAACCTGACCGGCGTCACTGACATACAGCAGCTCACGGTCACTTTAGACAATGTGATGGACAGCTTTGGGCAAACGCTGCCGCAAACTGCGGTGCCAATGAACGTGTTGTTTGGCGACACCACCGGAAACAAATCCGTGAATGCGTCGGACATTTCGCAGACAAAGGCGCAGGCGGGCCAAGCCGTGGATGCGAGTAATTTCCGCGAGGACGTGACCGTCAACGGCGATATCAACGCCTCTGACATCGCGGCCGTGAAGGCAGATTCGGGCCACAGTCTTCCCTAAATCGCCGGTCGACAAATATTGCATGCCGTGTAGCGCAGATGCGTTGCACGGCATGCTGCGTTATGAGCAGCCGATGAACTTTTTCGGCCGATGAAGCTTTTGCGCGGCAACTTAATGCGGAAGATCCGCCAGAACATGATGGCGATGTCTTATTAGCCCACGAAATCGTGATATTCTCTGAAAAAGCGTTCACTTTTCCGGGAAGAAAGGGTATGACTCAGCTTGCCAGGCCCGCAAGCTACCACCTCACTCAATACAAAAACTATGTTAGGCAAAATGTTTAGCTGTTTCACGCTTCCGCTGCTTCTACTCGCAACGAGCATTCCAGGGAGCTCTATCGCACAACCACAAAAATCCAACGCGAGCGCGGACAGTGGTGTTCTGCAAAAAATGCTCGCGGTCAAAGGGAATGCCGAGATGAATCTCGATGTTGGGCGCATTAGCAAGAGCGGCGGATCGAGCGCTTCCACGTTCAACTTTCAGGTCGCAGCCAACTCCTTCTTCACTGTGCTGGTATTCAACGATCTGCTGCGAGGTCCCGACGCAGGCTCAATGGGTCTCGTTTCGCAGGACGCGTCGAAGCTTCCCGCTGCTCTGCACGTCGAGCAGCTTATTGTTGAAAAACAAGGGCCCGAGGAAGCATTCGATCTCGTGGTGCGTGATGGAAAGACCGGCTTCGTCTTTTTCAATATCAGCGGACATGAATACAGTTACGACGCCGGCACCAAGTCGTTAGGCATTAAGAACGGACGGTTGCAGCTTTCGGATGATTTTGCCAGAAAGCTTGGACGTCCCACTGAGGCTGGCTCGGTTGTCGGAAAGATTTCCATTTCCGCGCGTCTCATGCCGATCGAAGTCGACAACATCGCCGGCGGCAATGTGCAGTCGGCAGTGATGCCTGCGATCAATCACCCAGACAATGGAACGACTCCAGGCCCGGACGTCATTGTAGGCGATCTTCCCTCTGTGGAGCAGGGCGGCAGTTCCGGAAGCTTCGTTGGCCTTGGCGTAGGAACAACTTCCTGCAACGCCGGTGTAGTGAATCTGGATTGGTTTGCCCTTCCGAGCAACGACCACCCGGCCATTCCGCAAAACATGTATCGGATGAGTGGTGGGGCGGATAACACCGAGCGTTTCGAACAAATCGGACAGTCCTGGTGCAAGCATGCTTTCACCGCGCTCACGCAAAACGTTTGTGGTTTTGGATGTAACGGAACTGGTGGTACTCACCTCGGCTCCGGTTGCTCGGACCCTTACGACGCAAGTTTGAACTATGATCAAAGCCGTTTGGGTTCGCGCGCGTGGATCAATCCTTTTACGGGTGTTTATCCGCGCGGCGACTCGGCCACTAATCCGAACAATCACAGTGGCCACTCCCACACCGGAACTTCGCATCGCTTGCTCGTCGCGATGAGCGATCTAGCGCCCGCTTCAAATCCCGGCGCAACTTATTTCGCCGAAGGCCAGTATATCACCCCGCATGAATACGTCTGGTGCCAGGCCAACCCCGGCCAGTGCAACATGTACAACAACGCCTCCTATCGTCAGTTCACACCTTCGGGGACGACGACTTTCTCTTTCTCTGCCGTCGGAGCGACAGTTCGGACGCAACCGGCGATTAACGCGTGGACCGGCGCGACGCGGAATACCTTCGAGCCCGATCCCGGTAATGATGGAATCGGAGTCGTTGGCTTTAAAGTGACTAATCCATCCGCGGGCGTATGGCATTACGAATACGCCGTCTATAATCAAAACCTCGACCGCGCCATTCAATCATTCAGCGTCCCAGTCGGTTGCGGAGTGACGGTGAGCAATGTCGGTTTCCATGCGCCGCCACAACCGGCTGCTTTTGTTAACGACGGAACATTCAACAGCGCCGGTTACAGCGGCACGGCATGGGCATCAACTCAGACTGGGACGGCGCTGAGTTGGAACTCGGAAACGTTTGCGCAAAATCAGAACGCGAACGCGATTCGATGGGGCACGCTCTACAATTTCCGTTTCGATTCCAACAAGCCGCCGCAGGCAGCTCTCGCCACAGTTGGATTTTTCAAGACGGGAGCACCAATCACGGTTGCGATTCAGGCACCGACAGCGGATCCGTGCAACCCACTGCAACTCACTTCAGCCGTTTCGCGCAAGACTCATGGCGCCGCGGGCAACTTTGATATCGATCTGCCGCTCAGTGGCGAACCAGGCATCGAGTGCCGCACCGGTGGCGCCAATGGCGACTTCACCATCGTCGTCACTTTCACAAACAACATCGCAAGCGGTACGCCTAGTGTAACGGGCGGCACGGGCAACATCAGCAGCAGCCCGATTTCGGGTAACACGATGACGATTAACCTGACCGGCGTCACTGACATACAGCAGCTCACGGTCACATTAGACAATGTGATGGACAGCTTTGGGCAAACGCTGCCGCAAACTGCGGTGCCAATGAACGTGTTGTTTGGCGATACATCCGCGAACAAATCCGTGAATGCGTCTGACATTTCGCAGACAAAGGCGCAGGCGGGCCAAGCCGTGGATACGAGTAATTTCCGCGAGGACGTCACCGTCAACGGCGATATCAACGCCTCTGACATCGCGGCCGTGAAGGCAGATTCGGGCCACAGTCTTCCCTAAATCGCCGGTCGATCGATATTGCATGCCGTGTAGCGCAGATGCGTTGCACGGCATGCTGCGTTATGATCGGCTGATGACTTTCTCGGCCGAGGAAAATTTCGCGCGCGAGCTCGACGCGCAGGATCCACTGCGCCATTTTCGCGAAAAGTTTAACCTCCCTCGCGGAGCGAACGGTGAACCGTTAATTTATTTCGCCGGCAACTCGTTAGGCCTGATGCCTAGATCGGCGCGAGTGCTCGTCGAACAGGAGTTGGACGACTGGGCCGCGCTCGGAGTGGATGCGCATCTCGACGGCAAAACGCCGTGGTATTCCTACCACGAGACCGTGCGGGAGCCGGCGGCGCGGCTCGTCGGCGCCCAACCTAACGAAGTCATCTGTATGAACAGCCTGACGGTGAACCTGCACCTGATGATGGCGACGTTTTATCGGCCGACCAGCTCACGTCGCAAAATCCTGATGGAGGACCCAGCGTTCCCTTCCGACACCTACGCCATCAAGACGCAGCTCGTGCATCATGGATTCGAGCCTAACGAGTCGCTGATTCTAGCGCGGCCGCGCAAGGGCGAGTTCACCGTTCGGTCGGAAGATATCAAAGCCACGATTGAGAAGCACACCGATGAACTGGCGGTGATCGTACTTGCGGGGGTGAATTTTTTCACCGGCCAGTTGTTCGACATCGAGAAAATTACAACCGCGGCGCAGAAACACGACATCGTCGTCGGGATCGATCTCGCGCATGCCGTCGGCAACGTGCCGCTGAAGCTGCATGATTGGAATGTCGATTTCGCCGTCTGGTGTTCCTACAAATATCTCAACTCCGGACCGGGCGCCGTCGCCGGCGCGTTCCTGCACGAACGCCACGCCACAAATACGAAATTGCCGCGCCTCGCCGGCTGGTTCGGCAACGATCCGAATACTCGCTTCCGCATGCAGCTCGAGCCGGAATTCATTCCCGTGCCGTCGGCCGATGGATGGCAGGTCAGTAATCCGCCGATTTTTTCCATGGCGCCATTGCGCGCAGCGTTCGCCATCTTCGATGAAGCCGGCGGCATGGGACCGTTGCGCGCCAAATCGATCAAGCTCACCGGCTACCTGGAATTTCTCCTGCAACGCGCCGGTTCGGACCGCTTCACCATCATCACACCGTCGCAGCCTAACGAACGCGGTTGCCAGCTATCGATTCTCGTGCACGATCATCCGAAGGAACTTTTCCAGAAACTGGAAGCCGCCGGCGTGAAGTGCGATTTCCGCGAACCGAACGTCATTCGCGCGGCGCCGACTCCGCTTTACAACACATTCCACGAAGTCTGGCGTTTCGCCGCAATCCTCGCCGCGCACCAGTAACAATTACGGATAGGGATTCTTGCGTTGCAAGACGACGGCAAACGGATGCAACCCCGCCGTCATCAAACCGGCGACGACTGCCGGATCGCTTTCCATAAATTTTTGCAAAACGAATCTTGAATGGACACTGATGAAATTCCTTGTGGACTACTTCTGTGCGTTTGAATAGGTCAAACACTTATGAAATACGCCATCATCATCGTTCGCGTTTTACTTGGGCTCGTGTTCGCCGTTTTCGGATCCAATGCCTTCCTGCATTTCATGCCCGTTCCGCCGATGCAGGGCGATGCCGGCGCATTTCATGGGCGCTCTCTTTCACAGCGGCTACATCTACGCCATCGCCGCCTGTCAGGTCCTCGGCGGTCTCTGTCTGCTGATTGGCTCGCGTTTCGTGGCGCCGGGATTGATGCTGCTCGGGCCGGTAATCGTGAATATCGTTCTCTATCACATTTTTCTCGATCCCAAGGGCCTTCCCATTGCGATCATCGTAGCGATTCTCGCGCTGTTCCTTCTCTGGGTTTACCGCTACAAATTTCCGGCGATTTTCCAGCCGTAGAATCGGTTGTCCAGATTATCGTTACAGCAAAAACACGCTACCAAAGCGGCTTTCGTCGACTCAGTTTCGTCCAAGCCGATTCTACCCGTTCGGTTTGGATCGATTGATAATTGCGATCCGATTTCCGCTCATGATCAGTGATGGAAATGCGTCGGGCGTGAGCCGTGTCCATCGCCTCCCAGTTATCCGATCCCGATGTCCGCGCGATGATAAACGGCTCGCGCCATCCGATCTCGTCGATGAAGATTGCGCCGCTGCGGTTCGGAATTGTCAGCGCAATTTGATTGGAATCTTCCGCTCTTCTTAATCCATAGCCGCCCGCCAGTTCGCGCGAATCCGGACCGAAAGGATCTTCGTCGCACGAGCAAAGAAACGAGAACGCGATCAAGAGCCCCCAACGGCAACAATTCCTTCCCAGATCCCGTGCCCTCATTCCCTCGATTATGGCGAAAACAACAGCGCCAACGCAAATGAAACTACTTCACCTGCTTCTCGAGTTGATTCCGGAAATAACCTTTCCAACTGCCGGGCAGTGACTCGACTTCAATCGCCGCACGCAATGATTCCGCATCGTCCTTCTCAAACGCATACAATCGCGTGATATCGGCAATACTGATTTTTTCCTGTTCTCGTTCGACAAATTTGAACGCGTCACCCGCGCCAACCGTTCCTTGCCTAACGACGGCAAAATAAAATCCGGTGCGACGGCTCGCGAGGAAGCGTTTGATGATGTCAGGTCGGCCGAATTTGATGCCGAGCTTGTAACAAGGCATGCGCGGCTCCGTCACTTTCAGTTCCGCTTCGCCGACTTGGAATCGATCTCCAATGTAAACATCCTTTTCCAGCAGGGCCTCGGTCGTGAGATTTTCTCCAAACATTCCATTCGGAAGATCCGTTCCTGGCAATTCCGCGCGCCAAAATTCATAATGTTCCGACGGATAAGCGTAAACCGCTTTGGTTATTCCTCCGTGAACAGTGAGGTCAGCCTGTCCATCGCCATCGAGATTCAGCGTTCGCAACATGACGCGTCCTGCGACCGGGTTCTTGAAAATTCCCGTCGTTACAATCTTACCCTGCCAGGTTACCTCGCGCGGCAATCCGACATTCAGGGATACGATCTTCACGTTGATTCGAGGATACGCAGGAAAATCACGATGGAAAATCCGTGATCTCTGCCTGATCACCGGTTAACCATTCTCCGAAGTGGGAACCAAATTCATTCTCATCGGCAGCGGTCTCGCCGGCGGATTACTCGCGGCATATCTCGGGCGGCGCGGATACGACGTGGAGCTTTACGAACGCCGCGCCGATCCGCGCGAAGGCAACATTGTCGGCGGACGCTCGATCAACCTCGCGCTTTCCACGCGCGGAATCCACGCGCTCGAACAACTTGGCATCGCCGATGAAGTTCTACAGCACGCCATCCCGATGCGCGGACGCATGATCCACGACAGGTCCGGCGCGCTGCATTTTTCCCCGTACGACCGCGATCCGAGCAAACACATCAACTCCATCGGACGCGGCGCGTTAAATACGACGGTGATTGAAGCTGCGTCGCGTTATCCTAACGTGCGCGTCCATTTCAATCACAAATGCACCGGCGTCGATCTCGAGTCGGCCACAGCGCAACTTCTAAACACGGAGACTAACGAGTCCGTCAGCGCGACGGGTGATGCAGTCGTTGGTGTTGATGGCGCATTTTCCGCCGTGCGCCAATCTATGCAGAAGCAGATCCCGGATTTCGATTACGACGAAAGCTATCTCGCGCACGGCTATAAAGAGCTGACCATTCCGCCAAATCCGGAGGGCTCGTGGCAGATGGAGAAGAACGCGCTTCACATCTGGCCGCGCAAAAGTTTCATGATGATCGCGCTGCCGAATCCCGATGGCTCGTTCACCTGCACGCTCTTTTGGGAATTCGAAGGACCGCGCAGTTTCGCGACGACAAAGACCGATGATGATGTCCGCCGCTTTTTCGACGAAGAATTTCCGGACGCGGTGCCACTCATGCCCGAATTGCTGCAAGACTTTCGCGATAATCCCACCGGTTCACTCGTGACAATTCGTTGCGCACCGTGGTTCTACAAAGATAGAATCGCGCTCGTCGGCGATGCCGCACATGCCGTCGTTCCCTTTTATGGGCAGGGAATGAACGCCGCTTTTGAAGATTGCGTCGTGCTCGACGAATGCCTGGAAAAATTCCCTAACGACCGCGAAAAGGCCTTCGCCACTTATTTCGTTAGGCGAAAAGTCAATGCCGACGCGCTGGCTGACCTCGCTGTGCAAAATTTCATCGAGATGCGCGACAAAACCGCATCACGCGTTTTTCGCGCCAAGAAAAAACTCGACCACACCCTCGAAGGTCTTCTGCCCGGAATTTATCTTCCGCTTTACGCAATGGTAACGTTCACCCGGATTCCGTACGCAAAGGCCGCGACCCGCGCGCGAATGCAGGACCGCATTCTCTATGTCGTCTTCATTCTGTTTCTGTTATCGATCCTGGTCTCGGTCGCTTATCTGCTGCGCTTTTAATCAACGACGTTGGTTAGGGGAAAGTCGCACAATTTGTGCTATCTAACCGTCATCCCAATCACGCCCGAACATGAATCACCTCTTTGATATCAGTCGGTTCATGCCGCATGGGCATTGCTACCAATGGGATCCGGGCATCTTATGGACGAGCGTCATTTCTGACGCCCTCATCTTCGCCGCTTACGTCTCGATCCCGATCACGCTCGTATTCGGAATTATGCGGCGCCGCAAAGATCTGCCCTTTAATTGGATGTTTGTTTGCTTCGGCGTTTTCATCATCGCGTGCGGCGTCACTCACCTGATGGAGATCATCACGGTTTGGAAACCGTTTTATCCCATCTCGGCGATCGTCAAAGCGATAACGGCGCTCGCCTCGGTGCCGACGGCCATCATTCTTTACCGGATCGCGCCGCGTATCGTGCAATTGCCCACCCTAAAACAACTGGTGCACGAACAATCGCTGCGTCTCAAAGCGGAAGCGGCCAGCGAAGCAAAAGATCGCTTCATTGCGGTGCTGAGTCATGAACTGCGCACGCCGCTGACTCCGGTCAAAGCCGGACTGGATTTACTGGAGGATGAATTGAACGATCACGCCGGCGGCGTCGCTCCGGCTGTGCGCGACACGCTCAGATTAGTGCGGCGCAATGTCGAGATGGAAACAACGCTCATTAACGATCTGCTCGATGTATCAGCGGCTGTCCACGGCAAACTCGATCTCGATCTCGACCTTGTCGATCTCGAGGAAGTTCTTCGCCAATCGGTCGCTGTTTTTCAGGATGAGATGAACGATAAACAAATCGCGTTCGATCTTGAAGTGCGAACCGATCAAACGCTCGTCATCGGCGCCGCCATTCGTCTGCATCAAGTCACCAACAATTTGTTGAGCAACGCGATCAAGTTCACTCCCGAAGGCGGCCGCATCACGGGCACACTCTCAAGCGACAACGCGTGTTTGCGTCTTGCGATCCAGGACACGGGTCGCGGCATTGATGCGGAAAGTCTCGAGCGAATTTTTCAGCCGTTTGAACAGGGCGATCGCACCGCAGCAAAGGCTCGGGCTGGGCTTGGACTCGGCCTAACGATCGCTCGCACCATTGCTGATGCTCACCATGGCCGACTGACCGCGCAAAGTGCAGGCTCCGGTCACGGCGCGATTTTCACGCTTGAGTTGCCACTCGCGGAACAACAGCGACGATCGAAAGTTTCAGTGCCCGCCGGACCGCCGCGCCCTAACGAGAGTGACGAACCGAAACCAAGACTTCTGCTCGTCGACGATCATGCCGATACACTGCACGCGTTGGCCGCACTTCTGCGCAAGGCCGGTTATACCGTCCAAACCGCCGAAAACGTTCTCCAAGCCGGGCCGCTTCTCGCGCAGGCTGAAGTCCTGATCAGCGACATCGGATTGCCCGATGGCAGCGGTTGCGATCTCATGCGGCGCTTCAAAGAGCTCGGTGGTATTCCTGGCATCGCGATTACCGGCTTCGGACAAGAAGAAGATATCGCGCGCAGCGAACGCGCCGGATTTTCGAAGCACCTAACGAAACCGGTGGATATCGAAGTATTGAAAGCCGCCTTGCAGGAACTGTGGCAGCCGCAGGCGGCGAAACGACTCTCCTCCCTGCCCTCGTAGCTATTGCTTCAGGAGCGAGAGAAACTCGGTGCGAGTGCGCGCGTCCTCTTTGAAAGAGCCGAGCAGGCACGAGGTCGTCATGACCGAGTTCTGTTTTTCGACGCCGCGCATCATCATGCAAAGATGTTTCGCTTCGATCACCACCGCCACGCCGCTTGGATGCAGCGCCTGCATGAGCGCGTCAGCGATCTGCGTCGTCAATTGCTCCTGAATCTGCAACCGCCGGGCGAAGACATCGACGATGCGCGCAACTTTCGAAAGCCCGATCACTTTCCCGTTGGGAATGTAGGCAACGTGCGTCTTGCCGATGAAGGGCAGAAGATGATGCTCGCACATCGAGTAAAGCTCGATGTCCTTCACGAGAATGATCTCGCTCGCGTCCGAAGTGAAAATCGCCTGGTTAATGATGGCGTCGAGATCCTGGCGATAACCGTTGGTCAGAAACTCGTAGGCTTTCGCCGCCCGGATCGGAGTCTTGAGCAAACCTTCGCGCTGCGGGTTTTCACCGACCGCTTCCAGAATTTCGCGGAAGGCTGACTGCAGGGCTTCGACGCGCGCGGCTCCACAACGCGGAATGCTGCGTATGCGCCTTTGCGCTGCTTCAAATTCGGTTTCGTGATTTTGCATTGCTCGAGAGGTCAAGTCCGACACTCTAATTTAGAGGTGGCGCTTTTCCAAGCGCCGCGGTGATGAAGCGCAAGCACCCGCTGATTCCAACCAAGCGCCGAAGAATAGCTGCTTAAGTGCGCTGCCCGTGACAACGTTTTCGACGGCGATTGATCAACAAGCCTGCGCCGACGACTCCAACCCCGAACAATGCAACTGTGCCCGGCTCCGGCACAACGTTGAAGTCAAACGAGGCGGTCGGAATATTATGATCATTAAAGTCAGGGTCGCTGACCTCTGAAATACGCGGGGACATGGTGGTGGTGGATATCACGTAAGGGCCGAGCGGTGCCCCCGAGGCCAGCGCGAAGGTTATCGAAGTTGTGTGATAGGTACCCGGTGGAGCTGGATTCTGAAAATTTGGCACAGACGACCCGAAATCGCTGTCCAGCGTCCACGGTCCCGGACTTCCCTCACTGAATGGCGGGAAGGTACATTACTGACACGACGCTAAGAAATGGCCTGATCTCAGCGGGCACTTGCAGCCAGTAGGAAAGACCGACCGCCGAATAGCCGGCAAACATCAAAGAAACATCAAGAGTAACCTGCGTGCCGGGCATCCAATCCGCGGGACCGATAAACGAGATGGATTGCTGAACCTCGCCAGCGAACACGGGGCTCGTTGCCATCGTGAAGCAGGCAATTGCGATGAGTAATGTTTTTTTCATGGGGGCGCTTTTGTTTCAAATATCACATAGCGGTTACAAAACGACAGGACAAGACTGAATCTTGAAGACCTGTCGCGAGATGTGTCGGCAGCGAATTTCTACGCCGCTTTTCTCTCGTTAGGTAACACGCGCACGCAACACTGGATCTGGACTGAGACATCTCTTATTCATCAGGTAGGGATGGCTCTCCGAGCCGTCCCTAAATTTGTCGGACGCTTCGGAGAAACGTCCCTACCTGACAGAGATTTTCAACAGAGCCGCAAAACAGACGCCCGCAGCGCGGCGTCCCTACCTAGTCGAGCCAGCTCAGCGGATATTTGTCGTCGTCCATGGCGACGGCGGCTTCAGTTAGCTCGAGCGTGTGTTCGGTGTCGAACATGACGGCGAGCTCTTCCGTCCGCTGTGCATCTTTGCTCGCCATGATCGTGCCGGGATGCGGTCCATGCGGAATCCCGCGCGGATGCAGAGTGATCGAGCCGCTCTCAATTCCACGACGCGAACCGAAATTTCCGCGCACGTAGAAAAGAACTTCATCGGCTTCGACGTTGTCGTGCACCCACGGAATTTTTACCGCCTCGGGATGATAATCGAGCATGCGTGGCGCAAACGTGCAGACGACATAACCGCGAATCTCGAACGTCTGATGAATTGGCGGTGGTTGATGCACCGTGCCGGTGATTGGTTCGAAATCCTGCGCGTTGAAGGTGAATGGATAAACGTAACCATCCCAGCCGACGACATCGAATGGGTTATGCGCCATCGTCACACACGTCCAACGCGGACCATCTTTCACCAAAATCTCGGTATCTTCTTCCTTGTCGATCACGTTCAATTCGGTCGGTCCGTGAAAATCGCGCTCGGAATAGGGCGAGCCCATTTTGATTTGACCTTCGCTGTTCAAATAACGTTTCGGAATCCGCACCGGTCCGGATGATTCGAGAATAAGATAGTCTTCCTCTTCCACCTTGTCGGGGACAAGCCGGTAGGTGATGCCACGCGGGATGACAATGTAATCCTCGGCGCGATAGCGTTGCTTGCCGAACATTGTCTCGACCGTGCCGCCACCCTTGAAGATGAAAATGATTTCGTCCGCGCCGCCATTCTTATAATACTGAAATTTCCCGTACGGTTTTTCCGGACGCGCACGCCAGGCCGTGATGTCTTGATTGAAAAGAATCGGGATACGGCCGCTGTAGAGATCGCCGCGCCGCGGCATGTTCGCCGTTTTCAAATGATGATGACGCAGCGGACTATCGGCCGCCTTCTTTAGCTCCTCGCATTTGAGCAACTTCACGCTGCGCACGCGCGTGGGCGGTCGCAGATGATACATGATCGAGAACGCTTCGTTGAAGCCCTCGGTCGTAACGACGTGCTCGTAATAGATGTTTTCATTCTTGTAACCTGGTCCGGCGCCGTTGCGATGAAACCAGATGTGATGTTTCCGCGGAATCTCTCCGAGTCTTTGATAGAATGGCATATCGTTTTACCTCCTGGTCGTTAGGCCAATGGACGAACTCCTCACCCTACCCTCTCCTCTTGGCCAAGAAGAGAGGTGGCAGCGTTGTAACGCGACGTGGCCAGGCAGTAGAGCGCGCTCTTCGCCTCTCCCCTCCAAGGGGAGAGGATTGAGGTGAGGGGTGCCGTCGCGTTGTTTCAACAATCGCATTTACAAATTACCTCTCGCGTCCTGCTCGCGCTCCAGCGCTTCAAAGAGCGCTTTAAAGTTTCCCTTACCAAAACTCTTCGCGCCTTTGCGCTGGATGATTTCGAAAAACAACGTCGGCCGATCTTCGACCGGCTTGGAAAAGATTTGCAGCAGGTAGCCTTCGTCGTCGCGATCGACGAGAATGCCTAACCGCTCCAATGGCTCTAGATCTTCGTCAATGTGACCGACGCGTTCGGGCAACGTCTTGTAATAGCTCGTTGGAATCTGCAGGAACTCGACGCCGCGTTTTTGCAGTTCCGTCACCGTCTCGACGATATTCTTCGTTGCGATCGCAACGTGCTGCACGCCTTCGCCGTTATAGAATTCGAGATACTCCTCGACCTGCGATTTCTTTTTGCCCTCAGCCGGCTCGTTGATCGGAAACTTCACGAAACCATTCCCGTTACTCATGACTTTGCTCATGAGCGCGGAATATTCCGTCGAGATATCCTTGTCGTCGAAGCTGAGGATGTTTCGGAACCCCATCACGTCCTCATAAAATTTCACCCACGGATTCATCTGGTTCCAACCGACGTTGCCAACGCAGTGGTCACAATATTGCAGGCCCGTATCGGAAGGATTGTAGTTCGACTCCCATTTGCGGAATCCCGGCATGAACGGCCCGGTGTAATCGGCGCGCTCGATGAACAGGTGAACCGTCTCGCCGTAAGTGTGAATCCCGCTCATCACGATTTTGCCGTGCTCGTCCGTCAACGTTTTCGGCTCGAGAAAACTCTTGCCGCCGCGTTTCGTTGTTTCTTTCCAGGCGGAAGTCGCGTCCTCTACTTTCAACGCAATCGCTTTCACGCCGTCGCCGTGTTTGTAAATGTGATCGGCGATTGGATTCTCCGGACGCACCGGCGTAGTCAAAACAAAGGTCAGCTTGTTCTGACGAATGGCGTAACTGGCGCGATCCTTCACGCCGGTTTCCGGTCCGGCATAGGCGAGGCTTTGAAAGCCAAACGCGGTCTTGTAAAAATGTGCAGCCTGTTTCGCGTTGCCGACATAGAACTCGATGTAGTCCGTGCCTTGGAGCGGGAGAAAATCGACTTCGGCAGCCGGTGCAGCTTTCGGCGAGAGAGTGGTTGTTGCCATAGGAATCTTGGTTGTTGGTTAGCGCGAAAACGCCTCTCTAATTATAAATCGTCATTCCGACGTAGCAAGGCTGTGGATGTTGTAGAGGCGCTTGTGCCAAGCGCCTTTGTCGGAGGGACGTGCTTCTGCACGTCCGTGAACACGCGGAAGCCTGTCCCTCCGCGCAAATGCGACTACACGGCTGCTTGGATCAGTTGCCAGACGTTCCGCAAATGTTGCTCAGTCGTGCCAGTCCGTGCATGGTTGTGCGCCAATCATGGAAAACACAGCCGGCGTTCGAACGTGTCGGCGTTCGCCGTTCTGCGTATTTTCCAGCTCGATTTCTTCGAGTTTTTTCCCGCCAGACATTTTGCGGATCTCCGTCTGGTAAAGGATCTCAATGTTCTCACGCGCTTGCACTCGACGCTCGAGGCTGTCCGACATTTTGTTAGTGATGTCTTTCCCGCGAACGACGAGTAACACCTTGGCAGCGCTCCCGGAAAGAAACATCGCAGCTTGACCCGCGGAGTTACCACTCCCGACGACTACAACCGTTTCGTTGCGACAGAGCTGACCTTCCATTGTGGTCGCTGCATAGTAAACGCCCTTGTTTTCAAATTGTTCGCGTCCTTCCGCATCGAGCCGGCGGTAATCCGCACCCGTAGCAATCAGAACAGCTTTTGCTCGAAGAGTTGCCGAGCAACCTTCAATGTCGAGACTGGCGCAGTATTCGTCGTTCCCATAGTATTGCAGCGAGAGAGCCTGCGCAGGTGTCGAAAATCTCGCGCCGAATCGATACGCCTGAAGCTGAGCGCGCCAGGTTAAATCGTCACCGCTAACGCCAGTTGGGAATCCAAAGAAGTTTTCGATTAGCGACGAGGAACCAGCTTGTCCACCTGGAGCATAACTTTCCAAAACAACCGTGCTTAATCCTTCGGATGCGGCGTACACGGCTGCTGCCAGCCCAGCCGGGCCTGCTCCAACAATCGTCAGGTCTGACAAAATCTCGTTTTCATTTTCCGTGGCAAGCGGTCGAAGCACGCCCGCTTCCTGCGCAACCTCACGCAACGAAGGTTGGCGCAGGCTACGACCAGCCGGGGTGATTAAAACCGGCAAATCGTGGATCGTTAGGTGGAAACGTTCGCTGAGTGCCTTTCCTTCTTCACTTTCAAATATGACCAGGCGATGCGGAATATGATTTTTGTCGAGGAAATCGTCCAACTTATGTCCAAGCCGCTCATCCCGCAGCGCCAGGATACGGATTCCAGCGAATTCGCGATCCCGGCTGATCCGCCGGCGTCGCGTAATTAACGCGTCAACGATCGTTTTGCTGACATCTGGGATCTCGGCCAAAGCGCGCCTGATTTCGGCTGCCGGCACGTGAAGTATCTCGGCGTCCGCTGAGATTACGCGTGCACTGGCCAAAACCAACGTTCCTTGCAGCATTGAGGCGTCGCCGATGAAATCGCGTTCACGCGCGGTGGCCATAATCTGTTCGGTGCCATCGCGTGTCGCAAAAACTTCGACTTCGCCGCGCAAAACAATCGTTAATCCCAAATCGCGCTGCCCAGCTTTAAAGATCACGTCGCCGCGATTCACGACGCGTCGTTGTCCCAAGGGTTCAAGCAGAGAGAGCTGGTAATCATTCAGCTTCGGAAAGGCAACGCTCTCCGTATCGCGATAAAAGTGTTCGTCTGCCAACATGCGCTGTAACGCGACCTGTTCTCGTCGTGCAGCCGCGGCGACACGCGCTGCCGCAGGATATTTCCGAGACCAAGACGAATGCAGATTTGGCCGCGAAGCTTTGTCTGTGTCAGATACGCTTTCCCAGAGGCGTTGATCTTTTCCACAACGGCACTGTTCGCTTTGTCGTCAGCATCGCGCAGCCGAAAACAAACCACGGGCATTACGATTGGCGCGGACAATTCAAAGCGCGGATCGGCTTCGAATCCATTCGCCTAACAACTGCGCGAGCCGCAGATGTTCGCGAATGCGCGCGGCGATTCCGGCGCGACCGAAGGTGCGCCAAACCATCCACGCTTTGATCGCGCGAAACCGCCGGCCCAACTGGATGCTGTAATCCATGTAATTGATATCGGCGCCGACGCTGTCGCCGCGCAAATATTCCGGCACCAAGGAAAAGACGCGGCGCAAACGTTCGAGATCGCGCACGTAGAGCACACTGAAGTCAAGCGGCACAAAAAGCATTTTGTGCGGATTGATGACTAACGAATCTGCTTTTTCCCATCCCTGCTTCACCCATGCGCATTCTGGGAGCAGAGCGAGCCCGCCACCGTATGCAGCGTCGATGTGCAGAAATATTTTCTCTTCGCGACAAAGAGCAGAAATTTCTTCGATTGGATCAACGCTCGCGGTTGACGTTGTGCCAACTGTTGCCACAACGGCAAGCGGCTTGAATCCATTCCGTTTATCGCTCGCAATCGCCTGCGCTAAAGCGGAAACATCCATCCGGAATTCCGAATCGCTCGCGATGTGAACGACATTCTCTTCGCCTAATCCCAGGGCGATGGCTGCTTTATCTGCTGAACTGTGCGCCTGATCGGACACGTAGATTCGCAGCCGCGGGATATCGCTTCGGCCAGTCAAACCTTTCGTGCGCGCGTCGCCGATCGCTTCTTCCCGTGCGACCGCAAGCGCGTGCATGACTCCAACCGAGGCGGTGTCGTAAAGCACGCCGCCAAACTCGTTAGGCAAGCCGAGCCACTGCCGCAGCCAGTCGAGGACGAGCGTTTCGAGCTCCGTCGCCGCCGGCGAAGTGCGCCACGTCATGGCGTTGACGTTGAATGTCGCCGTGATCATATCGGCGAGCAGACCGGGCGCTGTGCTCGTGCATCCGAAGTAGCCCATGAATTGCGGATGCGCCCAATGCACCATGCCCGGCGCAATCACGCGATCGACATCGGCCAGGATTCGATCAAGTGATTCACCGGATTCAGGCGGTGCGTTCGATATTTTCTTCAGGACCGCGCCGGGCTTCTCGTTAGGCGCAACTGGCCGTTGGTCAAGGTTTTCGCGATAATCCGCAATCCAGTCTGCGAGCTGATGCAGGTGCGCGCGGAATTGTTCAGATGGAATGTCACCGAGATTCTCCTGCACAGGTGTCATTCTGAGCGAAGCGAAGAACCTCGCAAGCGATCTTGATTCGCATGGCGCACAGAAATCCGGGTAGCGCACGCGTCCCGCGTGCTGGCGATGACGTCTCGTCATCGCGAACTTCCAAAAAGGATGGTTTCGGCGAGACGCCGAAACCAGCACGCGAGACGTGCGCTACCCGGATTTGACCATGCGTCGCCCTGCGAACCAATCGCGGCCGACACCTTTCGAGAGCAACCGATCGCCGAACGGATAACCGCCGCGGCGCAAATACCAATAAAGCGCCCAATATGTACTGAGCGATCGCTCGAAAATCCAGGCAGGCGCAAAAAAGACAACAGATGCTGGAAAATGCTTCCTTGCCGCTCCACGCAGTCGCCCGGCGAATGCGATCGCTATCGACGTCAATACGGCGCCTAACACAAAAGAACCAAAGCCTCGTAATCCCGCGACCAACGCGCACAAAAGCGCGCAGATTGGAAGCGCGAAAAACAATGCGCTCTTCGTCCGCAATGCGAAATCTTCGTAAGCCTGGCGTGGGCGCTGTTCCAACCACTTGCGAAAATCGGGCGGTCGCTTCTCGATAAAAAAATCAGTCGCATAACAAATCCGCGCCTGATGATGCGCGAAGTGGCGGATCATTTCTTCATTGTCGAAAAGAACATCGCCATCGTAATGCCCGACGCGCAGCATCGTTCCGCGGCGAAATGCACAGGTGCCGGGATAATCCGCGAGTGCGTAGGAGCGCGCGATTAATCAGCATGCGCGCCGCCTCCATCCGCGCCCACCATCGCAATCCGGAGGGACGTGCTTCTGCACGTCCGCGTGGCTCGTCTGTTTCAAAATCGCGCCCGGACGTGCGGAAGCACGTCCCTCCGATGAAATTCTGTGGCCTAACGACTTCGTAACTCTCGAGCAACTCCGACATGTGTTCGATGTCGCTGGCGGTATAACGGATATCGTCGTCTGCCAAAACGATCTTCTCGTTAGGTGATAATTCGACGCCGGTGTGGATGCCATTTACCTTGTCGTTCAGGAAGCCGAAACGCCGATCTACGCGTTCGTGCCGCGCGTGCGCCTTCCAGGCATCATGATGTTGCTCGAAAACCCCGGGAGGCGAGCCGTCAACGACAAGCACATCGCAACCTGCATTCGTTAGGCGAAAGAAATAGTGCGCGAATTCGGCCGCTTCTTCTGCCGAAAAAGTCCGTCGACGAATCGGCAGGAGATACATACACCGATCGTTGTTCATTTTCGTTTTCGCACGCTGTCATCCTGAGCGTAAGCGAAGGACCTCACGCCAGCTCCAGACCTGATGTGGGGTTCTTCGCTACGCTCAGAATGACCCGCTTCCGCGCGTTTCCTGAGGCAATAAAGCGGACAAATAGCGTTACCGTTAAAAGGCAAAACCGAAACTGAAATGAAACGCGCCCTGGTCTTCGTCGGCATGCGGATCGGGATTAACACCGTAATCTAATCGGATCGGACCGATCGGGAGTTTGTAACGAAGTCCGGCGCCGATCGCGTATCGCATGTCGTCGAACCCGATGTCTTCTGAAGTGGGCAGCAGATTTCCAGCGTCGGTGAAGACAACGCCCTGCAATTCCCCGTAAAGCGGGAACGTGTATTCGATATTAAAAATCGTATAGAACTCGCCACCGATGGGGTGGCCACGCTTATCGTGCGGCCCCAGCGTGCGCTCACCGAAACTGCGCACCGTTGTGCTTCCACCGTTGAAAAAGCGTTCGTCGATCGGGATGGCGAACGCTTCCGGCATATCGGAATTGAGCGAATGGATAATTCCCATGCGCGCGCCAAACGCGAGACCACTTCGCTCGAACCAGCTCGTCTTCCCCTTGTCGCCGAGCTCGGTCCCAATGTCCGATGCGGTCGGCGCCGCTTTCGCAAACGAAAGGTAATAGCTCACGCGAAAGGTCGAGCGCACGAACTCGATATCACTGCCGAGGGCGCTCGTCGAAAGATCAAACGTGTTATCGAAAATGAGGCCGCGCGTTGGAACAACGGGACTGTCGCGAAAATCAAGCGTCTGCGTGAAACCAAGAGAGCTGACGAAGTAATTGGTAGGGCCGGCCAGTTCCGGCGGACGAATGTCGTTCGTCGTAATCTCGACATGGCGCGCCCAGAAAATCAGCCCCGCCTTGTAGCGTTTTGTAAATTCGCGCCCGAGCTCGAACCGGCCGCCCAATTCAAATTTCGAGTAGCCATCAAAATCGAACGTGAGCGCGTAAAGTCGCGATCTTTAATTGAAAGTCGCTGTCGAAAAGATAAGGATCCTCGTAAGCGATTTCGCCCTTGTAGCTGCGACTCGTGATTTCGAACGAAGTCGTGAGCGGGCGGCCGTAACCTAAAAGGTCAAGATCGCGATATTGAATTCCGAAAATCCCGCCGACGTAGGAGCCGTATCCAATCGAAAAACCGAACTCCTTGCTCTTGGCTTCTTCAGCGCTGATGTCGAGCCGCAGCAAATTGCCGCCGACCGGCGTTGGCTTGATCTGCAGGAGGTTAAATAATCCGGTGCGCATCAACTCGCGAAACCGCTCGTCGAGTGCATCGGGACTGTAGGTCTTGCCGCTGAGTTTTTGAAAACGCTTGGTCACATAACTCGGATGCAGTCTCGTTAGGCCAGTGACGGTTGTGCCATCGAAGTGGTAGAGCGGCCCGGGCTCCATGGAAATTTCCACCGGCACATGTCCCTCGCGCGCGATCACCGGGTTGCCGATGGCATCGACTTTGACATCGTAATAACCGCGCGCCTTGAAATACGCCTGCAACCGCCGCGGAATGTCCGCCACGCGAACATCCGTGTAGGGCTTGTTCAGCAGATCGAGCAGTTGTCCGAGCAAGGCCTGCTCGCCATAAATCGTCTGTCCGCGAAATGTGACGTGGCCGAAGAAATATTGTCGCCCTTCATGGATGGCGATCGTGACGTTGACCTGCGTTCCGTCGCCGACATAAACGTAATGCGGCGGATCGAGCATCGAATCGAGAAAACCCTGCGACACGTAGAAGCGGTGGACGAGATCGGCGCCTTCCTTGATGTCCGTCTCCACGAACGGCAGATTTTTTTGCAGCTTTGAGTAGCGCTCGCGCGTCGGGCCAACAACGTATTCAAACAATTTGTCGGATGGTTCGCGATCGTTCCCGATGAAATTGATCAGGCCAAGAGTGACAAGCGGCCCTTCGAAAATATCGAGCACGAGTCGCTCGCCTGATTCAATCGTGTAATGCACATCGACTTTGGCGTAACCCTGTTTGCGATAGAAAACTTCGAGGAAAAATGCGGTGTCATCCGCGCGCGCCGGACTCAGACCGTACTGCTCGATCGTCGTGATCTGCTCTTTTAACTGCGAGCGCAGTTCTTTTTCGCTGAAAACTTTTGCGCCGCGCAGTTCGATGTTGGCGGCGTGGCGCGCGACTTTTTCCTGCGCTTTCGCGACCTCCTTTTTCTCCTTTCGCTTCTGCACTTCTTCGGGACGATCGACTGCGCTCTGGGCACAGACGGGGCTCACAAAAACACCGACGCAAAAAACAAAAATGAGCAGGCGGCAAATCAGTGCCGGAGCGATGCGCTTCTGCGCGTCATGGACATGCAGAAGCATGTCCCTCCGAAAGCTGACGCCAATGCACTTTTGTTTATTAGAGTGCATTTAACGAAATCGAATCACGTATTTGAGCACTCCGCGAAAATCTCCCGCCACACCGATGTCACCGACGAGAACAAAGTTCTGATTGATTTTGAAACGCGCCGTCGCCGTTTGTTGTCCCGTTTTCGGATCGACCTGGCCGATGTCTACATCAAGCCGATCGAAAACTGAGCTACTCTGCGGTGACGCACCTTTTTTGAAAACCTTACGATAAAGTTGCTGCACCAGAAGCATCGCCGCGCGTCCGGCGAGAACGTTGTTGTTTCCCGTCAGCTCCTGCCGCGTCGTCCCGGTCGCGAGTAGCGAAATGATTTCCTCCTGCGGCAGCGGCGGTTCGCTCGTAAAGATCGCTTCCGGCGAAAGCGTCGTCCCATAAACGTAAACGTGAATCGTGTAATCACGAATGATCGAAGTGCCGTGGAGATCGATCCTGGGATTGAATGAATCGTCTGGATTGAAATACAAATAGCCATAGGCGACTTCGAGCCGGCTAAACGGCAGCGTCGCCTCGACATTTTCCAGCCTAACGAGTCCTTGCAGACCAGGATGGAGGCCGGTCCCGGTCAGCTTCAAGTCAGCGATCGCACCGCCGGTGGCGAGATTGCCGCGAATGAGGAATGGATCCTTTGTCTTGATCGCGACATCAAATTTCCAATCGCGTATTGGCGGATCGGGAAACGAAAATTGCGGACGCGATTCGGGCGGCTGCGGCGCTGGCCGTCCCGGCAGTCCGATCGGAATGAGATCGATGTTCTTGAGGAACTGACTATTCGTTAGGGCGACGTTGCCCGTGACCGACGCGGTGGCGAGCGGCCCGCTCACGCGAATATCGGCATCGGTGCGCGCCGTGAGTGAATCATTGCGCGCGACAAGAATGCTGTTCGCTTTAACCTGCAGATCGATATTCGGCTGCGTCAGCTTTCGGAAATGTAATTCGGCCGGAGACAGTGAATGGACCGCCTGCAAGTTCCCCTGCGAAACGCGAAAACGAGAGCGTGTCTCGGTTGAAATCGAGTCGCGTTTTGAAATCGCGCACCGCCGGCAGCGTCGGGTTTGTGAAGCGCATCACGTTGATTGTCATGTCCCCTGCTCCGCTCAAAACCGGATTGGCGATCGTTCCATTCACATTCATATCGAGCGCGAGATCGCCATCGATCTCCTGAACGATAGGCACGAACTGTCGAAGGAAATTCACCGAGCTGCGGGGCAGACGAACTTTCGCCGTGATCGGCGTGTTATCGTCGATATGACCTTTCTCGAGAACACGTATCGGATCGAAAGGCATGTTCGCATCTATTTGTAGCGGCTGGATTTTTGCCTGTTGCAATTTGCCGCTTACCACCAGTTGCCGGTTCTCGACATGCGCACCGATGTCGAAGGTGGCGGGCTCGAAACTCGGAAGCGTTTGCGCTCGCAGATCGCGCATCTGCAGATCGAGCTGCGCGCGCAAATCAGCCAGCGTGCCTTGCGCGTCCAACTTCACGTTGGCTGTGCCGGAGACCGGCGCCTTCGCGCCGAAATCTTCGAACAACTTGCGCAGATCGAGATTCTCCGACTGGAACGTCACGTTTACTTTGCCATTTGCAGGAAACAACTCGCGATCACTGCCGAGATTTTTCCAGATAAATGGGAACGAAAAATATCCGGTCGCGTACTTCGCCTTCCCCTGATCGATCTGGATTTTGGAAATCTCGAGCGTCTGGCCGGTTGTTTGCGCAATCGCCTGGAAATCCATTCGATCGCTGCCGAGGAAAATGATCGGGACATTCAATCCGTCCGGCGAATAGTTCGCGTCCACGTTCGCCTGCAACGATCTCAGATCGCCATAGCGGCCTTTCTCGAGCACAAGTTTCAGAACCCCGCTGTTGGTAAATGCTCGGGCGTCGCCAGAGCCTTGCCAGTTTATTTGAAGCGAGCCGGCAAGTTCGTTTTGATTATGCGCTGCTTTTAGAACCGGTTTGAAAACTGCAAGGTCGGCAATGTCAGCGATCAATTTCCCCGAATAATGATTCGGTTTTTGCAGCGAAAACGTTCCGCTCGCTTTTACCGAGTCCTTTTCGCTGAGCGCCGCGGTGAGATCGTTCAGGTAAATCGTGCTTCCGTTCATCGACGCCTGCGTCGTCAGTTGCCTAACGAGCAGATTTTTTGCCGTGATGTTTTGGCCAAAAATCTTAAGCTGACCCTTTCCTGTCCCGTTTTGGAAACGCAATTGCCCGTCGCCTTGCAACATCCCCGCGATTTTATCGGGCGAATCAGTCTGCCAAAAATCCGCCAGCTGCGTTACGTTCAATGTGAAATCGAGATTGCCCGGCTGTTTCAACGGATCGGCTGAGAGCAGCGGCAATTCATATTTTCCTTCCGCAGTGAACTCATTCGCATTGCGCGTGAGCATGATCCGTCGCACGGAAACATCTTTGTCATGACCGCCTATTTCTGCGGAAACTGAATCGACGACGTACTGGTCGTAATGGACGTCGCTTAACTCCGCGTGGATGGAAGAAACGAGGTTGCGGTAGTATGGCTCTTCCGATTTGGACGCGGGCATCTTCTTCGACGCGCCCATGTTAACCGTGACGTCCTTTGCCGCCGCTTCGCCGAAACCAATTTCATTTCCTCGCGCGGACAGTTTCAAAAGCATCGTCTGCTCTTTGATCTGAAAACTTCCACTTGCATCCGCGCTGCCCGTCACCGGCGGTGAAAGAAAACCAGTGAGCTGTTTCAAATCCGGTGCGTGAACGAGCAGACGCACATCCGCCGGCGTGCGCCCGAAATCGTCAACTGTATTCGGGAGCGTGGCCGTTCCATTCAATTCCACGCGATTATTTCCCGCAGTAACAATTGCGCGCTTGATTGTCGCCGCTGCATTTGCCGCGGTGATTTCGATTTCAATTTGATCAACCGCCAATTCTTTTTGCTGCACATTCCGTATGCGCGCCGTGACCGATCCGTCCCACGTCTTCGGATTTTTGAGAATCCCGCGCCCTGCGATTTTCAAGCTGTCGATGTTGCCCGCGATGAAATCGGCAGGATGTCCGAAATATTCCATCAGCTTTCCGAGTGAAAGGCCATTGGCGGAAAAGTTGACCTCAGTCGCAAGTGAAGAGCGTTTCTCCTGCAGCGAGGCGCTGCCCTGAATTGCTCCGCCGCTTACCTCGCCATTAATCGTTAGGCCAAGCGCTTTCGAATGAATACGTGAAGCATCAATGTTGACCACCTGAAATTTCGTTTGCTCGTCGAGGACAAGGCTGCGCACGAACAGATTCCTGTTCGTGTAGGAAGTCGTTCCCGAAACGTGGCTCCATGCGTGCACGTTCGGGATTTGCAATCGCTCGATTTCAAAACGCCCTTCGCGCCGCGGATCCAGCTCGAGGTTCAAGTTCCGCAGCACGAAATCCTGCGGCTGATCGCGAATGACGAGAGTAATATTCGAGAGATGAACTTCTTCCGGAAAAATTGCCGGCAGCCTGATTTTTTTGTGCGGCTTCGGAACTCGCGGTGGCGGCGCCTTGTCCGGAGTCAGGACGATGGAAGCTGAGCGAAGTTCGACATCTTGCAAAAAGTCGGGCAACCCGTGCAGAAGCAATCCCCACAAACTGTAATCGGCACGCGCAAAATCGGCGTCGATCGATTCTACCGCGGAGGGCCCGGTCGCAGTCGCGTGGATATTGCGCAGAATAATGCCGCCAAGAACCGAACCGTCGATTTGGAAATCGAGCTTTAGATTTTCCTTCGCCGCCGAATGAATTGCGATCTTTCGCACGATCGGACGCAGGATCGGTCCGTGAAAAAGCACGAACACGACGAACAACACAGCGCTCGCAATGACAACCTTGCGAATCCAATTCTTTGAACGGCGTTGCGGCGTTGCATCTTTTCCATCATCGCCCACGAGGGCGCTAATCTATTTCCACGAGGGTAAAGAGCAACCCGAAGGTGGATGCGTTCTGCCTGAGCTGTAAAATTTATGACGACCAGCGGCGATGACGAATTCGTTTTCACGGTGAATGCGAATCAAAACGGGAATCAGGGAGCAACAGTTCGGCCGAAGGAATAGGAGATTGGAGTTTGTCCCAGCCGAAGAACCGTTTCCGAGCGAGGCGCAGGCTGCATTCCAAAAACTTGTCACTGATTTTTCCTTCCCCTGTGTCGGCGCAAAAGCGGCCTGGAACTCCGGCGCTGATTTCATTTGGCTTTTACGAGCGGCTGGCGAACGACACCTCAACGAAGAATCTGGCGCGCGATCTGGAGCAGTTCACGCGGCGAAATATTCAACAAACGGCGAATCAGCTCGCGACCTTGATCGCGGTGTTCCGCGGGCCGTTCGATCTCGACGAGCGCGAGTTCGAGAAGCTGCTTTGGTCGCAATTGCAAAAATTGCATGACTTCGATTCGCAACGCTTCGCCTGGGATCCGAGTGTCAGCTCCGATCCCATTGCGCCGGAATTTTCATTCAGCTTCGCCGGCCAGGCCTATTATGTCATCGGCATGCACGGCAACAGTTCGCGAGAAGCGCGGCGTTTCCCGTGGCCGACGCTTGTTTTCAATCCGCACGAACAATTCGAGAAGTTGCGCAGCGATGGAAATTGGGAGCGCATGAAGCAAACGATTCGCGCACGCGACTACCAGCTTCAGGGGAGCATTAATCCGATGCTGAGCGACTTTGGCGAAACATCAGAAGCACGACAATATTCAGGTCGCGCGGTGGAAGAAAGTTGGCGAGCGCCATTAAGTTCCGCAGGCGAAATGCCCATTCACGCGTTGACCTTCCGCGACGGGACATGCTTCTGCTTGCTTCACAGGGACGTGCGGAAGCAGTCCCTCCGATGACGAGAATCGAACCGCAAACTGGAACCGCATTTCGAAATCGCCCGCGGCCAAATCACTGCGCGTCGTCGATCTCGAAGGCGAACAAGTGGCCGACCTCATCGCTTTCGCGCGCGAAGACAAAACGGAATGGCTTTCTTCCGGCCGCTCGATTGATTACGCCAATTCCATTTACCTAACGAAAGGAAACATCCTGTATTCAAACCGCAGCCGGCCCATGTTCACGATCATGGAGGATGATGTCGGCCGGCACGATTTTCTTCTCACGCCGTGCAGCGCCGAAACATTTCAAATCATTTATCGCGAGAAAAATTATCATCCGAGTTGCTTCGAAAATTTGGCAAAACATCTTGCGCCGTACGGCATCACGGCGAATTCGATTCCGACAACATTCAACATTTTCATGAACGTCGAGATCGACTGCGCGTGGGCAACTGAAGATTCTTCCCCCGCGATCGCGCGCTGGTGATGCCATTACTCTTCGCGCCGAGATGGACCTGATTGTTGGCCTGACGGCGTGTTCCGCCGAGATGTCGAACAACTACCGGTTTAAGCCAATCGCTTACGAGATCTTGTAATTTGGAGGGACATGGGATCACACAGCATGCAAGCTTGCGCCCGTCTTTTTCTCGCGTCACGGTTCTGACCGCGTGAACGTTCCACCGCAAAAACTCTTCGATTACCTGGACGGCAAATTGCCCGCGCAGGAGCGCGAAGAGCTCGAGCAGAAAATGGCGAACGATTCGAATCTCCTGCGCCAGCTGGCCATGGCGCGCAAACTTCGTGAAGCGATGCCCGGTTCGCAGGAAATGATCGGCTCGGTCGATGAAGTCTCTGCGGCGGATCGACGCGGCGCCATTCTCAGCCGTCGCGTTGCGCTCGCGTTTATCGTTTTGGTTTTCCTGAATGTTCTCATCGGTCTGTGGTTCATCTTTCAGAGCGAGAAGAAAAAGGCGAAATCGCACGACACCGACGTGCGGCAGCAAGTGGAACAATCACTCGCTCACGCCGCCGTGGCCGCCATGCCGACGCCGAACATCGAAGCTGATGAAATCAAGATCAGTGCGCCCGGCGATCAGCAGGAACAAACGGTCCAAAAGGTAATTTCGGCCGCGACAGAATCTGGTGGAGTCGGGGCCAAGGCGCTGAGCGAGGAAAGCGGCATCGTTGTGCTCATCGATCTTCCCAAAAACCGTGAGCTCGATTTTCGTCGCAAACTCGTTGCGCTCGGCGCGCCGCCGCCCGGACCAATTGAGGAAACTAAGCCACAGCCTAACGACAGGAAATTTCTGCAAGTCAGGGTCGTGAAGGCGACGCAATGATCGCAGTCACGTTCGCTCTGCCGGCGGAGAGCAGCGATTTGATTTCTGCCCTACAAAACAAACAGCAGCTGCGCGCCGGCGAGAGCAACATTATTCGCGGTGAGATTGGAACGCGCAGCGTAACAATCATTCACACTGGCGTCGGCCAGCGCACCTGCGAAGCGCGCATGAAAGATTTTCTCGATCGCGAGCGTCCGCGCTTTTTGATCAGCAGCGGCTTCGCCGGCGGGATAAATACGGAGCTGAGCGCAGGTGACTTGTTCCTGGCGGAAAATTTCTCCGATCCGCAATTATTCCAGATCGCGCAACGAGTCCTTGGCGAGCAACCGATTGCGCGTTGGCAAACTGTTTACATCTTCGTCGATCGTCGATTGCGCAGCACGAAGATCAGAAATTGCGAAGACGCACCATGCGGATGCCATCGATATGGAAACTGAAATGATCTCGCACGCGTGCCGCGAACATGGCGTCCGATTGCTCTCGCTGCGTGGAATTAGCGACACGCCGCGCGAGCCGTTTCCAGTTTCTCCTGCCCTGCTTTTCGATCTCGAGCGGCAAAAAACACCGGTCGCCCCTCTCGCGCTTCATCTTCTGACAAGGCCAGGTTCGGTCGCGGGGCTGCTTCGATTTAATCGGCAAATCAATCGCGCGCGCAAAAAACTAACCGACGCGCTCACGCACCTGATTGCCGACGAGAGTTTCGCCTAACGAGTCACGTCGGCCGGTTCGATATGCACCAGGACATCGGCAATGCGCGCATCTGTTGCCCGAATCGCATCTTTGACCGCGTGCGCAATGTCGTGGCCCTCGCGCACGGAGATGCTTTCGTTAACGCCGACGTGGATGTCGACGTAGAAACTTAGTCCCATCTTGCGGACAAAACTTTTGTCGATCTCGATCACGCCCGGAACTTTCGCGGCCGCTTCGCGGACAAGGTGGACGATTTTTCCGCGGGGCGCCGTGTCCATGATCTCGTAGAAAGCCGGACGCAAAAGTCGAAAACCATTCGCTGCAATGATCAGCGCACGCGAACAACGCTGCCCAATCGTCCGCGCTTTGCCATCTTTCACCGCCGATGAGTGCGATAGAAATGCCAACGAACGCAGCGGCAGAGATGAGAGCGTCCGTGCGATGGTGCCATGCGTCGGTTTGCACCGCCGTGCTCTCCGCATATCGACCGACACGGTTAACATAACGAAACAAAATCTCCTTCACCGCGACGACGATGATTAGGATTACGAGAGTGAAAGCGGCCGGTCCGTGATGCGGGACTAAAATTTCGCGCACACTTTGCACCGCCAAACCAGCAGCGGCGACGAGCACACCGCACGCGACAATCAACGCGGCCATCGGCTCGGCTTTGCCATGACCGTATGGATGCGTTTCGTCCGGCGGACGCGCGGCAACTTTCAACCCGCCCCAGATCACAAACGAACCGCCAATATCGAGCGCCGATTCGATTCCGTCAGCAATGAGGACGTAGGCGTTGCCGAAAATTCCGCCCAGGATTTTTGCGGTGGCAAAAAGAAGATTGATCAGCATTCCGAAAAGTGCGACGCGCGCGCCCGTTTGCAGATTGCCGGAAGGATCGGCCGTTGTAGGATGCGCCGGAGCCATCAATGAAAGAAACTATAAGCGCAGCGATTTACGAAACGCACGGAAAACCCGCCGACGTGCTGCAGATATGCGAGGTGCCTCGGCCGCGCGCGAGCGAAGGCGAAGTGGTGGTGGAAATGCGCGCGGCGCCGATCAATCCCGCTGACCTGAATGCGATTGAAGGAAAATATCCGGTACGCCCGGCGCTTCCCGCCACGCCCGGTTTCGAAGGAAGCGGTTTCGTTACAGAAATCGGAGCGGGCGTGCAACACCTCAGCGTCGGTGCACACGTAATTTTGCCGCACGATGTCGGGACGTGGCGGGAAGCGGTTGCGGTTCGCGCAGAAAAATTGGTCGTCGTTCCCGAGGGAATCGATCCGGTGCAATCGGCGATGCTGAAAATCAATCCCATTACCGCGTGGCGAATGCTGCACGACTTTGTGGCGTTGAAGCGCGGCGATTGGTTCATTCAAAACGCGGCGAACTCGGCCGCGGGTCGAGCCGCGATCCAGATCGCGCACGATCTTGGTTACAAAAGCGTCAACGTCGTCAGGCGAGAAGAATTGATTGAAGAATTGCGTGCCGATGGCGGCGACGTCGTTCTCGTCGACAGCGAGAACTTGCGTGACGAAGTGAAAAGCGCGACGGGCGGCGCTCCAATACGTCTCGCGCTCAATGCGGTCGGTGGCGAGAACGCGTTGCGAGTCGCGAACACGCTCGCGCCGGAAGCAACCATGGTGACTTACGGCGCGATGAGTTTGCAACCGCTGCGCATTCCGAATGGTTTGCTCATCTTCAAGAACCTTCACTTTTGCGGTTTCTGGGTAAACAAATGGTACGATCGGGCCACGCCCGATCAGCGCATTGAGACTTTCACGCCGCTTTTTGACATGGCCCAGCGCGGTTTATTGAAAACGAAAGTGGAAAAGAGTTATTCGTTAGGCCAAGCAAAGGCCGCTTTGGCGCATGCCGCACAAAATAAACGCAGCGGCAAAATCATCTTCGAATTTGGCGCCTAACGAACACGGCGACAAAGCGCCGTGGCTACACGTTTCGCGCGCGAAAACGCGCATGTAGCCGCCTCGCTCTGTCGAGGCGCCGTATGAGCGTCGCCGCAAACAATCCGGGACCTTTCAGATTGAAGTAAGGTCCGATTATCGAGCAGAATGTCGCATGCAAGAGCAAATGGAGCATCCGCGCCGGCCACCGCGCCTCCAATATCTTTTTTCCAATGTGCAGCCGTTCTATTTCGTGACATTCAACACTCACGCGCGTCTTCCTCTATTGGCACACGCCGAAATTCACGAAACATTTTGCTCCTTCTGTCTTCGAGCCGAAGAACACAATGTTGCGGTTGGCCGCTATGTCATCATGCCGGATCACGTTCACCTATTCGTGGTTTTGCCGCAGGAGGGAATGACGTTCCCGAAATGGATTGGCACGTTACGAACTGTTCTCGGCAAAAGTTTGTTGAGGCTCGGTTTTCAAAAGCCGCACTGGCAGGAAGGCTTTTTCGATCATGTTTTAAGGAGTTCGGAAAGCTATTCACAGAAGTGGGAATACGTGCGCATGAATCCCGTTCGCGCAGGACTGTGCAAAGCACCGGAAGACTGGCCGTACCAAGGTGAAATTGTGAGCTTGGGATTTGATTGATGTAGGAAGACGCGGCGACAGAGCGCCGTGGCTACAGATCGCCGCGTCGCTCTGCTGTAGCCGCCTTGCTCTGTCGAGGCGCGGGAGGAATTTTGAAGGCAATTATCGTCGGCGCGGGAATTAATGGCGTTACTGCTGCGCTTGAACTGCGGAAGCGAAGCCACGAGGTAGTTCTGGTCGATCCGGGCCCGCTCCCCCACCCGCTCGCCGCTTCGACTGATATCAGCAAAGCGGTCCGCGCCGCCTACGGCGCCGATGAGGATTACGCCGAGATGGCGGAGCGCTCGATCAAGATCTGGCGCAAATGGAATGCGGAATGGGGAATCGAGCTCTATCACGAAGTTGGATTTCTCTTCATGCGCCGAGCCGCAATGCAGCCGGGAGATTTTGAGCACGAAAGTTTCGAATTACTGAAACGACGCGGTCACAAAGTCGAGCGCATCGATTCGGCGCAAATGCGCAAACGTTTCCCGGCATGGAACGCGGATCTTTATCCGGATGGATTTCTCGATCACGAAGCTGGTTATGCCGAAAGCGGTCGTGTCGTCGCGATGTTAGTCGAACAGGCGAAGTCTGTCGGAGTTCAATTGCGCGAAAATTGTCGGTTTGCGGAACTGGATACAGTGGGTTCGCGCGTGCAGGGAATTGTCCTAACCGATGGAACGAAAATCGCAGGTGACATGGTCGTGATGACAACCGGCGCCTGGACACCATATGCGTTGCCGTTTACGAAAACGTTTTTCCGCGCGACGGGTCATCCCGTTTTTCATCTGAAACCGCGCCAACCGGAATTATTCGCGCCGGAACGTTTCCCCGTTTTCGGCGCCGATATTTCCACAACTGGTTATTATGGCTTTCCACTCAATCGCGATGGCGTCGTGAAGATTGCGAATCATGGGGCCGGACGCGAAATGTCGCCCGACTCGCCGGAGCGCGTTGTCACAGCGGAAGAAGAAAAAAAAATGCGACAATTTGTGCACGAAAATTTTCCCGCGCTCGATGACGCGCCAATCGTCTACACGCGCATCTGCTTGTATTGCGATACGAATGATGGCGATTTCTGGATCGCACCCGATCCCGATCGTCGCGGATTAGTCATCGCCACTGGCGATAGCGGCCACGGATTCAAATTCGCGCCGGTACTTGGCGAGATCATCGCCGATGCCGTGGAAGAAAAAGCGAATCCTCTGCTACAAAAATTTCGCTGGCGACCGGAAGTGCAGCGCGGCGTTGTGAAAGAGGCCGCGCGATTCCTGCCGGATTAGAGTAGAGCAAGCTTCCAGCTTGCCCCACTTTATTGCTGCGGTGCGGTTTCCTTTTTCGGCTGTCGCTTAACGAGTGTGATCTGCTTGATGCGCGCGGAGTCCGAGGGGCTCCAGGTCGCGACATCGGGATCGTCCTTAAACGCGTTGTGCACGATGCGGCGCTCGTAGGAATTCATCGGCTCAAGCTGTAGTGAGCGCCCGGTAATGCGGACGCGCTCGGCTAATTCGCGGACGCGATGCACGATGCGATCTTCGCGCATCGAACGGTAATGCTCGCAATCAACCGTCACTTTCGGCGCGTCCTTATTTTTCGTTTGGATGAGACGATTGAGGAGAAACTGGATGGCATCGAGCGTTTCGCCGTCGCGCCCGATCAAGCGACGACTTTCCTCGGTGTAAATCTGCAGCACCTGATTGCCGCTATCATTGGTTTGCTCGTCAATATCCACGACGAAGCCCAGATAACCGAGGATGGTATCGAGTAGTTCTTTCGGGCTCATCGTTTTCCTCCACGCAATTTCTTCTGCGCCACTGTCACTTTTTCCAAAGTCGGCACCGGTTGCCGCCGGTTTTGGTAAAGCTGGATGATCGTGAAGAGGTTCTGAGTTGTATAATACAAAGAAAGCGCGGCTGCAAAGTTGTAGCAGAAGACGATAAAGATGATGGGGGTGAACATCATGACGCGCTGCTGCGTGGCGTCGCCAGTCTTGGGCGTGATACGCATCATCCAGATGTTCGTTAGGGCCATGAGCAGCGGAAGGATGTTGAGCGGCCAGCCGAGAATCGGAATGTGACCGACGGTATCGGGCTGCGAAAGATCGTGCACCCAAAGGAAGCTGGCGTTTCGCAATTCGACCGTTTGCCGCAACATGGTGAAGAGGCCGAAGAAGATCGGGATCTGAATGAGCATCGGAGCGCAACCGCTCACCGGATTGATCCCGTAATCCTTGTAAAGTTTCATCACCTCCTGATTCATCCGCGTCGGGTCGTCTTTATATTTCTCGCGCAATTCCTGCATCTTGGGCGAGAGCGCGGACATGCGGCGCATCGACCGGTTAGCTTTGTTTTGCAACGGCCAGAGACAAAGCTTCACGATAGTCGTTAGGGCAAGAATGGCGGCGGCGTAATTCCCGAGATAATGGTGCAGCAGGTTCATCAGGTTGAGCAGTGCCTGACAAATGATTTTGAACACGCCGAAATCCAGAATCTCTGCTTCGTTGTGTTCGAGCTGCGCGAGGCGATGATAAAGTTTCGGACCGGCGTAAATCTCGAAGCGAACAGTCGCGTTTTGCCCGGGCTGAAGCGTCAATCCCGGCATGCCCATCGCGCCTTCAACAGCAGCGAGCGGTCGCGCACCTTCTTCTCGCGGAATCTCGAAACGGCGCCCCCACACCGCGTTCGCTTTGCCATCGAGCGGTGCAAATAGCGTGGCGAAGAACTGATTAGTCACTGCCGCCCACTCGGCGCCGGCCAATCGTTCAGCGTAGAAATCGTGACCAACAGATTTTTTCAAACCGAGGAAACTGCTCTGCGGCGCAAACCAATTCACATCGATCGATTTTGTTTTGCCTGCCGTACACCAGATTAGATGGGTGTAGGTGGACAAGTCGTTTGCGTGAACCGGTCGCGCTGAGCCGAGCGTTACATAATAGTCGGGATAATTTGCCGGTTGCGCGCTGTCATTGCGAAAATTGACATCGAGCTGCGCGAGAAAGTTGTCTTTCTTCTGTGTCGTTTGCGGGAAGAAGAATTTTTTTCGAATCGTCACGTTTTCCGGTGTAGCACGCTCAAACTGCACACCTCCGTCAGCTGCTCGTGACAAAGTGAATTCAGGCAGTGATGCCGCTTCCGGCTTTTGCACGATCGCTCCGATCGGCATGCGATCCGGTGAATTCAAAATCAGACGCTGGTTCTGATCATCAATATGATTAAGGAGGACAACTTCACTGATCGCTCCGCCGCGATTTGTCAGCCGCAGTTCCACATCGGAATTGCGCAGGACTTCTTTTTTCTCAGCGAATGCCGGAACTGTTTCGGCGGGCGAAGACGAAGGAGTCGGTGACGGCAAACTGGCCTGCGCCGCGGGAGTCGACGTCGCGGCTGTCGATGGCGACGGCGAAGCGGACACTGGCAATGGTGGACGGGCCGGATGCCGCATCACATAAACCTGCCAAACTACGAGGCCGATGACGCAAAGTGTGATGGCAATCCATGCTTGTCGGTCCATAGGTATTTCGGCGGCGGCTATTCACAAACGAGATGATGGTGCGCGCTGCTCCGTGGAACCGGATCGAATCCTTGTCCGCCCCAGGGATGGCAACGCGCGAGACGTTTCAATCCCATCCACGTTCCGCGGACAACGCCGAACGTCTCGACTGCTTCAAGAAAATATTGCGAGCAAGTGGGAGTGAAACGGCAACCTGAGCCGGGTCCGGCGAGAAAAGAAAACACCGGTGAGACGGTGTACTGATAGGCGCGAATCAAAAAGCGAACGACCCGAATCATGAGCGCGCTAGGATAGAAGCGCGCTTAGCCAGACGCAACCACTCATCTTCCAGCGCGCGGTAGCTCGCGCGCGCCGCCGCAGCCTGCGCGATCGTCACCAGCCAAATGTTTGGACGCAACGCTGTTTGGTTGATGCGCACAATTTCGCGCAAACGCCGACGCACGCGGTTTCGTTGGACGGCGTTTCCAACTTTGCGCGATGTAATAAACCCGGCACGGAAGGCCGCGGTTTCGGAATTCGGTGCAACCGCGAGAGAGACCATGGTTCCGCGATACATTTGAGCGTCGGCGCGCATCCTGGCGAAATCGGCGCTGCGCCGAAGTCGCTTGTCTTTCGGAAATTTCAAATCGCCAGGCGGCATTGATGTTGCGTCTCTGTACCGGCGCTCTATGAGTGTCGCATTTGTCCCGTTAGGCAAACATCTTTGGGAAAAAAGTGCGGCGGTCAGAGACCGCCGCTACAGGGAGAAGCGCTGAATTTGTACAGCAAAAATCTTCCCGTGAACATGCACGGGAAGATTTTGCGATCGAAAACGAAAAGGTTTTCGGGGTTAGGGTGTGGGCGAAGCGGTCGTGGTAGTCGTCTCCGTCGTTGTTGTCGACGTGGCAGACTCCGGAGTAGCCGTCGCCATTGGTGTCGAAGCTTCCATCGGGGTCGAAGTTTCCACTGGACTCGAGGTCGTGGTGGTCGTCGTCGTCTCGCTGGACGGAGAAGGCGACGCCGGAGTCGTGGTGGTTTCTGTTCGCTGTTCGCAAGCCGCGAAAAGAGCGGCGCCGGCAAGAATGCAAATGTATTTCTTCATAGTGTTAAGGATTGGTCCGGCATATTGGGCCAAAGGCTGAATCGGGGCAAGGGGAGTTTTCGGCCTTGCTGCAAAGAGATTTTCCGCAATCAAAGTTCGTCAGGCCAATTCAAAACGGCGACTCGTACTTCAGGCCGTGCGCGTCGGCCACCACTTTGTAGGTAAGTTTGCCATCGCGCGTATTGATTCCGCCCGTTAGGGCCGGTTGTTTTTTACAGGCGCCTTCCAATCCATAATTCGCCAGCAGCTCGACGTAGCGATAAGTCGCGTTCGTTAGGGCTTGAGTCGAGGTGCGCGCGTAGGCGCCGGGCATGTTCGCAACGCAATAATGAATGACTCCTTCCTCGACATACACCGGATCGAGATGCGTCGTCGGCCGCGATGTTTCGGCGCAACCGCCTTGATCGATCGCGATGTCGACAAGCACGCTTCCCGGTCGCATTTTTTTCAACATCGCGCGCGTGATGAGCTTTGGCGCCTTGGCACCGGGCACGAGAACAGCACCGATGAGCAGATCGGTTGCCGGCATCAGATCGTGCAGATTGGCTTCATTCGAGTGCAAAGTGCGCGCATCGCTCATCGTGATATCGAGGAAACGCATGCGCTCGGAATCCACTTCGAGAATGATGACATCAGCACAGAGCCCGGTGGCCATGCGCGCGGCGTTCACGCCCGCGGTGCCGCCGCCTATCACAACGACACGGCCGGGCAACACTCCCGGAACGCCGCCTAACAAGACACCACTGCCGTTGTTATGCTTCGCCAAAAAATACGCGCCCATCACGACCGACATGCGGCCGGCGATTTCGCTCATCGGCTCGAGCAACGGCAATTTATTTCCAACCTGAATTGTTTCGTAGGCGACCGCAGTCACGCCTGAAGCCAATAAGGCTTCGGTTAACGATTTGCTCGCGGCCAGATGCAGATAGGTGAAAAGAATCTGGCCTTTGCGCATGCGCGGAAACTCAGCCTTGAGCGGTTCTTTCACTTTCACGATCATCTCCGCGCGCGACCAGACTTCGTCGGCGCTGTCGATGATTTTGGCGCCGGCCGCGACATATTCCTGGTCTGGATAACCGGAACCGACGCCCGCGTTTTTTTCCACGAGCACGGTGTGCCCGTTCTTCGTCAACTGCTGCGCCGTGGCAGGAATGAGGCCGACACGATTCTCCTGCTCTTTAATTTCCTTCGGAACCCCGACGATCATGAAGTCATTAGCGATATCGGTTAAACGCTAATGCTTCAACGATTAATTCAGCGACGGATCGTCCGGAGCAGCTGCAAGCAATTTATACCACGGCCCAAGACCGCGCATGATCTCGAACCAGAGATTACGCAATCGCTCCGGCTTGAGCGTGGCGGGGCTCGGTCTTTGCAAAAGCCAGGCGCGCTGTTTCATCTCAGCTTCCAATTGTCCCGCACCCCAACCCGAATAACCGACAAAGGCGCGAATGGAAGCGGGATCGCTGTCCGCACGCGAGGTCGCTTCCTCCAACCCAACGTTGTGATTGATCTTCAGCCCCTCGCCTTCCTGCCATTCGATCGCGGCAAACATCAAATGGTTTTTGCCGACCGGGCCGCCCAAAAATACCGGCACATCGCCCAATCCAGCCGGCGGAGTTTCGCTCACAAGATCCACCACTTGTTTATCAAGCGGACGATTGATGATGACGCCGAGCGCGCCGTCGTTCGGATCGTGCGCAGAAATAAAAAGAACGCTGCGACGAAAATTTGGATCGGTCATGCTGGGATGCGCGACGAGTAACGAGCCAGTGAGATTCTTATGCGGAGCACTACCAAGATTACGCATAGGAACGTAAAAGATTATCGGTTAACAGAGGCAAAATGCGGGGATTTTGCTTCACGGCTCTATTAAAACACTTTTGTTCGCCAAATGGAAGAGGCGTCCTTCAAGAGGCTTGTCCAGCCATTGCGTGGTCGTGGCCGTGACCAACTTTTGCGAGGCCGGCGGAAGGTGGGCCAGGAGGGCATTCCGGCGCTCGAGGTCCAGTTCACCGAAAATATCATCCAGCAACAACAGCGGCGCCGCACCGGTTTCTGCGGCCAAAATCCGCGCCTGCGCGATTTTCAGAGCCAGCGCAACCGTTCGCTGCTGCCCCTCCGAAGCGTATTGCTGAGCAGAAATTCCCTGGACGGAGATTTGCAAGTCGTCGCGGTGCGGCCCGACGACGGTTTGCCGCAAGCGGAGCTCCTCCGTCCGCGAACGTTCCAGCGCCTCGCCTAAATCCGCCGCGCTGCCCGCGGCATATGCGATCTCCAGCGCTTCATCTTTTCTACTGACTTGGGAATGGGCCTCTTTCGCAAATGGCGCCAGTCGCTCGACCAGCGCGGCGCGAATTTCCATCAACTGTTTTCCGTTTTCTACGAGGGGCTGATCATAAGCCGCTAGCTCGCGCGGGCGCGGCTGCGCCGATTTCAAAAGCGCATTGCGCGCTCGCAGAGCGCGCTCATAAGCGCGCAAGACGGGCCGATATCGCGGATTAATTTGTGCGCCGAGAAAATCGAGATAGCGCCGGCGCGGTTCCGACGCGCCACGCGTTAACTCGATATCGGTGGTGGCGAAGGACACGACGCGACCGACGCGCAAATAATCGTTGAACCTGCGCTGTTCCACGTCATCGAAGGCGACTTTTCGCCCCAACGCACCGTAGGAAAATCGCAGTGCGTGATCGTCAAATCGGCCGGCCAGGGAAAAAGATTTCTCGCCTAGCCTAACGAGTGGCGCGAGTGACGCGCTTCGCTGTGATTGCAAACGCAAAAGCACACACGCTGCTTCCAATATCGACGTTTTGCCTTCGCCATTTGAACCGACGAAAAAATTGAAACCGGGGCCGAATTCGATCCGCAATGCTTCGAAACAGCGAAAATTCCGGAGCTGCAATTCCGTTAGCATAAAAATAACGTATCAGGTCACCTCCCGCTCGCGGTCATCCCGAGCGCGAGCGAGGGACCTCACGAAAACAGTTTGCACAGGTTATTGTCTGCATGATCATCCACTGCATTCGTGAGATCCTTCGCTATCGCTCAGGATGACAACGTTCAAAAATTGAAGAGCTGGAGCCGGCTGGTCATGCGCGAGGGAACTTCCGTTTTGTGAAAATACGCGCCGCTGATCGGCGTGATGTCAGCCGGGGTCAATCCCACTGCCGCGGGAATGAAATTGTGATTGCAAAAAATACCGTTCGTCGCGTCCATGCCAATCCAGCCCGCGCCGGGCAAGAAAACTTCCGTCCAGGCATGGAGTGAACCTTCGGCGCGTTTCCGCCCGGCATTACTTTCACGCAAATATCCGCTAACGAGTCGCGCGGCCAGCCCCATCGCGCGAAGCATTTCCGCGAGTAGCACGGCCACATCGCGACACGCGCCGCGACCGATGCGCAATGTCTCGGCCGGATCGCGCGCCACACCTTCCTCGCGCCGTTCGTAGCCGATGCATTCGTGCATCATCTGGTTCAACTGCACGAGAGTCGAAACCGTGGAGCGCGGAGTTTGCTCGTCAGGCGGATTCCAGTTGGCCAGTTTCAAGTCGCCACTTGAACGGCGGGCGCGATACGGCTCGAGCACCGGTTCCAGGAGCGGCTCATAAGTGAATGGCAAATCGACGGCATAATTTTCCAGAAGAAAATGGAAGGGATCGCGTTCCTCCAGTTCCAGCTCGATTTTGAGCTGCAAATGCAATTGCCGCGAGCGCTCGGGAAAATAACAGGACGCCACCGTGTTATCGAAAACGTCCTGCGAAAAACGGACCGTCGCCTCGGGTTTCGTGCTGAAATGTAAACTGCGCACGCGCACAAAACGCCCGGCTTTCGGGAAGAGCCGCACGTCATGAGGGGAGAAACCGACCGGCTCCTCGTAGCTGTATTCGGTTTCGTAGTTGATCCCCAAATTCACCGTTCCACTATTCATTACGGCCTGCCCTGAACAAGTTTGCAAAAATTAGTTGCAGGAATGATTAACGTCGTTTAGGAACTCGACAGATTTAGAAAATGTTCTGGGGGGAACAGCCGCCCTTCATGTCCATCGGGCATGGGGGGCGGTATTTTTTTGGGGAGGAATAAAGCAAAACATCGAACGCCCAACATCGAACACCCAACATCGAAGTGTTCCGATTCCTTCGACGTTCGGTGTTCGATGTTGGATGTTCGATGTTTCCTATTCCGATGAACACTGAACCTCCACACCGCGCTCGCCGCTTTTCCTGGCCGATCGCATTCATCCTCGTCGTCCTCATTATCGCAGCGGTCGTGATTACAATTTTTCTGCGCATGGAGACTTGGCCGGCGCGGACTGTGCGCGATCTGCGGGCCGCGTTTATCGACGTCGCGCATCTTCAACCGAAGATCACGATCAAGAATCGCGTTTATCTTGAACAAACGGCGCAAACGGCGGAGCTCGCGACGGTTGTGCGCAAGACTGAAGTCGAACACGAATTCATGCATACATGGGCCGGGAGCACAAAACGCGTCCAGTTGCACGGCACGTTCCTCGTCAAAGCCGGTTTTGATTTGCGTAAGGATTTTTCGGTAGATGTGCGGCCTAACGAAATCGATGTGCGGCTTCCCGCCGCGCAAATTCTCGGCGTGGAAGAACAAAAAGTGGATGTGCTCGCCTACGAGAATGGTTATTGGAATCGCATCTCGGCCGAGGACATCGAGAACGAGCTGCACGTCCTTCCGCAACTGGCGCGGGAAAAAGCGGCACAGGCAAATCTGACCGGCGAAGCCGAACGCACGCTGAAAGAGCAGCTCGAGCAAAAGATCAAGACGAGGCAACCTGTGCACGTACGATTCGATTCTCAAAATCTTCCTGTGACTCGTTAGGCGAGTTGCTATCAAGGAGCGGCGATCTCCCGGTCGCCGCAACAATGCAGGGGCGACTTGGAAGTCGCCCTTCCTTGAATTCACAGCTAAAGGTTACATCCCATGTCCCTTGCGAAACGCTTCGGCATCTTCGCCCTCGTGCTCGCGCTCGCGAGCATTGTGCTCATTTTTCTTTCCCCTCTCCTCGTCAAAAACGGATTGCGCTTTTTCCTCTGGTGGAAAGCTCGCGAACAGGGCCTGACCATCGCGTATCAAAAAATCGACGCGCCGTTTCTCAAACCGGTCGTCATCGAAGGATTGCGCGTGACCAGTGCGCGGCCGTGCATGTTTGCAATCGACCTTGCCATCCCACGTGCAACCTTCGCTCTGAATTTGCGCAGTCTGTTCTTTCAATCGAATGCCCGCATTCTGCATCAGGCCTGGATTGACGCCTTGCGCTGCGAAATCCGGCGCAATCCGCAACAGACCGCGAATTGCAATCTCGACTGGCGATTTCTCCATCGCCTGCTCGCCGACGATGTGAAGATCAGCAATGTCGAATTCCGATTTGCCAACGGTGCAACCGATCTCGCACTCCACGGCGCGAGCTTCAGCGCCAGCGAAATTGAATCAGGAAGATTCGCGGCCAAACAAGTCGATGTCGTAACCCCGCTCTTCAAAAAATCATTCGCCGATCTGCGTGGAGCGACAAAGTGGGAGAACGACCGGCTCACGGTCGGTGCACTTTCACTCGCGCGCGGCTTGGATATCGAAACGATCACGGCCGATTTTTCCCGACTGGAGAAAAAGCGCATCGGCATCGAACTCAATCTCGACGCTTTCGGCGGAAAAGTGCGCGCCAGCATCGCCAGCGAAAGTCGGGACAAGAAGATTTTGTGGGACGTTGCCGGCAGCGCATCGTCGATCTCGCTCGCGCAAATGTCACGCGCGCTGAACTGGCGGGACCCGGCCGGCGGCGCAGTCCGCGCTTCCAAGTTTACATTCCGCGGCGACACGCAAAATCTCAGTCACGCCACTGCTTCTGTTTGGGTCGAGTTGGGCGACTTCACCTGGCGTGATCGCGTCGCGGAGACGGTGATGCTCGGCGCGTCGCTTTATAACCGGCAGGTCGACATCGGCCAGCTCTACGTCAAGCAGCGCACCAACCAGTTCACGCTTACAGGCGAATACACCCTCCCATCGAAATCGGCTGACTGGATCAATCCCTATTTTCGCGCGGACATTTCCGCTTCCATCACGGAACTGGGCGAATTCGCCAAGCTCTTTGGCGGAACGACGAACGACTTCGCCGGCGCACTCACGATCTCCGGAACGGTCAACGCCCGCGACCGAAACTTTGCCGGACAAATCAATGTCGACGGGGATGGTCTTCGTCTCTGGGCCGCGCCGGTCGACACTCTGCGCGCGAAGCTGACGTTGAAGAATGCGCACCTCAATCTTGATTCACTTCAAGCGAAGCATCTCAAGGATTTCTTCAACATGACCGGCGAAGTGAATCTGCTGGGCGATCATGCTTACTCGGTCAAAGCCAATGGGGCGATTGCGGACGTCGCGGAGTATTCGTCTCTTCTGCCGGAGCGCATCGGTACGCTGCAGCCCGCAGGGCCGGGCCTCCATTGGATGGGATGCGCACGGCACCGTCAACGCGCATTCCGGAGACTTCCAGATACAGGCGGAAAGTATTCGCCTAACGAATGGATGGGATCTGCAGCCGTTCGATCTCAAGATTGCCGGCTCTTATTCGCCCCAGAATATTTTCTGCAGCGAATTTCGATTCGCTAATCAAAACGCGGAATTCAACGCCTTCGTCAGCGTTGCATCGAATTATCTGCAACTGCAAAGTGTTCGTTTCGATCTCTACGGCCAGCCGAAATTGCACGGTGACATTTTCATCCCCATCGCGCTGCATCGCTGGTGGCGGGAACAGGGGCCTTACGATTTCGACCGCAGCCAAAATTTCGGCGTCAATTTAGCGCTCGATGAAATCGATCTGGTCGAGTTGCAAAGCGCTGTGACCAATCGCGGCGGGATGGCCGGAAAATTACAGGGGCGCATCGAAACATACGGGACGCTCGGAAAGTTGCAGGCTAAGTGCGATCTGCACTTGCGTGATTTTGCTTCTAGCGATCCACGGCGTATTTCCGCCGATTTCGTTGCCGGCATTGAATCGGGTCTGCTTCGAATGTCGCTGACTGCGAATGCGCAAAACTCCAGTCCCGCCAAAATTGAAATCACGTTGCCGCTGCAAATGGCCGCTTCGCATTTCTTGGCATGGGACAAACCAATTACACTCAAAGTGGATTGTCCGGCCGTCCTCTTATCGAAATTACCACCGGCGCTGACACACGTTTCTTTTCGCGACGGAATTTTTAGCGCGAATGTTGATGGATCGGGAACGTTGCGGCACCCGACCCTGACGGGAACCGTGTCGTGTCTGAACGGACGATTCGCAAAATTACCGGGACCAATCAGCGGTATTGGTGGTCAGGTCGACTTTCGTGGTTCGCTCGCGGCAATCACAGTTGCGAATCTGGAGTTCGACGATGCGCGCCTGGCGCTTCATGGCGCAATCGATTTCATCGATACATCGGCTGTTTCTATCAAATTGATTCCCGATACGATTCTGTATCAACTAACGGCGATTCCATCGGCGAAGTGCATTGGCGGGGTTCAAGCTTTTGCCTCGCGACGCATCGATTCCAATACGAACGCGTTTCCTGAGGTCCAGGAGATTGACTTACAGGGTGGATTGTATTCGAATCCGTGGTCGATCGGCCTAACGACATCGGATGAAGCAAAGCCGCGGGAAAACCATTCTCTCTGCGCGTCTGGTGGCGACACGTTGCAATTAGCGATCGCTTCGACGCAGAAGATTGAATTCGGACAGCGCGCTCTCCGGATTTTCCGCGGCCGCAATCACCCAGCTGGCTTGCTCAGGCAACTGCCGCGGCCGTAGCGACGTTCGTTTCGAGCCACGGCGCCAGCTTCTCTTCCAGCTCCGGCGTCAACTCGATGCAAAGCTCATTGCCGACATCCACTCGCAGCGGCGCGGCATTGGCGCGTTCGAACACGAGCTGAACGCGCTGCTTGCCGGGATTGCGGGCCAGCGCTTCGCGCACCTGTCGCAATTCCTCGCTCGTCACCGCGGGCGGAAAACGCAGAACGATGTCAGGAAATACCGACTCGTTAGGCAGTTTTGTTCCCGGCTCATCCGGTTCCAACAGTTTCGCATTCAACGCCGTCGCGCGAACGCTGTCGTCGCGTTTATCGAGTGCTCCGCGAATCGCAATCACCCGTCCAGGCACAAGCGCTTCCGATACTTTCACGTAAACTTCGTTCCAAAGCACGACCTCCAGAGTCCCGGACATGTCTTCCAGCCAGACGACGGCAAACGGTTTGCCTTCTTTCTTCGTGAATTTCTTGTCCGCCTGCAAAATGACACCGGCAATGCGGAATGTCGCGCGGTCGGCCAGTTCGCCTAACGAAGCAATGGTCTGGTATTTTCCATCCGCAAAAATGCTCATGTAATCGTCGAGCGGATGACCCGTGACATAAAATCCGAGCAGTTCCTTCTCGAAGAACATTTTCTCGCGCTCCGACCACGGCGTGAAAATTCTCGTCGTGCGCGGTTTGCTCGGCGCGGGCAATTCATCGAAGAGCGAAGCCTGCCCGGCGGCACGATCCCGATGCGACGCGGAAGCAGCCGCGAGCGATTCCTCAATGCAGGCGAACAGTTCGGCACGGTCGCGTCCGAGAAAATCAAACGCTCCGCACTTCACCAGGCTTTCCAGCATTTTGCGATTGGCGACACGTGAATCGAGCCGCCGGCAAAAATCTTCGAGCGAAAGGAAATCGCCGCGCTCTTCGCGCTCGCGAATTGCCGCTTCCATCGCGCCTTCGCCGACATTCTTGATCGCCGCGAGCCCATAGCGAATCGCCATCGCGCCATCGTGTTCTTCCGGCGCGAACTTCAGTTGGCTGCGATTCACGTCCGGCGGCAGAATCGTGATGCCCATCCGTTTACATTCGCCGACGAAAACCGAAATCTTGTCGGTGTTGTTGATTTCGTTGCTCAACAAACCCGACATGAATTCGACCGGATAATTGGCCTTCAAATACGCCGTCTGATAACTGATGAGCCCATAGGCCGCGCTGTGGCTCTTGTTGAATCCGTAGCCGGCAAATTTCTCGAGCAAATCGAAAATCGTGTTCGCTTTCTTCTCGCCAATATTGTTCGTCTCGGCGCAGCCCTTGATGAAGTTGTCGCGCTCTTTCGCCATCTTCTCGCGATCCTTTTTGCCCATGGCGCGGCGAAGCAGATCGGCTTGGCCTAACGAGTAACCGGCGAGGCGACTCGCGGCCGCCATCACCTGTTCCTGATAAATCATGACGCCGTAAGTGTCCGCGCAGATTTCCTCGAGCAGCGGATGTTCGTAGCGAATCTTTGTCAGGCCGCGCTTGCGCTTGATGTAATCACCAATCAACTCCATCGGCCCGGGCCGATAAAGGGCGATCAACGCGATGATGTCGTCGATCTTCTGCACATCGAACTGTTTCGCCGTGCCGGTCATGCCGCCGGATTCCATTTGGAAAAGGCCGATCGTCTCGCCGCGATTGTAAAGAGCGAAGCTCGCCGCATCATCGAGCGGAATGGTGTGAATCGAAAAATCCGGCGCGCGCTTACGAATTAGTCGCACCGCATCTTCGATCACCGTCAGAGTCTTCAGCCCGAGAAAATCCATCTTCAGCAGGCCAAGATCATTCAGCGGCCCCATCGAATATTGGCTGATGACGTCGTTGCCCTTGGTGTCGCGACAGAGTGGGACGTATTCAGACAAGTCACGATCTCCGATGACAACACCGGCAGCGTGCACGCCGGCATTACGCGACAGTCCTTCAAGGACCTTCGCGTAATTCCACAACTGCCGCGTCGACGGCTCGGTCTCGATCGCGCGCTTCAAGTCCGGCGTTTTTTCCGCGCCGGCGAGCGTGATGTTCAATTCGTTAGGGATCATTTTCGCGATGCGATCCGCCTCGGCATAACTCAAGCCCGATGACGCGGCCGACATCGCGCACGACACTTTTCGCTTTCAGTTTGCCGAAGGTGATGATCTGCGAAACACGGCGTTCGCCGTATTTTTGCCGCACGTATTCGAGCACTTCACCACGGCGCGATTCGCAAAAATCAACATCGATATCGGGCGGTGAAACGCGTTCCGGATTCAAGAAGCGCTCGAAGAGTAAACCGTATTTGAGCGGATCGACGTCGGTGATTCCGAGCACGTAGGCGACGAGCGATCCCGCGGCCGAACCGCGCCCCGGTCCAACCGGAATGCCGCGGCCTTTGGCAAAATGAATGAAGTCCCAAACGATGAGGATGTAGCTGACGAACCCGGTTCTCTCGAGGATATCGACTTCGTAATCGAGACGCTTGATCAGGTCCGAATCGGTTCCCGCGCGATCGCCAAAGCGTTCGTGCAACCCGCGGTAGCAAAGTTCGCGCAGATACGCTTCGCGCGTCTTTCCTTCCGGCGCGGGATACTCGGGATATTTGGCGCGGCCGAATTCCAGCTCAAGATTGCAGCGCTCCGCAATTGCAACTGTGTTTGAAATGGCGTCCGGGAAATTGGGAAAGAGAGCGCGCATTTCGTCGGGGGATTTGAAATACAACTCGGGCACGTAGTGCATGCGCCGCTCGTCGGCGACAAGCTTGCCCGTGCCGATGCAGATCATTACGTCGTGCGCATCGTGATGGCCGCGTTCGAGGAAATGCACGTCGTTCGCCGCGACTAGACCAATGCCGAATTCCTTGGCCAGTTGCGGGAGAACCGCGTTGCATTTGTGCTGCGCGTCGATGCCGTGATCGTGCAGCTCGAGAAAAAAATTCTCCGCGCCGAAAATATCGCGGAATTCAGCGGTGCTTTGTCGCGCTTTCGCCAGATCATTTGCCTGGATGGCGAGATTGATTTCGCCCTTAAGACACGCGCTCATCCCGATGAGACCTTGCGAATTCGCTGCGAGCAATTCCTTATCGATGCGCGGGCGATAATGAAATCCATCGAGATGCGCCGCGGAAATCAGTTTCACCAAATTCCGATAACCCGTCTCGTCTTTCGCCAGCAGCGTGAAGTGATACGCGGCATCGCGCATCGTGTTCGGCCGATCTTTCATCGAGCGCGGCGCCATGTACGCTTCGCAACCGATGATCGGTTTTATGCCGGCTTTGGTTGCCTCCTGATAAAATTCGACCGCGCCGTAAAGATTGCCGTGATCGGTGATGGCGACCGCGGGCATCTCAAATTCCGCCGCCTTGCGCATCAATTCCTTCATCCGCACCGCGCCATCGAGCAGCGAATATTCGGTGTGGAGATGGAGGTGAACGAAAGAATCGGACGGCATCGTTTCAGTATAGGCGCGAAAAATTTTTCGCAACTTTACGACGGAAAGGATGGAAATTTTTCATCGCAGTCATCCCGAGCGCAAGCGAGGGACCTCGCGAAAACAGATTGCACACATTGTCATTTGCATGACGCACCACTGCGATCGTGAGGTCCTTCGCTTCGCTCAGGATGACCCAAATGGGATCGCTCATGTCGAAGTTGGGCGTACAGAAATTTTGCGATTGCATGTTTTGCGGGGCGTTGTTAAGGAAGCGCGTGCCGCGTTTAGGCTTCAGGTCGAGAGACAGTCGGCCGCCGCACATTTAATCCCACATGAAAAAACTGGAAGCGATTATCAAGCCCTTCAAACTCGAAGAGGTGAAGGAAGCGCTGGCCGAGCTCGGTATCGAGGGCATGACCGTGACGGAAGTCAAAGGCTTCGGGCGACAGAAAGGCCACACCGAAATTTATCGCGGCAGCGAATACACGGTCGATTTTCTTCCGAAAGTAAAAGTCGAGGTCGTGCTCGCGGATGACATGGTCGATCGCGCGGTCACCGTGGTGGTCGCGGCGGCCAAGACGGGCAAGATCGGCGATGGAAAAGTTTTTGTACTGCCGGTGGAACACGCCGTTCGTATTCGCACAGAAGAAATCGGCGAGAAAGCAGTTTAAGAGGTTACAACAGTTACATCGTTACATTGGTTCGCGTGCAGGGCCGATGTAACGATGTAACCTTTTTAACGAATAACTTCCTACCCATGGCCAAAGAAAAAACCGCATCCGACGTTAGCAAAATGATCAAGGACCACGAGGTGAAGCTCGTGGATTTCAAATTCACCGATCTGCCGGGCTCCTGGCAGCATTTCACGACCACACTGACTGAGTATAACGAGGAAATTTTCACCGATGGGCTCGGCTTTGACGGCTCGAGCATCCGCGGCTGGCGCGCCATCAATGCGAGCGACATGCTCGTCATTCCTGATGCGACCACGGCGTGGGTCGACGTTTTCAATAGCGAGCCGACGCTGAGTCTTATCTGCACAATCGTCGATCCGATCACGCGCGAGCCCTACGATCGCGATCCGCGCGGCGTTGCCGAAAAAGCGGAGGCTTATCTAAACAGCACCGGTATCGCCGACACGGCCTTCTTTGGACCGGAGGCGGAGTTCTTCATTTTCGACGAAGTCCGCTACAGCAACTCAGGAAATTCTTCCTTCCATCTCGTCGACAGCGGCGAGGGGCATTGGAACAGTGCGCGCGAAGACTTCCCGAATCTCGGTTACAAGATTCGCGCGAAAGAAGGTTACTTCCCGGTCGCGCCAGCGGACACGTTACAAGACATCCGTAACGAGATGTGCCTCGAATTGGAGAAGGCTGGCATTCCGATCGAACGCCAGCATCATGAAGTCGCCACCGCCGGCCAGGCGGAGATCGACATTCGTTATGCGCCACTCAAACAAATGGGCGACTCCATGCAGTATTACAAATACATCGTTCGCAACGTCGCGAAGAGGCACAACAAAACCGTGACCTTCATGCCGAAACCGCTCTTCGGCGACAACGGCAGCGGCATGCACACCCACATGTCGCTCTGGAAAGGTGGCAAACCGCTCTTCGCCGGTAACGGTTACTCGGGCTTGAGCGAAATTGCGCTCTTCTTCATCGGCGGAATTCTGAAACATGCTCCGGCGCTGACTTGCCTAACGAATCCGACAACGAACAGCTATAAACGTCTAGTGCCCGGATTCGAAGCGCCGGTTAATCTGGCTTACTCGGCGCGAAATCGTTCGGCCGCGATTCGCATTCCGACTTACTCGGCAAATCCGAAAACTAAACGAATCGAGTTCCGCACGCCTGACGCAGCAGCAAATCCTTATCTTGCCTTCTCGGCCCTGTCTCCTCGCTGGACTGGACGGAATCCAAAACCGGATCGATCCGGGCGACCCGCTCGATAAGAATCTCTACGAGTTGCCGCCGGAAGAACTCGCGAACGTGCCAAGCGTTCCGGATTCCCTGCGCGGCGCCATTGAAGCGTTGGAAGCCGACCACTCGTTCCTTCTCAAGGGCGACGTCTTCAACACCGACTTTATCGCGAACTGGCTGGAGATGAAACAAAAGGAATACGACGCGCTGCGTCTTCGTCCGCATCCCTACGAGTTCGCGATGTATTACGACGTGTAACGCGTGGCTCGAAGCTAAGCCGGTTGTAAGGTTTTGCGACGGCGACACCACTCGTTAGGTTCCGGTCGCCCATGACTGACAAATCAAGATTGGTTTCAGCTGAGCGGAATCAGTCCTCATCCGGAATCGAAGCCGTTCTGGCAAACGGCGATCGATTGCTGCCGGAATTTCGCGCCATCATTGATGCGATGCCAGGGGACGAACGCGGTCCCGGCATTTTCATCAGCGAGATGTTTTTCTTTTACTGCATCGTGCGTCCGATGAATCCGACGAGGATTCTCGAATCGGGGCGCGATCTTGGCGGCAGCACATTGTTACTCGCGAATTGCTTTCCGAAAGCGCGCATCATCAGCGTTGAGTTTGAAGCTTCTTCGCCGCGCGCAGAGGTTGCACTGAAACGACTCGCGCCTCACAAGAATGTTGAATCTCTCTTCGGCGATTCACGCGAAGTGTTGCCTCGATTACTCGAACCAGGCGATCCCGTCTTGATTGATGGACCAAAGGAATATCGAGCGCTCAAGCTCGCGGTAAGTCTTCTCAGCACATGCAAACCAAGCACGATCTTCCTGCACGACTTTGGAGCGGGACTACCGTGGCGGCGGTTTCTGGAAGAGAATTGGCCGGGCGCATTGTTTAGCGATCATCCGCAGTTTTTGCGGCGGTTCGGTTGGCTTGATGACATCGGCGACGCACCGCGACCAACAACGTTCGCATGTCTGCCGGCGAGACTGCCCTCATCCTATTCGATGCTGTTAGGCAAGATCATCCTTTCTCGCGCGGCGTCGCTTGCTCCTGGAAAAACGCGAAAGCTACTCGGTAAATTCTTTCGTTAACTTGTTAACGAAAGCACCGATCGCCTGGAGTATTCGGCCATCGACGTCGTCCTGAGTTTCAGCTGCCTCGACCAATTGTCGCTTCGTTAGGCACAACGAGTGATCCCCGTTCTCGACACTGTGCAAGGAATTCTGCGCCTTCATTTCGGCGCGAATGTTCTCGAGCAAAAGTAAAGGACAAAGAGAGTCGCGTGTTCCCTGAACAAACAAGACCGGCGTGCGCAGCTCGCGCAACACTTTGTCGCGCAGTTTGGCCGGATCGCCGCCGCCGCAAAGCGGGTAACCCATGCAGATAACTCCGGTCACTTTCTCTTCCAAGGCGACATGGCAGCCAATCCGGCCGCCCATGCTCTTACCGATGAGAAACGCCGGTTCGTTGTCATCTCGTCGCGCCTCGGCAAGGGCCTGGCGGTGCGCGGCAATCAGTTGCGGCAGCGTATCGGGCCGCTTCCGACCGGAGCGCATGTAATCGTAATCGAACGTTTCGACGCGGCCTAACGAACTGAGTCTTTTCTTCCAGCCTTGCATCCATGGATGCGATGACGCCGCACCGGCGCCGGGAGCGAAAAGAAAGAACGGCGTGCTCACCTGCTACTCGTTAGGTTATTCTCCAATAATCGCCACCAGCCGGTCCAGTAACGGGATCTGTGCCTGGTTGATCTTTGAGCGTGCTTCCGTGAGCGGGAAAAACTCCGCTTTGTCCACTTCGGGAAACTCCTGATTCCTGCCTGAGTGGGGCGGCCATTCCAAAAGGAAGGTGTTTGATTTCAGCTCAAACTTATCCGGAAGACATGATTCAACCGCCCACGCATGAACAGTCTTGCCGCCTTTCTGCTTTATCGATCCGAGCTCCATGCAATCGCCCGCGCAAGGCACCCCCAACTCTTCCCTAAATTCGATTTTTGCGCGCTCGAGGAGTTCTTCGCCTTCGGCGACTTCTCCTTTCGGAATCGTCCATGCTCCGGCATCCTTCTTCCTGAAGAACGGTCCACCCGGATGCACAAGCAGAACTTCAATGTTGTGTGGCTTGCGGCGAAACATGAGTAATCCTGCGCTTGTCTTTGCAGCCATTGAAGAGATTAATCGCTGAATTTCGAAAATTGAAAACACGCAGCTTCCTCGACGACACGCCCGACACATGCTTAACTCCAAACTGTGACTCCGTTTGGATTGCTGCTCTTTTGGGCAGCCCGAATTCTGCTTCACGGTGCGCCGCCGCTTTGGTAATGTCTGCCAAGATATGTTCGATTACTGCGCCCAAGCATCCCGTAAAGGATGATCACGTCTTAGCCAACTCCATGCGATTTTTCTTCGGCTGCATTATCGAATGAGGCGACGCGCCGGTCGCCGTTAGAAATCTCACCCAACGTTGTTAAAGACTATGAATTCAACTCAGGAAGTTCTCGACATTGTTCATCGAAGAAATCCGAATCAGCCCGAGTTCCTTCAGGCGGTGACGGAAGTTTTTGAGTCAATCGCTCCCGTCATCGAGCGCCGCAAAGATTATCGTGATGCCAACATTCTCGAGCGCATCGTCGAACCGGAACGGATGATCCAGTTCCGCGTCCCGTGGATTGACGACAAGGGCAAGGTGCGGGTGAACCGCGGCTTTCGCATTCAGATGAACAGCGCGATCGGACCTTACAAAGGCGGTTTGCGTTTTCATCCGACAGTTAACGCCAGCATCTTGAAATTTCTCGCCTTCGAGCAGGTCTTCAAAAATTCGCTTACCACTTTGCCGATGGGTGGCGGCAAAGGCGGCGCCGATTTCGATCCGAAGAACAAATCGGACATGGAAGTGATGCGGTTCTGTCAATCATTTATGACCGAGCTTTTCCGCCATGTGGGTCCGGATACCGATGTGCCTGCGGGTGATATCGGCGTCGGTGGACGCGAGATCGGTTACTTGTTCGGTCAATACAAACGACTCGCTAACGAATTCACCGGCGTGCTTACCGGCAAATCTTTGAACTGGGGGGGATCACTCATTCGTCCGCAGGCTACCGGTTATGGCGCAGTTTACTTCGCCGAAGAAATGCTAAAGACGCGCAGCCAGGGCCTTGAAGGTCGTGTTTGTACCGTTTCCGGCTCGGGCAACGCTGCGCAATATGCTGTCTCAAAACTAAACCAGGTCGGCGCCAAGGTAGTGACGATGTCCGATTCCAGCGGTTTCATTTACGACAAGGATGGCGTTACCGAAGAAAAGTTAAGCTGGGTGATGCAGCTAAAGAACGAGCGCCGCGGCCGGATTAAGGAATACGCCGATCAATTCAAGGCCACCTACATTGACGGAAAACAACCGTGGGGCGTTCCGTGCGAATGCGCATTTCCTTGTGCGACGCAAAATGAAATCAGCGGCGAAGACGCGAAGACGTTGCTCGCTAATGGTTGTTTTCTCGTTTCCGAAGCGGCCAACATGCCGACCGCGCCCGAAGGCGTCGATCTGTTTTTGAAAAACAAAATACTTTACGGACCGGGCAAAGCGGCCAACGCGGGTGGTGTTGCTGTTTCTGGTTTGGAGATGGCGCAAAACTCCATGCGTCTTCCCTGGCCGCGCGCCGAAGTTGATCAACGTTTGCGTCAAATCATGGCGACGATTCACAAGAATGCCTCGACGACTGCCGCGGAGTACGATCACCCAGGGAATCTCGTCATCGGTGCAAACATCGCCGGCTTCGTCAAGGTGGCTGACGCGATGCTTGATCAAGGCGTGGTGTAGCTGGAACCTTTTTCCGCAGCAGCGATTTGAGTTTCGACGCTGTTAGAGCATCTAAAAAGTAATCGGGATTCGAATCATGGGAGGACCAAACCTCCTGCCATGCATGCTTCACGGATGTTTTGCATCGCGCTGTTGCTAAGCACGACGACGATCGCGCTCAGCATGCCCGTCGATCCCGCGAATTTCTCCGAATCCGTTTACGTTACCGGTTCAGACATTGGCAGCATGACGGGAATCGATTGGGCGCCGGACGGTTCCGGCCGGCTCTTCGTCATTAGAAAAGGCGGCTTTGGCGGAATGCAAACCGCCGAAGTACGCATCGTGCAGAATGGAACCGTGCTCGCAACGCCGTTCGCGACGGAAACCGTTTACACCGATAGCGAATGCGGACTGATTGGTATGTCTTTCGATCCCGATTTCCTCAACAACCATTACGTTTATTTCTTCATGACTGTTTCGTCGTCGGAACAACGCATCGTGCGTTACACCGACACGAACAACATCGGCACCAACCGCACGACTATTGTTACCGGGCTTCCAACTGTCGGAGCAAATCATGACGGTGGCGCTATTGGCATCGGGAATGACGGGAAGCTTTACTGGGCCATCGGAGACAACGGCGTGGGTGCCGGCGCTAACGCCGATCTTACTTCGCTCGCATCGAAGATTGGTCGGGCAACGCGCATCGGCACTCTGCCGGCGGACAACCCCTTCATCGACGGCGCTGGACCCAACAATGATTACATTTGGGCCCGCGGATTCCGTAATCCATTTACTTTTACGTTCCAGCGCTCGACCGGACAGCTCTGGAGTAACACGGTTGGGACTAACTGGGAACAGGTCTTCCTGCCATTTAGTGGCAGCCACTCGGGATGGAATACCTACGAGAATAATCAGCCAACAGGTTTCCTGCCTCCTGTTATCGCCTACCGCACAAATGGAACGGAAGCGCGAGATATCGCAGCCAGTGGCGCCGTTCGCTCCGCCGGCATAGTTACTTTTACCACTACGATACCGCATCCTTTTCGCAAAGGAGCTGGGGTAACCATTGCCGGCGTAACGGATGTTACCTTCAATGGAACCTTCGACGTCGCCTCAGTTGTGCCAGGCTCGCCTGACCCGCAGATCTCCACGCAGTTTACCGTCGTGCAAGCGGGAGCGGACGCGACAAGTGGCGGTGGCACAGCAACCACGCAAAACATTGGCGGCGCGATTACCGGCGGTTGTTTCTATGACAGCACCGCCTATCCGGCTGCATTTCAGGGCAACTACTTCTTCGGCGATTATAATAGCGGACGCATCATGCGCGTCCTGCTTGATGGATCGAACCTTCCTTCGCACATCGAAGAGTTCGTCAACAGCATTGGTTCCCATGTCGACATGACGACGGGGCCGGATGGCGCCCTTTACTATGCGAATCAAAGCAGCCCGGGCACGATTCGGCGTCTCGCTACCACAAGCACACTCCAGAATCTCATCGTTCAACCCACAGCCTTCAATGTCGTCGAAGGTGGATCGTCGGTTTTCTCTGTGCGCTTAAACTCGGCGCCGGGAGCGAACGTAAATGTGACGGTGAATCGCATCAGTGGCGATAGCGATCTCAACGTCGCCAGCGGCGCGTCGCTTACATTCACTCCGGCGAATTTTTCCACGCCGCAGCTCGTTACAATCTCCGCGGCACAGGATGCAGATACAACAAACGACAGCGCTCTCTTTCGCGTCGCCAGCAATGGCCTAACGAGTTATGACGTAACTGTGAATGGCATTGATGTGCCCCCGCCACCATTAAGCGCCGTCTCAAGGAAAGTGCACGGCGCGGCCGGCACATTCGATATCCCTCTGCCACTTACGGGCGCACCCGGCATTGAATGCCGCTCCGGGGGTTCGACCGGCGACTACCAAATCGTAATCACCTTCGGTAATACCGTTACCGTCAACGGCGCCGTTCAGGCGAAGGTCACTTCGGGCTCGGGCGATGTCGGTAGCGGCGGTATTCCCAATGGCGGAACTGTGACGGTGAATGGCGCAACGGTCACAATTCCCCTAACGAATGTCGCGAATGCGCAAACAATCATGCTTACCCTTTTTGATGTCCACCAGGGCGCCAGCGCTGGAGACATGGCGGTGCAAATGAGTGTGCTTCTCGGCGACACAACTGGAAACGGAATCGTCAACAGCTCCGATGTAACCGACGTTAAGGCCGCCAGCGGCACCATGGTGGCGTCACGCCGGGACGTGAACGTGAACGGTGTAATCAACAGCACCGATGTGGCGCTTGTGAAATCGAAATCGGGGACTGCCCTCCCCTAGGCATAGGTGCGCAGTCAGGCGCGGTGCGGAAAAAAAGCAGCTACTCTTCCCCGTCGAAGTAATCGAGCGCTTCGCCGCGAAGAAGCTTTCGTTCCGGAGAGCGAACGAGCCACTTCTTGCTGTCCGGGTAGTAGCCTGACTCGCCGATGGGATCATCGGCGATAACATAAAGGATCAAATCCTCCGACCCATCATTCATAAGTTGATGTGCTTCGCCCGGCGGAAAGATAAACGCGTCGCCTTCTTCTATCGGCGTGTTCCCATCCTCATGCCGGATTACTCCGCGACCCGATATGACGTGGTAGAATTCCCATTGGGCCGAATGCGAGTGATAGGGATAGGGAGTTTGACCGGGGGGAATACGCAAAATCTCCACATCGAACGGATGCCTGTCTTTGGGATTGGCCGAGCTGGAATCGCGCCCAAGCGCAATCGAAACTTCCTTGCCTGCCCCGCGAAACTTTCCCTTTGGCGAAGACCACGGTTCTTCCGTGATGTTTTTGGTATTCACCTTCTTCAAGGTCATATTTCGTTAGGTCACAGTTGTGGTTAAGCCTGTAACAGGTAGATCGCAATCAACGCCAGGATGAAATAAGGTACCAGCACCGCCGCTCCCGCATATTCCTTGGCCATGCGTTGACCGAAGAATAACGCGATAACAGCAAGCGCGGATACGACCGCGCCGAAAAAGGCGACTGTCGTGCTGTGCGAGACAAGAAGCAGAACACATCCTGCTGCGCTTAACACTCCCGCTGCCAGTTCAAGCACAGTAATGACGGTCACCATCAGCGGCACCATCCCCGCCAGCGGACTCTTGGCAAAATGTCCCTTCAGCCATTCCAGGTTTCCACGCCGATCGACCACTTTATCGATACCCGATTGCAGGAAAAGAATGGCCAGAAAAAGCGAAACGAAAATTCGAAGCAACAGTATCGCTACGCTGGGAGCATTCATATCCGGGTATGCTCCCTAGCAGCTTTCGCTCGTTCTTTCGAGGATTACTTTTGCGCCGGCAGCGCCGATCCAGACGCCGCCTTCGCCAACGCCACGTCTCCGCTGTTGATTGACCCGTTCGCGGTTAGGTCGCTTCGGAAGTTCGTCGATCCCACACTGGAGCCCGATTCTGCTTTAACCTGGCTGACATCGCTCGCATTCACGATGCCGTTGCCGGTCCTGTCCCCGATCAGTACTCCCATCGGGATGGAAACATTGTCGGTAGTCGAGCCATCGTTTACCCCAATGAGGTTTAACGTGATTGTTTGCGCGTTACTGACGTTTGTCAGATTCACTGTCACTTCGGTGCCGCTGCCATTAAGCGCTGGCGCACCTGCTACCGAGCCGGTGCCACCACTGCCGGGAGTCACGGTAGCACCTGTGACGGTTACCGGGACCGCAAAGGTCGCTACGATTTGGTAATCGCCATTTAGGCCGCCTGAACGACATTCAACGCCGGGACTGCCAGTCAAGGGCAAGGGAATATCGAACGTTCCGGCCGCACCGTGAATCTTGCGCGAGACCGCGGTCGGCGGAGTCAACACACTAAATACCACATTTTCGAAGTGGACAGGATTGGTGTTAAAAAGGGTATCACAGTTTGTAGTCGGATAACGGTAATGAAAGATTTTATTGCCTGAGGCATCCAAGCCAAGGAGTTCTGCCATCTGTGGCGGTGTAAACGCATTGAGGATGGCGTAATCGACGACGTAATTCAGTGGGCTATCCTCGTAAACGCTGGAGCAAAACGGGCTATTGAGAGTCTGGTCCGCTTCGTAGTTCCATAGCTCCGTAGCGACCATGGTCTGAGTGTTGATCTGATACTTGCGGGGAGCACTGTAAGATCGAGCCGCTCCAGCGGGACTATGATTTATACTAGGATAGCCGTTATCGAAAAGCAGCAAACTGTCGTCTTGTGTAATCGATAAGGCGTGTTCGCCGATCGGAGGAAGCGTATCGGGACCGAGCGCAAGCGTGTAAATGCTCAACGATGGAAATTGATGCCACTGCTTGGTAGTGTCGCCCAAAATCCATTTGATCGCGCTTGTCGTGTAATCGAGAGCTATGACGAAGTTCTCGCGACTGGACACTAGCAGTGAATCATCGGATCTCCTGTAAGTGACTGAGTTATTATGGAACCAATCATTAGGAGAGGGTTGGACAAATTGAGCTGGGTCATCGCCGCCAGCGGTCATGGCGGCTGAAATGATGTCAGCCAAGTTCCATGTTTTTAAAATATTGCCCAGTCCATCCACTTCGATATCTACGGATCCAAACCATTCCGGAGTGTCCGCCTCCAAGAGAATTCCGCGTTTGCCGGGATCGGCATTATGATGAAAATCGGTCACACCATCGTCGGTGTAATCCCGTAGCGCGACGAATGTACCATCGAGTTCTACACGGTAAAGTATCGCGTTCAAGCCGACATAGACTGAGTTCTGGAAGAGCAGGCAAGGGTTTTCCGGAGGGCCGACGGTGCCAATCCAACGAACTTGACCGTCTGTATCCAGAACAACCGGCGTGGTGTCGCCGCACGCGTGGTTCTTCACCAGCATGTAATCATAGCTCAACGTGGTGGTGCTCGTTCGCGCCTGCAAGACCATTGGATTGTCGTAGCCGCACGGATTGGTGTATGTGGGCGTAGACACCATTACGCCATCCTGCTGCGATGAGTTATCGGTAAATACGTAGGTTAGAGTGACGGCGTTAGCATAGTTCGCATACAGGCCAAACACGGGTAGAAGAATCGCCCCGGTCTGCGAATTGAAATAACCCCGTTTCTGCAGATATTCGATTGGATAGGTTGCCGTTACTGGTCGGGTTACTGATCCCACCTTGGGCGTAATCTGGAACTTTATGCTCTTAACTGAGTCAGGGGGATTCGCTGTTAATTGGATATTGGCAATGAACGGCGTTGGACCTGCCGTCTGGCCAGTGATCATAACCGATTCTGCCTGCACTGAGGCAGCGCTTGCGACCGCGAGGATTACCGCCAGGCTCAAAGGTTTCATATAGTGGGGTGAAGTTGATTGACCTTGTTCGTGAGCGACGGAATGGAACGCCACTCCTCGCCATTTCGTATTTAATCGTCCACAAGAGGTTCCGTGCGCGCAGAATTCATTGTTTTTTATGTTTTTGCAATACTTTTATGGATATTTTTAAGCGAAAACACTGGTAATGGCGGTTTTCCCGAATAATGAACGGTTTGTTTGCGATCCGACAATCGAACGCGTCCATCGACGAATAAAAGAACATCTGATAATGTCCAAGCAGTGGAGGAATAAATGAAACGATTCGCTGTCTTTGCATTGATCTTTGGGTTTGTGCTCGCGCGTGGCTATGCGGCCGGAGACGCCACCAACCCGAATAACGCGCCATCGAAAGGATCGTCAGCGCCTGCGACTGCGCCCGCAAAGGCCAACGCGCACGCTCCACACGCTGCCAATCCTGCGCGCAATCCAGTAACTGCCACGGGCCAGGCTCATGTCGGTCATCAACCTTACCGGAACTACCGGCGCAATTACCCCGGTGGAATGCAGGCGCTCCACCGCGATCTGGCGATGAATCTCGACCGCGGCGCGCACGCCAATCCATCGCAGATTTCAAATTTGCCCATGCCAGCCGATCAGATCGACCCGACTGCTAATAGCCGAGCGCACCACCGCCGGACAAATCCGCAACCAGGCCATAACAACAATCCCAACGTCAACAACCCAAACACCACTCACATCAGCTACGTCGACGCGCTCAAGCGCTGCCGGCATGATCGCCATGATAGTAACTGGTGGCGGCACCACTGCCGAACTATCGTCTATGTTAACACCGGATATTATTACCTGGATGCCGGTTACTGGTATCCCGCTTACGGATACGATCCTGCTTACACCTACTCGGATTATGATGGTCCTATTTACACCTACGGGAATTTGTTGCCGGACCAGGTGATTGCGAATGTGCAACTGGCACTGCGCGACGCCGGGTACTACCTTGGTCCCATTACCGGGTCGCTCGGACCAGCGACGCGCGCCGCCCTGGGCAACTTCCAGCGCGACAACGGCCTTGATATTACTGGCGCCCTCGACGAATGGACGGTCCAGTCCCTCGGCTTGATATAGCTTTCCCGCTACTTAATTCTCGTTAGCTCTAATGCCGAGCCGGTAGGCGAGCGCAAAGTCATTTTGTCTCCGGCGATCTCTAACTGGTAAATCGACGAAGCGTAGTGCGTTTGGATTTTGATTCGGTTCTGGTCGCCAAAAGTGTAGCGACCTTCATCCACGCCCACTTGCACTTTGCCGTTGGGCGAGAATTCCCAAACGATGGCGTTCTTATCAGCCGTGCGCCATTTGCCGACGATATCCTTATGCCCGCCACAGCCGGACAGGGTGCACATTGCAACCATTAGAACACCGATGAGCTTTTTCATTTCTACGAACGATTCAATGCCAGCCTAACGGAAGCGTGGCGCTTCCGGAAAGCATTTTCGTTTCGTCATTGAATCAACAACAAATCGCGCGGCGCTAAAGCGGTTCGGTCTCGTGCAGCCGGCCGTAATCTACGACCAACTGTCCGGCGCCCGTCTCAGTGTAGATCTCGACGAAGCGTTCGCCGAAACGCACATCGCGCCAGGTGTAATCACGCTGGCTTTGCACCGCCGCCGGAATCACCGTTTCGATGCAGACAATCGAAGCCACGAAACGCGCATCACTCGCTTCCAGGCTTTCGAGGCTCGCGCCATAAAGCGGACTGCTTTCATCGATTGTGTGACGCAGTGTGAGCGCGGCCGGAAACGTGATCAGTCGATCGAAGTGTAGCTTGAGCATGTAAAAATGCCGAAAGCTGTCGTCTTCGCGGATTGGTTCGTTACGCGTGAACATGATTCGGAATTCCGCTTCCACCATGCTGTGATGGCGGAGATTCGCCACGCGCAACATCAGCGTCGGCCGGCCATTGAAAGTGGAAATGACAATGGCGTTGCTGAACTCGAGCCGCGCCGTCGGGCGCGAGAAGCGCACGAAGATCAGCCCGGTAATAACCGCGATCCAAAACATCGCGACGATGATTTCGATCGTAGCAAGGAGATGCCCGTAGGTCGTTTCCGGATACATGTGCCCGTAGCCGACGGTCGCCAGCGTTTCCACACTGAAGAAAAACGCTGCCGGAAAATTACCGGGCGCCATTCCCGCAATACAATTCCCGCCGAGAGCATAGAAGATCGCGAAGACGAGATTGATGACGAGATAGACGACCGAGATGAGGCCGACAAATCGCGGCCAGCTCAACCCCAGGATCCAATGATAAACGTCGCGCCATTCCTGCCCCGCCACATTGACCTTAACGAATTCAATCGTTGCCGGACCGAACTGAAACCGCGTTCGATTTTTTTCCAAACATTCTCAGCAGAAGCGCTGTGAATACTTAGGCGCGAAACTAATCCAGGTAAACTGTAACCGGTAGCCGCATTGTGCGCTCGCTCCCGGGCCGGAACGTCAGCTCCTGTGCTGCATGTGCCGCGCGCCACGCCGCGCGCGAATGCGTGCTCGCCGCTGCGGGCCACGCTCGCTTCACCGTCCCGTCCGCTCGTATCTCCACCATCAGAATAACGCGGCCGAGCAGTCTGTATCCATGTTTGGGATTCTTCGGTGTCACCCATTCATCGGCCCGCGCAAAATTTGCCGCGCCTAACGAAATCGCAACGATCAGCGCGAAAAACATTTTGCGCTGTCGCAATTGAAGCATCGCCTCTTTCATACGATGTCGACAATTCTCCAGCACGGAGAGTTTCACACGCGAATATACCCGATTCCGCGTCTTCTTCCAGATTCCGTCTTTCCAATCCGGGGAGCGCACGCGCCCTCGCGTGCTGGTGATCGCGCCCTCGCGATCAACGCCTATCACGCCAGCCTAACGAGACATAAACCAATCGGCAAAGCACGAAACACATTCGTCTTCCAAAGGGTCGCCCGTTTGTTCCGCCAACTTTCCCTACCGGTGTCTCCGATAAGATCTTCTTGGCGGCCGGGTCGATGAAAAGCCGCGCGGTGGCCGTCCGTTATGACGTTGCACCGCATTCCCGCTTCCGCGCGCAGAATTTCCCGGCAACTTCGGCACGATCTTCGGCCGACGTTCCCCTCTGTTATCGCGCGGCGGTGCAGCCGCGTCATAATCGAAACCTTCCGCGCGTTTCCGCACGATCCCGCGACCGATGAAATGTTCCAGCGACCGCAACGGTCCCTGATCTTCCGGCGTGATGAAACTGATTGCGTCGCCGATGGCATGAGCGCGGCCGGTGCGCCCGATGCGATGAACGTAATCCTCCGAGTGCATCGGGAAATCGTAATTCACCACGTGCGAAATCCCGTCGACGTCGATGCCGCGCGCCGCGATATCGGTCGCGACCAAAACGCGGACGGCGCCCGACTTGAAATCCTTCAGCGCGCGCAACCGCTGGTTCTGCGATCGATTCGAATGGATCGTCCCCGTCGTTATCCCGGCAGCCTCGAGCTTGCGCGCGATTTTATCTGCGCCGCGCTTCGTTCGAGTAAAAACGAGAACGGTATCGAATTGCGGATCGGCGAGAAGATGAAGCAGAAGCGCCGGTTTTAGATGTACGCGAACTTCGTATGCCAGCTGCGTCACCGTGTCCGCGGGATTCGCGCGTCGCCCGATTTCGACAATCCTGGGCGACCGTTGGAATTCGTGCGTGAGCTTTTCGATCTCGCGCGAGAGCGATGCCGAGAACATGAGCGTCTGCCGTTTCTGCGGCAACGCTCTTACGATCTGGCGAATCGGCGGAAGAAAACCCATGTCCAACATGCGATCGGCTTCGTCGAGTACGAGAAATTCGAGCTGCGAAAAATTAGCCGCGCGCTGCTGCATCAAATCGATCAGGCGTCCCGGTGTCGCGACGACAAGATCGACTCCGGAACGCAACGCCTCGAGCTGCGGACGTTCGCTCACTCCGCCAAACACAGTCGCCATGCGCAACGGAAGATGTTTTGCGTATGCGCGCACGTTCTCCTCGATCTGCACCACGAGTTCACGTGTCGGCGCGACTACCAGCGCGCGCGTCCCGCGGCGCTGACCGTTCTGCATCGCCGCTCCCAGCTTGGTAAGAATGGGAAGAACAAACGCCGCGGTTTTTCCCGTGCCGGTTTGCGCGATCCCGATGAGGTCGTGCCCCGCCAGGATGTGAGGGATGGCTGCGACCTGAATCGGAGTCGGCTCGGTGTAGCCGGCATCCTGGACTGCGCGTAGAACTTGTGGTGAAAGATTGAGTGGGCGAAAAGGCATGAGATTCCGGAACTATCGTCTGTTAGGCGCATAAAGCACCTCTTATATATATAAGGTGGATCGCCACACCGTCGGGCGATGAAGCCGCTCCGGCAGAGGTGGACTCATCGGCAACTGAAAGCAGTAGTCATCCCCTCTCCCTCAAGGAAGAGGATTAAGGTGAAGCGTTGAATGGGTCGAACACCGCGGCATCCATTCTTGCGATCGTCTCGAACAACTCACCCGAGGTCGCCTTCTCTTTCTTCTTCGCCGCCGCCTGTTGCTCCGAATCCTCCGCAGGAATTCGTCGCACTCACGGCCAGTAATATCGTCAGCGAAAGAAAAAATCGTTTCATCCCACCAATTCGCATTTCATTCATCTGGCGCGTTTGTCCTGGAGGATTCACTTACCGATGCCGAAGAACGCCTCCATCGCTCCCGCACCGAGCGCTTTCCAAATCTTGATGACCTCGTAGGTGATGATGGTGGTAAAGGTGACCGCCATCCAGACACATGGTTCTTCGATAGGAAGATTGGACCAGGCGCCGACGGTTAGACCAATTATGGCAGATGGCCGAAAGGCCCACCAACCGTATGGCAGCGCCAGAGTGACTTCCCAAAGCAGGCTAATAAGCAGGAGAAGAAAAAATGTGAAGCTGAATGCGCGCCAGTTAATAAACCGTTGCGCGGTGTGGAAAAAACCTGCCGAAGGAATGAACGACGCGCAGACCAGATAGATGAAATACCACGGGAATCCGTGGGGATAGCCGGAGTAAAATTTGCGGTAAACGATCGCCGCTACAATCAGAAGAAGCCCGAGGATTAACGAAGTGAAATGGAACTGGACAATTCGTGTGATGTTCCGGGCCGCCGCGCTGTAATCGGGAATATTGTAGGCAGCCATCCAATATTCGTCGCACCAGATATAACTGAGCAGCACGAGCATGAACCCAGTTAAATAGAATACGAACTCTTCGATCGGAATTCTCCCGCCGACGGCAGGAATGCTAATCCCGAGAACCGCGTGTTGATTTGGGAAAAGGAAAAAACTATTCCCAAACAAAAGATCGAGCGCAAAGCCGAGAGGCGCGAGGACAGCAATGGTTCTCCAGAATGCTTTGCGTGGAAACTTTAGGTCGGGCCGACATGCGAACCACACCGCCAGGGCAATGATGGGAACAATGAACAGGAGCAGGCTCCATGTGTAACCGAGAGGGGTTGGATTATCCGAGCCAGATTGCAGAACAGCCGGATGAACGACTGTGCGCAACGCGATCGTTGCCGGCACTACGAGCGCTGCGGCGATAGCAAAGATAACGTAGAATGATTTCTGGCGACGACGCATCGAGCGAGTTGCGAAGAAAAGATAAGCAAAGCAGGAAACCACGAATCCAGGAAACTAAATTTCAACACGGAACAGGCAGAGATCGCAGAGCTCGTTTTTTGGTAGGGCGTCGACGGCCCGTCGCGCCAAAGAGGTGGATCGAGCGCTCCGTCGCTCGATGTTTAAGATAGTCGCGCTTGGGCGCAAAATAATATCATCGCCCGCTTAGATAAGACTAAGCGGAAGAGGAAGAGCGCTTGTGAGCTCGACGGTTAATCCTTCGACGCAAGCCGCATTCACATTCGTTAGGTCACGCCTAGCGACCGTTGTCTTCGAAGATTTTTTCAATCGGCTGCCGAAAGAGCCGCGCCACCTTGAAGGCAAGCGGCAGACTCGGATCGTACTTTTCGGTTTCGATTGCGTTAATAGTTTGACGCGAGACGCCGAGCCTGTCGGCCAATTCACCCTGTGACCATTCCTTGAGCTCGCGCAACTCGCGTAGCTGGTTCTTCATTTGTAGCGATACCTCGCGATAGCGGTGCCGACGAGCCAGAGCACAAATGCGAGAAGAAAGGTCCCCCACAGACTAACACCGTGTTTAAGATCGCCCAAAGCGACGCCGTTGGCATTAAGAGTGTTGATGACCGTTGTAATCACGAGCGTCCAGAGCGAGGCGAACAGCCAGGCCTCCAGCTGCATGCGGCGCTGCATTTCGTCCATGGCGCGGATGAACCGTAGACAACTCCGCACGTAGAGCGCTCCCGGAATCATCGGAGTTAGCATGAGCAACCCGCGCGTAAGCGGGCTCCATCCCGGATGATATTTTATCACCAGCAGAACCGCCACGTAGGTGACCGTCGCGACGAAAAGCCAGGCACTCAGCCGCACATCTTTTTTGCAGGAGTATTCTCCCGAGAGCGGTAGCACCGATTCGATTGTGTTTGGTTTGTCCATGAACCGAGGTGTAAAGCATGCTTGTCATGCTGTCAAGCATACTTTACAACAATTTTTGCGATGATTCCCGATCATCCTGGTAGGGCGCGATCGGCCGCAGTCGCGCCGAGGAATGGCAAATTAGGAAGCCAGGAATCCAGGAAAAAAAATTCTCACCACGAGGGACACGGAGACCAGACCAAGAAGAAGTGTTCTACCGGCTCCGCCTCTCTGTGAGCTCTGTGGTCATATCCCCACCATCCAAACTCCTTCTCCTGTTTTCCTGCTTTCCTGATTCGATCCCTTTCTCCTTCCCTTCCTGGCCTCCTGGCTTCCAAATTCCTCCTCGCCCAGCTACAATCTTGACCTATGGCAGTCTGCTCAGCTATTTGAGCTGCATGAAAAATTTGTTCCTCATCATCCTTGTTACGTTTGTCGGGTCGAGCTTCCTCGAAGGAACCACCTTCGAATCTCAGATGCTGAAACCGACTTATGTTCCGGTGGTTTCATCCGCGAAAGAGTATGACGTGCCGCCAAAGCTAGTGCGCGGTTTCGCCCCGTTCTATCCTTCCGGCTACAGCACGAAACGAAGACAAGGTGACGTCATCATGGAATGCACCGTCAGCATCGACGGTAAAGCGAAAGACCTCAGAATTATTTCTTCCACTCGCGCTGGCTTCGCCCGTCAATCGCTCGACGCCTTAGCGCAATGGCAGTTTGCGCCCGCGACAAAAAATGGAAAACCAGTCGCCGTACGGGTTCGCATCCCCTTCCATTTCCGCGCCTGATATTCGACGTATTCCGTTCCGAATCCGCATTCCCAATTCCGAATTTCTTTTGAATCCAAACCGGCCGCCGGCTGCATCCATTCATTAGACACCATGGAAACTTCATACCCATCACCGCCGCCACTGCCTGTCAGTGCCCCCGCCGTTACCAACGTGCGCACCTGGAACGTCCTTTGCCACCTCACTGCCTTGTGCGGCGTCTTCCTTCATTTCCCCGGCCACCTGCTCGGGCCGCTCATCGTCTGGCTGGCCAAGCGCGACGACTCGCCCGAGATCGATGCGCACGGCAAAGAAGCGCTCAACTTCCAAATCTCGATGCTCATCTACAACGTCGTCGCCGCCGTCTTTTGCCTCATTCTGGTCGGCTTCGTTTTCCTCGGCATCCTTTGGGTCCTGAACGCCGTATTTGTCATCATCGCCTCCATTCGGGCGAGCGACGGAAAGTTCTATCGCTACCCGATGACCATCCGGTTCATCCAATAATCCGAATCATCTGGCAGGGCGCGATCGCCGAGCGCGCCGGAGTAGAGACTCGGGAAACA